>NZ_JBQENJ010000003.1:222569-791706 GCF_052044665.1 Chryseobacterium sp. 22532
CTTGCGCAGCAAAATTGACTATTGACTTTAATTGTGAAAAGTGAACTGTCAATGGTGAATCTGTTTCACAGTGAATTGTTAGTGAAGGTTACCATTGACATTTGACTTGCGCAGCAAAATTGACTATTTACATCTTATATCCACCCTGTCCTATCCTTCTCAGGAATAAATGTCCAGGCCAGCATTCTGCTTATCTTTTGCCCCTGAGCCATATCAATGGTTTTAATTTCTAATGCTTTGACTTTTTTTAATAGTGTGTTGAGCTTATATAGGTTGTCTTTTTTAGACACCAAACATGTGAACCAAAGGACCTGTGAGGAATACTGAACACTTTCCTCAATCATTTTTGAGATAAAAGCCAGTTCACCACCTTCACACCATAATTCGGATTGTTGTCCTCCAAAATTAAGAAGAGGCTTTTTAGACTTTGATTTATTGATATTCTTTGTTTTTCTAAGGTTTCCTTTCAGCGCAGATTCTTCGGAATCATGAAAAGGAGGATTACACATAGAAAATGCAAAACGGTCTCCAGATTCGATAATATTTTTAAAGATATGATTGGAATCAGGCTGTTGTTTTAATGGAATAACAGATAATAAATCCGGGTTTTGATCCAAAATACGCCGTGCATTTTCCAACGAATCCTTATTAATATCTGTTCCCATCATCTTCCATCCATAAGATCTGTGAGCCAGTAAGGGATAAACAAGATTCGCTCCTGTTCCGATATCTAACCCTGACACAGAAGTCCCTGTCGGGATTTCAGGCTGCTGTTCGGCGATAAGATCGGCAATATAATGGATATAATCAGCCCGTCCGGGAATAGGAGGACAAAGATTGGTTTCGGGAATATCCCAGTTTTTGATATGGTAAAAATGTAAAAGTAATGCCTGGTTAAGCAGTTTTACCGCTTTGGGAAGGCTAAAATTAATGGTCTGCGTTTCGTAAGCATTAACGAACACATAGTGTTTCAGTTCTGGCACACAAGAAATAAGCTGATCAAAATCATAAGGATTGCGATGCAGATTTCTTGTGTGCAGACTGGATTTTTCAGTAGACATTATTTATTTTTTCTGACTCAGAATATATTCTACCATTTTTTTGGCATCTTCTTTAGATACCTGTGGATGGGCAGCCATCGGAACGCCTCCCCAAACTCCGCTCCCGCCTTCTATGATCTTGGAAGCCAGCAGCTCAATATCTTTTTCAGAATATTTTTCTGCGATCTCCTTATAAGAAGGTCCTATCATTCTCTCATTCACGGCATGGCAACCTGAACAGTCTAATGTTTCGATGATCTGGTCACCTGAAAGATTAGCTTTTGCCGGTTCCGAAACAGCAGATGTTTCGGCAGGCATACTTGGTACCTCCGTGTTTTCTTTTTTAGAACAGGAAAGGATCAGAAATCCTATAGTTCCTGCCAAAAGGAATTTTTTCATTATTTTTTTGCTGCAGTAGAATCTGTTTTAGCAGCCTCAGTAGCTGGTGCAGGAGTTGTTGCAGCAGCCGGAGTTACTGTCTTCGCTGTAGAATCTACTACTGTTGGAGCATCTGGTTCCGCCAGCATTGTGTTGCTGTCCTGTAAATTATGATCCGGTTTCTTAGAGCAGTTTACTACGAACAAACTTCCGATGAATGCAATTGCTAATACTTTTTTCATTATTTTTTCTATAAAATTTAGACAAAAGTATAAAAAATAAGCTTTTAAATTACTGACATTTTCCCATTTAATAAGATTTTACTGTATATAAAACAGTCAAAAAAAGAATTGCATAGCCAAAAGATTATTTTTAGATACAAGATACGGATAATTAAACTTTCACATTTATTAATTTTAATTCAGCGAAAGTGCTGATGATTGAGTGAAGAACTTTTATTTAATTTCATTTCCATATATAAAAAAGTAAGATGTTTATTAGTGATATCAAACGATAATAGTTCCCTAAATTATGAATATTTTAAAAAAAACATTCATAATTTAACTCACTACATGTTGTTATATTAAAATATTTTATATATTAGTGGCGTTAGTTATCTCATGATAATTGATAAAAAATATATTTCTGTAAAGCCTTGTGTGGAAATAAAACTGTACAAGGAAGTATAACACCAAAAAACAAAGTACTATGAAATTAATTAAATCACTATTACTTAGTGGAGTTTTGGGAGTAGTAGCTATTGCTGCAGGTAATTCAGCAATAGGAAAAGGTACTAATACCGTAGTTTCTGGAAGCAAATCAAATGATATTGTTGAAGCAAGTAGAAATTCTACAACTACGGAAACCACTACAACCACTACAACTACGACTACGACAACAACAACTGGAGCATCGTCGTTAGATCCAAGCCTTTAAATTCTTAAGAGCTATCAAAATTTGCAAAATGATGATAGCTCTTTTTATTTCATTAATTCAGAATGACGAAAAAAATAAAACTCTTAAAAAATTTTACTATAGGATGTTTGAGCATCCACTTTTTGTTTGTTATTCTTGTACAATTCTATGATCTAGATTATACTAAAAATGGAACAATAAAAAAAATAAAAGATTTTTATATTAATCCTTTTTTCGAACAGAATTGGGGAATGTTTTCTCCTACTCCTCCACATGGAAATCAGTACTTTATAATAAAGTACCATACAAATACTAATAATATTACAATTGATATACACGAAGATATTAAAAACAACAGTAATCAGGGTTTATTTAATATTAACCAAAGGTTGCTGAAATATCAAAACGGTTGCTATAATGATATAATACAGAAAATTTCAAAAGGAAATTTAGATAGAATTTATGCGGATAAAAGCAAATCTCATGGTTTAGAATCGATTTTGAATTACTCTAAACTTACATTGAAAAATCAAAAAAGCTTTCTAGACAAAATAAATAATAAAGATTCTGTATTTGTGGACATATACTTAATTAATGAATCCTTAATACCTCCATACTCTAAAAATAAATTTGAAGAAAAAAAATACATTACATTAACAAATGTTTATCTCACCAACAAACAGTCCTTATATGAATAATCTTATTTACGATAGGAAAATAGGCTCATCAATATTGCGATTTCTTATAGGATTTTTGATATTTAAGGATTTTATAGTATATTTTATCAATAGGAAGTACTTATTTGGAAACGGTGGAATTGTCTCTTATGAAACATATACAGATATTATTCGGTTCTTCAAGCTGAATTGGCTATATATAGACTTTACAAAATCAAATAATGTAATGATATTCTGTTTTTTGGGGATTATTTTTGGATTTTTATTCATGCTCGGTATTTTGCAAAGATTGTCTGTATTAATATTATTTTTTCTTTTGTTTATTTTTAAGATTAGGAATTTATATCTTTTAGATGGTGCAGATAATGTTATTTCTGTAATACTGCCTTTTTTCTTATTTATTGAAACATATAGTTTTAGCAATAAATATGAAGCATTTAAAAATAAAACTTATAAAAAAACGTCAAAATATTCCAACATATTGAGTCTATATTTTTCTTATGCCATAATGATTCAAATATGTATTATCTATTTTTTTGCCGGATTGCATAAATTACAAGGTGGAATGTGGAGAGAAGGAACAGCGTTATATTATATACTTAATTCCGATGATTTTTCTCCGACAAAATTCAATTCTTTTTTTACGAATTCAATTTTTATGGTCAAATTATCAACCTGGTTTACAATTATTTTTCAATTATTATTTCCTATTTTTATCTTCATCAAAAAAACAAGATTTATAACCATTTTAATTGGAATTATATTACATATCGGCATATTCTTTTTAATGAAAATTGATAATTTTTCTTTAGTTATGATCTCTTGCTATGCCATATTTTTTACTAATGATCAATATTACTCGATTTACAATAAACTAAAAATCAAATATGGTATATAAGTTTTTAGTACTGATATTTTTATTCGGATTCATCAAAATATTTTCCCAGACTGTACAATACAGCGGTAAAATAGAGGGTAATTCTGCTAAAGAATATCTTATTATTCTTACTGATCTAAACAATCCGGTAAATTCCTTTTCAGAATCAACATCAGCCCAAAATTTCACTTTCAAAAATATATCAACAGGCAACTATAAAAGATGCATTACAGCTAATAGCTTTCTTAAATGCGATACTATATCTATTCACAATAATTTAATAAATGATATAATCTCAATTGAAAGGGAAAATAAAATTCAGGAAGTTATTGTTTCTAACAAAAAACCTTTAGTCCAAAATAAAAATGGAGTGTTGGCAATTAGTGTTGAAAGCAGCCCAATTTTATCTAATGGAACTGCATTTGAAACTTTATCCAAACTTCCGGGCGTATCTTTTAATTATTCTAACAATTCTTTTAATGTAAAAGGAAAACCTGGTGTACAAATACAAGTAGATGGACAAACTCTCTATATGTCTAATAGTGAAGTAATCAATTATTTAAAAAATATTTCTTCCAGTGACGTTAGCGAAATAGAAATAAACACATCGCCGTCTGCAAAATACGATGCAAGTGGAAATGCAGGAATTATTAATATCAAAACAAAAAAGATAACAAGAGAAGGTTATTATTTAGGCATGTCATTTAACGGAACTCAGGGGAAATATTATAAACAAAACTTAGGAATTAAAGGACAGTATAATACCCAAAAAAACCGGTATATGCTTTATTATATCAATTCCTTTAATACTGATTTTGAAAAAGCAGATACTTACAGAGATTTTTTAAATACAAGCACCAATCAAGAAACTTATGCAAAAATTAAAGGAAATACCAATACCCTGAATTCCCAGTATGAGCACAAGTTCAATAAGTCGAATTTATTGATAAACTCTTCTTTTTCTTTTTATAATGAAAAAATAAATCAAAATACCGATCTCCATTTTTATGATAATCAAAATGAACCGACCTCAACATTGTTTTCGAACCAAAACAGTAAAAATAATTTAAAAACATTTGATATAGGCTTTGATTATAATATTACAAATAAGAAATCAAAAATAACGTTTAAGTCAAACTATATTTTCTATAATATAAAAAATAATTCCTTTCTTTCTTCCTTTCAATATCCTGCAACTCATACTTATGATGATTTACAAAATGAATCTCCCAATAAAGTAAATATAGTTCTTTCTCAGCTCGATTATGAAATAAAATTAGACTCCTTATCAAAACTTGAAACAGGAGCGAAAGCAATCTATCAAAGTATAGACAGTGAAAATAATTTCTATGAATCTTCAGTATTTTCCCTTTCTAAATCAGATAAATACGAGTATAATGAATGGATTTTTGGAAGTTACATTCAATATAATAAAAATTTTAATAAAACGAGTTTTACCGTTGGAAGCAGATTAGAATATAATCCTTTGAAAGGCGTAGATGAAAAAAATAACTTCACTTTGAAAAGGGATAATATCAATTTATTCCCTTTTTTCAATTTTTCTTATAACCCTTCAAAAAATAACAGTTTTAGTTTATCATATAATAAAAGGATTAATCGTCCAAAATTTAGAAATCTAATGCCGTTTGTTTATTATGTGGATCAGTATACAAGACTCGTAGGAAATTCTGAATTAAAGCCCAGCTTTTCACACCAATTAGAGGTGCAATATATCCTGAAAAATAAATATATTTTTAGTATTGCCTATTTTATTAATAAAAATCAAATATATCAAACTCCTATTCAGGATAATGACAATACTTCAACCATACTTACTCCAATAAATGTAAATAAAAGCAATTCATTATCTTTTAGTTCTAATATTTCATTACAGCCACTCAAATGGTGGAATCTGAATTTAAATGGAATCATTTTATACAATAGAATAAGTGATAATACCATAAATATAAATTCTAGTATCTGGTCTGGTCAAATGGTTGTATCTAATATTTTTTCATTACCTAAGACTTTAAAATTGGAATTTACAACAGATTATAGAACTCCATTTATTCAAGGTCCATATAAGACACAAGACCTGTTTACAGCAAATATTGGAATTAGTAAATCATTCTTTGATAATAAACTGAAAGTATCTTTAGTTGGTAATGATATATTCAGAACTTATACTGTTAAAAATACCTCAATTATAGAAAATCAAATATCAAATATTACCCAAAATTTTGATACACATTGGATAAGATTGGGATTGGTATATAAATTGGCAAAAGGTATAAAGAAAGATGGCACCAGTACTGATAAACTTTCTGAAGAATTAAAATCAAGAGCCCGATAAAATCTAATTATTTTTTTACAACAATCAACTTAATTCTACAATATTTGAAAATATTAACTATTTGAAATAAAAAAAGGATTATGAAATTTAAATTGGAAAACAAAAAAACAGGTCTTTTGTACAAAATACATAACAAAAATATAATAGAATTAGAAATAATCCCTCATTACTCATAAGGCAAATCAATTTTATCTGCTTATCTTTTTAACTTAACAAACTTTCAAATGATCTTTATATCCAAAATTCTGTTTTTCACCAGTCATCATGGTTTTTACACGGTGATCATACTTTTAGTATTCTTTGGTTTACTTTCTTATGTTACCAAAAAAGCATGGTTTCTAGCCCCGATTCTTCCTCTCGCCATTCTGAACGGTGTTGCAGGACAATATCTGAATGCCTGGTTTTTAAATAAATACGGCGTAGAAAGTACAGCCGTTATCACCTCCGATGTAGAAACCAACTCTACCCTGAATGAGATGTATATTCATGATTATGAAGCTATTGTAAAAAAAAAGGACGGAAAATATGTTTCAACTTATTTTTCAACAACAAGTGCTACTATTTATCCAATTGAAAATGCCATCAGAATCCCCAGAACGGAACAGTATTTCCCGGTAAAATATATTCCGGGATATGAAAAAAACATAGTAATCCTGTATTATCAGTCTGAAGAAGGAAACGCTTTGCTGCAGTATGAAAAGATGGCTCCGGTAAACTCCGCAAAGATCAAATATGAAGCGGACAGAACGAATAAAGAGTTTATTGAAGAATACATTTCAGCTTTAGAGGATTATGTAAGTTCCTATAACAATGACGAATACAAAACAAAAATTGAAGAATTAAAAAAGGAATTAAAGCAACTTAAATAAAAGATCTCCATATTAAGTTTTTTTATTTTTGGCCGTTTTTTGTTTTTATATTAAAAAAATTTCTACATTTGTACCATGTTTAATATGAGCAACAATATTTGGTGGTGGCTTTCAAACTCTTCGTCGGGTCTGGAGGTATTGTCATGTTGCTAATGAGATAGCAGAATAATTAAAATAAACAATATATAGGCTTTGACGGATTCCGTTGAAGC
The DNA here is from genome assembly GCF_052044665.1 of Chryseobacterium sp. 22532. NCBI lineage: Bacteria > Pseudomonadati > Bacteroidota > Flavobacteriia > Flavobacteriales > Weeksellaceae > Chryseobacterium > Chryseobacterium sp. 22532. The sequence continues at coordinate 229,891 of NZ_JBQENJ010000003.1, forward strand.
CTTTTTTATTTAATCCAAAACAAAAAAATACAAGTCAGATGACCACTCAGAAAATAAAAATAAAGACCGGTTCTAAAAAAACACTGGGAGACCTTTATACTCCCATGAACATCTATCTTCAGATCAGAGACCGCTTCAGGGATACTATTCTTTTGGAAAGTTCGGATTCTAAGAATATTGATAATAATTTCTCTTTTATCGCAGTGAATGCCGTTGCAGGAATTGAGGTTAAAAATCTTACTGAATTTGAAATCAAGCTGCCGGGTTCAGATCCTGTAAAGCAATTGATAGGCGAACGAAATATAACGGAGATTTTTGAGGAATTCCAAAGCGTTTTTGAATGTGAAACCACGCATGACCCTATTGAACAGACAGCGCAAAGCCTTTTCGGATATACAAGCTTTGAAGCCGTACAGTTTTTTGAAGACATCAGCTTAAAGCCACAGAGTCCTGAAGTAGAAATTCCTATTCTTCGTTACAGACTATACCAATATGTTATTGCCATCAATCATTACAATGATGAGATGCACATTATCGAAAACCAAATCCCGGGGTTAAAATCTGAACTTTATCTGTTGGAAAACCTGATCAGAAATCAGAATACTCCGGTCTATCCTTTCGAAAAAATTGACAGCGAAACCTCTAATCTTACCGATGAAGAATATATCGAACTAGTAAAAACAGCCCAGAAACACTGTATGAGAGGTGATGTCTTCCAACTGGTTTTAAGCAGGAGGTTTGAACAGAAATTCAAAGGGGACGAATTCAATGTATACCGTGCCCTTAGGAATATCAACCCTTCTCCCTATCTTTTCTTTTTCGATTACGGAAACTATAAATTATTCGGTTCCAGTCCAGAAAGCCAGCTGATCATCAAAGACAACAAAGCTGTCATTCACCCTATTGCAGGAACTTTCAAGAGAACCGGACATCTGGAAACTGATCTCCAGTCTATTGAGGCTTTAAAAAATGATCCGAAGGAAAATGCGGAACATACCATGCTGGTAGATTTAGCAAGAAACGACCTTGGCAAACTAGGCAAAAATGTAACTGTCACCAAACTGAAAGAGATCCAGCTTTTCTCCCATGTCATCCATATGGTAAGCGAAGTTACTGCCGATCTTCCGGAAAACATCAATCCCCTTGATATGGTTTCTGCCACTTTTCCGCAGGGAACTTTAAGCGGTGCCCCAAAACATAAAGCCCTTCAGCTTATCGATCAGTATGAAAAAGACTCCCGAGGTTATTACGGAGGATGCATCGGAATGATCGGATTAAACGGAACCTGCAACCAGGCCATTATGATCCGTACTTTTTTAAGCCGGAACAATACCCTTTATTATCAGGCCGGAGCCGGACTGGTGGCAAAATCTGTCCCTGAAAATGAGCTGCAGGAAGTGAATAATAAATTAAATGCGCTGAAAAAAGCAGTTGACAAAGCAGGTAAAATAGTATTGAGTTAACAGCAACTTTCAACTCCTACCCAACAATAAAAAACAAAAAATGAGCAACGATATAAACCAACCAGCAACTCCTAATCAACTTAAAGTTCTGGTTTTTGATAACTACGACAGCTTCACCTACAACCTGGTTCAGATCATTGAACGAATTCTGGATCAGAAAGTAGATGTAGTAAGAAATGATCAGATCACTTTGGAAGAGATCGGGAAATATGATAAAATTATCCTTTCACCCGGTCCCGGTATTCCGGAAGAGGCAGGAATTTTGCTGGATCTGATCAGGGAATACGCCCCTACCAAAAGTATTTTAGGCGTTTGTCTCGGACAACAAGCTATTGCTGAAGCTTTTGGAGGAAGCCTGATCAATCTTTCTGAAATTTTTCATGGGGTGGCTACTTCTGCCGAACTGGTTAAAGAAAACACTAAAATTTTCAAAAACCTAACTTCAGGAATGGAAGTGGGAAGATACCACAGCTGGGCTGTCAACCCGGAAGGCTTTCCTGAAGAACTGGAAATTACAGCCGTAGACAAAGATGGAATGATCATGGCACTGCAACATAAAACCTATGATGTACATGGGGTACAATTCCACCCTGAAAGTATTTTAACTCCTGACGGGGAAGTGATAATCAAAAACTTTCTTTTACATTGAAAACTACAGAAACACCTATAAAAGCACCCCAGATGAAAGAAATCCTCCAATACCTGTTCAATCATCAGACTTTGTCCAAATCGGAAGCAAAGGCAACGATGATCGAGATCGCACAGAATAAATTCAATTCTGCAGAAGTCACTGCATTTATCAGTGTTTTTCTGATGCGGAATATTACCTTAAAAGAACTGGAAGGTTTCAGAGAAGCACTTCTGCAAATGGCCGTTCCCGTACATCTTGACCATCACGATACGATGGACATTGTGGGAACCGGAGGCGATGGCAAAAACACAATCAATATATCAACGCTGGCAAGCTTTGTCGTTGCGGGAACTGGACAGAAAGTTGCCAAACACGGAAATTACGGGGCATCTGCTACCACAGGATCATCCAATGTCATGGAAGAACTTGGTTATCAGTTCAAAAATACTTCAGATCAGCTGAATAAAGACCTTGAAAAAGCCAATATATGTTTTCTGCACGCTCCGTATTTTCATCCTGCTCTTCAATCTGTAGGTGCTTTGAGGAAAGCCTTAGGACTTAGAACGTTTTTCAATTTGTTGGGTCCGTTGGTCAATCCTTCGAAACCGAAATATTCTGTAATTGGAGTTTATAATCTTGAAATTGCAAGAATTTACCAATACCTCTTGCAGAAAGAAGAGCGCGAGTTTATCCTTGTACATGGCCTGGATGGATATGATGAAATAAGCCTTACCCAGGACAGCAAGATTATTACGAAACATGGTGAAGAAATTTATTCTGCCCGGGATCTGGGATTTGATTCTGTAAGTCCGGAAAGCATTAAATCGGGAGAAACCCCTCAGGAATCAGCTAAGATTTTCAGGAATATCCTGGAAGGAAAAGGTTCGGTACAACAAAACGCTGTGGTTCTTGCCAATGCATCAACTGCTCTTTTCCACACTAAAAAATTCGGAACCTATGAAGATTGCCTTGCACTGACAAAAGAAAGTCTGGAAAGTGGAAAGGCACTAAGAAGCCTTGAATTACTGGTAAATGGCTAATATTGATAATTAATTAGTTGCTAGCTGCTGGTTATTAGTTGATAATAAAAATTTAAACTCTTCTCCGGCATATCTAACCTCTAATTTCTAACCTCTAACTTCTAGTTAAACAATGACAATACTTGATAAAATTATTGAAAGAAAAAAGGAAGAAATTACCGTTTCAAAAGCAAAAATTTCAATTGATCATCTGAAGAATTCTGATTTTTTTGGAAGAAAAAGTTTTTCCCTGAAAGAATCTATCAAAAATAAAAGCGGAATTATTGCTGAATTTAAAAGAAAATCTCCTTCAAAAGGGATTATCAACGATCAGGTTCAGCCTTTAAAAGTCGTTTCTGCCTATGAAAATTTTGGAGCATCCGGAATTTCTATTCTGACTGACACAGATTTTTTCGGAGGAAGCTTTGATGATATTTTGAATGTAAGAAATCATATCCATATCCCTATTCTCAGGAAAGATTTTATGGTGGATGAATACCAGTTTTATGAAGCCAAAAGTATCGGTGCCGATACCGTTCTACTGATCGCAGCCTGTCTTTCTCAAGATCAGGTTTTGGAATTTACAGAGCTGGCCCATCAGCTGGATATGGAAGTCCTTCTGGAAATTCATACAGAAGACGAGCTGAATCATTTCAATTCTAAAATTGATCTTGTCGGTATCAACAACAGAAATTTGAAAGACTTTAAAGTTGATCTTCAGCATTCCGTACTTTTAAAAGACCAGCTTCCGAAAGATGTCTTATCCATCGCAGAAAGCGGCATTTACAGTACAGAAAATTTCAGGTACTTAAAGGAAAAAGGATTCGACGGTTTTCTGATGGGAGAATATTTTATGAAAAATGAAGATCCGGCAAATAAATTCGCTGAATTTGTTTCTAATGTAGCCATATAACAGTTTATCAATCTAGCAATGAATAAAAACCTGCGGCCAAAGCTAAAAGTTTGTGGATTGACCCAATTAAATCAAATTCATGAGCTGATTTCCCTAAAAACAGATTTTCTCGGTTTTATTTTCTATGAAAAATCACCAAGATATGTTTTGAATCATTTGAGTCTGGAAGATATTTCGCAAATCAGTCATCCGGGAAAAACAGGAGTTTTTGTCAATGAAACCATTGATAAAGTTACCAATATTGCAGAAAAAGCAAGGTTGAATATGATTCAGCTCCATGGCGATGAAAACGAAGATTTTATGATCGCCTTAAAACAAAACCTTAAACCTGAGATTAAAATCATAAAGGCTGTCAGGATCGGAAATAATGATCAGGAAACGAAGGAAAAAATAAAAAAAACAATTAGCTCTCACGTTTCACTTGTTGATTATTTTCTCTTTGATACAGACAGTAAAGCATTCGGAGGAACGGGAAAGCAGTTCGACTGGACCTTATTGAATGAGTTTGAGATTCCACTTCCCTATTTTTTGAGTGGTGGTATTTCAGAGGAAAATATTGAAGGCATCAGTCTTTTGAATAAGAAGCCTTTTGTCATAGATATCAATTCAAAATTTGAACTGGAACCGGGAATTAAAGACCTGGGAAAAATAAGAAAATTCATTTCTAAACCGTTTTAAAAGAACGGCTAAAAAATACACATAAGATGATGAACATCCATCTGCTAAAAAAAACATTTTATAAAACCTTATTTCCGCCTAAATTCGGGAATGAAAAAATTCAGGCTCTGTACAATTTTGTTTCACAGAATGACAGCGATGCAGAGAACTGGACTATGGACAAACAGTTACAGGAGTTTATAGACATTATCAAAATTTTTAACGGTGATGATATCCAGTATTTCTTTGAAAGAATAGGTCTTTGGAACAGTTATTATCTCGTGATAATTTCTGACAAATTTTTAGATATTCACGTCAAAACAAATGTGAAATATGACCTGGGAAAGATTTATGCTAAAATTTTTCTGCTTTATGAAGATTCCGATCCTTATTTCTTAATTGACAATCTGGAAATTGCCGTTACCATGTACGACTCAAAAATAGATGTTGCCACCTTAATTGACCTGATCAGTAAAATTGAATTACTGCATCATAAAAAACTGATCACCAGACAGCAACGGAATTATTATATACAATTTATCAACAGCTTAACCGATGAATTATCAAATTAAAAAGTCAAGTGAATTAACGGATCACGATACACAACATATTTTAAGCCTTTGGGAAGTCCCTGAGTGGAGTGGGATGACTCCGTCAGATTTTCGCAGTTTTTTTAAAAATTCAGAATTTCATTTTATATCAGGATTTGAAGATGAAATACTAGCAATGATACGCCTTAACTTTGACTTCATCTTAGAGATTTCAGAAAAGCAGTATTCTTTTGCTGAGGCTGTAGGACTGGTTTCTGCTCAGAAAAAAAGAGGATACGGATCACAGCTGGTTCAGTCTTTTAAGGAAAATCTGATTCAAAGGAAAATTGAAACCATAGGCTTCTGTTTTGCTGATCTTCGCCCCTTTTATCAACCATGTAATATTGAAATTCTGGAAAACAAGGCCAAAGCTATTCTTGAAAATAGTGAAAACAGATGGATCAGCTCTGAAGACGATGATATTTTGATTTTTAATGGTTCCGGAGAAACCAGGGAGCTCCTCAGACAGCTTAACCCGGAAAAAAATGCTTATTTAATAACTAAAAACAATACAATGAATTATAAAAACCCTGATGAACACGGATATTATGGAGAATTCGGAGGAGCTTTCATCCCTGAAATGCTTTATCCGAATGTAGAGGAACTGCAGAAAAACTATCTTAAGATCATAGAGTCTGAAGAGTTTCAGGATGAGTATCAGGACCTGCTTAAAAATTATGTAGGACGTTCTACCCCACTCTATTTCGCTAAGAATTTAAGCCAGAAATACCATACTCAAGTTTATTTAAAAAGAGAGGATCTCAACCATACCGGAGCGCATAAGATCAACAATGCCCTGGGACAGGTTTTACTGGCAAAACGTCTTGGTAAAACCAGAATTATTGCTGAAACCGGAGCCGGGCAGCACGGTGTGGCCACAGCTACAGCCTGTGCCCTTCTTGGCCTGGAATGTATCGTTTATATGGGAGAAATCGACATTCAGAGACAGGCTCCTAATGTAGCAAGAATGAAAATGCTGGGTGCAGAAGTGATTCCGGCAACCTCTGGCTCCAAAACCCTGAAAGACGCCGTAAATGAAGCGCTTAGGGACTGGATCAATAATCCGGTGACAACACATTATGTGATCGGAAGTGTGGTGGGACCTCATCCTTTTCCGGATCTGGTCGCCAGATTTCAAAGCATTATCTCAAAGGAAATCAGGGAGCAGCTTAAAGAGAAAATCGGGAGAGAAAATCCGGATTATGTGATTGCCTGTGTAGGCGGTGGAAGCAATGCAGCAGGAACTTTCTATCATTTTGTAGAAGAAAAAGAAGTGAAGATCATTGCTGCGGAAGCCGGCGGACTGGGTATTGATTCCGGGAAATCAGCAGCCACTACTTTTCTGGGAACATTAGGTGTTCTTCATGGAAGCAAAAGTCTTGTGATGCAAACCGAAGATGGTCAGGTGATCGAACCCCACTCTATTTCTGCAGGTCTTGATTATCCGGGAATCGGGCCTTTCCATGCTCATTTGTTTAAGGAAAAACGGGCAGAGTTTTTCAGTATTAATGATGAGGAAGCTTTACAATCTGCTTTTGAACTTACAAAACTGGAAGGAATAATTCCTGCATTGGAAAGCTCACATGCGCTGGCCGTTTTAGACAAAAAGAAATTCCGTGAAGAAGACATTGTCGTGATCTGCCTGAGCGGACGTGGGGATAAGGATATGGAAACGTATTTAAGAGAAATTAGAAGTTAGAGATTAGAAATTAGTCTTTTGACAGCTTCAATTTATAATACTTCTCTAACTTCTAATCTCTAACTTCTAACATCTATTATAACAATGAAAAAACTAAATATATACTTCACAGCAGGAATTCCGCAATTGGAAGATACCGCTGATATTATAAAACTCATTCAAAATTCTGGTGCTGATATGATGGAAATCGGGATGCCCTATTCAGATCCCGTAGCAGACGGTCCGGTGATCCAACAGGCCCACGAATTGGCACTAAAAAACGGAATGACCATTGAAAAACTGTTCTCTCAACTGAAAACAGTGAAAAATGATATTCATATTCCGATTATCCTGATGGGATACATCAATCCTGTTTTGAGTTTTGGATTTGAAGAGTTTTGTCGTGAATGTTCGGAAAGTGGTGTTTCAGGACTGATCATCCCTGACCTGCCTCCTATTGAATTTGAAAATAATTACCAGCAGATCTTAAAAAAATACAACCTTAATTTTACGTTTCTGGTCACTCCTGAAACTTCTGATGAAAGGATTCTGTATTTAGATTCTTTAAGCTCCGGATTTCTGTATGCGGTAAGTTCCTCATCAACTACAGGAAATGACAATGCTGTTCTTAAAAATGAAAATTATCTTTCACGTCTGGCGTCACTACATTTAAAAAATCCGGTGATGATAGGATTCGGTATAAAATCCAAGGAGGATTTTGAGAATGTAACGGAAAAAGCATCCGGCGGAATTATAGGAACAGCCTTTGTCAATACCCTTCTGAACCATAAAGACTGGAAGAATGCTGCCATAGATTTTATCCATGCTGTAAAAGGGTAAAATTCACTAAATTTGTATGTCAAAAAATGGTATGAGATCGTAATTTCATATAACCATTGCAAGAAAACAGACATCAACGTATGAATACACATCAAAATAAATCGGTAGAATTTGAAGATCTTGGTATAAAAGAATATCAGCCTGCCTGGGATTATCAGGAAAGCCTGATGAAAAACATCATTGATACCAAGATAAAAAACCGTGATTTGCCTGCAGGACAACACATCACGACTCCAAATCACCTGTTATTGGTAGAGCATCCTCATGTTTATACATTAGGAAAAAGCGGTCATGAAGAAAATATGCTTGCGGGTATCGACAAACTGAAGGAAATAGATGCTACTTTCGTGAAAGTGAACCGTGGCGGAGATATTACTTATCATGGATACGGACAGATCGTTGGTTACCCGATTTTGGATCTTGAAAACTTTTTTACAGATATTCATTTGTATATGAGAAATCTCGAAGAGGTGATCATCCGGGCCATTGGTGAATTCGGTATTAAAGGTGAGCGTTCCCCGGGAGAAACCGGTGTATGGCTGGATGTGGGAAAGCCTTATGCCAGAAAGATCTGCGCGATGGGTGTAAAAGCCTCGCGATGGGTTACCCTTCATGGTTTCGCATTGAATGTGAATACGGATATGCGGTATTTTGAATATATTATTCCGTGTGGTATTAAAGACAAGCAGGTGACTTCTGTAAAAAGAGAGCTTGAAAGAGAACTTTCACCTGAAGAAATGGAAGACCTGAAAGGAAAGATCAGAAAGCACTTTGCAGAAGTTTTCGGAGCTGAACTTGTCCATAAATAATAAAAATTTTACCAGAAATAAAACCGGCCGTAATTCTACAGTCGGTTTTTTTATTTACAGATGAATCATTATTCTAAATTCTAACGTTTTTTATTTCAAAGTTTTCTGATCCTGTATTATTTTAAAACTTATTTTTGGTTTCTTATAATATCAAACCAAGCCCAAACTTTTAAGTCCAATGAAACCAGTTATCAGAATCTTCTGCGTTACAGCATTTCTTTTTTCTGCATCCGTATCGTATGCCCAAAGCAAAGATGACTATGCCAGACGCATTGACAGTTTAATACAATCTCCAACTTCTCCCAGGCCATTTAACGGGGTCCTTCTGATCACGCAAAACGGAAAAATAAAATACTCAAAAGCCTATGGTTTCGAGGACAGCCGGACGAAAGTTCCTTTGAAAATAGATGACCAGTTTGAGATCATGTCCAATACCAAACAGATCACTTCTGTATTAGTATTAAAACAATTTGAAAAAGGAAAAGTAGATCTGCAGGCTCCGATTAAAAAATATCTTCCTTCCCTGACACAGCCATGGGCGGATTCGGTTACTGTTCATCAGCTCTTAAATCATACCCATGGAATTGTTGATTTAGAAAAACCTTTACTGTTTAAGCCCGGTACAGAATTCAAATATGGAAATCTGTCTAATATTCTTTTAGGAAAGATCGTTGAAAAGACTTCCGGTAAATCCTATATCCGGCAGGCTACTGATCTGTTCAAAGAACTTCATCTGAAAAATACATTCTGCTATTCTAAAGATAACCGCAGAAATCTTGTTTCGGGACATATGAATAAGGATAATAATTTTACTCCTGTTGAAAATTCATTTATTACCAATGAAAACATGCCTGCTGACGGTGTGATTACCACAGCAGAAGATATGGCAGCCTGGAATTCACTTCTTCATAAGGGGAAAATTCTGAGCTCTAAAAGTTATAAGCTCATGACTACACCTTCCACATTGTCACAACACGATGTATTTGGAAAAGAGAAATCCGGTTACGGTTATAATATGCGTATTGTGAAATATAATGGCATTCCTTATTTGGGACATACAGGTCTTGGTGATGGTTTCGCATCTCTGAATGTCTATGTTCCCGGCTCCGATGTAAGCATTATTGTTATGGAAAATCAAATGAGTGAAGACAGTAATTTATATTATTATCAGGAAGCACTGATCAGAGATATTGTTCTGGAAAGCAGCCTGATCAAAAATAAATAATTAATTTTTAAAATAAATCATCCCGCTCATTCTACTGTGCGGGATTTTCAATTTTTATGACTATCGGAATTGTTCTTACATATTGATAATGAAAATCCACTCAAACACCCTTAAACACAGATATAATTCAAACTTATGTTAAAATAATTAACATTTTATTGAAAAATAGTTTGCCGGTATTTTATTTTTATTTACTTTTAATATCACAATAAAGTGAACTATTTTATAATAGATTCAGCTCAAAAGATGACACACCAAAAACTTAGAGCAATATATTACTAACCACCAAACTATGAGAATTATGAGAAATTTTTTGTTATCAATGATGGTATTTGTGACAGCCCTGTCACTGAATTCCTGTACAGACTCCAGCGCAGAACAGCAGATGAGTCAGAATGAAACCAGCAACAAAAACCTGACGGATCTGGGAAAAACAGTTCCGGTAGGGATAGACGACGAGAACGGTACCCTGAAAGTATCATTCATTGTTACGGCCCAATTCTATACGATAACGCCTACGAAAGAAAATGAAAAGTACATCAGCCTGATCAGGGAAGCGGTAAAAAACGAATCTCCAATCCAGGTTTTTATCAAGCCTAACACGCATGAAATTGCGAAAGTAGAAAAAGGAAGTGAGGAGGATATCCGCTTTTTCAAATCTGCTTATACCAAAGAGGTTAAAAATGAAACGAACAAATTAACAAGTGTTCTTCCCAATGTAGCAACATTAAACAGCATGTTTGCCCTGATCAAAAACCAGGCTTGTGGTACTTCTACAGCCTCTTCACCATGCATTACATTCAGATACCCGGTAGACGGATGCTATGCCAGAGCTCACAAAATGAGACAGATCCTGATCAATAACGGCTACGACTGTGAGAAGCAGTTTGTATACGGAAACTTAAAAGCCTCTACAGGTACTTGTTGTGTAGCATGGAGCTATCATGTTGCGATCCTTGTAAGCTATAAAAATGCATCGGGTGTTACAGAAAAAAGAATCATAGATCCTTCCCTTTTCCCTAGCGGACCTGTTACGGATACGGCATGGAGAAATGCATGTATCAACACCAGCTGTGGATCTGCATCGGTTTCTTCTTACGCGAATACAGCAGGAAATGTGTATTACAGAAGTCCTACCAATTCTTATCTGTATGACAATAATTTAGTGAACACGAATTGCGTCCTGACGATATTCTCACCATATTCCGGATGCTCACCATCACCGGCTCCAAGTGTTGCAAGCTGTGGATTCTAATTAACATAAACGCTTCTGCCATTTTTTATCATAACTTAGTGGCAGAAGCTGTTTGCCAAATATTTTTTTATGAAAATCTGGACTTATATACTAATAATATTATTTATGATCACATCCTGTTCCGGCAGCTCAAGTTCACAGAACCTGACCTGGTATAATAATTCAGTGATCACCAATGTAACTGAAGACCCTGAAAAACCGGAAGAGTTCACCCGTATATCCATCGGAATAAGCCCACAGATTTTTTACTTGTCTAAAAAAGGAGCCAATTATAAAGCGCTTCTTGAAAAAACAAACCAAAGCCATAAAAGAGGAAAAGCTTATAATATAGGTATTGAAAATAATACGAATATTATAAAACAAATCAATGAAATTCCATAATAGATTTCCTTTCTGCAAAAATAATGTACTTAAAAATTGACTGAACAACATTAAATGATTTCCTTCAAATCCCCATCACTGATGATGGGGATTTCCATTTATCGTATCACTGAAATTCCAGCATCTACCTTAATTTCTGTTCCATGAATGTAAGAAGCCTCTTCTGAAGCCAGGAACAGAACCGTATTCGCAATCTCTTCCGGCTCTCCCTGTCTTTTAAAAGGAATAGTGGGAATAATATCGTGAACGGCACTTTCAATCTGTTCTGCATTCAAACCTGTATTATTAAAAATATTGGTTTTGATATGTCCCGGGCTGACCCCGTTGACCCGTATTCCTCTTTCCGTAAGCTCTACAGCGAAGGTTTTAATAAAAGACTGCACCGCTGATTTAGCAGCAGAATAAATTGAAAAATTAGGCATTGCAATCTCAGTGGCCACAGAAGTATTGAAAATGACTGAGCTTCCTTTGTCCATTAAAGGCAATAGTTGCTGTACCGTAAAGAAAGAACCTTTTACGAGTATGTTGAAAAGCTCATTAAAATGACCTTCATCCACATGCTCAATGGGAAAAAACTTTCCATAACCTGCATTAACGAAAAGCATATCGATAGTTTCTGCATATTTTCTTATCTCCTGTTGCAGATTCATAAGGTCTTTCATATTTCCTGCATCAGAAACAATCCCGGATGCTTGATCGCCCAGTTTGGTTAATGCTTTGCTAACCGTTTCTTCGCTTCGGCCTGTGATAATGACACGTCCTCCTTCACCAATGAACTGCTGTGCTGTTGCAAATCCCATTCCATTGGTTCCTCCTGTGATCAGGGCTGTTTTGTTTTTAAATCTCTGCATTGTTTTTTTATTATAAATTCTCCTGCAAAGTTTCAAATAAAGAGTTTCATAAAAAATCCGATTCTTGTTGAAACAGAGAAACCAGGCTTGATTTTACTGTATCAATTTGTTTTTTCTAAAATTGGCATCAATTAAATCTATCAAAATTAAATTGTGCACAATTTAATTAATCCTACATTTGTATCAGAATTTAATCACCACCTTTAAAAGTGATGAAAACACAAAAAGTATAAATTTAAAATAATAGAAATGTCATTAATAGAAGACTTACAATGGAGACATGCCGTAAAAGCATATGATCCTTCAAAAAAAGTAACAGAAAAAGATCTTAACACTATTTTAGAAGCGGCAAGACTGGCTCCCACTTCATCAGGGCTGCAGCCATTCCGCGTTATCGTTGTAGAAAATCAGGAATTAAAAGAAAAGATGGTACAGGGTGCCCTAAACCCTGAAGTAATGAGAGACAGTTCCCATGTTTTAGTATTTGCTGCCTGGGACAGTTATTCTAACGAAAAAATCGATAAGGTTTACGATTATCACACCGATGTAAGAGATTTGCCAAGAGGTCGTTTCGGAAGCTATACCGATAAGATTAAAGAAATGTACGGAGCTCAGACTTCCGCAGAACATTTTGCCCATACTGCACGCCAGACTTATATTGCACTTGGCTTAGCTATGGCTCAGGCTGCAGAATTAAAGATCGATAGTACCCCTGCAGAAGGATTCAGTAATGAAATAGTGGATGAAATTCTTGGATTAAAAGAACTAGGATTAAAAAGTGTCAGCCTTTTATACCTTGGTTACAGGGATGAAGAAAAGGACTGGCTATCCACAATGAAAAAAGTAAGAGTTCCTATGGAGGAATTCATCATCAAAAAGTAATATATTTATTACCACTCTCAAGTTCAGCTTTATGGAAAATTCAAAATCACTACAATTAGAAAACCAGATCTGCTTTCCGCTTTATGTTATTGCCAAGGAGATCACAGGACTTTACCGTCCATTCCTTGACGAGATCGATATTACGTATCCTCAATATCTGGTGATGATGGTATTATGGGAGAATGACGGTCTTGCAGTGAACCATATCGGAGAGAAACTGTTTCTGGACAGCGGAACTTTAACGCCTCTTCTGAAAAGGCTTGAGAGTAAAGGAATCATTTCCAGAAAGAGAAAAAAAGAAGATGAAAGAGTAGTTGAAGTATTTTTAACCGAAGCCGGAAAACAGCTGCAACAGAAAGCCTGTGAAATTCCCGGAAAAATACAGACTAAAATCGGGGTAGAAACAGAAGATCTGCTCCATCTCAAAGAAACCATCTTAAAAATATTAAACAAAATAGAAAATAAATGAAAACATTATATACAACCAAAGTAACAGCTCAAGGCGGAAGAAACGGTCATGTAAAAAGTGAAAACGGAGTTTTGGACCTTGAGGTAAGAATGCCTAAAGCTTTAGGTGGCGGCAATGATGACTTCGCTAATCCTGAAATGCTTTTTGCAGCCGGATATTCAGCCTGTTTTGACAGCGCTCTTAACAGGGTGATCAGCCTTTCAAAGGTAAAAACCGGTGAAACAACAGTTACAGCACAGATTAGTATAGGACAGCTGGAAAACGGAGGTTTCGGTTTGGCAGCAGAACTGGATGTAAATATTCCGGGAGTTTCTATTGAAGAAGCACAGGAATTAACTGAAAAAGCGCACCAGATTTGCCCATATTCTAATGCGACGAGAGGTAATATGGAGGTGAAGCTTTCGGTGACGAATCACTAAGATTAGTTTCTTTTTTATAAAAAAATCTGTTTCTTTGGAGACAGATTTTTTTATTTACCAATGACAACCAACCCAATAAGCGTAGAAGCATTAACAGAAATAATATACAAATAGTATGGATAGTAATTTTTTAATTATTTTTCTATTAGCTCTGTGTATTTTATTAATTAAATACTACACTCCAAAAATAAAGGGATTAATTGGTGAGAATAAAGCCTCAAAAGCTTTAAAAAGGCTCAACAATGAAAAATACATTGTTCTGAATAATATTGAATTAAATATTAAAGGCTCCACTTCACAAATAGATCACATCATTGTTTCAGATTACGGGATATTTGTTATTGAAACCAAGAACTACAAAGGCTGGATTTTAGGCTATGAAAAAGATAAATTCTGGACTCAGGCTATTTATAAATACAGACGTAAGTTTTACAACCCTATTTTACAAAACCAAGGGCATATTTATGCTTTAAAACATGTATTGAAAAATTATAAATATCTGAGATATTATTCAATAATTACCTTTACAAAAAGAGCAACGCTTAAAACCAAAACATATACCGATGTTGTTTATATAAACAGGTTAGTCAGAACAATAAAAAAATATGATTCGTATTATATTAACGAACACACTAAGAATGAAATTGTTGCAATAATTCTAACGGCAAAAACAAACAGCCGAAATAAAGATAAAAAACTCCAGGTTAATTCTGGTATGAATAAAAATACCTTATGCCCGAATTGTGGTGGAAATCTTATTGAAAGAAATGGTCAATATGGAACTTTTCTGGGCTGTAATAATTTTCCCAAATGTAAGTATACGAGAAATAAAAAGTAACAATTCTATTAAAACTGTATTGTAAAAATGAATAGTCATTTATGAAAACCCTTAAACGAACATTCAAAATATTTATTACCATTCTGCTTTTATGGTTATGTGGACATTTGATTTATATAATTGTTGACGGTTTGACAGACAAAAATATGCACGCAGATATTGCTGTGGTTTTAGGCAATACAGTCAATGAAGACGGAACACTTTCAGAAAGACTTGAAAAACGCATGGAATGTGGACTTAATCTTTATCGTTATGGACGAGTGAAAAAAATATTAGTCAGTGGCGGACTTGGAAAAGAAGGATTTTACGAAGGTGACAAAATGAAAGAGTATTTAATTAAAAACAAAGTACCTGACAGCGTTATAATTGTCGACAATTTTGGCAACAACACACTCGCAACCGTGAACAACACCCTTAAATTAAAAGACAGTTTACATTTTCAAAGTTTAATTGTCGTTTCTCAATATTTTCATTTGACAAGAACTAAAATGTTATTCAGAAAGCAACATTTTGAAAATGTAAGCAGTGTAAGTCCTCAATATTTTGAATTGAGAGACATATATTCGTTATTGAGAGAATTTGTGGCTTATTATATAGGATAAGATATTGCAAATGACAAATTATCTCGTTGTTGAGTCACTCCTTTTAAACGCATCCACCTTTTTATAAGAATCATTTTTCTCCTTTTCTTTTTTATCAGAAATCAGGATTCCGAAAAGATGGTCGATTTCATGCTGGAAAATCACAGCCGTGAACCCCTCTACAATCTCGGAATATTTCTGTCCTTTCAGATCAACATACTCTAACTGGATCACTTTGCTTCTGTAAAACTGGTCTCTGAATTCAGGAATGGATAAATCTCCTTCCGGGCCGAGATTCTGTAATTCTGATCTCCACACAATCACAGGATTGATAAAGTATTCCAGAGGATTTCCTTCTTTATCAAAACGCTGTACCCAGATCACTTTTCTGTTGATCCCGACCTGTGGCGCCGCAATTCCCACTCCACCGTCTGTTGATAAAAGAGATTCTTTCATTCTCTTGACCAAAGTTGCGGTATTGGAATCAACCGGATCAATTTCTGTTGAAAGACTTAATAAGGTTTTATGCTGATGAGAATCTGTAGTCTGATAAATCGGTAATGCTGTAGTAATATCTCCCTGATTAATAATTGAGGTTTCGTTTGAAGTCAATTTTTGAGCATTCATGAAGCCGATAAAAAAGATAAACAGAAAAGATATTTTTTTCATTTTTATTATTTGTTATACAAAGATAGCTAATGTGTTTCATATAATTGGGCTGAAGCCCTGTTTGGCTATTTTCATAAAATTAAACGGGCTAAAGCCCGTTTCTATTGAATTTTAAAGGGGTTTATTACATATAGATTATAAGCTAAAGGCTTCGACTCCGCTCAGCCTGATAACGCTATTACTAGTCACAATAGTATCGACTGTCAGGCTGAGCGGAGTCGAAGCCTCTATTTTGTTATAAAAAATCTGGTCATCAAAAAGAACCTAAGAATTTTAAAATGTTTTCGTCATATCAGCCGGAATGATCAGGTTGAAATCTGTCGGAATATATTCTTTCGCAGGTACTTTCAGCTCCGGATCTTCAGATTCAAAAACTGAGATCACCGCCATTTTAAGGGTCGGATTTTTCTGTTTGATATACCAATAGATTCCACCGAATTCCTTACTGTGATAGTTTCCGTTGTAATGGATAAACGTTTTCCCGGCCTGCATGCTCTTCAGGATAGATTCAGCCATGGTGGCATCTTTTGTAGCTTGGGCAGAAATAAAGTTCATCACTTTGGTTCCTTCGGCATGATCACCCATCATTGCCTTCATTTCCTGATACCCCGGCGTATCCAAAGTTACTTTGATCGGGAGCTGTGCAATGTATACTTTCTCTTTATCACTTAATTTATTCAGAGATTCCAATCCTTCTTTTGCCGTTTGAGACGCATATCTCCTTGGAATATTGGTCGCGATAAAATTCAGTTTTTTAGTTTTGGCAAAATCAACCAGCGGTTTGTAATCTGTTGCATAATTATTCCACAATCTGGCAGAGTCTTTTAATGTTTTAGCATCAAAACTCCCATTCAGATACTTGTTCAGCTGCGATTGATTATCTCTTTCGAACATTTCTGCCCCTAAAATAATCTGTCCGTTTTTCTTTTGAAATAAACCTTCCGTCACTTTCAGCTGAAGCCAGTGATTGACAGAGCTGTTATGATTCTCCCCAAAGAAAACAACATCATATTCAGCCAGTTCTTTGATCAGTTTATCTGTTTTTACTTCCTTTCCTTTCTTGTCATAAAACTGGTAGGCTTTGAAATCCTGTCCGCTTAACGAACAAAAAACTGCCAGCAAAACGGCGATGAAAATATTTTTCATTTTTATTTTATTTAATCACGAATTGTACAAATGTTTCTTTCACAAATATCACAAATTTTCCGCTCTATCCTCTCATAAAAAGGACCGCCTTGAATTTAAAACAAAACGGTCCATTAAAAATCATCTAACTATTTATTTCACTAATTCTGCCACAAGATCTTTCCATTCCTGCAATTCAGGAATTCCAGGTTTTCTTTTCCCAAAGAACTGAACGATGAAATCCCCTTCTTTGTTGAACACTTCAATAGCCGTTACTTCCCCGTCTTCAGTAGGTTTTTTAACGATCCATGCCTCTGCAATTTTCGTAACATCCAAATGTAAGTTGAAATCCGGGTCCATGACATTGAACCATTGCTGGTGCCAAAGTGTTTTCTTCACGTTTCCTGTATGAATCTGGATGATTCCCCTGTTTCCAACGAATACCATGATCGGAATATTCTTTTCTGAAGCGTCTTCCAGAACATTCACCACTTTAGAATTATCTATCTTTTTAGCAAATCCTTCCGGAGCCAGTCTCAGTGCCTGGGTTCTGCTTACCCCGAATTTTCTTGTCATCATAAAGAAATCGTGGGTATCTTTTAATTCCGTCCACGCTTTTTTGAATCCTTCAGCATCAATCTCGGAATCAGCCTTTTCAGGAGCTTTTGGAGCTACTGCTTCAATAGTGAACACCTGGTTCTGGTCTTCTGCTCTGAATTTTTCTACAATGGCATCGAAAGCAGCTTCATCACTGTTTTTGATCAGATAAATCTTATGAAGGGCAAGACCATCTTTTCCGAAGAACTGAAGGCTTTTTTTGTCTCCCTCCACTACAGCAAACGCAGATTTCCAGTGGTTAAGGAATATTCTGAGATCGATATCCTCTCCTACGAAAAGCTGTGCATGAGGACTGCTGAAATCACCGTTCTGGTAGATTCCTTTTCTTTCGTGTACACATTCGTCATTGCGGGTAAGCGCCATTACTTTGCCTAACTGTTCTGCTTCGGTAAGGATAGCAGGAAATTCAGGTTTAAGTACCGTTACTCCTTCGCCTATGCTTGTTGCCAGTAGTTCTGCTTCACTTACACTCAGCTGTGTTGCAGCATTTCTTATTCTTATATGTGGATTGTCTGCTTTCAGAGCTTCCCATTTTTCCTTTAAATCATTAACTAATGTGCTCATTATTTTATTTTTTTATGGTTAAAACTGTATAAATTCTATGGATGGTTTCGTTTCCTGATTTGCTTTGTATATCTTCTTCTTTTTCAGATATTTTCATTCTCTTGAAGTGGCTTTTGGAAACAAGCTGCTCCATTTCGCTGTTGCTGTACATGGTAAAATCATATTCTGTAAACGGCAGCGTTTCCATAAATTTTTTCTGTCCGAACGTAAGAACGAAAGTTCCGTCCTTCTTTAAAACTCTGTGGATCTCATTGAGAAACTCAACTGGTTCTTCCCAGAAATACACGGTATTGACAGTAAATATCTTATCAAAAGTTTTGTCTTCAAAAGGAAGTTTTTTTCCTTCATACAGCACAAAATCAGCCTGGCTTTCAAAGTCTTTGTTCAGCTTTCTGGCTTCATTGTACATGGTTTCAGAAATATCTACTCCTGTATATTTCAGATTTTGGGCTCTGCTTAAAATATTTTTAAGGTGTCCGGCATTACCGTGGCCTATTTCAAGAATGTGTTCATCATCTTCTATTAAAAGCGTTTGAATGCTTTCCAATGTCATGCTGATATTGGTAGCGTTCATCATCTCGCCGATCTCTATGCCTTTTTCTCCCTGTGGATTGGCGAGATTCTGCGCAAGGATTTTTAATTCATCTTTTTCCATGGTTATCCAAAAATGATCATTGGGTTATTGGTAATAGGGTGCCCGCAAATGGTGCACGGAAAATTGTACGCCTGGCTGATCGTTTCAGCAGTAAATACTTCCTGTGGCGTTCCGTATGCGGAAACCTTTCCTGATTTCATTAATAAAATTTTATCTGCAAATTGTGCAGCAAGGTTCAGATCATGCAATACAACAATAGCACTGTTGCCCTTTTTAGTGAAATTCTTAATAATCTCTAAAGCTTTGTACTGATGTTTTATATCTAAATTATTCAAAGGCTCATCCAGAAATACCAGTTTGTGGGCAATCTCATTTTCCAGCTGGGCCATTACTCTTGAAAGATGGACACGCTGCTTTTCTCCTCCGGAGAGTGTATTGTATTCTCTGTCTTTCAGGTGATAAACGTCTGTTTCGTACATCATTTTATTCATCGCCTCAAAATCTTCTTTACGTGGCTGTGAATCAAAGTACGGATAACGTCCCATCATGACCACGTCTTTTACATCCAGAGGAATCTCATTGGAATTATGCTGTGAAAATTTAGACTTATGCTGAGATAATACTTTCACTTCCCAGTCTGAAATGGATTTTTCCTTAAATAAAATCTCCTGTTTTCCCTGTTTTATTTCATTAGCCAAAACACTGAGAAGGCTTGACTTCCCGGCTCCGTTGGGACCTACAATCGCCAAAAATTCGCCATACCCTAAAGAGACATCAACGCCCTCAAGAATATGGAAATCCTTGTGAAGATAATTGATCTGATGCGCTTTTATCATTAGAGTGATTTTTTAAATTTAATTAAAATAGCGATAAAAATGGGTCCTCCGATCAGGGAGGTCAAAATACCGATAGGCAATTCCGATGGTGCCACAATGCTGCGGCTGAATGTATCAGCTATCAACAGCAAAACACTTCCCAAAACAGCTGACAACGGTAAAATGAAAACATAATTTGATTTAAATAAAAGTCTTAAAATATAAGGTACGATAAGACCTACAAAACCAATGGTTCCTGAAAATGCCACACAGGTTCCTATCATCAAAGAGGTAATAATCACAATCTGCTTTTTCAGTTTTTCAACGTTGATTCCTAAATGCTGGGCATCTCTTTCTCCTAACATCATCGCATTCAGGGCTTTTCCTTTTGGAAGCAAAATTGAGTAAGAAATAACAATCACTACAGCCAAAACAATATTCTTGGTCCAGGTGGCAGCGGCTAAACTTCCCATATTCCAGAACGTAAGATCTCTTAACTGTTCATCTTTTGATATATAAATAAGGAATCCTGTAATAGAAAAGCCGATGGATGTGATGGCCACACCGCTTAACAACATCATGACAACATTGGTTTTTCCGGCGCTTGTGGAAATCCTGTACACCAGCATCATGGCTAATAAAGCACCTAAAAAAGCTGAAATACCAACCAGTGAAAACTGAACCACTTCAGGAAGATATTGTTTGAAATGCCCTCCTAAAACAATGGCAATTGCCGCAAGTAGTGTAGCTCCGGAAGTTAAACCTATTGCTTCACCGGTTGCTAACGGATTTTTAAACAACCCCTGCAGACTTGTCCCTGAAACAGCAAGCATGCTTCCTACTAAAATGGCCATGACAATTCTGGATGCTCTTACCTCCCAAATCACATATTGATCGCTTAAAGATAAGCCCGGATCACTTTTTATATAGTGCCATAAAACTTTGAAGGCTGATGTTCCTCCAAAATCGTAGACTCCTGTATTAAGCGCCAGTACTGCTATAATAGCTAGCAGTACGGCACCTATAGTCAGATAAAAGTATAGTTTACTTTGTGTTCTCAATTAAAAGTTTGTTTAATGCTACTGCTGCTTCTCCCAGTCTAGGTCCGAAACCTGAAACCAATCCTCCGTCCATTGCAATGATCTTTTTGTTTTTACCTGCGTTGGTCTGTGCTACGCCCGGCATTTTAAGAGCTCCTTCGTTTCCGCCGGCACCCTGAAGTCCTGTTTCAAAGAAGAATAAAATATCAGGATTAGCTTTTACAACAGCCTCTGGTGTCAATGGCTTGAAATCTTCAAAATCGTTCACTGCATTTTCTCCACCAGCAAGGCCGATCAGAGAGGCCATAGGGGCATTTTTACCTGAAACCATCAGCATGTTTCCTCTTGCGTAGATGAACAATACTTTTGGCTTTTTAGCAATAGGCTGAATTTGTTTCAGATCAGCATCGATTTTATCGTTTAATTTCTGATAATCTGTATTTCCTACTGCTTTGGCAACGTCAGCGATCAGTTTTTTAGTTCCTTCCACAGTGTATTCCTGTTTGAAAACCTCAGCCTGGATTCCTGAAGACTTGATTTTAGCCATCAATTCAGGGTTGATATCTTTTTCTGAAGCTAAAATCAAAGTTGGACTTACCGCCATAATCGGCTCGATTGTCATGGATCTTACGTGTCCAAGGTCTTTGGCTGTCGCTTTTAATGTTGAGGGATAGGTGCTGGTAACATCTGTTCCTACAATTTCTTTCTCGTGACCCAGCGCGCTTACAATTTCTGTAATTCCACCGCTCAGGGTAACGATTTTGTTATTGGTTTTCGGAGCTTCAGAAGAGGTTTCTGTTGTATTTTCTTTTTTAGCATCTTCTGCTTTTTTGCATGAATATACTGCCATCAGAATGGAAGCTGCAAGGATTAATTTTTTCATGATATACTATTATTTGATTATTATAAAGGGTCAAATTCGAAATTGGTAGTGCCGCGGTGTCCGTCTTCGCTTTTCATGGTATTAAATCTTAACTTAAAGTAAAATCCTTCTGCATCTTTCAGGACAAAAAAGCGGTCTGCGTAAACATGAGGCTGTGGGTTATCTGTTGTTCCCGTAGTGGTTCTCCATTTATCCCCAAGAGCCCTCTGATCATTAAATATAAACTTTGACTGATCCATATCTCCTAATTTAAATGAATTGTAAGCCTGATCAAGATTCCCTGCCGCAGTTACCTGGTATACTCCTACTCCGTTAAGGGTATTTGTTACCACAAAGTCCGCAAAGAAATAACTTCCGGCACTTACTCCCGGTGCTGTAAAGACTTCATTGGTAAATGTGGTAAAGCCAAGGTCCCAATTTTTTTTCTTAGGCTGAATTTTCACAGCTGTACCTGTATTAAAACTGAAAAAAGTAAAATTGTAATCTGTATCCTTCGGTACAAAATATTCACTGTAAGTTGTTGTATTTCCTATATCGGCATAACGTATTTTGTATCCGTTCAGGGCTCTGAAAATCTGAATTTTTTTCCAGCCTCTGGCCGCACCGGATAAACTAACTGAGCCTGGCCCGATATTATCAGAAGACGGAATATCTCTTCCAAGGTTTAACAGATACACAGGATTTTCTGCATCATTTTCCTTAATAGGTTCAATTCCTGAGGTCTGGGTAAGGAAATTCCCGTCAGGATGATCAATGTATTGCATATTGGCCGGATCAAATGTCCCAACCATTATGCTTCCTTTAAGGGTGGCAACGTCGGCTTCTGTTACTGTTTTAATATCCGTTTTATTAGGTACTTTTGCCACTGTCATAGCAAGAGAGCTGTTGATCACTACATGAAATCCATCTCCGGTATAGAAACCAAGATCCCAGTCTGTTCTTTTATTGATAGAAGGCTTTTCATAATCACTTAAGTCTATCCAGACCTGATTAGGTTCGGTAGCGCCTCCTACCTTTACTTCTACTACAGATCCGGTAATTGGCGGTGCCGGAACAGGATCTTCATCAGCAGAAACACAGGACTGTAAAGCAACAGCTGAGAAAAGGGCGAATATTTTTAAATAGTTCATAAGGGTAGCTTTTTAAAATTGATAGATTAATCTCGCGAAATAGCTTCTTCCGTAATACAGATTAAGACGGTCAGTCGCGCCATTATGGGCAGTTCCGGCAGTAGCAGTTGTGTTAATAGTCGTTACATCAAATATATTTTTCACTCCTACAGAAAGTTCCATATGATCTTTCCAGAATGGCTGGCTTACAATAAAGTCCATCATATGAAAATCATCAGTTTTTCCCAGTCTGAAGCCTGTACCTTCACTTTCCAGCACATAATTTCTTCCCGGACCGGTATATTTATAGTAAAGGGCAAAACCCGTTTTGGTATTTTTCAATTTATAATTTGCCGATGCTCCTGCCTGAACAAGATATTGGTAATCTGTAGGCGATGTATGATTTAATGAATTCAGGGATACTGAAGTCCCGCTTACAGATCCTCTTAAGGATAAGGCCAGCTGGTCTTTTTTAAAGTCTATATTGGCAGAGAACAGCATGTTTCTGTACTTGTCCATATTCATATACTTGTAGGTAGAGGGATCTTTTACGAGTACCATTTCTATTCTGTCCCGTACGTCCAGATATAATGCATTAACGCTGTACCCAATTTTCCAGTCGTTTGCTGAAAAATTCTGGTCCCAGAAGGCGCCTGCTGAAAAGCCCTTTTCAGGATTCAGATCAGGGTTTCCCTGTACATCGTGATTGATATTTACGAAATACGTATAAAGCTCATCGTAGGTAGGGAAACGGTTTGCAGTACCTGCCACAGCCCTTAAATTGGAATTTTCAGAAGTTTTATATCTTGCTGAAAGTGAGTAATTAAACTGGTTGTCAAAATTTTCACTGACGGATAGTCTTGCACCCGGCCTTACAGAAAAACTGTCTGAAATATTCCATTCTGCAGAAAGGAAGTTGGAATAGGTAAAAATCTTTCTTTTTACCGCTTCACCAAAAAAATCTCCGGCAATGAGCGCTGCATATCCATTGGTATAATCCAATTCGTATCCAAGCTGAAAATCGAATGTCTTATTATTGAGAAAATTACTGAACATTCCTCTTGAATAGATGACATCTGTCTTGTAATAAGATCTGTCTTCTCTGCTGATCCTGACAGATCTGTTGGGAATATCATAGTTATAGTCATGGTATTTTCTATCCTGGTTCTGGTAAGAAAAATCTCCCATATAGCGGATATTCCCAATATTGGTCTGAATATTAAATTGATGGGCCCATCGTTTGGTATTATATTCCCGGTCTATACTTTCGTAAAGTGCACCGCCCATTCCATCGTTCAGGGGAATCCTGTTAACTTCCGGATTGTAGAAATTGAATTTTTCGTACAGGTAAGACAGTTTGTAGTAGAAAGACGTTTTATTTTTTGAATACCGTATTAGTGCAGAGGCATCGTACTGATCTTTAGGGTTCCATTCAAAGCCTCTTTTATTATCTCTTTCAAAATATTTATAACCTTTGCTCTCCCCTTCATAGCCCATAAACTGATTATGATTAAAGCTGATATTGGCAAACCAGTTATTATCAATATTATAGTCTACATTAAGGTTCTGAATATGCCTTCCGTTTCCTTTTTTCTTCAGGTCGTAATTATCCCTTACGGTTTCTTCCTGCAGAGAAGCTCTTGCACTTACCTTTTTTGTATTGCTTTTTTTGGTGATAATATTGATAACTCCGGCTACTGCTCCGTTACCATATTCCACTCCCATGCTTCCCTTTACCACTTCAATTCTCTCTACATTATTCAGTGAAAGTTTCGTAAGGTCAATATTACTTCCTAATCCTGTATCACCTACTACAGGGATATTGTCTATCAGTACTTTTACATAATTGCCATCAAGCCCCATCATATTGGCCGTAGAGTTTCCCGAACGGGTGTCCGGAGTAATCTGGATATTAAGACTTTGATTTAAAACATCTGCAACATTGGTAGCAGCCATATTTTTTATCTGCTGGGCATCTATAACTTCAACTTTATATATTGATTTATTGATAGACTGCTGTGTGTACTGTCCTGTAATGACAACTTCCTCTATTTTATTTTTATTAAGAGAATCTTTTTCTTGTGCAGTCATCCAAAAGGCAATGGACAATGATAGAACGGAAAGCACTTTCTTCTTCATAAAGCAAAAATTTTGGCAAATATAATGCTTTATTTAGAATAGTTAAAAATAAATACTTATTTTTGTGGAATAATTCTAAATAAAAATAACGTTATGAAATTAAAACTACTTTTAGGAACATTAATGTTTACGGCTGCTACAGCGCATGCACAAGTAGCAACGCTTAATGAAAATTTCAACAACTTTACTATTGGAACGACTACTTTTCCTCAAAATGGATGGTCTGCTGTGGTTGCCCCTATAACAGGAGCATTTCCTCCGGCATCCCCTAGAATGATTGTAGCAGCCCATGAAAACGACAATACACAGAGGTTTATCCAGTCTTATGCCGGCAATAATGCGACAGCTCCTTCATATCTTATTACGCCTATGATTGAGAATCTTACAGGAGATCGTGTTTTAAAATTTAAAACTACATTAGTATCCCCATCGCCAGGGCCTGGAACGATCCAGATCGGATTAGCGACAAGCGCCAGCGATATGTCGACTTTTGTAGGTGTAGGAAATCCTATCAACGTAACTACAATTGGAGTGGTTCAAAACATAAGTATTAATATTCCTTCAACTACAGGTTCTTATATTGTATTTAAATTCACTCCAAGCGCTGCCCATGTTGCTATACAAATAGATGATGTGGTGTACAACTCTTCTACTACTCTAGGGGTTAGCGATACTGCCCAATCTAAAGAAAACTTCAGGTTTACCGTTAATACTGACCAAACTGCATTGGAATTTGTTACCAAAACGGAACTAAAAAAGATTGAGATTTATTCTGCTGCAGGACAAAAAACAGCCGAAGGACAATTAAAAGGACAGAGATTCGATATCAGCGGACTTCAGACCGGTGTTTACTACATGCTGGTAGAAACTGCAGAAGGCTCCGTAGTGAAATCCAAGTTCATTAAGAAATAAGGTTTTATTATTATTAGACTAGTATGATGCCTTTGAAGCCGGCGGGAAGTATTTCCGGCCGGCTCTTTTTTGTAGCAAACCCGTTATTTCCACAGAATAATAGCTGTAAAACAAGATATAAATCATGTTTTTATTTAGAATGATTAAAAATAATTATCTACTTTTGTAGAATCATTCTAAATAATAATTTAAAAATAAGTTATGAAAACAAAACTATTATTGGCTTCGGTACTGGCTCTTTCTGTTCAACAGACTGTTTTGGCACAAACTGATGCATTAGGATACACGCAGGCAAATATGACGATGGGACCTTCCTACCAGAATCGTGTGTTTTTTAATCTTGCAAATGGTAATATGGTTTCTCAGCCGGCAAATACCTGGGATGTCGCTTTTTACAGAAATTCCAATTTTGCATTCGGTTCAAGAGTTAACGATGCTCTGAATATTGAAGTGTATACAGCTTCTACCAACCTGGCAGACTGGGATACTATTAATATCAACAATATCGCAAACTGGGGTGAGCCTCTATACAACCCTGACCAAACGACTGATATCAGCCAGGGAGCTTTTGAGCAGGGGCCCGTTACATCCCCTAATCCTAACATTCCATCAACAGGTTGGGGAGTTTACAATTCTTTAACTCATCACATTGAAGGAAAGGCTATTTTTGTCTTAAAATATACCACATCCAATACTTATGTGAAATTTGCCATTGAAGATGCTTTTGGTGGATATACCTTCAAATATTCCAAATGGAACGGAACTGCCTGGGGGCCTACTGAGACAAGAACTCTAGCCAACGGATCGGATGATGCCTATTTCAATTACTTCTCATTTACTACAGGTGCAAAAGTTCCTAATATGGAGCCCTCTAAAAGTGCATGGGACTTTATGTTTACGAAGTATTACACTTTCTATAACAATATGATGATGTATCCGCTTACAGGAGCCATCCAGGGGCCTAGTGTAAAAGTAGCAAAGGTACAGCCTGAAACACAGGAAACAGCTGCTTTCTCCACACCTGCCGATACCAATTTCTCTTCTAACATTACCACAATAGGTCATTCATGGAAGGGGATCGGAAACGTTTACAATAATGTGGTGTATTACGTGAAAAAAGGTAATGATTATTACAGGATGTACTTCACAACCAACGGAGGTGCTTCTACCGGAGATATGTATTTTAAATACAAAAAAATCACAGCTACTTTGGGAATAACGGAAGTGAGCAAAAAAGCATCTTTCGGGATCTATCCCAACCCTACAACAGCGGACAAAAAGGTGACTGTACTTTTTGATGTAAAAGAAAAGGCCAATAATAAAGGAAGCATCGAGGTTTATGATCTTACAGGAAAAAAAGTACACACTGCTGAACTGACCAACCAGGCGGGCTTTTACAAGCAGGATCTGAACTTATCCCATCTTACTGCAGGAAATTATTTAGTAAAAATCACTTTCGGAGGCAGTACGGAAACGAAAAAACTTATCGTAAAATAACTCAAAATTTTAATACTTTCTATTTTTTCTAATCAAAAGGCGGCTTCAGTATTCTGAGACCGCCTTTTATATGTATTTTTAATTCAAAGATTGAAAGATTAAAATATTAAAAGACTACAATTTCTGTAACCCTGAATCTTTTAATTTTTAAATGCTTGAATGTTTAAATCTTTAAAATCAATAAATCTTAAACCCTTTATATACTTCTGCGGAGCTTTCCATGATTTTTGAAGCATCTTTGCGGAAATCCAGAAGATGATCCTGCCCATTGTGTCTGTTATGATGATCAACACTTTCCCACAACTCGATCAGGAAGAAGGTTCCTTTGTTATCTTTGTCTTCAATAAGATCGTACTGAAGGCATCCTTCTTCTTTTCTGGTCTCTTTTACAAGGTTCTGAAACAGTTCCACAGCGTCCATCAGGTAGTTTTCGTTAAACTTAAAAAGCGCTACTATATGCAAATTCATGTTCTAATATTTAGGGTGTAAAAGTAGAATATTTTCAAAGCTAAACATGTTTTTGAGGCATTTATTTTTTTGCAAAGCACATAAATTTTACTTGAAAACTGATTTATAAATAGTTATGGAGCTCATTACAATAACAAGGATTCCGATAATCAGAAACATTTTTTTAACGGGAAGTTTTGCTGTAAGCATCGCAGAAAAAGGAGCGGTGATAATCCCTCCTATCAGAAGACCAAGAATAATATTCCAGTGCTGTATCCCAAGGGTAAAAAAGAAAGTCACGGCAGCAGTAATCGTCAGGATAAATTTGGCAACGGTAGAACTTCCAACCGCAAATCTGGGTGTAAAAGCATTTTTAATAAGGGTTCCCGTAACCAGCGGCCCCCAGCCTCCTCCTGCAAACGAATCTATAAAACCTCCGATCACCCCAAGCCTTGTCAGGTTGGTTTTTCTTTTCATTGCCCTATTCTGCTTATCTTTAAATGCATTGGACAGGATCTGAATACCGAGATAAAGAGTATAGAAAGCAATAAGTGTTTTTGTAATTTTGGCATAATATTCACCTAAATAGGTCAGACTTACCGCCCCAATAATAGCTCCTATAACTGCCGGAACAGCAAGTTTCTTCACTAAACTTTTACTCACATTTTTGAGCTTGATATGGCTTAAGCTTCCCGCAGCTGTGGTAAAACTTTCAGCGGAATGAATACTGGCACTTACGATATGAGGCGGAATATTCAGGAATAAAAGCGTTGTCGTACAGATCACGCCATACCCCATGCCCATAGATCCGGCTACAATCTCAGCAAATACACCGACCAGCATCATCCAATAAAAAATATAATTGTCTTTGGCAAGAACATTCAGCAGCTCATCCAGATAACCCATTTCATACATGGATAAAATAGTGATCAGCAATACTGCAGCCGTAATAAAGAATATATTGAGTCTTACCTGGATTTTTCTTGAAATTATCATAGTACAATATCATTACAGCTCCTGCTCTACCGTTTCATTCAGAGATTTGTATCATCTGTATTCCAGAATCTAAAAACTGAAATAAAGCGGTATTCTTGTGATTAAAGCATTTGGCTTACTGCAAATATCAAATAAAAATATTATCCTACCAAATAAGTAGACTAATTATTCAAAAAAAAGGACCGGGTTAGTCAACCAGATCCATCAAAGTTTTTTTCTCAAGAATATTCAGAGAGGCATCCCGGACTTCTATAAGTACATCATGCAGTCCGCAATGCTCTTCATTGCAGTCTTCACATTTTTCATAGAAATTTAAGCTGACGCACGGCAGCATGGCAATAGGCCCGTTTACGAGACGGATGATCTTTGCCAGTTTTACATTTTCAGGATTTCCTTTTAAAAAGTACCCGCCTCCTTTTCCTTTTTTACTGTCAAGGATATCCGCTTTTTTCAATTCCAGCAGAATATTTTCTAAAAACTTCAAAGGGATCTTCTTATGTTCCGCAATTTCGGAAATAAGGACCGGGCCATCATTCCTTTTTTCTACAAGGTATGAAAGCGCTTTAAAAGCATATTGGGATTTTTTTGAAAGCATTACAGCAAAAATAAGAAAATAGTTTGAATTAGATAAATGGAGAATGATGATCGTAAAAGTTAATTTCTCTAATTGATACATTAACTTCCATAACGTTGTTCCTTTCCCATTAAATTCTTAAGTTTGCTCATATGTTCAGTAAGCAAGAAGCACAACAGTTAAAAAAAGAGTTTTGGACAGCTTTTGGAAAATCTTTTCCAAGAAAATGGATTTTGTATGACACCAAGATCAAGGATTTGTCATTTAAGTTTTATGCCGACAACAAAAAAGCAGCAGTTTCATTGGATATAGAAATGAAAGACGAGATCTTCCGGAATGCTTATTATGAAAAGATATGGTCTCTGGAAGACATCCTGAAAGATTTTATAGGCGACTTTCAAAAGGAAGAGCATTTTACCCTTGATAACGGAAAAGTGATCAGCAAAATCTGGGTTGAAAAACATAACGTTTCTATATTCAATAAAAATACATGGCAGGAAACTTTTGAATTTTTCCGGGAAAAAATGGATGGTTTTGAAAGGTTTTATTATGAATATGAGGATTTTATAAAGGATGTTTAAGTTCAGGCATAATGCCGACACTAATCATCCTCATATAAATAGTTTTGTATTATTGATAAGAATATTTGCTATAGCTCAATACAGTTTTTTGCATCTGCTGTTCGCAATTTCTTAACAAAAAATTCTTATTATAAAAGCCCAGATATAATTCTGTAATTCTCTGATTTTAAATATATTTGCACTTACAAAAACTAATCCATGAAAACAGAATACAGAGATGAGAATTTCAAGCTCAAAGACCATTCGCATGCCTGTGAAGAAAATTCAGATGATACAGGCATTTTTATCTTAGCCAAACCCTAACAATAAGCAACCTCATTCTGACCGCTTCCTTGTACCCTCCTGGTATATGAATAAAGAAATTGTGAAATTATAAGAAACATTACGGAATATAAAAAATGGCCCTGAAAATGCAGTACTATAAATCTGCATCAATAAATTTTAAATTATTTATCATCAATATAATAAGGATTAAAAACTGCAAAAACCAATACACTGATAACACAACATATATTAACTACTAACCATGAAAAAAGTATATAAAAACATTTTTGGAGAAGTGATTTCAAAAGCAAAAGCTGAGAAACTGGACGATTATCATTTATATTATTATGAAAAAGATTCCGAGATCCTGAAAGAAATTGAGTTTCTCGCTGAGGATGAGATATACAACATCAATTATTTTATGAGTCACGATGAGGATGAAGAGCAGATTATCAATTATCTGAAAGAGAAATCTGACCTTTTCGATATTGAAAAGAGGGAATCTGCCGGAGACTTCATCATTGCCACCAACAAAATATATTCATTAACCGTAGATGAAAAGCCTTTGATCTCAAAAACGGTTTTTTATCACGATGATCCTGAAAATTTTATCTGTTCCCAGATCCTGGACACTGAAACATTGAAACCTATCCCGGAAAGAACAACAAAATGCTGGTATACTTCTGATGAAAACGGCGAAAAATATGCTGCTATAGAGTTCAGTTATCAGGAAGACGGAAAACTTGAGCTTGCTATAGATAAAACACCTAACCCTGATAATGACCTGGAATGGGAACATTATGAATACTCTACTTTTAAGGATCTGCAGAATAAAATTCCAACTGATATAGCCTATTATAAGACCGCCCGTCTGCTTCCTGAGCCTGTAGAGCAAGAATAATAAAATCTTTATTGCATCAAAAATCAAACAACCGTTTACATTTTTTCGTATTTTTTAATAAAATAAAAATGTCGGGTTTAACAGTGTTATACAATACTTTTAAACTCTTCATCATGATCAAATATTAATATCAATTACCAATCACAATGGAAGAGAATTCGTTTATATTTACTGATGGACAGGATCCTAAAATGATCGAAGCATATGAAAGAGCAAGAGAAACTTTTAAATATTTCTGGCGGGAACAGTCCTGGGAAAACAGAAGAATTATTCCCGGTCTTGACCTTGCCTGCGTAAAGGCAGCATTCAGTGAAGAAGATCCTGAAACAGGAGAAAGTACGGTAGAACACATGTGGATCAACGAGATTGATTTTGACGGTGATACGGTAAGTGGATTCCTGATTAACAATCCCAACAACCTTACCAACATCCAGGCCGGAGATTATTTTGAGATTCCACTGAATGAGATCAGCGACTGGCTTTTTGCCATCACTCCTGCTGCTAAGAAGCCCAAAGGACTCTCCAAACTATTTTCTTCACCCGTCAATCCTTTACCAAAAGCCTATGGCGGATTTACCATTCATAAAATGCGAGCTGATATGCCTGAAGATGAAAGAAAAGAGCACGACGACGCATGGCAGCTTGATTTCGGAGATTTCAATGATATAGAGGTAGTGAATGAACAGAAGGAAAAACCAGAAAATCTTATAGAGCATCCGATGAGTAAAAATATGGAAGGAGAATTCCTAAAATTCCTTCAGGAATACCCCGACGAACTTACCAACAAAGATGAAAATGGACTTACTCTTCTTCATAGAGAGGCCATCGCCGGAAATCTTACCTCTGTAAAAATTATATTGGGAGCCGGTGCAGATAAAAATATAAAATCTAACAACGGAAAAACCGCTCTGGACTATGTGAAACAGCTGAAGTGGGAACATATTATTCCGGTTCTGGAAGGCTAAATAAAATATTTCATATAAAAAAGAGAAACCTTCCGGTTTCTCTTTTATTATCCAAACTTCCTCTTCCTCAGCCAGAAGAACAATCCTCCCAGCAGGCCGATCACTACCAAAGGTAGTAATAAATTCAGCCACTGCCAGTTTGTTTTTTCTTCCGTAATGCGGTTTCGGTCCAGGAGTCTTTCTTCTATATTTCTGTTTCGGAGAGCCATCAGGTTGCTGTCATCCAGAAGATAATCCAGTGCATTTCTCAGAAACTGCTCGTTTCCGAACTCCTGATTGGTGAGACGGTCAATTCCCATTGGGAGTGGCTCACCTTTGTGCATTTTGTTTCTTCCTACATCTCCGTCTGCAATAATGATCATTTTGTTTTCAGGGCTTTGACTTTTAAATCCGGGATAACCTTTTCGTTCAATTCTTGATGCATAGGCAGAATTAAACTTCCCCTCCAGCGCAACGGCAAAGATTTTCGGGGTGCTTGGTTTTTCCATCTGGCCAAGACTGTCTACACTGGCAATCTCTTTCAGATCCACATAGTTGGGAACCTGTTTCAGAAGTGTTCTTTCGCTGGATTCAAAAAGTACTTTTGTTTTGATATTTTTTCTTCCTCCCAAAGTATCAATGGAAGTTGGAAACTCAAATTTTACCGGGTTGATATTTTTCGTGATCGGATTATCATTCTCAGCAATTCCCAAAGGGAAATAGGGCCAAGGCAGGCTTGTATACTGTGGGTTCCCTCCTACTTCACCCGTAACCAGTTTCAGGAGTGCAAATTTCTTTACATCCTTCACCAAAGCCGGATTGATCCTGATCCCATAATTGAAAAAGAAATCCGTCATATTGATATCCACAGGGAAAGGCATTACCTTTTGAGACCTTGTCAGCGTATCCATTTCGGCATTTACGGCATCGATCATCCAAAGCGTTTTCCCGCCATTCATAATAAACTGGTCAAGAATCACTTTTTCATTATCTGTGAATGCTTTTCTCGGCTTTGCAATGACCAGAGCACTCATCTGTTTCAGCAAAGGAAGATCTTCCTGAGTAAGCTCTGTCTGGTTTTTTGGAATAACCGGTCCTGCATCGTAATTTTCCAGTGCCAGCTGCATAAAGCTATGGAACTCTTCAGGTCCCAGTTCGTCATGATTCACCAGGATTCCTACCTTCTTTCTTTTATTAGCTGCAATATTCTTGATATTGGAAACCAGGCTGTATTCCAGACCTTCTATAGATCTTGTCAGCTGCTGATCCGCATCTATTCCCGCCTGCTGTACAACCAGCGGAATAGAAACCCCTCTTTTATCATATTTTATAACAGCGTATGGAAAAAGGGTGATCTGGGAAATCTTTCCGTCTTTAACATCCGGAAGAACAGAAGGCTGCATTCCCATCGCCATCAATGTGTCCTGGGACATTTTTGTCTTAATCGGATCAATAAATTTGAAATCGATCTTCGGGTTGATTTTTCTGAACTCTTCCAGCATAAATCTGGTTTCGCTCTGAAGCTGCTTAAAGCTTGCCGGAAAATCACCCTCAAGATAAACATCTACCGTAAGCGGCTTTTTCACCGATTCCAATACCTTTACCGTATTATCCGAAAGCGTATATCTTTTTTCTTTGGTTAAATCTAATCTGATTCCTGAATACGTAAGCAGAATAACCAAGGGTATCACTGCTATTAAGAAAATTCCTAATGGAGATTTAATATTGAACTTCTTCATCATGCTACTTCTTTTTAGTGATAAAATGGTTGGACAATAATAACGTAGCACCAATGATCAGAATAAAATAAGCCACATCTTTAAGATCTATAAGACCTCTGGTAAAGCCAAGAAAATGCTGATAAAACCCTATATTCTGAAGGATAAAATCTGCACCACCCAACAGTTTGTAGCTCGCCAGCTGCTCTATCCCGAAATACATGATAAAACACATGAAAACTCCCAACAGATAGGCCATGATCTGGTTCTGAGAAAGTGAAGAAGCCAGAATACCTACTCCAGAGAAAGCAGCAATTAAAACAATTAATCCAATATAGCTTCCGAAGGCCATTCCAAGGTCAATATTTCCTGCCGGAACACCTAAAACGTATACCGTATAAAGATAGATCAGTGACGGAATAAGGCATAAAACCCCAACGATCCATACTGAAAGAAATTTTCCTGCTACCAGGTCTGAAACTTTTAAAGGCTGGGAAAACAGCCAGTTCAGCGTTCCTGTTTGCTGCTCTTCTGCAAAGGTTTTCATAGAAAGCGCAGGAATAATAAACATCAGCAGCCATGGAACCAGTACGAAATAGCTCTGCAGGGAGGCCATCCCGATGTCGAAAATATTAGAATCATTCTCGAAGAAAAACAGGAAAAGAGCTGTTATGAGACTGAATGCAGCGATGATTACCCATGCGCTCCAGTTTCCAAAGTAACTCCAAAGTTCCTTTTTTAAAATTGCAATCATAGTTTTTTGTAAAATGTAAAAAGTAGAATGTATGGTGTATGCATTCTACCTAAACAATTATTTGTTTTTTTTATTCTTATTAACGAGTTTAACGGTCATCATGATCAGAAATACAAGAACGAAAAATCCTGCAATTAATTGCCACCAGTACTCAATAACTGAAGATTTCAGAATCACTGTAAACACTACCAGAAACAGAATGAAGGTTGCAATTTCATTGGCCTGTCTCAGCTTGATATTAGGAGTTTCGATAGTTTCTCCGTTCAGTTCTTTCAGTTTCAGCACTTTTTTCCAGCACCAGTAATGATAAACAGCAAGACCGATCAGGAAAGTCAGTTTTAAATGAAACCACGGCATTTTCATCAATCCGGTATTCAGGAAGATCATGACAACTCCGCAGACAGCCATAATAATACCTGCCGGAACAGTGATGATATTCCACAGTCGTCTGGCCATGAATGTATACTGTTCTCTAAGTATCTTCTTTTTCTCTTCAGCAAATTCATCCGTATCCTTGTAGTAAACAAAAATTCTTACGAGATAAAATATTCCCGCAAAATAGCTTACCATGAAGATAATGTGCAGTGCTTTGATTATTGTATAAAGCATTTTTTAAAATAATGGCAAATATAATGTTAATAACAAAAATATTTGTTAGAAATAATTATAAAAATGCTTCGGCTTCACTCAGCATGACATCGCTTATACTAACTGTTTTAATTTTCATCTAAAAATCAAACGTAATAATGAACATTGTCATGCTAAGCAAAGCCGAAGCATCTATATCCTGAATGTTTAATTAAGAAATAACACCAAGCTCTTTTCCTACTTTCTCAAAAGCCGCAATCGCTTTATCAAGGTGTGCTCTTGTATGAGCAGCAGAAAGCTGTACTCTGATCCTTGCTTTTCCTTTCGGTACCACAGGATAGAAGAATCCGATTACATAAATGCCTTCATCCATCAGCTTTTCAGCCATTTTCTGGGCAAGAGGAGCATCATACAGCATCACCGGAACGATAGCTGCATCACCTTCCGGAATATCAAAGCCTTTAGCCACCATCTCCTTTCTGAAATATTCTGCATTTTCCATTACCTGGTCACGAAGTGAGGTATCCTCAGAAATCATATCCAGAACTTTCAAGGCAGCCCCAACGATTCCGGGCGCTAATGAATTGGAGAATAAATATGGACGTGAACGCTGTCTCAGCATATCGATGATTTCTTTTTTACCGGAAGTAAATCCTCCAAGAGCTCCTCCCAAAGCTTTTCCTAAGGTAGAAGTAATAATATCTACTCTTCCCATTACTTCATTGGCTTCGTGAGTTCCACGGCCTGTTTTCCCGATGAAACCTGTAGCATGGGAATCATCCACCATTACCAGTGCATTGTATTTATCAGCAAGGTCACATACCCCTTTCAGGTCTGCAACAATACCATCCATAGAGAAAACTCCGTCTGTAACAATGATCTTGAAACGGTGATTCTTTTCGGAAGCAGCAATCAGCTGAGCTTCCAGATCAGCCATATTATTGTTTTTGTAACGGTATCTTGCCGATTTACAAAGACGTACCCCGTCAATAATGGATGCATGATTCAGCTCATCTGAAATAATAGCATCTTCTTCAGTAAACAATGGCTCAAAAACACCACCGTTCGCATCAAAACATGCGGCATACAGAATAGTATCTTCAAGACCTAAAAAGTCTGCAATTTTCTTCTCCAGTTGTTTGTGGATGTCCTGGGTTCCGCAGATAAAACGTACAGAAGACATTCCATAACCGTGAGATTCTATCATGTCCTGGGAAGCTTTCATTACTTCCGGATTGTTTGACAGACCCAGATAATTATTCGCACAGAAGTTTAAAAGCTTCTTTCCATTGGCTTCAATTTCCGCACTCTGCTGGGAAGTGATGATTCTTTCTCTTTTATAAAGACCATCATTTTCAATGTTTTGCAGTTCGTTCTGTAAATGCTGAAGATATTTTTCAGAGATCATTTTTAGTAATTTTTTAGATGTGCTAATTTAATAAAAAGGCGTTAAAATATCAGCTTTTATAAGTTTTAATTCTCAAAACAACAATTCAATTTCAGTTTTAACACAATTAGTCTACTAATTTAGTAGGATAATAATTATATTTGTCTACAAATTCTGGATTATGAGATTGAGCCCGATACAAAAAGTAAAGAAAATAAGTTCCGGAAGCTTTATAAATAACCATATGAAGCCACGATTTCCTGTTATTATGGAGGATTTTATTGATCCTGAAAGTCCTGCTTTCAAAAAATGGAATTATGAATACTTCAAAGAAATAGCAGGTGATCACAAAGTTAATATCTATGGAAGTGAGCTGGAATCTCTGGATAAAGTGGCCAGCAGCCCAATTGGTCAGACTACATTCGCTGAATACCTCGACCTGATTAGCAGCACTCCTACAGAACACAGGCTGTTTTTATTTAATCTGCTTACTATCAGGCCCGAACTTAAGGATGATATTCTTTATAATGATGTTACAAACGGGAAAATATTGAAATGGCTGCCTTTTATGTTTTTCGGAGGCGAAGGCTCTATTACCAGAAATCACATTGATATAGATATGTCACATGTTTTTATCACGCAATTTCAGGGAATCAAAAGGATCTGGCTTTTCCCTTGGGAGCAGTCGGATCTTATGTATAAACTTCCTTATAATTTTCACAGCTTACCGAATATTAAAGATCCGGATTACAGAGAATTTCCGTCTCTACTCTATCTTGACGGTTATGAAGCTATACTACAGCCTGGTGAAACACTTTATATTCCTTCCGGCTGGTGGCATTACATCCAATATGAAACTGAAGGCTATTCCGTTTCTGTAAGAGCACTCCCGTCCAGTATTCTGGAAAAATGGCGCGGTTTCAAAAATATGGTAATTACAAGAAACTTTGACAATATCATGCGAAAACTCTTTAAAGAAAAGTGGTTCAAATACAAAGTAAAAACAGCCAGAAGAAGAGCAGCAACAGCGGCCAGAAAACAAAAAAGCTTTCTGATCTGAAAGCCTTTATTATAATTCTTAACAATAAAATTATTTAACAATGGAATTTATATATGCCATATTATCCCCTGAACGCCCTCTGTATATTTTTTATCCGATGTTTTAAATTTCTCCAATGTAAAAAACCTTCATTGCTGAAGGTTTTCTGGGTATTTAAAGTCATTCTTAGCTAATACTCAGTTCTCTGTTATCAGTAGAACAATACCTGAATGTTTCTTTTTTACTATTGTTTTAGAAACTTAATATTCTTTTCATGAATAGTGAAAATATAAGAGCCCGGAACCAAGTCTGAGATTCTAACCGCTTTTTCGGGTTGATATACATCTTTTTTGATCAGTTTCCCATCCATAGAATGAATAGAAAACTCAACAGCCTTATCAATTCCTTTTATATAGAGCTCGTTCTTTGAAGGATTCGGATATAGTGCAAAATCTTCCTTCTCCACAGATGATACGCTTAATGTATTATCCTGAGCCACTGTAGAATTTTTCTCCAGGATCTGGTATTCATAATTAAATTCAACACTGGCTACAGGGAAAGAAACTGTTTCCAGGAAATACTGGTTATCAGAGGTATGATTCAGGACAAAATAAGCAGTCTGTCCGCCGGTTCCGTTCACCTTAATCGGCAATGGCATTTCAAAAAAGCTCACTGAAGGGCTGCTTTGGATTTGGGAAACTTTAAACAGGATCTGATTTCCGGTCTGTTTCCATTTTGTTGTATAGGTTGGATAACCTTCACCATATAGCCAGTCATTAAAAAATCCCGTAAAATCTTTTCCTGTAGACTGCAGCAGCGATGTATTAAAATCTGCAGTTCTCACATAATTATAGGCCAAATTCGGTCTGGCATGATAATCTCTTACTGCCTGATAAAAGGCCGTATCCCCAAGGATCCATTTGATCATTCTTAAAATATAGGCTCCTTTTACATAGGTTAGCCTGTTGTTGAATATTCTGCTTACACTGGAAAGGCCGGAATCCGGGACATATGTAGAACCATCAGGAGCAGAAGTAATATTATTGATTTCTCCCAGCAGGAAATTCTTAAACTCAGTATTGGTCATCAGTAATTTTTCGTTGGCAAGAACAGCACCGAAAGTGGCAAAACCTTCATTCAGCCAGATATCATTCCAGGCGCCACAGGTCACCTTATCACCAAACCACTGATGAGCAAGCTCATGGGCAATAAGACCTTTGCTCCAGCTTCCCATAGACGTCATCGTCTGATGTTCCATTCCGCCTCCATTGGTGAACTCCATATGTCCGTATTTTTCGTTGCGGAACGGATAAGGTCCGAAATAGGTTTCAAAAGTATTCATAACCACTTTCGTCCACTCAATATTAGACATACTTGTTGCATTTGCATTGGTTGAAGGATAAACATAATTAACGAACGGAAACGGCGGATTTCCCATGGTATCATTCAGTTTAACGAAATTGGTAATGGAAAGGGCAATCAGGTAAGCAGATGTGGGATAAGCTGTTCTCCAGAAAGTAAGTTTCTGATTTCCCGGAAGCATTGTTTCAGACATCAGTTTCCCGTTGGCTGCAACATTATATTGGGAAGGTGTGGTAATTTTAAAATCAAATCTTTCGATCTTATCATTAAGGCTTTGTTTCG
Organism: Chryseobacterium sp. 22532; assembly: GCF_052044665.1. NCBI lineage: Bacteria > Pseudomonadati > Bacteroidota > Flavobacteriia > Flavobacteriales > Weeksellaceae > Chryseobacterium > Chryseobacterium sp. 22532. The sequence goes on from NZ_JBQENJ010000003.1 coordinate 269,195, forward strand.
TTGGAAACCAGTCCTGCGCACCATAAGGCTCACTTAAAGTACAGATAATAGGTGTTCCGCCCTGTGTAGATGCTGTAAAAGCGCCTCCAGCAGCAGAAGGGGCACCGGAATAATGAATCGTTAAGGAATCCAGAGTATTTGCGGGAATTGAAGCCGGAAAATCTATTTTCACTTCTTTTGTCGGAAGCTGCTGGAAAGTGAGACTGCTTCCATGATACTGCACCTGTGAAACGACCAGAATATCCGACATATCAAAATAAATGCTGCTCATATTCTGATTAGGCTTGAAATGTGAGGTCACAGAACCTGAAATATTATATACCGCAGGATCCAGAGTAACATTCATCCTTTGATACTGAAGATCGTAATTTAGAGTGTTGGGATTAATATTGTAGGTGGTCATTTTCTTCGTAAAAGATTTCATTTCTTTTGCGATAAGCCCTTTTATTTCAATATTTTGATCCTGTATCTGTCCAAAGAACGGCTGGGAGATCAAAAAGCCCAGAATTAGAAGATAAAATTTTCTCATACTCAGAATATTAGATATGACCAAAGATAAAAAAAAACCTTCTAATCATTGATTAAAAGGTTTTTAGAATATTAAAATAATATTTTTTAGAGATCGAGAGCCGGTTCAAGAATCTTTTCCATTCTTTTCTTTACCATATCTACTGATCCGGAATAATTGTTGACCATTAAAGAAAATACTAATGTTTTTCCAGAGTTGGTCTTCAGGTATCCTGCCAATGTTTTTACCTTATTCAAAGTTCCTGTTTTGGCAAAAATCTGACCGTTTCCGGTACCGATGAACATCCTTTTCAGCGTTCCGGACTGTCCGCCAACAGGCAGTGAAGTGAAATAAGCTTTGTAATATTTCTCATCCATTAAAGACGTTAAAAACTTAACCTGCGAAATTGGCGTTACATTATTGTTTCTGGAAAGTCCGCTTCCATCCATATAATTCAGACCCATCATATCAAAACTTTCCTCCTTCAGGTGGTTGGTTACCACTATCCTTCCTGATTCCGAGGTCTGGTCACCCATTTTCTGGAAGCCTACTGTTTTCAGTAAAGCTTCTGCCAAAGAATTGTCGCTATGTTGGTTCGTATAGAATATGATATCCGCTAATGTAGGAGATTTATAGGCTGAAACCAGCTTTCTGCTCTCCGGAGCTGCATCAGTCATTCTAGGGGTTACTTTTCCGGTAACACCAATGCCGCTTTTTACCAGCGTTGTTCTGAAAGTATTGGCAAGATAAGCCGGAGCATCAGGAAGTTTTGTTGTTAAAAATCCGTCTCCCTCATATTTTTCTGCATACACCATTTGGTTGGCGTAAGGCGACATATAGAAATACTTTTTCTCAGAAGCCAATCCTGATTTTTTCATGATCAGTTTTTCGTTGGCAGGGTTGATCTCGCGGGTAGTTCCTACAGGCAGATAGTAATTATTGTTTTCAAGCCATACAACATTTTCCGGAAGCCTTGTAATATTGCCTTTGAAAAGCGCTGTCTGAATGATAATATCACCGTTTACCTTTCTGATTCCTTCGCGTGAAAGTCCGCCCATAAAGTCTGAAATAATATCTCTGTAGGACCATGCACCGGCTTTATTGGTTCCTAAAGAAGGATCGCCGCTGCCTATGAGATACAGATTACCATTCAAAACTCCGTTTTCATCAATAGTCCCCGAATATTCCAGCTGTGTCATCCAACGGTAGTTTTCACCTAAAAGGCTCAATGCTGTTTCCGTGGTGAGTAATTTTGTGGTAGAAGCCGGTACTAAAGGAGTATTTTCATTGTACGAAGAAATGACCTTCTTCGTTTTGGGGTCATACACTACGAATCCCCAGTTTGCATTTTTCAGCACAGGATCCGTCATCATTGTGTTTACATTAATATCTACAAGCTCTTTGGCCGACAGAATTGTTTTCTCCGCCATTGAGGTAACCGGAGAAGGTAGATTCAAAGTATTCTTCTGATTGTCGTATGCCTGTGAGTAAAGAACTGTAGAAACGGTAGATTGGGCAAGGAAAAACCCAGAAGCCAATACCGCTACACCTGAAATATATTTTCTGTAATTTACCATGTATCTTTTTTTGTTTCCATAGTTTGACGTTATAAAAAATGATAAGTTAAATCATCCGTTTAAAGAGCCAAACATTTAATGAACGACCAAAAGTAGAAATTATTGTTATAAAAAGGGTTACACGGTTCTTATAAAAGAGCGTAAAGTTTGTTAAAAAATGTTAAAAATCCACAAAAACATCTTTTTTAATACTTTGATAAGCAGTGATTTCATCAAATTCATTCAAACTTAGCAAAACCATTTTTTTGAATTCATCATACTTTTTCCCGCGGGGAAGTTTCAGCATGATTTGGAATTGGTATAGATTATTAAGCCTGGCAATCTGGGCTCTTTCGGGTCCCAAAACACATTCTTCAGGAAGATATTTTCTTAAAACAGATCCCAAAAACTGGGAAGCCCGGTTCACTTTGTCTTCTTTCCGGTGTTTCAGCTCGATCATAATGAGTTTAGTGAACGGAGGGTAATGGAATTTCTGACGTTCGGTAAGGATATATTTGTAAATTTTTGCAGGATTATTCATCTTGATCAGCTGAAAAACGGAATGATCAGGATTATAGGTCTGAATTAAAATTTTCCCTTTTCCGGAAACTCTTCCGGCTCTTCCGGAAACCTGGGTGATCAGCTGGTAGGCTCTTTCCTCCGCTCTGAAATCCTGAACATACAGCAGGGAATCCGCTTTAGGAATAGCGACAAGCTCAATATGATCAAAATCGAGTCCTTTTGATATCATTTGGGTTCCTACAATAATATCTGTTTCGCCTTCTTCTATTTTTTCATACAGTTTTTCATACGCAAACTTTTTACGCATAGAATCCACATCCATTCTGTCCACTTCATGATCAGGAAACATCTTGGATACTTCTTCATGAATCTGTTCTACTCCTACCCCTCTTTCGTTAAGGTTTTCTGAATGACATTTCGGACAGGTTCTCGGCTTTGAAGCTCTTTGTCCGCAGTAATGACACTTCATCTCGTTAGCTGCCTTATGGTAGGTCATTACGACATCACAGTTTGAACAGTAATTCACATAGCCGCAGGTTTCACATTCAATTACATTGGCATAACCACGGCGGTTGTGAAGCACAATGGCCTGATTTTTCTCGTCCAGCGTTTTTTTAATCTCATCAATTAAGTGTAAAGAAAAATTCCCTGAAACTTTTTTAGATTCCTGGGCTTCTTTAAAGTTGATGAGTTCGTATTCCGGCAGCTTCACATTTCCGAATCTCTCATTCAGTAAAATGTACTTTATTTTATCTTTTCTGGCGTTGTAGTAGCTTTCTACAGATGGTGTTGCCGACCCCAGAATCGCTCCGGCCCCATAAAAATTACCTAAAACCAATGCGGCATCTTTGGCATTGAAATAAGGTGAAGCTTCCCTTGGTCTGTATGCAGAATCATGTTCTTCATCCACTACAATAAGCCCAAGATCCTGAAATGGCAGGAATAATGCATTACGTGTTCCTATAAGAATTTTAATATCATTCTGCTTGATTCTTCTCCAGACTTCCACTCGTTCAAAATCGGTTAATTTCTGATGATAGAAGCCAAGTTGTCGGCCATATTTCTTCTCTAATCTTTGAGTGATCTGTTTAGTCAGAGAAATTTCGGGAAGCAGGAACAGAACATTTTTTCCTTCCTGAATACATTCTTCAATTTTCTCTAAATAAATATGGGTTTTCCCTGAGGAAGTAACACCGTGCAGCAATACATTTTTGCCTTCTTCAAAGGCCTCATCAATTTCGGTTTTAGCTTCTTTCTGCTCTTCGGAAAGTTCTTCAAGTTCTTCAATTTCACCTTCATAGCTTTCGATCCTGTCTTTCTGCATATGATATTCTGCGACAAGATTTTTATCTGCCAACGCCTTAAAATGGGAACTTCCAAAATATCCGTCCTCAAAGAGTTCTGCTTTTTTAATGGGAACTTCCGGATGCTCGGTCTGTTTTTCTAAAATAGCCAGAAAAAGATCTTTCTGCTTCGGAGCCTTGTTCAGCTTTAAAAGAATATCCGTGAGATTCTGGTTGCTTAAAACCTCATCATTGATCCTGACATAGGCTACTTCTTTAGCTTTATATTTTTCGGCAATTTTTTCATCAATTTCAATGTACTGCAGATCAATCAGGGAATTGATTGTTTTGATGATCTCTTTTTTAGGAATAAATGCTTCAATATCAGTAAGGTTGATGAGCTGACGTACTTCCAGTGCCTGGATAAGGTACATTTCATTGACATCCAGATTCTCAAAATCAACCGTAATATTGGGTTTTAATTTTAAATAAGTTTCACTTTCCAGTTTTAAAGAAGATGGGAATGCAAAACGGTAAATCTCTCCAAGCCCGCAGAGGTAATATTCTGAAAGCCAGTTCCAGAAATTGATCTGCTCTTCAGGAAGGATGGGTTTATCATCTAAAATACTGATAACTTCTTTAGCTACAAAACTTTCCGGGGCGTTATCATGAAGTTCAAAAACAATCCCCGTATAAATTTTCTTTCCCCCGAAAGGCACGAGAACCCGCATTCCCGGTTGAATCATGGGCATTAGTTCTTCAGGAACTTTGTAGGTGAAAGATCCTTTTAAATTGAGCGGTAAAACTATTTGAGCGTACTGCAAGGGAAATTTTTAAAGTGTAAAATTAGATTTTTATTCAGAGAACTGCAATTTTTTATTGAGATCAAAGGGTAAAGCAGTCTGATGCTGTTTTTCTGATTAAACTTATGGTTCCTCTTTATTTTTTTAAATGAGTGATTGCATTTTTTACTCTCGCAGATTGAGCAGATGTTTATGTTATAATTATGAATAAAACAGGCTCAATAGTGCTCTTATATCTTAATAAATAAAAGTATAATTATAACACAAACATCTGCTCAATCTGCAAAATCTGCGAAAGAATATTTAAACATTCAGCCGCATCGTCCTGTATACAAGACCGGTATGACAATTTTAGAAAAGAAATTCTGTGATATAATACCAGACCGCAGAGGTAAAGAACCCGACAATAATACTGAAGCCGACAATGAGATTGGTAAGCTTGGTATTGAGCCTGAACTGTTCTGCAATAATACTTGAGGTGACAACGGTTGGCATAGCAGCTTCAAATACAGTAATTTTTGCTACATCTCCTTTTATATTCAGGAGTAGAGCCAGTCCTAAAACAATAGCCGGCGCTAAAATGAGCTTGTAGAGCATAGAAGCAGACATTTGCGGGATCAGCTTTTTCCATCCGTTAAATTTCAGTTGGAGTCCTACAGAAAATAAAGCCAACGGACTCACTGTTGCTGCTAATTTATCAAAAAATGGTTCTGCTAATGTGAAATCAATAAACTGCGACAATACCAATGCTGCAATGCAACCTATTAATGGAGGAAAAGTGACCAGTCTCTTTAAAATAAATTTTGCACTTACTTTTCCTGATCTGCTTCCACCCTTCACTGCTGCTATAATTCCTAATGTGGAAAGGGCAAAAAACATGGTCTGATCACAAATAATGGCAATACTTAAAAGACTTTCGCCATAAAATGCACTAATGAGAGGAAAACCGATAAAGGATGTATTGCTGTAGCCGCTAGTCAGTTCCATTGTACTTCTGGACCGCCTTGAATAGCCCTTACTTTTACTGTAGAACATCATAAAAAAGAAGCAGAAAACAGAAACAAGAAAGGTAGCCGCAATGGGAAACAGCATTTCTGTTGTCCATTTAACTTTGGGCAGGTATTTAAAAGAAACTGCGGGCAGGGCAAGATAAAGAATCCAGGTATTAATACCTTTGTGAGCATCGGGATGGATAGATTTTGTTGCTTTGAATACCATTCCTGCAATAATGCACACCGCAATCAGAACAAAATTGACCATCATATTTAAAAATTGAATATAAAGTTACGGTTGATTTTTGAGGAAAATCAATTTATTTAAAAATAAATGTATGCTTAGAATTGCATGGGTTTAAGGTTTATTTTTTAAATTCTCGCAGATTGGGCTGATTGAGCAGATTTTTATTGCGGTATGATGTTTTAATTTTGCAGTGTATCCCAAAGGCTCATCACTTCTATATTTTCCAAAGGTTTTGAGAGTTTTATCTTTTTTGATGAACCAGGAAGGAGATCAAAAAAGTTATCACTGAAATGGGTATCTCCCATTAGATAAATATCTTTTGCCAAAACATCTGTGGAAATTTCAATTTCGTCCGGTGCAGTTTTTCTGATCTTAATGCTAGGTTGTGTCAGCTGCAGATCTTTGGGTTTAGTAAAGAAATGTTGATTGACCGCTATGATTATTTCATCCTTATCTTTTATAGTAAGTTGTAAAAAGGCTTTATCTTTATCAGAATCAGAAACCAGAGCTGATACTTGAACGGGATCAAATTTGAGAATACTTTCCTGTATTTTTTCTTTTGAAAGAGCTTTGAATTCTTTTAGAACCGTGCCATCGAAACGTACTGCTTTTACTTCTAAATTGATATTATTGAATGGCTTCAATCCGTCATTAACAGCATAAAAATTTAAAATACCTTCTTTTTCTTCAGTGAAAATGACCTGCTGCTCAAAGCTTCTTTTCATCTGGTAATGCAAAGCTTTCCAGTTTCCAAGGTAATCAATTGAGGACCAGGAAACTACAGGCCAGCAGTCATTAAGCTGCCAGTATAACGTTCCCATATTATAGGGTCTTGAACGTCGGTGGGCTTCAACAGCAATTCTCATTCCTCGGGCCTGGAGCAGCTGGGAAATGTAATTGTATTTCACGAAATCTGAGGGCGTTTTATAGTCCCTTTTCATATATTCAGCAATGATGTCCCAACCTCTGGCATTTTTTTCATGGGCTTTAATAACCGGATTCTGAAGGCTGAGATCCGGAGTTCCTGAAAACATAGATTTTACAGCTTCCAGGCTTGGCATTCCCTGAAAACCATATTCTGACATGAATCTTCCTACTTTTTGATTATAAATCTCAAACGGCTGCTCTCCCCACCACACTCCCCAATAATGGGAATCTCCTTCTGTAAGGCTTTCTTTATGCCCCCATCCGATAGACGGCGAGCTCGGCCAGTAGATATTTTTATCCGGAGTGAGAATTTCCTTCATAGCATTAGGAATCACTTCATGGAACAGTTTTTTATAGTCTTTCCAAACCTGAAAAGAATCATTTTTTGAGTATTTGAACTGTTTCTGATAGCCCCAGTTGACGATGGCTTCATCAATTTCATTATTTCCGCACCATAAAGCAATGGATGGATGGTTCTGAAGCCTGTTGACCTGATCCTTTACTTCTTCTTTTACATTATTTAAAAAATCTTCATCGGCCGGATAAAAGCTGCCGGCAAACATGAAATCCTGCCAGACCAAAATACCGTTTTCGTCACAGGCTTTATAGAATTCATCATCTTCATAGATGCCACCACCCCACACACGGATCATATTCATATTGGCGTCTTTGGCGTCATTGATGAGCTTCCGGTATTTTTCCTTGGTTATTCTGGGTGAAAAGCTGTCGGAAGGAATCCAGTTTGTTCCTTTTGCATACAACGATTTCCCATTGACTTTAAAATAGAAGGATTTTCCTGCCTGATCTTTCTCCTGGATGAGTTCAATGGTTCTTAACCCAATTCTTTCGGTTTTTTCAGAAAGGATTTTGGAATCTTTTTGCAGAGAAACTTTTATGTCATATAAATTCGGATCGCCCCATCCATTGGGCTGCCAAAGTTTTGGATTGCTAATTTTAAAAGGAATCTTGATCTTATTTTCACCTTTTTTTAACTGAAATTTATTTGATTGAGTATTAATAGAAATAGAATATTCCCCTTCTTTATCTGCAAAAATTTCTGCTTGAATATTGAGCTCTGCCTGTTGTTTTGTCAGATTTTTTTGCTCAATTTTTATATTTTTTAATTGAGCATGATTCCAGAAACGAAGTTCTACATCTTTCCAGATTCCGGCAGTAACCAGTCTTGGACCCCAATCCCATCCAAACTGATACTGAGCTTTTCTTATAAAACTCCTGGGCGACTCCGGCATGGTAAACGGAACCTTCCCGGCCAGTTCTTTTCCTTCTTTTACAGCTGATGTAAATTTAATTTTCAGATCGTTATTTCCTTCTTTCAGAAGCTCTTTTACAGAAACCTCCCATTTCCTGAACATATTATCTGTTTTTTTCAGCAGTTTTCCGTTCAGATAGATTTCTGAAAAAGTATCAAGACCGTTAAAAAAAAGGTCTATATGTTCATTTTGAAGTTCTTTTGATGATACATTAAAACGGGTCTGATATTCCCAGTCTTCATTTTCTATCCACTGTACTTTTTTTTCATTTTCATCTTTAAAAGGATCGGAAATGATCTTATTATCCATCAAATCAAGATGTACAGTGCCCGGAATTTTTGCAGGCAACCATTTCTGTTCCTGTGTATTTTTGAACTGCCATTTTTCGGAAGACAAACTTCGTTCTGTAAGCTGTGCATTCATAATACTTTGAATAAAAAGAAAAGCAAAAAAAATAGATTTATTCATTAACAAGTTTATTTACAATTCTGTGAATCCCATATTTAATAAGTTCAGTATTAAAATTTATCAGTAGGCCTAGTTTTACATTAGTCAGCTTCAGATAGGTTAAAAGCTGAGAATAAAAGACGGGATTCAACTCAAGAACAGCTTTTACTTCAATAATAACCTTACCTTCTACAATTAAGTCAATTTTATATGCATTTTCTATTGTAACTTCTTTATATTTTAAGGGTAAGGGGGTTTGTTGTTTCACCTCCATTCCAAGCTGTTTCAGTTCATACGCCAAAGCTATTTCGTAAGCATTTTCCAATAAGCCAACTCCAAGATTTTTATGTACTTCAATTGCGGCTCCTATTATTTTGTAGGATAGTTCGTTTTCTGTCATTCATTTGTGTTTATATTTAGCATTTTATATTGAAATCATTATTTTTAAATATAATGAAAATCTTTTTTGACACAAAGTTTTATTATCTAACTCTTAGATTTAAAGAATGTAAGAAGGAAATCAACATAGTCGAATTCTTTGCTTGCCTTAAGGTGATTCTAAATGAAAAATTTCCGTTTAAAACACATTATATTTAACGCAAAGGTTCATTTAGATATTGCATGTTTTAAGTCTGCAAAGACGGAATCAATTAACATTGATTCGACTAAGCGAACGTTTTATCCAGTTAGCTTCATCAATGACATAGTCAATTCTTTGCTTCCCTCAAACTCAACGTTGTTTAAAATAGAACTTTGCGTTAAAAATCACTTATTTTTCAAAGCGAGGACCTCATTTGCGCTGGCAAAAGATCCACCGTCTGTAATTGCAGAAGAGTGAAAATAGCTGGCATTTGTAAATGCTCTGATCTCTTCAATATTGGTAGAACGAAGTCCGCCTCCAACCAGAATTTCTATTCTTCCGGCAGCAAGCTCAACCAGTTTTTTCAGATTCTCTTTACCTTCTGAAACATTTGGTTCCTGGCCTGAGGTGAGGATCGTTTTAAAGCCACAGCCAATTACTTTTTCCAAAGAATCTTCAAGGCCTTTTGCTCTGTCAAAAGCACGGTGAAAAGTACATGGAAGAGGATATGCCATCTCAACCAAAATCTTGTTGTGTTCTCCATGTATCTGATTATTTTCGTCCAAAATTCCAAACACAAAACCATCTACTTTCAGAGATTTCAGCTGGAGCATATCTTTTTGCATTTGTTCAAACTCAGATTCCGAATAGGTAAAATCTCCACCTCTTGGGCGGATCATTACAAAAACCGGAATATTTATTTTTTCTCTGAGTTCTTTTGTCGTTTCAAAATCCGGAGTTGTTCCGCCTTCGCTCAATCCGTCACATAGTTCTATTCTATCGGCTCCGTTTTCAAATGCAGTCATTGCGGATTCCGGATTGAAACATGCTATTTCTATTTTTGACATTTTTTCGTTTTATTTAAATTTTACTCTTCTTCAATAACATCTGCTATCAGAAATTTATTATCTGTTTTTATAACTTTAATCTGACGGGAATATTTGGCTTTAAACCCATCATCAGCCAGGACTACATTAAAAACGTAATTATTGTCTGACGAGGATTTTAAGTCACAATTTCTAATTTCAATATTAATCCAGTCCTGTCCGGAAATAAGGAATCCGGAGTCTATTCCAGCTTTATCAGTATCAAACTTACCTTTCCATTTGTCCTGGAATTCTTTTAAGGTAAGACTTCCATCAACATCCATATCCACATTCATTGCATCTGTTTTATACTCGTAATAGTCTTTGGTTGTGATTTTCTGCATTTCTTTATCCAAACTCCTAAGATCTTCTTTAAAGTAATTTTTGATACTTTTTTCCAGCCATTTTTTTGCTTCTCCGGATTCATCATGCTTATTTTCTGAAATTTCGGTTTCGGTTTCTTGGGAAACAGATTCCTGCGGTGCCTGAGTCTGGATTTCTTTCTTTTCTTCTTTACATGCTGTGATCAGAAACAAAGATGCAATGATCATTCTTTTCATATTCTTTTTGATATTCTAAATTTTGGCTAAAGCCGTTTGGTGTTTTTTTATTTTGTAAGCGGGCTAAAGCCCGCTCCTATTGAATTTTAAATAAAATACATTATTTCAGAGCAAATTCCGGTTTTTCCAGACGATTGCCTTTCTGGTCATAGACAGCGAAATTAAACCCGTCCTGAATGCAGTAAGAACCATATTCGCCTTTTTTATTTAAAGCGATGAAGCCAACCTGAATATCTTTAAGGTTTTTATTTCTTCTTTGAGCAATTTTCACAATTCTTTCAACTGCTTCTTTGCAGGCCTGCCGGGGATTCCTGCCCTGTCTCATCAATTCAACAACCAGATGTGTCCCGACAGTACGGATTACTTCTTCGCCGTGCCCAGTAGCCGTAGCAGCACCCACTTCATTGTCTACAAACAATCCTGCGCCGATGATAGGTGAATCTCCCACCCTTCCATGCATTTTAAAGGCCATCCCGCTGGTGGTGCAGGCTCCGGAAAGATTTCCCTGTGCATCCAGAGCAATCATTCCGATGGTATCATGGTTTTCAATATTGGCGACTGGTTTGTACTCGCTGGTTTTCAGCCATTCTCTCCATTCTTTTTCCGAATCGGGAGTGAGAAGGTTTTCTTTTTTAAACCCCTGGGATATTGCAAACTGTAATGCTCCGTCTCCAACCAACATAACATGGGGCGTTTTTTCCATCACTGCTCTTGCTACAGAGATAGGATTTTTGATATTTTCCAGGCAGGCAACGGAACCGATATTATAATTTTCGTCCATAATACAGGCATCGAGGGTAACTCTTCCGTCTCTATCCGGACGTCCTCCATAGCCTACACTTCTTTCAGTTGGGTCCAATTCCACGAGGCGAACTCCTTTTTCCACTGCATCAAGGGCTTTTCCACCTTTTCCCAGAATAGTCCAGGCTTCTTCGTTTGCCTTCAGTCCGAAATTCCAGGTGGAAAGAACAATGGGTTTTCCTGGTTTTACAGGATTCTCAGACAGTTCTCCGGCAATCAGATCCAGTGGGTTTACGGCAAGTGCCAGAGAAGCAGCAGCCGTTTTTTTAATGAAGTTTCGTCTACTTTGCATATTCAGATATATTTGGCTCCAAATTAGGAATTTTCCCGCTAGCAGAAAAGGAAAAAGACCACAGAGTACTATGGTCTTTTGGTTTTTAATAAGAGTAAGGCAATTTACTTCTGAAATAACATAACTTTATGTATTGACGGCTGCAACAGCTATTGCATCCAGTATATTCAGAAACTTATTTCTAATTGATGCCAATTTCATCAACGAACAGCCATGCTTTTGAATCTGCACCGGGATTTCCGGCAGGAATAATACCTGCATTTTCTATTTTAAGCTTAATGTACTCTGCATTCTGATTTCCTACATTCAGCTTAATTTTTCCTTTTGAGTTCTGAATTTCATCTTTCCCGATCTCTTTGATCATTTTAAAGGCCTTTCCATCATCCGAAACAAAGATCTGTGCAGATTTCGCCAGATGGATCCAGCTTCCCTTATTTTCTAAGGTATTAAAATAAACTTCAGAAAAGTTGGTTTTCTGTCCCAGATCAATGGTTGCCACTACATCTTTTCCCTGAAAGCCCAACCATGTTTTGCCCAATTGTCTTATGTTTCCGATAATTCCATCCACCAAGGTAAAAGCTCCGCCAAAAGAATAGTTTTCGCTGGGCTGTTGTTCCAGGGTGATCTTTTTTCCTGTTGTTTTTGAAATTTTGAATTCCTGGGAAGAAACAGCACTTTTCAGTTTTCCGTCTTCAAAATAGGCGGATTTAACGGTTAGAGATTTTGAAACAGCAATCGGTCCCTGATAAACCTGTGAATGTATAGAAGGTTCTGTCCCGTCCGTTGTATACCGTATTCCTTTCGGGTCCTGTGATACATTAAGTTCATAAGAAATACCGTTCCCGGCAGGAAGTACTTTTCCGGAAATATTATAGATACTTTTGGCATAATTCACCTTCATTTTATCCAGAACTTTGAACTGACTGATTACTCTTCTTTCAAATTCTTTATAATTTTTAGGATCTGCCGTTCCCCATCCTACTTCGGAAAGCGCCATCAGTCTTGGAAATATCATATACTGTACCTGCTTAAAATCCATGATGTATTCCGTCCATAGATTGGCCTGAACTCCTAAAATATATTTGGCCTGCTCTGCGTTCAGCTCTGCAGGAATAGGATTATAGGAATGGACTTTATCCAAAGGGGTAAAACCTCCGAAAGCATTCGGCTCCGATTGAGGATCACCCTGATAATGATCAAAATAACAGTAGGCTCCGGGAGTCATTACGGCAAAGTGAGAAGATTTTGCAGCTTCGATGCCTCCGTTTACACCTGTCCAGCTCATAACGGCAGCATTTGGAGCCAGACCGCCTTCAAGGATTTCATCCCAACCGATGATCTTTCTTCCTTTACTGTTAACATATTTTTCAATTCTCTGAATGAAATAGCTTTGCAATCCATGCTCATCCTTCAGATTATTCTTTTTGATCAGCTCCTGGCAATGGGCACATTCTTTCCATCTTGTTTTCGGACATTCATCGCCACCGATGTGGATGTATTGTGATGGAAACAGGGCAATAACTTCATCCAGAACATTTTCAAGGAAAGTGAAGGTTTCTTCTTTCGGACAGAAAACATCATCAAAAACACCCCATTTTGTTGCAGCTTCAAACGGCCCTTTTGTACAGGCAAGCTCGGGATAAGCTGATAAAGCAGCTAAAGCATGACCGGGCATTTCAATCTCGGGAACTATAGTAATATGCCTTTGCTGGGCGTATTTAATGACGTCCTTAATCTGCTCCTGGGTATAGAAATAAGGACCATAAGGTTTACCGTCGAAAGTATTGTCTACATAAGCACCAATCATCGATTCTTTACGTTTTGAACCGATCTGGGTGAGTTTTGGGTATTTTTTAATTTCAATTCTCCAGCCCTGATCGTCTGTAAGATGCCAGTGAAAAGTGTTCAGCTTGTACATGGCTAAATAATCAATATACTGTTTAACCTCATCTACATTAAAGAAATGGCGGCAGACATCCAGGTGCATTCCGCGCCATGCAAATTTAGGCTGGTCTTCAATTCTTAAAGCAGGAATTTCCCTATCTTCCTTATGTTCTTCAAAAAGTTGAGCCAGGGTTTGAAGAGCCAGAAAATACCCCTGTCTGGTATTGGAAGTTATGAAAATCTTTTGGGGAGAAATGTCAATAGTATACTTTTCTTTATCTTCTTCGGGATGAATTGGGATTTTTGGCTGTGGAAACGGCATGTACATCAAATGAATTCCTTCCGTCTTACTGCTATTCTGAAATTTCACACCGGAACCAAGCCTTTTTTTGAAATACTCTGTTTCTTCTTTTGGAAGTTTATCGTTCAGGATCAGCGTTTCAGGAATGATGAACCTTCCTTCCTGCATGGTTACACTTTGAGGATAAGGAATTAAATCTGGCTTCTTCTGGGCATGAAAAACTGTGGAAAAAATAGCAGAAAACATAAAAAGAAAATGTCGCATTTAGGTATGATTAAGGTTTTAGCTAATATAATTATTTTCTAAAACTCTTTGGTGATTTAACTTATTAAATAATAAAACATCTAAATTTGCAAAAAAGATACAATGAGAAAAAATATTTTATTCGCTGCTACCCTATTATTTTCAGTTTCTTCACAGGCACAGCTCTTAGACATCATCAAATCTACCGTCAAAAACAAAACCGGTGTCGATCTTGATAATCCCTCAAAACCTAAAAGTTCTACAACCACCACTACAACTAATACCACTCCAATTACTCCAACTAAAGCTTCTCCTGTTAATCTGGGAAACCTAACCTCAACACAGATATCTTCAGGGTTAAAGGAAGCGTTAAGCCTTGGAGTAACTGATGGTGTAAAGAAACTGGCTTTAACGGACGGATTCTTTAAGAATGAAGCGGTAAAAATTTTAATGCCTGAAAAGTTAAGAAAGATCGATACCACGCTGCGTTCCCTGGGAATGGGAAGCCTTGCAGATGAAGGGGTAAAATTATTAAACAGGGCTGCTGAAGATGCGGTAACAGAAGCCGCTCCTATTTTCACCAAAGCAATTACTTCGATGACGATCACGGACGCTAAGAACATTTTATTAAGCAGTGATAATGCAGCAACCAATTATTTACAGACCAAAACGCAAAGTCAGTTATTCACAGCTTTCCAGCCAAAGGTAAAGGCTTCACTGGGTAAAGTGGGTGCAGATACGGTTTGGAAAAATCTGATCTCAAAGTACAATACTTTCACAGGGCAATCTGTAACGACCGATCTTAACGAATATGTGACGACTGAAACAATTAATGGTGTATTTAAAATGGTAGCTGATAAGGAAAGCGGCATCAGAAATACTCCGGCGATGAGAACCACTTCTATTTTACAGAAGGTTTTTGGGGCGCAGGATGGGAAATAATTTAGTTTTTTTTCAAAAACTTTATCAATATATAAACTGTTTCATTTTTTGAAGCAGTTTTTCTTTTGTATTAAAAAATGTGCATTATCTGCTCAATCTGTGGGTAAAAAATTTTAGTAACTTTTCTTTTGTCTTGAAACAAAAGAAACAAAAATTCAAGACCTGGAAACTTCCGCTAAAAATAAATACTGTTCTCTAAAAATTCTAAAACTTGCGCGAATTCTGTATATGTTCTTCGGTTCAGTTAAAGTGTCGCGCTTCGGACAGGAGAATTTTCTTAACGTTCACAGCATTTATTTTTTTAACGCTCCATTTTCCTATGTCGGTTAAATAGTATTTTTCATAACACTTTTTGAGAACATTTACAATTTTTTAAATTTACAGTGATAAGAAAATCTGTGTTATCTGCTTAATCGGTGGGAGAAAATGTCGGTTAAATGCATAAAAAAACCTTGTCGGTGACAAGGCTTTATTTTTTATTTAGAATTGCATTTCAGGAATTTCACCTTCAATGATCAGATCTGCTTCTGTAGATTTTATGATGTGCTCCACTGAAACCCCTGGAGCTCTTTCCACCAGTTTGAATCCGGCTGGAGTTACATCCAGTACTGCCAGTTCGGTCACTACTCTTTTCACACAGTTAACCCCTGTGAGCGGAAGACTGCATTTTTTCAGGATTTTGCTTTCTCCTGCTTTATTCACGTGCATCATGGCAACAATAATATTTTCTGCTGAGGCAACAAGGTCCATTGCTCCCCCCATTCCTTTTACCATTTTTCCGGGGATTTTCCAGTTGGCAATATCTCCGTTCTCTGAAACTTCCATCGCTCCAAGAATAGTAAGGTCTACTTTCTGGCCACGAATCATCCCAAAACTAAAGGCTGAATCAAAAAATGAACCTCCTGGCAGTATGGTAATGGTTTGCTTTCCTGCATTGATGATATCGGCATCTTCTTCACCTTCGAACGGGAAAGGTCCCATCCCTAGAACTCCGTTCTCACTCTGAAATTCTACGGAAATACCTTCCGGAACATAGTTAGCCACCAACGTAGGGATTCCTATTCCCAGGTTTACATAATAACGGTCTTTCAGTTCTTTTGAAATCCTTTTAGCAATTTGTTCTTTTGTAAGCATAATAAAAACTTAGACTGCAATTTAATTCTTTTCACTTGAATACAAAAGGTCTTTGTTATTCAAAATTATTAATACCATAAGTCAAAATAATATCTCTAATTTTGCAACATTATTTATTAAAATGAAAATACTTTTAAGATACCTTAAGCCTTACCAATGGTTGATTATCCTTTCTTTGTTATTGGCAACCATTAATCAGGTTTTTTCTTTATTTGCCCCGGCCATCACGGGTAATATCCTGGACCGGCTGGTAACACATCCTAACTTTTTTGATAAGGAAAAACTTTTACCCAGAAATCTTAACCAATATTTATACGGAGACGGAATTTATCATGGGGTGTTCTATTTTTTAGGGCTGCTCATTGGAACAGCGATGGTAAGCCGAATAGCCAAAGCTTTTCAGGA
This sequence comes from Chryseobacterium sp. 22532, assembly GCF_052044665.1. Lineage (NCBI taxonomy): Bacteria > Pseudomonadati > Bacteroidota > Flavobacteriia > Flavobacteriales > Weeksellaceae > Chryseobacterium > Chryseobacterium sp. 22532. Next base: position 285,759 of record NZ_JBQENJ010000003.1, read on the forward strand.
TTATGCAGTAAGTGTGATCACTCAGAAGTTTGGCGCAAAAATCTTTACGGATGGCTTAAAACATTCAATGGCTCTTCCTTATCAGGAATTTGAAGATCAGAGAAGTGGTGAAACCTTGTCTATTTTAACAAAAGTAAGAGAAGATACTGTAAAGTTCATCACCAGTTTTATTAATATCTTCTTTGGAATTTTAGTGAGTATTATTTTCGTTTCCGTGTATGCGATCCGCTTACATTGGTCGATCATGCCTGTCTATATCTGCGGGATTTTCCTGATTGCCTTCATCACTAATTTACTGAGTAAAAGAATTAAAAGCATTCAGAAGAATATCGTTTCGGAAACTACAGCTTTAGCCGGAAGTACTACAGAAAGCTTAAGAAATATAGAAATCGTTAAAAGTTTAGGCTTAACGAATCAGGAAGTGATCCGTTTAAATAATAATACCTACAAGATTCTTGGACTTGAGCTCAGAAAGGTAAAAAGCATCCGTTCTTTAAGCTTTATCCAGGGTACGATGGTCAATTTTCTTCAGCAGATGATTACCATGACCCTATTGCTTTTAATTTTTAAAAATATTGTGACTCCCGGACAGTACCTTTCTCTGATGTTTTATGGTTTCTTTATTTTCGGACCAATGCAGGAAATCGGGAACATCATTATTTCTTACCGTGAGGCTGAGGCTTCTCTTTTCAATTTTGATAATTTAATGAAAAAAGAGGTGGAAGAAAAACCTCTCCATCCGAAACAGATTGGTGCTATTGAAGAACTGGAATTTAAACATGTTTCTTTTAAACATCAATCGGCTCAGTATAAAGCTTTAAATAATATCTCTTTTGATGTTAAAAATGGAGAAACCATTGCTTTTGTAGGGCCTAGCGGTTCAGGGAAAAGTACATTGGTGAAATTGCTGGTTGGACTGTACAGACCACAGGAAGGAAATATTTTTTACAATAGTATCAATGGAAAAGAATTTGATTTTGATGAGCTGAGGAATCAGATTGGTTTTGTTACCCAGGATACACAGCTTTTTGCAGGAACCATTAAGGAAAACCTTCTTTTTGTAAATCCTAACGCTACAGAATCTGAACTGGATATTGCGTTGCAGAAATCGAGCTGTACAGCATTATTGGAGAGAGCAGAAAAGGGTATCGAAACTGTTATCGGTGAGGGCGGACTGAAGCTGAGCGGCGGAGAAAAACAAAGAATTGCCATTGCAAGAGCACTTTTAAGAAAACCTCATTTATTGATCTTTGACGAAGCAACTTCGGCTTTAGACAGTATTACGGAAGAAGAAATTACCTCTACTATAAAAGACATCTCAAAAGAAAGAGAACAGATTACCGTTCTTATTGCCCATCGTTTAAGCACGATTATGCATGCTGACAGAATCTATGTACTGGAACGCGGACAGGTGATTGAAATGGGATCCCACGATAATCTGATTGCCGAAAAAGGATTGTATTATGCTATGTGGCGACAACAGATCGGGGAAAGAAAAATGCTCATTTCACCGGAAGCATAACATAAACAAAGCGCTGAAGATATTTTCAGCGCTTTGTTTATAATATTAATCACAAAAGTTTTCAACACTTAAGTTTTTTAGAAAACTCTTAGGCTTTCATCTTATGAACTTCTGATTTAATTTAACTTTTGTGGTTTAGAATATTTATTCTTTTGTTCGAACTGTTCTCTGCTCTATTCTCTTTTCAAATTTTTCACCCTGGAAAATTCTCTGGATCATAATCCCCGGAATATGGATCTCGTTGGGATCTAATGTTCCCGGTTCAACCAGCTCCTCTACTTCTGCGATGGTAATTTTTGCTGCTCCTGCCATAGGATGATTGAAATTCCTTGCAGAACCTTTAAAGATCAGGTTTCCGGCATGATCTCCTTTCCATGCTTTTACAATGGAATAGTCTGCTTTGTATGCGTGTTCCAGAATGTGAGGTTTTCCGTCGAAATCTTTTACTTCTTTACCTTCTGCAATCTCCGTTCCGTAACCTGCCGGGGTATAAAAAGCTGGAATTCCGGCCTGCGCCGCTCTGCATTTTTCTGCCAAAGTTCCCTGAGGAGTAAGCTCAACTTCCAGCTCTCCCGAAAGCATCTGTCTTTCGAACTCTGCATTTTCTCCTACATAAGAAGAAATCATTTTTGTGATCTGTCTTTTGTGAAGCAGCAATCCTAATCCGAAATCATCCACACCGGCATTGTTTGAAATACAGGTCAAGTCCTTTACATCACTCTCTACCAAAGCATTTATGGAGTTTTCAGGGATTCCGCAAAGACCAAATCCGCCCAACATCAGGGTCATCCCATCTTCAATTCCGCTGATGGCTTCTTTCGCATTTTTTACTCTTTTATCTATCATGAAATACTAGATTTTCTGTCCGTTAAATTTAATAAATTTTATCATATATCCTAAAGACGAAATCTATTCTGTTTTTAAGAGAAGATTGCGAAGCAGATGAAAGAAAATTTCCGTGATTTCACGGAGGTTTTATGCTTTAAATTTTCTTTATTTCTCAGCAAATTGATTTATATTTGACACGGTAAAACTGACAATAGAAGATATCATTCGTTGCCATCAATTGATATTATGAAATAAATTCGTTAAATACATTATATGGAATTTTTCTGCAGCAGACTTCTCTATTCTGTATTTCAGATTGTTAAGAGCACTTCGACTCTTAAGATCTATTTCAATAACAAAAGAACATCATTTTAAAACTTTAATAAAAACATGAAAAAATTATTTACGTCAGCTATTCTTGCTTTGTTTCTCAGCATCAGTGCAGCTGCACAGGAGAAAATCTATTTTGACGAAAACTGGGAAAAAACAACTCAGGATAAAATGGAATTTTACCGGGAAACAGAGAATAAAGGAAAGCTTATTTTAATTAAAGATTTTTATAAAAACGGAAAGCTTCAGATGGAAGGCCTTGCTTCGGATGCCACACCGGGCAGCGAGGTTTATGAGGGCAAAGTGACCTGGTATACCCCAGAAGGCAAAGTATTAAATACAGGAACATATTCAGGGGGAAAACAGACAGGACCGTCCCAGACATTTGATGAGAAAGGAAGACCTTTGGACGATCTGGTTTATAAGGAAGACGGTACGTTTAAAGGAAAAGTTTATACTTATAAAGATCCGGAGAATGCACTTTTCTATAACAGCATTACGACTTATGAAAGTTCTGACCGTTTTAAAACCGTTGTTTATGATGAAGATATCAAAGGAATCCGGTATGAGATAACTGCTGACAGTGACGGAAAATACGAAACTAAGTATTACGGTGACAAGGGAAAGCAAATCGGAACAAATAATACCGGCAGCTCTGATGATAATGTAATGGTAGAATACTACTATAATCCAATGAGGGTATCCAAAATTGAGAAATATAAAAGCGACGGAACTGTAAAAGAAGGCATTATATATTCCAAAAACGGAAAGATCCTGCAGGAAGAGAAAAAAAATAAAAAAGACGGCTATAAAACTACTTATGATGAAAATGGTAAGAAAATAGGAAATCTAACCTTTGCTTACGATAAAGAATCTGATTACTACAAGCCTCAGGATGGTGAGGATTATCAGTTTAATTATGAATTTACCGGGTTTTCTGCCATTGATGTTTATAAAAACGGTTCGGTTATTCTTACTAGATCTTTTGATGAGAATGGAAAATTATCCTCTGAAAAAATCCTAAAGGATGATATGGTGCAGGAGATCAAATATTATCATCCGGACGGAAGGCTGAAGGGCACTTTAACCTATAAAGATGATATGCCGTACAGCGGTACTTTGTATGAAGAACTTAATGAGCAGCAATATAAAGATGGTGTTCTGGTTCTTTCGAAGTCTTTCAGGGAAGATGAAAAGATAAAATATGAGAAAAAACTGAATGCAAAGCAGAACGGATATGATGCTACGGTTTATGATGATAAAGGCGGCTTAATGTATACTTATACACAATCTTTGGAAGAAGCTGAAGGTTTCACTGCCCAGATTGTACAGTATGTAAAGGGAAAAGCAGGCAACAAAGCTGTTGTAAAAGACGGGGTGCTTCAGAGTGGGAAAATTAAATATAAAACGGAAGCCGGATTAAAGGAAATGGAGCGCAGCGGAAAGTGGATCCTGTTAAAGGTTTATAATCCCGAAGGAAAGCTCGTCCAGGATTCAAAAATCCTTGCAGAGGTTGAGGATCAGGATATTTATAACGTTTTGAGTACAACCATTCAGGAAGATGATCTTCTGTATGATTTTTAAAATATTTTCTAATTTTAATAAAAAATCGGCTATTAGTAATGGCCGATTTTTTTTGCGAAAAATTTAAACTCTTGTCTCTGTATTTTTTTGACGCAAAGGAAGATTAATTATGCCGGAGGTTTAAGGGTGGCAAAGATGGAATCAACTCAGTTGAATTGACAAAGCTAAGTGTATGTGTAGATAAAAAATTTGCGAAATCTGTGGAATCTGCGGAATTTTTTTAATGCCAAGAATGATGATTGTAGATTAGAAAGTATTTGAATGCTAAAAGGGCTAAAAACTAAACTAGAGTGTAAAGTATATATAAAATTATTTATCTTTTTTTGCATTTAAAACTTTAACTGCTATGAATGAAGAATTTTGCTCAAACTGTAAACAAAATTTAAGACCGAAAAGAATAGACGGACTTACATCCTCCATGAAATTGAACACGTTTTGCATTTTGACAGAGGTATTTTGTATACCATACGGGAACTCTTAATAAGACCCGGAGAAAACATCAGGAATTTTATCAGTGAAAACAGAAGCCGGCTTGTTAAACCGGTGATATTTATTATTGTTACATCGTTAATTTACACCCTCATCAATCATTTTTTCCATATCGAAGAAAGCTATATAAAAATTGATGGTGCAGGAGATTCGAAGCTCAATGCCATTAATAATTGGGTTCAAAGTCATTATGGATATTCCAATATCATCATGGGTGCATTTATTGCTTTTTGGTTAAAAATATTTTTCAGAAAATACGATTACAATTTTTTTGAAATATTAATCCTGCTATGTTTCATTCTTGGAATGGAAATGCTGATGTTTTCTGTTTTTGCCATTGTTGAAGGACTTACGAAATATCATCTCATGCAGATTGCTGCAGTGATCGTGTTTGTCTATTTTTCATGGTCTGTAGGACAGTTCTTCGATAAGGGCAAGGTGGCCAGTTATTTTAAAGCACTTGTTTCCTATGTATTGGGAATGATTACGTTCGGTATTTCGATCATGATTTTAGGAGCTTTAATGAACTTAATCTCCCATTAAAAAGTAAAAGATATGATCATTGTTATTTGTATTTTACTGTTCCTGTTTGTATTAAATAGAAAAAGCAGGAAATAATTTTCCTGCTTTTTCCCAATATATTGATAGAATATTACTGTATAACCAGCTTTAAAGTAAATAATTTTCTGGTATGCACTTTCACGAAGTATACCCCTTTCGGAAGATTTTCATTCACCAGAGAGAAACGTTGGTTGTTGATGTTTTTGGATTCATACAACAGCTGTCCTGCTGCAGATAACAGCTCAATTTTCTCTATAGGATAGTCACTCTTGATGAATGTAGGTTCGCCCGGTTTCGTTGGGTTCGGATATATCACTACATTTTTCTCCGTGCTTTTTACCTCATCGGTTCCCAGTGTTCCGGAGGTTACCTGGAATTGTTTTCTGTTGGAAACCTCTGTATAAGAGTCATTCGTAAACATCACCATATAGTAATTCCCGGGTGTTGTAGGAAGCGCTGTTCCCTGAATGGTCTTTGTTCCCTGGGTAACTCCATCGAAATAAGTATAAGAAACAAAATTATCATCCGGAGTCTGAACACTCTGAGGATAAATTCCCAGCCAGTCTTTGATAATTCCCGGAGAATCCGTCCAAGAAGCGGTAATATTTTCACCTAATGTATATACCGGTTTATTAATCCATAACTCTGTAACAATATCCCCTACTTTAAAGAATACCTTATCTCCGATTCCTGTATACCCGTCTTCAAGCAGATACTGAGCGTAATAATATCCTTTCGGAAGACCTGTAAAATTCAATGTTCCTGAAGGTGTTGACACATAGCTCCATTTGATAGACGGATTCGTTCCCGGTGTCTGTCCCATCTTATAAATCCCGATCCAGTCTTTTACCAGATTCGGTCCGTTGCTGTAATTGATGACCACCGTTCCTCCTACAGGATAAGTATCCGCAGTTGTCTGAAGCTGTACTTTCGGTCCTACGTAAAAGCTTTTCCTGCCTGTGATTTCAGTATATCCTCCATTGGCAAAGAAGCCTGCAAAATACTGACCTTTATTGGCAATTCCATTAGGGAAAACAGCGGTTCCTGCCGTCTGTCCGTTCGTATAAAGGAAACTCTGAGAAGTAGTTGTTGCCGGAGTTTGTCCTTTTTTATAAATTCCCACCCAGTCCTGCTGGTTTCCAGGTCCTCCGGTATAAGTGGCCGTGATAGGTTCACTTTGCGTATATTCGGTTTTGTCTAATGTAAAGGTAGGATTGGAAACCACACTTCCGGATACCTCAAACTGCTTCACATCACTCCAGTCGCTCCATTCCAGGTTTTTGTCCCTGTAACGGACTTTTACATAATACATTCCGTTGGAAATAGAGTTGGCAGGAATGGTTGCTTTTGTAATATCAACCCCGGCATTTAAGTTTTTTGTTCTGTCCGGTGTTCCGTTTCCGTCTTTTCCGAACCAGTTTTCATAATCACGGTAAAATTCTTTTTCAATCACTGAAAAATTAGATGCCTTACTGATTAGAAACTGTGTGGTATTCAGTAATTCTCCGTTAGAGGACACAAAAGCACTTCCATCCAAAGTCAAAGGCAGCGTTACCGGTGCAGAAAAAGTATTGGTAACGGACGGTTTTGAAGGTTTCGGCTGATTTTTATACCTGTGGAAAGTATCCACAATCTCATTGTATTTTCTGTTATAAACTCCTCCTATGGAGTAACATTCAATATCTACTTTTCCGGTCTGTACATCTACTTCCACGATCTGGTACGTCCAGTCGGTCAGTGTTTTCTGTACATCGTCAAAATCTTGCTCATTGGACATTCCCCAATACTGATCCCATGCCGTTCCTCCGGAAATGATCTGGTAATTCGGGGTATCCTTCAATTGGCCTCTGTGATATAAATGATGATGGGCTCCAACGTGCATTAAATATTTATTGGAAGTAGTCAACAATGGTACTGCATTATTTCTTACCCATGTAGAAATATCTCCTACATACTGTTCAGCCTGATAAGGTCTGTGACTTAAAGAAATAATCCAGTCCACCGTAGGATCACCGTTTGCTTCATTCAGGATCTGGGAAAGCCATGTCTGTTGTGCGGTACCTGTATGTTCCGAACTTAAACTTATAAACAGAACGTTTCCGGCTTGCTGGGCATAATAATTTTCGTTTCCTGATGAAATATTTTTGTATTTAATTTCATCAATATAAAAATGCGCGTAATAAGAATTCATCCCAAGCGTTCCGTACGTCTCATGGTTTCCTACCGTGGTCTGAATAGGAAGATACGGCGATAATTTGATGTTCTTTTTAAAATGGACATTCTCATAATGGTCCAATGTTCCCACATCTACCTGGTCTCCTACCATAAAGGTAAGCGCAATATTATCAGAAGGATCGGAATTGGCTCCGAATTTCTGCTTTAATCTCTTGAAGGCGTTAAGGGTAAGGCTATCATATCTTGGTTCCGCTTTAATCTGGTTGTCTCCCATAATCAGGAAACGAATTTTACCGTCTGCAGTGGCAGCTTGTCCGGGAAGAGGAAGCGTTCTGAAGTTATAAACTGCAGATTCGGTGGTCCCGGTCTTTATTTTATAATAGTATTTGGTGTTGGGCTGCAGTCCGGCAATCTTTGCAGTGTGGTAATAATAGTTGTTATTATATCCTGTATCGGAAAAAATGTTGGTTGTTCCGGTAACCGTCACATTCAGACTGGCAGGAGATGTTCCGTAGATCACGGTTGTTTCGTTATTGGAGGCTGTTTTCCAGTTGACGATCATCGAATTCGGCGTCGGGTTCTGGAGATAAGGAAACAGCGTCTGTCCGAATGCCATCTGGACGGCAAAACAGAAAAAGAAGAAATAGTGTTTCATAGATAGTTTATTTTGGTATAGATTTATTTCAATTGTAAATCAGACCATTAATCTGATTCTTTTAATTTCGGGCAAAAGTAGACTTCCTATATAAACTGTAGCTGTTGGGAACTTAAAGGAACCGTTAACTTTATGGCAAATCCGCAATGAAAAAATTATAGTTTTTAGTACATTAATTATTTGGTGGAATCAAAAAGTATTTTGTATCTTTGCGACCTGTTATTCAACCTCTGACGAAGAACGTGTAAGTTGCTTAGCTTTAACATTTTATTTTATTAATAATGGATTTATTAAAGTACGTACAAGACCAGTACATTACTAAAAAAGATTTCCCTGAATTCAAAGCAGGAGACACAATTACTGTGTATTACGAAATTAAAGAAGGACAAAAGACAAGAACTCAGTTCTTCAAAGGTACCGTTATCCAATTGAGAGGTACTGGCGCTACAAAAACATTCACAATCAGAAAAATGAGTGGTGATGTAGGTGTAGAGAGAGTATTCCCTATCAACATGCCTGCACTTCAGAAAATTGAAGTTGACAGAAGAGGTAGAGTTAGAAGATCTAGAATTTATTACTTCAGAGACCTTAGAGGTAAAAAAGCTAGAATCAAGGATGCTGCTTACAAGAAAAAGTAATTCAGACAACAATACATACAAAAAGAGACTATCTAATTCAGGTAGTCTCTTTTTATTTTGCTATAATCGCGGAGCTTTAAAAGCCTTTTTACAATTTTAATTATAAAAAAATTATTGTTCAATTAGTTCTTTTGTCTTGAAACAAAATGAACCAAAAGTTCAAGACTGGAATCTTTCGCTAAAAATTAAAACTTACTCCTAAAATTCCCAAACTCGTGCGGGTTTTAACATTGTTGTTCCGGTTCAATATTTCGTCCGCACTCAGACAGCGGGAATTTTTTAACGGATTAAGTTGTAATTTTTTTAACGCTACAGCTTCCTATGTCAATTATAAGTTACCTAATAATCAATAAAGCACAACTCAATATTAATCGCTTCTGCCTTATCCTTTTCCTCAACTTCACTTAATAAACTCATACAAAGCACTAATAAATTTTGGGTACACTTCTATATGAGGAAGATGGCCTACATTTTCGAGCTCAATTAATTTTGATCCGGAAATTTCCTGCTGTGTCTTTTTGCCTAATTCCTGGTACTGCCCCATTTTAGGCTGAAGATCTTTAGGAGCTCTGTCCTTTCCTATTGCCGTTCTGTCTCTCGTTCCGATAATAAGCAGTGTAGGTGTTTTGATATTTTTAAACTCATAGCAGACAGGCTGATTGTAGATCATATCGGAAGTCAGCGCAGCATCCCATGCGACTTGCGGATAATCTTTATGAAGGGTCCAGCCGGCAATAAGATCCAGCCATGGCTGATATTCATCTTTCCATTTATTATCATAATAAAATTTTAGCTGGTAAGCTTTGTAGGTTTCAGCCGTATTTTTAAGCTCGGACTGATAGGCCTGATCTATGGTTTGGTAAGCAGCAAAAGTTTTATAATCTTCCAGCCCTATAGGGTTTTCCAGGATCAGCTTCTGAACTTTTTCAGGATAAAGCAGTGTGAATCTTACTGCAACCATTCCTCCCATGGAATGTCCCAGCACTATGGTTTTATCAATTCCCAGCTTATCTAATATAGCTTTGGTATTTTCGGCCAGCTGTGAAAAAGAAAACTGGTAGCTTTGAGGCTTAGATGATTTTCCGAATCCAATCTGGTCCGGAATAATGACCCTGAATCCTTTATCAGAAAGATCTTTTGCTGTCTTTTCCCAATAAGCTCCGTTAAAATTCTTTCCATGGAGAAGCATGATTGTTTTCCCATTAGGTTTCTGTGGCTGTACGTCCATGTAAGCCATTTTAAGATTATTATTCTGGGACTTTAGATCTATAAAATGAACCTCGTAAGGATATTGATACTCCGACAGCATCGCATCCAAGGGTTTTATCTGCGAAAATAGGAAAGTTGGCACTGCAGACAGCATGATAAATGCCATTACCTTTCTGAAATATTTCATAAGAAACTTTATTTGAAGTTTTAAAATTAAAAAAACCGCTTCAAAAGAAACGGTTTTTAATATTATTTATGATTATTTTTTTAAGCTACTTCTACTCCTTTCAGTTCTTTTTTTGCAGGAAGATTCATCAGTACAATCGCAAAAAGGATAAGGACAATCCCCACCCACTGTATCAGTAATACTTTTTCACCCAGTAAAACAAAAGCCATGGTCACTGAAACCGGCAGCTCAAGTGATGAAACAATGCTTCCTAAGCCAAGTCCGGCATTCGGGAAACCAATGTTGAATAAAATAGGCGGAATAATAGTTCCAAATAAAGCGAGTACAAATCCATACGTCCAGAATATTGAATAATTGAACGAGTGAATATGTTCTGTATTTTCCGTGAAATTGAGATATAATGATCTTAACCCACCGAAATACATAGGTCCTATCTGGGCAAAAAACAGGAATGCAATGACTACTACCGCCCCTCCACAAAGCATAATAATACTTTTTCTGAATACAGGAAGATGTGTAGCCAGCGTATTGGATGTAAACATAGTCATTGTATAGGAAGCTGCTGCCATTAATCCCCAGAAGATTCCATGCCAATCGAGCTCAATATCCATATTAATCAGATTTGTAGCCAATATAGTACCGACCAGAACAATAATCACAGAAACTACTTTTCTGGCATTGGGTAATTTCTTTGCTATTATACTTTCCACAACAACACTGAACCAAACCGACTGCATGAGCAATACAATCGCTATGGAAACATTAATATACTGAACTGCAATATAATAGAATAAACTTGTACACCCCAAAGATGTTCCTGCAATCATCAGCATCTTCAGTTCTTTGGAATTCGGTGATGAAAGCTTCTGTTTTGATGTAATAGTTTGTATAAAATTCAGGATTAAAAGTCCAATCAGTCCCAGCAAGAACTGGGAAGTAGTGACTTCTGACGTGGTATAGCCATCATGATAAGCCATTTTCACAAATGTAGCCAGCATTCCGTATATACTAGCCCCAATTCCTACGAACAAAACTCCCTTAAGTATATTTTTCTTCTTCATAATTTTTTTAACAGCCTGCAAAGTTACAATATAATAATTGAAATATCGGAGGCATCAATATGATAGATAAATAAAATCGCCGCAAGCAGAGCTTGCGGCGATCCTTATAGTTAATGGATGTAAATATTATTTCTTAACAATTACTTTAGAAGCTGCTTCGAAACCAAGGCCTTTAACTTTCACCATATAGGTTCCGTTGACCAGGTTATTTGTGGAAACCGCTTTTTTAGCATCTGGTGAAATCTTATCTTCTGAAGATATCAATTTTCCGGACATATCATAGATTTCCAGGCTTACTTTTCCAATGGTATTGCTTGGGAAGTTGATGTAAAACTCGTCTTTAGCTGGGTTTGGATAAATAGAAATTCTGTTTTCCTTAGCCGATTTTACCTCATCAGTATTCAACACAGCACATTCAGCCGGTAGAGTAAAGCTTTCTACCTGATCATTGATGTTGGCCTTAAGCCCTGCTGATGCTCCCGCTCCTAAACCTCTTTTTGCAAAAACCTGCCAGATCATACATTTGTCCTGTCCCTGAGTAGCCACTTGTTCTGCTGCCAATATTGCATCTCTGCCCTCTATGAAGCTAGGATTACATGCCTGGAGTTTCAATGCATTGGTTACAAGCTGTAAAACTCTTGAGCTTCCGTTCGTTGTATTTGCCAGTACATCGGAAGAATAACCATATTTTGCAACATATTTCCAATGAAGATCCCAAAGCATCGTTGCCCATACAAAACCAATAGAGTGTACATCCGGTACGACATTGCCACTTTGGTTAGTATACTGCATACCATTTGTATCTCCATACGTATAGTCGTTAATCGTAAAATCAGGAGAATACTTTGCTGGTCTGATTCCAGAACCGGTAATTGCCTGTCCGCCTACATAAGTACCCATACCTCTTGGTACAGCTGCATTATCACCAGACTTATTTGTCAGCATCAATGCAAAGAAATCCGACCAGCCTTCTCCCATTTGCTCTTTACTTACATTTGAATTTAAACATCCATATCCCGTACCTGTCATCCTGTTGGAAATTCCATGACCATATTCGTGGGTTACAATTCCGTTATCAAAGCTTCCATCCGGTGTCATGTTTGATTTTAATGTAACATTTACTGTTGTATTTGCGGAAAGCTGAGTTTTGATGTATTCTCCTTCTGAATAAGCAATAAGTACAGATGGAATAGTAATCGTTGCATCTGTTCCTGACATATTACTCAAAGTAGCACCGTTAGCCTGATTATTATAGATTACAGCAGCAATGGCACCCGCATCCTGAAGATTTTTTGTTTTAATGGCAAAAGCACATGTTCCTCTTTCCACCAAGCCTATATTTCCTGCAAGTGATCCTGCCGGTAAGGCTGTACAACCATCTAAAACCGGTGACAACTTAACATTTCCGGTAGTTCCGGTAAAAGTAAGAGGATTGCCAAACTGTGCAGTTCCTGCACCTGGTGTTCGGGAAACCGCTGGTCCCGGTGCATTGTAAAAAAATACTCTTCCTACAGGTGACCAAAGGTACATCTGCATTCTCGGATTATAACCGTCCTCGGGTGAAGAAAAATTGGCATTGTTTGTGCCTCCTCCATCCTGAGCTTCTGCATACACAGAATCATCATCTACCCCACCTTTTCCAAAGTTATTCTGCTGGAAGTTTCTGGCAGATTCTGTGAATCCAAACTGATAAAAAACATCATGAATTCTATTATTCAGATAAAACAGATTGGTAATGGAAGCATTCCTGTTGTTTGCAGGCAGTTCATTAATATTGAAAGGGAAATCAAAATTTCTTGTTGCCCCGCCTTCTGCCGGAGTACCTGGCAGATACTCCGGGGCTATCGTTAAAGCAGTTCCTGCAACATCTTCATATGCAAAAACATTATTTCCTCTTGTAACCGTATAGTGCGTAATTCCGTCAGAATGCCATCCTTCAGGAGAAGCATTCAGTATCCAAGGATTGCTGATGATTGATCTTGTTCCAAAAGTAGGTGCTTCTATCGGCATAGGAAATACATTATATGATGCATTATCAGGAGCAAATAAAGGTGCATTGTTTTTTGTCATACTATTCTGAGGGCCAATAATTGTATTCTCAAAATGATCAGCATGGTTATGATTAGCATCTGAAGCAAATGCTTCAGGATGGAAATTGCAAGATAATGTTAAATTATTTTTCACCAAAATCTTCCCATTATTTGCATCTACCAAGATGTTCCAATAGTTGGGAGATTTAGGCTCTGTCAACGTATATTCATATGCCAGACGCAGGTTACCATTTTCATCATTTGTATAAACTAATCTTTGATTTGCTGATGTTGCCCGTTTGTTATTTTTCTCAATATATTCCAGGATGGTAAAATTAGCAATATCAGGATTTTTCAATTCCTCAGCGATTTTCTGAAGTGCTGTATGTTTATTGATTGTAGCATTGCCTGATGTAGACGCGGCATAATCCTTAACAAAATTATCTGTATAATAGACAATCTTATTATCCTGGACCAGGGCTGTTCCTACAGAACTGTATACCGGAAGGCCGTTATAAGTTTGTAAAAACTTTACAACTTCTCCATTCATTGATTTTGAATGATCAACATTATCAATGATGAAATTGGTAAGGCCGTCCTTTTTATATTCTCTGATCTTATTTTGAGAAATATAATCTTTAATCAGCTTCTCGTTATCTTGTGAAAATAAAGCAGAAGGAAACACTGCGAATGCAGCAAACAAAAGAGGTAGAATTATTTTTTTCATTTTTACTAATAAAGCCGCTAATTTACAAATAATTCACAATTAACATGTTTTTATATAAAATATTTTTAAAAAATATATTATTAATTTTAAATAAACATTTTCATCAAAATTTTATCATTCTCATAATTAAGCTATACCAACCCTTCTTATTAAAACTCTCTGTAGAAAAAATATTAACAGGTTACTTTTCCTGTCTTGATTACAGGAATCAATCCGAACTGAAATTATAACAAAAAAAGCCGCTCAAATGAGCGGCTTCATATGATCAATGGAGTTAAAGATTATTTACCTTCTTCCATTTTTCTTTTCAATTCTGCTAATGCATCGATATCTCCAAGAGTTGATCTTTCTTCATTGTTTGAAGAAGATGTATTATTAGATCTATTGTTAGAAGACTCTCTTACGTTTTTCTTCTCTTCGTCTCTAAAGATACCAGTATGAGATACTACTACTCTTTTGAACTCTTTGTTGAATTCGATTACTTTGAACTGAGCATCTTCACCTTTCTTGATTTTAGATCCATCTTCTTTCTCTAATAATCTTGATGGGCAGAAAGCTTCTACTTCTACGTCTTCAAACTGTACAGAAGCTCCTTTATCGTGAACTTCTACAGCTTTACCAGCGTGGATAGTACCTTCAGCATATTTAGTTTCGAATTTATCCCAAGGGTTTTCTTGAAGTTGTTTGTGACCTAGAGATAATCTTCTAGCTTGGATATCAAGTTCTAGAACTACTACATCTAATTTATCACCAACTGCACAGAATTCAGATGGGTGCTTGATTTTCTTAGTCCAAGAAAGATCAGAGATGTAGATCAATCCGTCGATACCTTCTTCTAACTCTACGAATACACCAAAGTTAGTGAAGTTTCTTACAGTTCCTACATGCTGAGATCCTACCGGATACTTAGCTTCGATATTTTCCCATGGATCTTTAGATAACTGCTTGATACCAAGAGAAATTTTTCTTTCTTCTCTGTCTAATGTTAATACTTCAGCTTCTACTTCATCACCTACCTTCACGAAGTCTCCTGCAGATCTTAAGTGAGTAGACCAAGACATTTCAGAAACGTGGATTAATCCTTCTACCCCTGGAGCGATCTCTACGAATGCACCATAGTCAGCAAGAACTACTACTTTTCCTTTTACTCTGTCACCAACTTTCATGTCAGCAGAAAGAGCATCCCAAGGATGAGCTTCTAATTGCTTCATACCTAACTGGATTCTTGTTTTCTCGTCATCGAAATCAAGGATAACAACTTTTACAGTCTGTCCGTCCTCAAGGATTTCAGATGGGTGGTTCACTCTAGACCAAGAAAGGTCTGTAATGTGGATCAATCCATCAACACCTCCTAAGTCGATGAATACACCGTAAGAAGTAATATTCTTAACAGTACCTTCAAGAACCTGACCTTTTTCAAGCTGAGCGATGATTTCTTTTTTCTGACCTTCGATATCTGCTTCGATCAATGCTTTGTGAGATACAACTACGTTTTTGAACTCAGGGTTGATTTTCACAACTTTGAATTCCATAGTTTTACCTACGAACTGATCGTAATCTTTAATTGGCTTAACATCAATCTGAGAACCTGGTAAGAATGCTTCGATTCCGTGTACGTCAACGATCATACCTCCTTTAGTTCTAGACTTAACAAAACCGTTAACGATTTCTCCAGTTTCATGAAGTTCGTTTACTCTATCCCAAGCTTTAAGCGTTCTTGCTTTTCTGTGAGATAACTGTAATTGTCCAGTTTTGTCTTCTCTTCTGTCTACCATTACTTCAACATCATCACCTACTTTAAGGCCTGGGTTGTAACGGAATTCATTAAGAGAAATAACACCTTCAGATTTGAAGTCGATGTCAACGATAGCTTCTTTATCAGTTAATCTTACAACTTTACCAGTGATAACGTCGTTATCATTTAAACTGCTAAGAGATCCGTTGTAGATTTCTTCTAAATCGCTCTTTTCTTTTCTTGCGTCTGCATCAAGACCTGATTCGAAAGAATCCCAATCAAATTGTTCCGGTGCTACGTTTTGGTTTAATAAAACCTCTGCTGAATTTGTCTCTTTTGACATTTTCTAATAAAATTTGTATTCCTTCTTTTTTAATGGTCTGAATAAATGTGGATCTAAAAAATACGGAAGTAATTAATTTTTAATAATTTACCTTTCAAACCTTTCACACAAAAAGTGGGTGCAAAGATATGAAATTTATTTTATACTAACAACGGATTTTGCTCCCTTTCTTATTAGAAATCAAGTAGAATCATATGCTTAATGTAACACATTCATTTCCTGAAGTGTTTTAATAGGGAACCCTATATACATCTAAGTCATTAACAAAGAAAAAAGTCATGCAAAAAATATTTCTTCTGGTTTTCAGCTTACTTTTATATAGTATTAATACGGTAAAAGCATGTACTATTTTTTCCTGCTCAAGAGGAGGAGAAACATTTGCAGCCGCTAATGAAGATGATGTCACTCCTTTTACTAGGATCTGGTATAATCCTGCTACCAAGGACCGCTATGGGTCCGTCAGCTTTGGAGCCCCGGATATGCAGGCAGCTGCAGCGATGAACGAATATGGCCTGTTCTATGATTTTGCAGCTGCTAACTATGATCTGAGTAAATTAAGCCTGAAAAATCCTTATAAAGGCGATCTGATGTGGGAAATATTAGGGAAATGTAAAACGGTAAAAGAGGCCATGGTCATTCTGAAGAAATATGATTATGCAATATCCGCTAAAACTTTATTAGCCGATAAAGAAGGAAATTCTATCGTGATCACCCCCGGAGGCATCATAGAAAAGAATGGTGATTTTCAGGTGAATTCAAACTGTAATATGATTAATGGAAAGCTGTCATGCAGAAGACCTGACATTGCCAACGAAATGCTTTCCGGCTCTAAGGAAAACAATATTGATTTCCTGAAGAATATTTTGGATAAAACCCATCAGGAAGGAGAATTGAACACTTTGTATTCTACCATCTGCGATCTTAAAAAAGGACTTATCTATGTCTATCTTTTTCATGATTACAATACTGTCTATAAAATTGATTTAAAATCTGAACTGAAAAAAGGTTACCACATAGAAAATCTTGCCGATCATTTTCCTATTTCATTCGCCTACGAAAACTTTTCTAAGAATCATCCTTTATATCTCAAAGAATCTATTTTCCAGGAAATGCAGGATAAAGGTATAGAAATCACTATCGACCAGTATATTGCAGAAAGCGAGAAAGCAGATCCGAAAAATAAAAACCTGGATCCTGCTCTACTGGAAGTGGCCCTACAGCTGATTAAATATTCCTGGAACGAGCACAATAATGGCGCCATGTGGGATTACTGGTTCAGCAAACCTAATGGATATGATATCAAACCATATAAAGACACCAGGCTCACTTCTGCAGGAAAACTTTTAAAATATCTGTCAGACAAAGAAGAAAAAGATCTCAAACTCCGTAATTTCATGTACGAAATGTCAGGTTTTATTAATTTTACTCAAGGAAATAAAAGTATGGCAAAAGAGTTTTATGAGAAAGCCATAGCTAATTCTGATGAAGCTTATCCTGTGACTTTATTAAGGGGGAAAGAGATGCTGGGCAGGTTGCCTAGGTAGAGTCAAGAATCAAGAATCAAGAGCCAAGATGCTAGATATCAATTGTAGAGGCTTAGGTTAGATATAGACTTAGATTAAAAAATTATTCCCGTATCCCGAAACTAAGAGACTTCCACTCTAAAATCCTCAAACTTCCCAACTCAAAACTTGCCCTCTAAATTCATTATCTTTGCAAAATGGAATTAGACTCAATTTATCAAAAGCTGCAGATTCAGGATATGAATCAGATGCAGAAATCTACCTATAAAACTACGGAAAACAATACGGATGTTGTTTTGCTCTCTCCCACAGGCTCAGGAAAAACACTTGCTTTTTTATTTCCGGTCCTTAGAAATCTTAAAAAAGATATTTCAGGAATTCAGGCATTGATTTTAGTTCCGGCAAGAGAACTGGCATTGCAGATTGAGCAGGTTTTCAAATCGATGGGAACAGATTTTAAGGTTTCGGTTTGTTATGGTGGCCACGATAAAAAAATTGAAGTCAATAATTTAATTGAAGCTCCCGCAGTTCTCATCGGAACTCCGGGAAGGATTACTTATCACTTAAGGAACAATAATTTTGATCCCAAAACGATCAAAACTTTGGTTCTGGATGAGTTTGATAAAGCTTTGGAATTAGGCTTTCATGAAGATATGGAATATATTTCCAGTTCACTTAAGGGCCTTTCACAAAGAATTCTAACCTCAGCAACGGCAATGGATGAAATTCCAACGTTTACAGGGTTAAAAAATGAAAAGGTCATTGATTTTCTAAAATTAAGCGAAGTAAAACCGGATATCCAGTTGCGAAAAGTAATGACTATTTCTGAAGAAAAACTAGATACCCTTTTTAATTTAATATGCAAGATCGGAAACAAAAGAACACTGATTTTCTGCAATCACCGTGAAGCTGTAGACCGTATTTCTGAACTTTTAAGGGAAAAAGGAATTGACAGAGAAACGTTCCATGGCGGTATGGAGCAGGATGAAAGAGAACGTGCCCTTTTGAAATTCAGGAATGATTCTGCAAGAATTTTAATCACTACAGACCTGGCTTCCCGTGGTCTTGATGTTCCTGAAGTGGAATCTATTGTTCATTACCAGCTTCCTCCGAAAGAAGATGCTTTCATCCACAGAAACGGCCGTACGGCAAGAATGAATGCCAAAGGTTTTGCTTACCTGATCATGACCGAAGATGAAAATTTTCCATTCATTAAAAGCAATACACCGGAAGAGAGTGTAGCCGGTTTTAATAAAGTTCCGGAAAAAACTCCTTTCCAGACCATTTATATCAGTGCCGGAAAAAAAGATAAAGTGAATAAAGTGGATATTGTAGGATACCTTATTAAAAAAGGTGAACTGCAGAAAGAAGATATCGGCATTATTGAAGTGAAAGACACAACTTCTTATGTAGCAGTTGCAAGAAATAAAACAGTTGCTGTTTTAAAGAAATTAAGTAACGAAAAGCTGAAGGGCAAGAAAGTGAAAATGGAGGTTGCTTATTAATTTGAACCATTAAGTCAGTATTAAGCTTTTAAGAATATTAAGAGAAGCCCGTTGTGGGCTTCTCTTATTTTTTTAGACTGTCATTTCGAACCGAATGTGAAGCAATCTCAAAAAAGATTACAAAAATTTAAGAATTATTATTGTACTGAATCTTTCTTTAAAAGCTCCTATTAATCACACAGATTTAATACATATGATTAGAGATTGCTTCGTCGCTACGCTTCTCGCAATGACATTATTTCACTCCCTTTACTTTAGTTGGAAGCTTGTAGACAGATTTTGAGGCCGTAATGAAGAGGACATCATTGTTCTCTCCTCCAAAAGTTACATTAGACGTCCAGTCTTCCTCGATAGGAATATGATAAAGCTTTTTCCCGTGACGACTGAAAATATGGACCCCTTTTCCTGTTAAATAAAGGTTTCCGTGTTTATCCAGCGTCATACCGTCTGAGCCCATTTCACAAAAGAGCTTTTTTTCAGATAGTTTTCCTTCGCCCAGAATATCATAAACGTAGGTTTTCCCCGCATCAATATCTGAAACATAAAGCTTATTAAACATTTCACTTCCTACAATTCCGTTGGGCTGCACAAAAGTATCAAGCTTAACTATTTTTCCTTCTTTGGATCTGTAATAAAGGCTCTTATGAGGAATTTCCTGTTTAAAATCTACCCAGTAATCTCTTTCATATAAAGGATCTGTAAAATACATTCCTCCGGCTGAATCATTCCAGATATCATTAGGTCCATTCAGCCTTCTCCCCTGAAAACCTTTCAAGAGCACCTCTACTTTTTTATCTTTTGAAATTTTCCAGATTTCGCCCTGATCATCGGAACAGGTGATGAGGTTTCCGTCTTTATCGAAGTGAGTGCCGTTTGCTCTCCCTGTTTTTCCTAAAAACTCTATGATCTTATTTGTTTTCCAGTCCCAGTAATAGATTTTGTCGTTGGGCTGGTCAGTGAAATAAACATTCCCATGTTGATCCGAAGACGGTCCTTCTGTAAAACTGAACTGATCCGAAATCTTCTCCGGCTGCACACCTTCATAAAACATTTTGTTATAATTTACTGATTGACAGTTTACCAATGCGAAAACCAAACCAATTACACTTATGTAACCTATCTTTTTCATTCTTCATTTATTTAAAGACTGCAAGTTACAATATCAGTCATAACATCCCAATACATTTACTCATTTTGATATAATAAAATTTGAAATAAAAATGTCTCAATTGTCCTATTTTTGAAGCAGATGGTATTAGTTAAAAAATAGTTTTATCCGGACCTTTGCTACGGTAAGATCAACACTATTTTTATCCTCTTAAAAACTGACTGAAAAACAGTTTGATCCAGCCTCAAAATATCACCTTAATACTTTTTAACTTAACAAAAGTACCGCAATGAGTGCAGAATCAAGCAGCGACAAATTTGTAGAATTTGAAAATGAGACGTTTAGAAATTCGGTAGGAACCATGGATGAAACGGGGAAAAGAAAATGGGTATTTCCCCGGAAACCAAAAGGAAAGTATACCAATTACAGAAATTATGCAAGTTATCTCATGCTGGCTATATTTTTCGGACTGCCATTTGTAAAAATCAACGGCAATCCTTTTCTCCTGATCAATGTGATCGACAGGAGGTTTTTTATCCTTGGACAACCTTTTTATCTGCAGGATTTCTTTATTCTTGCATTGGGAGCGGTAACCTCCGTGATCTTCGTAATGCTTTTTACGGTCGTTTTCGGACGAATATTCTGTGGATGGCTATGCCCGCAGACACTTTTCATGGAAATGGTATTCCGAAAGATTGAATACCTGATAGAAGGTGACAGAAATAAGCAGATGAAGCTGGACAGACAGGAATGGAATGCTGAAAAGATCAGAAAAAGAGTACTTAAATGGTCTGTTTTTGCACTGATCTCACTGATCATTGCTCATTTCATGTTCATGTACATTGTAGGATACGAACAAGTATTCCGGATCATGAAGGAAGGGCCTGAGGCTCATTCCGTAAAATTCCTTGTGATGATATTTTTCACGATGACATTTTACTTTGTTTTCGCCTGGCTCCGTGAGCAGGTTTGTACTTTGGTATGCCCATACGGAAGGCTTCAGGGCGTATTAATCGACAAACAGACCATTAATGTGTACTATGATTTCAAAAGAGGTGAAAACCGCTCAAAATGGAGAAACAATGAAGACCGTAAAGCCACAGGAAAAGGAGACTGCATCGACTGCCATCAGTGTGTTGTGGTATGTCCTACAGGTATTGACATCAGAAACGGCCAGCAGCTGGAATGTGTAAACTGTACAGCCTGCATCGATGCCTGTGATGAGGTAATGGATAAGGTAGGACTTCCAAAAGGATTAATCCGCTATGCTACGGAAGCAGAAATTGAAAACCGGGAAACATTCAGGTTTACATCAAGAATGAAGGCAACCACGATATTTCTGGCCCTGTTGATCGGATTTCTGGGATTCTTAATTTATGACCGAGGATCTATGGAGGCTAAATTCATCAAGCCGGCTGGTTCCACATTCTTTATTAAAGACGGCAAGATCACGAATACTTTTATTTATACCCTTTTAAATAAATCCAATGAGAAGAAGACTCTTACGATTAAAGTAATGACTCCTGCTCATGCAGAGATCACTTATTTCGGTTCTGAAAAGATCATTCTGAAAGGTGACGAAATCCTGAAAGGAAATATCAATATTACCTTTCCCGAAGAAGATATTAAGTTTTCCAAACAGAATATGGTGATCGGTGTTTTTGATGAAAAAGGAGAAATGCTGGATTCTTTTGAGACGACGTTTGAAGGACCGTTTAAACTTTTGTTGTAAAGGAGAGAAACCAAGAGACAAGAATAAAGATTAGATTTCAGACATAAGATTTCACACTGGAGAGCATGTGAAGCTAATATAAAGGCATTTATTAACTTCCAGCTTCGGCCTTCCATCTCCCTTTTTTTAAATTTAAAATTTTTAAACCTTGTATTTTCTCATAAACTGAGTAGGAGTCATTCCGGAACTTTTCCGGAATACTCTTACAAAGTAGGAATATTCTTCATAACCAAGCCTGAAAGCAATTTCCACAAGACTTTCATCAAGGTACATCAGCATCCTTTTAGCTTCCAGCACTACTCTTGCAGTGATAACATCGGTTGCTGTTTTCTGAACAACGGTCTGTGCAATCCGGTTCAGGTGCTTTGGGCTAATTCCCAATAACGAAGCATAATGAGATATAGATTTCTGAGTTGTAAAATACTGCTCGATCAGGTTTTCAAAATCCTGATAATGTTTAAAATAAGAAAGGCTCGCGGAAGAAGAAAGGCTGTCAATTTCTTTTGAAAACAGCCTGGCTGAATTAATGAAAATATGAGACATTAATGAAAGGATCAACCCTTCTTTCATAAGATTCTGGGACTGGTGCTCTCTTCCCAGCTCCTGAAATAGAATCTTGTTTTTTATCAGCTCATCAGCATCCAGCTGCAGCTTCCTGGGAAAAGATACGGAACCGAAAAACGGAAAGTTTCTTAATTTCTGATTCACATAATGCATTTCGTAAAATTCCTGAGAACAAAAGAAAATATACCCGTCAATATCTTCTGAAAGCTCCCAGCTGTGGATCTGCCCGGGAGAAAGAAAAAAAAGGCTTCCCTCAGAGACATCGTATTTTTGAAAATCGATCTCATGAACTCCTTGTCCCCGGGTAAAAAGAACAGCAGCATAGAAATCATGCCGGTGCGGTTTTTCAATATGCCGATGCCCTACTACCAGGTGTTCTTTCATGGTATTAACGTAAAAATCGGACGTATTTCTGCCGGATTGGAAAAGGTCAATATGGAGAACGGAGATAGAATTCATTACTGATAATATGCGGAGCGTAGTTATTGTATAAAAGTACTGCAAAAAGAGAAAAAATACAAGCTTCATAAACAGGCAGGCTTTCATCAATTATTTATGCGAAAATTTTTAATATGATCCGGAAGACAGGAATAGAACCTGTATAATTTGCATACGAGGTTAAAAAATTTTTATCTTTGGCTTTTAGGATTCGTAAAATGAAAATAAATTTACCTGACAAACTGTATTATTCCATTGGAGAAGTGGCAAAAGCTTTTGATGTAAATACTTCATTAATACGTTATTGGGAGCAGGAATTCCCTATTATTAAGCCTAAAAAGAACAAGAAAGGCAACCGCTACTTTACTCCTGAAGACATCAAGAACCTGCAGATGATTTACCATCTGGTAAAGGAAAAAGGCTATACACTGGATGGAGCAAGGATTGCTTTGACGACCAACAGTAAAATTTCTGAAACAGTAACCATCATTGACCGTCTTGAATTTATAAAAGCTGAGCTTCAGAAACTGAAGGCTTCTCTGGCGGACAGAGATTCCGAATAATTTTAATTTTTTTTTAGAATTTCTATTTTGGAGCAGATTCTGTTCCGGTTTTGTGATTTCGTTGTCATTTTTTCCACGACAATGTAACCTATTGATTTTAAGTAGCCTTAAAATATTTTAACGTACAATATAATTCAATTTATTTTATTAAGTGATTGTATTGAATTTACTTGATAAAACGATCGTTTCTGCTTTTCATCATTGCTTCGGCTTGTTTTTATTGATAAGTTTACTTTATGATGAGAAAAAACTATTACCAGAAACTGGCATTCATGGGAATGCTGCTGATCGTCCTGCTGGCTTTTCAGAAATATACCAGCCGGGAAAAAGAAGATTTTCCTGAGGTAAAATTTATTACGGAAAGTTCTGCCGCTCTCAACCTTACTGATTTTGATCCCAATGATCTGGATGCAAAACAATGGATGCATTTAGGATTTTCTGAAAAGCAGGTTTCTACGATCCTTAACTACAAAAAAATTGTAGGAGGAGAATTTACATCAAAAGACCAGCTCAAAAAATGCTATGCAATTTCTGAAGAAAAATTCACGGAGCTGAATTCCTTCATTCTGCTTCCTGAAAATGGCAAAGGCCACTTTGAAAAGTTTAAAGCTAATGACAAAAAAGAAATTTCCGTTTCTAAAAAATTCAATCCGGATGGTCTTTCTGCTTCGGAATGGATGAAAATGGGTTTCAGTGAAAAACAGGCTGAAGCTATCTTAAAATACAGGAATTACTTGGGCGGAAGTTTCGTAAGCAAGGAAAAATTCAAAGAATGTTTTATCATCTCTTCAGAAAATTACAGCAAACTTGAGCCCTATATACTGCTTCCGGTAAAAACCCCAGACAATTTTAGAAAGTCCGGTAATCAGTACGCCATAAAATCTACTATTCAGTATCATTCATTTGATCCTAATACTTTAGATCTGGATGGGTGGAAAGGTTTAGGATTCTCTGAAAAACAGGCGAATACAATTATCAATTACCGGGAAAGAAATCTTAGAGGAACCTTCAAATCACTTGAAGATATAAAGAAATGTTTTGTTATTTCTCCGGAAAAGTTCCAGGAACTAAGTCCTTATATTAAACTCAATACAAATACAACCCTTCAAAAACAGGAAACTGATTTTTCAAAAATTGATTTAAATAGGATCACATTCAAGCAGTTGCTGGAATTTGGTTTGGATGAAAAAAGTGCCGGGTCGATGATCGGCTTTAGAAAAAAACTGAGAGGTTTTGTCAATAAGCAACAAATTTTAGACACCTATAATATTGATAAAAATTTGGTTCAAAAATTAATTTCTATTGCTCCGCTAGATATTTCAAATGTTCCTAAATATACTCTAACAGAAGCCCCTGAAGAATGGCTGAAAGATCATCCCTACTTCAAATATTCTGCTGATAAGATCATATTCTACCGGACTACCTACACGGATGACAAGAAAATTCTGAAGCTCTTAAAATTAAAGCCTGAGTATGAAGAAAGAATGAAATTATATTTAAAATAACTGAAAACTATATAATAAAAACTACCCAAAACAATTTCTGCTATTTTGGGTAGCTTCTGATCTGGCGTATTATTTTAAGTTTTAGTGATGCATGTAGCTGCTGGGACCATTGGTTCCTTCAATTGATTCAGGTAGTATTCCATATTTGGTTCGTAAATCGACGGTACCTAATGTTTTCCCTGTCTCAATTTCAATGACACTGATGGTGCCGGAATTTAAGTTAGGAATGTTCAACAGGTTATTTTGTACTGCTACAACTTCTTTTCCTTTTTTGGTTTTAAAGAAAACCATGTGATGTGCTCCTTTATCCGCGGTAAGAGTTTTTAAAAGCTTTAATTGAGGAAGATTACTTATATCAAAGACCAAAACTTTTCCGGGATCTGCAAAACTTACATAAAGCTTGCTGTTATCATCGATGTACATTTCGAGTGCCCAGCCTAATCCTTGTGTGCTTCCGTCAAATATTTTACTAAAAGCATCATATTTTTTGGTTGCAGCATTGTATGGAGCAATCCAGATATCGCCACCTAGCATTGTTGTTGCAAGGGCGTATTGTGGAAATTTCCCCCGTAGCAACAGAACCTCGACAGGACTGGACATATCCGTTTGTGAGTCTGCTACCAGATAGGTCTCTTTTAATTCATAGGTATTCAGATCTAATAAAGTACAGGTGTTTCCCATTCCAGTAGTAAGGTCCGGGTGAATGGTTGAGGTAACCATCATTATTCCTTTTTCCTCATTAACAGAAATACCATGCGGATACATAATAAATTGATTGGGATTGGTTTGAATCGGTGCTTTAATAGTTTTGATAAGCTGGTTGTTATTTGCGTTAAAAACACCTATACTGCCATCTTTTGGCCCTCCTGCGCCTCCCATGAAAGTCATAAAATATCTTCCATCATTGGTAAAAAACAAATTTTCTCCTACCGTATTCTCACCTGTATCAATAGGTGTTGCATTAACTAATTTTGGCTGTCCGTTTTTGTCTTTTTCCGTTTTTATCTGGTAGAGATAACTCCCTCCTAAAGCAGTGGTAAATAATTTGTTTGCACTCTGATTATAATAAAGATGATGAGGCAGGACCCCAATGCCTAATTCAAGTTGGCTGCTAATATGTCCAAAATTTGGGGCTTCAGGATCAAGCTCAATGACAGCTATTCCATCTGGTAATCCTTTCAAGCTTCTATAGTCAATGTAAAAAGAAGAATCGTGCGGAAGATCTGAATTATGGTTATCATTCTGACAATTAGAAAATGTTATTAAAATAATGATTAGAGAAAGCAGATTAAATTTAAATTTCATGGTTTTTAGTTTTAATAGTTATTATTATAAATATAATATATTTTCACTAACAAACTAAAAATATTACACCAATGTGTGAATATTATTAAAAAACAACACCCAAAGTACCTTTTCTATTGTATTTCTTCAGATAGATTAATTGAAGACAGAAATTCTGATTTCCCTTACCAGAAAACAGGAATAAAAAAAGTAAGCAGGAGAAATATCCCCCTGCTTACCGTCATATTATTTATGATATAATCTTAATCGACTGTTTTGACAGAATCAGAAAGGAGGTTGTTAAGCGAACTCAGTTCCTCTTCTGTAAGGTCACGCCATTTTCCAACGGGAAGATCCAGCTTGATGTTCATAATACGGATACGTTTCAGTTTTTTCACTTCATAGCCGAGGTATTCGCACATTCTTCGGATTTGTCTGTTCAGTCCCTGAGTAAGAATGATACGGAACGTCATATCGTCGATTCTTTCAACTTCACATTTTTTAGTGACGGTATCCAGGATCGGAACACCATTCCTCATTTTATCAAGGAATTTGGGTGACATAGGTTTGTCAAGACGTACAATATATTCTTTTTCGTGGTTATTTCTTGCCCTTAGAATTTTGTTTACGATATCGCCGTCACTGGTCAAAAGAATCAGGCCTTCACTAGGCTTATCCAGTCTTCCGATCGGGAAAATTCTTTTCGGGTGATTGATATAGTCAACGATATTGTTTTTTTCACGTTTGGTATCTGTAGTGCATACAATCCCCACAGGCTTGTTAAAAGCGATGTAGATGGGCTTATCCTGCGGTTCACGGATCGGTTTTCCATCTACTTCTACAAGATCTTCATCAGAAACTTTGGTTCCCATTTCCGGGACCTTTCCGTTAATTGTTATCCTTCCTTCTTCCAAAAGTTTATCAGCGGCTCTTCTTGAACAATAGCCAACTTCTGATAAATATTTATTGATGCGCGTTTTTTCCATTAATCTTCTCCGTAACCTGTATAATTTTTATTGCTGAAAATAGTAATTCCGTAACTTAATCCAATGAAAAAGCCATTAGACTTACCATTCAGCTGATGCCCTTCAAAAGTAATTCCACCTTCCTGGCTCAGCCTTTTTGAGTAGGAAACCATGATTCCCAATCTTGCTCCCCAAAATTCGGAATCAGAAATCGCCGAATGATTAAGCTGCTTTCCATAATTTAAATCAACATAAAAAGGACGGTCCCCCGGACTGAATATGATCTTCGGCTGGATCATCCAGTAGACCAGATGGTAATTGTCTTCTATAAAACTGTATTTAAATCCTGTTCCGAGTGCAAAGTTAGGAAGAAAATTGTAACCGCCTATTGCTGATATTCCATATGTTATTTTACCAATCCTTTTTGGTTCAATATACTGCGAATCCGTAAACTGATTATCTCTGTTTTGAAGATTATAGCCGATATTGAGTGATGGATTGAGGTAAAAATCCATTTTAACTTTTTTAGTCTCCGTTTCCTGCGAAAAACAAGTAGCAGTATATAACAGGCTTAAAAGAAAGAGGAAATTTTTTATCATAAGCTTTCGAATCTGTATTCATTCTCCAGAAAATCAGCGGTCGCATTTTCAATCGTATAATCTCCGATCTTTGTGCGTCTAAGCTGTGTAAGATAAGCTCCCACTCCCAGCTCCTGCCCAATGTCATGAGCCAGACTTCTGATATAGGTACCTTTTGAACATCCTACCGTAAAGCTGACCAAAGGAAATTCAATGTTAATATCTTTAATGTAGAAGATTGTCGTTTTCCTGGATTTCATTTCAACTTCTTCTCCTGCTCTAGCTAAATTATAAGCTCTTTGTCCATCAATTTTTATGGCTGAGTATACCGGAGGTTTCTGCTCTATTTCCCCAACGAATTTTTCAAGAGTTTCTTTGACTTGCTGTTCTGTAACGTGGGCAATATCCTGATGAAGGATCTCTGGTTTTTCCGTATCATAGGATTCTGTCTGTACTCCTATTTTGATTTCCGTCCAGTATTCTTTGGGAGCATCCTGAATTTCGGGAATTTTCTTTGTAAATTTTCCACAGCAGACAATAAGCAGACCGGTTGCTCTCGGATCTAAGGTTCCTGCATGGCCTATTTTAAATTTCTTGGGAAGATTAAATTCTCTTTTGAGTTTATACTTCATCTTATTGACCGCCTGGAAAGAGGTCCAATCCAAAGGTTTATCCAATAAGAATACATATCCTGCTTGCAGTTCTTCAGCTGTCATTATTCTAAAATTTCGGTGATACTTACTAAGCTTGGCAACTTATTGACCTTCTGCTTGCAGTCAGGTCCGTTTTCTACATTGACAAAGCATTTTTTATCACCAATGAAGTAGTATATATTCTGAAAAGGGTACACTGAATTATTCGGAGCAATGTTCACTGTATAATTTTCAGGTAAATTAAATTTATAGCTGGTTTTGCTAACAGATGTAATTTTTTGGCGGTAACATTTTCCTTCTTTGGAATATTCCATAAAAGGTTTGTGGTCCAGTCTTTCGTCCGGGACAAGCTCCTTACAGATCAGTAGATCTTCAGCAAGATTTTTTTCTTTCAGCTCAACGAAAAATTCTATCCTTTCTCCTGTATTATTTTTTACAAACAGCGTATGTGCCGGAGCACAGGACACGATCAGGCCGGAAAAAGCCAATATTTTTAAAATATTACTTTTCATAGGCTTATTTAAAGAAATAGAAATAGATCAACAAAGCAATTCCTACAAAGATACGGTACCAACCCCAAGGTTTGAAACCATATTTGTTCAGTACTCCGATGAATGCTTTAATGGCAATCAATGCTACAATAAATGCTACAATATTTCCTACTATGAAGATCATAATATGATCCTGAGATGCCATAATCATTTCATACCCCTTCTGAGGGTTCCCGGTTTCTTTCCCCCAAGTTTTCAGGAAAACAGAATATACCGTTACTGCCAGCATTGTCGGAACGGCCAGAAAGAAAGAAAATTCTGCAGCAGCCTTTCTGGTCAGCCCCTGTGACATTCCTCCAATAATAGAAGCTGCACTGCGGCTGGTTCCCGGCATCATTGCAAGACACTGCCAGAAGCCTATTGTGATTGCTTTTCTTATGGTAATCCCTTTTTCATCATCAATTGTAGGGTTCTTGAACCATTTGTCTGCGAAAAGCAGAACTATACCTCCCAATACGAGTACTGAAGAAATGGCGATCTGGTTTCCAAGGACGGATTCAATTTTATCATCAAATAAATACCCCAGAACCAATGCCGGAACAACTGCAAAAGCAAGCTTATAATAAAACTGGAGATTTTTCAGATCAAAGAATTTTTTCCAGTATGCCACTACAACGGATAAAATAGCACCGAACTGAATAGACACCTGAAACATTTTCAGAAACTCATCCTCTTGCAGACCCAAAAGGTTCGCTGCAAATCCCATGTGTGCCGTAGAAGAAATAGGAAGATACTCTGTAAGTCCTTCAATAATAGCAATAATGATTGCTTTAATTAAATCCATATTTTGGTGTATATAAAAATTTAAAGATTAAAAGATTCTGAAATTTAGAACGAGTTCTAAACCACTTAACCTTTTAATCTCTAAACAAAGAATGTATTAATTTATTTTCTTTTTAAAATAGCATAAACTTCTATTCCAAAGCCTATCACTATAAACAGTGGTGCAATTCTGATCCTTCGGATGGAAAAAATACCATCATTCCATGAGTTAGGATCAAATTTACCGTCTACTGTATTAGCATCCGGCCCCATCATCAGCAGGAAGCCTACTATGATAAAAGCCAGTCCTATCAGCATCCACTTAAAGTTCTGCTGTCCGAAGTAAAAGGTATTTTCCTGTGGTACTTCGGTTTCTTTGCCAAACTCTGAAGCGGCAAATTTATTTGTTTTTTTGCTCATTATTAAGAGTAATATAGATCGTCAACGTTTGATTTTAAGAATCTCCATGTAGCGAAAATGGTACTTAAAACAGAAATAAAAATTCCTACTCCAAGCACTAAAACAATCAGCCAGAAATATTGGTTGTTATCCTGTACGAAAGCCGAACCAATCTGGCTTGTAAAATAATACCAAACTCCTCCCAGTGCCAGAAGTCCAATCACTGATCCGATAGCCCCTAAAATAATGGCTTCGATGATAAACGGCTTAAGGATGAATCTTCTTTTTGCTCCAACGAGCTGCATGGTTTTAATGATAAATCTTTTGGAGAATATTTTAAGTCTGATCGAGTTGTTGATCAGTACTACTGCCAAGACAAGAAACAGAATAGAGAATCCCAGGATCCACTTAAGGATTCTGCTTAGATTATTGTAAACATCCACCATTAAAGTGCTGTCATTCTTAACATCTACAATACCCGGAACAGCTTTGATCACTTTAATTGCCCCGTCAATTTTTGCAGGATCTACATATTCTGGCTTTAATGCAACTTCGATGGATGAAGGGAAAATATTTTCCTCAAAAAGTGCATCGCTGTCTATCCCCATTGTTTTTTTGGCTTCTTGAGCCGCCATGTCCCGTGAGATATACGTTGCTTTTTTTACAGGAGCTAAGGTCTGTACCTTTTTAAAAGTTTCTTCCTCCAGTTTTGCAATCTTTACAGAATCTTTTGCATCGTAGTTTTCATCAAAATAAGCATTTACTACCAGCTGCTCTTTAATATAGTCAGAATACTTTTGGGCATTAATTAAAATAAGCCCCATTAATCCTAACAAAAATAACACTAATGCGATACTTATTACGACTGTAATATTGCTTGACCGAAGCCTTTTCTTATTAAACTCATCTACAGATTTAGCCATTAATATTAAAATTTTTGGCTAAATTAGAAAAAATCTTCCGAAATTTGGGGAGAAATAAAGAAAATCATTGTTAATAAAATCATAAAAAACTTTGAGTGTAAAAGCAAAAAAACATCTTGGACAGCACTTTCTGACAGATGAAAATATCGCGAGAAAAATCGTGGAGGGTCTTAGTTTTGAAGACTATAAAAATGTCATGGAAGTAGGTCCCGGAATGGGTGTCCTTACCAAATATCTGTTTGAAAAAGAACAGACTATCTATCTGGCAGAGATAGACACCGAATCTATTGAATACCTGAAAAAGAACTATTCAAAGATTACAGAAAATACTTTTGTAGGAGATTTTCTGAAACAGGACTTCCATTTTATCAATGGAGAGCAGCTTGCCATTATTGGTAACTTTCCTTATAATATCTCTTCGCAAATCCTTTTTAAGATTGTTGATTATTATCAGCAGATTCCTGAAATGGTAGGAATGTTCCAGAAAGAAGTTGCGGAAAGAACAGCTGCAGTACCCAGAACTAAAGATTACGGTATTCTTTCTGTTCTGATCCAGGCCTATTATGATGTTTCTTATCTGTTTACCGTTCATGAAAATGTGTTCAATCCACCTCCGAAAGTAAAATCAGGAGTCATCCGACTGACCAGAAATCCAAAAGAAGGTCTGGCTGGAAACGAGGTTCTTTTTAAGCAGATTGTAAAAGCAGGATTTAACCAGAGAAGAAAAAAGCTTTCAAACTCCTTGAAAATATTGAATATTCCTGAAGCTTTAAAGACCCACGAATTTTTGGACAAGAGGGCGGAAGAGCTCAGCGTTCTGGATTTTATAGGCTTTGCCAATCTCTGGAAACAAAATCAATAAGTAGTCTATTTCAAAAAAATAAAAAGCCTTTCAAGTAAACTTGAAAGGCTTTTCTATGCATGATTTCTGTATCTTATTCTCGATTCTTAAGCATGATCCATCCGGACCAGTTCATCTGAATTTTTGACTTAGGATATTCGAAATTAAATTTATACCAGTAAGTTGCTGTAGAAAGTTTTTTTCCACCCACAGTTCCATCCCATACAGGTTTTTCTTTAGAGAATCTAAACATTTCCACTCCATACCTGTCAAAAACAGATCCTGTGAAATTTTTGAATCCAACCAATGCTGTAAGGTCCAGAATATCATTTACACCATCATCATTAGGTGTAATGATATTATTGATCTGCAGCGTATAGAAATCAAAGGTTCCCACACAATGAGTTCCTACTCTTCTCACCAATACGGTATAATTTGTATTGTCCAAAAGGTTGGTGAAAATATTTGAATCCTGCCACGTGATTCCATTGTCGATAGAATATTCTAAAGTACTTGGGGTATTATTCATCATGGGATTTTCCGCAATAATCATCACGGTTTTTTTAGCACTTTCATAATTCACTGCTGTCACGAAAGGAGTGGCTGCACCTCCTACTTTCGCGGTGAAGATCTTTTTACAGAAGCCGTTATCCACTTCTACCGTATAAACACCCCAGCTGTCCGCAGTGATAGTTTGTGTTGTAGCTCCGGTACTCCATAAGTATTTATAATTAGGTCCAGCACCTGCATCTAAAGTAACACGATCACCCAGACACATTTCCACATCTTTTAAAGGTGAAGTGATCTCTGGGGTAACCTCTACGGTTATGGTAGCAGGATTTAAAGAACGACAGCCTTTTGTCCCCACTGCATACACAGAAAATGTTGTAGTCTGATACAAAGTTACAGTTTGTGTATTTCCTGTACCCGGAAAATTAACCCATTGATAGGTAACACCTCCCTCAGCCGTAAGAGTTACCGCTTCTCCCGGACATATTTTAATTCTGGAAGATTTTATCCCTGCCTTAGGTGTAGTTTCTTTTAGTAGCTTTAATTCTATCATCTTGCTGCAGAAACCTCCGTTTGAAACTACAACATACAGAATCTGCCCATCTGTACCGTTATAATTTAAAATATTCTGAATATAGTTATTATTCTGAGCCACAGCATCAGCCTGATTTACATAGAATCTGAATACAGCTCCCTGTGTCGGGCTTATTGACGGCATAGCATTCGTCAGGTCAAAAGTGGTAATATCCGGCGTAGAACACAGTAAAAGTGTTGCATCCTGGGCCTGCGGAGTGGTTCCCCCGTGAATTTCTATGGTTGCTTTACCCGGACAAGGATTTCCGGGAACACTTACTTCGATAGTATATGTTCCTGGCTGTACAGCCGTAATCGTATTGGTAGTGGCACCAGCTACCGGAGCTCCGTTGAGGTACCATTGGTATAATAAGTTAGGGTCACTTACTGATGCTGTAATTATCTGCGGTTCATTATCGCAGACATTGATTTCTGAAGGTAATGTAGCACCGCTGGGATCCAGAAGTTCTACACCGATATTAAATGATCCTCCTTCCAGAAATACAGCAGAATCCCAGCCATGATCTTCAAAGCTTCCCGGTGCATAATCGGCAACAACCATTTTAAAGTGATATTCCTGCCCTGCCATTACAGTCGCAGTTGCAGTAAGAGGAATTGTTCTTCCTTCAAAATTGGTTTCAACATTGCCTGTATTATATCCTGCAAAATACTGTTCATTAACTGCAGCACAACCGCCACCGCCAGGAATTAACGGGTGGATATTCGTAATACTTACAGGACCGGCACCGTTTGGAAGCACCGCCATATTCTGATAAGGTCCTCCAGATGTCGGTCTAAGCAAAATAGCAAAAGCATCTGCATACTGACATGGGAATGAGCCGGAGTACTCCTCCGAAGCCAAAATATAATTAAATTTGATCTGTGATGTTGTAGGGGTAAAGTCAAATTCCAAAAGAACACCATCCGTCAGCGTTCCGGTAGATCCAATAGCCTGTGCAAGATCTGAATCTGTACCGCCACCATTATTATCACTCAGGTTTCCTTCAGGTCCGTTTCCTGCTCTTCTTGCTTTTCCTGTAGAAAGTACAATCCCGTCTTTGAAAGGAAAATTAGTGGTTCCTTTATGAAAATATCCCCAGGATCTGTCTGCATCGCTCACAGCATGGTTAGGTGTAATTTTCACATTGGATACTGCAGGCGTTACACAAGTATTTGTTCCTGAAGAGATGAGGACATCTTTCACCAGCTGCGTAATAGAATAGCTGGATTCCGCATACCCCGGAGTATTCACATCAATAAAATTGCCCGCTTTTTGAGTAACTGATCCTGCAGGCTTATCTTTAGGAGGTTTTCGGGGGCCTGTTGTTTGTGAAAATAAAAATGTCGAAACGACTAAGAAAAATAAAATGAATAGTAGATTTCTTCGCATAATACTTTTGTTTCAACAAATTTAATTTATTTCTAAATATATCCTATATTTTTTATAAAATTTTTAATATAAAAAAAGCAAACCTCCCAAATATGGAAGGTTTATCTATTAGTTTCTGTTTTTTAGCAATATCCAGCCTGATCGCTGTTCCAGCTTTTTGCTGGCCGGATTCTCCCACTGTACTTTATACCAGTAAGTGCCTGTAGGCAGGTTCATTCCTTTTAAAGAACCTGTCCAGACAGCATCGGTTTTGGTTGCCCGGAAAAGTTCTGCACCATACCGGTCAAAAACTGATGCTGCAAAGTTATTATATCCCCTAAGTCCTGAGAAATCTATTGTGTCATTTACTCCATCCATATTAGGTGTTATGGCATTACTGATTACAAATGTGAAATAATCCAGTGAGGTACTACAATTTGCATCTTTTACCCTTACCATCACATGGTAGTTTGTATTATTTAAGACATTATAAAATATATTGGACGACTGCCATACCACACCTCCATCTATTGAATATTCCAATTCACCTCCCGTAGGGTTGCTTGCTGTAAGGGTAAGCACATGATTATCATATACTATATTTGTAAACTGAGGGAGATCTGGATTTAATAATTTTCCGGTGAAAGTCTTAGAACATACTCCATTACTGATGGTAACGGTATAGGTTCCGGGAACATTGGTCGATATAGTCTGGGTAGTTGCACCTGTGCTCCATAAATAAGTATAGTTAGTACCTGCACCAGCATCTAGAACCCCTGTATCGCCGGCACATACATATACATCCTCTAATGTAGATACAATAGCCGGTACCACCTCAATGGTCACCTTTGCAGGCAGTACAGAACTACAACCATTACCTCCCAATGCATACACTGAGTATTCCGTAGTAACGGTTGGCGAAACCACCTGAGTATTTCCGTTTCCGGGAAGGCCTACCCAGTTATAGGTAATTCCTCCGGTAGCCGTAAGAGTAACGGATTCTCCCACACATATTTTTGATTTGGATGCGGATATGCCTGCTGTTGGTGGTCCAACTATTACAGTAACTGTTGCCGGGGTTGCAGAAACACATCCGTTAGCTGCTACTGCAAATACTTCATAAACGGTAGTAACAACCGGAGAAACCACCTGGGTATTTCCGTTTCCGGGAAGGCCCGTCCAGTTATAGGTTGCACCTCCTGAAGCAGTCAGCGTTACTGATTCTCCGACACATATTCTGGGTTGAGAGGAAACAAGAGTGGCCGTTGGCAATGTTGTATTTTGCGTTACGGTAACTGTTGCTGTATAGGTACAGGTTAAATTTCCCGGCTGGGATACATTGGTAACTGTAAGTGTATAGGTCCCTCCTGCATTCACTACAGGATTAAGCGTATTGGCACCTGACACTATATTTCCACCTCCTGCTGCTGTCCATGCAATAGTAGATCCAGCAGGCACTACAGATGCCAAAGCATTTAATGTAGTCTGAGGGGTTGTACAGGTTATTTCCTGCGGTGCTGCTATCGTAAGTGTTGTTTCGGCTGTTCTTAGTAACTGAAGGGAAACTACATAATGACATCCTCCGTTTTTTACTAATACATATATAGTCTGATTTCCCGGTGGCGAATAGGTTGTTGGCGCTGCAATAAAATTAGCATTTCCCGCAAGAGCATCAGCCTGATTGATATAATAGGTAAAAGTAACACCTGCTCCTGCAGAAGTGATCTGACTCTGAGCAGTTGTCAGGTCATAGGTAAGTCCCGGAGCATAACATTTATGTAATATAGCATTCTGTACAGTGATGGGCTGTGAAACTTCAATAGTGATTGTGGCAGGATTTTGAGATACACATCCATTGGCTCCTACAGCACTTACTGTATACGTAGTAGTTGCAGTAGGTGATACTGTCTGAGTATTACCTGTTCCGGGAAGGCCCGTCCAATTATAAGTAGTACCTCCTGAAGCAGTTAAAGTGACCGATTCACCACTACATATCTGTGTTTTACTTGCTGTAAGTCCTGTTACAGGTGGAGCGCTGTCTCCTGTAACTGTAACATTGGCAACAGCAATACAGGTAACAGGTCCCGGCTGATACGTTTTTGATATTGTTAAAGTATAAGTCCCCGGAGCATTGATAACCGGAGTTAGTGTATTTCCTCCTGAAACGATATTTCCTCCGGTTGTCGTCCAGTTAAAAGTAGATCCCGCAGGATAAACAGAAGCTGAAGCATCTAAAGTGGTCTGCGAGCTGGCACAGGTTAATACCGCGGGCGGCAAAATTGATGCAGTCATCTGAGGTGCTTTTACCAGCTGCAACTGAGCTACTTTGAAACAGAAGCCATTTTTAACACGAACATATACTGTTTGTCCTCCAGGGCTTGAATAGGTGGCAGGGCTGGGAATGGTATTTGCATTTCCAGCGAGCGCATCTGCCTGGTTTAAGTAATATGTAAATGTTGCACCAGGGGTTGTACTTATAGAAGCGTCTGCAGAAGGTAAATTAAAGGTTGCATTTCCAGCAGCGTAACAGGCTGTCAGGGTCGCATTCTGTACGGTAGGGGAAGTTCCTCCAACTACTGTAATCGTTCCCGTTCCCGGGCATGTGTTTCCCTGGATGAATACCTGAACACTGTATACACCTGGTTGCGTAGCAGTATAACTAGCTCCGGTTTGACCGGGAATAGGGTTATTATTTAAGAACCATTGATAAGTAACGTTAGGAACCTGAACAGAGGCTGTAAATGTCTGAGGTGCATTATCGCACATATAAACTGTATCAGGAAGCTGTACTCCGGCAGGATCGAGAATTTTCACTCCTATGTCAAATGATCCCGCTTCCAGAAATACAGCTGAGTCATAACTCCTGTCACTAAAATCTGCCAAGACCATTTTGAAGTGGTAGGTCTGGCCTGGAATTACAGTCGCTTTTGCGGTCAAGGGAACGGTACGTCCATCAAAGTTAGTTTCAACAATAGGGTTATTGATTCCTGCGAAATACTGTTCGTTTATAGGGCCACAGCCAGAACTTCCGGAAATTGCAGGATGTATGTTAGTTACACTCACGGGGCCTGCTCCGTTAGGAAGTACTGCGAGATTGGTATAGTTAGGATCAGTTGCTTTTTTTAACAGTAAAGCAAATCCGTCTGATTTGGTACATGCAAACTGGAATGCGGGAGCATATTCTTTGGAAGCAAACAGGTATCTGAATGTAACCTCTGTAGAAGCCGGTACAAAATCAAATTCTATATAGGTAGCATCTCTCAGTTCACCATTATTGATTCCCAAAGCCGCAGCCAGATCTGTATCTCCAAAAGTATTCAGACCGTCACTTAAAATTCCCTGATAACTGTTACCTGCTTTTGCAGCGTATCCGGTGGAAAGAACAATTCCTTTTGCAAAAGGAAAAGCTGTGGTTCCTTTATTAAAGAACCCCCAGCTTCGGCCAGGATCATTTATTGATAAATTGGGAGAAACAGTGACGTTACTTACATTGGACGTGGAACAAGCTCCTCCGGAAATCAATACGTCTTTTACCAGCTGTGTAATGCTGTAGCCGGA
Source organism: Chryseobacterium sp. 22532 (assembly GCF_052044665.1). Taxonomy (NCBI): domain Bacteria; kingdom Pseudomonadati; phylum Bacteroidota; class Flavobacteriia; order Flavobacteriales; family Weeksellaceae; genus Chryseobacterium; species Chryseobacterium sp. 22532. The sequence goes on from NZ_JBQENJ010000003.1 coordinate 323,737, forward strand.
CTCCGGATAATTGGGTGTATTTACATCTATAAAAACACCTGCTTTCATAGAGGCGGCACTAGCTTTTTTTGCAGGCATCGCTGCTCTGTCTGTGTTTTGAGCAAAAACCAAACTGCCGATGAGTGCAAAAAATAACGCCAAAAATAAATTTCCAATCCTCCTATTTAACATTTTATAGTATTTTAAACAAAAATACTATTTTTTTTGATTGAAACTTAATTTAGCACAATTTACATTATCACTAATGCAAGTTTATTTATTCAGCAATATAAATTTGCTTTGTTTGAAAATAATAAGAAAGGCTGACAAAAATGCCAGCCTTTCTATAAATTATATAAAAGATTATTCTAAGTTTTTAAGAAGAATCCATCCTGTTTTCACTGCTGTCTGTTTGCTGGCAGGATCCTGATAGGTTACCTGATACCAGTAAGATGCAGTTGGGAGACGTTTTCCCTGGAAATAGCCATCCCAATACGGCCTTGTTTTTCCGGCTTTGAATACTTCTCTTCCGTAACGGTCAAAAACGAACCCTTGAAAATCTTTGTAACTGCTTACTCCGCTAAAGTCAATAATATCATTTACATTGTCTCCGTTTGGTGTGATTACATTTTTCATAACAAATGTAAAGTATTCCAGAAATCCTACACAGCTGGTATTTTTCACTTTGACACGGATGGATATTACGGTATTCTTAGGAACATTGGAGAATACATTGGACGCCTGCCAGGTAAAGCCGTTGTCTACAGAATATTCTAATGTACCGTTACTAGGATTACTTGCCGTAAGAACCATTGTTCCGCTGTCGTTATAATCAACTTTTATAATTTCGGGAACTACAGCGCGTATTACCTGGGTTTTAAATTCTTTTAAACATACCCCGTTACTGATCATAACGGTATATTCACCCGGAGTTGATACGGTAATGCCCTGGGTGGTTTCTCCTGTACTCCATTCATAGGTATAACCCGGTCCTGATCCGGCATCCAAAAGGATCATATCCCCTTCACAGATCTGCCCTCCTTTTAGTGTAGATACGATAGTCGGAACTACATCAATGGTAATGGATGCGGGTTGTAGGGATTTACAGCCCTGTGCACCAATAGCATATACGGTATAGGTTGTGGTCTGGGTTGGGTTTACCGTTCTTACTCCCCCGGTAGAAGAAGTATCTCCCCATTGATAGGTTACACCGCCTCCCGCTGTTAATATCAGAGATTCTCCTTCGCAGATCCTCATTCTCGGAGCAGTAATCTGGGCAACAGGTGTTTCTTCTCTTCTTAGCGTCAGGGTCACAATTTTGCTACAAAATGCACCATTGGAAACGACTACATAAATAATCTGTCCATCGGTACCATTGTAGTTGGTAAGATTGGTAATAAAGCTGTTGTTTTGAGCTTGCGCATCCGCCTGATTGGCATAAAAACGAAATACGGCGCCTGGTGTTGTACTTATCTGTGGTTTTGCATCTTCTAAATTAAAAGTGCTCAGAGTAGGAGTCGCGCAAAGCTTCAATATTGCATTCTGAGCCGTCGGAGAAGTTCCGCCTATAATGGTAATGCTTGCTTTCTGACATTCTGTTCCGCCCACAAAAGTTTTTACTTCGTATACTCCGGGTGAAGTGGCTATATATACAGCACTGGTTGCGTTAGGAATTACCACACCGTTTTTGTACCATTTGTAGGTCATTCCCGGCACAGTTGACACTTGTGCTTTTAAAGTCTGTGGTGTATTATCACACATATTCAGAGTTTCCCCCAAAGGATTTCCGTTACCATCCACGATGGTCATTCCGATGTCAAATGATCCACCCTGCAAAAAAACTGCAGAATCATAACTATTATCCACCGCATCTGCCATCACCATTTTAAAATGATAGGTCTGCCCCGGAACAACTGTGGCCACTGCCGTAAGAGGTATGGTTCTCCCGATGAAATTGGTTTCGATATTCTGCGTATTCAATCCGCCGAAGTATTGCTCATTAATGGTTTCTCCATCACACCCTACTCCCAGTGGTACAATATTAAGAACACTTACCGGTCCTGCTCCATTGGGAAGAACGGCTAAATTTTCATAGGTTGGGTCCCCTACTTTTTTCAGAAGGAGAGCAAAACCGTCTGCAAAATCACCACATGGGAATCCACTTGTATATTCTTCTGAGGCAAATAAATAATTAAATTTTACCTGGTTGCTGTTCGGAACGAAATCAAATTCCAGAGACACAACATCTTTAAGGTCATCCGGCGGATTAATCGCGGCTACCAGATCAGGATCATTCATCCCGGCTCCAGGAACAATATCGCTTAATGTGGATGCTTCCAATCCATTTCCAGCTCTTCTTGCTTTACCGGAAACAAGCACAACTCCGTCAGTAAAAGGAAAATTAGTTGTTCCTTTATGAAAATATCCCCATGCTCTTTCTGTATCTGTTGGCGGCTGATTGGGTGATATGGTTACATTGCTCACATTGGGGGCTGCACACACAGATCCTCCGGAAATCAGTACATTTTTTACCAGCTGATCTATGGTGAACGCGGAAGGCGCATAAGTAGGTACATTTACATCAATAAATGCCCCGGCTTTTTTACTCTGGGTGCTAAACTTTTCGAGCTGCGGCTTTCTGTTCATTTTCTGGGAAAAAGCAGAAACAGAAGCCAATAGAAACATTGTAACTAAAAAGTAATTATTCAGTCTATAATTGAACATTTTATTTTTATTTGTTCAAATGTAACAAAAATATCAATAAAAAACACTCTTTTTCAGTCAATTCAATTAATTTAACATCTATATTAATAATAAATTTATTTTATAATTACATATTCCACAAAATTAGTAGAATTTAATTTTTAAACTTTGAAATGTGCATAAAAAAAACAGACCACCTGTACGGACGGCCTGCTTTTAATCTTGAAAACTACGTTCAATTATAATTTATATTAAGGATAATAGGCTGGAAGCTTGAATAGGGAGACTGGAAGTTACTATCAGACCTACAATTTCTGACGTTATCGTAAAATTTGATGAAGCAGTCTTTAAAAGAATAATAAATTACAGGGTTGTAACTATTTTTTTAACCTCAACTCACATCCCCCTCCCGGCTTACTTATTTATTAAAACAGAAATGTCCTAACCCGAACTCAGGTAGTATTATTCTTTTTTCAGCTGGTCTATTTCTGTCTGCAGCTGGCTGATGATATCTTTTAAAGCTTTGATTTCATTCTTATTGGAATTGACATTGCTTTTCAGAATGACATTCTTGGCCCTTTCATTATGGTCTTCCTCATCTTCGTCTTCGTTGATCTCTTCAATATCTTCCTGGATGTCTTCAATGTCTTCATTAATCTCCTCAATATCCTCGCTGATCTCTTCAATATCTTCGCTGATCTCTTCGATATCTTCCTGAATGTCTTCAATATCTTCCTGGATATCTTCAATCTTTTCGTGACTTTTGTTCACGGACATCTGAATAAAAATAGCCAGATAAATGGCCTCCAGAGAAACTACCGTTGTAAGGATCAGAAGCATCTTATCAAACTCAACGATATTGAGCATCGGCAAAAGAAATGAGGTGATAAAAAATAAAGTATGAACAATGAGTGACGGGATAGAACCTACCCACCATGTAATGCCGTTCGCTATTTTTTCTAAAGCGTCTATTTTTTCAGTTTCTTTTTTCATCGTTTCTTAGTGTTATAAGAGTTCTTTGGTCACTCCAAGCCCAAATAGGGCGAAATCATATTTAGCCGGATCATTTTCATCAAATTTCCTGATGGCTACGTCCAGTTCTTCTACGGTTTTCCAGTCGTTCTGTGTTCTGGAAACCAGTCCAAGCTTTCTGGAAATATTTCCCGTATGTACATCTAACGGGATCGAAAGATATTTCTGATCTATATTTTCCCAAATACCAAAATCTACGCCATGTTTGTCTTTTCGCACCATCCACCGCAGAAACATTATAATTCTTTTGGAGGAAGAGTTTTTATAAGGCGAGCTGATATGTTTGTGGCTTCTGTGCTTTTCAGGTTCCAGAAAACGGCTTCTGAACCTTTCAATAGCATGCTGAAAATTAGTTTCCTGATCGTTTACTTTAAATAAGTTTTCCAGGCTCTCATTTTCTTTATAAATCTTGTTGAACTGCCTGATGAAGTAAGCAAAATCCTGACCGTTAAAAGTTCTGTGGATACTTTTGTTCTGAAGGATATCCAGATCTTTTTCAGAATAATTCAATACAAAATCATAAGGTGAATTCCCCATAATATCAAGCATTTTATCTGCAGATTTAATGATTGATTTCCGGTTGCCCCAGGAAATAGTTGCAGCCAAAAAACCTGCAATTTCTATATCCTGCTTTACATTAAAACGGTGCGGGATCTGTATGGGATCATCTTCAATAAAATCGGGGCTGTTGTATTGGTCTGCCTTTTCATTCAAAAAGCTTTTCAATTCTTCAAAATTAAGCATACAGGTTTTAAATTTTTACGCTTTCCAGTGCTTTTGGCAGGAAGGTGTTGGGAAAAACATTTCTGGCTTCGTCCGTAAATACCGTAAGGTCTGCATACCGGTTTGAGAAATGACCCAGGATCAGTTTTCCCACTTCAGCTTTCTGGGCTATCGTTGCCGCTTCCAAAGCTGTTGAATGTCCGGTATAGTCTGCCATTTCTTTCAGGTCATGGAGGAAAGTGGATTCGTGATACAGAACCGTTACATTTTTAATAATCGGAAGTACCGATTCAAGATACCGGGTATCGCTGCAGAAAGCATAGGAAACAGGAGGTGCCGGATCCAAGGTTAATACTTCATTTTTGAGAACATAGCCATCGCTCAGCACAACATCTTTGCCTGCTTTTATATTGTGGTAATCACAGGTTTCTATTTCTTTGTATTTGGCGATTTCCTTCATATTAAGGTGCCTGTCTTTAGGTTTTTCTTTAAAAAGGTAACCGTTACAGTATATTCTGTGATCCAGCGGGATGGTATATACTTCTACCCTGCTGTCTTCATAAATTTTTTCGGAATAGTCTTTGTCCAGCTCGTGATAAACCACTTCAAAACCACGATGCGTTTCCGTAATGGTAAAGATGGTTTCCAGCATTTTTTTGATTCCTTTCGGGCCATAAACATGCAGAGGAATATCCCTTCCGAGCAAACGGAAAGAGGCGATAAGTCCGGGAAGACCGAAACAGTGATCACCGTGAAGATGTGATATAAAGATATGATTGATCTTTGAAAATCTCGCTTTCGCCTTTCTCAGCTGTACCTGGGTTCCTTCTCCGCAATCGATCAGAAAATGTCTCTCTTCCATTTCCAGCAGCTGTGCCGTGGGCGAAGAATTAATGGTCGGAATAGCTGAATTAAAGCCTAATATCGTTAAATAAGTACTCAAATCAATAGTTTATTATAACAAATGTACGACAGAAAATTTAAACATATCTTTTGGATGCCAGTTTAAATACGACCCGCATAGAATTAATTATTCTTTTACTTTAAGGAAGTCAAGAAACAGATCCAATGCCTGTTTGCGGTGACTTATTTTGTTTTTGTCTTCAGGATTCATTTCTGCAAAAGTCCTGTCATGTCCTTCGGGAACAAAGATGGGATCATATCCAAAACCCTTATGTCCTTTATTTTCTGTGAGTAAATTTCCGTGAACTTTTCCTTCAAAATAACGGGCTCCATTCTCGTCATAGTAACATAGAACCGTAATGAAATAGGCTTTTCTATTTTCCTGACCTTCCAGCTCGCTTAAAACCTTTTCGATATTTTTAGCAAAATCATGATCTCCTGCATAACGTGCAGAAAAAATTCCGGGTCTTCCGTCCAAAGCTTCAACAGCAAGTCCGCTGTCGTCTCCCAAACTTGGGATTCCGGTTTTTTCAAAACAGTATTTTGCTTTGATCAGGGCGTTGGCATTGAAAGAGTCGCCATCTTCTACAATTTCTTCATGAATATTATAATCGGTAAGACTTTTTACTGTAAAATGATTTCCCAGGATCTGCTGGATCTCTTCTTTTTTGTGTTCGTTGTGTGTGGCAACCAATAATTCCATATCTATATTCATTTTTGCTCAATTTGTTTTTTCCGTATCATTTACGGTTAATTTTATATCCGAATTTTGTTAAATTTCAGCGTAATGTACTTTATACTTTTTCGTAAAAAGATAATAGAACAAAGAAAAAAGCACAATCCCGACAGCCAGAATAACCCATTCGGAAATTTTAAAAGCGTCTGCAAAGCTCTCACTTTTGGTGTAGGTAACCAGCAATGAAGAACACAGATTATTAAACCCATGCAACAGCATCGGCAGTAATAACGATTTTGTTTTATAGTAAACCAACCCCAATACGCATCCCAGCAATACGGCTCCTACAAACTGCCATGGATTTCCGTGAACCAGCCCAAAAATAACGGATGCATAAAAAATAGCTCTTCGTGGATCTACCCCTTTATTGATAAGTCCTTTCTGGATAATACCCCTGAAAATAATTTCTTCAAAAATAGGGGCCATGATCACGGTCATAATGATCATGATGACCGGTTCAAAAGTCAGCTGCTCCATAAGCTTTGAGAAAAACTCATAGTATTTTCCCCAGAACGGCCCTGTGGTAGGAATAAGAGATGTTATGAATTCTGAAATGAGCATCATACCCATCATCATAGGAAATATCAGGAGGTAGGTAGAAAAATTCGTAGGAGAAAAATTGAAGTTCAGTTTTTTCCCGGTTGAAGGTCTTACAATGAAAAAATCGAAAAAAGCAATAGCAGTCAGAAAACCTGCAGCATTGGTCACCATCAGGAACCAATCTTTCAGTTCGAGGTTTTCCCTAAAAGCAATTTTCCAAAAACTGCCGAAAAAAGAAACAGCCATTGTTCCTATAAATAATCCTGCCACTAAAACAAGACCGCCGATCCATGTAAAGGTAAACTTCGGATACCTGCTATTCTCCATACTTTTTCTCTGTAAGTTTGAAAAACAAAGATAATTTTTTTGAAAGCCCTAGGCAACTAAAAAAGGAAATTCTTGGACACAGGTACGGTGTCGGATCTGAGTGTGGGAGAGTGAGAGAATTTTTTAATGGAAATACTGTATTTGAAGGTAATTGCTTATTTTTTCTCCCAACTGTATAATATTAATAATTATCATCCTACATCTTCTCTTCAACCTCTAAAAACCCTATCACTCTACCACTCTCCCACACTTAAACCTTGATCCCACAACTTATTCTCCCAAATTATTTGAAACCTCATAAAAAATCCCGATTTTTGCAACTTCAAAATACACTATGTCAGACTTAATCAAAGAAATACAGAAAAGAAAGACTTTCGGGATCATTTCCCACCCGGATGCCGGAAAAACTACACTTACAGAAAAGTTACTTCTTTTCGGGGGTGCTATCCAGGAAGCCGGTGCGGTAAAATCCAACAAAATAAAAAAAGGAGCTACCTCCGACTTTATGGAAATCGAAAGACAGAGAGGGATCTCTGTAGCGACTTCCGTATTGGCTTTTGAATATAAAGATCACAAAATCAATATCCTTGACACACCCGGTCACAAAGACTTTGCTGAAGATACTTACAGAACTTTAACTGCCGTAGACTCTGTGATCGTTGTAATTGACGTTGCAAAAGGAGTTGAGGAACAGACTGAAAAATTAGTAAAAGTCTGCAGAATGAGAAACATCCCAATGCTTGTTTTCATTAATAAACTGGACCGTGAGGGTAAGGATGCATTTGATCTTCTGGATGAAGTGGAACAGAAATTGGGGTTAAGAGTGGTTCCGCTATCTATCCCAATCGGTATGGGAAGTGATTTCCAGGGTATTTATAATATCTGGGAAAATAATATCCAGCTGTTTCTTGAAGAAAAGAAGCAAAGAGTTGGTGAAACGGTTAAGTTTGACGATATCAATGATCCTTCAATAGATGAGGTGATCGGTGAAAAAGCTGCTCAAAACCTGAGAGATGAGCTTGAGCTTGTACAGTCTGTTTATCCTGAATTCAGCCGCGAAGAATATATGAACGGTGATTTACAGCCGGTTTTCTTTGGTTCGGCTTTAAATAATTTTGGAGTGCGTGAACTATTGGATGCATTTATTGAAATTGCTCCAATGCCACAGCCTAAAGAAAGTGACATACGACTTGTAAAGCCGGAAGAGAATAATTTTACAGGATTCGTTTTCAAGATCCACGCGAACATGGATCCGAAGCACAGAGACAGACTTGCATTCGTAAAAATTGTTTCGGGAACATTCAAAAGAAATGAAAATTACCTGTTGGTAAGAGAAGGCAAAAAAATGAAATTCTCTTCCCCTAATGCATTCTTTGCTGATAAAAAAGAAGTTGTGGATGAAAGTTTCCCTGGGGATATTGTTGGTCTTCATGATACAGGAAGTTTCAGGATCGGTGATACGTTAACAGGAGGTGAAAAACTGAGCTTCAAAGGAGTGCCAAGCTTTTCTCCGGAACACTTCCGTTATATCAACAACAGCGATCCGCTTAAAGCTAAACAGTTGGCCAAAGGTATTGATCAGCTGATGGATGAAGGAGTTGCCCAATTATTTACTCTTGAAATGAACGGCAGAAAGATCATCGGAACTGTAGGGGCACTTCAGTATGAGGTTATCCAATACCGTTTGGAGCATGAATATGGCGCCAAATGTACCTACGAACCTCTTTCTATGCATAAGGCGTGCTGGGTGGAAGCGGATGAAAAATCTGACGAGTTTAAGGAGTTTGCAAGATTAAAGCAGCGTTTCCTTGCCAGAGATAAATATGATCAGCTTGTATTCCTCGCAGATTCTTCGTTTACGATTCACATGACTCAGGAAAAATTCCCGAATGTGAAACTGCATTTCATCAGTGAATTTCAACAAGACTAAATTGCAATAAAAAAATAAAAAACCGTTCAGATGAACGGTTTTTTTATATAATTTATTTGGATAGTTTACTTAGGTATCATCATTAATTTCTTAACAATTTTCTCTCCGTCTACAGTAACATGAATCATATAGGATTCGGTAGGCAAATGTTTTAAGTTAATCTGTTCCAGAAGTTGATCAAATATATATTTGGTCTTTTTAGGAACAATCAGCTTTCCATCCATTGAAAATAATTCGTAGGTAATAACATAAGGACGAAGTGGAACCTGTCTAGGGAAATCAGCTTTGATATACACATACCCATCGTTGGAAGGCACAGGATATATCATCAGTCCCTGGTAAACTCTTGTAGGGACTGTTACCGGATCTCTTGGATTTGGTGGTGGGTTTACTACCACTGATGAATTAATTGTAAAGTTCTGTAAATTGACATTAAAGAATATATTATTAACAGCTTTCACCATAATTCTGGCATTGTTGGAAATTGTACCAAGACCGCCTGGAACAGTATAATTATAAGAACCTGTATTAGGAGTGCTTGCCACCAAAACAGTTGGGAACGTGAGACCGCCGTCTTTTGACAACAGGATTGTTACATTAGGTGCGCTTATCGGTGCCGTTGTTGTATTGGCAACATTCCATGTAATTGCATATGACTGACCTTCAGTCCAAACAACGCCAGTAGTATTTTGTGAAGTTACGGTAAACGGGCCTGCAGCTGCATTCACTGTAACTACCATATCATCAGAATTGTTTCCAGAACCTCCCGCTCTATTGTCACGAGTGGTAAACCTGAAGTTATATGTTCTGGCAACATTTGATAAAGCTTCTACAGGAATTGCCAAGCCTTGAGTAGTAGTTGCTCCAGCTAATACTGAAGTCATTGTTGGAAAATATCTAATAGGAGTAGTTTGTGGAGTCCAAGATCTGAAAGTAGGACCAGAAGCTTTTGTTGCAGTTGCCGCAGAATTTGCTCCGGTTTGTCCAGCAACAGCTTTATCCATTTGCTCCCAAATATAGGTTAGAGCATCTCCATCTCCGTCAGTGCCCGTTCCTGTAAGCATAAATGGAGTGCCCTTCGGAATGATATAATCTAATCCTGCATCAGCTGTAGGAATAGCATTTCCGGTATTTGTAATTACCGGGCAGGTTTTTGTTTTAATATTATTGGTAATCTGCTGAATACTTATAGCATGAAAAAATGGATCTGAATGTTGTTGCACATCCTGGTTGGTAATCCCTGCATACCCCATAATTGTAGATCCTGAACCGGGCTCCATATTTACCCCTGCTGATTCAATATTATGAGAAAATGTATGATTTCCTCCAAACTGATGCCCCATTTCATGGGCAACATAATCAATATCAAAACTATCACCAGATGGAATAGCATTTGCCGGGGAAGTATATCCACTTCCTTTTGATCCATTGGTACAAACGCAACCAATACAACCAGCATTTCCACCACCACCAGTTGCCCCAAATAAATGGCCGATATCGTAGTTTGCTTCTCCAATCGTCGCAGTTAAAGTATTCTGTAACTGAGCATTCCAGTTATTCATTTGGGCTGAAGGAGAATAAGGATCTGTAGCTGCGTCAGTATAAATTACAGCATTATTGTTTGCAATAATGATCATTCTTGCAGAGAAATCTTTTTCAAAAACTCCATTTACACGAGTCATTGTATTGTTCATCGCTGCCAATGCACCCGCTACTGTTCCTCCAAAATAGGTTGTATATTCACCTGTACAAGATAAGGCTAATCTGAAAGTTCTTAATTTTCCATCATCGGCATTTGGTCTTGCGGTAAGATCAGAATTATCCAGACCTTTTTGAGCAACATCCAGCACAGTACATTCAAACTTATCTAAACTCTCTTTTTTATCTGATTTTTTATAAACAACATAAGTTGAAAGGTCTTTTGTATATGGCTCGATAAAAACCGCTGATTTGTTTCCATAAATCTCCATTGAAGATAATCCCAATGGTGAAATACTGAAATAAATAGTAGAACTAGGGTCATCATCACCTACACCAACATAAGATTTAATATCCGGATATTTTGCTGCTAATTCAGGATCGAAATTTGAGTTTTCTCTTACTTTGAAACTTTCAAGGTTGCCATTAGAATTTGGGAAAGAAACAATAACATCAGACTTTCCTTTAACAGCAAATCTTTTGGGTGCTTTCGCTAAAACATTCTTTAAATTATCAAAATCAAGATTATAAATTTTGGGGTGAAGAATGCTGGTCTTATTTTCAAAGATTTCCGAAGTATTTTTTTGAGACACTTCCTTCCAAAGTCTGCTTGTTTGTGCTAAAAAAACATTGGAAATAAGAAATATCCCCATCAAAAGTATTTGTTTTTTCATATAGTTTTTCTTTTTTTTTTAAACTTATTATTACTGTGCTTATCTTTTTAATATTAAATAATATAATTTCATCATCAACAAATGTGGATCATTACACTATTAAAAATGAGAACAAAATACACTCCTTTCATTATAAAAATCTAAAAAGCAAATGTAAATATTATAATATTCAGAATCAGCATTTGAATGTTATTTTTCAAAAAAAATGTTAAATTATTATAAAACAATCCCAAAATATAATAAACCATTACCACTATCCGGTAGAAAAAAATGCCAAGTACTAATAAAAAAACAGCTTACTCTTCTACTCATTTTTCATAAAGCTTTATTTTTTTAACCTCATAATTATAAAAAATTAATCATTTAATTTATTGTTGAAGATAATTTTCATCCATTCTGTTTTTGTAAATCTTTTGTAAAACAGATCCAATACAATGATTTTCAATTCATTAAAATTTTACCGGAATAATACTTTCTATTTACAAAAGTATGCTTCTGTTCACCACTAATTTTACATCATCAAAAAAATTAATGTTATGAAAAAGTACCTATTACTGGTGGCTGTATCCAGCACTTTCATTATGTGTAAAAAAGCAGAAGCGACAAAATCTCAAATAGAAGATACAATTCATACGGCAGACAGTACGGCTGCTGTAGTAAATGAAACTATCAATTCCATCAACAATACTGCGGACAAGGTTCTGGATTCTGCTAACGTCAGAATAAAAGATTTTGAAGATGCCAAAGGCGAAATTCAGCAGAAAATAGAAAATACGTCTAAGATGGTTGACTCTTTAACCGATAAAATTGCTTCAACAAAACTGGAATCGAAGATTGAGAAGAAAGATTCGGCACAGAAAAAAGCCGAAAAAATTGTGGTGAATGTCCCTGCTCCAAAAGTAATTAAAGAAACCCAAATTGTTTATAAGGACAAACCTCAGAATGATGCTTATGAGCTTAAAAATAAGATGGTGAAAACAGCTATTCTTTCTATAAAAGCTGACCATGCAGAAACGGTAAAGGAACTTGTAAAAGATGAAATCATAAAAAATAACGGTTATGTAAAAAGCGAAGAGCTTTCTTATGTTACGACAGAAGCAGCCAACAGAAACTCTTCGTACGAAGAAAACAACCAAAAGGTATATTATATGGACGTTAAAGTTCCTATCCGTAATTTTGACAGTTTAATGAATGACCTAAGTGAGATTGGAGATATTGAAACTAAAAGTATACAGGTTTCCGGAAACAACTACGCAGAGAATACCCTATGTACAATAACCGTGACTCTTACCGATAAATCGAGTTTCGAAAAAGAACCTAAAACTTTCGGCGAAAAATCACTGGCAGCAGTTTCATCAGGATGGAATGTGATTACATCGGTCTTTCTTTTCATTCTTCCGCTCTGGCCATTATTCCTGATCGGCGGAATAGGATACTATTTCTATAAAAAGAAAAAAACCACGGACAACAATCTCCAATAAAACAAAATCCATCGAAAGATGGATTTTTTAATATTATTTTAATAAAAATCAAATCTCTGCCGAATTTGTTCTTTGTATATTTAAATATTCGTGGTTGATGGTATTGGTCAGTTACGGAAGTTATTTCGCAGGAATTTAAATAAGTATGTATTTAATCAACAGGATACACCATGTATTCAGCCTGGTTAAAGGTATATTATAAAAGTGGTTTGTAATAAGAAAGGCTCCCGATGGGAGCCTTTCGCTATTTCATGTTCACTATTTTGTCTACGATAAACTTTGTGTTTCCTCTCCACGGAAGCGCTCCATTGTATTCCTTATAATGAAGATCGAAAGTTTTGCCGCTGTTGGTTTCCAGCTGTTTAAAAATTTCAGGATCTTCTACCGAAAATTCAAATTCATAGCTTGTAATGGTTCCTGTTTTTCCTTTTCCAAAACCTTCCTGGATGAGTTTTCCTTCATAGGTTTTGAAAACATAGCCTTTTTTCATGGCATAATTCAGATAGCCGGACTTTACTCCTTCTCCAAAGACGAAATAGTATTTATACCATACCGTTACCCCTATCAGAAGAAGTATTACCCCGAGGCTGATCCACAAAGTTTTTTTCATAAGCAGTGTGTTTTTATATTAATTTATTTGGCGATGCTTCTGGAAATCACAATTTTCTGAATCTCCGAAGTACCTTCGTAGATCTGCGTAATCTTTGCATCTCTCATCATTCTTTCTACGTGGTATTCTTTCACATATCCGTATCCACCGTGGATCTGTACTGCCTCAATGGTAGTATCCATTGCCACCTGGGAAGCGTATAATTTTGCCATTGCACCGCTTTCAGAGATATCTTTACCGGCATCTTTCTCACATGCGGCTTTGAAACATAACATTCTTGCTGCAGTAATCTGGGTAGCCATATCTGCTAATTTAAATGCAATTGCCTGGTGATTAATGATTTCAGTTTTGAAAGCTTTTCTTGTTTTAGCATATTTTAAAGCCAGTTCATAAGCTCCTGAAGCAATACCCAATGCCTGAGAAGCAATACCGATTCTTCCTCCGTTCAATACTGCCATAGCAAAATTGAATCCGAATCCGTCTTCCCCGATTCTGTTTTCCTTAGGTACTTTTACGTTATTGAAGATCAAAGAGTGCGTATCACTTCCTCTGATTCCCAGTTTATCTTCCTTCACACCAACTTCAAAACCTTCCCATCCTCTTTCAACGATGAAAGCGTTAATTCCTTTATGTTTTTTCTCAGGATCTGTCTGTGCGATGACAATATAGTAAGAAGCCGTACCACCGTTCGTGATCCAGTTCTTGATACCATTTAAAAGATAATAATCTCCCTTATCTTCTGCGGTTGTTTTTTGGGAAGTAGCATCAGAACCTGCTTCAGGCTCAGATAATGCAAAAGCGCCAATTACTTTTCCACTGGCAAGAGGAGTAAGATATTTCACTTTCTGTTCTTCGGAAGCAAATTTTTCAAGACCTGCACATACCAGAGAGTTATTTACGGACATTACCACAGCTGCAGAAGCATCTATTTTTGCGATCTCCTCCATTGCCAAAACGTAAGAAACGCTATCCATCCCTGCTCCTCCGTACTTAGGATCTACCATCATTCCCAAAAGCCCCATTTCACCCATTTTCTTTACTTGCTCTGTAGGAAATTTCTGATCGCGGTCTCTTTCTATAACTTCAGGTAATAGTTCATTTTGTGCAAAATCTCTTGCAGCCTGCTGAATCATCAGCTGTTCTTCCGATAAATTAAAGTCCATAAAAAATAATAATTAGTAGCCGTAAATTTACACTTTTTAACCAAATCTGAAAATAGAATTGGAAGTAAGGGACAGACTCCTTTAAATTTCCGCAGAATAATTGGTAAAAGCCCCTAATATTATGGCAGGCATTCAATTAATTGTCAATTGATGATTTCTGATTACTACAGTTAAAAAAAATGCTTATATTTAAAATTCTTTAAAAATTGCTTAAAAAATCATGACAATCAAAAGATTATTCGATATTCCACATTATGCTTTGGAGAAATTTCCTAAAGCAGATATGTTTGTGACCAAATATCAGGGTGAATGGAAAAAAACCTCAACGTTAGAATTTATCAATCAGGGAAATAAAATATCCAGGGGGCTTTTGAAGCTGGGTATAAAACCTGGTGACAAGATTGCTCTGATCACCACCAATTCCCGTACGGAATGGGCAGTTATGGATTTTGGACTGTCTCAAATCGGTGTGGTTTCCGTTCCGGTTTATCCGAGTATTTCTGCTGAAGATTATGAGTTCATATTTAATAATGCTGAAATACAGTATTGTTTTGTATCTGATAAAGAATTGCTTAATAAAGTAATGAAGGTGAAACATAATATCCCTTCACTACAGGGAATTTTCACTTTTGATACGATAAGCGGGGCAGCCAACTGGAGAGAAATTCTGGATCTTGGTGAGGACGATTCTACCCAGATTGAGGTGGAGGATCTTTCCAATGCCATCAATTCTGAGGATCTGGCTACCATTATTTACACTTCAGGCACTACAGGAAGACCGAAAGGAGTAATGCTGACCCATCATAATATTGTTTCTAACGTTTTAGGCTCTGTTCCTAGAATTCCTAAGAAAAAAAGCCTGGATTACAAGGATACGAGGGTGCTGAGCTTCCTTCCTATATGCCATATTTTTGAAAGGATGCTTTTTTATCTTTTCCAGTATAATGGTTTTTCGGTTTATTTCGCTGAAAGCATTGATAAAATGGGAGAAAATGTAAAAGAAGTAAAACCGCATTATATGAGTGTGGTACCCAGGCTGGTGGAAAAGGTATATGATAAAATTTACAACACAGGTTCTTCAGCAGGCGGGCTAAAATCAAAGATATTCTTCTGGGCTTTGAATCTGATCAGCAAGAAAAAAGAAATCTCCAAACCTTCAGGATTGCAGGGAATTATTGCGGATAAACTGGTATTTTCTAAATGGAGAGAAGGTCTGGGTGGGGAAATCATTACTTTAGTTTCCGGTTCTGCAGCTTTATCGACAAGATTAAACCTGATGTTTCAGAATGCCGGTATTCCTATTTTAGAAGGATATGGCTTAACTGAAACTTCGCCGGTTATTTCTGTAAACAGTTTTGATAAAATGAAGATCGGTACCGTGGGCAGACCATTGGACAACCTTCAGGTAAAAATCCAGGAAGATGGTGAAATTACAGTAAAAGGACCTTCTGTCTTTAAAGGTTATTTTAAAGCTGAAACTATGACAAAAGAAGCTTTTACTGAAGACGGATTTTTCAAAACAGGAGATATAGGACATATCGACAGTGAAGGATTCCTGCAGATCACTGACCGTAAAAAAGAGATGTTTAAAACTTCAGGCGGAAAATACATTGCCCCTCAGACAATTGAAAACCAGGCAAAAGCTTCAAAATTCATTGAACAGATCATGGTAGTAGGAGACGGTGAAAAAATGCCGTGTGCTTTGGTACAGCCTGATTTTGAGTTTGCTAAAAGCTGGGCAATGAGAAATAATCTGAATATAGGCTCTACCCCTGCAGAAATTGCAAAAAGCCCTGAATTAAAGGAAAGAATTGAAAAGGAGATGGAAAATATCAATGAACATCTCGGAAACTGGGAAAAGATCAAAAAAATCGAACTGACCCCTGAGATATGGGCCATTGATACAGGACTGCTTACTCCTACCTTAAAGCTTAAAAGAAAAGCAATAAAAGAGAAATTCATAGATCTGTATAATAAAATGTACGAGCATCAAGAGTAAAAATACAATAAGCTGTTTCAGAAATGAAGCAGCTTTTTTAATATCCTTATATTGTGACAGGATTAAAACCTTCCACCTTTTGAATTTCCAGTTATGTATATGTTAAACAAAAAATGTGCTTCATTGCTGAAGCACATTTTTATTATTTTGAATTGTAATTAGAATTTAATTACAGATTTCATTCTTTCGTTTTCTTCCATTACCAATTCGTCATCTACAAGGATTTTTCCAGAATGCTCATCAATAATGATTTTCTTTCTCTGAGCAATTTCCATCTGCTTCTGAGGAGGAATAGTAAAGAACGACCCTTTTGGTGCTCCTCTTTCTAATCCTACAACAGCCAATCCGTTGATAGAGCTCTTTCTGATTCTGTTATACGAAGAAAGTAATCTTTCGTCAATCTTACCTGCATACTCTTTAGACTGCTCTATTAAGTATTCTTCTTCTTTCTGGGTTTCAGACACAAGATCATCCAATTCTTCCTTCTTGAATTTCAAGTGGTTTTTCAGATCTTTGATTTTCTCGTTAAGTTCGCTTAAAGTTTCATTTTTGTGAGCAATTTTAACTCCGAATTCTTTAATTCTTTTTTCAGCAAGCTGAATTTCAAGATCCTGGAATTCCATTTCTTTTCCTAATGCTTCAAACTCTTTATTGTTTCTTACATTATCCTGCTGAGATTTGTACTTTTCAATTAAAGTTTTTGCATGGTTAATTACTTCATGCTTTGTTTTGATCTGATCTTCCTGATCTTTGATATCTGCATGAAATTTTTCAGCTCTTTTTTCAAGTCCTTCGATCTCAATTTCAAGATCTTCAACTTCAATTGGCAATTCTCCTCTAGTATTTCGGATTTCATCCAATCTTGAATCAATGATCTGCAAATCGTATAAAGCTCTTAATTTTTCTTCAACTGAAATATCGTTGGTTTTTGCCATATTTAAATGAAATAATTTACTGGGTTGGTTTTTTCAATAGATTTTGAAATTGCAAATGTACTAAATTTTTGTGACAAAATTTCAAATAATTGTTGAGTTACAAATTGTTCGGATTCATAATGGCCTATGTCACAGATCAACATTTTGGATTCTGCCTGGAAATAATCATGGTATTTGATATCTCCTGTAAGATAAGCGTCGCATTTTTGCGATAAAGCAGCCTTTATTCCGCTGGCTCCGGACCCACCGAGAACGCCTACTCTTCTGATTTTTTTATGGATAAAATTGGAATGTTTAATGACTTCTAGTTCAAATTTTTCTTTTACCATTCTTAAAAAGTCCTGTTCATCCATTTCTTCGGCAAGTTCCCCATACATTCCCAAGCCTGAATGGTGATTCTCATTATCCAGCTGATATACCTGATAGGCTACTTCTTCATAGGGATGCACAGCCTTCATTGCTGAAATGATCTTTCCTTTTTTATAATCTTCAAAAATAACGGAAATCATATCTTCATCGGCATTTTCACGGATATTCTGCTGTCCGGAAAATGGATTTGAACCTTCAACAGGCCTGAATGTTCCGTTTCCATTAAGAGTAAAGCTGCATTCGTCGTAAAAACCTATATTTCCCGCTCCTGCAGTGAATAGCGCCTCTTTCACTTTTTCCGAATGGTCTTTCGGCACAAATACGCTCAGCTGTTTTAAATTATTTTTCTTAGGCTGAAGAATCCTGAGATCTTTTAATCCCAATTGACTGCAGATCTTATGGTTGACTCCAAAGAAATCATTATCAAATGCAGTATGAATGGCATAAATGGCAATTTTATTCTCAATTGCTTTCAATATAGCTCTTTCCACATAATTTTTTCCGGTCAGAGATTTTAATCCGGAAAAAATAATAGGATGAAAACATACAATCAGATTGCAGTTTTTCTGGATAGCCTCCTCTACAACATTTTCCAAAGCATCGTGGCACACCAGAATTCCGCTGACATTTCGGTCCGGGACACCACACAGCAATCCTACATTGTCAAAATCTTCTGCCTGCTGCAGGGGAATACGGTTTTCTATTTTTGAAATTACTTCGCTTATTGTCATTTTATTCTGTATGTTTGCTACGAAAATAACGATAATTTGTTAATTTTAAAAAATAGTAAAAAATGGAAAGAGAACATAATCTTGTTCCTGAAGACAAACTTTGGAAAAGATTTCTTTACAGGGTTATCTACCGTGCTGATACCAAACTAGGCAAATTATTCGACATCACTCTATTATCCCTTATCCTGATAAGCACTGCCATTATTATGATGGAGAGTGTTCCTCAGCTTGACAAAAGATTTCACTACACCTTTCTGATCCTGGAATGGATTATTTCTATTTTTTTCACAATTGAATACTGGATGCGCATCAGCGTTGTGAAGAATAAAAAAAATTATATTTTCAGCTTTTTCGGAATCATAGATTTTCTTGCACTGGTTCCTTTTTACCTTAGCTTTTTCTTTCCTGTTACCAAGTATTTCTTAATCTTCAGGATGCTGAGGATGCTGAGAATTTTCAGGATCTTCAATCTTCTGGATTTTATGAACGATGGTTACCTTATCGTTCGTGCCTTAAAGAACAGTTCCAGAAAGATCTATATTTTCCTTTTGTTCCTGATTATTTTTTCAGTGATCGTAGGTTCGCTTATGTTTATGGTGGAGGGCGGAAGACCCGGTTTTGAAACGATTCCACAATCTATTTACTGGGCAGTGGTTACGGTAACTACCGTTGGTTATGGAGATGTCTCTCCTATCACTCCGATGGGTAAATTTTTTGCTGTTATTTTAATGCTTGCAGGTTATTCTATTATTGCAGTTCCTACAGGAATTGTAACGGCAGAAATGCGCAACAAAAGACAGAATCTGGAGAAGATCTGCGACCAATGCGGCAATGAAGATATAGATGATGATGCACGGTACTGCAAACAGTGTGGCAAGAAATTAGCTTAGTATTTGGTATTGATATTAATCTGTTAACCAAATACCACAAAAATCATGGAACCACAAAAGAAAAATAAGCCTAACAGCCTGGTCATTATTCTTTTCTCTTTAGTTGTATTAATGATCATTATTTATTTTATACTCGTGATGTTTTTCCCTGCCGTCTTTGAACAAATGAACACAGGAGATATACAACCAGTACCCAATAAGTGACACTAATATAAAAAAGACGGCAATTGCCGTCTTTTTAGTTTAATATGGTTTTTTATTATTTCTTGATCGCTTTGATCATCTGCCTTGAACCGTCTTTCATGTTTAAAGTAATGAAATACAATCCTTGTTTAAGATCCCCTAAATGAAGAGCAGAAGATGGATTTTCAATAGTTTTTAACAATCGTCCGGAAACATCAGATACAGAAACTGATTTTACAAGATCTGCTTTTGAAATATTCAATACATCAGTAAAAGGATTCGGGTATGCTTTAACATTTTCTTTTTCTTTGGAAGCTTCGGATGTTGCTAATGTTGCAGTCTCTACTTTAAAATTATCAACAAAGAATTCATAATCTTCAGCATCATTTACAGTACCTTCAGAAGCATAAAATGCAAATACAGTATTGGCTCCCGTATAGGAAGTAAGATCGTAAGAATAAACTGTAGGAGTATTGGATGGTGCATTAGCCGCATTCCATGTCTGCAGAACGGTCCACGTAGTCCCTCCATCATTTGAAACCAAGAACTGAATCACATCATCAGATCCCATAGCCGAAGCAGTGGTATCTAAAAACGCTGTTACCCCATAATCGAATTTCACTCTGTATCCTCCTGCTGAAAGGTTGAAAGGTACCGTCTTTAGCCACGCTATGGTTTCGTTGTAATAAAGATTTATTTTAGCAGAATTATTATTATTTCCTTCATTCAGGAAGTCTCCATCAGACCATAATTCATCTGTATCAGTAGATCCTGTAGCCGGGTCTCCACCAGAAGCCTGTTCCCAGCAATTTCCGGGGAATGTTGAAAAATCATTGGTATAAGCAGCAGTAGGAACTATTGCGGCACAATCAGTTGTAAATGATGCACTTAAAGACCATGCGCTTTTATCGGAAGTGCTGCATACAGACCTTACCCATACATAATAAGTAGTGGCAGGAGTTAATGCAGACAAAGGCGCAGATAAAACCGAAGCACCTACACTTCCTGATGCTACAGTAGTGCTTGTTGGAACTGTATTCGTTGAGGAATAATAATATTCATACCCTACTCCTACTGTACTTGTAGAAGCTGCCCATGAAATAACAGCTGAGTTGGCAGTTAGGGTACCCGCAGACAAGTTACCTGGTGCCAGACAGCTCGGTGCAGCTCCAATCACTACAGTATAATCATGTGCTTCTCCGTAGCCTAATGTGTTGCATGGTTCCGGTTCATTGTTAAAACGGTCCCCAACTCTCATTCTGTAGGTTCCCGGTGTAACTGTTGCAGGAATAGTTATATTGCTATTGGTAACTGAATTATCATCCGGTCCGGTACTACTTCCTGTTGCTACCAGTTCCGGTGCCGCATCATCAAAGGTTCCGTTATTGTCAAAATCTACCCAGATACGTACATATTGACTGGAATATTCGTGAGTAACAGAAAATGCATAACTGAGACCTGCATTCAGGTTAATTGTTTGGGCTGTATAGTCTCCATATGAGCCCTGGGAGCATCCCGTATCAAGATGACTGAATCCCGCCGATGGAATCGTAAAGCTGTCGATCATATCTCCTCCACTACATTCGCTCGGAAATACAGGTGTGCAATAGGTCTGAGCAAAGGCAAATGCACTAATCGTTATTAAATTCACAAGTAAAAGCTTTTTCATGTAATATTTTTTTATGGTTTAAACAAATCTAATAAAAAAAATACATTAAAACTTTATCAAATAGAAAAAGAGACAGTTAAAAAGCCGTCTCTTTGATTATATATGCTCAACTTTAAATTTCATCAGTAAAAAACTGAAAATGCGCCTCTCTATTCTAGCATTGAATAAGGGGCTATGGCATTCATAAAAATAGCAGCCTTTCAGCTGCTATTCTATTGAGTATGATCAATAAGACTATTTTTTAATTGCTTTGATCGTTTGTTTTGATCCGTCTTTCATATTTAATGTTACTAAATACATTCCTTGTTTCAGATTTCCTAACTGAAGAGCTGAAGAAGGATTATCAATTGTTTTTACTACTCTTCCAGCAAGATCAACAACTGATACTGATTTCACTTTAGAGATATCAGAAATATTCAAGACATCTGCAAAAGGATTTGGATAAGCTTTGATCTCATTTTTAGCACCTGAAACTTCAGATGTTGACAAAGCACTTGCATCATATGCCGAGATCTGGAATTGTCCATCTGTTGCTGTAGAATATCTCCAAACACTAACATATAATGTAGCACCCGGTGTTTGACCTGTCAATGACAATTTAGAGAAATTCCCATTACCTGTATCATCATCACAAGCAATAGAAGTAGTACTTGTACAATCTGCAAATACAGAAATTACTGTATCAGTTAATGCTGTACCTGTATTGGTGTCTGTTTCAAGAGTAATCTTACCTGAAGCCGGAACCACTACTTTGTACCATACATTCCCTCCCACATTTGTTGGCGTTGTAAGGCAGCTAGCCGTTAATGCAGGCGTATTTGTAGAACTAACAGTAGTTCCTACTATAGCATTCTGAGCAAATGCAGTTCCTACTATTAAATCTACTGCAGATGAACAATTATCATTTGCAGGTGGCGGTGGTGGAGTATTTAAACAGATATTAAAGCTATTATTATATCCAGCGCCATTGCTGTTATAAACTCTTACATAGTAAGTTTGCCCAACTGTTAATCCAGATACTGTTGTAGTATTTGTTGTTCCACACTTAATGCTCGTTAAAGATCCACAAGAACCACTAAATATTTGAGTATATAAGCTTGTAGATGAAGCAGTTCCTGTTGAAACCACATTAGAAAGAGAAACTGTATGAGCAGCAGATCCTGCTACAAAAGAATACCAAACATCATCATCCGGTGTTCCTGAACAAGTACCTACAGGTACATTTGAATTGGTAGCACCTAAAGTATTTCCTACAGTTGTTGCAGTACAAGTAGTATCAGGGTTTACTGTTAAAGTAACAGCTGTTGCACAGTCATCATTTGCAGGTACCAGAGCAAAGGAAACTGGTCCTACCCAAGCACTTTGATCATTTGCGGAACAACGGGATCTTATCCAAACATAATATGTACTAGCTGTAACAGCATCATTAATTACATAACTTGTTCCTGTAATAGATGTCATATTTGGTGTAGATGCAGCTGTAGGAGCTGTATTTGTAGTACTGTAGTAAATGTCATATCCGTTTCCTGGTGCAGTAGCTGGTGCAGTCCAACCTATCGTAGCTGTTGTAGTTGTAGTTGCCGTAACAACAGGAGTGATAGGAACTAAACATGTAGGAGCCTCTTTTATTTCTACATCATCTAACAATAAGTTATCATAGAAGTATCCGTTACCGGCTACATCTTTATCAACAACGAATCTCACCTGTATAGTAGCTCCGTTATAGGCAGCAGGTAATACAGCACCTTCTGTTCTCCATAAAGTACTGTTGGTAGATGAAGTAAAGATAGTTTCCCATGTTGAACCTGTTACATTTTTAACCTGCACAGTAAGCTTGTTATTATCATAAGCTGGCTGGGTCCCTCCTGCAGAAGCTGCATGATTTTTAAACCATTTAAACTGAACATAAGGTACTGTAAGTCCCGCCAAGTTAATTTGAGGAGATGTTAAAGTAACGTCATGAATTCCAGTGTAAGGAGAAGATGCATCTACAAAAGCAACTGTTCCCGAAGCTCCATTACCTGTAGTACCATAATCCTGAGTACCGGTAAATTGCCATAAAGCGTAACTTGTATTATTGGTACTGGAATTGGACCAGCAGCTAGGTAAAGTCCCTGAATTGAATGACTCTAAGAAAGGAGCTGATAAAGCAGCACAAACAGTTGTAAAATTTCTTTCAGAACATGAAGCTGATGCTGTAGTTCCATCATAAGAATTAACACTGTAATAGTATTTAGTATTGTTTAATAAAGGAGAACTGAACGTATAAGAAGTTACGTTTCCTAGATCTGCATTATTTACAATATCAGTTCCACCGGCAGTGGTCCCTACTCTCAGTTTATATCCTGTAGCTCCTGTTACAGCAGCCCAGGTAATAGTCGGAGTAAGAGATACCCCAGTAGCAGCTGAAGCTGGTGCTGAAACTGTAGGACAAGGGATATTTAACGTTGTGAAAGATCTTTCACTGCATCCTGCAGATGGAATTGCTCCATTATATGCATTTACAGTATAAAAATATTGTTTATTATAATTCAGTGGTGTTGCAGGAGTATAGGTAAGAACATTTCCTAGGTCTGCATTATTCAGTACATCCGTTCCTCCCGCAGTAGTTCCGATAGATAATCTATATCCTGTAGCATTGCTAATTGCTCCCCATGTAATAGCCGGAGTAACAGAAACTCCTGTTGCTGCTGCTGCCGGAGCAGATACACTAGGACATCCTGGAATCGGATTGGGCGTAAGGCCTAAAAGAGTAACATTAGAAAGTGTAGCAGCACGTGATCCCGCAGCAACTGGAGCTGCTGGGTTGAAATCTGTTGTATCATTTCTATAGTACATACTGCTATTGGTTGTACCGGAAGCAGATACGTAGAAATAATCTGAAGAAGTGTTAAAATTCGGAGTATTCTCGTGAACTGCTATAACAAGATTATCTATATTATTATATGCAAATGGAGTTGTAAAAGTAACTTCCACTACTCCTGCATTATTGGTAATAGTACCTGAAAACACCTGAGTCATTGCTGATGTAGCAATCCAGTTTGAAGCTGCAGTACCAGCAAAAGCAGTAAGAGTAGTATGTCCTACAAACACTTCCCACTGATTTGATTTATCAAGATTAGCAGTAGCAGCTAAATAAAATTTCAGACCAGTAATAGAGCCAGGAGCATCCGCATTAATTTTTGTTTTGGATATAATTTGTTGGGTATAATTATATCCCCAATTTGATGCTATAGGATATGTTCCCGTAGTTGTCCCACTGCCCAAAGTAATTTGGGCATTCACAATAGTGGCTATCAGAAAAAATAGGCACGTTAGTAAAAGTTTTTTCATACGTAGTAAAAATAAAATTAGGGGGTAAAAGTAATCAAATATTTCATCTAATATCAAAAATTATCATAAAAAATTAAAGACAAAATCATAAACAAAACACATCATTACCTAAAATCAAATATATATTTAGTTTTAATATTAAATCATCAAATAAAGATAAAAATTTAAACATTTGATTTTCAATTTATTATATTAAAATTAAAATCACTAAAAAGTGGAGTAATTATTTATTTAACATAAAAAATAATTTTATTTTTCACCAATTAACGACTTAATTCTAAATAAAAAAAGCGGCAAAAAATGCCGCTTTTTAATTTTATATTTCGCTTTTCTTAATTCAAATAGAATTCATATTTATTAAGAAGCTGAATTTCCTTAATCAGATCTCCGTTCAGATCTACAGAATGTTTCATAGACTGAACTTCAATCTGGGAATCATCTTCAATATTTTTTATAAAGAATTTAAGTTTCTGATTTCCTTTATTCCGGTCAAGAACTTTTCTAAAAAAGTCAAGATCCTCAGGGCGGACATCCATAACATCCATAACGAGGGAAATGCTTTTTGCAAATCTTTCAAAAGCTTCCTGAAGCTCGATAACATCATTGACGTTAACAAAAACCCTTCCGTCCTTGACCTGTGCAAATTTTATTTTGAAAATCACAAATCTCTGAACTTCTAATTTCTCCTTCAGACGCATATAATCCCTATCTCCCAGCCTGAAAGAATAAGATCCCGAATAATCTTCCAAGGTAACAAAAGCCACTTTTTCTCCACTTCTGAATCCATCCTGTACCCTATACTCAGTGATTAGCCCTGCTACCGTATACTCTTTTCCGCCACCACCGTTATCTCTTTCTTTCTGAAGCGTTTTCCAGTCTTTCTTTTTTTCCTCGAAAAGCTCTTCCTGTTTATTGGAAAAAGCCTGTTCTTTGTAAGCATCCACCTCATCAAGGTTTAAAAACAGGAAATTACCTTTCGGCTCGGCTTTCTTCACCACTTCCTCTATAACTTCCTCTTCTCCTATTGACAGATCATCAGAAACAATCTCAATAAGATCCACCGTTTCATCCTGGAAATCTTTCTCTAAAATTGGAATTTCATCCGGAATCACTTTTTCATCGTCTTTTTCAAGCACAGTTTTTTTAGAAAGTCTGCCCTGCATAAACTGGAACTGGTATTTAAATTCATCCAGCGGATGAGCGGACAGGTAGAATCCTATGATTTCTTTTTCTTTGTTAAGTTTATGCATGTTAGGCCATTCCGGGCATGGCAGCAGTTTAGGCTGCTCAATCTGTACTTCATCAGCAAAATCAGCAAAAAGAGAATGTTCCATTTCATTTTTACTTTCCTGGAAACTCTGTCCGTATCTGATCAATCTTTCCAGGTTCGTTTTTCCAGCCATATCAATATCAAAATACTGACCCCTGTGATAGGAACCGAGCTCATCAAAAGCTCCGGCAAGCACTAAGCTTTCCGCTACTCTTTTATTCATTTGGGAAGGAGGAATTCTTTCAAAGAAATCATAGATATTTTTGAATCTTCCATTAGCCCTTTCCCTTGTAATTGCCTCACTTGGCCCTTCTCCTATTCCTTTGATTGCTCCAAGACCGAAACGGATCTGTCCTTTTTCGTTTACAGAGAATTTATACTGGGATTCATTTACGTCGGGTCCTAAAACATCTACTCCAATACTTTTACAGTCCTCCATAAACATGGTGATAGAGTCCGTATTGTTAATGTTATTACTCATCACACTCGCCATATATTCAGCCGGGTAATTGGCTTTCAGATAAGCGGTATGGTAGGCAATCAAAGCATAACAGGTGGAGTGGGATTTGTTGAAGGCATATTCAGCAAAAGCCTTCCAGTCATTCCAAATTTTATTTAAACGATCTTCATCAAGGTTGTTTTTCTTTCCTCCTTCAATGAATTTCGGATACATTTTATTCAGAACATCAATCTGCTTTTTACCCATCGCTTTTCTCAGCGTATCGGCTTCACCTTTGGTAAAGTTGGCCAACTTTTGGGACAAAAGCATTACCTGCTCCTGGTATACGGTAATTCCGTAGGTTTCTTTTAAATATTCTTCGGTTTCCGGTAAGTCATAAACAATTTCTTCAATTCCGTGTTTTCTGTTGATAAAGTTCGGGATATATTTGATTGGACCGGGACGATAAAGGGCATTCATGGCAATAAGATCGGCAAAAACGGTAGGCTTAAGCTCTCTCATGTATTTCTGCATCCCCGGACTTTCATACTGGAAAATCCCAATCGTCCTTCCTTCTTTAAATAACTGATATGTTTTAGTATCATCAAGCGGAATTTCGTCCGGATCAAGATCTATATTATGCCTTTGCTTAACCAGCTTCATGGCATCTTTAATGATCGTCAGGGTACGGAGTCCCAGGAAGTCCATTTTCAAGAGTCCTGCACTTTCCGCTACTGAGTTGTCAAACTGGGAAACTAAAATATCTGCATCTTTCGCTGCAATTGTTATCGGAACAAGATTACTTACATCCTCGGGAGTAATAATCACCCCACAGGCATGAATCCCTGTATTCCTGATACATCCTTCCATTTTCTTGGCACTTGCCAGTACATCAAAACGGGGATCATCAGGGTTATCCAGCACCATTCTCATTTCATCCACCAGCATCTGCTCTTCGGGCTTCAGTTTATCATATTTAGCTAAAGCTTTGGCTATGTTCATTCCGGGACTGGCAGGAATCAGTTTGGCGATATTATTGGTATCGGGTATCGGGAGATCCAATACCCTTCCGGCGTCTTTAATGGCAGATTTCCCACCTAAAACCGAATAGGTAATGATCTGCGCTACCTGGCTCTGTCCGTATTTTTCAATTACCCACTTAATAACCCTGTCACGTCCTTCATCATCAAAGTCAATATCAATATCAGGCATCGAAACCCTTTCCGGATTCAGGAATCTCTCAAAAAGGAGATCGTACTTGATGGGATCAACGTTAGTAATTCCAATACAATAGGCTACTGCAGAACCAGCTGCAGAACCTCTTCCGGGACCGACCCAAACCCCCATATTCCGGGCTTCGTTACAGAAATCCTGTACGATAAGAAAGTATCCGGGATATCCGGTATTAGCAATTACGTCAAGTTCGAAATCCAAACGTTCTTTAATCTCGTCTGTAATTCCGGTCATAACATATCTTTTTCTCGCACCTTCATAGGTTAAGTGAGTAAGATACGCCATCTCTCCTCTTTTTCCACCATCCACTGCATCTTCCGCATGGATAAACTCTTCCGGAATATCAAATTTAGGAAGGAGAACGTCTCTTTTTAAGGTATAAGGACTGAATTTTGCGAGAAATTCGTCATAAGCCTCAAAAGCATCCGGGTAAGCCAGAAATGCTTCCTTGATCTCATCACTGTTTTTAATATAATATTCTCCTGTGGTAAGTCCTCTACGTTTTCCGAAGCCTTTTCCTACAGGTGTGGTTAATTTTTCACCGTCCTTGATACAGCTTACAATATCCTGGATATTTGCATCATCTTTATGGGTATAGAATGTTTCGTTCTGTGCCAGTATTTTAGTATTATACTTATCTGCGAGGTACAATAAAACTTCATTTAAATGCTCTTCTTCAGGCAGTTTATGATTCTGAAGCTGTACATAGAAATCATCTCCGAAAGTATCTTTCCACCATTTGAAGAGTTCCTCCCCTTTTTGTTCTCCGGTATTAAGAATGGCATCAGGGATATCCCCTAAAATCCCGGATGTCAAAGCAATTAAACCTTCTTTATATTCAGCGATCAGCTCTCTGCTAATCCTCGGAACTCCAAAATAAAATCCTTTTAAAAATCCTATACTCGAAAGTTTTGCCAGGTTTTTATACCCGTTAAAATCCTTTGCCAAAAGAACAACCTGGGTTCTTCTGTCCGGGTCATCTTTTGTAAACTGCTTCTGCTCATACCGGTCTGAGATATAAAATTCACAACCCACAACAGGAATAAGCGGAGCTGAGACAGGTTCCTGCTCGGTAAATTCTGTTCCATTTTCTTCAGCTTCCTGTTTTTTGGCAAGAAACTCTTTATGCTTTTTAGAGCGGTCCGAATTGGCAGATTCTACTGCTGAAACAAATTTAAAAGCTCCCATCATATTTCCGATATCTACCATTCCCACAGCGGGAAAGTTTTCATCAGAAGCTTTTTTGATCAGGTCATTGATGCTTGAAGTAGCCATCAATGTAGAGAAAACACTGTGACTGTTAAAATTGAAATATTTTCCGAGATCAATTTCATCTATACTTCCAAAATCAGATTGCTTTTTCTTATTATTAAATTCTGCAACCTGTCTTCTGATAACAATATTAAACGGCTTTATCGGGTCCGGATAAAGGGTTTTAAAGTAACTCAGCTGATCTTCAGAGATCTTCAGTACTTCAGCAGGGATTACTCCTATTCTCATCATTTCAAAGAATACCCGGGCAGTCGCATTCACGTCGGCAGCAGCGTTGTGCGCTTCGTCAAATTTGTGACCGTACAGCTTTTCGTACAACTCTTCCAGTTTCGGAGATTTATATCTTCCTCCTCTTCCACCGCCAAGCTTACAGTAATCTGTTCCCAAAACCATTGTATCGGCTTTAGGTTTATCCTGAAGATTGTCTTTTAAATTTTTCCTGTAAAATTCTGCTCCTACAATATTATAATCGAATTCTACATTATGTCCGGACACTATTCTTACTCGGTCCAGCACTTTA
This sequence comes from Chryseobacterium sp. 22532, assembly GCF_052044665.1. Taxonomy (NCBI): domain Bacteria; kingdom Pseudomonadati; phylum Bacteroidota; class Flavobacteriia; order Flavobacteriales; family Weeksellaceae; genus Chryseobacterium; species Chryseobacterium sp. 22532. Next base: position 353,079 of record NZ_JBQENJ010000003.1, read on the forward strand.
GAAAACTCTTCCAAAATCTCTTGCAGGTCCCGGCCTTCTTCATGAGCAATTTTAGTAGTAATTCCGTGAATCCTTGCGGCGTTGAAGGGAATATCATACCCTTCAGGTTTTATTATATAATCCTGATTTTCAATTAATCTACCATCATCATCATGAACCTGCCATGCAATCTGAACCATTCTTGGCCAGTTGTCGGAATCTGAAAGCGGTGCATTGAAATTTTTAGGTAATCCGGTTGTTTCTGTGTCAAAAATTAAATACATATAAGTTTCTAACTTTTTTAAAAAAGAGAATGTAAAGTTACTTCAATTTTTCTAATAATGAACATCATGATTTCGGTTCAAAAGAGTATCAGAAATTTCTTTTTTTAAATCTCAATTTTAAAATTCACAAAATACAAAACATATAAAAAGAAATAAAAATTTACCAAAAATCAATATAAATCTATTAAAATCCATCTAAACAATAAAATTATACAGACTAAAAATAAGACGATTAAAGATTTTAGTATATATTTGCTAATCTAAAAATTTTAATATTTACTGAACCATTATGAAGAAACATTTACTTTTGGTCAGCACTTTGGCAATTACATTAATAAGTGCGCAAAACAATGAAGGATTAAAAAGAGAGTTTGAAAAACAAAACAAAGAGAATTCTGCAAAGTTTGACTCTTATGTTTCAAAACATTACGGAGCAGACAAATCTTCGGAGACTTTAAAAGAAATTGAAGAACTAAGAAGTAATTTAGCTGGATTTACTCCAAATGGTAAGCCTTTCTTTTATCAAAAAGAAGATAGCAGACAGGTTGCGAATGCCAATGCTGATAATCTTAATACAGCAGGCGGTGTAGTAGGATTAACCAACGCCTATAATGGTGAAGGCATTAAGTATACAATTTTTGATGGAGGCAGAGTATATGCAGCTCATCTCGCTTTCGACAATCTCGCGGGAAGAATTACCAATAAAGAAGCTACAACAGAAATTTACAGTGCACATGCAACAGGTGTAGCGAGTTTTATCGGCGGTAAAAGTATAAACGTAAGTGGTGGTGGCCTTAGTGGAAATACAAGAGGAGTTGCTATCAATTCTACAATGGATTCTTACAGATTTGCAACTACTACATTACCTGGCAATACTACACCAAGTACTGTATTTCAAAAAATACTTGCTGCCCAGCCTAATCTGTCTAATCACTCATATGGAACCAATCAAGGTTGGGATGTTAAAACTGTAAATGGTGTAAATGCATGGGTTTGGCCAGGTGTTTTTGAAAGCCCTTCTACTTCTATGGATTTACAGGGAACTTATTTCAGTCAAGATCAAAACTATGATCAGATTGTATATAACAATCCTTCTTATATTATTGTAAAATCTTCCGGTAATTATTTTGGTTACGGACCTGATTATCCAGGAACATCTGCTTTTCCTAAATATTATACCGATGATAATGGTGCCCAAGTTCAGTTTGCTGCAACAGATACACTTCCTACAACAAACTGTAGCAATGGAGCTGATTGTATCGGACCTGGATCTTTAGCCAAAAACATTATCGTTGTTGGAGCTACGGATGTAATTTCTACCAATAACTTTAAATATACTACTGCTTCTGATGTTGTTCATTCTGACTACAGTAGTGCAGGACCGAGAGATGACGGAGGAATTAAACCGGATATTTCAACTACAGGTACTGATGTATTCTCTGCCGCCACAGCAGAAAATACTGTTGGCAGTACAACATATAGCTACGGAAGCGGAACTTCTTATTCTGCACCAGTAGTGACCGGAGTTATCGGGCTATGGACACAAGTAAATAAAGAACTTTTCTCAAATCAGTTATTAAATGCAGCAAGTGCAAAAACCTTAATGATTCATTCAGCTTCTGAAGCGGGGAATGTAGGTCCAGATCCATGGTTTGGATGGGGATACATCAATGCTAAAAAAGGTGCTGAGTTATTAGTGGGAAAAGCTAACAATACTGTTATCTTTAATAACGAAACATTAACCAGCGGTACTCCAAACACAAAGAATGTTGTAGCATCTGGTACTGAGCCGTTGAAAGTTACAATTTCATGGATTGATCCTGAATACGTTATTCCTGCCAACCTAACGTGGGCTGATGCGTATAACAACAGAGCATCAAGATTGGTAAATGATTTAGATTTAAGAATTATAGATACAACAAACAATACGATTTATTATCCTTGGAAGCTGAATGCTACTTCTCCAATGACTCCTGCAACTAAGGCGGATAATACAGTAGATAATGTAGAACAAGTGGTAATAGATAACCCGGTTGCCGGTAGAACTTACCGAATTGAGATTACTAACAAAGGAACCTTAAAAAACAATGCTGGCGCCAATGCCCCACAAAACTACTCTATTATAGCTACAGGCCAGACACCAGCTGTTTTAGGAACAGGTGAAGCCAACGCATTAAGCGGTCTCGCAATAGCTCCAACCATTACAAAAGATATTGTAAACATATTGAAAGCTCCCAAAAAGTCAACTTTCGTAATTTATGATCTTTCTGGAAAAAAATTACAGAATGGAGTAATCAACACTGAGAAAGAATCTGTAGATCTATCTACATACACTAAAGGTATTTACATCATTGAAGTAAGAACAGACAAAGATGTTATTTCTAAAAAAGTAATCAAGGAATAATCCTTAAAATACATAGATTTCACACAAAATACTAACGCTTGTTAGTATTTTGTTTTTTTGTGTATATTTGCTTCCTATGGAAAATACACTTCACGAAAAAGTTTCTCAGGATATTTTGCTTAAAGCGTACAATCATATGATGCTGGCCAAAGCTATGGCAGATATCTACGAAGAAAACAGAAATATCTGTAAATATGTTCATAGTACATCAAGAGGCCATGAAGCCATTCAACTGGCAACAGCTTATCAGTTAAAAAAAGAAGACTGGGTATCTCCTTATTACCGTGATGAAAGTATTCTTCTAGGAATCGGTTTTGAGCCATACCAACTGATGCTGCAACTTCTCGCCAAAGCTGAAGATCCTTTTTCAGGAGGAAGATCATATTACTCACATCCATCGAGCAAAGACGAGAACAAGCCTAAGATTATTCACCAGAGCTCGGCTACAGGGATGCAGACCATTCCTACCACAGGTGTTGCGCAGGGGATAAAATATATTCAGGATTTTAATTTACAGAATTTCGCAAACAACCCGGTTGTAGTGTGCAGTCTGGGAGATAATTCTGTAACAGAAGGTGAAGTAAGTGAAGCTTTGCAGTTTGCTGCCCTTCACCAGCTTCCCATTATATTCCTTGTACAGGATAATGAATGGGGAATCTCCGTAACTAAGGAAGAAGCAAGAACATGTGATGCCTATGATTTCGTAGCCGGTTTCACAGGCCTTAGCAGAATGCGTGTAGACGGAACAGATTTTGTGGAAAGCTTCGAAGCTATGAAGAAGGCTGTAGATTTTGTAAGAACTGAAAGAAAACCTTTAGTAGTTTGCGCTAAAACAGTTCTTATCGGTCACCATACTTCCGGAGTACGAAGAGAATTTTACAGAGACGAAGAAGATTTAACCAAACACAGAGCTAAAGACCCGGGTGAAATCCTTAGAAAGCAGCTTCTTGAATCAGGAGTTGATGAAGATCTTTTAAAGCAGATCACTAAAAAAGCCCGCCTGGAAGCTGAGGAAGCTTTTGAAAGAGCTAAAAACGCAGAAGATCCAAAGCCGGAAACAGTAATGCAGCACGTTTTTGCTCCCACTCCAATTACTGAGGAAACAGGAACCCGTGAGCCTGAAGGTGGTGAGAAAATTGTTATGGTAGATGCTGCCATCCATGCTGTTCAGGAACTGATGTGGAAACATCCCGAAGCCCTTCTTTACGGACAGGATGTAGGAGAAAGAATTGGAGGCGTTTTCAGAGAAACGGTTACTTTAGGAAAAAAATTCGGAAGCAAAAGAGTATTTAATACAGCTATTCAGGAGGCATACATCATTGGATCAACGGCAGGAATGAGTGCGGTAGGATTAAAGCCTATTGTAGAAGTTCAGTTTGCAGATTATATTTATCCGGGCATCAATCAGCTGATCACTGAGATTTCAAAATCAAGCTATTTAAGCCAGGGAAAATTTCCTGTAAGTAATATCATCCGTGTACCAATCGGTGCATATGGCGGTGGCGGTCCTTACCACAGCGGAAGCGTTGAAAGTATCTTAGCCAATATTAAAGGAATTAAAATTGCTTATCCAAGCAACGCAGCCGATTTCAAAGGTTTATTAAAAGCAGCTTATTATGATCCCAACCCTGTGATCATGCTGGAGCACAAAGGCTTATACTGGAGTAAAGTCCCGGGAACTGAAGACGCTAAAACCATTGAGCCTGCAGAAGACTATATCCTTCCTTTCGGAAAAGGTAAAATAATCATTGAAGCAGACCAGAATGAAACTGAAAAAGGCAGAACTTTATTGGTCGTAACCTATGGAATGGGGGTTTACTGGGCAAAAGAAGCGGTGAAGAATTTTAACGGAAGAGTTGAAGTCATCGACCTGAGAACAATAATCCCTCTGGATGAAGAGCTTGTTTTTGAAAGAGTAAAAGCACACGGGAAATGTATTGTTCTGACAGAAGAACAGCTGAACAACTCATTTGCCGAAGCATTTGCACACCGAATCTCGAAAAACTGCTTCAAGTATCTGGATGCTCCTGTAGAAACCATGGGATCTCTTGATGTGCCAGCTGTTCCAATCAACCTGGTTCTGGAAAAAGAAATGCTTCCAAATGCAGAAAAGCTTAGCAAAAAAATCGAAGAAATGCTGAAATATTAATCAGCAGTATTAAATATATAAGACCTCTAATTTTTTAGAGGTTTTTTTTATTACATTTAATAAGCATTAGAATAGCTTACTTTGGTATTTCTTTTGTTTGTATGCACACCAAATTTCACACAGCATTATGATCACCACAAAATATTTCAATTACAGACAAGTTCTAAACCTCGCAGGCGGCCATCTTATATGGCTTACGGCTTGGTGTACCTTAGTGGCAGCCCTTTTCTATTTCTTTAAGTGGAAGTGGATGATCATTCCATGGGTGCCTGTAGCCCTGATTGGTACTGCCGAAGCTTTTTATGTGGGCTTTAAAAACAATCAGGCCTACGACAGATTATGGGAAGCCCGGAAAATATGGGGCGGAATCGTCAATTCCAGCCGTTCTTTTGTTTCCATGCTGTATGCTTTTAATACCACAGGGGAAGGCAACAGTGAGACTGAAACCATGAAAAAGAAAATTGCCTACCGTCACATTGCATGGTTATACACTTTCCGTGAGCAATTACTGGTTCCTACAGAATGGGAACATATGTCTCAAAAAAGACATTTTGGGGATATTAATGTGAGAAGGCACCGACTGATTAAAGCAGGCTTTCCCGATTATGGCAGAACACCGATTTTCCTACATAAATACCTTTCAGAGCAAGAACTTGAACTGCAGCCGGAATATAAGAATTTTGCCACCTACCTGATCTCAAAACAAGCCAAAGAAGTCAATGATCTGAAAAATTTAGGTGACATTTCAGATTTCAACCAGATGCAGCTTCAGGATGCTCTCAACCTTTTTTATGATTACCAGGGTCAGGCGGAAAGAATTAAAAAATTCCCTTCACCCAGACAGTTCGCGAGTACTGCTTTTATTTTTAATGTGATCTTCATTATGCTTCTTCCCTTGGGGCTTGTCAATGAATTTGCAAAATTAGGAAACTGGGGAATATTGGTAAGCGTCCCTTTCTGTGTTATTATTGGCTGGATCTATATTGTCATGGAACTGGTTGGCGACTACTCCGAAAACCCATTTGAGGGAATGATGTTCGATATCCCAATGCTTTCCATATGCCGGACCATTGAAATCGATGTCCTCCAAATGATAGGAGAACATGAAGATCTTCCTGAACCTATCGCTTCAAAAAACGGGGTCCTTGTATAATTTACAGAACAATAGCCGTTGTATTTTTCACTTCAGAGATCATAAAAGAGCTGTGAGTGCTTGCTATATGCTGAAGTGTCGTTAGTTTGCTGAGCATAAAATTACGATAATCTCCCATGTCTTTTACACCTATTTTAAGGATATAATCGTAATCGCCACTTACATGAAAACATTCTGTGACTTCCTGTAGATTCATGACTTCCCTTTCAAACTGCAGCACAAATTCTTTTTTGTGCTGGGTTAATTTTATATGACATAACACTATAAAATTCCGGCTTACTTTATGCCGGTCCAGTAATGCCACATATTTTGAGATTACACCCAGGTTTTCAAGCTTTTTTATGCGTTCATAAACAGCCGTTACAGACAAATTAAGCTTGTAAGACAGCTCTTTGGTGGTCTGTTTGCAGTCTTCCTGGAGTAAAAGAAGCAGTTTTTTATCCGTTTCATCAAAATTCATAGATAATTTTTTGGGGAAAGTTTAATAAATTCAAATATAACAAACATATTTTCTATTTAAAGCATAAATTATAGATTTATATTCTACATATTTAAATATATCTTGTAATAATTCTGAAAACAAAGCATATTTAAGCCGACAAATAAAATCTAAAAGCTTATGGAAAATTTTAATGCGGCTAATGAGATCCAGGATCTTCAGTATTTTGGTGAATTCGGAGGAGTAAATCCATCCATTTCTGACAGCTCTACTTATACATTCCTTTCCGCAAAAACCATGTTTGATACCTTTGAGGGAAATGCTGAAGGATGTTATTTATATTCCAGGCATTCATCCCCGATGAATCTTTACCTTGCCCAGGCACTTGCCAAAATGGAAAATACCGAGGCAGCCAACGTTACGGCATCCGGAATGGGCGCTATCACTTCTGTATTAATGCAAGTATGTAAAAGTGGTGACCACATTATTTCCAGCAGAACGATTTACGGTGGAACTTATGCTTTTCTTAAAAACTTTCTGCCTCCTTTTCATATTGATACCACTTTTGTAGACATCAGCAACTTTGAGTCTATAGAGAATGCTATAACCCCTAATACCAAAGTTATTTACTGCGAAAGTGTGAGCAACCCGCTTCTTGAAGTGGCAGACCTTAGAAAACTTTCAGAAATCTGTAAAAAATACAATCTGAAACTGATCGTAGATAACACCTTCTCCCCTCTTTCTGTTTCACCTACATTATTAGGTGCTGATATCGTTATTCATAGTTTAACCAAATTCATTAACGGAAGCAGCGATACGGTAGGCGGTGTATACTGCGGAACACAGGAATTCATCAATGATACGAAAAATGTAAACAACGGAGCCTGCATGCTGCTGGGACCTACTATGGACAGCTTTCGTTCTGCCAGTATCCTGAAAAATCTGAGAACACTTCACATCAGAATGAAACAGCACAGCCATAACGCCATGTATCTTGCAGAAAGGTTTGAAAAAGACGGGCTTAAAGTATCTTATCCGGGGTTGAAATCCCACAAGGATCATGAACTGATGAAAAGTATGATGTACGAGGAATATGGATTCGGAGGATTGCTGACGGTAGATGCTGGCACCACTGACAAAGCCAATGAGCTGATGGAAATGATGCAGCAGGAAAATCTGGGGTATCTGGCTGTAAGCTTAGGATTCTACAAAACTTTATTTTCATGCTCGGGAAGTTCAACTTCATCAGAGATTCCTGAAGAAGAGCGTGAAGCAATGGGCATATCGGACGGACTGATCAGATTCTCGATCGGATTGGATCACGATATCGCCAGAACTTATGAAAAAATGCGGGAATGCATGCTGAAGACAGGCGTTCTCAACCATGAAACTCTATACATATCCTAATTTTATTGTTATAAAAGCTGTCGGAATTTCTGACAGCTTTTATTTTTTAAATCTATTTTTTATGGAAATGTTTTGGGAAAGCATCTTCCGGCTTCATTCTGAAAATATTCAGGAGCACCCATGATTTAAGAAAACCGTATCCGTAGGAAAACATCTGAATGTAGGTGGAAATTACCGCCATTCCGGCAATACTTATATTCTTCGTTACAAACATGGCATGGAAAAATACAAGGAATGTATACAGTCCGTAAAATGCTAGAATAATCCCTCTTCCCAGAATAAAATATTCTATAAAACCTAAAATATATCCCAACATGAAAAGTGTTGGAAATGCAAAAGATATCTTTACATAATTAGGATGTCTCTGGTTAAGAATAGGCCTTGCACATCCGAACTGATATACCTGTTTCGAGAATTTACCCAAATCCACTCTCCGCTTATGATATACTGCAATGTCATCAAAAAAAGCAGTTTTGAAACCGTTTTCCCAAAGTGTCATGGACAGATCCGGATCTTCGCCGATCCTCATTTCGGAAAACCCACCTACTTTTTCAAAAACCTCTTTATTCACCCCCATATTAAAGCTTCTTGGCTGAAATCTGGATACCGCTTTTTTACTTCCCCTGATTCCTCCTGTTGTAAAAACTGAGGTCATAGAATAGGAAATGGCTTTCTGCATCAGGTTAAAACCTTTATGGGCTTTATCCGCCCCACCGAAAGCATCACACGGAATGGTTTCTATATCTTTTTTAATATTTTCGATATAGTCTTTTTCTACAATCACATCGCTGTCTACAAAAAGCAGCCATTCATTCTGAGCTCTTTTTGCACCATAATTCCTGGTAAGTCCGGGACCTGAATTGTCCTTTCTGAAATATTTGATATCTAATATACCCTCAAAATTATGAATAGTAGGCTTAAGATCAATAAGAGAACCGTCGTCTACAATAACTACCTCAAACTCTTTATCCGTCTGAAAAGTTAAAGAATTCAGCAGTTCAAAAAGTTCATCCTTTCGGTTGAAAATAGCAACAACAATGGAAATGGTAGGTCTCAAATTGAAAATTTTTCAAAATTACTTATTCGCAGAGGAATCTACAAACAGTTTAACAGCTTATTCAAAGAAATTAACTTTTAAATAGGCATGTAAAAGTATCGATTTGAAACTCTCAACACAATAATTTGACATTTTAAACAAAATCTTAAGAATTAACAGCCTGTACCTTTGTTGTAGAAATTTAAACCTAAAAAATGACACACAACATCAATCCACTACAGCATCCTGTCCAGTCAGGATTTAATGCAGAATCTACGGCTCAGGAAATCATCAGAGAAATAGATCTTACCGGCAAAACAGCAATCATCACAGGCGGCTATGCAGGAATAGGCCTCGAAACTACTAAAGTTCTTGCATCTGCGGGTGCCAAAGTAATTATTCCTGCAAGAGATATTGAAAAAGCAGGAAAGAATCTTGCAGGTATTGAAAATATTGAACTTGAAAAAATGGACCTGATGGACCCTGCGTCTATCGATAACTTTGGCCAAAGATTCCTGGCATCCGGGAGAAAACTTGATCTCCTGATCAACAATGCCGGAATTATGTGGGTCCCTCTCCGAAGAGACAGCAGGGGTATCGAGTCACAGCTGGCAACCAATTATCTTGGATCATTTCATTTGACAGCAAGGCTTTGGCCAGCACTTAAAAAAGCAGACAGCGCGCGGGTATTGAATGTTTCATCTTATGGTCACCAGATGGCTCCGTTTGACTTTGAAGACCCGAACTTTGAGAAAAGAGAATACCAGACACTGTTGGGATATGGACAGTCTAAGACAGCCTGTAATTTATTGGCCACGGCATTAGATGAAAGAGGAAAAAAGTTCAATATCAGAGCTTATTCATTGCATCCTGGCTCTGTTTATGGCACGGACCTTGGAAGAGAAGAGCCCATCGATCTTTATATTCAGATGGGAACCCATGATGAAAACGGAAAAATAAAACCTGAAGTTGAAGCGAAACTAAAAACGATTCCGCAAGGTGCTGCTACAACCGTTTGGTGTGCAACAAGCCCTATGCTTCAAAATATCGGAGGCGTTTATTGTGAAAATTGTGATATCGCTGAAATTGATTTTGGACAGATAGAGCACAGATATGATGAACCTGCAACGATCAGCGGCGTCCAGCCCTACTCAATTGATAGAGACAATGCGGAAAGATTATGGACATTAAGTGAAAAAATGCTTGGCTTCAAATTCGATACGGAATAATCCATTTTTAAATACATTTGTAACTATAAACTACAGATCATGGATTTCAACATACAGTATATCACTCCGGACATCAAACTTTCTACCTATGACGACAGGCTTTTCAAAACAGAAACTGTTTTTGAATTCCATATGCTGGTCTGGTTTATATCGGGGGAAACAAAGATTATCCAGGCGGATAAAACCTATGTATTCAAAGCTGGGGATATTTTCCTGATTCCTAGAAATCATCTGGCCACGATCATCAATTATCCTAAAGATGGGCTTCCTCATAAAGCTGTGGTGATGCATCTCACCACAGAAAGACTGAAACAGTTTTATGCTTCCGTTGACGTGAAGCATAAGACTTTTAGCCGGGAGTCTAAAATTCATAGTTTTCAAAACCATCCGTTGCTGAAAAGCTGTCTGGCCTCCCTGATTCCATATTTTGAAATGGAAGGAACTTTTCCGGAAAATATTGCCTCATTGAAAATTACTGAAGCTATCAGTATTTTAAGGGAAATTGATAAAGATATAGATACTGTCCTTAACGACTTTGAAGAACCGGGAAAAATTGATCTGATTGGATTTATGGAAAAGAATTATATGTTCAATATGCCTTTGGAAAAATTTGGCTATCTGACGGGAAGAAGCCTTTCCACTTTCAACAGGGATTTCAGGAAGGTTTTTCAGACTACGCCTCAGCGGTGGCTTACCCGAAAACGTCTTGAACTGGCTTATTATCATTTAAAAGAAAAACATAAAAGACCTTCGGATGTATTTTTGGAAGTCGGTTTTGAAGATCTTTCTCATTTTTCTTATGCTTTCAAAAAGCAGTATGGGCATGTACCTTCTGTTTTGATATAGTTAGTTTATCAATCTGTAGGTATGGGAGCTTGCTTAAGAAGACAAAAAGATCTGCATAATCTGCCAAATCAACGAGTTTCTATAGTAAATTCAAACTATAAAAATAAACCTGATTTAAAATAAATGAATGATACCAACGAAATAAAAAACAGGATCACAGAACCACTAAAAAGCAAGAGCTTAAAAAGACTTTTAAAATAATACAGCTCCAGAACATACAGAAGAAAAAACAACACCCCTGAAATAGCAGCTCCTATCAAAGAAATTATAATTAAAGTTTGTAAGTAATTTTCCTCCGGAAGCGGATCCTTAAAGACAAAAAAAAGTAAAACCACAGCAGCAACTATAAAACTTGCACTTACTTTCTCAGTAAAATATTTTGTTTTCTTCTTTTTTTCAGCCTTTTTATTACAATTCATTCTTAAAGATGATGAACTATTGAGGAGTAAATCCAGTCCGTTCAATATATTTCCCAATCCATCAAAAAAATTCCACATGTTTCATTTTAGTTTGAGCAAAACTATTCCTTTTTTCAATACAGCACAAAAAACCTTCCGTGACCGGAAGGTTTATATTTAAAATCTTATTCTTCTTTTTCAATTTTATGAAGTTTCTTCGTGCCCTCATACATTTCATACTGAAGGAATCTGGTTTCCAGCTTTCCATTAAAAAGTTTGATCTTCCTTGAAGGACGGAGTCCGATCTTCTTCACGGCTTCCAGATCGGATGAGATCAGCCAGGCCAAAGTATTCGGATAGCTTGTTTTGAATGTATCTCCTATTTTTTTGTAGAAATCATCATCGTTAATAGCAATTCTCTCATCATAAGGCGGATTGAAAACCATTAATAATGGGAAAAGCTCTTTTTTGGACTCAAAGAAGTCCTGTTTTTTCACTTCAATCACATCTTCCATTTCTGCTGCTTCGATATTCGTTCTGGCCGCATTCAGCATTCTGTTATCAATATCATAACCAACAATCTTTCCGGTAAATTCCCTTACTCTGTTTACCCTAACTTCTTTAATCTTTGCAAAAAGATCCGCGTCATAATTAGCCCAGTTCTGGAACGCAAATCTCCTTCTGAAAATCTGAGCAGGAAGATCCATTGCAATCATTGCCGCTTCAACAAGAAGGGTTCCTGAACCGCACATCGGGTCCAGAAAGTTTCCTTTTCCATCCCAGCCTGCCAGCTGCAGCATTCCGCTAGCCAGCACTTCATTGATAGGTGCTTCACCCTGCTCTTTTCTATAGCCTCTTTTAAATAAAGGATCTCCGGAAGAATCTAAAGAAATTGTTACTAATTCTCTGTCAATATGCAGATGAAACTTGATATCCGGGCTTTTCGTCTCTACATCAGGACGTCTTTTGAATTTTTCCTGAAAATAATCTACGATGGCGTCCTTCATTTTTAAAGTCACGAACTGCGAATGCTTGAATGTCTCCGAATTTACAGTAGAGTCAATTGCGAAAGACTGATCTACATCCATATATTCTTCCCATGCAATGGCAGAAAGCTTATTGTAAAACTGATGCTGATTAAATGCTTTAAATTCAAAAACAGGAATTAAGATTTTCAATGCTGTTCTTGCCGAGTAGTTAATTTTATAAAGAAAACCGAGGTCGCCTTCACAATTGACTGCACGGTTTTTAATTTCAACGTTTTTTCCGCCTAATTTTTTAATTTCTTCTGCAAGGATCTGCTCCAGACCGAAGAAGGTCTTTATCTGAATCTTTAGATTTTCTGTGTCCATAAATATTTATTAAAAGATTTAATGATTTAAAAATGAAAAGATTACGGGTTCAATTTTACTGTTAATTGAAGCTTCTGATCTTTCATTATTTAAATACTTTGCTTTTAACCGCACAAATTTAGTTATTTTTGCATTATGGAATGGTTTGAATCTTGGTTTGATACACCTTATTATCATCTTCTTTATAGCAACAGGGACTATACGGAAGCCGAAAATTTCATTACAAAGCTTACTGAAGACCTTCAGTTACCCCCTTCATCCAAGATTATTGATCTGGCTTGCGGAAAAGGAAGACACTCTGTTTTTTTGAATAAACTGGGCTATGATGTATTGGGTCTTGACCTTTCCAGACAAAGTATTGAATTCGACAAGCAGTTTGAAACCCAGACACTTCTTTTCAATGTCCACGATATGCGGAACCCGATTGATGCCGATCCTATGGATGCCGTATTCAATTTATTTACCAGCTTCGGATATTTTGACAATGAAAGCGATGACAAAAAAGTTTTCCAGTCAGTTTATGGTATTTTAAAGCCGGGTGGGTATTTTGTTCTGGATTATCTGAATGAAGAATACGTAAGAAAAAACTTAATTCCTGAATCTACCATTACCCGTGGCAATATTGATTTTAAAATCCTGAAAAAGATTGAAGGACGACACATCGTCAAAGACATCCGTTTTGAAGCGGACGGAAAATCTTTTCATTTCTTTGAAAAAGTAAAGCTTCACACTTTGGAAACCATCAATTCCTACGCAACAGACTGCGGTTTTGAAAGAGTAAAGATTTGGGGCGATTACCAGCTGAATGAATTTGACCGTGAAGTTTCACCACGCTGCATCAATTTATTTAAGAAAAAAGCATGATAACAGTTGTTTTACTGATATTAAGCGTTATTACAGGGGTATTTCTGGGCAAGCATTTCGGAAAAAAAGAAAAGCTGGCTAAAAACCTGCTGGTCCTGAGTGCCGGATTCCTGATTACCATCTGCCTGAACGAAGTTTTCCCACAGGTATATACTTCTGAAGCAGGAAGCAGTCTCGGAATTTTTGTGATCGCAGGCGTATTGCTTCAGATGATCCTGGAAGCTTTGACAAAGGGTTTCGAACACGGCCATTTTCACCATCATAATGAACACAATATTCTTCCTGTAGCTTTGATGGTAGGACTATTTATACATGCTTTTATAGAAGGAATTCCTTTGGCTAATGAAGAGCATCAGCTTTCGCCTTACCTTCTGGGAATTCTGTTTCACAATCTTCCTATTTCCTTTATTCTTGGAGCCTTTTTATTCAACAGAAAAAATGAGTCCAAAACGTCACCCTATCCTTCCATTCTGATTGTTGCATTATTTGCCCTTGCCTCACCGATGGGAATGCTGCTTGGGAATTATTTCAATCCCGATCTACAGCCTTATTTTCTGGCTATTGTAGGAGGTATTTTCCTTCACATATCATCTGTGATTATTTTTGAGAGCAATAAGAATCACAATATCGACTGGATGAAGATAGGTTTGGTCATTATTGGAGTTTCATTAGCACTCATCATGCATCTTTTCCACCATCATCCGGCTGCCGGACATTCTCACTAATCATTTTTTATTAAGCACAAAAAAGCCCCGAATTAAATCCGGAGCCTTCAATTTAATCACTCATTACACAATCTGGAATTAGAACTTCCAGCCTAATGTAATAAAGAAGTTATTCCTGTTATTTTTCACTTCTGAAACAGCAAAATAGTCTGATGACATAATTCTTGTATCAGAATAATACGCTGTATCAGTAGAAGGATTTCCTGTTTCAATACCTCTTAAGAAAGGATTGCTGTATGTAGAAGTTACATACTGATAAGATGCATCTATATAGAATGATTTGAAATCATACCCCAAACCGAATGAGGCAAGGTTTCTGTTATTAAGCATCATATCGCTGTATGACTGATCTGATGTGGAAGCATCCGGATTTACCTGGCTTACTGTTAAAGCATCAAAAGGATTGGATGTGTAAGAATAACCACCTCTCAATCTGAACTGTTGTATCCTGTATTCTGCACCTATTCTTACCTCTGAAAGGTTTTTATAATTGTCTTTGAAGAAACTGTTCAGCTCGCTTTCAGCACCTGTAACCACTTTATATTTAGGTCTTGTTAATCCTAGAGTATAATCTACGTTTAATGAAAAGTTCTTGCTTGCAACAAATGCAGCACTCACTGTCGCTTTAAGCGGTGTTGTAAGATCCCTTGATTCGGCTCCGCTACCATCACCGTAATCCGGATCATTATAGAAATTATAACTTCTGTCTATACGCCAGAAGGTCGGAGTTTCTATAGCACCACCAATTCTGAAATTAGGGCTGAGCTTTCCGATCACCCCTAATGAGGCAGAAAATCCTGAAGATCTTTCAGACATAGGAGTGTTTTGTCTGTCAAAATATTCCATGGAACCATTATCCAATGACTGGAAGGCTGCTGTATCGTACTGATCAATAGATGTGTTGAAAAAATTAAATCCTGCTCCAACATATAAATTATGATTATAATTGGCACCCACCCCAAAACTTGTTTTTGAAAGGTTTCCGTATCTGTTGTAGGCATGACCTGCAAAAGATGCACTTTTATCAGTAAAATCCTTGATCACATTATTGCTTCCGGGAGATTCTACATAATTATCCAGTGACTGGTTGGAATAATTGATTCCGATATTGATAAACTTCCATCCAGATTCGCTCATCAAAGGAAAAGCAATTACCCCTCCTATATTTCCAAGATCCGTATTAGTTTTGCTGTAATCAATGGAAGTTCCTCCCCAGCTGCTTTTATTTTTATTTCCTGCAATAGATACCGTTCCGGAAACTTCCCCGGAAATAGCTACCCCCAAACCGGCAGGATTGGTAAGCAGTGAGTTCGTGTCACCTCCTAATGCTCCGTTAGCTCCTGCCATTGCATTGAATTTTGATGAACCCACCATGGGAGTGCTGGAATAAACATCTACAGTATTTCTCAATATAGAAACATCCTGTGCCTGCGCATAAAATGCAGCAGAAACACTCATTAATACTAAAGATTTTTTTAACATTATTTTTTTAATAGTTATTAAGTTTGAAATTATCTTCCGCCTCTGAAGCCGCCGCCTCCACCGCCGGATCTCATACCGCCGCCTGAAGAACCGCCTCTAAAGCCTCCACCTGAAGAGCCTCCGCTTGACCTGAAACCTCCGTTGTCATTGGATCTGAAACCTCCGTTATTGTAGTTTGGCTGAGAGTTATAATTAGGTCTTGGTTGAGAATTTGAATTACGGAATCCTCCTGACTGTGGCTGTGTTCTATATCCGCCATTCCCTTGTCTGAATCCTCCGTTGTTATATGAACCATTGTTTCTGAAACCGCCGTTCGTACTGCCGTTTCTGAAACCGTTATTAGTCGATGTACTGCGGAAACCATTTCCACTGTTTCGGAAGCCAGAGGTATTGGTTCTGTACACAGCATTCGTTAAACCAGGATTGCTGAATCCACCACCGCCGCTTCTTCTGTAAACCGGTCTGTAGCCATTACCCCAGTAGCCGCCATTCCAGCCCCAATATGGGTAACCGTAACCGCCGCCCCAGAACGGGTCATAATATCCACCCCAATAAGGAGAATATCCATATCCCCAGTAAGGACTTCCCCAGCCCCAGCCGAATGATCCTCCCCATCCAAACGATCCACCCCAGCCCCAGGACATATTCATTCCCCAGCCCCAGCCGCGGTTCATTCCCCAATAAGGGCTATAACCGCCATACCATCCCCAAGGAGAACCCCAGGAATTATCATAATAGTTGGTCTGAGACCCGGCAAATGCACCCCAGTCTGAATCGGTAGCGTTCGTGTTCCAGTTATTATCGCTCCATGTACTGTATTTGTTGTCCTGTTCTCTGGAATTAGCCTGCGCATTCTGGATCACATTAGAGTCTTGATAATAATCATAATTTTCTCCTACCCTGTTACCGCCATCATGGATGATTACTCCTTCTGGCAGGGTATCTTTATTAGGGTCGTAGTATACCCCATCGGTCTCCGTGTATCCTCCCATTTGAGCACCACAAGACACAAGCAGCAATCCGCCTGATATTGCCAAAATCCCTTTGGATTTTAACACACCAAGCAAATTTTTATGTATATTTCTTTTCATGATAACGTAAAGATTTTTAATTTAAATTATATTTGCAATCTGTACCAAAAATGTACCAAAACACTGGTAAAAAAATCTATCAAAAATAGATTTTTATTTTTAGATTACAATAATGTACAAAAGTTAAAAAAAATTAAAAAAAATAATGGCAAAATTAACCTCAAGAAGCGAAGATTACAGCAAATGGTATAATGAGTTGGTGGTAAAAGCTGACTTAGCTGAAAACTCTGGAGTGCGAGGATGCATGGTGATTAAACCATACGGCTATGCAATCTGGGAAAAAATGCGTGATGAAATGGATAAAAGATTCAAAGAAACAGGTCACGTTAATGCTTATTTCCCGCTTTTTGTGCCCAAAAGCCTGTTTGAGGCAGAAGAAAAAAATGCAGAAGGTTTTGCTAAAGAATGTGCAGTAGTTACCCATTATAGATTAAAAACGGACCCGGACAATCCACACAAACTTATCGTAGATCCAGATGCTAAATTAGAGGAAGAGCTTATTGTACGCCCTACTTCTGAAGCCATTATCTGGAATACATACAAAAACTGGATCCAGTCTTACAGAGACCTGCCGATCCTGATCAACCAATGGGCCAATGTTGTCCGTTGGGAAATGAGAACCCGTTTGTTTCTTAGAACAGCGGAATTCCTTTGGCAGGAAGGACACACGGCACATGCTACCAAAGATGAAGCTGTGGAAGAAGCTGAAAAAATGAATGATGTATATGCAGATTTTGCAGAAAAGTTCATGGCGATGCCTGTTATTAAAGGACTAAAAACACCGTCTGAAAGATTTGCCGGAGCTGACGAAACCTATTGTATCGAAGCGTTAATGCAGGATGGAAAAGCACTTCAGGCAGGAACATCTCACTTCTTAGGCCAGAATTTCGCGAAAGCATTCGATGTGAAATTCACCAATAAGGAAGGGAAGATTGAACATGCATGGGCAACTTCTTGGGGAACTTCCACCCGTTTGATGGGAGCTTTGATCATGACCCATTCCGATGATTTCGGATTGGTGCTTCCTCCTACCCTGGCTCCAATTCAGGTGGTTATTGTTCCTATCTTCAAAGGAGAAGAGCAATTGGCCCAGATCAGTGAAGTGGCACTTGATATCGTAGCTAAATTAAAGGCAAAAGGCATCTCTGTTAAATTTGATGATGATACCCATAACAAACCGGGATGGAAGTTTGCAGAATACGAATTAAAAGGAGTTCCTGTAAGAATTGCAATGGGACCAAGAGATCTTGAAAATAAATCTGTAGAAATTGCAAGAAGAGACAACCTGACTAAAGAAGTTCGTTCTATCGAAGGAATTGACACTTATATTCAGGAGTTGTTGCAGACCATACAGAAAGACCTTTATGAAAAAGCATTTAATTTCAGAAAAGATAATATCACAAGAGTAGATACTTATGAGGAATTCAAGAAAGTTCTTGAAGAAAAAGGAGGTTTTATTTATGCACATTGGGATGGAACTGCTGAAGAAGAGGAACAGATCAAGGACGAAACAAAGGCTACTATTAGATGTATTCCTTTAGATGATGATATTGAAGAAGGTATTTCTCTGATCAGTGGAAAACCGTCGAAGAGACGTGTATTATTCGCAAAAGCTTACTAGTAATTTTTACTGATTTTCAAAAACTTTGCTGGAAATTAAATAAATATTTAAAAAAAATGACTTTTGGACAGATTTTTGTTTAAATTTATGCAACATTAATCTAAAAAAATAATTTATTATGTCTTTAAATGTCATTGATTTAATTAAAGGACAGTTAGGTCCCGCTTTAATTTCGCAAGCAGCTTCTCAGTTTGGAGAAAGTGAATCCGGTATTTCAAAAGCAATTGGAGGATTGCTTCCTGCAGTTGTAGGAGGATTAGCCAATAATTCTGATAATCCGGGAGTTTTGGATGCAATTACCAACGCTTCATCAAGCGGAATTTTAGGAAATTTAGTAGGAGGTGCTTCTAGTAATCCTATAATTTCCAATTTACTGACGTCTATTTTTGGAGACAAGATCAGTGGAATAGTGAATGCCATTGCAACCTATGCAGGAATCAGTAATAATTCTTCCAGTTCACTGCTTAATTTAGTAACAGGAGCTACGGTAGGTACTATCGGAAAATATGCTACTGATAATAATTTAGGCAAATCTGGAATTTCGAACCTGTTAGGTGAACAAAAAGGAATCATTTCTTCACTTTTACCGGCAGGACTTTCTCTTGCATCTCTTAATATCGGCGACTGGGCAAAAGGGTATAAATTTGATAATGATAATGATAATGATGCCACCAGACCAGCAGCCAGTGCAGAGCCTAAAATAGAAGTTACAAGAAGTACTACATCTGCAGGAACCAATCCTGACAGAAATAATAATGATGGCGGAGGTTCAATCTGGAAATGGTTGCTTCCGCTTTTACTTTTAATCGCTGCAGCTTATTTTATTTGGAAGCAGTGTGAGAAGAAAGAAACAACTACAACTACCACAGTAGTGGACTCTACAGGATCAACCACTGATACTGCGGCTACCATTGCCCCTGCAGATACTTCCGCAACAACTGCAACAACAACCAGAACAGATGAAAATATTGATCTTAATGGTGTAATGCTGAAAGGATACAAAGGAGGTATGGAAGATCAGATGATTACTTTCCTTAAGTCAGGTGATTATAAAAATGCAGCTGATGATGCAGCATTGAAAGATAAGTGGTATGATTTTGACCATGTAAACTTCAAAATGGGAAGTTCTACTGAATTGGAAGCAGGTTCTCAGGGACAGCTTGATAACTTGGTGGCTATTTTAAAAGCATTCCCGGATGCAAAAATCAAAATAGGAGGATATACTGATAAAACAGGAAATGAAGCTTCTAACGTAAAACTATCTCAGGCCAGAGCTGATTTCATCAAAAGTGCTTTAGCAAAAGCAGGAGTTGGTGCTCAGGTTTTAGGTGCTGAAGGTTACGGAAGCAAATTTGCTACAGTAGATGCCAAAGCTTCAGATGCAGAAAGAGCTGCGGACAGAAAAATGTCTGTAAGATTTGCAAAATAGATCTTTAGAATCTTTAAAAATAGGATCCCGGAAATTAATTTCCGGGATTTTTTTATTTACATACTTTCACATTTATATTTATTTAATTAAATTTGTTAGTCATTTCTAACATTTATGAATTTCAAATTAAACAGCGCCTGGCGTAAAGATAAAACATCCCACTCCCTCTCCGAGGTCTATTCCTCTATAAAAGTTCCCCGAAATGCCCCGTTTTGGCGCAAGTATCTGGCATTTGCCGGTCCGGGGCTCATGATTGCCGTTGGATATATGGATCCGGGAAACTGGGCTACTGATATTGCCGGAGGTGCCCAATTTGGGTATACTCTGCTTTCTGTAATTCTTATTTCAAATATTTTCGCAATGGTTTTACAGCATTTATCTGTGAAATTAGGAGTTGTTGCCGAAAGGGATCTTGCTCAGGCCTGTCGTGATCACTTTAATCCTACCACCAATTTTATTCTGTGGGTGTTTTGTGAAATAGCCATTGCTGCCTGTGATCTTGCCGAGGTGATTGGTTCTGCCATTGCATTAAATCTCCTGTTTCATATTCCTCTTACCTGGGGAATTGTGATTACCACAGTGGATGTTCTGATCATTCTTCTGCTTCAGTCCAAGGGTTTCCGATGGATAGAAAGTATTGTGGGCGGACTTATTTTTATTATTTTGGCCTGCTTCATTTATGAAATTATAATTT
The DNA here is from genome assembly GCF_052044665.1 of Chryseobacterium sp. 22532. Taxonomy (NCBI): domain Bacteria; kingdom Pseudomonadati; phylum Bacteroidota; class Flavobacteriia; order Flavobacteriales; family Weeksellaceae; genus Chryseobacterium; species Chryseobacterium sp. 22532. The sequence continues at coordinate 373,661 of NZ_JBQENJ010000003.1, forward strand.
CAGAGCCGGCTTTTAATGAAATCCTTGGCGGATTGGTTCCTCAAAAGGAAATCATCCAGAACCCTGCCATGCTTTATATCGCTATCGGTATTTTAGGCGCCACCGTAATGCCTCATAATTTATACCTACACAGCAGTATCGTTCAGACAAGAGATTATCCGCGGGACCGGGAAGGTAAAAAGGAAGCCATAAAATTTGCAACTCTGGACAGTACCGTTTCATTGATGCTGGCTTTCTTTATCAATGCAGCCATTCTTATTCTTGCTGCCGCAACCTTTCATACTACAGGAAATAAACACGTGGCAGATATTCATGATGCCTACAAAATGCTGACTCCTATTTTAGGTGCTTCTATGGCAAGTATTGCTTTTGCGATTGCTTTACTGGCATCAGGGCAAAATTCTACACTTACAGGAACGCTTGCAGGCCAGATCGTTATGGAAGGTTTCTTAAATATCCGGTTAAAACCATGGCTACGAAGACTGATTACAAGACTTATTGCTGTTATTCCCGCTTTAATTGTTGCTATTATTTATGGTGAACAGGGGACAACTGATTTACTGGTTTTAAGCCAGGTAATTTTATCCATGCAGCTGAGTTTTGCAGTGGTTCCCCTGGTTATGTTTACCAACGACAAGACTAAAATGGGAGAATTCGTGAATAAGCCTTTCTTGAAAATATCTGTCTGGCTCATTTCTATTATCATTATTATCCTGAATCTGTACTTACTATACCAAACGTTTACCGGATAGAAAAGATGAAATGTTAATGGTGAATTGGCAATTGTGAATTTTTACCACATCGGTAATTGACCATTAACTTGCATAGCAAAATTGATCTTTCACAATTAAAAGTGTAGTGAATAGTGAATCGGCAATTGTGAATTTTTACCATACCGGTAATTGACCATTAACTTGCGTAGCAAAATTGACCATTCAAACTTAAAGTGTAGTGAATAGTGAATTGGCAATTGTGAATTTTTACCACACCGGTAATTGATCATTAACTTGCGTAACAAAATTGACCTTTCACAATTAAAAGTGTAATGAATAGTGAATTGGCAATTGTGAATTTTTACCACACCGGTAATTGACCATTAACTTGCGTAACAAAATTGACCTTTCACAATTAAAAGTGTAGTGAATAGTGAATTGGCAATTGTGAATTTTTACCACACCGGTAATTGACCATTAACTTGCATAGCAAAATTGACCTTTCACAATCAATCAGCTTCTCCATTTTCTGCCTTAATGTCCATTTTTTGTATTTGGCAGGTTCTTTGTCAATCAATTCTTTAAATAAATATTGAATTATGGAAAACCAGGATATTAACGAAGAAAGCATCAATAATCAGGAAATAAACAACATTCAGGACGAAGCAGTATCTGAGGACAATGTGACAGCTAAACCTTCTGCAGAAGAACTTTTGGCAGAAGAAAAGGACCGTTATATCAGATTGTACGCTGAATTCGAAAATTATAAAAAAAGAACATCCAAAGAGAAAATGGAATTCTTCCAGTATGCCAACCAGGATATGATGGTTTCTATGCTGGGTGTTTTGGATGACTTTGAAAGGGCTTTAAAAGAAATTGCTAAAAACGGAAATCCATCTGACCTTCAAGGTGTTGAGCTGATCTATCAGAAGTTTAAAAACAAACTCACGGAAAAAGGCTTAAAAGCTATGGAAGTTAATGCAGGTGATACGTTCAACGTAGATTTCCATGAAGCCATTACTCAGATTCCTGCTCCATCTGAAGATCTGAAAGGCAAAATCGTAGATGTTATTGAAACAGGATATACTTTAGGTGATAAAGTGATCCGTTTTGCAAAAGTAGTAACAGGAAACTAATATTAAATAAATGATAAATGGTGATAGATAATTGATTGGCAGCAGGCTTTAAACCATATGCAATAAACATCAGTTATCATTTATCAGTAATCAATTATAATCAACATGTCAAAAAGAGATTATTACGAAGTTCTTGAGATCAGTAAATCTGCATCAGCTGACGAGATAAAGAAAGCATACCGAAAAATGGCCATCAAATATCACCCGGATAAGAATCCAGGAGATAAAGAGGCTGAAGAAAAATTCAAGGAAGCTGCAGAAGCTTATGAAGTACTGAGCGACGACCAGAAACGTGCCAGATATGACCAGTTCGGCCATGCCGGAATGGGTGGTAATGGAGGTTTCGGAGGCGGAGGCTTCGGCGGAGGGATGAACATGGAGGATATTTTCAGCCAGTTTGGAGATATTTTTGGTGGTGGCTTTGGCGGCTTTGGTGGAAACGGCGGAGGACGTCAGCAGGTGAAGGGATCTAATTTAAGGATCAGAATCAAACTGAATCTTGAAGAAATGGTAAACGGAACACAAAAAACCATCAAAGTAAAAAAAATGAAGATGGCGGAAGGTGCCACCTCAAAAGTATGCCCTACCTGTAACGGTTCCGGTGTTCAGCTTAAAGTGATGAACACCATGTTCGGACAGATGCAGACACAGACTACCTGCAGTACCTGTCAGGGAATCGGTAAAGTGGCAGATAAAATTCCAGCAGGAGCCAATGCACAGGGATTAATAAAAGATGAGGAAGAAATTTCCATCAATATTCCGGCAGGGGCAAGAGATGGTATCCAGCTTAATGTAAGAGGAAAAGGAAATGATGCTCCTTTCGGCGGAATCCCGGGAGATCTTTTAGTGATCATTGAAGAGGAAGTAGATAAAACAATTAAGAGAGAGGGAGATAATCTTCACCAGGAATTATATGTTTCATTTGCAGAAGCAGCTTTGGGAACTAAGAAAGAAGTTCCTACAGTAGGCGGTAAAGTGAAAATTACTGTTGATCCGGGTACACAGTCCGGAAAGATCCTTAGACTGGCAGGAAAAGGCCTTCCAAGCATCGACAGCTATGGAAAAGGTGATATGTTCATTCACATTAATGTATGGACCCCACAAAAACTGACTAAAGAACAGAAAGATTTCTTTGAAAAGCAGATGTCAAGTGGAGAAATGGTTGCAGAACCTTCCGGAAAGGAGAAGACTTTTTTTGATAAAGTAAAAGATTTATTCAATTAATTCGGAGAGGCTTACAAGGCCTCTTTTTATTCAAATATAAAAAAACTCAGCAGTACAGTACTGCTGAGTTTTTTTGTTGTTATATCTGTAAACAATTATTTTTTAAATGCCAGTGAGTAGATTTTCTTCCCTGCCGTAAAAATAGCTACAGCACCTAATCCTCCTATAAGACCAAGAATAATTTCCTTTAAAATAGTCAGAAATTCATTAGAAGACCAGGAAGGTAAAACATGGTGAAGAAATTCAATTCTATGGGCAAAAATACCACCAGCTACCATAATTAAGGCAATTGTCCCGATAACTCCCAAAGCTTTAATAACGATAGGGAGAGCTTTTACCAACAGATGTCCAAGCTTTCCAAAGAACCCTTTATCATTACTTTTTTTGATTAGCTTAAATCCTGCATCATCCATTCTTACGATTAAAGCAACAATTCCGTAAACTCCTACAGTCGCAATAAATGCTACCAAACTGGTTACTAAAATCTGAGTAATGAAAGGATGATTTTCTTCCAAAACTGTTCCTAAAGCAATAATTACAATCTCAATTGATAAAATAAAATCTGTAGTAATTGCCGATTTTACCTTTGCTTTTTCTATCTCTTCATCACTTTTTTCATCCTCAATAATTTCTTCCACAACTTCATGACCTTCTTTTTCGCGGTGAAAAAGAAATTCTATAATTTTTTCAACCCCTTCAAAAGCCAAATATAATCCTCCGAGAATCAATACGTAATTAATTGCAGGTGCATACAGCCAGTTGAGCAAAAATACAACGGGCAGAATGATCAATTTGTTGATAAATGAGCCTTTTGTAATTGCCCACAAAACCGGAATTTCCCGTGAAGAAAGGAAACCTGTTGCCTTCTCTGCATTCACAGCCAGATCATCGCCAAGGATACCCGCTGTTTTCTGTGTGGCTATTTTACTTGTCACCGCTACATCATCCATCAGTGCCGCGATATCATCTAAAATTGCAAAAAAACCAGATGCCATATTATTTTAATGTTTTTTTAATATATGTTAAGTCGAGCAAAAATAATTATTAAAATCTATTTTCAATTTGTTTCTGGATATTAATTTTAAATATTTTCTGATGAGGAGCGGTTTAATTGAAAAAACTCTGCTTACTTTTACCCTGTTAAAAAAAACGGCAATACCATGAACTGTAAACATTATATTTTCTTTTTAGGGTGTATAACTTTTATATCCAGTACATTCTGTTCTCCATTCAAGGCCCAAAATACAACGGATGTTCCCGTGGATAACTTAGAAAAGAAAAAAAAGGAAATAGATGGGATTATCAGGGCTTATTCTGCAATTAATAAATTTAATGGAACAGCACTGATCCATTATCAAAATAAAACCATCTTTGAAAAATCTTATGGCTGGCAGAACGCAGAAAAGAAAATTCCTAATCAAAACAACAGCATTTACCAGATTGCTTCTTTAACGAAATCTTTTACTGCATTAACTATCATAAAGCTAAGCGAAGAAGGAAAACTCTCTGTAAAAGATCCTATCTCTAAATTTATTGCAGGTTATCCCAGAGGAAATGAAATTACAGTCGAGCATCTCCTCACCCACACTTCAGGAATTTATGAACCATTGCGAAACAAGGAATATTTCCGTCTTCTTCATACGGGAGAAAGCATTAGCCCAAATAAGGAAATTTCCTTTTTCAAGGATGAGCCTTTAGATTTTGAACCGGGAAGCCAGTTTTCATATACCAATTCGGGATATATTCTGCTTGGAGTTATTATTGAAAAAATTACAGGCCTTTCTTATGAAGATGCTGTGAGAAAATTCATCTTAGATCCCCTGAAAATGAATCATACCGGCTTTGATTACCCAGCTTTGAAAAGTCCGGACAAAACCGTTCCTTACGCTTACCTTTCAAAAACAAGACAGGAAAAAACAGAAATATGGAATCCTGAATTAACAGCTTCTGCAGGGCAGATTTACAGCACAGCTGAAGATCTTTACAAATACTATAAAGGACTCAGAGATTATAAGATTGTTTCTAAAGAAACGTTCAGGAAAGCAACAACACCTTTTCTAAGCGGCTACGGCTACGGCTGGTTTATTGATGATCTTTACGGAAAAAAAGTGATTAATCACGGAGGAAATATTGAAGGTGCGACAAGTTATTTGGCGATGATTCCTGATGATGACATCTGCATTATACTGCTCAACAATATTACCAGTAAAAAGCTGGAAAAAGCAGGCAATACGATTCTGGGTGCGCTTTTAAATCAACCTTATGAGCTTCCAAAGCCAAAAAAAGAAATACTCCCGGACGATTCCATTCTTAAAAAATATGCGGGTAATTATACATTGTCGGAAGATAATACAATCCATATTTTGTATGAAAATGGGCAGCTTTTTATTCAGAATAACAACGAACCAAAAGTAAGAATGCTGGCTGAAAATGACCATTCGTTTTTTCTGCAGGATGACGACAGTGAAATTACCTTTATTTTCAAAGAGGGCGAGAAAGGTGTAATTATCATCAAAAAAGGACTTTCATCAAAAACAGGAGAAAAGCTTTAAGCTTTAATTTTTCTCATCTCTGTGTATGAATATTGGATTCCTACCTATCAAAAATCATTATCTAAAAACCTTACTTACTATAATTTTTCTGTAATTTTAATTAATGAAAAAGCTCATTCTGAGATACCATTTCTTTGTTGTAGGATGCCTTAGTTTCGTGCTGCAGTCATGCAATACAAAATTCAGGGTTTGGGTAGGCACCGGCGGACAGCAGAAAATATATAATTTAAAATACGGGGAGCATAAAAGGCAGAAAATGGACGTTTTCCTTCCTTTGGATTATGCACAAGATGTACCTGTAGTACTTATTGTACATGGCGGTGCCTGGACTCTGGGGAAAAAGGAACACATGATCCAGGTGCAGAAAATGCTTTTTGAACATAAGATTCCGAGCATCAATATGAATTATAGGCTTGTTTCAAAGCGTAAAAATATCACTTATAAGCAGCAGCTGGAGGATATTGGCGCTGCTATTGAAAAGTTTAATTCCCTGGCTGAAAAAGCAGAGCTTCAACCCAATAATTATATTCTGCTTGGGGAAAGTGCCGGCGGTCATCTTGCCCTACTCTACGGATACAAACATCCTGAACAGATCAAAAAAATTATTTCAATGAGCGGTCCGACGGATTTTTACAGCCCGGAATACCTGAAATCATTTTATTCAAAATATACTTCTCCAACCTTCCAGAAAGTGGTAGGAACAAAATTTGACCGTAAAAATATATCTGAAGCATTTAGAGAAGCGAGTCCGATTGCCAATATATCCAACGTTCCCACATTACTTTTTCAGGGTAATAATGACTTTCTGGTGAATCAGCATCAGGGACTATCCATGGATTCTGTGCTTACCGAACAGAATGTACCCCATAAACTTGTTTTTATGAAAAGAACAGGTCACGCCCCGAGATTTTTCAGCAAAATAAAAAGAGACAGCATTATCTATCCGAATATTCTGGAATGGATAAAAAAATAACCTGCCGAAAAGACAGGTTATCTATATTGTTTTATATTTTTTATTCAGGATCTTTGTCTTCGTATTTAGAGAAGTCTTCTTTCTTCCCAAAAACAAATTTGATGATTACCGGAAGTGTTGTTACTAATACGATGATGATGATGATCAGTTCCAGTTTCTCTTTTAAATTGATTCCGAACTGCTCCTGGAAAAGCTTGTCCAGATAATGTCCGGCAAAGATGAGGATGAATGACCAAAGAACTGCGCCGATAATATTATCTCTTAAAAATTCTTTTTTGTCCATTTTCACAATACCCGCAACAATTGGAGTAAAGGTTCTTACCACCGGCAAAAATCTGGCCATGATGATCGCCAGTGCTCCGTGCTTTTCAAAAAAGTCGTGGGCCTGGTAAAGGTATTTCTTCTTAAACAGCATGGTATCCTGCTTTTTATATAAAGCGGGACCTGTTTTCACTCCAAAATAATATCCAACCTCATTCCCAATAATAGCAGCAAGTGCTACACAGGAAGCCAGAATAGTCGTATCTAAAAAGTCGCTCCCAGTGGAGCCAAAAGTCTCTTTGATAATTTCAACAGCGTAAATTCCTGACACAAACAGTAATGAATCTCCGGGCAGGAAAAATCCTACAAAAAGACCTGTTTCAGCAAAAACAATAAATAAAATAAGCCAGAACCCACCCATTTTGATATAAAACTCGGGGTTCAGTAAATCTCTCCAGCTATTGAAATCTTCCATATATAACGATTAACAACAAAAGTAAGCGTAAAAAGTCTTAAACAAAAATTAATTATAAGATTTTAACTAAAATAAGGACATGATATTTTACAAGTCCATATCATCGTCTGAAACAGCGGTACCATCGGCCATGAGGTAAGCTTTCAGGAATGGCGTAAGATTTCCGTTCATGACGGAATCCACGTCTGAAGTTTCGTGACCGGAACGAACATCTTTCACCAGTTTATACGGATGCATCACGTAGTTTCTGATCTGGCTTCCCCATTCTATTTTCATTTTATTGGCCTCTATCTCGTTTCTTGCTTTCATACGCGCCTCAAGCTCCATTTCATAAAGTCTTGAACGAAGGAGCTGCATGGCTTTTTCTTTGTTCTGAAGCTGGGAACGCGACTCTGAGTTTTCAATAATAATTCCGGTTGGTGCGTGGCGAAGACGTACGGCAGTTTCTACCTTGTTGACGTTCTGTCCCCCAGCTCCGGAAGACCTCATCGTTTCAAATGAAATATCGGCAGGATTAATGTTAATTTCAATGGTATCGTCCACTAAAGGGTAAACATATACTGAAACGAAACTGGTATGGCGTTTTGCATTGCTGTCGAAAGGGGAAATCCTTACCAGCCTGTGTACCCCGTTCTCACCTTTCAGATATCCGAAGGCATATTCACCATCAATTTCCAGTGTAACGGTTTTTACTCCGGCTACCTCACCTTCCTGATAGTTAAGCTCACGGATTTTATAGCCTTGTTTTTCTGCCCACATGGTATACATTCTCATCAGCATCGAAGCCCAGTCGCAACTTTCCGTACCTCCGGCTCCTGCAGTAATCTGAAGAACAGCAGAAAGCTCATCTCCTTCATTGGAAAGCATATTTTTAAATTCCAGGTCTTCTATTTTTTCTACAAGCTGTGGAAATGTTTCATCCAGCTCTTTTTCAGAGTCCGGATCTTCTTTGGCAAATTCTGCAAGAACCTGCAGGTCCTCAAATTGGGTACTGATCTCTTCATAATCTTCTACCCATCTTTTTTTGGAACGTAACTGCTTCAGAAATACTTCGGCTTCTTTTGGATTGTCCCAAAATTCGGGTGCAGCGGTTTTTTCATCATCATTCGCTATTTCTATCTTCTTTTTTTCGATCTGAAGGTATTTATATAAGTCGCCAATTCTGGACTGAACTTCTTTTATCTGGTCGTTGTTGATCACGAATTTGTTATTTTATGCAAAAATACGGAATTCTTTTGTGAGTTGGAATGGGTTTGAGAGTTCTAGTGTGGGAGAATTCTTAGGTATGAGTTTGATATGTAGGTATGAGTTTGATATGTAAGACATGTTGCTTAATATTATTGGATTAATATCATTTATTTAATTTACAATTCATCCATAGACCATTCACTTAGGTAAAATTCACCATTGGCAACCTCCCATCTTCTATCAAATCATTTCAGCCACCATCTCCCCTATTTCCGGAGCCAAAGCCACTCCCATTCCTGAAAGCCTTACGGCACAGAACTGCCTTTCTGAAAGCTGTTTTACAATCGGTATTTTTTCTGAACCCATAGCCATAATTCCAGACCAGCGGAGCGCAATCTTAAAGTCTTGCCCTGGTAAAATAACTTCTTTTAAAAAGTTTTCCAAATGTTTCTGTAGAAATTCTGTGGTTTCAAAAACGGTTGTTTCTTCGGTTTTAAAATCCTGATTTCTTCCGCCGCCTAAGAGAACCCTGTTTCCAAGGTTTCTGAAATAATAAAATCCTTCGTCATAATGGAATGTCCCTCTGAGCTTTAATCCATCAATTGGCTCGGTTAAAAGAATCTGTCCCCGTGCCGGAATAATTTCCTCTTTTTCAAGAAACTTTGCACTGAAAGCATTCGTGCAGTAAATAATCTGATCCGACTTTACAGAAAGATTCTCCGAAAGACATATCTCGATTTCTCCTGTATTCTCATCAATGTTTTTCACTTCTGTTCCAAACAGGAATTCGACTTTCAGTTCATTACATTTTTCTAAAAGCTTCTGCAATAATTTTCCGGAATGCAGACTTCCTTCGCAGGGATTTTCTACCAAAAACTTAGATTTCCCAAGACCGAATTCTTCGATCTTCTTCTGGTTAAGAAAATAGGTTTTTTCGAGACCGGTTATCTCTTTCAGCTTTTCATTGACCATATCTAATTGTTGTAAAGGTTCATCATTATTTAGAATTTCATAGCCTCCATTGAGCTCAAAATCTATTTCACTGTCCTTAAAATATTTTCTAATCTTCTGGAGCCCTTCAAACCTCATCTTAACAAGAGCAAGTGTTTTTTCCCAGCCCATGTTGCCGGAATCGGCAATGACTTCCGTTAAGCTTCCAAAACAGGCAAAACCTGCGTTTCTAGTTGAAGCTCCGAGCGGAACGGTATTTCTTTCAATAATTAAAACAGATTTTTCAGGATATTTTTCCTTAATGGATATAGCAGTCCAAAGCCCGGAAAACCCTGATCCGATGATGACCATATCTCTTTTTCTGTAAAAGGTTTCCAGTTCCCAGATGCTGTTCATTTTTTGTACAATGTAGAATGTATGTATGTTAATTAAAGATCCGAACCAAGAGTCAAGAATCAAGAGCCAAGATATCGGATTTCAAATTTCAGATTAAAGATTTCCATCCTCAAACGTTATCGCATTCAAGCTCTCTTACTCTAAAACTTTCCCACACTAAAAACTCTCAAACCCGAATCCCGCATTACCCTTTTTCAGGATCATGTCCCTCTTCACCATTATGCTGAAAACCGATTGCTCTTCTTGGCTCTTCAACGGCTTTATAAGTATCCAGCTCTTTTTTCAGAGCCTGAATCCTGAATTTAAATTCGTCGAAATTATTGATCACAGCATCTGCCAGGAATCTTGCGACCTGATCCAGATACTCCCCGGTCAGCTTTCCGGCAGCATCTCTCAGCGCTGCTTCCAAAAGTTTCTGATCGATCTTAAGATTTTCATTTTTGGTCTGCTGATATCGGTTTTTAAGACGTTTCTTCAGACTCTGCGTAAAATCAATGAGCATTGTATTGCTGAATGCCTTCATTTTAGATGAAATCTCATGCCAGAACGGAACTTTATCGGCTTTGTTATTTTTAAGAATTTTATACAAAAGAGAATCTTCTTCAAGCTCTCTGGTCATCGCATACAGAATAATCTCTGAACGCTCTGCAGCATTGGGAGGGAATATAGGAATCATCACATCAAATCTTCCCGGAGCGAGAATTTCTTCGTCAATCTCCGAAACAGAATTGGCGGACCCCACCATCAACAGCTCTTCTTTTTCAAATTTCCCGATGTAATGCAGGATTAATTCCTGGGTTTCCAGATTACAGGAAGCAAGGTTTGTTTCCGCTTTTCTCTCCATCATAATCTCATCAAAATCGTCAAGAAAAAGCAGAACTTTTTCTTCTTTCATCATGGTGAGCAGAAAATCATTGAAGTTGGTTTTATTTCCGTCTATGAAAGAGGTTCCCAAATAATGTTTTTTGACTTCTTTAAATTGATATCCGATAATCTCGGAGATTTTGGTCGCCCAGAATATTTTCCCACTGCCGGGAGGCCCGTACAGAATAATGCCTGCCGGTTTGTGAATGCCCCAATCTTTGATCTGCTGAGGATTTAAGAATGGTTCTAAAACAGCCGATATATAAAAGAATAAGTCTCTGTATCCGATAAAATCTCTATGTTGAAGAGTCGTTTTTTGCCCGAAATAATCATAGACAAACTGATAATTGCCACCCAATTTATTATCTATACCATAACTTGAGATTGAGGAACGGAAAAAGCCGTTATCAAAAATATTGGGATTTCCTTCTTTAATCGCTTCTTCGATCTTTTCTTTGGGCTGATTGATCACCTCAGCGATCTGCTCCAGGGTTTTATTTTTGTCCAGATCTTTTTCATAAAGCTTTAAAAAGTCCAGGTTTTCACGGGCAAACTTTTCGAAATCTTTCTTTACTTCAAAGTTTGTACTGATGCATACCCCCAGCTCAAGATCAAAATCCTGGATAAACTGTTTGATGGCTTCTGCTGAAACATTAAGCTCCTTAGCTAACTCAATTAACTTCATAAACTACCGATTAATTCTATCAAATTTAATATTTTAATCTTAAAATCTATGGGAAAATATATTAAAGTTTAACATAAACCCACCCTGGTCTTATGAAGAAGAAAAACAGGAAAGCAAGAGCCTTTTACTTAACCGTAACTTTTTTAACCATATCGTTTACAGCTTCTTCTATGATCTTCGGCTGGTCCTGATTAATATAATGCCCACTTTTTGGTACAATGATCTGTTTACTGTCGGTAGATAAATTCAGCAAATCTTTCTGCATTTTATCCCACGCTTGAAGCATTTCGTTTTTTAATTTCTGATCTTTAATAAAGGTATTATATCTTGTCTTATCACCTGCTGTAATTACACACAAAGGAATTGAGCCAAAAGAATTGATGGCAGCAGCTTCAGCTTTAATAGATTTCATATGGTCCTGTTCTTCCAGGGTAGCATCAGCACTTTTGTAAAGCAGCGCAGGCATCACAGAGTTTTGGAATTTATACTCAGTCGTGGCCGGAAACATATTTTCAAACATAAGTCTTACCATACCGAAAGTATTTGCAAACTGGAGAAATCCTCCCGGAAGCCCTTGATTTACCATTTTATGCATTTCAGGTGACAGGTATTTTTCATCTGCCGGATATTGGCTGTCTACCAATATCACTCCTGCTACATCCGCCGGATATTTTTGTACGAAGAACCGGGTAAGCATTCCCCCGAAGGAATGTCCGACAAGGATATAGGGCTTCGGGGCTTTTGATTTTTCTAGAAGCGTATGAAGTTCTTCTGCCATTTTTTCGCCTGTTTTAGGGTTTGTTCCTCGCTCACTCCACAGAATCCCGGATCTGTCATAAGAAAATGTAGTATAGGTTTTCGGAAGATTTTTCTGGATATGATACCACTGCAGATGACCCGCTGGATCGAAAGCTGTTTCGAAAACGACTGTAGGTCCGCCCTTTCCTTCCTGTAAATAGTGTATTTTATGGTTTTCAACTTCTGCAAACTGGCCATCCGGCTGGATTTTTTCAGCTATTGAACGGGATATTTTTTCAAAAATAAATCCGGTAATTAGTAATAGGATGACGATTAAAAGCAAGGCCATTAACAGTCTTTTTATCCATTTCATAATATTCATAGTTTGTTTTTTTTGTTGTGATAGTTTCCTCAATAGGTCTGTACTCCATAAAAATAGTTACATCTATAAAACAATAAGACCGTGAATCTTGTTACAGTGAGTTTTGGTATTTGGCTAAAATATTATCTAAAAAAAACAATAACGCTGTAACAATCCCTTAATTACATAGACTACTACTATGTAAAACAAATTACATGGAAAAAATTTTATCAGTAAAGAATTTAACCAAGAAATTCAAGAGAACTGTTGTCAACAATATCTCTTTTGATGTAGAAAGAGGAAATGTCTATGGTTTATTAGGACCAAACGGGAGCGGAAAATCCACGACATTCGGAATGCTGTTATCTACGATCAATCCAACCAGCGGAGATTGGTATTGGTTTGGGCAGAAAGGAACGGATCCGGATACCTTGAAAAAGATTGGAGCTATTATAGAACAGCCTAATTTTTATCCGTATCTGGATGCTGAAACGAATCTGAAGATCGTCGCTGAAATCAAAGGAACTCCTCACACAAGAATTGATGAAGTCCTGAAAACTGTTGGTCTTTTGGAAAGGAAAAAAGATGCTTTCAAAACATATTCTTTGGGGATGAAGCAACGTCTGTCCATAGCATCAGCCATGCTGAATAATCCGGAGGTGATGATTCTTGACGAACCTACCAACGGACTGGATCCTGAAGGAATTATCCAGATCAGAGATATCATCAGCAAAATTGCCAAGCAGGGTATCACTATTATCATTGCCAGTCATCTTCTGGACGAAATTGAAAAGATCTGCAGCCACGTTATTGTTTTGAAGGAAGGAAATTCCATTTATTGCGGACGGGTGGATGAAATAACGGCTAACAACGGATATTTTGAGCTAAAGGCGGACAACAATACACTTCTTTTAAATGCTTTGGAAGAATTGGAGTGGTTCAGTGCTGTGAAAGCAGACGGTGAGATCATCAAAGCCCAGATTCGCGATGATGCCTCTATTTCTGCTTCAACTTTAAATCAGAAGCTTGCCGAAAAAGGGATTTATCTTTCTCATTTAACGAAGAAAAAACTGTCTCTGGAGTCTCAATTCCTTGAACTTGTAAAAAACACGAATACCCATGCTTAAACTATTAAAATTAGAATATTATAAAAACCTGAATTACAAACCGTTCAAGGTTTTCACAATCTTATATTTCGCCATTCTCATCGCTCTTCTTTTCATCGGGCTGGTGGATCTGAATGTTTTCGGAGGAACTGTTAATTTAAAAGAAGAGGGCATTTATAATTTCCCGGAGATCTGGAATTTCACCACCTGGATTGTCGCTTTGCTAAAGATCTTTCTTGGATTAATTATTGTTTTTTCAATCTCCCAGGAATTTACCAACAGAATGTTTAAGCAAAATACGATCGACGGACTGAGCAGAAAGGAATTTATAAGTTCAAAGCTTTTAACGATTACCATCTTTACAACAGTTTCCACATTGATTGTGTTTATCATTACTATGTTTTTGGGACACCAGTATTCCAAGGTTACTGATGCTTCAAAAATTTATGCAGAGGTTTACTATATCGGAAATTATTTTGTAAAGCTGTTTACATTCTTCTCTTTCCTGATGTTCCTTTCTGTATTACTGAGAAAATCTATGTTTGTATTTCTTGGTTTCTTCGCATACTGGGTTGCTGAAAAGATTTTGGCAGGGCTCGAAGCTTACCAGAAATTAACAGGAATGCAAGGGGCACAAAGAAAAGCAGTTCTTGAGAATGATTTCTTCATCACCAATCTTTTGCCTTTAGAAAGCATGTCAAATTTAATCCCGAATCCCCTGATGAGATTAAATATAATCAAAGTTATGGGGGTAAAATATGAAGCTCATTATCCTACAGAAAGTATGATAGCGTGTATCATTTGGTCTGTAATCTTTATTGGGGGTTCTTACTGGATTCTGAGAAAAAGGGATTGGTAGGTTTTAAGATTGAAAATTTAAAGATTAAATAATTAAAAATGAAGTGGTCCTTTGGATCACTTTTTTGTTTTGATCAGGGAAAGGAGGTTTCAAATTCATTATTAAAAGGGTGCTCAAATATCCGCGCTATCCGCAAAAAATTTACATTTTGATCAAAAAAAAGACCGCCTTTCAGCGGTCTGTCTTCATATTACTTTTTATCCAGCAGAGAGAGATAATCTCCGTAGCCTTTTTTCTCCATGTCAGCTTTAGGAATAAACTTCAGCGAAGCACTGTTGATACAGTATCTAAGACCTCCTTTATCTGCAGGACCGTCTGTGAAAACGTGTCCAAGGTGAGCATCTCCCGTTTTACTTCTTACTTCCACTCTTACCATTCCGGCAGATTTGTCCATTTTCTCATCGATCAGTTTTTTGGTAATCGGTTTTGAAAAACTTGGCCATCCACAACCTGATTCAAACTTATCTGTTGAAATAAACAGGGGTTCTCCTGTGGTGATATCTACATAAATACCTTCACGGGTTTCGTCCCAGTATTCATTCTGGAAAGGTCTTTCCGTTGCGTTTTCCTGGGTTACTTTATACTGTTCGGCAGTCAGCTTTTCTTTCAATACTTTTTTATCCTGCTTCTGGTATTTTGCTTTGGGAAGCGGGTTGGCGTTTTTAGCCATTTCAAAAAGGCCCGGTTCAATGTGACAGTAACCTCCCGGATTTTTGCCGAGATAATCCTGATGATAATCTTCCGCTTTATAGAAGTTTTTCAACGGAATTGTTTCTACTACAACCGGCTTGCTGAAATTCTTAGATAATTTCGTAACTTCTTCTTTTACAATAGCCTCTGTATCTTTATCTGTAGAATAAATCCCTGTTCTGTACTGATCTCCCCTGTCATTTCCCTGTTGGTTTAAACTCGTCGGATCAATTGTTTTAAAATACAAATCAATCAGCAGCCTAAGATCAACCTGTTCAGGATCATATTTCACTTTTACCGTTTCAGCAAAACCTGTCGTATGACTTACCACCTGCTCATACGTCGGATTTTTAACATTTCCGTTTGCGTAGCCAACTTCAGTTGCTACAACGCCACGAATTTGTTGAAAAAAGTGCTCTGTTCCCCAGAAACATCCGCCTGCAAAATAAACTTCTTTTACATTTTTACTATCCATAATGGTCTCATTTTCTCTTTTAGTTTCAGTGGATTTCATTTTTTTTGAATCTCCACAACTCATTGCAAATACTCCTATTCCCAGAATCATTCCGAGTAATATTAATATATTTTTCATTTTTATCTTTTTATTTGTATTCATTTTTTTTGAAATATCATTAATCCAAATCCTAAAAGCATTAGATCTTTCAGAATAAAAAAATCTGTGACAGGAACTCCATCCACTATTTTCCAGATTCCGGGAGTGGTAAACAGATAGCTCAGTGTTACAAGAAATGTCATAATCATCCCGCCTCCGGCATACTTTCTTAGAGATGCAAATTTCACACTAAATATCAGTAATAAAGCAATGATAATTTCTATCACTCCGATAGCATTTGACACCATCTGGATGCCTGCTATTTTATATACGAAAAAAGTAAGGAAATGGTTTTCGACCAGAGGTTTAATGGCAGCAGCTTCTGTGGGTGTGAATTTAAATACGCCAATCCAGAGTAAAATAAACGCGGCACCAAAAAGCGAAATATAATATCCTGTTTTGTACGTCGGCGATTCTACGTTAAGTTGTAATGTTCCGTTCATGTCTTTAAGATTTTGAATGATCCTTTATTATTGTCAAAAGTATAGTCGGAAACATTTCAAAATCCTGACAGCATTTCTTCTAAAGATTTAATTTTTCTAAAACTTTATTTTTAACACCCTGAATATCAGAATCATTAATTTCAGTATTTTCTTTTTGAGACAGTTTACGTTTTAAAATATCATCCAAAATTTTAAGTTTCTCTTCATAAGCTCTGCACCATTTACAGATCTTTATGTGCATGGAAAGCTGCCAGTCTTCCTTTTGGGAGATCGCTTTGGCATTCCTTTTTTCCATCAGCATTGTAGCTTTGCTGCATGGCAGGAACAGAATATGAATAAATTTTCTCAACATTTTATGATATGGTTATAAGTTGGCAAACCAGTTGACCTCAAGGCACTCCCTCAGCTGCATTCTGCTTCTCTGAAGAATCTTCCATAGATTGGTCGCAGAAATCTGCAATTCCTGACTCACTTCCGGTGCTTTTTTTTCCTGAAGATAATACATTTTCATCGGAATCTTCCATCTGGCGGGCAAATCCTCAATGCAATCTTCCAGCGTTTTATTGAAATCATTATTATCCAAAAGCTCCGGCTCTTTATCCGAAGCATTCCAGTCATTCAAAACACTGTCATTCTTCCAGGAACCTGTTTCATCAAAAAAATGATCCAGCCTGATCTCCGGTTCTGATTTATATTTTTTACGGTAAAAATCGGCAGCTTTTCTGTTTAAAATAGCCGTCAGCCAGGTTAGCGGCTGGCTTTTTTCTTCAAAAGAGTCATAAGACGAATAGGCCGCTAAAAACACATCCTGTACCAGATCTTCTGCTTCCACTTTATCTGAAAGCAGATAAGCTGCTCTTTTCAGAAGAGGCCCGGAATACTGTTCTACCCAGCTTTTCAGCACTTCATTTTTCGTCATTTTTTATTCTTTAATATCATAAAAACTCATTTTATCAATTGCGCAGAACATTATATATTGAACTTCGAAATCATAAAAATCTATCAAGGCTTTATTTAATATTAAAACGAATATAAAAAGTTAAATGATAATATACAAAGTTTTATTACGATCGTCATTGCAACTACAGGTAAAGCAATCTCAAAATATAAACACTTCCCGTCCTACACCATTCAAAACATAGCATAAAATTATTTACAAATCGCTTAAAAACATTAAATTTGCATCTTATCAAAAATTTGATAGTTTTAAAAGCAAAGCAATACTATGACATCACAAGAGATACGTCAAAAATTTTTAGATTATTTTAAAAGTAAAGACCACCTTATCGTTCCTTCAGCACCTATCGTTCTGAAAGACGACCCTACCCTTATGTTTTCCAATTCAGGAATGACACAGTTCAAAGATTTCTTCTTAGGCTACAAAACGCCTACGGCACCAAGAATTGCAGATACACAGAAATGCCTTAGAGTTTCCGGAAAGCATAATGACTTAGATGATGTGGGAAGAGATACATACCACCACACCATGTTTGAAATGTTGGGAAACTGGTCTTTTGGTGATTATTTCAAAAAAGATGCTATTGCTTTTGCCTGGGAACTATTGACTGAAGTATTCGGAATTCCAAAAGAAAATTTATACGTAACTATTTTCGAAGGAGATACTTCTGAGAATTTGGAAAGAGATCAGGATGCTTACAATTTCTGGAAATCACACATTTCGGAAGACAGAATTATCAATGGAAACAAAAAAGATAATTTTTGGGAAATGGGAGAAAGCGGACCGTGCGGACCGTGTTCAGAAATCCACGTTGACCTTAGAACTGAGGAAGAAAAAGCTAAAGTTTCAGGACTTGATCTGGTAAATAACGACCATCCTCAGGTAGTGGAAGTATGGAACCTGGTATTCATGGAATTCAACAGAAAGGCAGATAAAAGTTTGGAAAAACTTCCTCAGCAGCATGTGGATACAGGAATGGGCTTCGAGCGTCTGTGTATGGCACTTCAGGGCAAATCTTCAAATTATGATACCGACGTTTTCACTCCGCTTATTGCTAAAGTGGAAGAACTTTCAGGTAAAAAATATACGGGAATTTTAGAAGACGAAAAAGATATTGCAATCCGTGTTGTGGTAGACCACATCAGAGCGGTTGCTTTTGCAATTGCTGACGGACAGCTTCCTTCCAATGGAGGTGCAGGGTATGTAATCCGAAGAATTTTAAGAAGAGCAATTTCTTATTCTTACCGATTCCTAGGAGTGAAAGAACCTTTCCTTTACAAACTTGTTGCTGTACTTCAAGAGCAAATGGGACCTTTCTTCCCTGAGATCGAAAAGCAGGGGAAACTGGTTTCCGAGGTGATCAAAAGTGAGGAAGATTCATTCTTAAAAACTATTGAAAACGGACTGATCAGAGTTGAAAAGTTGATTCAGCAGACTATTGCAGATAATTCAAAAGTATTACCAAGCGAAGAAGTTTTTGAATTATATGATACGTACGGGTTCCCGGATGATTTAACGAGAATTATTGCAGAAGAAAAAGGACTTACCATTGATGAAGCGGGATTCAAAGTTGAAATGGAAAAGCAAAAACTCCGTTCCAAAGCTGATTCTGCTCAGAAAGTGTATGACTGGGTAACTTTAGAAACAAAACCTGAAAACTTTGTAGGATATGATCAGATCGAGTCTGAAACCTATATTACCCGATACAGAAAAGTAGAAAACAAAGACGGAGAATTTTATCAGGTAGTACTGAGCAGTTCTCCATTCTATCCAGAAGGCGGTGGCCAGGTGGGAGACAAAGGTATTCTGGAAAATGCCGTTGAAAGCTTTGAAGTTTTAGAAACCAAAAAAGAAAACGGACTGATCATTTCCCTGATCAATGGTCTTCCGAAAGATGCCGGGGCCGTTTTCTACGCTAAAGTTAATGCGACCGACAGAAAAAATTCTCAAGCGAATCACTCGGTAACTCACCTTTTACATGAGGCATTAAGAGAGGTTTTAGGAACACATGTAGAGCAGAAAGGTTCTTACGTAGGTCCTGATTATCTTCGTTTCGACTTCTCTCATTTCAATAAAATGACGGAAGAAGAACTGGCATTGGTAGAAGAAAAAGTAAACCACAAGATCAAAGAAAGCATTGCTTTACAGGAGTTCAGAAGCATTCCTATTCAGGAGGCTTTGGATAAAGGAGCTATGGCTTTATTCGGTGAAAAATACGGTGACAATGTGAGAATGATCCAGTTTGGAAGCTCTAAGGAGCTCTGCGGAGGAACTCACGTAAAAAATACAATCGAAATCGGTCATTTCAAAATTACTTCTGAAGGTTCTGCTGCTGCAGGGATCAGAAGAATTGAAGCCATTTCAGGAGATAAATCTGAGGAATATTTTAAAAATCTGGAAAATCAGATTCATGAGCTTTCTCAACTATTGAAGTCTAAAGATGTTGTAAGATCTATCGAAAAACTGATTGAAGAAAATACATCTTTAAAATCTGAAGTGGAAGCCCTTAAAAAGGAAAAAGCAAAAGGTGAGATCGGTGAATGGAAAAATGCTTACGAGCAGAAAGGCAACAAGCAGCTGTTGGTGAAGAAAACTTCCCTGGATGCAGGTTCTGTGAAAGACATTGTATTCCAGCTGAAGAGAGAAATCCCATCTTCGGTAACGATTATTCTTTCCGATGCAGACGGAAAACCAATGATCACCGTTGGAGTTTCTGATGATCTGGCAGCAGATTATCAGGCAGGAGCTATCGTAAAAGACCTGGCAAAAGAGATCCAGGGCGGCGGAGGCGGAAATCCGGGCTTTGCAACAGCGGGAGGCAAAAACCTTGACGGCCTGGAAAATGCTTACCAAAAAGCTTTGAATATTTAGGAATAATCCTTTTATCATAAAACATCAAAACTCCTGAAAATATCAGGAGTTTTTTTTCTCTATTTTTTCTATCTGAACCTTAGATGAAATCAATGTATTAACAAATCATAAAAACTTTCCCAACACAAGAAATATTACTACTTTTGACCTAATTCTTGCATGAAAAGGTTTTTAGTTTTATTGTTTTTGATGATCAGCTTCTTTGGTTTTACCCAATCAAGGATTAAGGTCATTGATGAAACCGACCAGAAACCAATATCCAACGCCAAAATATCCTGTGATGGCAAGGTCTTAGGCTTTACAGATATCCAGGGCATCCTGGAATTTAAGTCGTCCTGCAGTACTCTTGAAATCCAGGCAGAAAAATATCAAAACGAGACGGCGTCTGTTGAGGCAGACATGGAAGTTTTGATGATGAAAAAAATATCAAAAACAACAGATATTGAAACTGTAATCATTGAAGACCGAAGTGATCCCCGGGCTTTGGAAATCCTTAAAAAGGTGAACAGGCTGTTCAGGGAGAATTCGCCAAAAAGTTTAGGCTCGTATTCTTTTAAATCTTACGAAAAAATATCTCTGGATATCGACCAGGACAGTATTTCGCAGTTTAATCAGTTTTTTAATGACACTCAGTTTTTCAAAAAAAAGAGGGAAAAAGATTCATTAAATAATATCTCCGCCAAACAGATCTTTTCAAAAAGCAAACTCTTTCTGTGGGAAAGAGCGCAGGAATTTTTATATTCCAAACAATATGGTGAAAAGATTAATGTCCTGGACAACCGGATTTCCGGTCTGAAGCAGCCGATCTATGAAATGATCGCCATTCAGCAAAGCAACAGAGATAAAATCCCCAACCAGATCAAGCAGGAAAACAGAGGGCTTTACCGGTTTTTTCTTTCGGATACCATTGAAGTGAACGGAAGAAAAACTTTCGTGATCCGTTTTCGTGAGGTGAACTATAAAAAACCAGATAAAAGGAGAAAATACAACGGTGCGATCTATATAGATACCGAAACCTACGGCATCGAGAAGATCGAAAATTTTAGCAAAAACAAGAACGACGGTATTATTACGAGTACCTGGATTTTTTATAATAACAAATGGTTCCTGGCTCAGGAAAAAGTAAAACTGAGAATGAGCAGGGTGGCCATGGAAGAGGAAGGCAAAGGAAAGACCGAAGAGCACCATGGGAAAAAGGATAGAACCAGTTTTGGGACGTATGCTTTTCTCACTTCTACCTATTTTGACTTCAAGTCGCCAATTGAGGAAAACCAGAATGATTTTAAAGGCTATACATTTTCGGTAAAAAATGCAGACGGACACCTTTTGGATCAATACAGAACCGATCCACTGACGGAAAGGGAAAGAAATACATATACTACGATAGACAGTCTGGGTAAAAAATACAATATCGATAGTAAAGCAAAAATCCTGACCGGGCTTATCAATGGGCAGATCCGGATGGGAATTGTAGATTTCGCAGTAGATGAAATTGTAAACTACAACCTGTATGAAGGCTTCAGATTAGGTTTGAAGGCAAAGATTAACGAAACTTTTAATCCTTATTTTTCACCGGATTATTATTTCGCGTACGGCTTCAAAGATGATAAATGGAAATATGGGATCGGTCTTGATATAAAGACCTCTCTGGATAAAAATTCATTTTTCAGAGCTGAATATTATAATGATGTGACGGCATCGGGAGAATTCTACAGACGACTGTGGAATTTCAAGATGAGAACAATGAATTACGGAAATAACATCAACAATGATAAATACTACCATTACAGAGGTGCTTCCCTATCCTATCTGAACGATGTTACGAACGGACTTACACTGGTTTTCGCAGCCAAAAGAAATGTTGAAGAAGCTAAATTTGATTATGAATTCCGGGGGAAAGGTGGTGAGTTTGATAATTTCAATACCTTGTTTACCTTAAAATATTCACCGAATTCTACGAATATCATGACTCCTCAGGGAAAATCCATCATCGATCAGAAATACCCCGAGCTGTATTTCAACTATGAGCAGAGTTACAAAGTTCTGGGAGGAGATTTCAATTACACGCGTTTTGATGCCCTGTTTGTGCACAATTTTAAAACGATGTTCGGAACTACCGGATTCAGGTTGTATGGCGGAATGGTATTGGGTGAAGCGCCTATCTGGAAACATTTTACAATGAATGGGCTGGCCTCTCCAAGAAAGGATTTTAATTTCAACTTTACGTCTTACCTGGGTTTTGCAACGCTGGAGGGCGGAAAGTATTACAATGATAAATTCGTTGCCTATTATTTCACCCACAAACTTCCTTTGTATTTTAAAAGTTTCGGACAGAATATTTCGAGCTTTGATTTTGTACTGAGAGGAACAATCGGAGATATGAAGCATCCGGAATATCATGAGTTCAAATTCAGAAAACTGGATCATCTGTATCAGGAAGTGGGTCTGGAATGGAATAATTTCTTATCAAGTTATTTTAATTTAGGACTATTCTACAGAGTTGGATATTACACCACTCCCAATTTCAAGCAGAATTTTGCCATCCAGTTCAAACTGAAACTATTAGAATTTTAAATAATATTTATAAATACATAAAAACAAAAAATGCAGCGAATAGAAATAAAAGCGGAACAGTTTTTTGAATTATTAAAACTAAAAGACACTTCAATGTGGGAGATTTTCTCGCAGATGATCGATGGTAATGAAAAGGAAATTATATTTCTTAACAATGAAGATAAAGTCCTTTTTAATTATATCCTCCCTGCAGAACAGGAAAAACTTGAGGAAGACAGAAAAGAATTTTCAAAACAGTTCTCAGATAAATTGGCTAACTTCAATTAAAAATTTTAAATGAATAAAAGCTACATATTCTCTCTATTGAGTATTTTCCTTTTCAGCTTTGGGACTGCTCAGAATTATAAAAAGCCTTTAGTTTCTGCCATCAAAGAAGCCGATTTAAGGAAAGACATGTATGAGCTGGCTGCAGATCAGTTCTGGGGACGTGAAGCAGGAACTTTAGATGAATTAAAAGTTTCGATGTGGCTTGCTGACAAAGCCAAAGAAGCCGGAATGAAACCCGCCGGTGACAATGGTACATTTTTCCAGTTTTTTGATATGTATAGGCATCAGGTGACCCCTCAAAGTAGTTTGAAAATTGGAAACAGCAGCCTTAAGCTCTGGAAAGATTTTCTTGTTGCAGAACCCGTCAATGCAGCGATTGAGACTGAAATTGTGTACGCAGGAAATACAGAGCCTGAAGGGCTTTCCAAATTAAACATCAAAGGAAAAGTTCTTGCAGTGAATGCCTCCGATAAAAACATCAACAAGGAAATGACTCTTTTTGTAAGAAGATATCCCGGTTTTGTAAGAACAAAATATTACAATAAAGCTCTTGAACTGGGTGCAAAAGCCGTGATTTTCATCACCGATGATATTTCTGAAAAAAGCTGGGTTGAAGTTCTTCCTCAAATGACAAGAGGAACCTACGGCGTGGAAGGTCTGAGAGAGAAAATAACGGATAATATTCCTGTTGTATGGATCAAGAGAGAAAATGCAGACTGGGTAAAAAACAATCCTAAAATTGCGCTGAACCTCATCACAGAAACCTACAAATATCCTTCTGTAAACATCATCGGAAAAATTGAAGGCACAGATCCTGCCCTTAAAGAAGAATACGTTTTGCTGAGCGGTCACCAGGATCATGACGGAATCAGACATCCTGTGAAAAATGACACCATCTACAACGGTGCCGACGATAATGCCAGTACATGCGTTGCCATGCTAGCCATGGCCAGAGCTTACAAGAAACAGCCCGGAAAAAGAAGCATTTTGTTTGTTTTCCATGGAGCGGAAGAAAGAGGATTGCTGGGTTCCAGATGGCATGCTGCTCATCCGGTCGTTCCGAAAGAAAAAATCGTAGCCGTTCTGAACGGTGATATGATCGGCAGAAATGATAATAATGAAGCCGCTCTTCTGGGAGGAAATGCCCCGCATAAAAACTCTGAGGAACTGGTAAGAATGGCAGAAGACGCCAATAATGAAAGTACAAAATTCAAATACCTGAAAGACTGGGATTCTCCAAATCACGCTGAATATTTCTACTTTAGAAGCGATCACTTACCATATGCAAAAATTGGAATTCCAGCCGTATTTTTCACCAGCGTACTGCATGACCAGTACCATACCCCTCAGGATGAATCTGAAAATATCAATTACAAAAAGTTGTATAAAATGACGGAATGGATGTACAGGACATCCTGGAAAGTAGCCAATGAGGCTGAACGTCCAAAAGTGATTTCTAATTTTACGCTTGAGAGATAAATAAAAGTTTCGGGGGGCCCCCCAGCCCCCCCAACCCCCTTTTTCTTTTCTTGCGAGGAGCGCAGCGACGAAGCAATCTCTTTATTCTTTATTTTTCAGATTGCTTTACCATTGCTTACATTCTGCCAGATATTCTACATTATTCTTTTGTCTTGAAACAAAAGAATCAAAAATTCAAGTCCTGGAAACTTCCGCTAAAAATAAATCCTGTTCTCTAAAAATTCTAAAACTTGCGCGGATGTATTATTTCTGCTTCGTTTTCAGTCACAGTCCCGCGCTTCGGACAGTAGAATTTTCTTAACGTTCACAGCATTTATTTTCTTAACGCTTCATTTTCCGAAGCCGGATTATAGTGGCTAAAGCAATATTCAGCAAACATTATAACAAATCAACAATATTAAATTTTATCACAGATAAAATCCTTGCGCCTTAACAACGCATTCTATGAAAAAAATAGCGTCTTTGCGATAAACCAACACCATACATACACCATTTTAAATAAGCAGATTCATCAAAGACGGATCATTATTCAGATAATTGACAAAAAAGTCATATTTCTTCATGTTATCGAGCAGCGGAGTAAAATCTTCACTATCTTTTAATCCAATTCCTAAAACAGCAATTCCTTTCTCCTTTGAGTTCTTTTGCGTGTATTCAAAAAAAGTAATGTCATCATTCGGCCCCAAAACATTCATCACAAAAGTTTTCAAAGCTCCCGGACGCTGTGCAAATCTAACGAGAAAATAATGCTTTAACCCTGCGTGGAGAAGAGCTTTTTCTTTGATCTCTTCCATCCGGGTAATATCATTATTGCTGCCACTGATGATACAGACCACATTTTTTCCTCTGATCTGATCCTTATATTTTCCCAGTGCAGCCACAGAAAGAGCCCCGGCAGGTTCCACGACCACAGCATCTTTATTGTAGAGGGAAAGAATAGTTTCGCACACCATTCCTTCATCCACTAAAGCCATATCGTGCAGCACATTTTTACAGAGTTCGAAATTAAGATCTCCTACTTTCTGTACAGCCGCTCCATCTACAAAACGGCTTATTTTTTCAAGAAGCACCGGTTGACCTTTTTCCAGTGCCTTTTTCATGCTTGCCGCTGCAGAAGGCTCCACTCCTATAATCTTCGTATGTGGAGACAATTCTCTGAATACAGAACAAACGCCTGCAGCCAAACCACCGCCTCCAACTGGAAGAAAAAGATAATCAATGGACTCATCCGACTGCTCAAGAATCTCCAGCGCTGCCGTAGCCTGGCCATTAATAATATCCTGATCATCAAACGGGTGAATAAATATCCCTTGGTTCTCTTTACAGAACTTCAATGCGGCATCCTTAGCTTCATCGAAAGTATCCCCGTAAAGCACAATATCTATATCATCTCCTCCAAACATTTTCACCTGTTCCAGCTTTTGTCCCGGCGTGGGCAAAGGCATGAAAATAGTTCCTTTCACCTTCATCGTACTGCATGCAAAAGCGACCCCCTGAGCATGGTTTCCCGCACTGGCACAAACCACCCCTTTTGCAAGATCTTCAGAAGACATCACCGCCATTTTATTGTAAGCTCCCCTGATTTTGTAGGATCTTACCTGCTGCAGATCTTCTCTTTTAAAGCTTATCTTCGCGTCATAAATGCCGGAAAGGTTATTATTAATAGCCAGAGGTGTTCTTACCACTACATTTCTGAGTCTTTTTGCTGCTTTATAGACATTGTCCAAAACAGAAGGATATGTTTCTTCCATTATTTTCGTGATTAATTGTTCTCTGGTCTGAGACTGCGGACCGTCTTCCCTGCTCTCCACATTTCGCTTTCTCTAAGCTCAGTCAGTTCTACTTCCAGTTTTTCCCTGTAATCGTGTTTGCTGTTGCTGTCGATGGAACGCTGGGCTTCATCTCCTTTGGCAACACTTTCATACAATTCTTCAAATAATGGGGAAGTAGCATCTCTGAAACGTTTCCACCAGTCCAATGCTCCCCTTTGTGCTGTGGTGCTGCAGTTCGCATACATCCAATCCATACCGTTTTCTGCAACCAATGGCATTAATGATTGTGTAAGTTCTTCAACTGTTTCGTTAAATGCTTCGGAAGGACTGTGCCCATTTTTCCTCAACACATCGTATTGGGCGGCAAATATTCCCTGTACGGCACCCATTAATGTTCCTCTTTCTCCTGCAAGGTCACTGAACACCTCCTTTTTAAAATCTGTTTCAAATAAATACCCGCTTCCGATAGCTATTCCCAATGCAGTCACTCTTTCTCTTGCTTTTCCGGTGGCATCCTGGTATACAGCAAAACTACTGTTCAATCCACGATCCTGCAGGAACATTCTTCTTAGTGATGTTCCGGATCCTTTAGGGGCAACCAGAAACACATCAACCTCAGCCGGCGGAATAATTCCTGTTCTTTCATTAAAGGTAATTCCGAAACCGTGAGAAAAATACAGTGCTTTTCCGGGAGTAAGATGCTGTTTTACTTTCGGCCAGTATTCGATCTGGGCCGCATCACTCAAGAGATAGCAAATAATCGTTCCTTTTTGCAGAGCTTCTTCTATTTCGAATAAGGTTTCTCCGGGTACAAATCCATCTGCTACAGCCTTATCCCATGATTTTGAGTTTTTTCTCTGGCCCACAATCACATTGATCCCGTTGTCTTTCTGGTTCAGTGCCTGTCCCGGCCCCTGTACGCCATAGCCGATCACCGCTACGATCTCATCTTTTAATACTTCCTGAGCTTTATCTAATGGAAATTCCTCTCTTGTTACTACATTTTCTTCTACTCCGCCAAAATTCAATTTTGCCATTTTTTAAATTTTTATATGTTGTTAATGATATTTGATTGTTGCTTTATTCAGCTTGCGTGTGCAGCTGCGGTCAGGTATGGATTTTTATGGTAATGAACCTCAAGAACATCTACCTGTTTTTCCATCTGCCGGGTAATCTTCTGTACAGATTCTTCAGTTTCCCTGATAACGATGACAAACTTTTTTACTTTTTCAATATCGGAAGGCCCTGCATTAAAATTCACAATAGAGATTCTTCTCCTTGAAAAAATAGCATTGATCCTGCCGATCAGCCCCAGATAATCTTCTGTGTAGGCTGTTATGGTGTATTCCTTGTTTTCTGAATTCATCTTTTTCCTATTTAAATTGTTATGTCTTATTGTTGGTCAATACGATCTCTGATACGCTTTTTCCCTGAGGAATCATTGGAAAAACATTATGTTCTTTCCCGGTCATGACTTCAAGCAGAAAGGCTCCTTTATGACGAAGCATTTCACTGAGTCCTGCTTCCAGTTCTTCTCTCTCCGTCACTTTTCTTCCCGGGATCTTATATCCTTTGGCTACCTGTACAAAATCCGGACTCTGAATATCTACCGAGGAATATCTTTCCTCGTGAAAAAGCTCCTGCCACTGTCTTACCATTCCCAGATAGCAGTTATTAAGAATCAAGATCTTAATATCAGGCTGATACTGCATCAGTGTTCCCAATTCCTGGATATTCATTTGTGCACCACCATCTCCCATCACGGCAATAACATGACGGTTGGTGACTCCGTAAGCGGCTCCTATTGCAGCTGGAAGACAGAATCCCATGGTTCCCAATCCTCCGCTGGTAATATTGCTTCTGGAATGTTTAAAGCTTGAATATCTGCAGGTAGCCATCTGGTGCTGCCCCACGTCCGTAACAATCACGGCTTCTCCTTTAGTCATTTCGTTTAGGTGACGAACAACTTCTCCCATTGTAATTTCTCCTTCGGAAGGATACAATTCGTGGCTGATCAGCTGATGATGTTCAATTTCATAGCAGTCTTTAAACTTTTGATGCCAGTCCGTATGCGCTCCCGGTTCTATCAGCTGTGTTAAAAGTGGTAAGGTTTCTTTGCAGTTTCCGAGAACGGGAACCTCAACTTTTACATTTTTATTGATTTCTGCTTTGTCAATATCCAGATGGATGATTTTCGCCTGTTTCGCATATTGATCCAGTCTTCCGGTCACACGGTCATCAAAGCGCATTCCTACAGCAATCAATACATCACATTCATTGGTAAGGATATTGGGACCATAGTTTCCATGCATTCCTACCATTCCTACAGACTGTGGATGGTCCGTTGGGATCGCACTCATTCCTAAGACCGTCCATGCTACCGGAATTCCTGATTTCTCAGCAAACTGTAAAAACTCACTCTCTGCTTTTCCCAGCATAATCCCCTGTCCGGCAATGATGAATGGTTTTTCTGCATTATTAATGAGAAAAGAAGCTTTTTCAATAGCATCCATATGGGGAACCGGATCGGGTCTGTAACTTCTCAAAGAATCACAAGGTGTGTAACCTCTGTTGAACACCTTTTGCAACTGGGCATTTTTCGTTACATCAATTAATACCGGGCCGGGTCTTCCTGATCTTGCAATGTAGAACGCTTTCGCCAATACTTCCGGAAGTTCATCGGCATCGGTTACCTGATAATTCCACTTGGTAACGGGGCTCGTGACATTCATGACATCAATTTCCTGAAACGCATCGGTTCCCAGAAGATGATCAAAAACCTGTCCCGTAATGCATACAATAGGTGTATTATCCAACAGGGCATCAGCTAATCCTGTCACCAAATTGGTTGCTCCCGGACCACTTGTCGCTAATACCACTCCCACTTCTCCGGATACTCTGGCAAGCCCCTGCGCTGCATGGACTGCTCCCTGCTCATGGCGGACCAGAATATGCTCAAGCTGATCTTTATAGTCGTAAAGTGCGTCATAGATTGGGATAATGGCTCCGCCCGGATATCCGAATATTGTTTTTACCCCTTCCTGAAGAAATGCTTCAAGGATGATCCGGCTGCCGCTGATTTCTGTTTCTGTGGATACATTTAGATTCTTCATTGTTTTTTTATTGAGTGATTTCATCTGTTACACAGCCTTCTGCGGCCGATGACACGGTAAGTGCATATTTGTACAGCAATCCTTTTTTTACTTTAAGTTCAGGTTTTTGCCATCCTTTCTTTCGGTGCTCAATTTCTTCTTCGGAAACCTGGAGCTGTATGGTATTGTTGACGGCATCGATTTCAATAAGATCGTTATCTTTCACAAAAGCAATCAGACCGCCTTCATAGGCTTCAGGAGTAATATGTCCCACCACAAATCCATGAGTACCACCGCTGAATCTTCCGTCGGTAATCAGAGCAACACTTCCACCCAAGCCCGCTCCAATAAGAGCGCTGGTAGGTTTCAGCATTTCCGGCATTCCCGGTGCTCCTTTTGGACCTTCATGACGGATGACAATGACATCTCCGTGCTGAACTCTTCCGTTTTCAATTCCTTTGATCAGATCTTTTTCGCCATCGAATACTCTTGCCTTTCCTGAAAATTTTTCACCTTCTTTTCCGGTGATCTTGGCTACACTTCCTTTTTCAGCAAGGTTCCCGTACAGTATTCTCAAGTGTCCTGTTTCTTTGATTGGATTTGATAAGGGTCTGATGATCTTCTGCTTTGTAAAATCAAGGCTTGGAACATTCTCAAGATTTTCAGCGATGGTTTTTCCGGTAACCGTTAAACAGTCACCATGCAGTAAACCTTCTT
Source organism: Chryseobacterium sp. 22532 (assembly GCF_052044665.1). Classification (NCBI taxonomy): domain Bacteria; kingdom Pseudomonadati; phylum Bacteroidota; class Flavobacteriia; order Flavobacteriales; family Weeksellaceae; genus Chryseobacterium; species Chryseobacterium sp. 22532. Next base: position 403,619 of record NZ_JBQENJ010000003.1, read on the forward strand.
CCAATAAATACTTCATGACAGCGGGTGTTCCTCCATGATTATGAAGATCCTGCATCAAATATTTTCCGCTTGGTTTAAGATCTGCCAATACCGGTGTGATGTCGCTCATTTTCTGGAAATCATCCTGAGTAACAGAAACGCCTACGCTTTTTGCCATTGCTATAAAATGCAGAACCGCATTAGTACTGCCTCCAAGAATGATGATCAGACGAAGCGCATTTTCGAAGGCCTTACGGGTCATGATATCAGATGGTTTGATATCTTTTTCCAGTAATATTTTAATATATTTTCCTGCTTCAAGACACTCATTCTGTTTTTCTTCACTTAGTGCGGGATTGGAAGATGAGTACGGAAGGCTCATTCCTAAAGCTTCTATGGCTGATGACATGGTATTGGCTGTATACATTCCTCCGCATGCGCCTGCTCCCGGACAGGAATTTTTAATCACTCCGTTGAAATCTTCTTCTGAAATTTCTCCGGCAATTTTTTTTCCTAAAGCTTCAAAGGCCGAAACGATATTAAGCGGTTCGTTCTTATAGCACCCAGGAGCTATTGTTCCTCCATAGACCATGATGGATGGTCTGTTCAGCCTTCCCATGGCGATAATGGTTCCCGGCATATTCTTGTCACAACCAGGTAATGCGATAATTCCGTCATAATACTGTGCTCCACAGATGGCTTCGATGCTGTCTGCGATCACGTCGCGGCTGACCAGTGAATACCGCATTCCGTCTGTGCCATTACTCATCCCGTCGCTTACGCCTATGGTATTGAATATTAATCCCGCAAGACCATGGTTCCAGGTTCCTTTTTTTACCACTTTAGCAAGATCATTGAGGTGCATATTGCAGGTATTCCCATCATATCCCATACTGGCAATACCGATCTGGGCCTTGTGCATATCTTCTTCTGTAAAGCCTATTCCGTAAAGCATTGCTTTTGCGGCGGGCTGTTCGCTGTTTTGTGTGAATGTTTTTGAATATTTATTTAACATATTATCCTGCATTTGCTGTTCTTATCCTCTCTGTGTGTATCAATAATTTCATTTTTTTGGAATTCATCACTGAAGCTTTTACTTAATTTTGGTCCAAAACTACAGCTTGTAATCTCTTTTTTATTTTCACTTTTAGGAAAACTACAATATTCAATTGTCTGAAAAATAGATACATTTATCTGATTATCAATAATTTAAATTCCTTAAATTTACAATGACAGAACTCTTACCAGTTTCTGATAGGCCTGCTGTACTTTTCCACTTGCTGTATCCTCCCAGTTTTTGGTAAAAGGAACATCATCCAAAGAATCCAGCGCTACAATTTCAGCTGCTGTACCACAAAAGAAAGCGGCATCAGCTCCTCTCATGTCTTCAGGTTTAAAGAAGGTTTCTTTAACGGGAATATTCAATTCACTGCATATTTCAAACACGGTCTGCCTTGTGATGCCCGGCAGTATGCTCCCTTTTGCGGGCGTAAATAATGTTCCGTCTTTTTCGTAGAATATATTGGCTCCCGAGCTTTCAGCGACATTTCCGTTTTCATCAAGCAAAAGAGCTTCGTCATAACCTCTGTCTTTGGCATCCTGACAGGCGAGAATAGAATTGACGTAGTGGCCACCTACTTTGGCTTCCACTTTAAAGGCCTTAGGATTTGGACGTTGAAAACCTGAGGTCATGATTTTCATTTTGTCTGCGAGATAGCCGTTGCTCCATTCCCAGGCAAGCAGAGAGAGGTAGGATTTTTTTCCTTTTGAAAGGGACATATTCGGCGAACAGGTTACCAGTGGGCGGATATAAGCATCGCTGAACCCGTTACGTTCCAAAAGCTCATAAGTGAGATCTGTAAGCTCACTGACTGAATAATCAAACGGGATGTACATCAGTTCTGCTGATTTTTTCAGCCTTTCATAATGTTCTTCTGCTTTAAAAATTCTGGTTCCGTGATCTGTATTGTAGGATTTTATACCTTCGAAAACGGAATAACCATAATGAAGTGACTGTCCGTAAAGATCCATTCCGGCCTCTCCGGCCTTGAGGAAGTTTCCATCAAAATACACGATAGTTTTGTCGTTGTAATACATTGTATAGGGTTTAAAAATTAACAAATGGATATAAAAAAAGCCCTCTCACGATGTGAGAGGGCTCAAATATGTACAGTCATACTCTATCCTTCTCACCAACGCAAGGGAATAATAATGACGATAATAATTACTGTTAATAACTGATACATAAATTCTGAAATAAAAAAAGCCGCTTCAATATGAAACGGCTTATATAATTTTAATTAAAATATTTACAATGCCGCTTCTGTACTGTTGTTAATCACAACAATAATGCTAGAAATGACAATAATATTTTTCTGATTTGTAAAATTCATACTGCAAATGTATTCATTTTTTAATATTGAGCAAGCTTTTTTAATACTTTTTATTTTTTTCGCAAAATTGTTTGATGGTTACTGCGGTTTCAGCCACATCATGTACTCTCAGGATTTTAGCTCCCTGTTCCAAAACTGTCCTATGAAGTTTCTGCGTTTCCTCATTAATGTCCAAAGGAGTTTTCCCAAGCGGCTTATAGATAAATGATTTTCTGGAAATTCCGATAAGTAAAGGGAATCGCTCAAAACCCAAATACTCAGTTTCATTGATCATTTTCATCTGATCTTCCACCGTTTTTCCGAAACCAAAACCGGGATCAAGGATGATATCTTTTACTCCTTTTTCGAGAAGTTCAGTACTCTTTTTAGAAAAATAACGATTGACTTCCAGTGTAATATCTTCAAATTTCACTTTGTCATGCATCGTCTCATAAGATGGGTTCACATGCATCAGGATGTAGGGAAGTTTTGTTTCACCCGCAACTTCAAACATGGTATTATCAAACTGCCCGCCTGAAATATCATTGATCATGTCAATTCCTTCATTAAACCCAAATTTCACGGTTTCAGCATAGAACGTATCCAGCGATATCAATGCTTCCGGAAATTCTTTTTTGATTTGGGAAATTATGTTTCCGATCCTGGCTATTTCTTCTTTACTGCTTAGAAATTCAGCATTCGGACGTGTGGATTGCGGTCCGATGTCGATGAATTCTGCCCCGTCTTTCAAAAGTGTCTCTGCATGCTCCAACGCTGATTTTTCACTGTTAAATTTCCCCCCGTCTGAAAAGGAATCCGGGGTAAGATTGAGGATACCCATAATCTTTGGGATGTCAAGTTCTACCAGTCTTCCATTGCAGTTAATAGAGTGGAAAGGTTTGAGAGTCGGAGCGTTTGAGGGTCGGAGGGTTTCGGAGTTTGAAAGCATGTCTTATTGATGATTGATACGTGATGATATCCTGCAAAATTAAGACTTATTGTGGAATGTTGCTATTTGTCAGTTGCTAGTTACTGGTTGTCAGTTGCTGGTTGCTGGTTTGTTCTTGGTTGATAAGGGCTTGTGCGGAAACGAATACTCTTTTAGATAGAAATTAAATTTAGAATCTCTTCCTTTCAAAATTTCCTGACAAGAACCAGCAACTGACAACCAGTAACCAACTTTCTTACTCTCAAACCCTCTCACCCCGAATCCTACAACTCTAAAACCCACTCACCCTCCAACTCTCCCCACTCTAAAACTCTCTAACCCAAAAAACCCAAACTCTGACAAAAATCAATCCCCGATTCCTGCTACCTAAAACCGAATTCGTATATTTGGGAGATTAAGAGAATTTATGTCAAAAACATCAGTACAGTTCGGGAAAGTGATCAGTCAGTGTCGTGATCTTTTCAGTAAAAAATTGCAGGATTACGGGGCAGCATGGAGGGTTTTGAGACCCAGCTCTATTACGGATCAGATTTACATCAAAGTGAACAGGGTGCGTACGCTGCAGATGACGGATAAAAAAATGGTGGATGAAAGTGAAGAGGATGAATTCATCGCGATCGTTAACTATTCTATTATCGGGCTTATTCAACTTGAAAAAGGACTTTCGAATGATTTTAATGAAAATAAGGAAGAGGTTTTAAGTCTTTACGACAAATATGCGAATGATGCTCAGGCTTTAATGGAAAAAAAGAATCATGATTATGGTGAAGCTTGGAGAGATATGCGAATTTCTTCCATCACTGATCTTATTTACCAAAAAGTACTGAGAACAAAGCAGATTGAGGATAACCAGGGGAAAACTATTGTTTCTGAAGGGCTGGATGCGAACTATTTCGACATGCTGAATTACGCTGTTTTCTGCCTGATCAAGTTCTCTGAAAAAGAAAATAGTTCCGAAACTCAAAAATAAAATACTATGATCAAAGGTTTATTACGCTTTATTATTGCTGTTATCTTCATTCTTTCAGGCTTTGTAAAGGCTGTGGATCTGGTAGGATTTTCTTTCAAAATGGAAGAATATTTTGCACCACCGGTTTTCAATATGCCGTTCCTGGAAAAATTCGCGCTTCTCTTCTCGATCATTGTGGTTGTACTGGAGCTTTTCCTAGGATTTATGCTGTTGCTGAAACTGAAGCTTAAGTTCACTCTTTCAGCGTTAATTGCCCTTTGTATCTTCTTTGGATTCCTTACTTTTTATTCTGCTTACTTCAATGTGGTAACAGATTGCGGATGTTTTGGAGATGCGATAAAGTTTACGCCATGGCAGAGCTTTATTAAAGACATTGTGCTTCTTGCCGGTCTCATTATCCTGTTTATCCTTTACAGAAAGGAACTCCGTAAAAAAGACGAATACAGCAGTACTGGTACGAAAGAATCTTCCAACAAGTTCAGATATGTTCTGTTAGGCCTTTTTTCTGTGATCATGGTTTACATTATGGCTCAGGGAATCATGCATGAACCGCTAATCGATTTCCGGGATTATAAGATCGGGACGAATATAAAAGCTGAAAAGGAAAAGATCAATAAAAATCCTTCAGAATACAAGACTTTTTACTCTCTTAAAAACCAGAAGACGGGGGAAGTTTTAAAGGTTAATCAGGACGATTATATTAAAGAAACAAAATACTGGGCAGAGGGTTCTCCATGGAAAATTGAGGAAGGAAAAAATGAATCTGTTTTGACGAAAGAAGGGTATAAATCAGAGATCGTAAAATTCAAAATTGAAGATCCAACGGGCATGGATTTGACGGATGAAATCATCAATGCACCGAAAGCTGTTCTGGTATTCTCTTATCACCCAAAAGAAGTTTCTGCTGATCTTATTAAAAAAGTTGAAGCTAAAGTGAATGCTCAAAAAGGAGCTGTGATCTATGGTGTTTCTACGGATCATAACACTTTTAAAACCATTAAAAATGCTATGATGGACGCAACAGCTATCAAAACAATCGCAAGAAGCAATCCGTTTATACTGATATTGGAGAAAGGGAAAATTGTGGACAAGCAACCTGCAAAAGATTATATAAAATAAGGCCATGGAAAAGAATTTGAGATATATTAACGAAAATTACATTACTGAAGATAATATATGCGCTGTAGCAGGTATTACCAAAGATGAACTTAATATACTTATTCAAAACCATTTAGTTCCGGATGCCTCTTATGTGATTTCTCAAAATATAAAAATCACTTCATCTCTGAACGATGAATTCCAAAGCGAGATCACTGAAAAATATTTCAGTAAAAATTGTATTCAACTGATTCAGGAACATAAAAATCTGGAGAATTCTCTACAATATAAAGCTGAATTTAAAGAGAAATTCATTCGTGACTTAATGAAGCATCCCGATAAAAATTTTGCTTATCATCATATTTCGGAAAATGATCTTGAAGATCAACAAAAGATAAATGAAATTTTTGAGGATGAATGGGATGCTTATTGTAAAGGTATTTATGGAATCTGTACTCTCCATTCAACTGAAGAAGAAATCGTAAGAAAGGAAATTATTGTAAAGAAACTCATCCAATACAACTCCCTGTTTTCTCAAAAGACACTTAGCAATGATGAAAAAGAGGAGCTAATGAAATTAAATGAAGAGTTTAACGAAGTAGCTTCAAAATTTGCACCTTATCAAAGGGAAGCAAGCAGCAGAGGAAAATATCTCGATAAAATTTTAGAACAAAATAATTTAGATCATTTAATAAAGAATTACTAATATGCAAAAATCAAATAAATCAATCGCCGGCTATCATCTTTTAATGATTCTTTCTTCTGTAGACGGAGAATTTGCTCCTGAAGAAGGGATGCTGATTCAACAGTATATGGCGGACGAATTTCCTTTCAGAATGAATCTTGACAATGAACTGGAAACCCTGGCTCTTTTACAACCTGAAGAATGGAAAGACCACTTTGAATTCCACGCAAGATGTTTCTTTGATGATTCTACAGCCGAGGAGCGCGTAAAATTCGCAGAATTTGCTAAAACACTGATCAAAGCTGACAATAAAGTCACCGATGAAGAGCATACTTTCTACAAGCTTCTGAAAAATCTGTGGAATTTGGCATAAGTCCATACCAAAAAAGCAAAATATACTATGAAAAAATTTTATCTGGGAATATTAATTATGAGCGCATCTACGATACAATCTCAAAAATTTCCTGCCCTTAAAGCTCCGATCGCTGAAAAGCAGGAACATATCCGGGAAATTCATGGTGATAAAGTAAACGATCCCTATTACTGGATGATCGATTATTTTAAAAAGGGAAAAGATTCCACGAAAGTCGTTGATTATCTGAAAGCCGAAAACAATTACTGGGAAGGCATGATGAAAGACACGGAACCCTTCAGGGAAAAGCTTTTCCAGGAAATGAAAGCCCGCATCAAGGAAAAAGATGAATCTGTACCTGTTTTTGAAAACGGATACTATTATTATACCCGTACAGAAGCCGGAAAACAATATTTTAAATACTGCAGAAAAAAGGGAAGCCTTACCGCTCCTGAAGAGATTCTTCTGGATGTGGATAAGCTTGCGGAAGGACATGCTTATTATTCTGCAACAGGCTTCAGCATCAGCCCTGACAACAGTAAACTGGTATATGGTGTTGATGATGTTTCCAGAAGGCAGTATACTTTATTCTTAAAGGATTTAAAGACCGGGAAAACGACCGATCTTGGCATTAAAAATACAGAAGGTTCCGCAGAATGGGCCAATGATAATAAAACCATTTTTTACACAGAGAATAATCCGGTAACCCTTTTGTCTGAGAAAATCAAGAAACATACGCTGGGAACCGATCCAGGCAAAGATGTGACAGTTTACGAAGAAAAAGATAAGACCAATTATATTTCAGTATATAAATCCAAAAATCACAAATACCTTCTGATCTATTCCGGTGCTACCACTTCTTCTGAAACGAGATATCTTGATGCTGACCAACCCAACGGAACATTCAAGGTTTTTCAGCCGAGAATGAAGAATGTATTGTATACGATCACGCCTTTGGAAGACAAATTCCTGATCAGAACGAATAAGGATGCGCTTAATTTTAAAATAGCGGAAACTCCTTTGGATAAGACAGGTGTAGAGAACTGGAAAGATTTCATTCCGCACAGAAGCGATGTTTTAATGCAATCTGTAAGTGCCTTTAAAAATTATCTGGTTTTCAGTGAAAGACAGAACGGGCTTACCCAATTGGTTATTTATGACAGAAAGACCGGTAAAAAGGAAGCACTGACATTTGAGGAGCCGGCTTACACCATTTCTTCACTGGAAAATCCTGAATATGATACAGACAATTTCCGTTTCGGGTATACTTCAATGATTACGCCTGTTTCTCAGTTTGAGCAGGATTTAAAGACTGGTAAAAGAATATTACTGAAACAGCAGGAAGTTCTTGGTGGTTATGCTAAAGATGATTATACTACTGAAAGACTTTTTGCAACGGCAAAAGACGGTACGAAAATTCCAATCTCCATTGTTTATAAAAAAGGATTCAAGAAGGATGGAAACAGTCCGCTGCTTCTTTATGCATATGGATCTTATGGAAGCTCGATGGATGCTTCTTTCAGCAGTACTAGACTGAGTCTTCTGAACAGAGGTTTTGCTTTTGCCATCGCTCACATCCGTGGCGGACAGGAAATGGGAAGACAATGGTATGAGGACGGAAAAATGATGAAAAAGAAGAATACTTTTACCGATTTCATCGATGCCGGAGAATATCTTGTTAAGGAAAAATATACCTCACCAAAACATCTTTATGCACAGGGCGGCAGTGCCGGAGGCCTTTTGATGGGTGCAGTAGCGAACATGAGCCCGAATTTATGGAATGGCGTTATTTCGCAGGTTCCATTCGTTGATGTTGTCAATACCATGCTTGATGAAAGTATTCCGCTGACTACCAATGAATATGATGAATGGGGAAATCCGAATAATAAAGAGGCATATTTCTACATGAAATCATATTCCCCCTATGAAAATATTGAAAAGAAAAACTATCCTAACATTTTGGTAACTACAGGGCTGCATGATTCTCAGGTACAGTATTTTGAGCCTGCAAAATGGGTATCCAAGCTTAGGGATATGAAAACTGACAAAAACGTATTATTATTAAAAACTGATATGGATTACGGTCACGGTGGAGCATCGGGAAGATTTGATTATCTGAAGGATATTTCTCTGGTGTATGCTTTCATGTTTAAACTAGAGGGAATTACTAAATAATATCGTGCAGATTATTACTTAATAAATTTGCAATATAATATCAACAAATAACATTTTAATAAGACTATGAGAAGAAAAATAGTTGCAGGAAACTGGAAAATGAATAAAAATGTCATTGACGCACAACAGTTGATGATTCAATTACTGAGCTATAAAAACAATAACACCACCAACTGCGAAGTATGGATTGCGCCGCCTTCTTTATATCTGATGATGGCTAAAGATATCTTCGAAAAGGATGAGATCGGTGTATTTTCTCAGGATATGAGCGAGCATGAAAGTGGTGCTTATACCGGTGAACTTTCTGCAGATATGCTGGAATCTATTGATGTAACCGGTTCACTGATCGGACACTCTGAAAGAAGACAGTACCACGGTGAAACAGATTCTCACTGCAACAGAAAGATAAAATTAGCGCTTGATAAAGGTCTAATTCCCGTTTATTGTAATGGTGAAACGCTTGAGCAGAGAAAAGCGGGACAGCATTTCGAGGTGGTGAAAAACCAGACTGAAGTTGCTCTTTTCACGCTTTCTGCGGAAGAGATCAAAAAAGTGGTGATCGCTTACGAACCGGTTTGGGCGATCGGAACAGGTGAAACAGCTTCTCCGGAGCAGGCCCAGGAAATCCACGCACATATCAGGAGTATCATCGCTGCAAAATACGGACAGGAAGTTGCTGACGAGGTTTCTATTCTTTACGGAGGTTCTGTGAAGCCGGATAATGCCAAAGAGATTTTTTCTCAGCCTGATATTGATGGTGGATTAATCGGAGGTGCGGCTTTAAAACTGGAGGACTTTTCTAAGATTATTGAGGGATTCAATTCATAGGTTTTGACTAAAGTCCATTCCTATTTAATTTAAAAATATACAATCAAAAGCGGCGGCATCTTCGATGCCGCCGCTTTCTTAAAAAAATCTAATTATTGAATATCGACTACATACATTGTTCCTTTGTCTACTTTCCCTGTTTTAGGAAGAATCTTGGCTTTTGGATTTCCGTTTCCGTCATCTAAGATTCCAAAATCATCATCATTGAAGACGGCCAGTTTATTATTTCCCAAATAAACGATTCCTTCAAATTTATCATGCTCATATCCTAATTTTGCCACCAAATCCACGGCTAAAATTTTGGACACCGGCTTGATTCCAGCATTTGTAATTTCATCCCAGGTAGACTGTTCTAAAGTTTTATTGTTAATCTTCATTCCGTCAACGGCTGTAATATCGGTTCCGTTTACATCTGAAGCGCCGGCTATATTAATCCTGTATACTTTTTTAGTGCCACCCTGCGAACCGTAATTCCCATCTCTTTCGATCACCAGGAATTCTGTACTGCTGATGGCTGTAATATCACATACCGAGTCTGAAGCACCGCCATTTTGTTTATACAGATACTGTTTCGTTTGTCCCGTTGAAATATCGAAGGTTACAATTCTTGTTAAAGTTGTATTGGTTGCCAGAGCCTTTGTTGGGACATACATGGTAGACTGTATTGTTCCTACCAGTGTTTTTCCGTCCGGAGTGATGCACAAGCCTTCCATTCCTCTGTTAGCTCTTCTTTTGGCTAAAACGGCAGGAAGTTTACGTGGTCCTGTATTGACTCCTATCGGACTTATCCTTTCCAGTTCTACCCCATCTGCATTGTAGTGAACAATATGTGGTCCATATTCATCCGAAACCCAGAACGTTCCGTCTGCTGCTGCCACAATACTTTCGCTGTCCAGTCCGTAATTATCTGTTCCTAAAACATTTCCTGATGAATCATAGGCCGTTTCACCAGTACTTCCCATTCCTGCAGGATTGGGTAAGCCTGTAATCGGTTGGCCGGAAGGATTCTTAAGTTTAATATATTTAATGACCTCGATATTTCCTTCTGCATTGATCTTAAAATGCATGATGGTAGGCGTAAAATTCGGGGCCGGAAATTTCTTCCCATTCAGGTAGTCTGTATTCGGGCCACGATCGGTGATCACATAAAACTCTCCTTTTCTGGTCGGATGTGCCGCTGCACCTGAACCAAAGCCGCCGTTAATTACATCTACACCATTGACCGTTACTAATTTGGAGAAAGGAAATTCCTGGGGAAGTTTAGCATAATTGATATCCTGGTTATTCATCTGGTTGTCATCATCTTTACATGATGCAAGCGCTGTGAATACGATCGCCGATAACAGCAGTTTTTTCATAATTACTTTTATGCCGCGAAAATATACATTGATTGTAAACTGATCTTGAATTTAATAATAATTGTATTTTAACAATATGATCTAAAGAGTATTCATTGTTAATCGTTTTTAACCACCCCATCAAAAATTCTCTGAATTTTTGCCACCCCTCCAGTGGAAGGGAATGTGATCCGACGAATTTTTCGTCAATATCAAAATCTTTGATTTTCATAAGAATTAAGTGATCTTTTCTTCAAAGCTTTTAAACTTAAAACAACTAAAGTGTTTAAAAACTTTTGTCTCTTTTGTGGTAAAACAAAAAAACGCACCGAATCAGTGCGTTTTCAATTATTCCTAAAAAGGAAATTATTTTTTCTCTGTAGATCTCTGTAAAACTTCGTCTACCATTCCGTAGCCTTTTGCTTCTTCAGAAGTCATCCAGTAATCTCTGTCAGAAGATTTCTCTACCCATTCGTAAGTCTGCCCTGAGTGGTGACCAATGATTTCGTAAAGTTCCTGCTTCAATTTCAACATTTCTCTTAAGTTGATCTCCATATCTGAAGCTACTCCCTGAGCACCTCCTGAAGGCTGGTGAATCATTACTCTTGAATGCTTAAGCGCAGAACGTTTTCCCTTTTCTCCTGCTACAAGTAAAACCGCTCCCATTGAAGCTGCCATTCCTGTACAGATTGTAGCCACATCCGGCTTAATGATCTGCATTGTGTCATAGATTCCTAAACCTGCATAAACGCTTCCGCCCGGAGAATTAATGTAGATCTGGATATCTTTCGATGGATCTGCACTTTCTAAGAATAAAAGCTGTGCGGTTACGATGTTTGCAACCTGATCGTCAATTCCGGTTCCTAAGAAGATAATTCTGTCCATCATCAGACGCGAAAATACGTCCATCTGGGCAACGTTTAATCTTCTTTCTTCCATGATATATGGCGTAAGATTCGTTGGACCATACATTCCCATATACTGATCGGTAACCAGACCGCTGTTTCCTAAATGTTTTACAGAGAAATCTCTGAAGTCTTTTTTAATGTCCATATTTCTATTATGTATTATTAAATATTTTTTTCGAAGTTTAAATTACAACTTTTATTCCTAAAATTTTATAGGACTTTTTGTCACAGAATAGTCGTCTGATCATCAGTATTATGTCTGTAAATTTATCGTTTCCTATCAATGTAGATTCCTTTGATCGGTGAATATTCAATAATATTGCTCAATCTGATAGATGCTTGTTTCAACAGGGTAATCTTTTTAATCAGTTCATAATATTTTGTCTCATCAGAGCCTCTGTATTCATCCAACTGTCGTGCTGTTTCTTTAATCAGATAATCTATATACCTGTATTTGTGCAACAGAACATCACCTTGCACCTGTTCTGCTATTTTGTCGCCGTAATTGGGAGGATAAATGTTTCTGGAACCCCAGTTCTCCAATTCATCAGGAGGCATCAGAGCATCCACTACTTTAGTGGTGATCTCTTCATCCATGAATGTCACAAAAAAGTTCCCGCTTCTCAGCTCGTCTTTCTGAATACCTTCCTTTACCTGATCAATGATAATTTCATTGCCTTTTACTAAAAAACTGTACTGCTCTTCTTCAAAATGCATCAGGATTTCTTCAATAACCGTGATCTGGTATTCCTCATTTTTTTCATTGGTTCTTTTCAGAACGATATCTCCGAACATCAGCATATGGTCTACAAGTTTGCTTTCCATAAACAGAACATCGTACAGATAAGGATCTTCCTTTTCTTCATTCAAAGGCACAATCTCCAGTTTTGGCTGAACCTTTTCTTTCTGTTGCTGAACATGCTGATGCTGGTTCTGTGTGATCTGTTTCTGAACATCCAGCTCATTGAAAAGACTCTGCTCCGAAAGTCCGAATTTATTGGAAACCTCCTTCAGATAAACTTCTCTTTTTAAAGCATTCTGAACGAAACCTACGGATTTTACAATATCTCTGATCGCTTCAGCTTTTTTAATCGGATCATTTCCGACTTCCCTTAAAAGAATTTCAGCTTTAAAATCAATAAAATCCTTCGCTTCATTTTCAATGAATTTCTCAACATATTCCTGCGGATGTTTTCTGGAAAAAGAATCCGGGTCATCACCATCCGGAAACAGCAGGACACGGATATTCATACCTTCGGTCAGAAGCATGTCAATACTTCTGAAACTGGCTTTGATCCCCGCATTGTCGCCGTCAAAAAGAATCGTTACATTCTCAGTAAGTCTTTTGATGAGTTTGATCTGCTCTGTTGTCAGAGACGTTCCGGAGCTCGCCACTACATTCTCGATCCCTGCCATATGAAGGGCAATCACGTCCATATAACCTTCTACAAGAAGGCAGATATTTTTTCGTGAAATAGCCTGTTTACTCTGATTTAAGCCATAAAGTACATTAGACTTATGGTAAATTTCCGTTTCCGGAGAATTCAGATACTTGGCCGTTTTGACGTTATTTTTAAGAATTCTGGCTCCGAACCCTAAAACCCTTCCCGAAAAACTGTGAATCGGGAAAATAACCCTTTCCCGGAAACGGTCGATCCCGGAAGGTGTATTCTCAGGAAATATGGAAAGTCCTGATTTCTCAAGGATTTCCTTCGAATACCCTTTTTCTTCAGCATACACTGTAAAGGCATTTTTCTTTTCCGGTGAATATCCGAGCTGGAATTTCTTTATGATATCATCCTTAAGCTCACGTTCTCTGAAGTAAGCCAGACCAATACTTTTTCCTTCTTCCGAATCCCAAAGAATATCCTGATAATAGGAGTTGGCAACCTCATGAATTTTATACAGCTGATCTTTTTCCGTCTGTGCATGTTTTGCCTCTTCAGAAAATTCCCGCTGATCTTCTTCAATTTCAATTCCATACTTTTTAGCGGCGTGACGAAGGGCTTCAGGATAGGTGAAATTTTCGATTTCCATAAGGAAAGAAATGGCCGTTCCCCCTTTTCCTGTTGAGAAATCTTTCCAGATCTGCTTGCTTGGCGAAACGACAAAACTCGGAGATTTTTCCTCATGAAAAGGACTGAGTCCTTTAAAATTAGACCCGGCTCTTTTCAGCTGAACGTACTCTCCCACTATTTCTTCTACCCGTATCGTTGAGAAAATTTTATCTATGGTCTGTTTGGAAATCATAGTGTAAAAATAAGTAAATTTATAGAGATGGAGAAAGTGTTTTGCATTCGAGTCGGAGTGTTTTAGAGTTGGAGTGTAGGAGAGTTTTAGGGTTTTGAGAGTTTTTCAGAGTTTAACAATGACTATATTAAATATGAAAAACAAATATTTCTACAATTAACAAACAAAAAACCATATTTCCCACAACAACCCGCCACTCTATCATATTCCCACACTCCCACCCTAAAACTCTCCCACTCTCAAACCTTCCCAGTCTCCAACTAAATTGCTTATTTTTGCACAAATTACTTTTATGCAGTTCACTATACAAGAGATCAAAGACTGGCAGGAAGTTGTCGATAAGATTATTCCTGACTTAAAGCATAACATTCTTCTTTTAAAGGGAAACCTGGGTGCAGGAAAAACAACATTTACTCAGTTTCTTCTTAAAAATATGGGAAGTAATGATGAAGTCAATTCTCCTACCTACTCTATTGTCAACGAGTACAGCACACCGGAAGGAAAAATTTATCATTTTGACCTTTACCGTTTAAAAAACATTGAAGAGGCGTACGACATTGGCATCGAAGAATACCTGGATAATGCTTTTTTATGCATCATAGAATGGCCGGAAGTGTATGAAGAAGAGCTCCACGGGCTTAACTACCACACAATGAGCATCGTGAATACAGGGGACGAAAGAGAAGTTTCATTCGAGTAAATATTATGTATCTTTGCTTATTAATTCATTGTAAAATAACAACCTGTAAGACCTAATTTAATTAAAGAATGAGTACTACAAATATTTTTACTCCTTTCACTGAAGAAGAATTGATGCCGAAGGAAGAAAAGTTGGAGGTTATAAAGAAAGGAAAACAGTTCAGCATTGGAATTCCTAAGGAGACCTGTCTTAACGAAAGGAGAACATGCATTACTCCGGATGCAGTACAGGTATTGGTAGAACACGGTCACGAGCTTATTATAGAAGCAGGTGCCGGAGAAGGTTCTTTTTTTACAGATCTTCAGTATTCTGAATCCGGGGCAAAGATCACCAATGATCCCAAAGAGGCTTTCGGACAGGATCTTATCTTAAAGGTCAACCCTCCTACAGAAGAAGAAATAGACTATATGAAACCCAATACGTATTTGGTTTCAGCTCTTCAGATCAACCTGAGGGACAAAGATTATTTCTTAAAACTTGCAGAGAGAAAGATCAATGCCATTGCTTTTGAATTTATCGTAGATGAGTATAAGCAGCTTGCCTTAGTAAGACTGATCGGTGAAATTGCAGGGACAGTTTCTATTTTATACGCGTCAGAACTTCTTGCTCTGTCAAACGGCTTAATGCTGGGTGGCATTACAGGAGTAAGACCGGCAGAAGTTGTTATTTTAGGAGCCGGTATCGTAGGCGAATTTGCCACGAAAGCTGCTATCGGGCTTGGAGCCAGTGTAAGGGTTTTTGATAATTCACTTTCAAAGTTGAGAAGGCTTCATACCTTAGTAGACAGCCGTGTTCCGACTTCCATTATTGATCCGAAAGAATTGAGTAAAGCTTTAAGACGTGCAGATGTTGTTATCGGTGCTCTTCCAAGATTGAATATGACCCCGATCGTTACTGAAGAA
Source organism: Chryseobacterium sp. 22532 (assembly GCF_052044665.1). NCBI lineage: Bacteria > Pseudomonadati > Bacteroidota > Flavobacteriia > Flavobacteriales > Weeksellaceae > Chryseobacterium > Chryseobacterium sp. 22532. Next base: position 419,124 of record NZ_JBQENJ010000003.1, read on the forward strand.
ATGGTCGCAAAAATGAAAAAAGGAAGTGTAATTATTGATATTACGATCGACAACGGCAAGGTAATCGAAACCTCTGAGCTTACGACCATGGATAATCCTTATATCATCAAACACGGCGTAATCCACTGCGGACTTCCGAATCTTACGTCCAGAATGCCGAGAACGACAACAAAAGCTATTTCCAATTTTTTCCTTTCCTATATCCTGAATTATGATGAAGAAGGAGGTTTCGAAAATATGCTGATCCGCAAAAACGAAATGAAGCAGAGCCTGTACATGTACAAAGGAAGACACACCAAAAAAGTGATCTGCGACCGTTTCGGACTTACTTACCATGATATCAATCTTTTAATTTTCTAATGAAAAAAGTTAAATTCTTTTTAATAGGCCTTATTCCGGGTCTGATTCTTGTATTTTTTATTCTAAACAAAAAAGGGGCGAGCTGCAGCGGATATCTTCCCAACAGCCGTGTGATTGCAGAAACCCTGTCCAAAGAATTCAAGTATTCTGAAGACGTTAAAAACGGGATGAGTACGTATAAAATTGATGAAAAATTTATAAAAGACAGTATCATTACCAAAGGAAAAATAGATTTCGACAGAAGTCACGCACAGAAGAAGCCTTGTCCTGACTATGTTCTGACCTATCCTGAGAAAAATCCTTCTTATGAGATCACCTTTGAAAAGTGTGAGGAAACGGTTAATGTAAACAGTCTGAAAAAACTGAAATAATCCTAAAGATCTTTTACTAAATTTGTAGAAGATCATTAAAGCTATTTTTATGGAAGGCAATTACTACATGATCCACGATTATCTGATATTCATTGGAGTTTTTGCTATTTTCTTCCTGCTTACGGTCAGTATTTACCTTTTCAGCCAAAACAGCAGGATTAAGAAGAAAAATATCCGCCTTTCCGAAACCAACAGGATTATCGAACAGAAACTGAATGAGGTTCAGCTGGAACATATCGGTACGAAACTGAACCCCCATCTGTTTAAAAATATTCTTAATTCTGTGCAGTCGCATGCTTATCAAACCTATATGTCTCTTGATAAACTTGCGAATGTTCTGGATTATATCCTGTATGAAAGTAACAATAAATTTGTCAGCCCCAAAGAAGAACTAAACTTCGCCCTAAGCCTCATCGAAATCAATAAAATAAAGATCAATCCCCTTTTTGATTTCAGGATCAAATCAAAGATCAATAAGTCTGATGTGGTATATGAAGAAAAAGTCTTTGCCCCGCTGATCTCCGTTGATCTTATTGAAAACGCCTTTAAACATACTGATTTTCTGGCCCAGGACTCTTTTATTTCAATCTATCTGGAGCTTGAAAACAGCATTTTCACCATGAAAGTAAGCAACAAAGCTTCATTGAAAAATATTCTTGAAAAGGAAAACAGCGGTTTCGGAAGCCAGTCACTGGATCAAAGGCTTAAAATGATTTACAGCAATCATTACCAGCTGGAAAAAAGTTCGAAAAACGGTATCTTCACGGCAGAATTACAAATCAATTTAGGAGAGTTCTATGATAAAATGCGTTATTCTCGATGATGAACTGCTGGCAATCAGCTATTTAAAACTTCTATGCGAACAGATCGAAAATGTAGAAGTCGTAAAAGCATTCAATGATCCTAAAATTTTCCTGAGCGAAATAGACAATATCGACTGTAACCTCTGCATCCTGGACATTGAAATGCCGGGTATGACAGGACTCCAAGTGGCAGAGCTCATTTCCGGTTCCAAAAAAATCATTTTCACGACCGCTTACAAAGAATATGCAGCAGAAGCTTTCGACCTCAATGTAGTCGATTATGTCAGAAAACCCATCAAAAAAGAAAGACTGATCCAGGCCTTTGAAAAAGCAAAAGAACTGGTAGACATTCCTCATAAAAAGGATTTGATTGAATGGAACACCAACATCGGCAGAACCGTGATTTTTACTGAACAGATCGCTTATATTAAAACCTCAGAAATCGATAGCCGCGACAAAGATATTATTCTGAATGACGGAACCACGATCGTCTTAAAAAACCTCAGCTTTAAAAACCTCCTTGAAATGCTTCCTCCAAAGGATTTTGCACAGGTGAATAAAAAAGAGATTATTGCCCTGTCTTCCATCAAAGTGTTTTCTACCAACGAAATTATTACTACAATTCAATCGGATGGCGATAATTTTCTTAAGCTCCAGATCGGAGAAGCTTATAAACATTCATTAATGGAATTGTTCGGAAAGTAGATCTTTCAGACATTTAAGGTTTCATTGCAGAATCTGGTGGTTTCATTACACCCTCCCACTTTACATTAGCTGTACAGCGTATTTTTGTTGCAGATTAAATGATTTTATAATGAAAAAAATTATGTATGCAGCAGGAATTCTCATATCCGGACTTTGCTTTTCCCAGGAATCTGGTCCAAAGGTCAAGGCCTCCTTTTTTGATGGAATTGTAGTGGCCGGATATGTAGATCATGGAGCTTTTATTAACTTTACAGGCCCTAATGTGAATTTTAGCCATAAAGGCCTTAAACTTATCGCCGGAATGCTTCCTTCACTCCGGATCAAAGAGGACCGTTCTCCCGGAACTAAAAACAGCCCGGTTACGCCTAATCTGGGAGCTGGTCTTACGGTAGTTTATAAAAAAATTGCTCTTCAGATACCCGTCTATTATAATACAAAAACAGCCGCAGAAAACGGAACCTGGAAAGCTGGAATCGGATTGGGGTATTCGTTCAGATAGACTTTTTTGAAGTAAAGAAGATGGAGGCCCGGAGAGTGAGGTTATTGAGGTCTGAAACATAACTGAAATACAGTTTTATTAATTTCCAGAGCTGCTTTATACTAGCTACCCTTGTCAAGGTTTTGAACCTTGACAAGGGTAGGAAATTAAATTTTAAAATAGATATTAAAATAAGTTCTCAACAATAACGTCCGACCTCCCTTTTCCAGCTTCCCAACCTCTTCCGGTTTTTATTACATTTTTTAGAACATTTATTACATTTTAAAAAGAATAGTATTTAACATCAATATATTCTTATCAACTTTGCATTAAAATATTAGGAATCATGAACTGGGGAAAATACAGAAATTTAATTTTTTACATAGCCACCATCGCCTTTTTTTCCTGTCTGATGTACTTCTTCATCATAGAGGGACAGACGCTGGAGATCAAGGAAAATATAGTAACAAAAACCAACACGGGCTCTACCTGGGAAAATTTCCAGGAATCTTTTAAAGCAAATCTTCATCATCCGCTGGCTCTTCTTCTGGCACAGATCGTCACCATTATTCTTGTCGCCAGGCTTTTCGGGTGGATCTGTATGAAAATCAAGCAGCCTACGGTAATTGGTGAAATGATCGCGGGGATTGTTCTAGGCCCCTCATTGCTGGGTATGTACTTCCCTGAGTTCTCAGCTTTTCTTTTCCCGAAAGAATCTTTAGGCAACCTACAGTTTTTAAGTCAGATAGGCCTTATCCTGTTTATGTATATCGTAGGGATGGAGCTTGATCTTAGTGTGTTGAGAAAAAAAGCACATGATGCAGTGGTAATCAGCCATGCAAGTATCATTATTCCTTTTGCACTGGGTATCGGGCTTTCTTATTTTGTATATCAGGAATTTGCACCGGAAGGAATTCAGTTTACCTCATTTGCCCTGTTCATAGCAATTTCAATGAGTATTACCGCATTTCCGGTACTCGCCAGAATTGTTCAGGAGAGAAATCTTCAGAAAACCAAACTGGGAACAATCGTTATTACCTGTGCTGCTGCAGATGATATTACAGCATGGTGCATTCTTGCAGCTGTTATTGCCATTGTAAAAGCAGGCTCTTTTGCCAGTTCCATCTATGTGATCATTATGGCTGTCGCTTATGTCTTTTTAATGATTAAAATTGTAAGACCGTTCCTGAAAAGGATCGGAGATCTTCAGGCGGGTAAAAACACCATCAGCAAGCCAATGGTCGCTATTTTCTTCCTGACACTTATTCTTTCTGCATATGCTACTGAAGTTATTGGTATCCATGCATTATTCGGGGCATTTATGGCAGGAGCTATTATGCCGGAAAATGCAAAATTCCGTACCCTTTTCATCGATAAGGTTGAAGATGTGGCTTTAGTGCTTCTTCTTCCATTGTTCTTTGTATTTACAGGTCTCCGTACACAAATCGGGCTATTAAATGACAGTCATTTGTGGATGATGGCAGGGTTTATCATTTTAACAGCTGTTACCGGTAAATTTATAGGAAGCGCACTTACCGCACGGTTCGTCGGAATCAACTGGAAGGAAAGTTTAACGATTGGTGCCCTGATGAATACCCGAGGATTAATGGAGCTTATTGTCCTGAACATCGGGTATGATCTTGGAGTATTAAGTCCAGAGATCTTTGCTATGCTGGTGATCATGGCTTTGTTTACCACTTTTATGACAGGACCGGCTTTAGACTTTATTAATTTTATTTTTAAATCTAAAAAAAGCTCAGATGAAGATAGTCCCGGCAATAACGATTCAAAATACCGTGTACTGCTGTCTTTTGATAAGCCTGAATCCGGAAGCACACTGCTGAAGCTGGCCCATGATTTCACCAACAAAATGAACGGCAACAAAAGTATCACAGCCATGAATATTGCTCCGGTAGATGAAATGCACGCTTATGATATCAATGAATATGAAGATGCACAGTTTAAAAACGTTATTGAAACCTCTCACGACCTAAAACTTGAAGTCACTACCCTTTTCAAAGCTTCCACGGATATTGAAAGTGACCTTGCAGGCATTTCAAATAAAGGAAATTACGACCTTCTTCTGATTATGCTCGGCAAATCTATGTATGAAGGAAGTTTACTGGGAAGGCTGCTAGGATTTACGACAAAGATCATTAACCCGGAAAAACTTCTGAACACGGTAAAAGGTAAAGGAAATATTTTCAACAATTCTCCTTTTGACGATTTTACCCTCCAGATCCTTGATAAGACCCATATTCCGGTAGGAATTCTGGTAGAAAAAGATTTCAAATCTGCAGACAAAGTATTTATCCCTATGTTCAACCTCAGCGATTTTTATCTGTTGGAATATGCTAAAAGACTGATCAACAATAACAATTCCCAGATCATCATCCTTGATGCGGCCGGACAGATCCGCAATAATATCGAGGTGAAAGAACTGATCAGAAGCATTGAACAGGTAGCCCCGAATCATATCACTTTATATAACGAGAAAAAGATCGAGAAAGAATTCCTGAACTCGCAGGATCTGATGCTGGTCAGCAGCAAAAGCTGGAAAAATCTGATCGATACTAAGAGTCTTTGGCTGTCTGATATTCCTTCGACACTGATTATCTCGAACCCATAGAATTAATGTAACAATGTAGCAGTATAACAATGTAACAATAGAATAATCCCAGGGTATTATAATAGATATTTGTAGTATCCGGCCTGATTAAATGATTGATAAACTGGTACATTGTTATATTGTTACATTATTTTTCCTTCCTGAGTTTTAGAAATTTTTGAAATGCCTCAAAAATTCTTTTCTGCTCTCCTTCAATATAATCACTGCTGAAAGGTGCACCACAATCCAGACTATTGGTTACATGAACCAATTTTCCTTTTTCAAAATAATTCCGGTTTTCTTCAACCTCTGATTTTTTAAAGTCAAAAGCTTCCGTATCATGATTTTCTTTCATGACTTTGACATCATAAAACATCGGACGGTTGTAGGTATATATCTTCTCAAAAACAAAAGACAAATGTCCGTTAAGCAGATAATATTCGGTAAGTACCTGCCCCATTTCTCCGTAAAGTCTTGCCGTTATTTTTTCTAAGCGCCCTTTCTGTTCATAAAATACAGCTTCCCCGCCTTCTGCGGATTCCCCTTCTATGTCTTTCTTTTTGATGGAACTCCATTGAGTAATGGAATTGATTCTTTTAAAATTGGCTCGGATCGGCTTCAGCCTGTCTGTTAAATATTCGTTGACGGCAATATCATTTTCCCTGAAAGATTCTTTGATCTTTACCGTATCAGATGATATGACCTGTAAAGAAGCAGGAAGCTGATGCTTTACAATTTCGGGTGTGAAAGTTTCCGCATTACTCCAATGTATGGCAGCAATTACTACCAGTAAAGTATAAAAACAATTCTTCATGATCATTGTATTTTGTCGTGATATTGATTTACTGCTCTGTAACAAAGCTAGTTAATCTTCATGATAATGCAACTATGTAGGGAGGCTCATTGGTGCATTCTATAATAAAAACCAACTTTTAAAAGTTGGTTTTTATTTTTACAAGAGTGATTCAATAAGTTTGTTTTGCGTTAATTCACCAATCTATTTTACTTTAAGAAAAGTTCCATCTAAAGTTGCATTCAGTCCAAACTCACAATCACGCGACTGCTCAGATGGGACTGATGTAATTGATATAAATCCATTATAAAATGTAGCGAGGAATGAACATGATTTATTGATTTCAATAGTAAACTGATTATTTTTAATCATCACTTCTCCTGACGCATCTGCAATATTTCTGCCCGGAGCCCTGGTCACAGAACCAATATCATAGGAATACATCTGACCTTTTATCTTTTTAATAGTAATACTTCCCTGATACCCATTTTCTCCATATTGATAGGTATACGTTCCTTCAAAATGATCAGACGGAACAGGTGAAAATATTTCCGGCTTCGGATTTACGTTAGTTTGAACATCAAGTGTGATGGGATAAACTGCGTCAGACTTTGTGGAAGACCAGTCTCCCTCTAATTTTCCATTTTTTAAGACCCCATCAATAATTCCGCTGATATTCCCATCATTTTCAAATTCCTCAAGATGATAATGATTCCCAGAATTCAGCGTTCCTATTATTTTAATGGGTTTCTTTTCTTTAGTTTTTACATATCTGATGTTCCCTAAAACGACATTCTTTGAAACGCTGACATTTAGTTCAACAGGAATTTTTTGGTCAATAAGACCGCTAAAACTATAATCCGCATCAGTATTCTTTTGCTGAGCTTGACAGATGCCTGCAGCAAAGCATATCATGAATGATATTTTTTTCAGATAATTCATATTATTAGATTTTAATGATAAAATGGATACGATTCAGTGAAATCATTTTTTTTCACAAAAAGGCCTCGTTATACAAAAGTACAAAAAGGCGGCCTAGTATCCATCAGGTATAAGGTTCTCTAGAGAAAAACAGATATTGAGTTTCAGTTTGAAGGTTAAGCCGGCAAAGAAGCACCATAATAATTTAAGTCAAAAATATCCTGAGTTTAAAAAATATTTTATACCTTCGCTCTGTGAATTTCAATAACGGAACATATTATTATAGAATTTTTAACTCAAAACTGGGCTAGGATTCTTATGAACATAACTTAAAAACCTCGTCCTTGACGGGGTTTTTTATTTTAAAAAATTTTAAAAGATGAAAATAAGTATTATTGGTACAGGGTTAATCGGAGGCTCAATGGCTTTAAAATTAAAGGAAAAAGGCATTGCAGATTTTATCTACGGAATCGACAATAATCAGCAGCATATTACGGAAGCATTGAATCGTCATATTATCGATGCCGGCACAGATCTAGAATATGGGGTTAAAAATGCCGACTTCATCATCATTGCCGTTCCTGTAGATGCGGCCAGAAAACTGCTTCCGGAGGTTCTGGACCTTATATCAGACCAACAGACCGTTATGGATGCGGGATCAACCAAAGCCGGAATTGTAAATGCTGTCAAAGACCATCCGAAACGTTCCAGGTTTGTAGCATTTCACCCAATGTGGGGTACAGAAAACAGTGGTCCAGGATCTGCTGTTTCCGACAGTTTTTCGGGAAAAGCCGGAGTGATCTGCAATAAAGAGGAATCTGCCCCTGATGCGCTTCAATTGGTTGAAAAAGTGGCAGAAAACCTTGATATGCACCTGATCTATATGAATGCGGAAGCTCATGATATTCATACGGCCTATATTTCACATATTTCACACATTACATCATATGCTCTGGCCAATACCGTTTTGGAAAAGGAACGGGAAGAAGAGACCATTTTTCAGCTTGCCAGTTCCGGTTTCTCCAGTACAGTACGTCTTGCAAAATCTCATCCTGAAATGTGGGTGCCTATCTTTAAGCAAAACAAGGAGAATGTTCTGGATGTTCTGAATGAGCACATCACACAGCTCCGAAAATTCAAAGCCGCATTAGAAAAAGAAAATTATGAATACCTTGAAGAACTGATCAGCAATGCCAACAGGATCAGAGGTATTTTAAGATAAAAACAAGCCTTTTTTAAGGTCTTAAAAGTACTAAGCTGAGCTTGATTTGTCCTTAACAAGCAATTGATTTTGTCTTAATTTCCTTAATCGTTTCATACCTCTTAATGGTTTAAAATTATTAAGCTTTAAATACATCATAAAAAATCCTTAGATTGATTTCTAAGGATTTATATTTTCTTTAAGATTTCTCTGTTAACATTCAGGAACATTGACCGCAATGGCAAGTCCACCTTCTGAAGTTTCCTTAAAACGGTCACTCATTGATAAAGCTGTTTCCCACATGGTCTGAATTACTTCATCCAGTGTTACTTTTGCTTTAGCAGGATCACTTTCAAGGGCAATATTAGCTGCTGTGATCGCTTTCATGGCCCCCATTGTGTTTCTTTCAATGCAGGGAATCTGCACCAATCCTTTGATCGGGTCGCAGGTAAGTCCAAGGTGATGTTCCATAGCTATTTCAGCCGCCATCAATACCTGGCCGATACTTCCGCCTAAAATCTCTGTAAGTCCGGCTGCTGCCATCGCTGATGAAACCCCGATCTCAGCCTGGCATCCACCCATTGCAGCAGAAATGGTTGCATTTTTCTTGAATAAAGTTCCAATTTCTCCAGCAACCAGTAAAAACCTTACGATATCATCTTCGCTGATACATTCTGTAAATGCCTGCGAATACATTAAAACTGCCGGAATAACACCGCTGGCTCCATTGGTAGGTGCCGTAATGATTCTTCCGAAGCTCGCATTTTCTTCATTCACAGCCAAAGCAAAACAAGCAATCCATTTATTGATATTGGTGAAATTCTCTTCTGCATCGACCACCAATTTAAACCATTCATCGATATTTCTATAGATCTTGTCTCCTAAAAGCTTTCTGTTGATGCCTGCAGCTCTTCTGGTCACATTTAAACCACCTGGAAGAATGCCTTCTTTATTGACACCTTTGTAGATACATTCTTTAATATTCTTCCAGATATTCAGTGCTTCCTGTCTGGTTTCTTCCTGGGATCTCCAGCTTTCTTCATTAATCAGGATCAGATCTGAAAATCTTTTAAATCCTAATTTTTCACAGTATTTCACAATATCCGAACCGTGATGGCAAGGATATAATGTTCGGACGCAGTGCTTTTCTATGGAATTTTTTTCCTGGCTGGCAATAAAACCGCCTCCTACAGAATAAAAATCCTGAACAAGCTCGGTGCCGTCTTCAAAAACAGCTTTAAAGATCATTCCGTTTGGGTGAAAATCAAGTGATTTTTCCATATTCAGGATCAGGTGATGTCCGTACACAAAAGGAATTTCTTTTTCGCCACCCAGATTCAGGATCTGGGTATTTTTTATCTTATCGACTTTCTCATCGATCTTTGTTGTGTCTATTGTTTTGAAATCTTCTCCATTCAGTCCAAGCATTCCGGCAATATCCGTCCCATGTCCGATTCCGGTTTTAGCTAAAGAGCCAAAAAATTCAAGGAAAACTTCCTTTACTTCCTCGATGGATCTTTCCCTTTTTATAATTCTAATAAATGCAGAAGCTGCATTCCATGGGCCCATCGTATGCGAACTGGATGGCCCTATTCCTACTTTAATAATCTCAAAAACCGATATTGATTCCATAGATAATTCTTCATTTTCCTCTTAAAACAAAGATACGCGATAAATCCCAATAAAAGCGTTCCCGGATCTCAGAATTAATAACAGTTCATAAATCATGGAATACCTTTATAATAGGTATTTTTGTAAATTAGCAATTATAGTGGTCACCTCAATCCATTATATAAGTTTCTCTCCTTTTAATCACTTCAAATGGAAACATTAATTAAGAATATTGCACAACATGTCAGGTTAAGTTCTGAAGAAGAAGCTGTTTTCAAAAGCTTCTGGACAGAAAAAACATTGGAAAAAGGTGAATTTCTTTTAAGAAACGGAGAAACCTGTCGCTATGACAGCTATATTGTTTCGGGTGTTTTAAAAGCGTTTTGCATCAATTCAGAAAACGGAAATGAGGAGATTCTTTTTTTAGCTATTGACAATTGGTGGGCAACCGATATTTCCAGCTTTTCTAAACAAAAGGCTTCCATTTACAATATACAGGCCGTAGAAAAAACAAACCTTTTACAGATCAGTCATCAGTCTTTTCAAAAAATGCTGCAGGAAATTCCTTCCCTGGAAAGATACTTCAGGATTATTTTAGAAGGCTATTTAGGAACTCTTGAGAAAAGAATTGTATTTAATAACATGTACAAAGCTGAACAGAAATATTATGATTTTCTAGATACTTATCCTGATATTGCCTCCAGAGTTCCTCAATATTTAATTGCATCCTATTTAGGCGTGTCAGCCGAATTTATAAGCCGAATCCGGAAAAAAAATAAATCCTCTTGAACTAGATCAATTTTTCAGAAATGAATAATCAGGAATTTTGTTATTATAAAATTCATCATAATGAAAGTATTGATTATTAACGCCAGTGTAAGAAATGAGAGATCTTACAGCCGAAAATTAACCCAGCTTTTTGTTGAAAACTGGAAAGCCAAATATCCCTCAGATATATTTACGTACAGAGAAACAGGTATTAACAGTATTCCCAATATTGACGAATCCTGGATTGCAGGAGCCTTTAAAAAGCCTTCAGAGAGGACAGAAGAAAACCAAAAGGCATTACGGCTAAGCAATGAGCTGGTACAAGAGCTTAAAGAACACGATATGTATGTCATTGGAACTCCAATGTATAACTGGGCTGTTCCAAGTGGGTTAAAAGCTTATATAGATCAGGTAATGCGCATCAACGAAACCTGGAAATTCAGATCAGGGGCTCCCGATGGCGACTACGTAGGTTTGCTTGAAAACAAAAAAGCATTTATATTATCTGCCCGGGGCGATACGGGATACGGAGAAAATGAAAAAAACGGACATATCAATTTTCAAACAGCCTACCTAAAACACATTTTCGGAATCATGGGAGTCAAAGATATTACCATTTTTTCATTAGATAATGAAGAGTTTGGGGGCGAAGTATTTGAAAAATCAAAAAACAAAATTTTCAGCGCCATCCAATCCATTGAATAAGCTCGGGAAAAATCCCTTTTGAGTATTTATCAGGGCATTCAGCTTTACTGCCTATGCCCTGTTTTTTTTAGTAATCATCACTTGAAACTTTCTTCATGCTGGGAAAGATCCAGCCCAATAGATTCTGCTTCTTCGGAAACTCTAAGGGTAATTATGGAATCTGTAATTTTATACAATAGCAGCGAGCCAAAGAATGTAAAAGCTGAAACAAGCACCAGAGCAGCCATATGATGGGCAAAAACTTCAATACCACCATGAAGAAGGCTGGCATTTTCACCATGGGCAAAAACAGCGGTCAGGATCATTCCCATAATTCCCCCTACTCCATGACAGGCAAAGACATCCAGGGTATCATCTATTTTTTTCAACGCTTTCGAGTTTACCATAAGATTGGAAACAATAGCGGCTGCGAATCCTATAAAAAGACTTTCCGGAATACTGACAAAACCACAGCCGGGGGTAATAGCTACCAACCCTACTACAGCCCCGATACAGGCTCCCAATGCAGAAACGCTCCTTCCATTGATCCTGTCAAAGAATATCCAGGTCATCATAGCAGAAGCAGAAGCAATGGTCGTTGTCCCGAAAGCCATTGCAGCAGATGCATTTGCGCTCAGAGCGGAACCGGCATTAAACCCAAACCACCCGAACCACAGCATTCCTGTTCCAAGAAGTACGTAAGGAATATTGGAAGGCTCATGGTGTGGATTTTTCCTGTTTCCCAGGACCATAGCTCCGGCTAAAGCTGCAAAACCGGCACTCATATGGACTACGGTTCCACCGGCAAAATCTTTTACTCCAAAAAATTTATTCAGAAGTCCGTCCGGATGCCATACCATATGGCAAAGCGGTGTATAGATAAAAATGCTGAAAAGCACCATGAACAACAAATAAGAGATAAAACGCACCCGTTCAGCGAAAGAACCTGTGATCAGTGCGGGAGTAATAACGGCAAATTTCATCTGAAAAAGGGCAAAAAGGACGAAAGGAATGGTGGAAGCCATCATTTTGTGAGGTAACACTCCTACATGGCTGAAGAATGGATAGCTTAAGGGATTTCCAATGATTCCGTAATGTATACCATTGATCTCAAAACCTAATGAATCCCCAAACGATAAGGAAAACCCTACAACGACCCATAAAATAGAAATAACCCCGAGCGCAATAAAGCTTTGCAGCATCGTGGAGATCACATTTTTCTTTCCTACCATGCCTCCATAAAAGAACGACAGTCCGGGTGTCATCAAAAGTACAAGCCCTGCTGCTGCAAGAATCCATGCTACATCTGCCCCTACAATTTTATCTTCACTGAGAAATTCTCCGGTATTGGGAAGATCAACAACCGGACTCCAAAATAATCCTCCGAATGCCACCAGGGTAATGACCGAGAATGAGACGATCCATTTTAAACCAATTTTCATACAATTTACATTTAACCCTATCAAAATTAAATATAAATTTTATAAAAACATATATTTTAATCAAATAACCCTTAAATATTACACCTAAATTAAAATGCAAGCAGTTTTAAATAAAAACCTCCTTTAATATTTTAGATACTTCTTTGTATTTTGTAGCCGGAAAAAGATGGGTTCCTCCTTTGATCACATAATCCGGTTTTGAATATTTAATAGGAAAAACAATGTCTTTATCTCCCAATATCTGAATAACTTCCGGAGTTTCTTCAAATTTCCATTCCGAAACTTTTTCTACAGACCATTTGAGGTAATAGGGATCTCTGACTCTGAAATATTCAAGGATTTTAGGATTTTTAGGGTCAAAAAGTTTTCTGACTACAGAATACACATTGGCAGCTTTGTCATTAAACATCCCGACAGGAAGTATTCTTGGAATCTTTGTAATCTCACCGGTCCTGATAAATTTAGATTTTTCTTTATCTGATTTAATGCTTCCCATGATGACTACTTTTTGTGCAGGCTTCAGCTTATTGATCTCCTGCACCATAATGCCGCCAAAAGAATATCCAAGCAGGCAGAACGGCTCAGAATCATCTACTTTTTCTGCCATTCTTTGGACATAGGAATGAAAAGGCTCGTTTTTTTCGGGAATGAGCCAGTCTATAAAAATTAATTCACAGTTCTCGGGAAATTCCAGTCTTTCCAATACTTTAAAATCGGCCCCGAGACCGCTTACTACATAAATTTTCATAGTACTAATTTATGAAAAATGGAGGAAAAGACAGTGATTAAATTTTGGTTATGCATTATTGGAACCATTAAGCTTATTGAAGGTTTTTAGAATGCCAGATTTGGTACATACGAAGTTTTTAACGCGAAGCCTTTATTCATCCTTTTATTTAAGAGAGGCAAAGGATCGTGGCTACGCCACTGAATAAACGGTCGAATTGCAAACCGAATTAAAGAATAATTAATCTCGACACCCTGTTTATACCACAAAAAAGGGCAGTTTATAAAAACCGCCCTTTTTAATATTTGAAGTATATTGTACTTATTTCTTTTTCTTTACAGGAACCCTGTTTTCGTTATCAAGCTTTTCCGTAGAAACCCTGAACTGGATATCCATTTCGTTCTTGATGAAGTAATCTTTCAGCGAAGACTGGTAGAATACTTTAAAGTCTCTTCTGTTCAGAGAGAACTTGGCAGACTCTACCACTACTGTAAACTGGGTTACATATACATTGGCAGGAAAAGTAATTGTTTTTCTTACTCCTTTGATGGTAACATCACCATACACCGTTGAATTGTACTCACTGTTTGCTAAAGGAATGATTTTAGTCAAGTGAAATTTTGCGATCGGGAATTTTTTAACTTCAAAGAAATTGGTGCTTTTCAGATCATTGGTAAGCTTAATCTGATCTTCATCGGAAACATCTCCCGCCATTATGCTTCTCATATCTATAATGAACTCTCCATCTACAAGGACTGTTTTATCAAAATTGAATTTCCCGCTTTTCAGCTTTACCGTCCCTGAATGCGAAGAAGCTTCAGTTTTTACAACTTTATATCCCCACCACCTGATCTCTGATGAAGTCACTTTTGAAACCTTATCAAATTTCTTCTGTGCAGAAACAAATGATATGCTCACACACATCATAGCAAACAATAGTAATCTTTTCATTCTTTTTTATTTACAATTCAACAAAAATAAAAAAAAGTGTAGAACTTCTACACTTTTAATAATCTTTTTTTGATTAAATTATTTAGCAGTCACCTTTACAAGCATTTCGATGTCATCTTTCACAAAAACATCCTGCATTGTAGATTTGTAAGCCACATCAAATTTCTGTCTGTCGAAAGAGAATTTTTCAGAAACCAGACTTACCACTCCTTTGCTGTAAGCAATTTTTGCAGGGAAAGTAATAGGATTTGTCTTTCCTTTAACGGTAAGGTTTCCAGTTACTAAAGAATTATAGATCTTATCGCTGTTTTTCTTTACAGAAGTGATTTTGAAAGAAGCAGTTGGGAATTTTTCAACCTCAAAAAAGTCACCGTTCTTAAGATGTCCGTTTAATTTCTGCTGGTATTCTCCGGTAAGGTCAGTTGAGTTGATGGAAGTCATATCCAGTACAAAGCTTCCTCCTACAAGGTTATTCCCCTTCATGATCATGTCTCCGGATTTTACTTTCACTGTACCGTCATGAGAACTTGCCTCAGATTTTGCTACTTTGTATCCCCACCAGTGAACATCAGATGCCACTACTTTTTTTGACTGTCCGAATGCAAGGCCACCAGCTAAAACCGCTAATAAGAATATTTTTTTCATTTTGAATAAGTTATTTACTTGTTTAATGGTGCAAATGTAGCCAACTTATCTGATAGATTTCATTGATGTATATCAATAAAATCAATTATTTTTATGAATAATATCAGTCCATAAAAAAACTCCGAAAGTTTCGGAGTTTTGTATGTTAATTTTGATAGTAGGCAGTGTACAGAGCGGCTCCTTTTAATGCCGTATGATTCTGTTTAATCAGATAAATGGGTGTGCTTTTCAGTAATGCTTCCATCTTGTCGCTGATCTTGAACTTATCATAGAATTTACCCTTGTCGATATATTCTCTGATCACCTGCGGGATATCTCCTGCGATCAGAAGTCCTCCGGTAGCCTTAAGTTTCAGTACAAGGTTATTGGCTTCTCTTGCAAGGAATTCCACGAAGGTGTCTAAGGCAATTTTACAAATCAGCACATCATCTTCTACCGCAGCTTTGTAAATTTCCTCTACAAAGTTTCCTCCGTTAAGACGTTCTGCAAGCCATTCCGGTTCGGGATGCCTTTTTACGTCTCTCAAGAATCTGTAGATATTGAAAAGACCGGTTTTAGAGAGTACATTTTCCCAGCTTACAATACCATAGATATTATTTAAGAACTGATAAAATTCTACCTCAACATTTGTTCTTGGTGAGAATTCTGAGTGTCCTCCTTCTGTTGCAAAAGGTCTCAGGTTTTTTCCGTCAAAGAAATATCCGGCTTCACCCAGTCCGTTTCCGGGAGCAAGGATCGCTACATTTCCTTTTTCAAGATGTCCGCCGGTATAAATAGGATCCAGATCGCTGTCCTCAAGAAGTCCCATTCCATAGGCTGACGCTTCAAGGTCATTCAGCATATCCCCTTTCTCGAATCCGAAGTCTCTGGTATATTCTTCAATATCCAGATCCCAGCCCAATCGTGCAGGGCTACTTTTGCCATTAATTACAGGTCCCGGTACAGCCACTGCCAGACGCTTCACATTGTCCAGTTGGTTATCTTGTATGAATTTTCTTAGTATGTCAGAAAATGAAGTGTAATCTTTAGTGTTATACTCATTCTGAATTCTAATCTCAAGGCCTCCGTTACTGGAAACAAAATAGCCTAAGATTGTTATATCTTCACGGAGACTTGCTCCAATGATAGTGACATTATCATTATTACTGTTCTCTACTCCTGGTAAATAAAGCGGAAATTTTGGATTCAAAATCATAACCTCAAATTTTATCAAATATAATAATAGTTTTCGTAAATCTTGCAGGGAAGCAAAAAACCTTTTCATTTTCATAAAAAGGTTTTGGCTAATAATTGTTTATATAAAAATCTAACTACTTTCCTAATGGAATATTGTATCCGAATCCTACTCCGATATTCCCCACATTATAATCCTGTCCTGCAATATCTCCTTTATCTCCTACAAAAACCTTCTGATACTGTACGAAGAAATTCCAGTCTCTGTTGTGGTATCCGATCTCCGGCTTGATGTAAAAACCTCCGTCCGGTCTGTCAGCAGAACTGTTGGAAGCTACTTTATCATCTCCTACAAGAAAACCATATCCTAAGTCTGTTCCAAAATAGAAACCAGTCTGTTTAGGATAAATTCTTATTAAAGCTCCTACAGGAATTACTCCTACATCGTTGTTATCATAACCGTTGTTGCTTTTTCCGAAATAGTGAGTATACCCTGTTGCAATACCTAATCCAAATCCTGGAGTGATCAAATTCTGGTAAGATACATCTACACCTGCTGCTGCAGAAAGATTATCCGCAGGCACTGCTAAACCAACATTCGCACCTACTTTGATCATATTATTCATCTTTGAGTTCTGTGCGCTTGCGATACCTGCTGTTAAGATTCCAGCCAGTACTATTGCTTGTTTTAACATTTTCATAACTCTAATTTTAATTTTACTATTCCAATAAGCTGTAAAAATCATGCCAAGGGAGGCCTTTTTTTCGACTTTAACATTCAATCGCATTACAATATAATGATTATCAATATGTTAATTTATAATAAATTCAAATGATTGTTTAAATTAAATCTTAAAAAAAGATAATATTAAGAAATCTTAACCGTTATTATTTTAACCTTTTCCGTTCTATTTAATCAAAAAATTAAATCTCCACCATGCCTGATTCATTATTACATAATAAACATCTTCTCTGGCGTGCCGGTTTCGGAGTCGAAATCAACCAGATCGGTGATCTTAAAAACAAGAGTATAAAGGTGCTGACTGATGATTTATTTAAAGAAGAAAACTTTACAGAAGTTAATTATGATACTCCCGACACTTTTATTCAAGAGGATATGATGGTCGGTAAAACCCCTGCAGAACAAAGAAAAGAAATGCAGCGCATCAGCAGGCAGCAAAATAATGAACTGAACCTTAATTTTCTAGACAGAATGGTGAACAGCAAGGAGCAGATGAGAGAAAAGATGTCATTTTTCTGGCATGGACATTTTGCAACAAGAATCAATAATTCAAAATTCAATAAACAGCTCCTTAATACGATCAGGAAGAATGCGTTGGGCAATTTTAAAGATCTTCTCTTTGAAGTTAGCCAGTCGCCGGCAATGCTGAATTTCCTCAACAATCAGCAAAACAAGAAAGGCCACCCAAATGAAAACTTTGCCCGCGAAGTGATGGAATTATTTACCATGGGAAGGGGAAATTACACTGAAAAAGATATCAGGGAAGGCGCAAGAGCATTTACAGGATGGGGTTATGACAAAGAAGGCTATTTTAAAGAAAGAAAAAACCTGCATGATGAAGGTTCTAAAATATTTTTAGGGAAAACCGGAAATTTTACCGGAACTGACATTTTAAATATTATCCTTGAACAGAAAGCCACAGCCAGGTTTATTACCACAAAAATATATAAGTTCTTCGTTAATGAAAATGTAGACAGTCCTATTGTGGATCAGTTAAGTGCAGACTTTTACAATTCCGGATATGATATCAAAAAGCTTATGACTGAAATTTTCTCAAGTTCATGGTTCTACGCGCAAAAGAATATCGGAAACAGAATAAAATCTCCTGTAGAACTGATGGCCGGAATGATGCGGATGCTTCCCATGAACATTCAGAATCCGGAAAATCTCATCGTTTACCAGAAATTGCTGGGGCAAATGCTACTCTACCCTCCCAACGTAGCCGGATGGCCCAGCGGAAGGTCATGGATAGACAGCTCTACCCTGATGCTGAGATTGCAGATTCCACAGATATGGTCCGGATTGCGCCCTTTAGAATACAGTCCCCGACAGGATGATGATATCGACATGGGTATGAAATCCCGTGAAACCGCTTTGAACAAATCATTTAAGAATCCCAACATCACGATAGACTGGAACAGGCTGGAAAAAGTATTTGCTGATAAAAAATGTGAAGATTATCTGATCCAGAATGTCAAAACACTGGATATGGATTCTGTGAAAAACTTTTCTGATAAAAGTATAAAAATGAATATCATCAATCTGATGTCTACCCCGGAATACCAATTATGTTAAGTGTAGATAGCAGGTTGCAGATAAAAGGTTGCAGTAATAGTAACCGCCATTTGGCTCTGCAGCCTTTGAGTTATTATTTGTCACTTTAAAATATTAATAAAAGCTTCCAATATTAGTAAAATCAAGATTCAGTCCTGCTACCCGTCATCTATTATCTGCTACCTTTTACCTAAAAAAACAAAATTATGTTAATCAAGAGAAGAGAATTCCTCAAAATAAGTTCATTAGCTACCGCATCGTTCATGATGCCCAATTTTCTGAAAGCAATGGCGTTGGATGAAGCCTTAGTGTCTAATCAGAAAATTCTTGTCGTGCTGCAGTTTACGGGCGGAAATGATGGACTGAATACAATCATTCCTATAAAAAACGATGTTTATTTTAAAGAAAGAAACAGTATCGCCATCAAAGATTCTTTACCGCTTAATGATGAAACGGGGATTAATCCGGCACTGTCCTATTTCAAAGAACTTTTCGATAACGGTGAGCTGTCGGTGATGAATAATGTAGGATACCCGGATCCTGACAAATCGCATTTCAGAAGTATGGATATCTGGCACTCTGCCAGCCGCAGCGACGAATTCCTGGAAACAGGCTGGCTGGGTCGTTTTCTGGATGAAGAATGCTACCGCTGCGAACATCCCACGCAAGCTCTTGAAGTTGATGATATGCTGAGTCTTGCATTGAAAGGGGAAAACAATAAAGCATTTGCTTTCAAAGACCCGAAAAGACTTTACCAAACAAGCCAGGAGAAGTATTTTAAATCTCTCTACGATCATCATCATGAAGATGAAACAGTTTCTTATTTATATCAGACTTTGGGTTCTACCATTAATAATGCTGATTATATTTTTGAAAAAAGTAAGTCTAAAAAAACAGAGCAGACTTATCCAAACTCCCAGCTGGGAAAGGATTTTAAAACTGTCGCCTCCTTGATTAAATCTGATATCAATACTCAGGTTTATTATCTTTCGGTAGGAAGCTTTGATACGCACGTCAATCAGAATGACAGGCAGAAAAAGCTCTTCAGCGACATCAATGAAGCAGTAAAATCTTTTGTAACCGACCTGAAAAGCAATGGAATTTTTGAAAATGTGCTGTTAATGACTTTTTCAGAATTTGGAAGAAGGGTTGCCCAAAATGCCAGCAATGGAACCGATCACGGGACAGCTAACCAAATGTTTTTTATAAGCGGAGGTCTTAAAAAGAAAGGCCTTCTGAACGCACTTCCTGATCTGCAAAAGCTGAATGAAGGCGATCTGATCTATACCGAAGACTTCAGAAAAGTTTATGCTACTGTTCTTAAAAACTGGCTTAAAGCAGATTCTTCAAAAGTTCTGGGCTGGAAGAACGGGATCTATGATTTTATATAATTGAATCTAAATAAAACGGCCACCCTGATTGTATTAATCAAAATGGCAGTTAATTAAATTTTACAGGTTTTTATGTCTGTAAAATTTGAACATCGTAATGTTTTTATTGCTTATCTCATTTAAAATCTCTCGCAGATTTTGCTGATGCCGCAGATGCTTACGCTTTATTTTATATCTACTTAAAAATCTTTATGAAGCTATCTTTTTCAAGCGTTTCCAGTGAGAAATCGAAGTCGGCTTCCGCTTTTTCTGTTGTAATCTCTGCTCCAAGCTCTTTTACAAGCTCATTGAAAGACATGGCTTCGTACCATTGCTGATACAATGCAGTTGTTGCCATCATGGAAACCTGATTATTTCCTGAAACATGAGAATGTCCGGCTCCGAAATTCAACAGTACGAAACATTGTTTTTCGTTTTTTGCCACCAGCATTCCCAGAATCATTTGCTTCTGAACAGAGTTACATCTGGCTTCAGCAAAGAGATTGTTAGGATTCATCATATAATCGTAGGAAATGTTGTCTCCTTTTCCGACAACGATTTTATATCCGCAATCTGCATTTCCGCTGAAAACATTATTCATAACAAGTGTTGGAGTACACAGTCCTTTATTGGCATAAAGATATTCAACGGCACCGTTAGGAGCGGAAGTCATATCTCCTGAATACATCAATTGTCCGTCACCATGATTATAAGCGGCATTCCAACCTATTTTTCCGGAGATATTTAATCCTGAAAGATCAAGGTCACGGGCACCCCATTGATCTTCCCAATAAATACCTACAGCCAGTCTGTCGCCATAAAAACGGGTTCCGGTAGGAATATTTCCAACAAACATTTTTTCAGAAGTGGGTAATGCAAATTCTACATTCTCCGGGAAATAGAATTTCTTTCCGGATAAGTTATCATATTTCAGTTTCAGATAATCCAGGATAAAATCATAGTTGAATTGATTCACATAAGTTTCCTTACCTTTTTTCACCCAAGATTTTCCGTTTCGGACTCTGTACACAAAAGTATCCTGACCATACATTCTAGAATAACATGCTGACAATGCTTTGAATAGTGCAAACGGTGTTGCATTTTCCAGCCAGTGCCAATCACTGTTTTCCAGCAATGTATTCGTAGCATCATTCAAAGGATTTGAAATCAATGGTTTATGATGTACTTTAGACAGCTTCGAAATTTTATTGATGGCTTTCGGAGCTCTGTTTTTATAGGCAAGAAATAACGGCTTGAACCTGTTAAAAATTTCTGCCAGTTTTTCCAGCCCGAAGCTTTCAAACAAATAGGTTGGGTTAAACTTACTTTGCTTGATTGAATCAATCAGATCATCACTTTTAATTAAAAGCGTAGTATTGGTTGTTTTATAAATAACATAACGGAAAAACTCAACAGGATTTTCAGGATAGATATCGTACAGATCAGCTATTTTTATAACAGCTTCCTTATTTCTGATGTTTTCTTTTCCCGTAAAATCATATTCCAGCTCTGTATGTAAAATATAAAGCAATTCATCAATAGTTTCTTCTTTTAAAGCAATTCCTGATCTCAAAAGAGAAAGGCACTTTTCCTGCATCTCTTCTACAGTATAGGCTTTGATTACTTTAAAAACCAGCTTTGTATCCGGAACATTCAATATTTCAGCAGGAATATAGATTTCATTCTGGAAATCGCTTCCATATGTTGAAATATAATGTTGAATCTGTTCAAAAAACAAATCAATTCTGGAAGTATTTTTTATTTTCTCCCAGGATTTATGAAAGGTTTTATTCAAATCATTTCCATTTAACTTTTCTTTTGCATAATAAGAAATGATCTCATTTTTTGCCCATAGTGCATCAGGTTCAATGATAAAACCGTCATTAGAAACAAATGGCTCTGCATTTGATTCTTTAGCTAATACTGCATTGAATAATTTTAGTGTTTTCATTGTTTTTAATTTTAAAAATAAGTGAGGAGTAGGTTCATTAAAAGTGAAGTGTATAGGAACTCCTTTTACCTATAGTTTATAAAAAGCGGGGAGTAATTTACCGAAAATATAGGAACTCCCTTTGCCATATAATTTGTAAAAAAGCGGAAAGTAATTCTAAATTATAGGAACTTTCTTTGCCTTATTTTTTATTTTGAGGAGCAGACAGGACTCGAACCTGTGACACACAAACCTGGTGATTTATAGGAACTTTATGTGCCTGCAGCGAAAAGTAATTTTTGTTGCTCTACCATCTGAGCTACTGCCCCTGCCTTATGAAAAAAGTTTTCATTAACCTTACAGGCTTTTATACCCGCAAGGTTTGGTTATTAGTTCTTATAAACCTTATAGGTTTTGAATATTATATTAATAATTATGCTTTTCTGAATTTCTTCTTTTTCTTCCACGGCGCATTTTTTCCTACATCACCTGCCATAATACATCCGTAAGGCATCACCTCATCCAGAACTTCGCAAAGTCCATATTCTTCAATCTGAGCTCTTACGTTTTTGGCACTTTTATAAGCGCTTGGCAGTTCGGAAATATCAATTTCATTGGAGAAGAAACGGATATCTAATCCTTGAGTTTCCTCATCGAAGATTTCTTCAACCGTTTTATGGGCCAATGATCTTTTATGCTGTGTTCTGCTGAAATTTCTTCCGGCTCCGTGAGGGGCAAAACCCAGATTTCTCTCGTTAGTTTTTCCCTGAACAATTAAAACTGGTTCTGACATATTCAAAGGAATCAGTCTTGGTCCGGTGATATCCGGCATAAATTTATCATCCAGCGGAGTGGCTCCTTTAGCATGATAAAACAGATCACCATCTCTGAAGACGAAATTATGCTCGTTCCAGTATCTATCTTGTTTTTCAGTACCTAGTTTGTTTAAAACCGCATCATGAATATTCGTATGATTTTCCTTCGTCCATGTTCTGATCAGCTGAAGAGCATCCCAATAGGCTTGTCCTTCTTCCGTATCGAAAGGAATCCATGCATTTTCTCTCAATGTTTCAGGGGAAATATCCTGTCTGAAACGGTTGGCCACCTTCATTCCTTTATCGTAAAGTGCCGCACCCGGAGCTCTTGATCCGTGATGGGTAACCAGCATGGTATTTCCTGTATTTTTGGACTTCCCGACAAACAGGAAATGGTTTCCGTCTCCCTGGGTTCCCATATGAGAACGGGCAATGCTGATTAATTTTTCATCATTTAGGAAATAGTTTTCTCTGAACGCATCCATTAGTTCCTGGGACATCGGCATCTGCTCCCCTCTCGGTCTTCCTCCATATCCGAAATGCGTTACTGAATGGGCAGCATCCAACACTTCTTTAGGATTGGCATCACCAAAATCTGTCAGCATTACAGAACAACAGATATCTGCGCTATGAAATCCAGGGTGGATGGCATTTTTGGCGACCACCACTCCACCTACCGGGATCAACCCTTCAGGTCCTGTAGGACATGCATCGGGCATCAATGCTCCGGCAGTAAGCGTAGGTGTTTTCATCAGAACTTTCATTGTGTTGATCACTTTCTCTACATTGTCATTTTCACTTTCATGCTCTGCTCTGATGTTGATGATAAAATCTTTAGCCGTTTCATGAAGAGGGATAATATCCGGCTGTTTGAACTGATCCAGATATTCTCTGATCTGAACTTCATCCAGATTGTTTTCGTTGATATGTGTAATGGCATCTTTAAACCATTTGGCTGGTCTGTATCCTAATTCAATTAAATTATTTCCGCTAAATTCCATTTGTCTTTTCATTTTGATAGTGCAAAGTAAAACCACAAGTGCGCAATAATTCTGCGCAGATAAAAATATTTTAATTATTTTTGTAAAAAAGGTCAAAAGACCTGTTTATTTTCATTTGATTAAAATTTAGAATATGTTATTAGAACAATTAAAAAACAATCCTGAAACCATTCAGTTCAAAGAAGTTATTGCTTATATTGATGAGCATCACGATTTTATACCTACTTCTTTTAAAAACGGCAATACCGTCAATGAAGCTGGTCAGAATAATGGTTCATGCAAAGTTTTCAGTTTTGCAAAACTTCAGGGATTGTCAAAAGAGCAGGCACTTCCTCTTTTTGGAGAATTTTATAGGGAAGATGTATTAAAAAACCCGGAAGGAACAGATCACCAGAACATCAGAAACTTTATGAAATACGGATGGGAAGGGATTTCCTTTGAAGGGGAAGCGTTGAAACAGAAGTAATTATACGGGTCAATTGTGAATTTTGCTTCGCAAGTGAATGATTAGTTTGAAAAAAAAGAATTGACACATTAAAAATTGAATTGCGAAGCAAAAATTGACCTTTCACCATTCACCTTTTCACTCTTTCTATAAAAAATCACAAAAAATGTCATCCAATAAAAATGCCCTGATCCGTTACAAAACATTAGACAAATGTCTTAAGAACAAATACCGGAAATATACGCTTGAAGACCTTATCGATGCCTGCTCTGATGCCCTGTTCGAGTTTGAAGGAAAGGAATCTTATGTAAGCAGACGTACCGTCCAGCTGGATCTGCAGAATATGCGAAGTGAAAAATTCGGGTATGAAGCACCTATTGAAGTATATGATAGAAAATACTACCGCTACAGCGATCCTGAGTACAGCATCCATAATATTTCTGTGAATGAAAGCGACCTAAAAGCGATGAATAATGCAGTTCAGATCCTGAAACAGTTTAAGGATTTTTCTATGTTCAAAGAGATGAACGGAGTCATTCAGAAGCTGGAGGATTCCATCCATTCTACCGGACAAAAATCCATCATTCATCTGGATAAAAATGAACAGCTGAAAGGGCTAGAATATATTGATGTCCTTTATGAAAGCATATCCAACAAAAAGGTACTGAATATTCTGTACCGCAGCTTTACCGCCAGGGAATCCAGCAATTATGTGGTTCATCCGCAACTTCTGAAGGAATTTAATAACAGGTGGTTCCTGATCTGTCAACATAAAGGTAAAATGTACAATTTAGCCCTGGATAGAATGGAAAAGATTGATGTGGAGGAAAGCATACAGTATATCGACAAAGATCTGGACGGCGATGAATATTTTAAAGATATTGTAGGGGTTACAGTTTCCGATACGATGGCACCCAGAAATGTTGTTTTCTTTGTAGATTCTTCCAATGCGCCTTATGTAAAAACAAAACCACTTCATAGAAGCCAGGAAATTATAAGCGAAACGGAAGATGGCACATTATTTAAGATCTGTGTACAAATTAATTTTGAACTCGAAAGGCTTCTGCTGGGTTTTGGAGAATGCCTGGTTGTCCATCAGCCTAAAAAACTAAGGCTGAAGCTTCAGGACAAATTTAAAGCAGGATTAAAAAACTATGAGAATTTAGTAATTCCTGATGAGAACTGATCTTTTTCAACCATAAAAGCTGCAAAATTTTTTGAACACTTTAGTTATTTTTAAACTTAATAATGTTGAAAAAAAGATCACTTAAGTTTTGTGAAAATCTTTGATTTTCATGATGATTAAATTCGTAGGATCAGAATTCCCCTCCTCTGGAGGGGTGGCGAAAATTCATAGAATTTTTGACGGGGTGGTAAATAATCACTCCATACCCTCTACAATATTGATCAATCCCGACATTTTTAAAATGGCTCAGAAATTGTATTAATTTACACATTAAAAAATCTTACTATGAAATCAAGAATATTTAAAGCATTGATTGCCATTATAGCACCTATTGCGATAGAGTATATCGTAAAAAAAATATCTGAGAAATTAGATAAAAAAGAAGAAGATAAAGGAAAAGGACCTAAGCAGATTACTGCTTAAACGTAGAAGTAGTTAGAATTTAATTTTATTGAAAAGAGACTGTCATTAATCATGTACAGTCTCTTTTTTTTGTTCAACAGCTTCAAAATAAAACTTCCAGCGGAAAATCTACGCAAAAACACTGCGCACTACTGCTTTTACTTTGCTTTAAAATTGAATACAATGACACCAAAAATACTAGAGAAAATAAAAGAAATAGAGAAAACACGCGGTGTAGAAGTCCTTTTGGCCGTAGAATCCGGAAGCCGGGCATGGGGTTTTGCCTCTCCGGACAGTGATTATGATATACGCTTTATCTACCGTCATGAAAAAGATTGGTATCTTTCTCCGTGGGATAAGGATGAAACGATAGAGTTTATGACGGAGGACGATCTGGACGGTTCCGGATGGGATTTACGAAAGACTTTTCATTTGTTACTGAAGTCGAATGCAGCTTTACTGAGCTGGTTTTATTCTCCCATCGTTTACAAAAAGGACGACAAGTTTGTGGAGCTTTTCAGGCCTTTAGCGGATGCCTGTTTTTCTCCGATAGCGGTTTCTTTCCACTATCTGAGCATGAGCAAAAAGTATCTGGAAGCCTGCAGAAACGAAGAAATAAAACTGAAAAGCTATTTTTACTGCTTAAGAACGGCACTGACCGGTAAATGGATCATAGAAAAAGGAACGGTTCCTCCAGTTTTATTCAGCGAATTGTTAGTTTTGGTTGATGATTATACCCGAAAAAAGATAGAAGACCTTATCGCTTTAAAAGCTACTAAAGGAGAATCCTACTACCACCCGAATGACTGGAAGCTTTTTGGGTTTTTAGAGAAAACAATACTCGATAATGAAGAAAGAGCAAAGAGTTTGACCGGAGGAAAATCTGATAAAAATGAAATGGAAAGGGTTTTTAGGGAGATATTAAAGGCCTAGAAACTACTACAATGTTTAACTTTAAAGAAAAGGAAGAAACTCATGTATCCAAAGAAAAAAAACAAATTATGACTATTGAATTTCTAAAAACTAATAACTTCATCCTCCTCGAAGCCATCTCCGGAAGCCGCTCTTTCGGGCTGGCCACTGAAAACTCTGACACAGATATCCGTGGGATATATTATCTACCAAAAGAAGACTTCTTCGGTCTGAATTATATCCCGCAGATCTCCAATGAAACCAATGATATTACCTATTATGAGATCGGACGATTTATAGAGCTGTTACAGAAAAACAATCCCAATATTATGGAAGTTCTGGCAAGCCCGGAAGACTGTATCCTCCATAAAGATTCGTTGATAGATCTTCTCCGTCCGGAAGATTTTCTTTCCAAATTGTGTAAGGATACTTTTGCCGGTTATGCCGTTTCTCAGATTAAAAAAGCAAAGGGACTGAATAAAAAAATCCTCAATCCTGTAGAAAAGGAAAGAAAGTCTATTCTTGATTTCTGCTATATCCTTCAGAACGATACTTCTGTTCCATTGAAAAAATGGCTTTCAGATAATGGAAAAATTCAGGAAAAATGTGGATTGGTAAGCATTGATCATACAAAAGGCATGTTTGCTCTTTTTTATGATGAATCGGGAAGTTCAGGTTACAGAGGAATTATTCAGAATGAAGAAGCCAATCAGGTATCCGTATCTTCACTCCCGAAAGGAGAACAGTCTGTTGCCTATTTATTTTGCAATCTGGATGCCTATTCTACGTACTGTAAAGATTACAGGGAATACTGGAAATGGGTTTCCGAGCGCAATGAAGACCGTTATAACGTTAATCAGGAACACGGCCAGAATTATGACAGTAAGAATATGATGCACACTATCCGTTTATTACAGTCCTGCGAGCATATATTCAAAACAAATTCGTTACATATCCGTGTAGACAACAGAGAGGAATTACTTGATATCAAAGCCGGAAACTGGTCCTATGAAGCAGTCATGCAAAAGGCAGAAGATCTGATAAAGTCTATAGAACATGAGTATGCAGCTTCTACCCTTCCCGATTATCCGGATGTAAAAAAGACGGAGAAAATCTTAATAGAGATACGTGAAAACTTATATAGTTAAATCTTAATATTCTTAATAACTAAACTTTACCTTAATGGTTAAATTTTAAAATGTCAGGAATATTAAGGTTATTTTTTCTTTGAAGCTTTGGCTATCGAATTATACTCCAGGCATATTTTAATCCAGTATTCAAAATCATCAGGTTTTTGAAAACCTATAGGTTCCACGTAACAATATCCTTTAAGCTGCTTTCCTTTCATCATCATCGGAAGAAATCCTGCTCTTTCCGAAACCTCCTCTTCCAGATCAGGATGATAACGGCACATCAGGTTATCATGGCTTACATTAATGCACATCTTACCATTCACCAAAAATGATAATCCGCTGAACATTTTCTTTTCGCTGACCTCAATTCCGGCCACTTCAGAAAGCCTTTCCCGGATTCTGTCTGCAAGATCTGTACTGTAAGCCATAAAATAATTTTTAGAATTAAATTTAGCAAAAAACGCGTTAAGAAGGCTTATTTTCATTGTTAATAAACTTAATCATATCTATATAAATAAAATTTTATTTAAAATAATTATTGTTTTACGATAATTAATTATACATTTGCAATACTTAAATAATTATTGCCATGAACCAGACCAAAATTATTTCGAAGATACTTTACTATATCTGCATCCTCTTGTCTGCAGGGTACCTGATCACTTTAGCCTACTCAGTTTTTTGCCTGACTACAGGTTTTTCTGTTACACCTTACAAGAATGATCAATACCTTCATATCAATTATCCTTTTACAGAAAATCCGTTTATGAATATTGAAAACAATAATTCGTATATCATCTTCTCTTTTTTGTTGGTTTTAGTTTCTTACGGAATTTTTTTCTGGCTTTCAGCTTTAGTTTTCAGAGTATTTTTTCAGTCAAAACTGTTTACAAAGGAAAATATACTTCACCTTAAGAGATTTTACATGTATAATATTTTTATTCCACTGCCTGTGGTCATCACGGCAAGCTTTTTTGTGGA
Organism: Chryseobacterium sp. 22532; assembly: GCF_052044665.1. NCBI lineage: Bacteria > Pseudomonadati > Bacteroidota > Flavobacteriia > Flavobacteriales > Weeksellaceae > Chryseobacterium > Chryseobacterium sp. 22532. The sequence goes on from NZ_JBQENJ010000003.1 coordinate 447,836, forward strand.
GGTCGAAAGTATTGTCTGGGGATTGGTTTTTATCCATTTCATGTTGGGAATTTTCTGTCTGTTTCTTGCAAATATCTTTAAGCAAGGACTACATTTGCAAAACGAACAAGATCTATTTATATAAAATGCCAATTATAGTCAACTTAGATGTCATGCTGGCCAAACGAAAAATGCAGAGTAAGGAATTGGCAGAAAAACTGGGAATCACCCCCGTTAATCTTTCCATTCTTAAAACCGGCAAGGCAAAAGGTGTCCGTTTTGATACCCTGGAAGCCATCTGCAAAATTCTGGAATGCCAACCCGGCGATATTCTTGAGTACCGGGAATAGGTTCGAGTTGCGAGGTTTGAGAGTGAAAAAGTCTTAAATAATCTCTTAATCTTAAAAAAAATCTTGATTCTTGGCTCTTGGCTCTTGATTCTTGATTCTTGATTCTTGACTCTCTCGATAACGTCCCCCTCCATCTTCCTTTTTCATCTTTTTAAGCAACCGTACAGGTCTGCTCTACCCTTCTATTATCCAAACCTTAACCTATGAATACCTTAACAATCAACAATCTCAGCCTTATCTACAAAAATGGATATCAGGCAGTTAAAGACCTATCGCTTGAAATATCAAACGGAATATTCGGTCTGCTTGGACCCAATGGCGCCGGAAAATCATCTTTGATGAAAGCTATTGTAGGATTGCAAAAACCTACTTCCGGAAATATTATTTTTAATGGGACGGATGTTTTAAAAGATCCTGATCATATTAAGCGAAATCTGGGTTTCCTTCCACAGGATTTTGGGGTTTATCCAAAAGTGTCAGCTTATGATCTCCTGGAACATATTGCCATATTAAAGGGAATCACGAACAGTGCAGAACGTAAAAAACAGATCCTGAGCCTGCTTGAAAAAGTTAACCTTTCAGAATTCAGGAAGAAGGAGGTCCATACTTTTTCCGGAGGCATGAAGCAGCGTTTCGGGGTGGCCCAGGCTCTATTGGGAAATCCGAAGATTATTATCGTGGATGAACCTACCGCTGGTCTAGATCCTGAGGAGCGCAACCGTTTCAATGCTCTACTGAATGAAATCAGCCAGGATGTTATTGTAATTCTTTCCACCCATTTGGTGGAGGATGTCAGAAACCTCTGCTCGGAGATGGCAGTCATGAACAAAGGGCAGATCCTCCGGCATGGGAAACCTGCAGTATTGATTTCCGAACTGGAAAACAGGATCTGGTCGAAACCGATCAGCAAAGATGAGCTGGAAAGTTACTATTCAAGCCATGAGATCATCAGCAGGCAGCTGATTGAAAGAGAACTCCACATCACCATATTTTCAGAAGAAAAACCTGAAGATTTTGATCCCGTAAATCCACTGCTGGAACACGTTTACTTCCATACCCTTACCCAAAAACCTTAACTATGAATGCTTTATTTTTATTCGAAGCCGGACGCATTTCCAAGCACTGGCCAGCCTATCTTATAGCCCTGATCCTGGTAAGTACAGGTATATTCTGCGGTAACAAATTCAACCTTACCGTTGGAGACGGGATCTATCTGAATTCACCCTATACCATCGGTTTTATGACAGGAATGCTAAGCCTGTCCATCCTGTTTATGGCTGTAATTTATGCTGTTCAGTTTCTTTTTAAGGATTATGATTCAAAATTTGATCTTGTATTATTTTCATTTCCTTTTTCCAGATGGACTTATCTGAGTGGAAAATTCTTTGTCTATTTTCTGCAGACTTTCCTTAGTTTTTCTTTTTTAATGACAGGCTTTCTCATAGGCCAGGTTCTGCGGACCGGAAGTGAGATGCAGACTTACTTTAATATAGGATATTATCTTTATCCTATGCTGATTTTCGGGTTTATCAACTGTTTTTTTGTATGCAGCTTTCTGTTTTTTGTTTCATTCACGGCTAAGAAAAAACTGCTGGTCGTTGTAGGCGGGCTGCTTTTATATGTATTGTATATGGTTGTTTTGGTCTTTTCCAATTCTCCGTTTATGACAGGAAGCCTACCCCAGTCAATAGAAACACAGCAGCTTTCATCCATTTTGGACCCATTCGGATTATCGTCTTATTTCTTTGAAGCAGGAACATTCTCTTTTCAACAGAAAAACACGCTAATTGTTCCTCTTTCAGGATATTTATTACTTAACAGGGTAATTTATCTACTCACTTCTGCAGTATTTCTTTTACTTACCTACCATTTATTTTCTTTCTCAGATCATTCAAAACAAAAAGTAAAAAAAGCATTACCGGAATCCGAAATCACAAACAGTCCAACATTTTCTTATGTGACATCACAAACAGATTTCGGCCGGAAAAACGCCCTCAGATCGATGCTGTCCTTTGTAAAGATTGATCTGCTCTACCTTTTCAGAGGCATTATCATTCCTTCTGCTTCCATACTTCTGCTTTTCTTTATCGGGATGGAAATGTATGCTGAGATTGAAAAAGGCATCCGTCTTCCACAAAAATATGCGGGATCAGGTCTTATGGCAACAACCATTTCAGAAAATTTTCCTCTGTTCGGCTTTCTCCTTACAGCTTATTTTATCAATGATTTATACTGGAGAAGTCACTCATCAGGTTTTTCACCCATCGAAAACACAACATTTTTTTCGGAAAGCAAACTTATGGGCCATTTTATTTCCATGAGTATTCTTCTTTTTTTCTTTACCGGAATCTTAATAACCGAAGGCATCTTATTTCAGGCATCGTATCATTACCTTCATATCGACTGGAGTGCCTATCTGGGTGTTTTTCTTTTTAATACTTTTCCGTTAATGCTTTTTTCAGGATTGATCCTTTTGGTTAATGCTTGTATCAGAAATAAGTTTATTGCTTTGGGCGTTTCCGTTTTAGCAGTATTCCTTCTGACCGGCCCGGTTTCCGGTAAAATACTTCCTTATCCTCTTTTCAGAATATTTTCAGATTTTAAAGGGACTTACAGTGATTTTAACGGATATGGACCTTACGTTCTTGCTTTTGCAGAAAGACTTTTATTCAGTTCCGGAATTATTGCATTTCTTTGGATGATCAATAGAATTTTCAGAACTAAAAAGCTCAGCACTATTGTTCTTATTGCCAGTATTCTATTGCTCTCGTCAGGGATTTTTTCCGGTATATTTTTCACGAAAGGTTATATCCCTGAAAATGAAGAAAAAGCATTAACAGAAGCTATCCGGTACGAAAAAGCGTTTAAGAAATATGAAAACCTGCCACAGCCTGAAATTTCAGATGTTATCACCGAAATCAGGTTGTATCCTTCAGAAAATGCATACGAGATCATTGGAAAATATACTTTGGTCAACTTTACCGATCAGCAGATCAATAAAATCCTCATCAATTTTAACCCTGATCTCAAATTAGAATCCGCTGTTTTTCAATCCGGATCCGAATCTCTGAGAATTAATAAAAATATATCGGAAGTTGAATTAAACCAACCAATGAAACCCAACGGAACCGCTCATCTTGAATTCAAACTATCTTATAAATGGTATGCCGTAAACGGGCATCAGTCTTTCAATGCAATCATAGGCAACGGTTCTTTTATGAGGATTAGCAGATATTATCCGGTGATCGGATACCAGAAATCAGAAGAAATTCAGGATGAAAAGCTCAGAAAAGAAAATCGTCTCGGAAAACTGGACGCATTGAAAAAAACAGAAGCCCCTGAAGTCTTTAAAAAGGATTTTATTAATTTGAACATGATCATTTCTACAGAAGGAAGCCAGACCGCAATAGGCACAGGGGATCTGGTTAGAAAATGGACAAAATCAGGACGCAGCTATTTTCAGTACAAGGCAGGAAATATTCCGTTCCGGTTTGCCGTCTCTTCGGCAGATTATACCATGAAAAGTGTTTTATACAAAGGAATTACAGTGAATATATTTTATCAGAAAAACCATTTTGAAAATACAGATCATCTCCTTGAAAATGCAAAAATTACATTGGATTACTGTACAAAGAACTTTGGAAAATATCCGTTCAAAACAGTCAGTTTTGCTGAAATTTCATCTTTTACCAGAGGATTTGCAGCTACCGCTTATCCGTCTGCTGTTTTTATGCCTGAGGATATGATTTTCCATGCCAATATTCATGCAGATAAGAAGCAGGATGTGATCAACGAACTTGCCGGGCACGAGCTTTCCCATCTGTGGTGGGGAAATAACCAGATTGATCCTGATGACAGGGAAGGCGCAGTAATGCTTACCGAAACACTCGCTATGTACACCGAAATGATGCTCTACAAAAAAATGCACGGCAGAGAAAAAATGTTGGAAAGAATAAAAATGCACCAGCAGATCTACGACAGTGAAAAAGGTTTTTCTGAAAATATTCCGATTTATAAAGTAACGGGAGACACCACTCATATATCTTATTCAAAAGGGGCTGTGGCCATGGTAAAATTAAGTGAACTGATCGGGGAAGAAAAAGTAAATAAAGCGTTAAAGAATTTTCTACAGAACAATCAGTACCCTAAAAAACCTTCTTCTCTGGATCTACTCAATGAATTTTATAAAGTCTGCCCTGATGAAGCCACAAGAAAGCAGGTTGACCTATTATTTAAAACCATATAAATCATTCACCAACAAAACTTTACACAAACATCTGCTTAATCTGCGAGAGATTAAAATATTTTTTCGCAGATTGAGCAGATTTCTTTTTTCTACTATTCAAACTGTATGACTTCAAGTTTCTTCAACCTAATTTTTTTCAATCAGGGAATATCAGCTGAAGAAAAATAGAACAATTCAGCTCCGCTCCGCCCAGCGAAATCCTCATTAATTAATCGTAGGAATATGAGTTGTAATGATATACATGTAATGCAAAAAAAAAATCCCTCAAAAAATTGAGGGATTTATTATATCTAAAGATTTTGATTAAGCTTCAGAAGAAGGATTTTGATCTCCGGCAGGTTTTTCCCCTTCCGGTCTTGTATTCTCTTCTCTTCTTGACGGTCTGTCAGGTCTACCCTGTCCTTCCGGTCTTCTGTCACCTTGTGGTCTGTCCTGTCCTTCTGGTCTTGGTTTAGATTCAGGTCTTGCAGGTCTTGGTAAAAGAACTTTTCTTGAAAGTTTCATTTTCTTACGGTCATCGTAACCCATGAACTTCACTTCTACTTCGTCACCTTCGTTATAAGGTACCTTATCCAGACGAGCCCACTCAATTTCAGAAATATGAAGAAGTCCTTCAGTTCCTTTTGCAATGGCTACGAAAGCTCCGAAATCCATTACTTTTACCACTTTTCCTTGGTATACTTCACCTACTACAGGTACAAATGTAATCTCGTTGATTCTGGCGATTGCTGCATTGATTTTCTCTCTGCTTACACCAGAAATCTCAATTCTTCCGATTTCTCCTACTTCTTCAATAGCAATAACAGTATCTGTATCTTTTTGAAGTTGTTGAATGATTTTTCCACCAGGCCCGATCACAGCACCAATGAAATCTTTAGAGATCTCAAGCATTACCATTTTCGGAGCGTGTGGTTTCACATCTTCTCTTGGAGCAGAAATAGTTTCATTTAATTTATCTAAGATATGAAGTCTTCCGTTTCTTGCCTGTAGAAGAGCTTTTTCCATGATATCCATAGAAAGCCCCTGGATCTTGATATCCATCTGACAAGCCGTGATACCGTCTGCAGTACCTGTAACTTTAAAGTCCATGTCTCCCAGGTGATCTTCATCTCCTAAGATATCAGAAAGAACAGTGAATTTTCCTGTTTTAACGTCTGTTACCAATCCCATTGCAATCCCGGAAACAGGTTTTGCAATCTGAATACCAGCATCCATCAATGCTAAAGTTCCTGCACAAACAGTTGCCATAGAAGATGAACCGTTTGATTCTAAAATATCAGAAACGATACGGATCGTGTAAGGGTTTTCTTCAGGAATCATGTTTGCTAAAGCTCTCTGAGCCAGATTTCCATGTCCTACTTCTCTTCTTGAAGTTCCTCTTAAAGGTCTTGCTTCACCCGTTGAGAACGGCGGGAAGTTATAATGTAAGAAAAATCTTTCGTCATAGTTTACCATCACGCTGTCTACCATGTTCGCATCTTTCACTGAACCTAACGTTACCGCTGTTAAAGACTGAGTTTCACCTCTTGTAAAGATTGCAGAACCGTGAGCTCCCGGTAAATAATCAATTTCGCTCCAGATTGGACGAATCGTTTCAGGATCACGACCATCAAGACGGATTTTATCATTCAAAATCATCTGACGCATCGCTTCTTTTTCCACATCGTGGTAATATACTTTAGCGAAAGGTGTTACTCTTTCTAATTCTTCAGCATTATCAACATATTGAGCTAAAAATTCATCCAGAACAGCTTTGAATTTTTCACCTCTTTCTTCTTTTCCTGAAGGAGTTTTCGCTACCTCGTATACTTTATCATATGTTTCTTTCCACACTTTCTCACGGATAGCTTCATCGTGATTTTCGTGGCTGTATTCTCTTTTTGGGAATGATTTACCTACCTTTTCAGCTAATCTTTCCTGAGCTTCAACTTGTTTTTTGATTTCTACGTGAGCGAATTGGATAGCTTCAAGCATTTCCTGCTCAGAGATTTCTTTCATTTCCCCTTCTACCATTACGATAGAATCTTTAGTTGCTCCCACCATGATGTCAAGGTCAGCAATTTTAAGATCTTCAAATTTAGGGTTGATAGAAAGCTCACCGTTGATTCTTACGACTCTTACTTCAGACATTGGCCCGTTGAAAGGAATATCTGTAATAGCAATCGCTGCAGATGCTGCAAGACCTGCTAAATCGTCAGGAATCGACTGTCCGTCATAAGAAATTAATGAAATCATTACCTGAACTTCAGCATGGAAATCTTCTGGGAATAATGGTCTAAGAACTCTGTCTACCAAACGCATTGTTAAGATCTCCTGATCTGACGGTCTGGCCTCTCTTCTAAAAAAGTTTCCAGGAATTTTTCCTCCTGCGTAGAATTTTTCTCTGTAATCTACAGTTAAGGGTAGAAAATCTACTCCGTCTTTTGCTTCTTTACTGGCTACAACAGTTGCTAAAAGCATTGTTCCACCCATTTTTACGACTACAGAACCATCAGCCTGTTTTGCTAATTTTCCTGTTTCAATTGTGATTTCTCTGCCGTCTGCAAGAATAATCGTTTCTGTAATTGCTTGAGGTATACTCATAAATTGTTTTGTGTTGCACTCCGTATTGAGTGCTTTAATTATTGATATTTCGTCTAAATTTTCGTGTGCAAATATACCATATAATAATGAGATATTAAATTTTCAGTCTCAGAAATACTACTCAGAATCGTAAGATTTCCCTTCCTTTTTTATCAAAGATGTAAAAATTACTGACGGTATATTTGAACCTATTCATGATTCAGAATGATAAAAAATGTTTTTTTAAAGAAAATTGATTATTAAATCCTGTTGTTTTCGTATTATTGTCTCAAAAAGTGTAAATAATATTTTCATATCGGAAAAGTTGATTTATTTACATAAAAAACATTGAAAAAGTTGCAGAAAAACACTTTGCTAGCTTATATTTGTCCTGCTTCTCAAATATAGATGTACGAGGAAAATCAACTGAGAGAATTTAATTCTTTTCAAATTAAATAAATGTTTATGATCAATAAAGAAGTAAAAACACAGAGCAGGAATTACACCATTCCTTTAATTACAATTACTTTGCTCTTTTTTATGTGGGGATTCATTACCTGTATGAATGATATCCTGATCCCCTATCTGAAACAGCTTTTCAAGCTCACCTTTTTCGAATCGATGCTGGTACAGTTCTGTTTTTTCGGAGCGTATTTTATTGGTTCTCTGATCTATTTTCTAATCTCCATTTCAAAGGGAGACCCTATTAATAAAGCAGGCTACAAGAAAGGAATCATGTTCGGTATTTTTCTGGCCGCCTTTGGATGTGTCTTATTTTATCCGGCTGCGACTTTTTCTTATTATCCTTTATTTCTTGGAGCTTTATTTATTCTGGGACTAGGCTTTACCGTGCTTCAGATCACGGCTAATGCTTATGTTTCATTACTCGGCAGCGAAGAATCTGCTTCCAGCCGACTGAATATGACCCAGGCTTTCAATGCTTTCGGAACCACGATTGCACCGGTTCTTGGGGGCCATCTGATCTTTGAATTTTTCTCGGCTCCGGACGGCTCGTTCAGTGCTGTGGCGACAAGAATTCCTTACCTGATCTTTGCAGGAATCCTGTTATTGGTCGCATTACTGATTTCCCGAGTGAAACTGCCTTCTTTCCAGACCCAGGAAGAAGAGATCGTAAAAGGCTGGGGTGCTCTTCAGTTCAGCCATCTGAAATTCGGCGTTTTTGCCATGTTCTGCTATGTAGGGGGAGAAGTAGCAGTGGGAAGCTTTATCATCAGCTTTCTGGAACAGCCTCAGATCATGGGCTTTAATGAGATCATCAGCAAAAATTATCTTTCTCTTTATTGGGGCGGAGCAATGATCGGGCGTTTTTTAGGGGCAATTTCTTTAAATCAATCATTAAGCCAGGGGAAAAAAGCAGTCTATATGCTGGGTGCAGCTGCTGCTGTTTTCCTGGTTATTTTCAGTATTGTGGACCTAAGCTTTGCACAAATCAGCTTTTTCCTTGTATTTATTGTACTTAACTTTATTGCTTTCTTTATTGGTAAGGCAGCTCCGGCAAGGACATTATCTATTTTTGCCGGCATTAATGTCATTCTTCTTATCTCTGCAATGGTTAATCATGGTGAATTGGCCATGTACAGCATTTTGGGAATCGGGATCTTTAACTCAATTATGTTTTCCAATATTTATACTCTGGCTATTTCAGGTTTGGGTAAATACACCAGCCAGGGATCATCTTTGGTGGTAATGGCTATATTGGGTGGTGCTATCGTTCCTATTTTCCAGGGCTACCTTGCCGATCAGTTGGGAGTGCAGCATTCATTTATCATTCCGGTATTCTGTTATCTGGTGATTCTTGTATTTGGGGCTTATTGCAGCAAATATTTAGGGCATGTGGAAAGCACTGACGCAAAATCGGGACATTAAAGAATTATTTTTATACAGAATTTTAAATTCATAATTTAAAGTGAGATGTTTAAAAACGTCTCACTTTTGTTTTTAAATACAATTTAAGCTGTAACTTTTACATTGAATCAGACACCTATCAAATAATCAATATTTTTGTCATGAAGATTCAATTACAGCTGGAATATTTTGCTTTTTTAATGCTGGGAATATTTGCTTTTAGCCAGACTGGCCTTTCCTGGTGGTGGTTTGCCGGACTATTCCTGGCTCCGGACATTTCCATGCTGGGATATACTGTAAACAATAAAATTGGCGCTTTTTGCTATAATCTTTTCCATCATTTGGGTGTTGCTCTTATGGTGTACCTTGTGGGAACAGCATTAGCACTTCCCTATTTACAGATGATTGGGGCTATTTTATTTGCGCATTCAGCCTTCGACAGAATATTAGGCTATGGACTGAAGTATCCTGACAGTTTTCAGAATACACATTTGGGAAAAATCGGAAAAGACAAAAAATAAGAACACAAAAAAAGCAACTCCTTTCGAAGTTGCTTTTATTTGAAAATCTCTGTAGATTATTTTCTTAAACCTAGTTCAGCAATGATAGCTCTGTATCTTGTAATATCCTTTTTCTTAAGATAATCCAATAAGCTTTTTCTTTTACCTACCAATTTCACTAGAGATCTCTCTGTGTTGAAATCGTGACGGTTAGCTTTTAGGTGCTGAGATAAGTGGTTGATTCTGAAAGTGAAAAGAGCTACTTGTCCTTCAGCACTTCCTGTGTCCTGTGCAGATTTTCCATGTTTTGCGAAAATTTCTGCTTTTTTTTCTGTTGTTAAGTACATTCCAATATTGTTTAATGATTATTATGTAACGGGTGCAAAATTACGACTATTTTTTGATTCTGCAAACATTATCGATTTCATTTATTGAATTTGATAGAAAAAAATGTTAAAAATTTCTTAATAAATTGTATGTCATCCGGTGAAAAGGCAGTAATTTTGCATACGAATTACACAATGAGAAAATTTATATTCTTTACAGCTCTTGGAACTTTTTTATTGGTCGGTGTTATTTCGGTAAAAGCACAGAAAAATGCTGACAACAAGACAAAAAAAATCCTATACTTCAATCCCGAGGTAGAACCTGATATTGAGGAAATCAAAGAGCCTACAAACCTGGCGTTCTTCAGTGCTGTTTCCGATAATTTCAGCGGGAGAAAGAATAAAGTACTCAGAGCCGAGGTGCAGATCCCTTTTGACAGTGTTGAAAAACAAACCATCACCGATTACTGTGTCAATAACGACGCTGATTTTGCTATTGTTCCTAAAGTAAGGTATTTCAAAGTAGGCATCGGTAAATATGTGTTTTCCAACCAGGTTGTAGTAAGCATGAAGCTTTTTGATGCAGGAGGAAATCTGGTTACAGAAACCGATTATGACACTTACCAGAAAAATATGCGCCTTCTAGGTTCCACAGAAAATTCTATTAAAATAGGAACTGATGGTGCGATCAAGGGTATTTTGAAAAAACTCAGAAAACTTAAATCCGGGGCTGGAGCAGAGCTTTAAAGTGAATGGTGAATTTTGCTACGCAAGTCAATTGTTAATGGGTAAGCTAAGCAGTTGAATTTCACCATTGACGATTCACTATTCACAAATTATATCTCTGATGGTCAATTGGGAATTTTGCTGCACAAGTCAATAGTCAATTGATGTATTAAGCAGTTGAATTTCACCATTGACGATTCACTATTCACAAACTATAGCTCTAATGGTCAATTGTGAATTTTGCTGCGCAAGTCAATTGATGTGTTAAGTAGTTAACTATTCACAAACTATATCTCTGATGGTGAATTTTGCTGCGCAAGTCAATTGATGTGTTAAGCAGTTAAATTTCACCATTGACGATTCACTATTCACAAATCAATCACTATTTTTAATGGTCATTGGTCAATTTGCTCCGCTATCAATTTTTAGCACATAATTAATTTCAGAACTAACGATTCACTTGCGTAGCAAAACTCACCATTCATCATTCACTTCCCCAACGTTTTTTTCTATTTACACTTTTTAATAAAAACTGATAAACATCCAGAACAAACTGATTACTAGATAAATATTTTCACCAATAGATGAATAATTAAATATTTTTTACTATTTTAGTTTTACAAATTAAAACTTATATAATATGAAAAATTTAAAGAAGCTCAACAGAGAGCAACAAAAACAAATTAATGGAGGAGCTATTAACAGATGTAACAATACCAACAGACCCTGCTCTATAGGATGGTGCTGCAACGGAGTATGCTCACCTTATGCATGTATTGATCCTGAGCTATAAGTATTAGATCTTTTATCTTAATGATTAAATCTATTGATATGAAAAATCTAAAGAAATTAAACAGAGAGCAGCAAAGCCAGATCAATGGCGGGACTATCGCAAGATGCAGTTTAACCAGACCATGCACCGTTGGATGGTGTTGTGATGGAGTATGTAGCCCACAGGCATGTATTGAATTCTAAAAGCCTTATCTTTTATTGAACTAAAAAATATTTATCATGAAAAATTTAAAGAAACTCAACAGAGAACAGCAAAGAAAAATCAACGGAGGAGCTATTGAAAGATGCAGCGCAACCAGACCATGTTTTATTGGTTTCTGCTGCCGGGGAGTGTGCATGGAATACGACTGTATTGAAGAATAAATCAGTTTTTTACTTAATACAAGATATCCATGAAGAATATAAAAAAGCTCACCAGAAAAGAACAGCTGACGATCAACGGCAGCGGACTGGGCAAAAAATGCCAGGACCACACTCAGTGTGGATTTGGGGAATGCTGTGACGGAGGCATGTGTATGCCTTCTCCATACCCTTTATGCGGACCTATTCTTGAATAATATAGGTATTTATGAATTAAATTTAATTTTTGAACATCCGCTCCGGCGGGTGTTTTTTGTTTCTAAAAAACATTCTAATTCATTTTAAGCTTTAATTAATCCTTAATTTTGCCGCTTTCCTTCATAGTCTTAAATTTTTGAATTATTTTTGCATATCCAAAAAATTCACGTTTTGAATTCCAGAGACGAACTTATCTTTAATCCTGCCGATATCGCCGAAACTCTCAGCAACCTTCCTGCTGACGAGAGGCTTTTGGCATTTTTAAAAGTTCCGAAAGAATATAAAGCGGAAGTTTTTTCCCATCTTGATCCTGATTTCCAGGAAGAAACGATCAGAAGTATCGGAAGCGAAGAAGTTTCAGAAATCCTGAACGGAATGACTCCGGATGACAGAACCTCTCTTTTTGAGGACTTTCCGGATGAGCTGATCAAGTATTCCATCAATCACCTTAATCCTCAGGAAAGAAGGATTGCCCTGAAGCTTCTTGGCTATGACTCAGACTCTATTGCCCGTCTGATGACGCCTTATTACATCCAGATCCGTAAAGAATGGACGGTAAAAAGATGTCTTCAGCAGATTAAAAAGGTCGGTAAAAGAGTGGAAACCATGAACCACCTGTATGTAGTGGATGAAAGAAACCGACTGATTGATGATATTGCTTTAGGAAGCCTTCTTTTGGCTGAGGAAGATACTTTGATCTCGGACTTGACCGACAATCATTTCGTTGCGATAACCACCGTTACTTCGAAAGAAGATGCGGTAACGTATTTTGAAAAATATGACCGGACTGCTCTTCCCATCATTACAGAAGCCGGCGTTCTTGTAGGTATTGTAACGATTGATGATATCCTCGACCAGATCGAACAGCAGAATACGGAAGATATCCAGAAATTCGGGGGTCTTGAAGCTTTGGATGATCCTTATACGCAAACTTCTCTGGTGGAGATGATCAAAAAAAGAGGAACATGGCTGATCATTCTTTTCTTCTCAGAAATGCTGACTGCTTCTGCGATGGGTTATTTTGAGGATGAAATTCAGAAAGCTGTTGTATTGGCTTTATTTGTTCCGCTAATTATTTCCAGTGGAGGAAATTCCGGCTCTCAGGCAGCAACTCTTATTATCCGGGCTATGGCTCTTCAGGAAATTGGTCTGAAAGACTGGTGGTATGTCATGAAAAAAGAAATCTTTACCGGGCTGGCTCTGGGTGGTATTCTTGGTGTGATCGGCTTTTTAAGGATTATGGTGTGGCATGAAGCAGGATTCTTCAATTATGGAATGTATTGGCCATACGTAGGTTTAAGTGTTGGTGTTTCTCTCGTGATGATTGTTCTTTGGGGAACACTCTCAGGATCTATGGTTCCTTTTATACTGAAAAAGCTGAACCTAGACCCTGCTACTTCTTCCGCTCCATTTGTCGCCACTCTGGTAGATGTTACCGGGCTTATTATTTATTTTTCTGTAGCCGGGCTTTTCCTGACAGGAAAACTTTTGTAATTTAGGCAGAGAAAGTCTGAATATGAAAGTTGTTTCTTTAGTTCCCTCTATTACAGAGGCGTTATTTGATCTTGATCTTAGTGAAAATGAAGTGATCGGGAGAACAAAATTCTGTATCCACCCTGAAAACAAAGTAAAAAATGTTCCGGTTATTGGTGGAACAAAAAATATCAATATTGATAAGATCAGGGCATTGCAGCCGGATCTCATTCTGGCCAATAAAGAGGAAAATATCAAAGAGCAGGTAGAAACACTGATGGATGATTTTAAAGTCATCGTGACTAATGTGGAGACCATTGAAGATAATTATTACCTTCTTAAAACACTCGGGAATCTTTTTAATAAAGAAGAAAGGGCACAACAGTTCAATCTTAAGATTTATGAGGTCCTGGAACAAGCAAAACTCAATTCAACAATAAAAGCAGCTTATCTTATCTGGAAAAATCCTTATATGACCATTGGTTCGGATACTTTTATACACAGAATTCTGTCAGAGATTGGTTTTGAAAATATTTTTAAAAACAGAACCCGTTATCCTGAGATTCAAATGGAAGATCTTGCTGAAGCGGAAGTCATTATGCTTTCTTCGGAACCTTTCCCTTTCAAAGAAAAACATATTGAGGAGATGAAGGCTTTTTATCCTGACAAAAAGATCATGATCGTGGATGGAGAGGCATTTTCATGGTACGGAACGCATATTGCAAAATGCGGGGATTATTTTAAAGAATTACAAGCTGAAATCCATGCAATGCAGCGTTAATTTTAACCACAAAAGGGGTAAAAGTTTTAAACACTTAAGTTTTTTATAAGTTGTAATAAAAGCTGCATAGAAGAGCACTTAAGTTCTCTGAAAATCTTGATTTTCATACGGACGAAAATTTGTCTGAGGGTTCAGAATTCCCCTTCTCTAGAGGGGTGGCGAAAATTCAAAGAATTTTTGACGGGTGGTCAAAAAGAATATCCATATTTCTCAGCAATCTCTTGAACCAATCAACTTGATGGGTTCGGAAACCTCAGCCACCAATTGTATTTAAATGCAACAAAAAAGCCCCAATTTACACCGGAGCTTGTATTTTATCTGTAGAATTGAAATTTCAATTACAAAATCTTTGACACCTCATTACAAAGCCATTCCAAAAGTTCACGGTCCTGAGCAGTAAATGGGTCTACAGTATGGGAATCGATATCAATCTGACCCACATTCTGCCCGTCTTTGAAAATCGGTACCACAATCTCAGCTTTCGTATCAATAGAGCAGCTCAGATAATTGCTTTCCTGATGAACATCCGGAACTACGAATGTCTCATTGGAAACAGCAACCTGTCCGCAGATCCCTTTTCCGTAAGGAATGATAGTATGATCGGTAGGTGCTCCTACGTAAGGACCGAGTTTCAGCTCATCTTTATCCCCATTTTTAAAGTAGAATCCTGTCCAGTTGAAGTAGGAGATTTCCTGGTCCAGCAGGTGACATACCTTCTCAAGCTTTTCTTCTGTATTATGTTTTGGACTTTCAAGAATGGAAGAAAGTCTTTTCTTTATTTCTGACATTTTATTTTGTTTTAGGAGAATTGTTTGAAGGAAAGCTCTTCTTTATAGCCGAACATTCCACGTTCTTTTATCATTTCTGCCACACCTTCAGGAACCTGGTTTTCCCAGCCTTTAACACAGCATGCAATTTTTCTTAATATTTCTCTGGAATAAATCTCCAGGAACTCCGGATTATGATTGGTAATATCTACAATACGGTTGTTGTGCTTGAAATATTTGTAAAGTTCTTTTAAGTTTTCTTCTACTTTAAGGTTTGAAGAATCCAGTAATTCATGGGTTTCAGGATCTTTGTAAGGGTAAAGGTACACCCTCATCCCGTTTCTGAAGAATTTTCCGAATGCTTCAAGAATTCCACCTGAAAGATCTTTGTAATATTTCTCGTCAAATACCATCAGAAGGTTATTCACACCCATTGCAACACCAATATCTCCGCTCGTATAGGAAGCAAAATAATCGATCAGCCTGTAGTATTCCGAGAAGTTGGAAATAATAACGGTATATCCCAGTTTACCGAGAATATCCACCCTGTCCATAAAATCTCTCTCATCAATATCACCATCTGCCCGAAGGTTTGAAATGGTGATCTCAATAAGCACTTCTGTTTCTTCATGAGTACAGGTTGCATCTTTCTGGAACATCTCAAGGCCGTTTTTAAGCATATCGATGTTCACTTTCGTTACGGGTCTAAAACTTCCTCTTACCGCGAATATATTTTTCTTGTATAAAACATCGGCAGGCAGCATATTGCTCCCCTGGGAATTGAAAATCACCGCATCTGTCATTCCGTGCTTCACAAGCTGCAATGACATTAGCCTGTTATCAACATAGTCAAAAGCAGGACCACTGAAATCGATCATATCAATTTCAAGACCGTCTTTTGCAATGTCATCGTATAAAGATTCGATTAAATTTCTTGGATTGTCATAGTAATGGAAAGCTCCGAAAATAAGGTTTACTCCAAGGTTTCCTAAAGTTTCCTGCTGTAAGGTAGCATCATTTTCCTTAAATTTTACGTGGATCACGATCTCATTATAATCTTCGTTTTCCTTTGTCTGGAATCGGATTCCAACCCAGCCGTGGCCTTTAAGTGTTTTATCGAAATTAATGGTAGTTACCGTGTTTGCATAAGAGAAAAATTTTCTGTTGGGGTTATTTTCCCTTGAAATCCTTTCTTCAATTAACGCAACTTCATAACGGAGCATTTTACGAAGTCTGTTCTGAGTAACATACCTGTTTTTTGCTTCTTTTCCGTAAATGGCATCACTAAAATCTTTGTCATAAGCAGACATCGCCTTAGCAATTGTACCCGAAGCCCCTCCTGCTCTAAAAAAGTGACGAACAGTCTCCTGCCCTGCTCCAATCTCTGCGAAAGTACCATAAATAGTAGGATCTAGATTAATTGTTAATGCTTTTTGTTTAGGAGTTAGTTTCTGATACATTAGGACGTGAAATTTTTCGTAAATTTACCAAAATTAAACCAACCTCAAAAGAAAATGAAGTTGAAATTTTTAGGAACCGGTACTTCCCAGGGTGTGCCCGTTATAGGCTGTACATGCGAGGTATGTACTTCCAAAAATCCCAAAGACAGGCGTTTCCGCTCTTCAGTAATGATTACTACTGAGGAAAGTAAAAAAATACTCATCGACTGCGGTCCGGATTTCAGGGAACAGATGCTTCTCAACCACGAAAACACTGTAGATATTGCTCTTTTTACCCATGAACATAATGACCATGTGATCGGGCTTGATGATATGCGTCCGCTGATCTTTAAAAGCGGAAAAAACATGCCTATTTACTGCTTCCACAGAGTTGGACATGAGATTAAAAACCGTTTTCCTTATGCCTTCGCTGATATAAGATATCCGGGAGCGCCGGCTTTTGATCTCCACGAAATTGAAAATAAACCTTTCCACGTTTTAGATACCGAAATCACGCCTGTTGAAGTAATTCATTATGAAATTACGGTCTTCGGATATAAATTTAAAAACCTTGCCTACATTACGGATGCCAATTTTATTTCGGATATAGAAAAGGAGAAACTGCAGAATCTGGATGTACTAGTTTTAAACTGCATCAGAAAATTCGATCCGCATCCAGCTCATTTTATCCTTCCTGACGTCATTGCCCTGTTTAAGGAGCTTAAGCCTAAAAAATTATTTTTAACTCACATCAGCCATCATCTTGGGCTGCATGATATTGAAGATAAGGATCTTCCGGAGGGAATGCATCTGGCCTATGATGGTTTGGAAATAGAATTTTAAAATTTTTCTCTTAAAAAGCTTTTGAACATTAAAAAAAGTTTCTATATTTGCACACCAATTTAACACTTGCCCAGGTGGCGGAATTGGTAGACGCGCTGGTCTCAAACACCAGTTCTTAGGAGTACCGGTTCGATCCCGGTCCTGGGTACTAAAAACCTCTGGAATCATTTGATTCTCAGAGGTTTTTTATTAAATTAAAAAATTAGCTCTTCCTGCAATCACCATTTTATTTTCGGCAGTACTTTTTTTATTTCTTTTGCGATATTATTTCCTGCTTTTCCCAGCTCGTTTCCGACATTGGTAAAGACCTTTACCGCTTCATGGTTTTTACCCGGACCATACTGAATGTCGTGGACAGTATTGTTCCATGTTTTCACGATGTCATTATTAGGACCAAATTGATTCTGTAGCTCTAAACCAATTTTATTCAAACCTTTTACAATGTCATTATTTTTACCAAAGCAACCGGAATCTCCGCCTACTCCATTGGTAAGGCATTTATCCAGCTCTCTTGACATCAGCTGCCCACCGGCACAACCGGCAAAAACATAAGGCTGCCCGCCTGACGTTACAGCACACTGCACTACGATCTGAGATTCTGTATTCATATTAAGCCTGCTTGCTCCATAACACATGGCTGTATTCATAAAGTTCACCTGTCCAAAACTGCCCTGCTGCTGCACGCAGGAAAGAAGCTTTTGAAGCTCAGGATCCGAGGATTCACCTGCCAGGCATAGCGGATATTTACTATAGTCGTTTCCATACTGCTTATAACATTTCAGCAGAGAGCCAGATATTCTTCTTTCATTTGTACCTCCCATAGTACCAACAAGACATAAAGCCTGCTCTTCCGGTGTTGAAGCATTTTTAACACAGTTATAAATTTCATTCTCCTTTTTTCCGGCCATATTTTCAATCATGCAATCGCCAAATTTCTGTTGGTCCAGGGTACCATTAAAACCAACTGACCGGTCGTAACAGTTTTTAGCAGTCTGCTCGTTTGTGATCATCAGATTACCATACGGATTGTTGATGTCTATAATCTGCTCCGGTAAAGGCTGGAAACCGTTCGCTGTCTGAATACCGACATTAGGGTTGTATACCGGCGGAACGTAATTAATCATCGGATTGGGTGGTGGCTGAATGTCTGAATAACCAATAATCCTGGCCCCCTGGATATAATCAATCTCAATAACATTCCTGTTGTAATCCAGGAAAAAAGCTTTTTGGTACGGATTGGCAGCCGGCAGCCTTAAATACATCATTCCGGACGGATCACGATACGCCATGCCTCTATTCATGGGGTTGCCATCTTGCACCGTCATTCCGTCACTATATAAAACAAAGCTCTGCTGGTGCGCCTGGTCATAAATACGGCCAACAGGAGCCGGCTGTGAATACAGGCTGGTAAACAGAACGAGCAAAAAAAAACTTACGACAATCTTCAACTTTTTTAAATGTAGTGTTTTCATGATAATTTTGTTTTTATTAGCAATAATTATTTACAGACTCAAATTTCTACAGTAGAGTTTCCGGCTCTAATGCCTCAGTTCACTATTTTATTACTTATTAATTTCACAGTAAAACTGGTGATAAAAACAAAATAAATCAATTACACTTTTGGGTACTTTTATCACTGACAGGAAGTACTTTTCTTATAACGAACATTTAAGTTGAAATAAATTATATGGTTATTGACCTCTTGTTAATCACAGGAGGTTTTAATTAAAGCCATTGATAAGGAATTTTGGTAATATTTTTGAGGAAATACAGGAGTTAATTATCCTGTCTTTTATCAATTTTCAGCTCTCTTTCTACTTCATCTATGTTCGGTAAAGGAAGATCGTAGCTTTCTTCAATATATTTCACAACTTCTTCTTCTGTTTTCTCATTTATTTTCCTGATGAAAAGGTGGTTCGTAGCTTTCAGAAAAAGAATAAGCTCATCTGGTGTCTGTTTCTTACCGAATATTGGTTTTTCTATGACGGCTCTTTTATCATCATTTACAATAAGATCGTTAAAAGAAGTATTCATAAGAACAGTCTGGAAAAATGATTCTGCGGGCAGAAATGTATGAAGGTAATAATCCTCAAAATTCATTACTCTTTTATTATTGGCAAGAAAAGCGCAGGTATCTCTGGTAAAAATAACCCACTTCCCTCCTATATAAGGTGTAACTCCTTTCATAAATTCTCTTTTGTACATAAGAGACGAAATCTTATAAGAAAGCTCCGTAAAATGGTTCTGTATTCTCTTAAGAGTATCCGGACGGTAAAACTTCTGATCATAATAGAAAAGATAATTCCTTCCATTATTCGCTGTAAGGAACTTCCTGATGATATTCTGAGATTTCAAAGGGTAATCTTCACCGCTCAGATTAACAAAATAATCCCATTCCTGGTTGACGTTAAGCAGAAATTCCATGGCATCAAGTTCAGCCTGGATCATACTGAATCCTCCGGAAACAATATTGATGCTTTCCAGAATATAAACATTGGGAAACTTAATGAGATACATCTGGATCTCATCGGTAAACTCCTCCTTAGCTTTACGGTCTATGTGGATGAGGTAAAATTGATCTCTTGTATAGATCTTCTGAAACATTGCTTTGAATACTTCCGGCTTATGATGAAGCATAATGAAGTATGCAATTCTCACATGCTGGTCTGTGTGGGATTGTAAAGTTTGGGGTTGGGGGCTGGTTGTAGGAACAGAGGTCTGCATAAGTACGGATTTAAAATCATCCGCTTGGGTGCAAACAATTCAGTTAACGTGCGAAAGCTACGAATAATTTTTTGATAATCAATCATTTAAATCAATTAATATTCAATTTCTTTATTGTAGCTTTGCAAAGCATTTATAAAAACAGGTCTCTGCCTTTTGCTATTCTGTAATAGTTTAAAATCTTCATTTTTCTCTTTCAGTTTTGCTTTTTCAGCTGCCCAATTAAAACTTATTTTTAAATAATTTTTAATACTGCTTCCTTGGTTTTCAGGTTAGAAGTAGTTATAAAGCTCAGAACGGTACGGATTTAAAATCCTGCCCCTGAGAATAAGAACGATATGATATTGCAAAGCTCAGCAAATATATTCCCAACTGAATTTATTGTCAAAGTTAATGCAAAGTAAATAATAATTAAAGATAATGCTTTATCAGAGCTGATATTCATTATTTTGATACAAGACAACAATTCAGATCTTAACCGATTTGGCCACTCAGAACCGGATGTTCCGGTAGAATATGATGAGTTTTAAAAATTTAAATTTAATAAATCCTATAGTCCGTGCCGTTACAGAAGCCGGATATTCCAAACCTACAGAGATACAGTATACTGCTGTTCCCCATATTTTAGCAGGAAGGGATATTATAGGCTATGCCCATTCCGGCACTGGAAAAACGGCGGCATTTGCCATGCCCATTCTCCAGTTATTAAAAAGAAACACACCAGATCATAAAGAAATACGAACTTTAATCTTAACACCAACCCGGGAATTAGTCCTGCAGCTGGAAGAAAGTTTTAAAGTCTACAGTAAATATTTACCATTATCACAGCTTTCCATTTTTGGAGGTGTATTATCCGGAAGCCAGCTTGCTGCTCTCAGAAAAAGAGTGGATATTCTTATTGCCACTCCCGAAAGGCTACTGGATTTGGTAAGCCAACGATATATTGATCTCTCTAAAATTGAAATACTGGTCCTTGATGAAGCTGACAGAATGCTTGATATGGGATTTGCAGAGGATGTAAAAAAGATCCTGAAGCTGGTTTCACAAAAACGACAGACCTTGTTCTTTTCTGCAACTTTACCGCCGGAAGTCCAAAAATTTGCAGATGCCATGCTGAAGAACCCTGTAGAAATTACAGTAAATCCGGTTCCATCATCAATGCATACCATTAACCAGTCTGTTTATTTCGTTGAAAAGACCCAAAAAGCTGATCTGCTTATCAATATACTGCAGGATGTATCTATTTTACGTTCACTGGTTTTTACACGTACCAAGCAGGGAGCCGACAGACTGGTGAAACAATTGGAGCGTACAGGAATTTTTGCAGCAGCGATCCATGGAAACAAATCTCAGATGGCAAGACAGCAGGCTGTGGAAGATTTCAGAAACAGTAAGATCCGTGTTCTGGTTGCCACTGATATTGCCGCCAGGGGAATCGACATTGAAGAACTTCCTTATGTAGTTAACTATGAACTTCCGGATGTACCAGAGACTTATGTTAACCGTATTGGAAAAACAGGAAGAGCAGGAACCCAGGGAACAGCCGTTTCTTTCTGTGATGAAGGACAACGTTCCGACTTAACGAATATTCAGAAGCTGATAGGATTTATCATGCCTGTTGAAAAATTCCAATATATACATTAAATCACAATAAAATAGATGGATGGTTTCTCTAAGAAATTTAAGAAAAAAATCCTCAAAATAATTAATACAACAATTTTTAATACCCATTACAATGCAAGAAGGCACAGTAAAATTTTTCAATGAAGCAAAAGGCTTCGGATTTATTTCTCCATCAGATGGAGGTAAGGACATTTTTGTACACTCTTCAGGTTTAGATTCAAGATCTATCCGTGAAAACGATAAAGTAGTTTTCGAAGTACAAAAAAGCGACAAAGGTTTAAATGCAGTTAACGTAAAGTTAGCATAATTTGAATATAACGTTTAAACGAACATTGACTGATAAGTAGCAATACTTTTATTTGATGTCCGTTAAAACCTCTTACTTAATGTGAGAGGTTTTTTTGTATCCTTAAAAAAACATGATATATTCCCCCAAAATATCCTAAAGTCTCACTTATGTTCCTTAAAAACGGCTATATCCTGCTATATTTGTCCCTAAAAAATATTTCACAACCATCATCAATGAATTTGCTATACGTTAACTGGGATGTAAGTCCTGAAATCTTCAATATTTCCGGATTTCCCCTTAAATATTATGGGGTGCTATTTCTGGCCGGACTTGTTCTGTGCTACACAATCCTAAAAACCATTTATAAAAAAGAAAATCTAAGTCAGCAGGCACATGAAGCACTTTTCTCTTATGCATTTATAGGAATTTTAGTAGGTGCCAGATTAGGGCACTGTCTGTTTTATGATTTTGATTATTACTCCCAGCATCCTATTGAGATATTCCTGCCGATCCAAAAAGGAGCTGACGGAGCCTACCATTTTTCAGGATATGCAGGATTGGCAAGCCACGGCGGCGGAATTGGACTTATAATTATGCTTCTCATCTATGCAAGAAAATTTTCCATTAAGTTTATGACTGTTCTGGATGTAATCGCTATTGCTACTCCTTTGGCTGGAGCATTTATCAGGTTGGGCAATCTGATGAACTCTGAAATTATAGGTACGCCTTCCAATGCACCATGGGCTTTTATATTCAAACAGATAGATAACATTCCGAGACATCCTGCCCAGCTGTATGAGGCGGTCTGCTATCTGATGATCTTCCTTCTTGTGTATTTCATTTATACCAAAAATATCTTTAAGGTCGGGAAGGGCTTTTACTTTGGCATCACTACTCTACTCATCTTTATCGTGAGGTTCTTTGTAGAATTTATAAAAGTAGACCAGGTTGATTTTGAAAAAGGAATGAGCCTGAATATGGGACAAATTTTAAGCATTCCGTTTCTGTTCTTGGGGCTTTTCTTTATTATTAAAAGTATCCGGGACAAAAAAGAAATAAAAGTTTCATAGTCCTTAAAATATAACCAAAACCTCCGGTACCAATTGTAATACCGGAGGTTTTTTTTCGGATTATTTCAAATAAAAAATTGGCTTAATATAATTAAGCCAATCCGTATTCCTCAGAATACTAACATCCACATATATTCTAATTATTGCAATCGGTTTTCCTCTTAAAATCTTTATTTACTGCTGTTTAACAGTTCAAAGTTGCTCAAAATAAAAGTAAAAGAAAAGAAACAGCTATCAAATAAAGCTTTAAGTCTATGAAGGCTTACAACTCAATGGAAGGCTTGTATGTCCTGCCAATCGGAAGTTTTTTGCCCATCACCTGTATCATGCTGGCAGAACGTACCTCAATTTTAGACTTGGAAATAATGTAAGATTTGTGAATCCTCACGAATATTTTAGGATCCAGATTTTCTTCTATCCTGCTGATCGGCATTTTCACTGTGATCGTTCCTGCTTTGGTGTGAATGTGAATATATTCCCGCAGGCTTTCAATAAAAAAAATGTCATGAAGAACAATTTTAATTTGCTTTTTTCCACTACTGATAAAAATATGTTCCCGGTCCGCTGCCTCCAATAAAGCTTCCTCAGCATTCATCAGGTATTTAAACTTTTCAATCGCTTTGGTAAACCTCTCGTAAGGAACAGGCTTCATCAGATAATCTACAATATCAAGCTCATAGCCTTCTACCGCATATTGGTGATAAGCAGTAGTCACGATAACAAGAGGCGGATTTTTTAGTTTTTTCAGGAAATCAAAGCCTTTTACCACCGGAAGATGAAGGTCCAGAAACATCAGATCAATATCATGCCTGTTTAAAAGGGTTCCGGCATAAACAGCATCGGAACATTTTGCCACCAGCTGAAATTCTTCATCCCTTGAAACAAAATTTTCCAGGATTTCTGTGGCTATCGGCTCATCTTCCACGATGAGGCAGCTGTATTTTTTAGAAGCGGAATGTATCATTAAGGTCAATAATTAAGGTTACAATAAAGCGTTCACTGGTACTTTCAACGGTGAGAATGTGCTTTGGATAAAGCAGTTCAAGCTGTCTTCGGATATTTTTCAGTCCTATTTTTGTAGAATTTCCGTGAGGTTTTTCTTCTTTTGAATTTTCAATATGATAATGAAGAACACCATTGTTCAGCTGGATATCAATATGAATAAAGCTCTTTCCAAGGGTTTCTGAAACACCATGTTTAAAAGCATTTTCAACGAACTGGATCAAAATAAGCGGCGAAATCTCCTGGGAAGGATTATCTACATTCTCATTAAAACGGATGACAAGGCCATGGTGCCGGATCTTCTGGATCTGGAGGTAATCTTTGATATTCTCTACATCTTTTTCTATAGAAATATACCGTTCAGCTGCTTCATAAATATTATACCGCATCACTTTGGAAAGCTGTAAGATCACATCAGGTGTTTCATCAGCTTTTTTAAGGGCCATTCCGTAAATATTATTCAGTGTATTGAACAAAAAATGGGGATTGATCTGGGCCTTCAGCATGGTAAGTTCCTGATCCAGCTTTTCTGATTTTAGCTTTGAGATTTGTTCTTTCAGCAGATTCTTCTGCCTTGTAATTTCAACGCCGAATATAAGGCCTGCCATAAAGATCAGATCCATAAAGGAGTTAAAAGCTACGAGTCCGTTGATAAATCCTGAAGGCTGTTTGCCATCCAATGTTTCAACAATTCCATAAATATGGGGATAAATGATATAATGGGTAAAAAACCTGTGGGCAAGAACCGCCGCAATAAGAATAATAACAGAGAGAATGCAGGCAAGAAATCTTTTGAGACCAGTTCTTTCGTACACATACAGAAGAGCATAACCCAACGGAATTTTAATCAGAAGATATCCAAGTTCCAGAATAATAGTATTCTGAAGCCTTATCTGCCATTTTGCATCAGGAAACTGGTATCTTGACCAGTAAAAGTCCAGATAAACTTCCAGAATATAGTACAGTATCCAAAAGAGTAAATGGATATATAATTTTGATTTTCTGCCTGGCATTGAGTGTGATAGGATTTACTATGCAAAATACCATCTTTCAGCGGAAAATAAAAATTTAAGCATTTAACCCACAGCAATGGTCTATGAACTGCAGTTTTCTTCCTTTCCGGTAAAAATAAGCTGTAAAAAACAGCAAATTAAAAGAATATTGAACTCAATTCCATTGGTTCCGCCGCCTACAACATACCATCCATTTTGCCAATGCACAAAATAAATTCCAAAAATCAGGATAATCATATTGCAAATAGAAACTGCCTTTACATAACGTTCCGACCAGATCAGAAATACTGAGAAAAGATGGATCAGCTTCACAGCCCAGGCCAGGTAAAGTCCAAAAGGACTGAAGCCTATGGTATCAAGGTAAAGACGTCCAAAATTATTAACATCGCCACTGAAAATAGATACTACACTGTGCATCAGTAAAATAACCGACAAAGCTGCGCGGAGATAAAAGTTTTTTTTCATGAATCTAAATTAAAAAAGCACAAAAAACAATGATGAACATCAGGTACCAACAGCTTAAAAGTGCATATAAAAGTTAGATTAGACAATGAATTCCGAATTTACCATATCTAATGCATTATACATGAATTATTAAAATATTACTCATGTAAAGGATATATCACATTACATACCAACCGGATACGCTCTTCAACTGCTCTAAAATTGAGCTTCCACACAAAAAAAATCCAAAATATGTGATTTTTAGGCACAACATTTGCTGCTGTATGAACATATTATACACCACTTCATTTTTATAATATATTATTTTCCACAATCCTCAGCATGCTGAGGATTTTTATTGCTACTCAATAGTGAAATCAGTTCTCGTTTTTAAATGAGAAAATACATTTTTGATAATCAATGATTTAAAATAGGTTTATTCAGTTAATTATCGTATATTTGTATATTAATTAATAGGCCGCTGCCTTTGCCCTCTGTTACAGTATAGAAATTCTTTCTTTTCAGTTCCCGCTTTTCAGATGCCTCATTTTTTAAAAATCACTTCTTTTACTGATGAACGCCCAAACAAACTGCTTTCGACGCTTCGTTTCATAAAGAAGAACAGACGGACGACTGCAGCTTTATAAGACTTGGCAGATCAGGTAAACAAATACAATATAAAATTTAAATACTAGAATAATTTATGGCAGACTCTTTTTCTAAAAAAGAAAATTTCAAGAAAAAAATTCAAAAGCAAAAAGAAAAAGCGCTGAGACGCGAAGATCGTAAAACGAATAACAACAAGGGTGCAGAAGATGTTTTCATGTATGTAGATGAATTCGGAAGACTTACCTCTACACCTCCTGAAGACAGAGAAAGACAGGAAGTAAACATTGATGAGATCCAGCTTGGTGCCGCTCCTATTATGGCAGAAGAAATCAGAAAAACTGGGATCATCACTTTCCACAGTGAGAAAGGCTATGGCTTCATTACTGAAGACAACAGCAAAGAAAATGTTTTCTTTCACAACAACAGCTGTGCACATCCTGTAAAAAAAGGGAACAAAGTATCTTTCGAGAAAGAAAAATCTCCAAAAGGATTCTCTGCTGTTAATATCGAATTGGTTAAATAAATAACATTCTGCTTTATCATGCAGATGTTGTCAGATAATAATAAAAGCCGCTCCACAGAGCGGCTTTTATCATATTTTACACTTTATTGAACATTTTTTCCAGGACTTCGTAGCGGTAGTCGAAAATATGTTCCAGTTTCTTTTTAACGAAAAGTGGATGGGCTATTTCACCCAAAAACCCCATTGGAAGTTCATAATCAATGGTATCTTTCATGAGTACGCCCTTTTCGTTGGAAATGAATTCATGATGATGGTGCCATAGCTTATAGGGTCCTTTTTTCTGAAAGTCTATAAAGCTTTTCTGAAAATCAACTTTAATAATTTCTGTCTGCCATTTCATTTTTATTCCGAATAAAGGCGAAACGTAATAATCGATGAGCATTCCTTCATAAATTTCATCATTTTCCATTGTAGTCAGGACGATAAAATTCATGTCTTTCGGTGTAATCTCGGAAAGATTATTAGCTGAGGAAAAAAATCCCCAGGCGGTTTCTATATTGCAGCTGAGCTGCTGTTCCCGGACAAGGCGGTGCTTCATAATTTTCCTGTATATTATTGATAGATCCACATCAGAACCGGTTCCCCGGTCTTTTGAATCATAGGATCTATTTCTTTCATTGCGTTGTTAGAAACAGTAGGACACCCCCAGCCTTCGGGAGAACCTTTTGGAAAAACTTCGTCGTCGCTCATCTGATCCCATGAATGGAAAACGATATATCTTTTTAAAGCATTAGTATTTGTTTCTTCCAGACCGTGCATCAGATACTTGATATTGATTCCCCAATCACTATATCCTCTTCCCTGTACCTTATATTTTCCCAAAGATGAAAGATGGCTTCCGTCTTCGTTGCTGAACTGTGGACTGTCTTTTGAACCATCTGAACTCCAGGGATTTGAGCCACAGCCATGACCCACAAGATATTTCCTGACCACTGATTTCGTTTTAAAATCCCAGACAAAAAATCTTTTAATTCCCGAATGAAGGCTCATATCGATCAGGATACAAAAATCTGTATTTAGCTTTTTTGAAACACAGAATTTCAGAGCTTCTTCAGCCTTTGCTGTAATTTTAGAAAGATCAGCTTCCGGCCTGTTGTCGTCTTTAATGAAAGAATTTGCTATAACGGAATAGTCTTTTTTAGATTCATTAGTACATGAAAATATAAGATGTAAAACAAAAATTACAGCAAAAATCTTCATTGAAAAATTATTTATAGTGTCTAAAAATTCCAAAATCGGAAGGTGTCCATAGGGCAGCCTTCTGTCCTGCGGCTTTCAGTGCATCATTTGCCCAGGTATTACAGGTATTCAGGAAGCTGTACTTTCCTTTGGCATCATAAAAAGCATCGTTTACATCATAAACAGCATTGGTGGGAATCAGGATAAAGTTTCCGTTCTGATCCCTGTCAAATTTTTCTTCTATAAATTTCACCAGACTCGTATATTGATTTCTGCTGATCATGATCTTTTTGCAGTCTTCGCCTTCTTTCATGCTGTTGTAATAGGAACAGTGCATGGCTGAATCGCTGAGCCAGAAGGCAGCTTTAAAAGCAGTGGAAAACTTCAGATCTGCCCACGTCGGAGTATCCAGATAAAATCCTTTGTCTCCCCATCCTATTCCTATATAATTGTAATCTGTTCTTTTCGATTTTGTATTGGAAAACGGAACTTTTGCGCTCCAATCCTGAAGGTCATTTTTTACAGGCATTACAATATCTGTATGCACACCGTTGGTATAAATATAAATCGGAATATCTTTCGGTTGTCCGTCATTATCTGCAGAAACTTCTATAAGCGGAAGTAAAAGGCCCAGAATAACATACAAAGCAACAATTCCTAAAATAATCCCTATGGTTTTCAGGACATACAGCAATACAATTTTCACACTCATGTTTTAATAAAATTTAATCTTCAATTTTCTGTAAAAGTATTTGTTTTAATCGAAAAAATGATTAAATTTAGTTACGAAATATTCACAAATATGCGTAAAAATACAAAATCACAAAAAAGATTTAAAGTACGGGTAAAAACAGCTCCAAAAAGAGTACAAAAAAAGCGTTGATTTTCTGTGGGACATTGGTCTCCTGAAAGTCAATTTTCTTTTTAGGAAAAGTTTTTCAGAGATTCTTACTGAATTAAATCTTAACCTCCTTAAGACCGACAGCTTAAGGGATGGTCATTTATCCTCCTCAACTTTGGGACCAAAAATTCCAGACCAGGATTCGTCACCAAAAATTTATCCTAAAGTTTATCTGAAGAACGTTCCAAAAATTCAATATTCCGCTTCAGGCCGGCAAATTTGGTTCTCTTTACAGGGGATTTTCTGAAGATCTCAGAGAATATTTCCTGGGTAATTTCTCTCCACTCTTCTTTTTTGAAATTTTTCAGGGATTCATTCGGAGCAAAACGACTCTGAAGGTTAGGTGAAGAAAATCTATTCCAGGGACATACATCCTGGCAGATATCACATCCGAACATCCAGTCTTCCATTTTATCTTTAAAATGATCGGGAATTTCGTTTTTGAGCTCTATAGTTGCGTAAGAGATGCAGCGGCTTCCGTCAATAATCTTTTCTGAAACAATAGCATCCGTAGGACATGCATCAATACACTTCCTGCAGGTACCGCAATGATCTGTAGTGGCATGATCGGGGATTAATTCAAGATCACAGATGATTTCCGCCAAAAAATAGAAGGAGCCATTTTGTTTTGTGATGAGATTGGCATTTTTCCCTACCCAGCCTATTCCTGACTTTCTGGCCCAGCTTCTTTCCAAAACGGGTGCAGAATCCACAAAAACCCGGAACCCGAACTCTCCTATCTCCTGCTGCAGTTCTGAAACCATCTCGCGGAGAATTTCTTTTACCACTTCATGATAATCTTCTGCGTAAGCATATTTTGAGATCTTATAATTTCCCAGGGCCGAAATTTCTTCTTTTGGAAAGTAATTATAAGAAAGTGAAATAACAGATTTTGAGCCTTCTACAAGCAGCCTGGGATCCAATCTTTTGTCAAAATGATTTTCCATGTACTTCATTTCGCCATGAAAATTGTTTTTAAGCCATTTTTCAAGATTCGGAGCATCTTCTTCTAAGAAATCCGCCTTTGAGATCCCGCAACTCTGAAATCCAAAACGTTCTGCTTTAGATTTTATAAGCTGGGAATATTTTTCGGCACCGCCATTCAGGATTTCCATTCTGCAAAATTAAGCTTAATTTATGAATCTTACGATCTTTGGTAAGAAGTGAATGAGCCTTAAGTTTTAAGCATTTTTGGGAAAATTTAAGTTTAGATAAAGAGTTTTTTCAGGAAAAAATTGCGTATTTTCGTTCTTATTTTTAATCTTAAATTACACAGTTATGTCTTTAATAGAAGTTATACAGTCTGGAAATTATGAATTAATTGATGTTCGTGAGCCTATGGAGCTTGAAATGGACGGAAATATAGACGGAGCCCAAAATATCCCTCTTGGTGAAGTAGAAGACAGAAAGGAAGAGATCTTATCTATCGAAAAACCTGTGATCTTATTTTGCAGAAGCGGAAACAGAAGCGGAAAAGCATTGGAATATCTTAATGGGCAGGGCCTGAAGGATGGTTATAACGGCGGAGGCTGGGCTGATCTGAAAGCAGTGTTGGAAGCAAATCAGGGAACTTTTTAAAGTTCCTTTTTTTATACTCATTCATCATGAATCTGAAAGGATACTTCACAGATCTTTGTCTTCATTTTACAGAAGACGGGACCCTTATTGAAAGTATGTGGCAAGAAATTGAAATCCAATATTCCGGAAAAGGCAGGTATTATCATGATCTTTTTCACCTTGAGAATATGTTCATAGAACTGGAAAGTGTAAAAAAACTTATTGCCGATTTTTCTCCTGTTTCATTTTCCGTTTTTTACCATGATGTTATTTATGATGCTTCTTCAAAGTCCAATGAAGAAAAAAGTGCATCGTATGCTGCAGAACAGCTTCATAAAATGGGATTGCCTCAAACTATAATTTTAAAAACAGAAAATCAGATCTTAGCTACAAAATCCCATCAAAAGTCTGATGATGCGGATACAAACTATCTTCTGGATGCAGACCTTTCTATCTTGGGAAAAGATTCTGCAATATATTTTGATTATACCCGGAAGATCCGGAAGGAATATGCTCTTTATCCTGATCTTCTGTACAAACCGGGAAGAAAGAAGGTATTGAAACATTTCCTGGAACTGGAAAGTATTTTTAAAACAGAGCATTTCAGGGACAAATATGAGCAGCAGGCAAGAGAAAATATAGCTGCAGAAATTCAGCTTCTATAACTGTAGTAATAAAGGAGATGCGGCTTTGCCGCATCTCCTTTATTAAACCACTCATTCAAACACAACTCATCAATTTGTACAGAAAATATAAATAGACAATTTAAATCAGATATTGTTTAATTACATGACTGAAAATAAAAAGCACCTTGTAACACAAGATGCTCTTATTACTGATTATGCTTACAGCTATATTTTTTCTATAAATTCTGATACCTTAGCCAAAACAAGCTCTGGATTTTCTTTATGCGGCGTATGCCCTATTCCCGAAATAATATATTTTTCTGCAGGACCGCTTACCTGAGAAACTGTTTTTTCAACCTGATCCAGGGTGCCATATTCATCAGCATCCCCCTGAATAAAAAGTAAAGGGCATTGAATATCTTTTAAAAGGTATTCAATATTCCAGTTTCTATAATCTTCACGGGTCCAGGTTTCCGTCCAGGCCCTGAAAAGCATTTCCACTTTTTCTCCATGGTATTTGGCAAGACGTTCGGCAAGATTGGTCGTTTTATAAGCATCCCAGGCTTCGTAAACTCCTTTTAAAGTAACTTCTTCTACAAAAATATGTCCTGCTTCACAGATTATGCCTTTTATTCTTTCGGGATATTTTGCAGCTGTAATGAGGGCAATGGTTCCTCCGTCGCTGTGCCCGAATAGGATGGCATTGTTGATATTAAGCTCTGTCAGCAGCTCATTCAGTAAATCTGCTTCCAGTTCCATATAATTAACCGGCCTTTCGTGGGTCGGCATAGGTCCGGACTTCCCATAACCTAGTCTGTCATATATAAGAATATTACAGTCCGTAATTTCAAACAGTTTTGTCGGAAGATCTCTCCAAAGTTGTGCGCAACCCAAGGAATCGTGAAGAAAAATAATAACAGGTTTTTCTTCGACTATGTTATTGTATGTGATATAAAGTTTCTGACTTCTTACTTCTATTATCCTCTCTTCCATTCATTCGGTTCTATAAGCCTGGAACTTTTGCTGCTTCAAATTCCTTTAGTAAATTACTGAAAACAGTTTCTACCGGTAATATATCGTTGATCAAAGCAGAAACCTGTCCAATCTCCAGCTCACCGTCTTCCATATCTCCTTCGAACATTCCACGCTTTGCTCTTGCACGTCCCAATGAAGCTATTAAAGCTTCTTTATTTCTTCCTGACTGGTAGATGTCTTCCAGCTCACCAAAGAACTTATTTTTCACCATCCTTACAGGCGCCAGTTCTTTTAAAGTAAGGTGGGTATCACCTTCATTCAGTTCTGTAATTTTCTTTTTCCAGTTTTCGTGAGCACTTGCTTCAACGGTAGCAGCGAACCGGGAACCGATTTGTACACCGTCTGCACCGAGGATCATGGCAGCTTTCATCTGAGAGCCTAATGCAATTCCTCCGGCAGCAATCAATGGTTTGGAAATATGTTTCTTTACATTCGGGATCAGACAGAAAGTGGTGGTCTCGTCTCTTCCGTTGTGTCCCCCTGCTTCAAAGCCTTCGGCCACTACAGCATCTACTCCTGCTTCTTCGCATTTTACAGCAAATTTAGTAGATGAAACAACGTGGGCAACTTTTATTCCTTCTTTTTGAAGCGTTTCCGTATAGGTTTTAGGATTTCCGGCTGAAGTAAAAACAATCTTCACATCCTCTTCCAGAATGATCTGGATGATCTCTTCAAGGTTAGGATACAGCATAGGCACATTAACACCAAAAGGTTTATCTGTAGCCAATTTACATTTCTGAATATTTTCTCTTAGGATATCAGGGTACATGCTTCCCGCTCCTATGATTCCCAAACCTCCACAGTTGGAAACCGCCGAAGCCAGCCTCCATCCTGAATGCCAGATCATCCCTGCCTGAATAATAGGATATTGTATGTTAAAAAGCTTTGTAATTCTATTTTGATCTGCCTTCATTTCCTGAAGTTTTTTTGCTGAATTGAAATCTATAAAATTGCTCATGCGTAAAAATAATAAAAAACGTGGGTTCTAAAGGAAATATCCTGACTTTTTGGTATAAAAAAACCCTCAGAATTTCTGAAGGTTTTATATTTTATTTTTTGATCGATTCTTTTTTCCAGTTGGCTTTGAATTTACAGTTATCATAACGCCCGTCAATTGATATAAAGGTTGTCGGTAATTTAGAGTTGACAAACTTCTCAATCATTTCGTTACGCTTTTTGTTGAGCGCCATCTGCTTGATTCTGTTATAATCTGTTTCCAGTGTGATCTGGTGGGCAGGAATAACATCTTCTAATTTGATGATCTTCACTACTTTTCTTTTATTGTCCTCATCTTCGAAAGCGGAAGTAATATCTCCTTTGTTCAGACCTGCCAATTCATAAGTGATAGATCCGGGAATACTTTCTCTTTCAATTTTATCAGAACCGTCTGCACCTGAAATAATTCCGGCATTGAATTTCGTTCTTTTATCATCTGAAAATTTAAAAGCAGCATCTTTAAATGTTATTTTCCCGTCAAGAACAAGTTTTTTGATACTGTCCAGTTTTGCTTTTGCTGTCTTTATTTCATCATCTGTAGGAGTCGCTTTCAATAAGATATGTCTTGCGTCGTATACTTTTCCTGATTTTTTGATCAGCTGTATGATATGGTATCCAAACTCGGATTCAATGGGATCTGAGATCTCATTTTCCTGAAGGTTCAGTGCAGCCGCTTCAAACGGCTTAACCATTTGTCCTTTGTTTATATTTTTATAAAGTCCTCCATTCGCAGCAGATCCTTCATCTTCAGAATAAATTCTTGCCTGGCTTTCAAAAGTCTCTCCGGCGGCAATATCCTGCTTAATTTTATTTAATCTTTTGATAAGATCTTCTTTATGCGCATCGGTCAGTTTAGGGTATATCATGATCTGTGCTAAAGAGATTTCATCCTTTACTTCCGGAAGCTGCATTTTGTACAGGTTATAGAAGTCTGTAACCTCATTTGGGGTTACGTCTGCCTTTTCAGTGATACGCTGATATTTTGCCTGCCCGTAATATTGGTCTACATCTATCTTTTCAATAGCGTTTTTCATTTCATACCCATTTCTGAATTTATATGCAGCAAGCATCGTTTTTTCGTCAGGGAACTGAGAAAGCAATTGACGGTATTTTGCATTGGCCTGCTCTTTAATGGCAGCAGAACGGTTTTCAATTAATGTATCTTTTTTGGCTTCGTATACAAGAAGCTTGTTGCTGATCAGGTTTTCAAGGAAGTCACATTTGTCAGTCTCAGAGGCTCCCTGTTGTTTGGCATAGTTCATCTGCTCATTCACATCCGATTCCAAAACAATTTCATCACCGATAACAGCAGCAATACCATCCACTAGTTCTCCCGGTTTTAGCTGAGCATTCATGTTTGAAGAGAATATCATCATGAAAATCCCAAGAAGAAAAGTGATTTTTAGTTTATTTGTCATTTTACTATTTTAAACAAGTTGCAAATTTAGAATACTTAACGAATTAGTCTAAATTTTTTATTATAAATATTTCTTAAAAAGACTTATTTATTGCAGTTCAACATCGAATGTCGTTAATTCTTTGAATTGTCTTAATCTGCTGAACATATCCGCTTCATTTACTTCCTGGATTCTTTCTGTTCCGAATTTCTCAACCGTGAAGGAAGCCATAGCCGAACCTACGATTAAAGCAGACTTCATGGTCTCGAAATCAAACTTACCTTTTTTGGCAAGATAAGCTGCAAAACCTCCTGCAAAAGTATCTCCTGCCCCGGTTGGATCAAAAACCTCTTCTAATGGAAGTGCAGGGATAGCGAATACTTTATTGTCGTGGAAAAGTAAAGCTCCGTGCTCTCCTTTTTTAATGATTACATAGTCAGGACCCATGGTGTGGATCTTTTTAGCTGCTTTTACTAAAGAATATTCTCCTGAAAGCTGTCTTGCCTCTTCATCATTGATGGTAATAACATCTGTTTTAGCAATCATATCCATCAGGATATCCCATGCTGAATCCATCCAAAAGTTCATAGTATCAAGGATAACAAGTTTTGGACGTTTGTTCATTTTTTCCAGTACGGACAGCTGAACACCAGGGTGCAGGTTACCAAGCAGAAGAATCTCTGCATCTTGCATAGAATCTGGAATTTTAGGATCAAAATTCTCCAAAACATTCACTTCTGTAGCCAAAGTATCTCTGGTATTCAGATCATTATGATATTTCCCGGACCAGAAGAATGTTTTTCCTTCTTTTACGATCTCAATTCCTTCAATATTTACATCTCTGTCTGTGAACATATCAAGGTGCTCCTGTGGGAAATCTCCTCCAACAACGGAAACAATACCAGATTTAACGCCTAAAACGGATGAAGTGATGCTGATATAAGTAGCTGCCCCTCCTAAAATTTTATCAGTTTTACCAAATGGCGTTTCGATTGCATCAAATGCAACGCTTCCTACAACTAAAAGTTTCATATATTTTTCAATGTATTTTAAAGTCAATTATTTTTTCCATTCAAAAGTGTCCAACAGATGCTTCATATCATCTTTGATATAGTTCACTGCCGGGGCCAAAGAATCAGGTTTTGGCCTTGTATTAAAGTATAAATAAGCAGTCACAAAATGTTTTGTGCTGTCTGTAATGTAAAATTGAAGATTAGAAGCGCTCTGCCCCTTAAGCTCATAGAAGTTTCCGTACACTTTTTTGTCCGGGTATTCAAATGATTTGGTATCGATGGAACTTGCTTTAATGGTATGCTCATAAACCATTTTCTCAGCTTCTTTGATATGATCTGCAAAATCATTCTGTATCGGATAATAGGTCACAAAGACCTTGGCTTTCATTTTTGGATAATTTATATAATACCAGCACGGCTTTTTAGCATCGGAAATCGATGCAAAGTCTGAATATTCAAAAGTATAGGCACAGTTATTCTCAAATTTCTGATATTTGGGTGCCGGATACTCCAGGCGGAGTTCCCCGTAAGGTTTTGGAACATGATCTTTTCCGCAAGAAATTAAAAGCAGTGATACAAAAATAAAAATGACGTTTTTAATCATTTTGCAAAAGTACAAATTAGATTTTAGATTTTGGGAGACAAATTTCAGTCTTTCAGTGAGTTTTGGATGTAGTTTTCCAAAGGTTTGGGAAAAGATTTGTCGTGAGAAGCTTCAAAGTCTGTAATGAGGTACTGATTTTCGGCTATAAAACTATCCCAAACCGCTTCTGAATCGACCTCAACATTAGAAATTTCAATGGTGAGATTCTTATGGGTAAGCTTATGGGTAATGGTTTTTACATTCCTGATAAACGGTTCCAAATCGGCAGAAATTACCGGTGGAAACTCAAATAATTTCTTCCAGATGAAATCGTCTTTTCTCTGCCGGATCAGAAACTGTCCGTTTCTGTGCACAAAATAATATTTCAGGGCAAGATCTTCTGTTTTTATCTTTTTTGTCTTGACAGGGTACTCTGATGTTTTCTGCATAGAAAATGCAAGACAGTCATCATTTACCGGACATTCGCCACAGAGAGGATTCTTAGGCTTACAGATTTCTGAACCGAGATCCATCATAGCCTGATTAAAATCGCCTACATTTTCTGGCATGACCAATGTTGCCAATTGAGAAAAATAGGAAAAGGCCTTTGAATTGGAAATATCAAAATCATCGGCAAAAATACGGCTCAAAACCCTGTAAAAATTACCATCAACAGCCGGCATTCTACCTCCAAAACAGATGCTTGAAACTGCCGCAGCCGTATATTTCCCGACTCCTTTTAATTTCAAAATCTCTTCATAATTGGCAGGAAAAACACCCTGATAATCATTCATGATCTGTTGTGAAGCTTTATGGATATTAATGGCTCTTGAATAATATCCAAGCCCTTTCCAATAGAGCAGCACTTCATTTTCGTCAGCTTCAGCCAGTGTCTTTACATCTGGAAATCTTTTAATGAAATTATTGTAATGATTGAGCCCCTGACTGATCCTCGTCTGCTGAAAAACAATTTCGCAGATCCAGATTTTATAAGGATCTTTTGTCTGTCTGAAAGGCAGATCTCTTGCATTTTTCCCGTACCAGCTCAGTAATTTATTTCCAACATGGAGAAATTCTGAACTTTTATTATTTTTTTCCAAAAACCTTTGTCTGTTTAAATGATTTGAGGGAATTCTTAACTGCAACTATTTTTATGATGCTTCGACTTCGCTCAGCGTGACACCTCTAATGCCATATAGCTGCAGATTGTCATGCTGAGCAGAGTCGAAGCATATTTTGCAACCTCTTTTTAAAAAGCTTAAAATGCTGTCAGTTCCCGTTCTGCAAAGATAAAATTATTTATCCTTTTTAATGGAATATACGGGAGCAGCTTTCAGCCATTGATATTTGAGATTTCTTTCTGCAGCAATAAACCGGTAGCCTTCAAGTTTTTTCAGGTAAAGGTAGATTGAATCTGGCTTAAGCTTCAGTCTTTGATCAGAAAGAAACATGAACGGATAATCCATCACTGAATCTCTTATTGTTTTCAGTACTTTTCCGGATCTTACTTTGTAAAGAAAGAATGTTTTCCCTCTTCCTTTTGAACTGTCAGTTAGTTTCACATTGGAACTTGCAATAACCAGCTCGCTACCGTCAAAGCATTCTTCTTCGTTCATGATATAAGCTTTTCCCTGCTGCCGTTCGTCTTTAAAAAGATCTACTGCATAATGGTCCGGCGCCTGGTATTTTTTCTCACATCCCGACAATATAATCAGGAGGAGTACAGGCAGAAAGAGGTTTAAACTATTT
The DNA here is from genome assembly GCF_052044665.1 of Chryseobacterium sp. 22532. NCBI lineage: Bacteria > Pseudomonadati > Bacteroidota > Flavobacteriia > Flavobacteriales > Weeksellaceae > Chryseobacterium > Chryseobacterium sp. 22532. Next base: position 485,377 of record NZ_JBQENJ010000003.1, read on the forward strand.
TTGATCACATTAATTTTCATATGAATTGGCAGTAAAAAACCGATGTAAAAATGCATCGGTTTTGTTATTAAAATTGGGTTGTTGTTATTCCTGAGTATATTGTGCATCCCACTCGTTACCATCATCTCCTTTATGCCCGTCCAATTTAATAACGAAACTTTTTGTAGGGAAATAAGGGGTCATACGGATATCAAGCCATACTCTGTCTTTATTGACTCTGTCCTGCTCGAAACGAACAATTTTGAACTTTTCAATCAATTTGTCCGGACCTTTGATATTGTCAAGGAAGGTTACAATCTGCCTTCTCAAATCGTCTTCGTTCTTGGCATTCCAGTTTTCGAAGGCTCTTCTGTTCAGGAAGTCAAGTAAAACTTTAGTTACGTAGTCGAATACACGCACTACTGAATAGGTCTGAAGACCGATGTTATCTCCTGTAAACAGTGTTTTAGCAGAGAATGCCATGATTTTTCCATACTCGTTCACCATTGGAACAAGACCCATTTTTTCTAACTGAGAAATTTCACTTTTCTTCAATTCGAATTTTACGGCATCTACTTCGTTGATATTACCATGCTTTTTACCTGCTGCCACCTGAGACATCAAAGTTTTGTGGATTTTTCCAGCTAATGAAGTGGAAGGCGGAAGCTCTACATTTTCTTCTTCTCCTACTTCTTCAGCTCTTCCTCTGCCCACAAGCCAGTTGCACGTCATAATAACGTTACTTCTGTGAAGCTCGCCTCCCGTAAGGTTTGCAGAATGGAATAAGTCTACTACGTCATCCGGTTTATCCAGATTGGCAAAGTCGGTTACCATCATTACTTTGTTCTCATTACAGATCTTTGCCCATTTTTCAATGACTTTGTTTGAGCCTAAATATCCAGGTATTGCCAGGATAGAATAGTTGTCTCTAAGATCTAAACGGTCGTAATAGTTTTTGAATTCTTCGGAAATAGCATCAATGAATAAAGGATTATCCAGATCTGAAACCTGCTCAAGGCTTGCATTAACGATGCTTACATTATCCACTTTATCCAGTTCTGTATTTTTATAGAACTGAGCTACAGTTCTGTAGTTGGTTTCCAACAGACGTACTGCATCAAGTGTATTTTTCAGGTTGGTCTTTAGATTCTGATCTGCTGCCTGCGCTTTGGTTTTGCAGGTATCTGCCATTTTATCTGCAGACTCATTTCCTTCTAAAAGACTCACCCAAAGGTTTATTTTTTGAAGAAGCTCTTTTCTTTCGTCTGATTTATTGGTGTCCGTCAGGAAAATTTCTTTCCTGGCTTTTCTTGTAGGGTTCATATTGGCGATCCCGTCTACAACGGATTCAACAAAGCCAAAACCTCCTATTTTATTAAGCTCCGCAAGCGGGTTACCTTTCGGCTGCCCTGAGTGCTGCTGCTGACTCTGCTGTTGGCTTTCTTGTGCCTGTAATTTGCTATCCATGATTTGATTTAGTGTAAATAATTATTTTTCAAGTTCTTGTGCCACATCTTTCAATACTTCGATGAATGCAGCTCTGGTCTGTTCATTCTCAAGCATATTACGCAGAATCTTATTGGTCTTCAGCTGGCGTACGATTTTATTGTACTGCTCCTGTTCCATGCTAAGCTGCTGTAAATAGTCTGATTTCTGAGTAAGATTTCTAGGGGTAAAGTCTGCAAGATTCTGAAAACGGAATTCCTCCTCCACTACTCCACCATCTTCCGTCTCGTGCTGTACAGCTACGGATGGTTGAAAATGTCTGAAGACGTCGTCTACAGTTTTTAATCCTGTTACGATTTCAGGGGTATAAGATTCTTCTGTAGTAAGCTGGCTCACTATCAGCGATTTGTTTTCCTGTATTTCCTGAATAGCTTCATTAGCGTCTACTTTTACCTCGTTGCCGCCAACACCATAATTAAACATTGCCATATTATTGTTATTTTGAGATTTCTGATTTTGGTTTGGATCTGTCTTTGAGTAATTTACTGATGAATCAAATAAATTACCAATCCAATGTTTAAATTTAAAAAAAAACTGTAACATACAAAATTTTGTAAAGATTTTTCTTGAAATATTTAATTTAAGCTAATTTATATTTAACGTAAAATCATGACTTTACGATATCACTAAACTATGAAAAATAAATAAAATAAGCTGTGGGAAAATAAAAATAAATCTTTGCATGCTTTGCATTTATAAAAAAGCATCAACCACGTATTAAAATAGGAATTCTTCCGGTATGAGGAAAAAAATTCTTTATATTTAAACAAAGTAACAGAGTCATGAAAGATGTAAAGATCGCGTTTAGAAAACCAATATATCCTGTTTCAGAAGCATTAAATCAGTATTTGGAAAGACATAACAGAACGACTAAGATCCAGTTTTTATATGAAGATCTGCTGAGATTCAGCGACAGTGTAAATATTCTGGATAAGGAGGGCAAAGATACTTTGTGGCTTGGTGTATTGTATTCTGAGCATGAATTTAAAGAAATAGAGGCTAATTTAAATAAGATTTACACCCTTCTTCATTCCGATGGAGACGAGGCAACTTTGCCTTATCTGAAAGTGGATACGATCGACTTTTGTACTTTCGGAAACTCTAAGCCTTTTCGGATTCGGGTGAGAAATATTCTCAATGACAATCATACTAATTTTTATATTAAACAGGCTGATGCTTCCCGTATCTATGGGCTGGAAATTGAAGATCTGCTTTCTCCCAACCGAATTAATTTCCTTATCCACAAAAATACCCTGATAGAAGAACATATCTTAGGAATTCCCGGAGATATTTTTATCCAGAAACATTTACAGAACTGTACAGAACTGGAAAAAGCACAGATTTCCAAGGAATTTGTAAAATTCAATGAACGTTGCCTCATTGGGCTGTTGGGTGACATGCGTTCTTATAATTATGTTATTATTCCCATTCACGATTTCGACCAGGTTATTTACAAGATTCGCCCCATCGATTTTGACCAGCAAAGCTATGAAGGGAATTTGAAAGTTTATCTTCCCCAATATTTTAAAGAAAACAACGCGATGGTTAGCATGGTACTGGAAAAACTGAAGCCTAATTCTATAGAGCAGTATCGTAAAGAAGTACGTTCACAAATTGTAAAAAGAGTAACCAGCAGCAAAAGCAGATTCAATGAACTTATTGCCATTATGAAAAAAGAAGATATTGCGCCGGAAGCTAATGTTACAGAGCTGAAAACAGCTTTGCAAAAACTTACCTACGACGTCAACTTCAAGTATTGTAAAACCATGGGTGACATTATTGAAACCGGAATAAATTTTGTCCTCCGGAATTATAAGAAAGCATATTAAAAAAAGAATCCATCTCACATTTAATGGGGATGGATTCTTTCTTTTCTAACAATTTTTGGTTATTCTACCAAATTTTTATTCTGTCCTGAGGCGCTTTATACATTTTGTCCCCAGGTTTAATATCAAATGCTTTGTTGAATGCGTCCTGATTGACCAGCGGCCCGAATGCCCTGAACACTCCCGGAGAATGCGGATCGGTCTTCACCTGGTTAATCATATACTGGTCGGTAGATTTTGTTCTCCATACGGTTGCCCAGCTCATGAAGAATCTCTGATCCTGTGTAAATCCACTAATTTTTCCAGGGTTTCCTTTATCTTTCAGGTACATCTGAAGGGCATCATAGGCTACAGCTACTCCACCAAGGTCCCCGATGTTTTCACCGCTTGTAAATTTACCGTTTACAAAGCTTCCTTTTACCGGTTCGTAAGCGCTGTACTGAGCCGCCAGCTGTGCTACTTTTGCATCAAAGTTCTTACGGTCTTCATCCGTCCACCAGTTGTTGAGGTTTCCGTCCCCGTCAAAACGCGAACCGCTGTCATCGAATCCGTGAGAGATCTCGTGTCCGATAACAGCACCGATTCCTCCGAAGTTTACGGCAGCATCAGCTTTAGGATTATAGAAAGGAGGCTGAAGAATGGCCGCCGGGAAAACAATCTCATTGTTTGATCCGCTGTAGTAAGCATTTACAGTTTGCGGAGACATTCCCCATTCTGTTTTATCAACCGGTTTTCCTACTTTATCAAGGCTTCTCTGATATTGCCACGCAGCTACGTTCTGAAGATTGGAGTATAGTGTTGCACCCTGTTTTGGAGATTCCACCTTTAACTGGGTATAATCTTTCCATTTGTCGGGATAAGCAATTTTCACAGTGAATTTAGACAGTTTTTCCTGAGCTTTCACTTTAGTGGCCGGAGACATCCAGTCCATATCGTTGATATGTGTTTTGAATGATTTTAAAATATAGTCAATATACATCTCCATCTGAGCTTTTGCTTCAGGAGTAAAATATTTTTCAACGTATAATTTTCCGAAAGCTTCACCAAGGACTCCATTCACAAGGCTAAGCCCTCTTTTGTCCATCGGGCGCTGCTCTTTCTGGCCCTGAAGATACTTTGAATAGAAATCGAATCTGATCTGCTCAAGCTTATCATCAAGATTGCTGGCATTCCCGTTAATTAAATGGTATTTCAGATAATCTTTTAACAGAGGAAGATTTTTTTCAGTGATGAACTGATCCATATTCTGATAATATTTCAGTTCTCCGATGATTACTTTATCGGTATTCACACCTGCATCCTTCAGATATTTAGCCAGGTTAACATTTTTAACCAGTCCTGGAAGTTCAGCTACATTTTTAGGGTTATATCTCAGGTTGGCATCTCTGTTCTGCTCCAGAGTCAACAGGTAGTTAGCAAGCTGCTTTTCAAATGCCACTACATTCTGCGCAGCCTGTGCTGAATTTTTATTTCCTAAAACATCGAATAATTTCCCGACATACATCTGGTATTCTGCTAAGGTTTTAGTATTGGCATCATTTACTTTCTGATAGTAATCTCTTCCTAATCCAAGATCCGGACCGCCAAGATATACTGCATTCATTTTAGAGTTCTTCATGTCTGCGCTTACCCTCCAGCCGTAAAAGGAATTGTCTCCTAACTTTGTGGCTTCAAGAAGGTATTTCTGCAGGTCATTAAGGTTTTTGATCGCCTCAATTTTTGATAAATCTCCTTTGATTGGAGCCAATCCATCTGCATTCCTTTTGTTTACATCCATGAAAGATGCGTATAGATTCTGAATTTTCTGGCCTTCTGAACCTTCAGAATATGTTTCGGATAAAATTTTATTCAGAATATCCAGAGAAGCATCATCTACATTTTCTCTCAACGCATTGAAAGAACCCCAGCTCGCTTTATCGGAAGGAATCTGGGTAGTTTTCACCCAATTTCCGTTCACATAGCTAAAAAAGTCATCCTGCGGGCGGACGCTTTTATCCATATAAGATAAATTGATTCCTTCTTCTTTTAATTCTTCTTTCACAGGCTCTGCAACAGCAACCGTAGTTTCAGTTTTTGTAGCAGCAGTTTTAGCCGTTCCGCATGAGTTTAAAAATACAATGCCGGAAAGAGCAAGTATTCCAATATTTAGCTTTTTCATTAAAGATAATTTTTGATTTAACACAAACTTACCAAATATACAAACTTTAATGATAGCTAATTAATGATAATTGATAAATGATGAGAAGTTGGTGATTTGGGTTGTGATTCGAGTTGCTGGGTACGGGTGAGAGTTTGAGAGTATCAGTGACAGTGTTTTAGAGTGGAGATTATTGTTAAAAATGATATTTTTATGATGTTATCTGTAACCTGAAAAAAAATAATCCATTATAATGCGAAATCAAAAATTTGCAACTCTCACTCGGAGCTTGAACCCTACCCCACAAATCAACCAAACAAAAACCGCTCATTGCTGAGCGGCTTGTTATTTTTACCAGATTTTGATTCTGTCTTCCGGAGTTTTGTATAATTTGTCTCCTTTTTTCACATCAAATGCTTTATAGAAAGCATCAACGTTGATAAGTGGTCCAAAGCTTCTGAAGTATCCCGGAGAGTGCGGGTCAGTTTTTACCTGGTTCACCATATATTTTTCACTGGATAAAGTTCTCCAAACGGTTGCCCAGCTTAGGAAGAATCTCTGATCCTGGCTGAATCCGCTGATCTTCCCTGGATTTCCTTTATCTTTCAGGTACATTTGAAGTGCATCGTAAGCAATATTTACTCCTCCTAAGTCAGCGATATTTTCACCGTTTGTGAAGGTACCGTTTACGAAAGTTCCTTTTACAGGCTCGTATTTGTCATACTGAGCAGCAAGAGCTTTAGTTGCTTTCTCGAAGTTGGCCTTATCTTCCGGCGTCCACCAGTCTACCAGGTTTCCGTCTGCATCAAACTGGGCTCCTGAATCATCAAATCCATGACTCATTTCGTGTCCGATAACAGCACCGATTCCTCCGAAGTTTACGGCAGCATCAGCTTTAGGATTGAAGAAAGGCGGCTGAAGAATTGCAGCAGGGAAAACGATTTCGTTATTTACCGGGTTATAGTAAGCATTTACCGTTTGCGGCGTCATCCCCCATTCTGTTTTGTCCACAGCTTTACCGATTTTTGCAAGATCTTTATTGTACTGCCATTCGGAAATATTCTGAAGATTGCTGTATAGATTTCCACCTTTAGCTTCAGAAACGATATCTAATTTTGAATAGTCTTTCCATTTGTCCGGGTAAGCAACTTTTATTGTAAACTTGTTCAGTTTGTTCATTGCTTTTTCTTTCGTTGTAGAAGACATCCACGCTAAATTGTTGATATGAACTGCAAAGCTTTTCTTTAAATAATCGATCAGTTCCACCATCTGTGCTTTCGCTTCAGCAGGGAAGTATTTTTCAACGTATAATTTTCCGAAAGCTTCACCAAGTGTACCATTGATCAATTCAAAACCTCTCTTGTTCAATGCTCTCTGCTCCTGCTGACCTCTCAGGTATTTACCATAGAAGTCAAATCTCATATTCCCCAATTTCTCACTCAGGTAAGATGAACTTCCGTGAATCATATGGAATTTTAAATAATCCTTGATCACAGGAAGGTTCTGAGCAGACACCAATTTATCGAATTCTTTGTAATATCCAATTTCTCCGATGATTACTTTATCTGTAGTTACTCCTACTTTTTTAAGGTAAGCAGGGATATCAACACCTTTTACCAATGTTGAAAGCTCAGCCATTGTTTTAGGGTTGTACTGCAGTGTATTGTCACGGCTCTGTTCGTTGGTAAGATATGTTTTTGCAATGCTTTTTTCGTAATCAACGATTCCTTTTGCCGCTGCATCAGCATTTTTGTAGCCTAATTCTTTAAGCATGGAAGCTACATATTTCTGATATTCAGCAAGAGCTTCAGTATTTTTTTCGTTTACTTTCTGATAATAATCTCTTCCTAATCCCAGAGAAGCATTTCCTAAGTACACGGCATTCATTTTAGAATCTTTAAGATCTGCATCAACACCCCATCCGTACAAAGTATTTTCTCCGTCTTTTGTTACAGATATCAAATAGTTCTGAAGATCAGCCAGATTTTTAATCGCATCAATTTTATTCAGGTTAGCCTGAATAGGTTTGATTCCGTCTGCATTTCTCTTCTGCATATTCATATAAGTAGCATACAGATCCTGGATTTTCTTCCCCTCGCTTCCATCTTCAAATTTATCTTTCAGAAGAGAGTTCAGAATAGTCATTGAGTTATTATCTGTATCTTCTGCCAGTTTGTTGAAACTTCCCCAGGTCGGCTTATCGGATGGAATTTTAGCGGTTTTCATCCAAGTTCCGCTTACGTAGTTATAAAAATCATCCTGCGGACGTACAGAAGTGTCCATAAGGCTAATATCCAAGCCTTTATCTGTGCTGTTAACTGCTGTTTTCACGGCTTTTGCCTGTCCGTTCACTGTATTAAGTGAGCAAACTCCTGCCAGTAAAAACAAAGAAAGCGTTAGTTTTTTCATTATGATAGCAAATTTATAGTATATGTCTGTTTTTTTTATAATCTGTTACAATTCTTTTCAATAAAAAATTAACAATTATAATTTTTGATTATTTTAGTAAAAAACTACTCCGAAATCAATAGGCCTACCAGATCCTGAATGATCTTCTGGGAAACGAAATTCATAAAATCAAGTCTGTCCAGATGAGGCATGTACAGTTTTGAAGTAACTTCTTTGTCTTTGATCCGGATGGTATAAAAAACGGTTCCCACTTCTTTACCGTCCTTACCTTTACCAGGGCCCGCAACACCTGTTGTGGACATGGAAATATCGGAGTCAAATAATTTCTGGCATCCTTTTGCCATTTCGCTGGCCACCTGCTCGCTTACCACTGTAAATTCATCTACAGTCTGCTGGGAGACTTTTAAAATTTCTATTTTCTTTTCTGTGGCGTAAGGTACAATTCCCCCTACAAAATATTTTGAGCTTCCTGAATTGGATGTGATCATTCTTGCCAGCTCACCTCCGGTACAGCTTTCTGCAGTGGAAATAGTCAGTTTTCTATCGTCAAGCATCTCTGCCAGAATTTTTTCTATTTTGTCTTCCGACACGGCGATAACGTGATCACCTACCAGAGGAAGAAGCTTCTGGATTTCATCTTCTGCCTGCTGTTTCAGAGCAGCTTCGTTATCTCCTGAAGCAGTCAGCCTCAATTTCACACGTGTTCCTACCGGAAGATAAGACAATGCAAGATTTTCAGGAAGGGCAAGCTCCCATTCTTCAATAATATCTGCGAGAATACTTTCGGGAATGCCTACTACAGAAACTATCCTGGTATGGATATAGTAAAGATTGAATTTTTCTTTTAAATAAGGAATGATCTGTTCCCTGATTAACGGTTTCACTTCATAAGGAACCCCGGGAAGGCTGAAACATAATTTTCCGTCCTGCTCCATCATCATACATGGTGCGGTTCCGAAATGATTTTGAAAAACAACCGATTTTGTAGGAACAAAAGCCTGTTCTCTGTTTCTTTCAAGGATATCCAGGCGGCCGCGTCTTTCCATATAGTTTTTAAGATGGTTGAAGGTTGCCTCATCCAGTGCAATTTCATCATTAAAATATTCAGCCAGTGCTTTTTTGGTTTTATCATCTCTTGTCGGGCCCAAGCCGCCTGTTGTAATGACAAGGTCTCCAATTTCAAAAGCAGTTTTTAAAGTATTTTTAATAATGGCAATCTCGTCTGAAATTGTAAAAATCTGTGTAACCTGTATGCCTATGCTTTTAAGTTCTGCGGCAATAAAATTAGAATTGGTATCAATGGTGTTCCCGGAAAGGATTTCATCACCTATAGTAATCAGAACAGCTTTTTCCATATATAAATTCTTGAAAGAAAATGTCCTGCAAATGACGTAAAAATCTGCGGCTATGACAACATAAAATGATTTTTTTTATCTTTGGCTCATACTGTTTAAAACTATAACTATTTCGCGATGGCGAAGGTATCGGGCCTGAGTGCTATAAGATTTTTAAAGCAAATTTGAGTTATGAATTTTCATGTTTTGGATTCGAGCTTTTTGGTTAAAGAGTCTGGGCATGTTAAATAATCCTCTAAACCTTAACCTCAGTCTGAGATTTTACCTCTAAAAAAGTTCACATTTGACTTGCAAAGCAAAATTCACAATTGGTGTTTTCTCTAAAATAGTGATTTCTAAATTATTGATTATGCCTTACCCAAATAAGCTCATCGGTATTATATCCTAATCTTTTCGCTTTTTCGAGGAAACGCTGTCTTATGCTTTCAGGAATAGAGGTTGTCCTGGATAGAATCCAAAGGTATTTTACGCTGCTTCCTGCTACCAAGGCGTATTGATAATCTTCATCGATATCAATTACATTATAACCGGCCCAGATTGGTTTGAAGAATGAAACCTTAAGGCGGGCTTCGGTTTTATCTTTTACAAACCTGGCTTCTCCGATGGATTCTTTCCATTCTTTTTTAACATAATCATAGCCTTTATTGCGGACACTGATGGAACCGTTTGAATTTTCGGAATATTCGGCGGTGACGTTATCCATATGTTTCTCAAACCTGTAATCGAAACGGGCAATTTCGTACCATCTTCCAAGATATTTTTTAGCATCAAAATTATTGACGGCAACAGCTCCTTTTGTAATTCCGGGAGAACAGGAATTGTAAACAACCAGCCCCAGAAGACCTAATGTAACCGGAACCGCAATTTTCTGAAGAGTTTTCATAATTGGATATTTTGCGTGATTGCGGTGAAAACTTCAAAAATAATGCCTTTAAGCTGTTAAGGAAAGAAATTCTAGGAAAAGACTTTCAGGAAATTATCTTTAAAACTGCCTGAAACCTCAATTTCCGTATCATCTGAAAGCATTACAGTTCCACTTTTATGGTAAGATTTTACAAATCCTGCATTGATGATATGGGAGCGGTGAACTCTTACAAAAGGATTTTCCAGCAGGTCATCGAAATGTTTCAGGAAACGGCAGACCATCTTTTTTGAGCCGTCGGTAAGGTAAACCTGTGTGAAATTTCCGTCTGCCTGCAGCCTTAGGATATCTTCAGTTTTTACAACATCAAATCCCTGAAGTGTAGGAAGAATGAGCTGTTGTTTTTCAGGTTTCAATTTTAAATTTTCGAGAAGTATTTTATTACGGTTGAGCTCTTCTTTACTTTCAAGGCTTTCTGCTACTTTATTTACTGCAAGAATGAGTTCCTGAATATCTATCGGTTTTAGAATATAATAACTGGCCGATTTATTAAGTGCCTGTAGTGAATATTGAGAAAATGCTGTAATGAAGATAGTTTCGTAGGAAAATTCTTTGGTAGCTTCCAACACATCAAAGGCATTTCCGAAAGGCATTTCTACATCCAGGAAGACCAATTGCGGCTGTTTTTCAGCAATCAGGGGAACGGCTTCTTTGATATTTTCTGCCTCTCCTACAATTTCTACCTGCGGGCAGTATTTCGTGATATAATTTCTGAGAACTTCTCTTGCAATGATCTCATCGTCTACGATTATGGATTGTATTTTCATTTTTTCAGGTTAGAGATTACAGATATTAGATAACAGGTCTTAAGTGGTGAATGGATTTACTGATATTTTCCGTTTTTGAATTCAGGAGCTGACAGGAAGTTTTTTTAAGGCTTTCGTTACTTTAAATAAGATTAATTTTTAAGGTAACCAAAACGCCACTACTATTTTCTTTGTCTTTTACAAAGCAGGCAATATCTTTTTTATACAAATCATTCAGGAGCTGAATTCTTTCAAGTGTATTGTTCATTCCGCGGCCTTCTCTTGCTTTCTGGTGATCTGTCTTTTGCTTTTTGCTTTCTTCAATCCCTATTCCGTTGTCTTCAATGGTGATTTTTAAATGCTGGTCTTCTTTTTCAAAACTTAATTTCAAAAATCCTTTTTCACTTCTGTAGCGCAGTCCGTGCCAGACCGCATTTTCAAGGAACGGTTGGACAAGCATTCCGGGAATTTTCAGGCTTTGCATATTCAGGCTTTCGTCTACCTTAATTTCATAATCAAATTTATCAGCAAAACGTGTCTTTTCGAGAGCAAGATAATTCTGAAGCAAATCCAGCTCCTGCTGAAGAGGAATGAAATCTTCGGTGGAATTTTCCATGACGCCACGCATTAATTTAGAGAATTTCGTAAGATACTGGTTAGCTTCCAGTTCGTTATTTGTCGCGATAAAATGATTGACGCTGTTTAAGCTGTTAAAGATAAAATGCGGATTCATTTCACGCCGTAATGACTGCAGGGCGATTTTTTTATTTTTAATCTGAACTTTCTTCAGCGTTCTGAAGATAAAGATAATCAGTCCGGTTAACAGGATCAGAACTCCGATCAGGCTGTAATTAAAGACATTTTTCTTACGGATCAGCTGATCTTTCAGCTCTTTTTCCTTTTCAAGCTGTGAAATTCTCTGCTCAGTATCTTCCAGAATTTTATTATCAACCAGGCTTCTGTCTTTGGACACAATATCCGGAAGTTTCCCAAGGAAATCGCGATACAGCGACACTGAGGCATCCGTATTTCCTGTTATACTGTATAGGCTGTCCAGTCGTTTTACGCTTTTCTGAGCTTCAAGTGTATGCCCTTTCTCCAGAGCGATTCCGTAAGCATTTTTTAATAATACCACAGCCTCTTCCGGATCATTCTTCTTTATATAAATATCAGCCAGCTCCTGGATCTGGTTGACCTTTTCCTGTGAATTTTCTTTGACAAAATCTTCTTTCAGGACTTTCTTTTTGGCCTCAATGGCTTTTTCAAAATTTCTGTTTTCAACATAGAAATTGGTCAGTTTCTGATTAATTTCCAATGCCTGCTGAGGAGCTTCTTTTTTAGAAAGAACATAAGCATTGTTGAGGTTTTCTTCTGCTTTAGGAATATCTTTCTGCTGTATATTAACATCTGCCATTTGGCTGTAACTTGCTGCCAGATCGCCTTTATCTTTTGTTTTAAGACCTATATTGATATTATCCTGAATTGCCTCTACCTTCTGTTCAGCGTTGGGGGAAGAAAGCCTTGCCGCATCATTGGTATTGACCGCTCTGCTTTTTTCATTGTAACTCATCTCGGCTGCCATGCTGTAATTGCTGATGGCCGGAGTTATCTTGTTTTGTTTTTCCTGTGACTGGGCAATTTTCCGGGTGACAGATTCCAGATTTTTCTTATCGTTAAGGTTTTTGTAAATGGTTCTGGCTTTGACTAAAAACTCTTCGCTCTTGGCATAATTCCCCTGGTTGTAGTAATTATTGGCAATTCCTACATAGGTATCGGCAACACCTTTGTTATCGTTATTATCTACTGCTTTTCTGAGTCTGGCCGCAGATTTGTAGGCCTGAGTAACCTGCATGGAATCCTGTGCTGTACAAAAATTTCCTACAGCAAGCATGAAGATAAACAGTATTTTAAAAACTAGTTTCACAGATTTCAGATCTTGCATGCAAAGTAAGTAAAACTTTAGGTATCCTTTCCTATTCTTTACCAAGTCAAAACTTCATTTCACCCAGTTTGCCCAATTAAAAATCAATCTTTCCTCTTTACATGCCCCTTAAAATTCTGTAACAGAGGGCAGTTCACCTTTTCTTATATTTGTATTGTTACTTTATCCCAAACTCATGAGCAAAAAATTCCAGATCGCATTGGCCGCCTTTTTCTGTATGAGCATTTTGCATGCGCAGATTTATATTGAAAATGTAACTGTTGTAGATGTTATTCACAAAAAACTGATTCCTGCCCAGACTGTTGTCTTTTCAGGAAAGCCAATTACAGCAATAAAACCCAGCAGACAGATCAAAATTCCGAAGAATTCCCATGTTATTGATGGTAAAGGTAAATACCTAATGCCTGGAATGACGGATGCACACGTCCATTTTTTCCAGAGCGGCGGTCTGTATACAAGGCCGGATGCCCTTGATCTCAGAAAACATGTTCCTTATGAAAAAGAGATCAGCTGGAGCCATCATAATATGGAAGGTCTTCTGCAGCGTTATCTTAAAATGGGAATAACGTCAGTGATTGATCCCGGGGCAACGTATAATTTGCTAAAACTCAGGGATTCTTTGAAAGAGAATGTACGCCTGCCTTCAGTGTATATGTCGGGACCACTCATTACTACTTATGAACCTGAAGCTTTTAAAAATCTTAATAAAGATGAGCCTTTCAGACTGCTTTCGTCTGTTGAGGAGGCTAAGAAACTGGTTCAGGAACAGATCCCTTATCAACCTGATTTTATTAAGATATGGTATATTGTAACGGGAGATGCGCAGAAAAAGAAAGAACAGGCAAAGGAATTGGAACCTGCTATAAAAGCAGTTATTGATGAAGCTCATAAAAATAATTTAAAGGTTGCCATTCATGCAACAGAACGCTTCACCGCAGAAACAGCCGTACAAAACGGTGCCGATTTCCTGGTACACAATATAGAGGATGAATTGATTTCTGATGATTTTATAAAGCTTTTAAAATCAAAAAAGGTTATTGTATGCCCTACCCTTACGGTAATGGATAATTATTATGATACTTACGGACAAAAGAAGACCTACAATACTTATGAGCTGGAAAATTCCCATCCTGAAAGCATTGGCTCTATGTACGACCTGAAGCACCTTATACAAACGTCAGACTCTGTTATGCTTAATAAGCGTAAAACAAGGTTTAGCGAGCCGAAGACCAAAGCTTATATTTCAAAAACGGACTCCATCAGAGCTGTCATCTCAAAAAAATGGCTGAAGGAGGTGTAACAATCGCTGCTGGTACGGACGCCGGAAATATCGGAACGCAACATGCATCATCATTTATCACAGAACTTAAGGCCATGAAGGAAAGCGGGATGGATGAATGGCAGATTCTTCAGTCGGCAACCATTAATCCTGCGAAAATCCTTAATAAAGAAAAGGAATCCGGCAGCATTGAAGTGGGAAAAGCAGCGGATCTTGTTTTACTGAATTCAAATCCTGTTGAAAATCTGGACCATCTTACTGATATTGATGTGGTTATAAAAAGCGGACTTCCTATAGACCGGGAAAGAATTGTAAAAGTGACACCGGAATCTCTGGCTCAGCAGCAGGTGAATGCTTATAATGCAAGAAATATTGAAGCATTTCTGGAGCCTTATGCAGAGGACGTAGAACTGTATTTGTTTCCCGGAAAGCTGATCAGCAAAGGAAAGGAAGCCATGAGAAAATCCTATTCCAATCTGTTTGATAAATCTCCGGATCTGCATTGCGAAATCAAGCAGAGGATTGTGAATCTTAATTCCGTTATCGATAAAGAGAGCGTTTCGGGCCTGAGACCTGGTGTAAAGACTGAAGCAACAGCTATTTATGAAATTAAAAACGATAAAATCTCGAAGGTTTACTTTATCTATTAATCATTTTTGAACCATTCCGGATAGTTTAAATCACATTTAAAAAATTTGAAAAGACGATTCTCACAGGGATCGTCTTTTTTTGTGACCATCCACCAAGTGAAAACCTTATTTCACCAAGTCTCTCCATTTTCGGTTTCAGATCGCAGTAATTTTACTTCAGAATTTAAAACAAGAAATTATGAAATTGAGACATTTTTTATTGATCGGAATCTTTACCCTGGGAACTTTTGCAAATGCACAGGAGATAAAGAAAAATGCAATTGAAGTTACAGGTATTGCAGAAATGGAAGTGGAACCGGATGAGATCATCTTCAGCATCGGCATCAAAGCGGATAACAAGAATGAGTTGGCAGACAATGAAAAGAAGCTGTTTGAAACATTAAAGAAATACGGCGTGAAGAATGAAGACATCAAATTTAAATCCATGTACCAGAATGTATATGTTAAAAATGGAAAATTCACGAAGAGCTACCAGTTCAAAGCCAATACAAAATCGGATATCAACAAAATATTTGAAGACCTCAACCAGAAATGGGTAAGCAATCTGAATGTGGCCGAAGTGAAGAACACTAAAATTTCTGATTTTAAGAAAACCGTTAAGATCAATGCTCTAAAAGCAGCAAAAGAAAAGGCAGATTACCTGTTGGAGAGTATGGGCAAAAAGACAGGAGCTCCTCTTGAGATTATCGAAATTGAAGATTACACCAGCGATACGGTTCTTCCTGTAGCCTATAAAAGCAGCATCAGAAATGTACAGCTGGAAGCGGCAGATACTGCGGTAGATTTTTCTTTTGACAATATCGAAAATATCAAGCTGAAATACAGCATCAAAACGAGATACGAAATCCTTTAGAATTAACAGATTTAAAAGACAGTCCGGAAGGGCTGTTTTTTTGTCTTAAACAGTTTTTAAAGTTCACCAAGTGAAAGTCTCATTTCACCAAGTCTCCCAATTTTCAGCCTTAAATACAGATAATTTTACTTCAGGAATTAAAACAATAAACCTGCAACGACATTTATTACTGAAGCATACAGAAACATCGACAGTTAAAGTTCGGCCCGAAAAAATGGGTTCAATATTATAACAGATAACCAATAAAAATAGAATTATGACAACTTTAAAAATCTTAGCATTAACAGCTGGTAGCGCATTTTTAAGCTCAGGCAGTTTTTCAGACATCCGCTGCTCAAACAGCAATACATCAGGTCGGGAAGCATTTATACAAAATGCTTCAGTAGTACAGCCTGCAGTAACATCAAAGGATAATAAAATCCAGGTTGCCCTTCTGCTGGATACTTCCAACAGTATGGACGGGCTGATCGATCAGGCCAAATCAAGGCTTTGGAATATTGTGAATACTTTAACCACCCTAAAGTATAACGGACAGGCTCCACAGGTTGAAATTGCCCTTTATGAATATGGGAATGACGGGATCCGCGATGAAAATTATATCCGCCAGGTTACTCCTCTTACGCAGGATCTGGATCTGGTTTCCGAGAAATTATTTGCCTTAAGAACTAATGGGGGAAGTGAATATTGCGGTGCTGTGATCCGCGATGCCTCGATGAATCTGAACTGGGATGGCAACGAAAAAAGCATGAAACTGATTTATATCGCCGGCAATGAGCCGTTTGATCAGGGAAAAGTAAATTACAAGGAAGTCATTTCCAAAGCTAAAAACAAAAACATTTATACCAATACTATTTTCTGCGGGAATAGAGAAGAAGGGACGCAAACCTTCTGGCAGAACGGAGCAGTAGTGGGCGGCGGCAAGTACTTCAATATTGACAGTGACAGAAAGGTGATTTATATTGAAACGCCTTATGATGTAAAAATCTCAGAATGCAATACAAAGCTGAATGATACCTATATTTATTATGGAAGTCATGGCTCTGAATATAAGCTTAAGCAGGTTACCCAGGACAGGAATGCAGAAGTTCAGTCGGCTTCCAATTACGTAGAAAGAACCGTAGCCAAGTCTAAAAAAAATGCTTATAAAAACGACCACTGGGACCTGGTGGACAAAGCTGAAAGTGATGCAGGATTTATTGCTACTGTGAAGGATGATGCGCTGCCAGCTGAATTAAAAGGCAAAAGCAAGGAAGAAATTAAAAAAGCAGTTGCTGTAAAATCTGCAGAGCGTGAGAAAATCCAGAAGGAGATTGAAGAGCTGTCCAGAAAACGCCAGGAATATATTGATACCGAAATGAAAAAACGGGGCAATGCAGATTCTGATGATCTTGGGAAAGCAATTGAAAGATCTATTCTGGAGCAGGCAAAAACGAATGGATATACTTCGAAATAATAGGAATGGTGGCTTCGCAGTCACCATTTTTTTATTGCACTTTTCTTAATACCCGCTTACACTGGCGACAAAGGTTCCAGAAGCTACCAGTTTTATCTCCCGAATTGAAAATATTCAGACAACAGGTGTTTTTTATTTTTCATAAACTGTGAAGCCATTTCCATCCCTGTCACAGAAAAAGTGATCCCATTCCCCCCGAAGCCCAGGACAAAATAAGAGTTCTTAAATTTTTTATGCTCCCCAATATAAGGCAGCCCGTCTTTGGTTTCCCCAAAAGTTCCGGCCCATACAAAATCTGTATAAAAATGATAATCGGGTTTTATTTTTTTCAGGTTTTTCAGAATCTCTTTTTCTTTTTTATCGAGAAGAGCATCACGTTTTTCAGCATCGTTGAAATCTTCATCTCCACCACCGATCAGGAGTCTTCCATCATCTGTTGTACGCATGTAAATATAAGGATCATCAGTATTCCAGACCAGCGTACTTCCCATATTTTTGAATTTGTCGACATCGATTTCTGAAACGATGGCGAACGTACTTTTTAAATCAACAAAGTTTTCTTTGATCAGGTTTTTGCTTTCATATCCTATACAGTAGATCACTTTTTTAGCTTTGATCTGAAAACCGCTGTCTACTGTTACCAGATTAAAACCTTTATGATATTCCACCTTTATCATTTCAGTCTTATCAAATATTTCTAACCCTTTTCTTACATTATGTTTAAATAGTTCATGAGCAAACTTAAAAGCATCAATACTGGCTCCCTGTCTGGACACAATTCCCCCATATGTATTTTCAAGTCCAAACTTTTCTACAATTTGATCTGCTTCCAGCCATTTTATATCAAAACCGGCATTTTTTCTTGCAGCATATTCATCCTTAAGCCAACTGACATCTTTCTTTTTTGATGCGAAATACAGAGATTTCTTTCGTTTAAATCCCGCATCAGACCTGATCTGTTTTGAAAGTTTTTCGAGACTATCTATCGCATCAGAACAGGCTTTGTAGCTCTCTACAGCTCCTTTCTTACCAATAAGCTCCTCAAGCTCAAAAAGAGGAACATCTATTTCATACTGCAGCATGGAAGTAGTTGCTGAAGTACTGCCGTTACAGAGTTCACGTTTATCAATCAGGATCGTTTTAAAGCCGTCACTAATCATTTGATGGGCAATAAGGCTTCCGGTAATGCCGCCTCCTATAATTAATACATCACAATCTTTATTTGATTTCAGAGACGGATAAGAAGTTATTAGTCCATTTTTTAAAAGCCAGAAAGGTTCGTTTGATTTTAGATCCATAATTGAATATTACATTTAAAACAATAACATTTATAAGTATTTTAACGATTTTTTATCAATTTATGGTGCAATTATTGTACCCAGTTTTAAAATCCAACCATTTAAAATAATTAGTATGATAACGATTATTCCAGAAGCTCCGGAAAATGTTGCAGCGTTCAGTGCAACCGGAGATGTGACGAAAAAAGATTTTGAAAACCTTGTCATTCCTCATGTAAAAGAAAAAGTAGATCAGTTTGGTGAGCTGAATTACTTATTGTATTTGGATACTGATCTGGATAATTTTACCATGGGCGCATGGCTTGAAGACGCATTTTTAGGATTAAAAAATCTTACAAAATGGAACCGTACAGCTATTGTTACAGATAAAGAAGGAGTACAGAACTTCACGGATATTTTCAGTGTTCTGATGCCGGGAGAATTCAAATCCTTTCCTAAGGAAAACTTATATAATGCACTTTACTGGTGTAAAAACGGTAATGAAGTAGAAGTTTAGCATTATACTATAAAGAGAAAGAGGCTTTGTTCTGTCGTTGAACAAAGCCTCTTTTGTATGTATACAGCTGGTTATAAACCTTTAAGCTGTCTTATAAAATAATTAACTCATCTACATTTTTTGACAAAATTTAGAAATTGATTTGAACTTAGTCTCAGCTTTACAATTACTTATCACAAGGCACACATTCTACCACTGTTTCATCATCAGGAGCTTGTTTGCCGTACAAATATCTGTATCTTAAACTTATTGCCAGACCGATGAATGTCATCCCCACTCCTACTAACGAAGGATATTTGAAGGAAAAACCATATTCCAAAGGAATTCCTCCCAGAAATGCTCCCATCGCATTAGCAATATTAAATGCGGCCTGCATAAATGCCGCAGCCATCATTTCACTTTTTGGAGCTGCTTTCATCATCATGATATTAATAGGTGCCGCAACGGACATCGACAGTGCTCCGCAAACAAATGTCAGTATGAGTGCCATATTCTGGTTATCTGCAAAGAAAAATACTCCTGCCAGAGAAATCATCATCAGAAAGATCAATAATGCACATGTTTTTTCGGGCCCCAGCCTGTCAGAAATAAATCCTCCTGCAAGGTTTCCAACAACCATTCCGGCACCGGCAAGGATCATCACATACGCCATCTGGTTGCTTTGGATTCCCGCCACGATCGTCATTAAAGGAGTAATATAGCTGAGCCATGTGAAAAGTCCTCCAAACCCAATCGCTGTAATCCCTAAAACCAGCCATGATTGCTTATTTTTAAGAAATTTCAATTCCTCCAGAAAATGGGTATCCTGGTTGGATTCTACGGCTGGAAGCCATAATTTCAGGAACAATATGGCGAAAAGGCCGATCATTGCTACAATTGCAAAGTAAAGTTTCCAGTGGTAAGCATGTCCGATATAGGTAACCAGTGGAACCATGATCAGATTCGCTACCGTAAGCCCTGTAAACATTAAGGATATATAAAATGCTTCCTTCCCTTTTCCAGCCATACGGGATGCTACTACTGTTCCTACTCCGAAGAACGCACCGTGAGGAAGTCCGGACATAAATCTGATAATCAGCATACTTGTATAATCAGGAGCTACCGCAGAAAGCCCGTTGAATAGTGTGAAAAGGATCATTAGAACCATCAGCACTTTTTTAGGCGGAAATTTTACGGAATACCCGATCAGTATCGGAGCTCCGATCACTACTCCCATGGCGTAAGCTGAGATGAGATGCCCTGCTTCAGGAATGGTAATTTTTAAAGTGTTGGCAATATCAGGAAGCAGTCCCATTACGGTAAATTCCGTAGTCCCTATTCCCAGACCACCTATGGCTAACGGTATTATTCTTTTATCAATCTTCATTATGAGTAAACTTCTTTTTCGAATTAATTTTAAGTGATTTTTATAAAAAATAAAAACAGAATCCCATCTTTACTTTGAAAGTGCAAAATTCGAGAGAAATATCGGTTTTTACTTCTCCTGAAATGATAAAAATTTGCTCCATCTTAACCTTTTTATGTAAATTTAAAATCAGAATCAATCAAATCAGAACAGAATGAAGATCCAGAAAGAAGTCATAGAGTTTGAAAGCGGAAAGTCTTTCAAGCTTTTTTCACCGTCTTTAAAGAACTGTTTTTTCTGGCATCATCACCCAGAAATAGAGCTTGTTTATGTAGAAGCCATCAACGGAATTCGGCATGTAGGCCGGGATATTTCTGTTTTTACAGAAAGCGATCTGCTTCTGATAGGATCCAATGTTCCTCATCTTAATTTTGATTATGGTATCCAGACGGAATGCAGACAATTAGTGCTTCAGATGCGGGAGAATTTCCTTCAGGATATTATTGTTCCCGTTCCTGAGTTTGAAAACATTAAAAAGCTCCTGGAAAAGTCTTATTTAGGGCTTTCATTTTCAGGAGAAACAAAAAAGCAGGTTGTCGAAAAACTTCATGAAATCAAGGATAAAAACTCTTTTGATTCTCTGATAGGATTAATTGAAATTCTGCAGATTCTCGCCGCCTCAGATGAAGTAAGAGAACTGAATAAGGAAGACACCAGGATAAAATGGTTCCTGAATGACAAGATCAGAATGGGAACCATCTACGATTACATCCATGGAAATTATGATAAGAAGCCTAATGTCAACGAAATTGCAAAGATTGTAAGCCTTAGTACGCCTGCTTTCTGCCGTTATTTTAAAAAGCAGACCAATATGACGTTCACGGATTTTGTTAACAATTACAGGATCAATCAGGCTAAGATATTTCTGCTTAAAGATTATTCTGTGACAGAGGTTTGCTTTCAGGTAGGTTTCGAGAGCCTATCCTATTTTAATAAACTTTTCAAGCAGCATACGGGTGAAACGCCTTCAGAGTTCAGGAAAAAGCATTTGAAGAATATTGAGGTTCGGAATTGATTATTTTTTTAACCACTCCGTCAAAAATTCTTTGAATTTTTGCCACCCCTCCAAGGGAGGGGAATATGATCCGACAGATTTTGTCAGGAGGAAAGTGATCAATTTTTTAATTTAAGAGATATCTCTCATCACCGAGTTCATTACTCAAAATATTAAGTGTTTAAAATAAAAAAACCGCTTCGAGTGAAGCGATTATATTATTAAGTTATATTATTAGTGAATATGTTTTTCAGCATGGTAGGAACTTCTTACCAACGGTGAGCTTTCTACGTGTCTGAAACCTAAGCTTCTTGCAAAATCTCCCAATTCATCAAACTCTTCCGGCGTAATGAATCTTTTTACCGGCAGATGTTTTTTAGTAGGCTGAAGATACTGTCCAAGCGTGATTACATCTACATTGGCATTTCTGATATCCTCAATGGTCTGGAAAACCTCATCTTTAGTTTCACCCAAACCAAGCATTACCCCGGTTTTGGTTCTTCTCTGGCCAGCTTCTTTTAGGTATCTCAGAACTTCTAAGCTTCTTTCATATTTAGCCTGGATCCTTACTTCTCTTGTCAGACGTTTTACGGTTTCCATATTGTGAGAGATCACTTCAGGAGCCACTTCTACCAATCTGTCAATATGTTTGGTAAGTCCTTGAAAATCCGGAATAAGAGTTTCCATCGTTGTTCCCGGAGAAATTCTTCTTACCGCATTTACAGTCTCAGCCCAAAGGATGGAGCCCATATCTTTTAAATCATCACGGTCCACAGAGGTAAGAACAGCATGCTTGATCTTCATTAATTTAATAGAACGAGCCACTTTTTCAGGCTCATCCCAATTAACATCAAGTGGTTTTCCTGTTTTTACACCACAGAATCCGCAGCTTCTTGTACAGATATTTCCTAAGATCATGAACGTTGCCGTTCCTTCTCCCCAGCATTCACCCATATTCGGACAGCTTCCGCTCTGACATATGGTATTTAATTTATATTTGTCGACCAAAGTCCTAAGCTCTCTGTAATTCTTTCCGGTAGGAAGTTTTACGCGGATCCACTTTGGTTTTTGAACGGTAGTATCTTGAACTAAATTCTCCATTTATTTCTCAAATTGAGCTTCAAAGTTAGTGATTTTTTTATCGAAACAATCAAAGACAAACATTGATGAAACATATAATTTAGTAATTTTAAACCACCAAAATTAAATTATGAAGAAGATCTTTTTTACCCTATCCCTTATTATCAGTACATTTTGCTTTGCCCAGAAAGAACTTCAGCCGGCAGGTTCAGAAATCATTGACACTGTGGAAGGCGATCTGGATGGTGATAAAATTCCTGAAAGAGTGGTTATTTATACTACAGCAGATGAAGGTGAACTGGGTAAAATCCGTGAGATCCAGATTCAGAAAAGAAGTGGCGGAACATGGATGATCCTGAGTAAATCAAGGAATGCCATTCTTGAAAGTGCCGGCGGAGGGATGATGGGAGATCCCTATCAGGAAACAACTATTGAAAAAGGAATCCTGAATATCACCCAGGCAGGCGGCAGCAGCTGGAAATGGAGCTACACGGATAAATACAGGTTTCAAAACGGCCATTTTGAACTGATCGGCCATTCTTCAACGTATGGCAGACCCGGAGATTATTGGGCAGACATAGACTTTAATCTTTCCACAGGGCAGCTCAATTATAAAAAAGAAGTTGAAAATACTTCTGAATATGGTAAATCCAAGCAGGAAACCTATATTAAAAAAGGATTGAAAATAGATCTGCAAAACAGGAATCAGAAGGAGCCGAGGAAAATTGTTCTTCCCAAGACAAAAGAGGAAATTTATTTGTGAAAATTTTGAATCATTAAGATCCTATTAAGCCTTTAAGATTATTAAGGTAAGCTTTGCTTTTAAGACTGAATGAAACTGATTATCTTACTTAACCATTTAATTATCATCAAATTCATTATTTTTCAGCAGCTCGGCCAGGACTTTCTTAGCACGCATCACCCTTACTTTAGTATTGGCGACGGAAATTCCAAGCTCTTCTGCAATTTCCTTGATGCTCTTTTCTTCAAAAAAACGTAGTTTAATAATATCCTGGTAATTGGCATCCAGCGATTCAATGGTTTTGATGATCTTTTTCTGCTCTTCATTGGAAATCATCAGCTCTTCCGGAGATTTTGCAAACTGGTTTTTAACCTCATCCAGGTTTTCGGTAGGATCCTGGTTTTCGCGGCTTCTTTTCCGCCAGAAATCAATGACTGTATTCTGGGCAATAGTTAATACCCAGGTCTTAAACTGAAAATGCGGATCGTACATATCCAGTTTCGACAGCACTTTGGAAAAAACATTCACCGTAATCTCATCTGCATCATTTTCATCTTTTACTTTTTTCATGACAAAAGAGAAAACATCCACCCAAAAAATATTGATGAGCTTGGTCTGGGCCTTCTGGTCCTTTTCTTTTGCCTTTTGAATAAGCAGAAATAGCTGTTCTTCGTTCATTATTAACAAATATAATTTTTTTAAGTGAAAGCACAAAGGTGCAGACAGGCCTTTTTATCCTTTGATTTTTTTACCTTCTGACATCCCTTCTCTATACTCCTGAATTTACTATCTTTGCATCGTAAAATTTTAAAGAAAATTATAGATGAATTCCTTTATAGAAGAACTAAAATGGCGTGGTCTTTTTGCCGATATGATGCCAGGAACCGATGAACAACTGAATAAAGAGGTAACTACTGCATATATTGGTTTTGACCCGACTGCTGATTCTTTGCATATCGGAAGTCTTATCCAGATCAAAATTTTAGCACATTTCCAGCAACACGGACACAAACCGATTGCTTTGGTAGGTGGTGCTACAGGAATGATCGGAGATCCCTCAGGAAAATCTGCCGAAAGAAATCTGCTGGATGAAGCCACTCTTCTTCATTATGTAGACTGTTTAAAGAACCAACTTTCAAGGTTTTTGGATTTTGACGGAAATGGTCCTAACAAGGCTGAATTAGTCAACAATTATGACTGGATGAAGAATATTTCTTTCCTTGATTTTGCCAAGAACGTAGGGAAGAACATCACCGTTAATTATATGATGGCGAAAGATTCTGTGAAAAAGAGATTTTCCGGGGAAAGCGGTGCAGACGGGATGAGTTTTACGGAATTCACTTACCAGCTTATCCAGGGATATGATTTCCTTCATCTGTACCAAAATAATAATGTAAAGCTTCAGATGGGAGGTTCTGATCAGTGGGGAAATATCACTACAGGTACTGAACTGATTCGCAGAAAGGCCCAGGGTGAAGCATTTGCATTAACAGTTCCTTTGATTACTAAAGCCGACGGTTCTAAATTCGGAAAGTCTGAAAGCGGAGAAAATTACTGGCTGGACAAAAAGAAGACATCCCCGTATAAATTCTACCAGTTCTGGCTGAATGCCACCGATGAAGATGCTGAAAGATTCATTAAATTCTACACATTCATTGGAAAAGAAGAAATTGAAGCCTTAATTGAAGAGCACAAAGCAGCTCCACATGAAAGAAAACTTCAAAAGAGACTGGCTGAGGAAGTAACGGTATGGGTACACGGCAGAGACGAATATGAAAAGGCAGTAAAAGCTTCGGAAATTCTGTTCGGACGCTCTACAGCTGAAGATCTGGTAAGCCTGGATGAAGAAACATTCCTTGAGGTTTTTGACGGTGTACCGCAAAAAGAAGTTGCCAAAGCTGATGTCCTGGGAATTAGTATTGTTGATCTTCTTTCTGAAAAATCAGGATTTTTAAAGTCTAAAAGTGAGGCTCAAAGGGAGATCAAAGGAAATGCAATTTCCGTCAACAAAGAAAAGGTAAACGATACTTATACCGCCAATGAAAGTGATCTTATTGATGGTAAATTTTTACTGCTTCAAAAGGGTAAGAAAAGCTACTTTATTGTGAAGGTACTGTAAAAATTTTCAATAATATTATTCAAAAAAAGAGAGACTCAGGTTACAGAGTCTCTCTTTTTTAATACAAAATTTAACCTGAAAAGTTACTCCATCTTTGAAGAGAGTTAGAGATAAAATTATTAAAGCTTTCCTGTATATAAATAATCATTTAATTGAATGAATAATGCTTCGTAAAATCGGCCCCGTTGGTTGTTAAATTAATATTTTCATCAACTACTGCGGTTCCGTTTTTTTCTATTTTATAAGTTCCCGTAATGGAAGAGTTAAAGTTCACCACCTGAATGGAAGCTGACAAGCCTGCAATAGGGGAATTGGTCTCAATAATATAGGTTTTGGTAGAACCGGTAAAACTATTGTCGTTTAATCCTACAGCTGTTTGTCCGTTTTGAATGACCCCATTAATTTTCCATATGGAAGTGCTGTTTTGATGATCACTTCCTGAAGCAACTACCGAAACATAATCATCGGTAGAATTTACCCCGTTCAAAGTAACTGTTATTTTATAATTGGCGCCTCCACCTACAACTTCTCCCCCTGCATCAACATCGTCATCATCTTTGCTGCATGAAGATACAAAGCCTAAGAGAAGCGCTGTCATCAAAAAAGCAACTGCATTTCTGAATGTTCTGTGTAAATTGATTTTTTTCATAATTCTCATATTTTAATTTTTAAACTAATTCTTATCTGCATTTATTTCTATGTTTTTTCATCAAACCTTTCAATGTCTTTATTATTCATGCTTTAAAGTTGATTCAGATATGTATCACAAAACTATTCTGTATGTCCGGAAGGAACAATACATAAAAAACAGTATTTACATCTACCTATTTTTAGGTATTTCATGCTTATCTCCAAGTAGCTATCTTAAGAAAATGAAGTACACTACAGGTGCATATTGTTTTTTTTAATAAATTCATAATATAAATCATGATTACACAGAAAGCATGAGAAAAGAATTACTTGCATTATTAATCTCGTTTTTCGGCATACTCAATATTGAGGCACAATCTCTTTATTTCTATTCTTTAGAGAAAAAGAATAGTAATTTTGACAGTCTGGTTCTAGCTGCCAACAATGAAGCTGTGGATACGGTAAAAGCCATTAAGTCTTACCAGATTGCTGCAACCTATTTTACCAAGCAGGATATTGAAAATTATCAGAAGTACCTGAAACAAGGTCTGGAAAGCTCTTCCAACAGTCCGGTGTACAGAGATATAGGACTTTATTATCAGTCCATTATAAACTATACAAAGACAGATGCCGTTAATCTTCTGGAAAAAGATTTCACAAACATTGAATCGCTTTTGAAAAAATACAACAGTAATGAAGCCAAAAAAATAAGGATCATCATGTTCCAGAATAAAGCGTTATTCAAGATCATTCAGAATAAGGAAGTAGAGTCTATGAACATCATCACGAATAAAGCAATACCCCTGGCTAAATCCCTGAAAGATTATGAGCTTACAGGAGCTTTATATAAAAGTATCGGAGTCTTGTTCTATAACTCCAAGGACTATCCCAAAGCAATAGAATACATGAACTTGGCTGAAAATTCTATCAACAAACTGAAAAGACAAACAGCACAGTCCAAAGCTATTAAGGGAGAAGCTGTTTTGTTTAAGGCAGATGCTCTGATGAGAGAAAACAAAATGCCGCAGGCAAATACAGAATTAGAGAAAACCTATTCCATCATCAAAGATTATCCTGAATCCAATTTTTATTCACTCTATTACTGCACTTTAGGATATTATCATATGAAGCAAAAAAATTACCCGGAAGCGGTAAAGCTTTTTGCCAAAGGGTTGAGCAATGCAGAAAAATATAAAAATACAGTTATTGCAGAAAGAATAAAGCTGTTTGAAGGGCAGCTCAACAGTGAGCTGAAAGACTATGGAAAATCCAATAAGATTTTTAAAGAAGTTTATGCCAGCACTCCCTATCAAAAAAACAGGCAGGAAGTTTTAAAAGAACTTTCTAAAAATTACACCGCACTTAAGGATACAACTAAAGCCAACCTGTATGCTGAACGATATATAGATTCTTTTGACAGCCTGAATACGGTTTCTATCCATAAAAACATTGCCATTCTTGAAGCAAAATACAGAAAATCCGAAAGAGATAAAGAATTAGTACAAAAGCAGCTGGAAATCAGCAAGAAAAACAAATACATGTGGATTCTGGGACTTGCCTCCCTGTTATCAGCCGGCTTTATCATTTTAGGTCTTTTAAATTTTAAAAAGAACAAAAAAATTTCGGAACAGCGCGAAATAAATCTTCAACAGGAAATAAAAGAAATTCAGCAAAGAGAAGAACTGGCCCTTACAAAAGCTATTCTGGAAGGAGAAGAAAGAGAAAGAGCCCGTATTGCCAAAGATCTTCATGACGGCTTGGGCGGAATGCTTGCCGGAGTTAAAATAAATTTTTCTACTTGGTCTTCAACCCACCTTGAAGCAGGACGGCATAAAGATTTCTACAAAATCCTAAACCAACTGGATAATTCAGTTACCGAACTGCGACATGTGGCTAGAAACCTGATGCCGGAATCCCTTTTGAGCTTCGGACTGGAGACCGCTCTTAAAGATCTGTGCGAGTTCTATATCCGAAAAGATCTTAAGGTAGACTTTCAGCCTATTAACATTAGCAAAAGTACTCCTTTATCCATACAGCTTAATATTTACAGAATTGCACAGGAATTATTGGCCAACTCCGTTAAACATTCGGAAGCAACCAATATACTGCTTCAATGCTCACAATCTGATGAAAACTTCATGATCACTGTAGAAGATAACGGAAAAGGAT
This sequence comes from Chryseobacterium sp. 22532, assembly GCF_052044665.1. Classification (NCBI taxonomy): domain Bacteria; kingdom Pseudomonadati; phylum Bacteroidota; class Flavobacteriia; order Flavobacteriales; family Weeksellaceae; genus Chryseobacterium; species Chryseobacterium sp. 22532. The sequence goes on from NZ_JBQENJ010000003.1 coordinate 513,367, forward strand.
TTAAAGAAGAGGATTACAGGAAGTCTCAAAGTATGGGCCTTCATAATCTTAAAAACAGAGTAGATTATCTTAAAGGCAAAATGGAGATCAATTCGGATAACGAAGGAACAACTATTAATATTGAATTAAATACCCATGCAGTCTCATAAAATAAATATCGTTATCGTAGATGACCACCCTATCGTTATAGAAGGATTAAAAATGATGCTGAAAAGCCAATCATTTCTTACTGTTTCGGAAACTTTTACATCCGGTTCGGACCTCATCAGTTTTCTCCGGTCCAATGAAATAGATATAGTTCTTCTGGATATCACACTGCCGGATGCCAACGGAATAGAACTTTGCCTGGAAATCAAAAAAATATCGCCAAAAACTTCCGTGATCATGTTCAGCAACCGTTCGGAACGAAGCATTATCATGCAGGCTATCCAGAATGGGGCCAGCGGGTATATCCTTAAAAACACATCAATAGATGAACTGGTAATGTGCATCAAAGGGGCTCTTTCGGGAAATATTGTTTTTTGTGAGGAAACAAAGCAGATCATCAGCAGACCTTCACAGAACGATCTTCCTGTGCCAAGGATTACAAAACGGGAAAAACAGATCCTCCGGATGGTAGCGGAAGGAAAAACAAGTGCCATGATTGCCGAAGAACTTTTCCTCAGCCCTCTTACTGTAGATACACATCGTAAAAATTTATTACAAAAATTTCAAGCAAAAAATTCTACGGAGCTTATTAACCGTGCCATACAGCTCCAATTAATCGAGGAATAAATGCTGATAAAATTTTAATGAAAACTTTTGAACAGAAAAATCAATTTATAAAACAAAAAAACCGCTTTTATAAAAGCGGTTTTTTATATATAAGTAAGTTATTCTATAATTCTAAGAAGCTGTAATCAATAGAAGCTACCATAGGCCCTGCTCCTTTTTTCTTATCTGTTCTTACGATCTCGCCGTCTATCCAAAGATTAATGACCAATTCTGAATCGGCATCCGGAAGATCGGCTTTCGCATCAAGGTTTAACTGCGCCTGGCTGGAATTCACAAAAAATTCGCCACTTGTCCAAACAGTTCCTACAGGATCGAAAATGTCAGTTTTAGATGTTCCTACCTGTGTTACGATAGCTCTGATAACTCCTCCGGTAGTTGTTTTCACTTCAAACTGAACAACATGATCTGCGAATTCTTCTTCGTCGTTATCCTTTTTACAAGAATTCACCACAGTAATTACCGAAAATAATAAAACGAATAAAAAAGAAAGTCTAAGTAAACTTTTTGATTTGTAAAATTGCTTCATTTCTCCAAATAGATTTTTAATGTTTCAAATATAAGTTTTTTATTAATATAAAAATAACTTTTATGAAAAATTTCCAATAAAGTTTTCTAAATAATATCAAATCAATAAAAAAGCACAAGTACAGCAGCAGCCTATATTTGAGCGTGTGCTTCCCTAAATTATTAAGTATAAAAACCAGGTTTGTATTTTAGATTTACAATATGATTTATTAATTATATTTGCTGTATGAATTTAGATTATATAGTAAGAGAACCGGAACATATCACCTCAAATACTACCGTCCTTTTCATGCTTCATGGCTATGGCAGCAATGAGCAGGATCTTTTCAGTTTCAGGGAAACTCTTCCCGCCGACTGGCTTATTGTAAGCTTCAGGGCACCCAGAGATACCCAGTTTGAAGGATATTCCTGGTTTGATATTGATTTTAACAATCCTGAAAACTTCATTGACATTTCCCAGGCCAAGGAATCTTTAAATGCAGTACTAGAAAATATTCTGAAAATTGTGAATCATTACGGACTTATTGAAGGTAAGGTACATTTGTGCGGATTCAGCCAGGGCGGAATACTTTGTTACGCTTTAGCTTTAAAGCACCCTGATCTTTTCAATTATGTGGCATGTTTAAGCAGCTATCCTGAGGAAAAGCTTCTGGATGGCATCGTAAAAGACAAAAAGAAGCTGGAAAGACTCCGTTTCTTCGTATCTCACGGAACAGATGATGCTGTTATCCCAATGGAATGGGGAAGAAAAGCAGCAGACCTTCTGTATGACCTGAGCTGTTACTTTACGTTCAGAGAGTATATGAGCGGACATGGTGTGAATCAGAAGAACTATATGGACCTGATGGATTTTTTCTCAAAATAAAACCCAACCCATTTCATTTTTCTTCAACTAATATTACTTCTTTGTTGAAGTTTATATAAACATTCCTGTTTTTGGAATGTTTTTTTATAGATAGTAAGGATAATTTCAGTAAATTCAGTAAATGAAACTTCTGCTTTCTTTACTGACATTATTCTTAAGCATTTTTATAAGTGCACAGAATACTTTTGAACTGGTTAAAGTTAAAAAAGCGGTTATTCCTTTTAAGCTTATCAATAACCTTATCTTCATTCCCATCAATGTTAATGGTGCAGAGCTTACCTTTATGCTTGATACCGGAGTTGCGGAAACCATTCTTTTCAGCTTTGACAATAAAGAGATCAGGCTGCAGAATATTGAAAAGATCAAATTTTCAGGGCTTGGAGGAAATGTAAGTATAGACGGTCTTAAATCTGATCGTAATATTGCAAAAATAGGTGATAACATCATCAATTCTTCTATGCTTCTGTATATTGTCATTGATGAAGAATTCAATATTTCACCTCATATAGGAATTCCTGTGAACGGAGTAATCGGGTATCATTTTTTTAAGAATAATCCTATTTTGATAGATTATACAACCAAAAAAATAACGGTCTATCAGGATACAGATGCATTCAAAAAGAAAGTCCGAAAGTTTGATGAGTTTCCTATGAGTGTGGAAAAGGACAAACCTTACATTAATGCTGATATAGAAATGACCAGGGAAAAGAAAAGCTCAAAACTGCTGATAGATCTCGGTAACAGTGATGCTATTTGGCTATTCCCTACCCTTATTAAAGATTTTGTGTACAACAGACCCAACATTGATGATTATCTGGGCCGTGGCTTCAATGGAGATATTTACGGTAAAAGAAGCCGTATCCATAATTTCTATCTCGGAGATTTTAAATTTGAAAAACCGCTCACAGCAATGCCTGACGAGTATTCTATTCAGCATGTTAATCTGGTAAAGGATAGAAAGGGATCCGTCGGGGCTGAAATAATGCGTAGATTTTCTGTCGTTTTCGATTATAAAGGTGAGAAATTGTATCTTAGAAAAAACAGGAATTTTGATGAGCCTTTTCATTTCAATATGAGCGGACTGGATTTTAAACAGGACGGACTGGAATGGCAGGAAGACCGGGTAAAAATAGAACCAAAAAAAATATCGGAAGCAAGCAGTGAGATTTCCGTGGTCAATAATTTTCAGTATAAGTTTACATTGAAACCTATTTTTTCCGTTGCTGGAGTAAGAAAAGATTCACCGGCATTTATAGCAGGGCTCAAAAAAGATGACCGCATAATCACGATCAACGGAAGCCGGACTTCCGATATGACCATGGAAAAGATTATGGAGCTGATGAAATCTGATGAAGGAAAAAATATCACAATGGTGATTCAGAGAAAAAATAAGGAAATGACATTTAGTTTTGTGTTAGAAGACCCTATACCCTATCAAGATTAAAATATGAAAACCGAAGAAAGCACAATAGATAAAATAAGAACCCGTCCAAGATTCAAGATGTTTACGCATCTTACCAAAGAAGAATATGCGGAAAATCTGAAAAAGTATCTTGCTGACCATAAGGATGAATTTTCCGGAAATATCAACAAGGAAATGGCCACGATCTGCGTTGAAACTGAATATGACAATTACTGGAAACCCAGGCTGTCTTTACGGATAGAAATTGAAGATGACGAAACTGTCATACGAGGAGTATTCGGCCCCAGCTCTGCTGTATGGACTTTCTTTATGTTCCTCTATTTTTTCTTTTCTATCCTGTGGATGACTTTCTTTACAATGTATTACGTGGAAAATCAGATAAAAAGCGCTGAGTTCCCGTGGGCCCTGAGCGCTTCATTTGTTATGTTGTTCTGCATCTTTCTTACCTATGCAGCTGCCAGATTCGGGCAATACAAAGGCAAAGAAGAAATGCTTAAGCTTAGAAGGTTTGCGGAAGAATCTACTTCACAGTTTGAAAAGAAAATCAGTTAGCAGGAACTTCTGCAGGTTTTTCTTCCTGGATTGGAGCTGCCATAGCTTTAGCTGTTTTAATGGAATCTGATACTTTTTCTCTGTTGTCCTGTTCCTTGATCATTTTATCAATATGAGGCTCCAGTAGCTTAGTCATTTCTTCCACTGAAATATTATTGGCATTGGGATCATCCAGAAGCTTTCTCCACGGCTTTCTGCCACCCCATTTGTAATCTCCGAATACCATTACAGGTGTTCCTTTTGCTTTGGTTGTGGCACCTCCGGGATTCAGAATCCAGGTATCTGCATAAGAATACAGCCACTGGGCATCTTTCATCAATAAACGTAAGCATGAATGTGATGCCGGATAACCGGGAAGATCATACTGGTGCCATCCAATACCTCCGACATTGTGAATATTAAAATTATAAGGAAGCTTCCACTCACTGCTTACCGTTGAAATCGAAAGTTTCTTTTTCCAGTTGGCAAAAGTAAGTCCACGTGTTGTCTGCGCAGCTTTTTTTCCCATACTTGTTGGGCCCCATTTGACAAGGCTACCATTGGAATAAACACCGTAAGCCTGTATTGGATAGGAAAAGATGACGAATTTTTTCACCCCGCTCAGTATATCAAGCTGCATTGGAAAAGGTGAATATTCCATAAGTGTCGTGTCTATTTTTGCAGGAACGACCAACGTATCGGCATTCCATCTATTTTTAGAATCAAGTCTGTTTAATGCAAGAATCGCATAACGCTCTTTCTCACTGTATTTTTTACTGAATTCTGCATAAATGGAATCTCTTAGTTTTTTATCTTTGGGAAGTACAAGGGCATTATAAAAACCGTTTTCCTGCATTGCCGGCGGTACAGATTCTTTTTTTACAACAGAATCTTTCTTAATGGAATCTTTTTCTACAGCAGAAGTTTCTGACGAAGAAACCGTATCTTTAAAAGTATCGCTTATTTTTTCAATTTCTTTCTTACAAGAAATCAGCATTGCAGCACAAAAAAGAGCATATAAAAATGATTTTTTCACAGATATGTTTTTCATAAATAAAACAGGTCATTTAGTTGGGTTACCCATTGCAAATATCAGACCTTAATTTGAATCCCAAAAGACATTATAAAAAATACCGTAAAAAAACGGTATTAAAGTATATTATTTACAATAGCTTATTGGTTTTAGCATAAATAAGAGCTTAGCGATTATATTTTTGACGGTTACACTCAGAAAATAATCTGTATCCGGTTGGTTTTCATCTTTGATTTAAGAATATAAAGCGTTGTGTTTATATATTTTTTGGAGGATCTCATATTCGTTATTATGAAATTTACGGACATTATCAGGGATAATATCTTTAAATGCATTTTCTTTGCGACATGGAATATGTTTAATTTGTGCCTGATAAATCAATTTCAAACAAACTGAGTTCAGCGTTATGATAATGCCCGGGAAGGCCATCAGTATCTTTAAGTTGTACCAATCCTAGAAAAGCAAAGCCGCATTTTTTATAATGATTGATCAGAGGAGTATTCTCTCCAACCGTATCCATCCTTATGAACTGTTTATTATGCTCTTTCGAATATTTTTTTGCCCAGTCTACTATCTCAGCTACCAGATTTTGGCCTCTAAATTCCGGATTGGTAGCGATACGATGAATATACATTGCCGGGTCAGCATTTTTTTCTGCCCAAATCTGCGGGTCACTGAAAGCAACTGCCCAAATACAGGCTATTTCATTATTTATTACAATCTTCCATTGTCTTTTTTCATCAATTTCAGTTTCTATCAGACTTCTTTCAAATTCCGGCCACAGAACAATATTTTTTGTTCTTTGGAAATCAGTTGCCAAACGATATAGCCTGAAAATCTCTTCAATATCCTGTCGATTGCTATTCTCTATAATCATATTTTGAGCTTGATGGGTTATCTAACAAAAATAGGGATAAAAAATAAATTTTTCAATGTCTGTACCCATTCTTAAAGTCATTAATATCCAACCGATATGCGGGATACATTGAAAACTTTTATCTAGATTTGTTTTCAATTACAAACAACAGAATCTTATGAAAAAAATAGGCTTGGTAGGCGGAATTAGCTGGGTCTCTACGTTGGACTATTATAAATTCATCAATGAAGGAGTCAATGCCAGACTGGGAGGGCTGAATGCTGCTGAATGTATGATGTATTCCTTAAATTTCGGAGACATTCAGGCAAAAGGATGGACCAATTCCTTTGAATTATTACGGAGAGCCTGTGAACACCTTAAAAACACCGGAGCAGACAGCATTGTTCTATGTGCAAATACAGCCCACTTATTTGCAGACGAGCTTCAGGATACCGTACAACTGCCCATTCTCCATATTGGGACAGAAACGGCAAAAGCAATACGTAAAGCCGGATTTACAAAGGTCGGACTGCTGGGAACAAAATTTACCATGGAAATGGATTTTTACAAAAATAAACTTCAGGAATATGGGCTTGAAGTACTGATCCCGGAAAACCAGGAAACAAGAGATTATATTCAGCATACGGTCAAGGAAGAACTGGGAGTAGGATTTATTAATCCTGAAACCAAGACCAATTATATTTCCATTGTAGAAGACCTTATCAGCTGTGGTGCAGAATGTATTATTCTCGGCTGCACGGAAATCCCGCTGCTGATCAGCCAGGATGATTTTGCAATTCCTGTTTTTGATACTACAAAAATACACTGTGAAGCTATTGTAGAGTATATTGTTTCGTAAAATAGCTTTTCTTATACCAATAAAATTCATACAAGAAAAAATCCCTTCAAATAATTGAAGGGATTTTAAAAGATCTTGCGATCCGGACGGGACTCGAACCCGCGACCTCCGCCGTGACAGGGCGGCATTCTAACCAGCTGAACTACCGGATCATTTTCTGTTGTTGTAAAGAACGTTGTTTCTTTTTTGTGATTGCAAAATTACACCTTTTTTCATTCCCTGCAAATTATTTGTTAAAAAAAAGCCTCCCGAAAACGGAAGGCATTCATTATCAAAGTTATTTTTTTACAAGTGTGCGCTTAATTTTTCAGCGATTACTTCTTTTGGAGTCACACCTACTAATTTATCAACCACTTCACCGTTCTTAAAAATCAGAACTGTAGGGATATTTCTGATGCCATACTGCATTGAAATTTCCTGGTTGTTGTCTACATCAACTTTTCCTACCACTGCTTTTCCTTCAAAATCTGATGCTACTTCTTCGATGATTGGCCCCAAAGTTCTGCATGGTCCACACCATACAGCCCAGAAGTCTACCAATACCGGCTTATCTGATTTTAAAACTGTGTCCTGAAATGAGCTGTCCGTAATTTCTAAAGCCATTTTGTTTCTTTTATTTAAATTAATATTATATTTCTATTTCTATCCTTAATTGGATATTCAAAATTACGCTTTTTAAGCAATAAGACTATCTATGCTCAACATTTGTTTTTTCTATAGCAAAGTCTTTTGAAATATCTTTCAAAGCTTCTACCAGCGCATCTATCTCTGCTTTTGTTGTCATATGGCTGAATGAAATACGTAATGGCGTACAATGATCCATCTCATCTTCAGTAAGGACCATCATCATGACCATGGAAGGCTTTGATGCTCCCGAAGAGCAGGCACTGCCCTGAGAAATAGCAATTCCTTTCATATCGAGCTGAAGTCCAATTAAAGGGTTTTTATATGGAAGTAAAGCACTTAAAACCGTGTAAAGACTGTTTTCCTTCTCTGCGCTTCTTCCATTGAATTTAATCCCCGGAATTACAGCAGAAAGCCTTTCTATCGCATAGTCTTTAATCTCCTGCATATGATTGGTATATTCTTCCATATGCTTCAAAGAAAGCTCCAAGGCTTTGCCAAGGCCTACAATACCACTTACATTCTCTGTTCCGGCTCTTAAGCTTCTTTCCTGAGGTCCTCCTGTAATAATTCCCCGCATTCCGGTCGCTTTCCTGATAAAAGCAAAACCTACTCCTTTCGGTCCATGGAATTTGTGGGCACTGCATGAAGCAAAATCCACCATGATATCTGAAAAGTCCAGATTCATATGCGCCATTGTCTGTACCGTATCTGAGTGGAAAAGCGCATTATTGGCTTTGCAGAGCTCAGCGATTTTTTTGATATCTGCAATATTTCCTATTTCGTTGTTGGCGTGCATTAAGCTTACCAGGGTCTTTTTATCCGAAGCTTTTAACAGCTCTTCCAGTTTATTAAGGTCGATATCCCCTTTTTCGTTAGGACGGATATAGTTTACCTCTACTCCCTTTCTGCTTTTCATATCCAGAATAGTCTCAGAAACACATTTGTGTTCCAGCGGAGTACTGATGATCCTTTCCACTCCAAGGTGTTCAACGCTGGATTTGATGATCATATTGTTTGATTCTGTTCCGCAAGAAGTAAAGATGATCTCTGCAGGAGTTACATGAAGATAATCCGCAACCTGCCTTCTCACATTTTCAATAAGGATCTTTGCTTCCTGGCCAAAACTATGGGTAGAAGAAGGATTTCCGAAATTCATTTTCATGGTGTTAACCATGGCATCTATGACTTCTTCTGAAAGAGGAGTTGTTGCCGCGTTATCTAAATATATTTTGTTCATTTTTATTTTGAATATTTTAATTCTACTGAGGTAAACTGGTAATCTGAAGGAACAGCAAAGATAAACCAAGGGTTTGAAAGCATCTGAATTTCCATTCCGCCTGACGGTGTTTCGGGAACCTCCACATAAAGGATATTGTTTTTCACAGTGGTACTTTTAATCGTACCAATCGTGTGGCTTCCCGATCGGAAGCTACCCATATTATACAGAACCACTTTTTTGTTTTTTGGAAATTTCGGATAGTTTATGGATGGTTCTTTGCCCAACTCAACAAGACCGAAACTTCCTTTGATAACATTACGGAATTCCTGTTCATCCTTAATGATCTTAAATCCGGCTTTGTCCGCGCCGCCTTGTGCCTCGGAAACAAGCAGTTCAGTACTTTTCTGCATTCCTGATGGTTTTTGAGACGGCGTAGCTGCACAGCTCATAATGATTGCAGTACATAAAATAAGCAGTCCTTTCATTTTTACATTTTTTATCATCCAAAATTAGTGAAAAAATTGGTAATGACCTTCATTTGCCCATTTCAGCATCTGCCGATCCCCGGAAGTATCTCCGAAAGCGATAATTTTATCGTATTTAGAATCGCTTATCTCAGCTTTTATTCTTAGAAGTTTTTCCTTTCCATTGCAGTTTTTGCCAATGAAATTTCCCGTAAAAATACCATTTTTAAACTCTGCACGGGTGGATACAAGCTCCATTTTCAGTTCTTCAGCAAAAGGTTTTACCCATATATCCAGAGAAGCAGTTACCAATAAACTCTGTGTATTATCCCTATCGATATTTTTTATAAAGTCAAGAGCATTTTCCCTCACAATCTTTGGATAATGCTGTTCAAAAAACTGTTTGGACTTCATCTCAATCTTTTCCTGTGTCTGTCCTTTCAGAATAGATCCTATAAAGCTTTTCTTTACTTTTTCGGTCTCGGCAAGCTTCAGTTTCAAGAGGATGAAAAGAGGAATGTGTCTTAAAAATTGCATCCTGAATTTTGTAGAATCATAGAATTTAAGATACATGAACATGGTATCCTTATACGTCAGGGTTCCGTCAAAATCAAAACAATACAATTTTTTCATTTTTACTAAAGCTTTAATTTTTTAAATATAAATTCAGGTATATTCCTGATAATCATCATTATAATACTCCATATCGGCAAAACATATGCCACATTCTTCTGCTTTTTAAACGCATTGTAAATGCAGTCTGCAGCCTGTTTTGGTGTTGCGGTCAGTTTCGGATTCAAAGGCAGTCCTTCGGTCATTTTTGTAGCCATAAATCCAGGTTTTATGGTAAGAACATGTACTTTTTTCTCGAAAAGATAGTTACGGAGTCCACTAAGATACGCTGTAAAAGCCGCTTTTGCACTTCCATAGATGAAATTACTCTGCCTCCCACGGTCTCCTGCCACTGATGACAGCCCGATGATGGTTCCTGATCTTCTGCTTTCAAATTTCTGTGCAAAGTAGTTCATAACGGGAACCAGCTTTGAATAATTAATGTTAATGATCCTTTCCGTATTCCTGTTATCATAAAGACCTTCTTCGGTCCCATCTCCTAAATATCCTGCAGCACAAAATAATACATTTGAACTGACATGATCAAATGTATTATAATCAATCTCTTTCATCAGATCAATTTCAATTACTTCGGACTGCTGCAGAAACTTTACATCAATATGCCTCGCGAATCTTTCAGTAGTTTCTTTGTTTGAAGTGAAAAGATATATTTTTTCAAATTTTTCCCCTTCCTGCAGGGCCTTTTCAACAAAAGCCTGTGCCACCTCAGATGTACTTCCCAGAACTATCATTATGAATTGTTGTTTATGATTCGTTTGTGCTGTAATGACACAAATTTTGAACTTTGAATGTTTTTAAGATAATTCGTGAGTGAAGATCTGCTCATGCTGTCTTTTGTCAGATAAATCCTTCCTCCGAACTGCTGCACAATATTATCTAATTTCTCAACAAGTTTTTCCAGCTTTGAATTGACCTTAAAGTCCAGGGCCAGCGTATAGCCTTCAAACGGAAATGAATTATAAGCCTTCGGATTGTTTTTCCCGAAAAGCTTCAAGACAGCCAGAAAAGACCCATTCCCGCTTGCTGCAATAGTTTCAAGGATCTGTTTCATTCCTTCTTTACCTGTTTCTTTCGGAATCACCATCTGGTACTGGATGAAGCCGGCTTTTCCGTAGATTTTATTCCAATCGTTGATAGCATCCAGAGGATAAAAAAATGTTTCATAATCAACGAATGATTTAACTTCTTTTTTTGCCTGTTTTTTGTAATACAGGAGATTGAAGATCTTCACGGTTAATGCATTCAGCACAAAGCCCGGAAAATAAAAGGGAACTGTGGGCTGTAATTTTTTCTTAAGTCTTAGTGGCTGTTTTGCCATATTTTGTGGAAGCTCGTGCTGAAAAGCGTGTTCGCCTCTCATTAAAATGCTTCTTCCTAAATTTTTACCTTTCTGGAGACAGTCGATCCATGCAACTGTATACGTCCAGTTTTCGCTTTCTTCAAAGAGTCTGAAGATTTCGTCCAGATTCTCTGCTTTTATGCTCTCCTGACGGATATAGGCAGATTCTATATTTTTAAGTTTGAATTTTACAGTAAGAATGATTCCGGTAAGTCCCATCCCTCCAATAGTAGCCCAAAATTTATCTGGGTTTTCCTCTCTGGAACACGTAATGATGTTTCCGTTTTCCGTCATCAGTTTAAATTCGGTGACATATTCTGAAAAACAGCCTTCCGCATGATGGTTTTTACCATGAACATCGGAGGCAATAGCTCCTCCCACTGAAATAAATTTCGTGCCAGGAGTTACATAAAGAAAATATCCCTGCGGCACCGAAATTTCAAGCACATCTGAAAGCAATACTCCGGATTCACATTCTATAATACCGTTAAGACGGTCGAAACTGATAAATTTATTTAATTTTTTGGTAGAAAATATGGTTTCTCCCAAAGATGCATCACCATAGCATCTTCCGTTTCCTCTTGCAATAATTTCGTTATGATTGAGTACAAATTCTTTTATCTTTTTGAAGCTGTCCTCAGATCTCATTTCTTTTTCTACTACCGGGAAGTTGCCCCAGTTTGTAACTTTCTGTATGAAATTCGGCTTCATTTTTTAAAATAAATCTGGATTAAGAATGCTGCTACCCAAAGTATTAAAGTGATCTGGATATATCGGTCTCTGTACACAATTTTTGTAGGAGATTCTGTTCTGTTATATACTAATGTCTGCTGAAGATATCTTAAAAAAGCAAAGACTACAAATATGACGGTATAAAAAACTCTCTCATGAAACCGTGCCTGAACTTCAGGCGAAAGGGTAAACATGAGATAGCAGACAATGGCTAATGTAACTGAAATGGACAGCGCAATATCTGCAAACTGTACATTATACCCGTCCAGTGCTTTCCTTGTTTTTCCGGAAACCTGAGCATTAATAAGTTCTCCTCTTCTTTTTCCAATCGCTAAAACCAATGCCAAGACAAAAGTTAGTAAGATCGCCCACTGGGAAATACCTATTTCTGTAATATAACCGCCAGCTAAAACCCTCAGCACAAAGCCTAAAGCGATAATAAAAATATCAATGATCGGAACATGCTTAAGTTTAAAGGTATAGGCAAGATTGACTGCAATATAAAGTCCAATGATTATAGCGAATTTCCATAGGGGTTCGTGGAAGTAAAACCTTGCAAGAAACACAAGAGCAATATCAACGATCATAAGGGCTGCAAGGATTGCCAAAGCTTTGGCTTTAGAAACAGCTCCGCTTGCCAGAGGCCGCCTTCTTTTCTCAGGATGCTTTCTGTCTGCCTCAATATCATTATAGTCATTCAGAATATAGACAACACTTGCTGCAAGGGAAAAAATAATAAATGCAAAAATACTTTTATTAAGTAGGTCTAAATTGGTAATATTTCCGGAAAAAAACAGAGGGACGAAAACAAACAGGTTTTTCACCCATTGTTCTACACGGAGAAGTTTAAAGTATTTCTTCATTTATGCTATTTCGGTTACAAAAATAGTGATTTCAAAATTTACACCATAAAAATACAAAAAAAACCGCCGAGGCGGTCTTTTACGAAAATATTTATATAATTAAATTAATTACTGCCCTTGCTTGGCATCATTAATCATTTTCTCGTTAGCTGTAATGGCAAACTCCACTCTTCTGTTTTTAGCTCTTCCTTCGTCTGTATCGTTGGTAGCCACCGGCATAGACTCTCCTTCACCTTTTGTAAACATTCTGCTGGAAGCAATTCCTTTTCCTGACAAATAAGCTTTTACAGCGTCTGCTCTTCTTTGAGAAAGAGAAAGGTTGTAAGCATCTGCACCTTTGCTGTCTGTGTGACCGTAGATATTGATATTAGTATCTGGATTATCTACAAGAACTGTAGCTAGCTTATCAAGGTTGGCCTGAGCAATAGAAGTTAAATTTGAAGAGTCAAAAGCAAAGTTAACAATGCTTTCATTCATGGTAATTTTAATACCGTCACCTACTCTTTCTACTTCAGCTCCAGGTAAAGTTTCCTTAATCTGCTTAGCCTGCTTATCCATTTTATTACCGATTACGTTACCAGCAACACCACCGATAATACCTCCTAATACTGCTCCTAATGCCGAGTTTTTACCACTTCCCACATTATTTCCCAGAATACCTCCGATCACAGCTCCTGAAGCAGCACCTACTGCTGTACCTCTCTGCTGATGATTAGAATTCTGAACAGCTTCACAGCTTGTTAGCAATAATGCTGATGATAAGAAAAGAGCTCCTATATATGTTTTATTAAATTTCATTTTTTTAATCTTTTATATTGATAATTATTTCATTCCTGTTCTCTGGAAGTTGTAAACAACCTGTACTGTGCTTCCATCAAACGGAACGCTTTGTACAAGTGAAAACTGATCTGTAGACTGGTTAGTAATCGTTAAAGAGTATCCTACAGTATTTTCTTTAGCTTTAGTTCCCTCAGCGATTTTTTTAAACAAGAAAGTATTGCCGTCTTTTACTTCAAATTTAATTGGACGTGTAAGGCTTGGACAAGCTCCACCTCCGTTTAAAGTATAGGCACCGGTGTAGTTATTGGGAATTAATCTCCAATGACTTCCTACAAAACACTGGGCATCTGCACCTTCGTCAAAAGGTTTGATTTTAAACCCTTTTTCATAGTCCACGCTAACAATCTGCCAGTCGCCTTTTAATTTTAAGTATTCGACTCTCTGGTTTTGTGATGTTTCTGCTTTTTTCACTGAGGAACAAGACACTGCAAAAAGTGATGTTCCAATCATCCCTGCAAGTAGTAACTTTTTCATTTTGTTGTTTATTATTTTGTTATTTATAAAGTTACAAAAAACCGTGCCAAATTGAAAGATAAAAATAAAAAAAGTCCGAAATTTTCGGACTTTAAATGTTTTCTCCTTATATACAGGAAGATATACTATTTTTTAACAGCCTTTTTTACGGATTTCGTAGGCTTATTGCTGCTTGAAGATTTTCCGTTGTAGAAATTGGTATAGGCATATTCTGCGGCCTTTTGAAGATCTATAACACCTCCGGCTTGAGAATATTCAGGAAATTTGTTATCCGCATTAGGATTACTGCTTTTTACCAATGCTTCAATTATCTGGTATGGCTTCAGATTAGGCATATAGGCAAGTAATACTGCTGCAGCTCCGGCTACTACCGGGGATGCCATAGAGGTTCCCTGAAGATATTTGTATTCGTTTTTAGGAACTGTAGAATAAATTTCTTCACCCGGTGCGAAAACATTTACCATTTTCTTATTGTAGTTAGAGAAATCTGCTCTAAGTTCGTTATTTCTGTTGGTACTTGCTCCCACAACCAGCACGTTGTTCACAAACGGTTTTTCATCTGCAACATTTTTAAAATTGGTAGGGAAAGCAAGGTGTTCGGCTACATCTTCGTTTTCATTACCCGCTGCTTTTACTAAAAGAACACCCTTGTCTTCAGCATATTTGAAGGCATCCCACACTACATTTTTACCTGGAGACACCGGTTTTCCGAAACTCATGTTTAACACTTTTGCTCCGTTATCTACTGCATATCTGATAGCGTTTGCAACGTCTTTATCTCTTTCGTCTCCGTTTGGAACGGTTCTTACAGACATGATCTTAGCTACTTTGGAAGCTACACCATACTGTATTTCTTTTCCTTGAGGAAGGCCGGCAATAATTCCCGCCACATGTGTTCCGTGTTCCGCATCTGGTCCCTCATAGTCATTATTCCCATAGTTTTTCTCAGAATAATCGTCGTAATTATCTCCAACGATTTCTTTTCTTGGGTCATAGCTCAGGTCATATTGCTTGGATTGTGGAGTAAAATGATCGATAGCTTCCTTCATCTGCTCTTTCATTAGTTTTTCGAACTCTGCAGAAGATTTTCCTTTGAATTCAGGGCTTTGAGAAACCTGACCTAAAACATTAAGAGCAATAGCATCTTTCTGATCGGTAGGAGGTTTAATTCCCTGTAAAGTTTCTGCAGTAACAGGCTTACCTCCCAACAATTTTACCATGTTTGGAATAATACTGTTGATCATAGTGTAGGTCTGCAGGTTTTGTTTTGCTTCTATGCTTTTTTTGCTGAACAGCTCTTTAGACTTCATATACATAGCAAACTCTTCGGGCATTTTTGCCTGGTTCGCTTTGTTTTTTGCAGAATCATCACTTTCGAAAACAGGTTTATATTTAGCAACAACTCTTGTTACTTCCATATTGTCTATATCGATGTCACCATTTTTGCCGCCGATAAAATTCCAGCCGTGTATGTCATCAATATATCCATTTCCGTCATCATCTTTTCCGTTTCCGGGAACTTCATTAGGATTAGACCATACATTTTTTACAAGGCCCGGATGGTCAACCTGAACACCACTGTCTAAAACTCCTACAACAACAGTTTTAGGCTTAAGACCTTTGGATTCTAAATATTTATATGCGTTTGCCGTATTTACTCCATATACTTTTGTTGCAGAAAAATCTTTATGATACCAAGTCATCAGATCTTTATCCTCTTTCGGGTCAATGCTCTTAGCCTGTGCTTCCTGAGCATATGAGAAACTAAAGCCTGCCAGAAAAACAGCAGCTAATAATACCTTTTTCATATGTTGATAATTATTTTTTCTTAAGTCATATGCAATCGCCATTTACTTTGTTTTATTTTCATAGAATTTTGTTAACGGCGATTTCATGTTATTATAATTGTTTAATATTTTTTATATAAGTCAGAGATTCAGGGCCTTTGTTACAAATAAGATCCAGAACTGATAAATCTTCCAAAAATCCCAGCTTATCAGAGAAGGTCTGGTAATATTCGTCCATTTGAAATTCTGAAGGATGTTTAGCCGAAAATTTCTCTCTAAAATTAATGCTTTCAGGATTTTTGATATATTCTTCATTCAAAGACTGTGCCTTTTCTGTTTTAAGAATCTGCTGTATGACTTCTAATCCTTTAAGGTTGAAATCGATGAGGAATTTCTCTTTCAGTTCATATATTTTCCTGAATTTATCTTCATAATATTCAAAATAAGGAGAACTTTGGTAGGCTGTCTTAATGGATTTCCAATGCAGATTTTTCCAGTCTTCTCTGTAAGAGATTTCAATATCTTTAAATTCTCTTTTCCCATTATGATTGATAGGAATTATTAGAGAGAGCTTTCCGTTTGCCCCATAGATATTGGTTCTGTTTCTATAGGTCTGTTTAGGGAAATTTTCAAACTGTTCAAATATAATCTTGTTCTCAGGATTTAAAAACACTGAAAACCATGAAATCGGTGGCATATAAAATACCGGCAATAATACATTCTGCATAATTTTTAATTTTTTGGATAAATAACTCTTCCTTTTATTTCTTCTTCATTAATCAATCCTGTATATCGAGAATCTAAGCTGGCATTCCGATTATCGCCAAGAAAAAAAACCTTTCCCTTTGGAATAACAATAGGACCAAAATTATCAGCACTCCAGTCTTTACCATATACTTTGAAAATATCACGGTCCGAGCCAGTATTGATAAATCTTTCATAAAAAAAATTATTATCAAGCTCGTTATCGCTTAAATTGGTAATGAAATGATTTTGATCAAATGGGAAAAAGTCATTTTCTGAAAATCCCTTCATCATTAATTCATTCACAAAAGCCCGATCTATTTTATAGGAATGCTTCAGGTTTAAATGAATATCTACTGAAATATCATTAACATACAATTCTCCATTCTTAATCTGAATCTTATCTTTGTATACTCCTACCAGTCGTTGTATATACATTCCTTTGCCATAGGTATTGTTCTGATAATAGACCAGTAGTTTATTTTTATCATAAGGGAGGATATTAGTGATCACAACAAATGATCTTTTTTTAACCGTTGGTTCACTTCCAGCTTCGGGTACAAAAGCATATTGCAAAACTCCTGTGAGTTTTGCAATAATGAAAAGAGTTACAATGACACTTCCTGTAAGAAGTATTGTATTAAATATTTTATTTTTAAACACTATTCTTCTGTGTTTTTCTTTCTGAACAATTTCACAAAATACTCCCATCCGAAGAAAAGGATAAGAATCATTGCAGCGATCCACCAGTAAGATGTTTTGTTGGCTTCACCAGTGTTTGTTGCTTTGAACATTCTCTCCCAACGAACTTTATATGGCGCTTTGTATTCTACATTTTTATCTTCAAATAATCCCTGTACACTCATCCAAGTAAACATCGGTTTACCTACTATGTTTTCTTCCGGAACGAAACCAAAGAATCTTGCATCGAGTGAAGCATCCCTGTTATCTCCTACCATCATATAGTAATCTTGTTTAAGAACATATTGATTAGTTTCGTTTCCATTAATAAAAATTTTTCCATTTCTTTTCTCTAAAGAATTATGTTCATAATTTTTAATAATCCATTGGAATTCCGGAAGCGTTTTATCATTTATGGTAATTACATCCCCTTTCTTAGGTATTCTGATTGGGCCATACTGATCTTGATTCCATCCGCTATTTATAGGAAAAATAGAATTAGTAGTATCAATCTTTGTTTTATTATCATCCTTGTATGAAATCCCACTAATATCTTTTGCTAATATATCTTCTTTTATCTCTGTAACTTCAGGAAGAGATTTAATAATATTATATCTTTCTTTATCTAATCCCTGAAATGAATAAATATATCCATTATTTATCTTTAAATACTGTAAATGATTATCCCTATCAATTTCATCAAGCCAAAAATATCCATATTTTGCATTAAGACTATTCATATCCAATAGATCACTAGTTTTCACAGTGTACCTATGTTGCACTTTTTGATCTCCAAGAACAGTTTCAGGTTTACCATTTACAAACAGTTTACCATTTCTCACTTCAAAAATATCACCAGCTACAGCCACACATCTTTTTACATATGGATCCGCCCTGTCTAAAGAGACATGCACAGAATCACGAGGATAATTGAAAACAACGATATCATTTTTCTGCGGTTTATTAAA
The DNA here is from genome assembly GCF_052044665.1 of Chryseobacterium sp. 22532. Classification (NCBI taxonomy): domain Bacteria; kingdom Pseudomonadati; phylum Bacteroidota; class Flavobacteriia; order Flavobacteriales; family Weeksellaceae; genus Chryseobacterium; species Chryseobacterium sp. 22532. The sequence continues at coordinate 531,604 of NZ_JBQENJ010000003.1, forward strand.
TTGAAAAATTCTCCCATAAGGCAATTTTATTGCTTCTACGTAGGATTTGGGATCATCTTTTGGATTTCCTTTCTGTCCTGTATCCATAATGGTCCCCTGAAGGAATGGTATGGCTACAGGGCGCATCGGCATTCTGTATCCATAGCTCCATTTGTTCACGAAAAGGAAATCACCTACCAGAAGTGTTCTTTCCATAGATCCTGTAGGAATTCCGAACGGCTGGGTTACAAAAACGTGAATAATGGTTGCAAAAACCACTGCAAAAGTAATAGATCCTAGGAAAGTATCTTTCTTTTTTGCATTTTTATCTTCGTCTGTCATGAACAGATCGTTGGCATTTTCATCTTCTATTTCTATATCTTTAGAATAGTTTACCGTTGCCATATAGATAAATGGCAGGATCACTGTAAGCAATTGATGCTGAAAAAGGGTTTTCCCAAATTTTTTCATTAAATAAATATGGAAAACAGACATCATAATAGGTCCCACTATCGGAAGATAGGACAGGATAGCCCACCATTTCGGGTGTTTTGTTTCTTTTAATATAATGAAGTAATTATAGAAAGGTATAAATGCCAATAATGGGCTATACCCCATTTTTTTGAACAGTTTCCAAGTGGAAATCCCCATCAGTACAGACAAAATGAGAACGTATACTGTATAAGTTAAAAAATAATTCATAGTTTTTTTGTGCCTATTCTAAGTATATAAATGATAAATGATGAGTAATAAATGATTACAGCGTTCTGCTATTTTTAATTTACTATTCATCATTTTTTTATTGGTATGCAATTTAAAGAATTTGTTACAAATTAAAGTCCTAAAACGTCTTTCATGGTGAAGTTTCCTTTTTTGTCTTTAATCCATTCTGCAGCGACAACAGCTCCGAGTGCGAACCCGTTTCTGTTGAAGGCTGTATGTTTTATTTCAATTTCGTCAACTTCACTTTTATAATAAACGCTATGGGTACCGGGAACCTCATCTTCACGGATGGCAAAGATTCCCAGTTCTTGTCCTTGGGTTTCTTCCAGTTTCCAGGCATTAAATTTAGGATTATTTTTGATAATTCCTTCAGCAATGGAAATTGCGGTTCCGCTGGGAGCATCTTTTTTGTGAACATGGTGAATTTCTTCCAGCTGGCAGGAGTATTCATCCACATTTTTCATGATATCGGCTATTTTTTCGTTGAGGGCAAAAAATAAATTCACACCCAAGCTAAAATTAGAACCGTATAAGAATGCACTATCGTTGTCTACAGCAATTTTTTCAATTTCTTCTTTTTTCTCCAGCCAGCCTGTAGTACCGCAGATCACGGGCACTTTATTTTCAAGACAGGCTTTGATGTTCTCATAAGCTGCTTCCGGCAATGAAAATTCGATGGCAACGTCAGGATTATTAAGATTTTCAGCTGTTGGAGTTTCTTTAAGGCGGGCCACTATTTCATGACCTCTCTTCTGTGCAATCTCATCAATGATCTTCCCCATTTTACCGTATCCAACTAATGCTATTCTCATGTGATATCTTATTTTATTATGGTCTCAAGGAACTTTATACAGTCCTGATGAGCTTTATTTAAAATTTAAATTTAAAATCTATAGCTTAAACTTAAGCCTGTTTTCGGGTTTGAAAATCCATACTGATCCTGAATCACCGTAGGATTGAAGCTCAGATCCGGATCATGGCGGCTCTCGTAAAGATGCGCATCCACCACGGCATCTACAATGTTCAGGATGTAGATAAGACCTGTAATGGCTATAGCGTAATCTCTTTGTCTTTTGTATCTGTCCTGAGCGTTTCCGAAAGCTTTTTTATCCAGCCAAGGATGACTGTCTACAAATTCATTAGGTGTTCCGTTAAGTTTTGCCACATAATATTCTCTGTACTTTTTGTACTGATTATTACTCCAGATTGTATATCCGATTCCGGCTCCTACGGCTCCCCAGACAATAGGGATTTTGATGTATTTTTTATTATAATACTGTCCTAATCCCGGAAGAACTGCAGAATACAGCCCGGCTCTTGTAGGATTCAGCTTAATGGTTTTCTTTGTAGGCCCATTTGCATTTTCAAGATCTTCAATGATCTTAGCTTCTGATTTTACTGTTTTTGCGGGTTTCACAGTTTTAGTAACAACTACACTGTCTTTCGGAAGAGGACCTACACGAACTGTGTCGCTGGGAGCTACCTGCGAATAAGCGAAAGCAAAAATGCCCAAAAAGAATGTGAAAAATAATTTCTTCATTTATTTAATATGGGATAAAATATATTCCAGTTCTTCTTCATTTTTGAAGTCCAGAAGAATTTTACCTTTTTTTCCGTTGCCGGAGGTTTTGATTTCTACTTTTACGTCTAAAATATCGGCAATGGTCTTCTGTGCTCTTTTATAATTGTTGGAGAGTTCAGTATTGACTTTTTTTGCTGCCGGTGATTTAGGATTCTTCAATGCGGTAGCAGCCTGCTCAGCCTGACGTACATTGAGTTTTTCTTTGATGATCAGGTCAAATAGAATCTGCTGATGTTCTTCACTTTCAAGACTGATGATGGCTCTTCCGTGCCCTGCAGAGATTTCTCCGCTTCTGATTGCATTCTGAATATCTGGATTCAATCTTAGAAGTCTGATGGAATTGGTAATGGTACTTCTGTCCTTTCCTACTCTCTGGCTAAGATTTTCCTGGGTAAGGCCAATCTCATCCAAAAGTCTCTGATAGGTTAAAGCAATCTCAATGGCATCAAGATCTTCTCTCTGGATATTTTCAACAAGAGCCATTTCCAAAAGCTCCTGATCGTTTACCAAACGGATATAAGCAGGAATTGTCGGAAGCCCGGCAATTTTACTGGCGCGGTAACGTCTTTCCCCTGATATGATTTCGAATTTTTCACCGTCTTTTCTTAAGGTAACCGGCTGGATTACCCCTAAGTTTTTAATCGACAGGGCAAGTTCGTTTAATGCTTTTTCGTCAAAATAAGTTCTCGGCTGGGTCGGATTCGGATAAATATCCTCAAGGGCGACCTCTACGATATTCCCTACAAACTTATCTGCTCCTTCATCGGTCGCGGAGTTGATACTTGCTTTGGATTCAGCGCTCAAAATGGCGCCCAAACCACGTCCCATAGCTCTTTTTTTGTCCTTCATATATATAATCTATAAATGATGATTGATAAGTGATGGTCCTCATTCACTTATAGGGTCCATTTATTATTAAATTAATTTTTCACTAAATTTTCATTCTTCAGCAGAACTTCTTCTGCCAGCTGAATGTATTGTATAGCCCCTTTACTTTCTGCATCGTAATTCAGAATACTTTCTCCAAAGCTCGGCGCTTCACTCAATCTTACGTTTCTGCTGATGATGGTTTCAAAAACCATGTCAGGAAAATGTGAATTCACTTCTTCAACAACTTGGTTAGATAATCTTAATCTGCTGTCGTACATGGTGAGAAGAAGTCCTTCAATACCAAGATCTTTATTATGGATCTTCTGTACATTTTTAATGGTATTCAAAAGCTTACCCAATCCTTCCAATGCAAAATATTCGCACTGGATCGGAATGATCACAGAATCTGCCGCAGTAAGGGCATTAACTGTAATAAGCCCTAAACTCGGTGCACAGTCTATAATGATATAATCATAATCTTCTCTCACTTCTGCCAATGCTTTTTTAAGCATATACTCCCGGTTTTCTTTATCCACGAGCTCAATTTCAGCTGCTACCAGGTCAATATGTGATGGGATGATATCCAGATTGGGAGAGGCAGTTCTTTTGATACAGGTTCTTGTATCTGCACTGTGCTCCAATAGATTATATGTAGAATACTGAACATCTTCTACACCAAGCCCAGAGGTTGCATTAGCCTGTGGATCAGCATCAATGATCAATATTCTTTTTTCCAATACCCCTAATGCTGCCGCCAGATTTACAGCTGTTGTAGTTTTTCCTACTCCTCCTTTTTGATTAGCGATACCTATGATTTTTGCCATTATTAGAACTTTAGGATTCAAAAATACACTTTTTTCTTTGCTCTGTATGAATGGAGAAATTCAAAATTGAGTTAAAGTATTGTTAATAAACGCTTTAACAATTAAAAAAATTATCCACAAAAAAAATTCTTTGTGGATAACTATTTTAAGATTTGTTTTTATGTCAATTATTCGAAGTTCATGGTAATTGGAAATTTGAAATAACTTCTTACGGCTTCACCTTGTTTGTTTTTAGCAGGCTTCCATAATCCCTTTACATTTTTAATGGTTCTGATCGCTTCATTATTAAATTCAACGTCTTTACCATTCGCCTTTAATCCGGAAATGGTTCCGTCTTTTTCTACGATAAAGGTTATCACTGTTTTCATAGTATCTCCATTGCCTTCAAAGCCTGAACTGTCAAAATTGTTAATGACCTTATTTCTGAATGCATCAATTCCTCCGGAAAATGCCGCTTCGGAAGCAAGTTCATCACCACTTGCAATATGGTTATCTGGAACTTTTGCTGGCGGAGTCGGTGGAATATAAGGTACCGCCGGGCCTGTTCCTGCCTGAGGAGGTACAGGATGATAGTTTGTTGTTGCAATAGTTCCTTCCGGATTACTTTTCGGTCCGGCAACTGCTCCTTCAATTTTCTCTACCACTTTTTCAGTCTTTACATTCGCCGTAGGCTCAGGAATGGTTGCATCGTATGTTTTAACCTTTTCAGGTTGAGTCTCTGGCTTCTGAATCTGTACAGGTGGTTTAACTTGTACATCAGGTGGAACAAACGGATCTACTAATTCGATTTCTATTCCGCCTGGGCCTTCCGACTGTACATCAGTCTGAAATGCCGAGATTACAAACGGCGTTATGGAAATAGCAGCCAATAAACTCACGCCCACAAAAAGCGCTTTGGTTAATAATCTATCTGATTCATTTCTTAACGCATAGGCACCATATTCTTTGTTTCGGTGCTCAAAAAGAACCTCGTTAAAACGAAATTCCTGGTTTTGGTTTTGGTGTTTCATCACTATTAAATATTTAAACTGTTAAAAAATTAGTGATTATTAGTTTTAGTGTTCTTATCGATAAGTATTGTTTCGATATCAAAACATCTGCCAATTTTTTATCAAAACATCAATATTTTAAAAAACATTATAACAATATGCAAAATTTAACATTCCAATCAATCAAAAATACTCAAAATTCAACCTCAATTCATTTTATTATTCGTAAAAAACCAGTCATTATTTACAAAATACATATCATAAAATTAAAAACAGTGAAAACCACATTAAAAAACAGGAAAAACACTGATGAATCAATTGCAATACTGAAATACATTTGTACCATAGAAAATCGGGGAAGCTGAAAACCAAAAAGAGTAAGCAATTTTTAAAAAACTTATAATTATGCCAACTTTAACTCAAGACGCAAAAACAAATTCATTAATGAGCATGCTTTTAAAGCAGGTCTACGACACAGTAACCAACGGAGGAAATCCGGAACATTTGGGAACAGATGATTTTATTGCCTTTGATCCGGTAGGGATTACACTTTCGGAAGATACTTTTGATTATGCACTAAACGGTCTTTTCGGAGATGCTCCCTCACCCAAACCTATGCTGGACGGAACAGGAAAACCTATCCTGGATGCCAACGGGAATCCAAAAATAGATATGGAAGCTTACCAGACCGCCTTATCTAACAGCAAATTCAAAAAGTATCTGCAGATGGAACAATTTGCCGCAATGGTAGATTCAGTACCTTCTCATTTACCACCACTTACTGAAGATGGAAAAGGAAGAGCCATTACCATTATGACTGATTCTGAAAAAAGAGTTTCCAAAGTATATGAGGATCTTTTGCAGTGGTCTGTAGTAGTGGACACAGATTTTGATCAGAAAGTAGAGAAAAAACTGGGTTCTCTGAGAGACAAATTATTCAAAATAAAAAAGGTGAAGAATCCTGATTTTGATGAGAATGCACCGATAGATGACCTGAACAAGCCTGAACTGATCCATACGTTTGTAGCGCCTACTTATGCAAAATATGTAGAGTATCAGATGAAATATTATGATATCGTGGATGCCAATAACGAAATCAGAATTGCTGCTGACAATGGGGATACCAACGCAATGGCCAAAATATCCATTGACGGAAAAAACATGAAAAAGCGTGAAGATGCTGCCTTGAAGGCCTGGCAATCTTTAGGCTACAAAGAGGCTGTAGAAAGAATTCAAAATTACCTGAGTGAGATTGAGGAAAAGCATATGCTTGTGATCAAGAAGAGAATACAGGCAGAATTCAGGAACAGCCAGAGAACAAGAATTTTAGATTATACAAATTACTCTCCATGTATTCCGGTAGCAGCCAATGCCTTGAGAGAATCAAAAGGATGGCCTGAAATCTCTATTTCACAAGGGAAAAGCAATTACGATTATTCTAAATCGATTCATAACTGGGGAGCTGCAGGAGGTTTCAGCATGGGACTATTCTCTATTGGGGCAAAAGGAGGAGGAAAAAATGAGAAAACCCAGATCAACTCTGATTATTCCAGTATGAATATCTCTTTTAAAATCGGAAAGGTAAAAGTAGAAAGAGGCTGGTTCAATCAGCAGTTCATAGAATCCAAATACTGGAAACTTCACGAGCAGTCTCCACAGACATTAAATGGGGATATGATCAGCGATGGAAATGGAAAAGGGCTAATGCCATCCCTCATCACCGAGCTGATTATCGCCAAAGATGTTTCCCTGGATTTCAAAGACAGCAGCTCTGCTTATACTGATGCTAAAAATTCTATATCTGCAGGAGGTGCTGTAGGAATAGGACCTTTCGTAATTGGCGGAAACTATAGCTACGACAATCAGAATGTAAAATCCAGCTATGACTGGGATGGTAAAAAACTGACCTCAAAAGGAATTTACATTATCGGTTACAAATGCCACATCGTACCGAAGTCTCCAAATCCGAACCCTGAGATCAAAAAATGGGCGGACGGAAAATCATAAGCAGAAAGGAAGTCTGAAGCCGGAAGAAGGAAGTTATTGAGTACCAAGATGCAGTCACGGTATAGTTTTAATTAATTTTTTTGAGAATTATTAAAAGATGTATGTACCCTACTAACTTCCAGCCTCCCTTCTTCTCTCTTCCCATCTTACACCATAATATATCCTTCTCAATAGAATGGCCGGCAGAAATTTTTCTGCCGGTTATTCACCTAAACTAAAAACGATAACCATGAAATATTTTGTAGCTGTTTACCAGAAACTTAAGAACATTTATATGTCACAAAGCTCGATGGAAAATGATCTGCCTATGATCTGCCCTTCTCTGCGCATTTATGACAATGAGGAACTGGAACTTCTGAAACCACAAAGCCTGCTGAATGATGAACAGAAAAAAGCGCTTTCGATCATTAAAAAACAAAATGTAGCGTATGAACTGAACTCTGTGCCTATCTCACCCAATTTTTGGGATCTTAACCCCAATAATTCTTTATTTGATATTTACAGGGACATCTTGGATAAAAATAACCTGAAAAACCTGGAAGAAAATCTCGATAAGGTCCTTGAAAACAAAAGCACCCTTCTTTTTGATGCTAAAAACAGCGACACCAAGGAGTTTAAAGCTTATAAAAAATACAGAATACTGTATGAAGACACCGTCAATAAAGTAACTGATCACCTGTTGCTGTTTGACGGGCTGGAAACTGATGAGGAAAAAAGAAACTGGAATGACCGGCTTGTCAACTTAAACAACCTGAAAGAACTGGCTTTTTCTGAATGGAAAGTAAAAGGCAACAAAGATCATATTGAAAAGGAACTGGCAAGGATCAACAGATCTTCTGATGCTGATCTTTATCTTGCTATGGCGCAAAATGCAAAACATACTTTTGAGGCCGCAGAAAAAACTGATGTGATCAGCAATTCCTCAATTCACGACATTAATTTTATCCCGTATGATTTTATGGAAAATGAATCGGGTTGGAACAGCATGCGTATTGAAAAATCTGAACTTGAAGGACTTCACTCCGAGGCAAAAAACAGCAATGAAAACATTCCTTCTGAGATTTTATCTATAGATTATGACGAAAGCATGATCCAGGCCGTGGAAATGGATTATTCTTTTGTGCATTTAAAAAGAAACTGGTTCAATAAAAATTTTATGCTTTCCAATTATTTTGAATGGAAGGAGCCTAAAAAAATATCAGACGGGCAGACGATATCCAATGATTTCAAGCTTCCGGCATTTCCAAAAACCATGATCCTGATTAAAAACCTGAAAGTGATCCTTGATCCGTCTATTATCAGCACCAGTGTAAGCAATGCGGAACAGCTGGTTTATTTCGGGCCTATGGTAATGAAACAGCAGGTTTTCATCAATAAAACCAATAACCAGAAGTTCCTGAAAGCGATCACCAACGTGAAAACCATCAAATCTGACCAGCTTAATTATCTGGCTAAGAAAACAGCTATTGTCGAAGCGCAAAAAGTAAACGTCATTAATAATTTTTCTGCCAGAACAGCCTTAGATCCGGAACCGGTAGAAAATATGAAAGCCGCAGTCAACGCCTCATTTGCAGGAAAAACTAATATGGGAAATATCCTGAATAACATTAAGAATTTAAGCCCTCTCAACCCGGCTCCACACGGAGCCAGCCCGGTACAGCCCACACCTCAGCCTACCAACCCAATTAAAACTCCATGGGGATCATGGGGTCCGAAGTTCCCGACTATTCCTACTCCAACCCCGGTACCTACCCCGGCCCCAACACCAATTCCTATCCCTGTTCCGCCACCGCCTACAGATGCTCTTGTACAGTTCCGGATCTCTGATAAGGTCAATAATGAACCTATCTATAAATGTGCTATTTCTATTAAAGGCACTAATAACAACAGGATTTTTGAGATCGAAAGCAATGAAGCAGGCATGATCAATCAACTGATTTCTCTTGGGGAATACAGCATTGAGCTAAGAATTGATGATTATGCAGTTTTGAATCAGAATTTCAGTGTTACCAGCTCGATGCCTCTTAACCTTGAATATAAGCTTCAACGGGAGGAAGTGAAATTTAAATCCTTTTTCCTGATTGGAATGATCTGTGAGAGGATGCCACAGATACCGGTTAATCAGTAATTGAGAAAAGAGGAAAGAGCCAAGAATCAAGAATCAAGAATCAAGATATCAGACTTGAGATTTTATACTTTATACTTTATACTTTATACTTTATACATGAGATGCCGGATTGAATACCTGGCCATCATACTTTATCTAAAAATATTCATCATTCATCATTCATCATTCATCATTCATCATTTATAAAACTATCGTCATGAAACTTTTAAAATATTATACAAAAGCACCGGAAGTGCTTACATTATGCGAGATCCTTTATCAACTTGGATACAGCATTAAGATCTCAGATTCATTTACTCTGGAAGTGGATGCAGCCGTGAAAGATTTCCAAAGTAAAAATTCTTTGGTTGTAGACGGAATCGTAGGTGTAAAAACCTGGGCCGTTCTTCTTGAAAAAGACGAAAAACCCCTGAGCCGGACCGATAAATTTTTGAAAGAAGAAGATCTTATCCATTTCGCAAATGAATACAATCTGGAGCTAGCTGCCGTGAAGGCCGTGAACGAAATTGAAAGCAGCGGAAAAGGATTTTTGATCAACAATAAGCCAAAAATTCTGTTTGAAGGTCATGTTTTCTGGAGTGAGCTTAAGAAAAGAGGCATTGATCCTACTTCTTACTACAATTCAGACAGCCAGAACATTCTTTATCCGAAATGGACAAGAGCCTATTACCAGGGCGGTGTGAAAGAGTATGACAGATTAAATGAGGCCATCAGCCTGGGTGGCAACCCTAACTTTAAAGAGGCTGCATTGTCTTCTGCTTCGTGGGGAAGTTTTCAGATCATGGGTTATCATGCCAAAAACCTGGGTTACAGCAATGTAGATGATTTTGTTTCGAAAATGGAACTCAATGAAGGTGAACATTTGAGAGCATTCGGAAAATTTTTAGAGAAGAATAACTGCCTTGTTCATCTCAGAAATAAAAACTGGGCAGGTTTTGCGAAGCTTTACAACGGAGCAGGCTACAGGGAAAACAAGTACGATGAGAAGCTTGCGAAAGCTTATGCAAAATATGCACAAAATTAAATAAGCAGTTTTTTTTAAGTTCCTGCAGATATATAGATTCAAAGTTGCTTATAGCTTTTTTGAACTTCTATGATCTGTGGGAATTTTGTTTTTAATAGAAACACTGCTGAATGGTTTTACAGAAACGTTTTTAGAACAATGCCAACCTGTTTAAATTCAATTTTTTATAAGCCATATTCAAAAGCTACAATTTGATAATCAAGAGGTTATATTTGTTATTTTTTAACATTAGTTTAACATTTTTGTTTATCTTTGCTTTTCGTCAAATAACTAAGAATGTCTTTATACCAAAAAATTGCAGAAAAACTACAATATATAAGTCCGAGTTTTTATAAAAAAAGATATTTTAAGAATTTAAACAATCTTACTAAGAATAATTTTTCGGCACGCAACGTAGAACCGGAACTGGTATGGATTAAGGAATACCTTCCCAAAAATGCTGTAATACTGGACATCGGGGCTAATGTCGGAACTTTTCTTTATCAGTTGGAACATAAGCTGAACCATGAACATATTTATGGTTTTGAACCCAACAAGAAGCTTTACCGCCGCCTGAAAAGACTTTTCCCAAGAATGAGAATATTCCCTTTAGCTCTTTCTGACGAAAATACAATTGCCGAATTTAAGGTTCCTATTATTAATGGCAAGCTGATTGCTTCCCGGGGAACTTTAAACACCTCTTACAAAGAGAAAGGTGAGGAAAAAAGCTATACGGAAAAAGTAAAAGTGATCAAGCTGGACGAATGGGCCGCAATAGAACATTTTGACAGACTGGATTTCATTAAGATAGATGTGGAAGGAAATGAAATGAAAACCCTGTCCGGTGCTAAAAAAACCATCATGCGGTTCCTTCCGACACTGATGGTCGAAATGGAGCAGAGACATCACAAAAACCCGATCTGGAATGATATTTCCGAAGTAAAAAGCTGGGGATACGAAGCACAATATCTTAACCGTGAAAGTTTTAAGCTGGAACTCCTGACGGAAGAGATCTTAATACACAACACCAACGATGAAAAAAACAAGACCAGCTATATAAACAACATTATTTTTACGCCAAAAAACCATTAAAAAAACATTATGAGTGTAGTAGCGAGACAGGGCTTCAAATATTCCATCATAGGTTATATTGGTTTTCTGCTGGGTACCATATCCGCCATTTTTATCTTTCCGTACAATTTTGAATTTTATGGAAAGCTCCGTTATATCCTGCCTACTGCCGAGATGCTGGTTCCTGCTGTAGTATTGGGAATCTCTTATTCCAACGTGAAATTTTTCCACAGGGTAGAAAAAGACGGCAAGAAACAGAATATGCTGTCACTGTCGCTGCTTACCGTGTTTGTTAATTTTATCATTTTTACGGGTGTATTTTTTGTACTGCCCTATCTTTTCCCAAAATTCAGACATTCGGAAGCATGGAAATTAAAGGAAATGATTCTTCCCCTCATTCTCATCCTTTCTTTCTGTGCAATTTTTAATAAATATACCTCCAATTATAAGAGAATTGTAGTATCCAATATTTTTGACAATCTTTTCCCTAAGATTGCCAACCTGGGAGCTTTCTGCCTGTTCGCTTATTTTTTACTCTCGCAGAAAGTAGCGTTTGCTTTCTTTTTCGGAATGTTTGCCCTGATGCTTTTCGGATACGTTTATTATACGAACAAGCTTGAAAAGATAAGACTGGACTTTAATACGGATTATTTTAAGAAGGATAATTTCTGGAAAGAATTTTTCAATTACAGTTTTTTTGGATTTCTGGGAACTTTCGGAAATTATCTGGCGATCAACAGTTTCATGATCGGCGAGTTCCTGGGAATGGAGGAAGTGGGGATCTATTCTGTTCTTTATGCTCTGATTTCTCTGATTTCAATTCCACAGCTGGGACTGTTCAACATCTCTGCCCCAATCATCAATAAAACACTGGTTGAGGGTGACATGGAGGAACTGGACAGGTTTCACAAAAAGACATCATTATCCTTATATTTTTTAGGCGCGGTTTTATTTTCATGCATCATGGTTGGTTTTCCTTATCTGACGGAATTTATGCCTAAAAACGGAACGATGCTTAGAGAATATGAGCCCGTAGTATGGATTTGGGGTTCTGCAGTTTTAATTGATCTTGCGACAGGCTTTAACGGGAATATCATCTCGCTTTCCAAATATTACAGATTCAATATCCTGATTATGCTTCTTCTGGCTGGACTCACGGTTGGACTGAATTATTATTTCATTAAAAATACGGATCTGAAACTGATTGGGATTGCTTTATCTACCGCTATTTCACTCACAACTTACAATGTCATCAAGATCGCTTTCAACTATTTTGTTTTTAAAGTGTCTCCGTTGACGATTGAAATGATATTTGTTTCTATCATATGTACTTTAGCGATCACTGTGGCGATTGTTTTACCAACTTTCCATAATAATTTCATCAACCTGATGTACAAACCAGCTGTTGTTCTGGTATTGATCTACATCGGAAATTATTTCACCAAAGTATTCCCACTCGAGGATTATCTGAATGCAAATTTTATCAAAAGTATTTTTAAATTTAAATAGAAATTAAACCGGAGAGAACATCTTCCAATTTTTTTAAAACTAACTTTTTGCTGTAGTTTTTCTGGAAATCAAAGCGCATATTTTTAAGCGTTTTAAACTGCTCCAGAATATTATCCGACTCAGGAACAATAAATTCTAATTTCGAAGGATAATCTTTAGGAAAAACAGCCATTTTGCCATATTTGATAGCATCACCCAAGTTCCCGGTCATTTTGGTCAGCCCATAGATTTCTTCCCTGCTGAAAAATTCTGTTTTCTGCTGAATCGGACACCACAAAACATCTGCATTCTGCATCCATTTTTCAAAATCTTCATGGGAAACCCGGTCTGAAAAATACTGTATAGAAATATTTTCCGGAAGTTTTTGAGACAGTTTTTCCAACTGGCTCAGCTCACTGTCTTTGGCTTTTCCAAGAAATATGAATTCATATTTCTCTTCAGCTTTTAAATTTTGAATGGTTTTAAAAACATGATGGTAATCTCTTCTTTTTTGTGAAACACCCCCCGGAATCACAACTTTAAGATCATTATTTCCCTTTTTTTCGAAATTCTTGCTATAAAAAAGAGGCAGAAATTTATAAATATCAGATGCAAGCTCTTCATCCAGTACCAATAAATTCTTAGCATTCCTGTACGCTTTTGAGGTATAAAAAAGACCTTCTTTCCACCAAAGCTTCAGCCGGTAAATAATATCCCCCTTAAAAATACTTTTCATCAAAGCACCTTTTGAAGCTACAGAAAAATTCATATTATGAACAATAACAGATACATTATATTTCTGAGCCAATGCATGAAAGGTGTTAAAATATCGATGAACCGTTCCAATGATGACCAGATCATATTTCTTTAATTTCAACTGCTCCATGATCATGGAACTGTCAGATAAAAATATTGTTTCGCCGTCCTCCACAATCAAATCTTTAATCTTTTTCGAAAAATAGTAATCTACACTGAAATCCGAAGAATCCTTCATGATATCCATGAAAGCCTGCGCAATTTCTGCGTGGGTATCTATTTCTATGTAAGCGATTTTTTTCAATTGGAATTAGAGGTTAGAGGTTAGAGGTTAGAGGTTAGAGGTTAGAGGTTAGCAAAGGTAAAATGTTTGACTTAATGTCAATTTATCTTTTGCAGTTTTATAATTGTGATTATATTTTCAGCCATTTTTTCTTCAGCATTGCCCATCGTTTATCGTTGATGGCTTTTTGCTCTTCTTTGGAGATCTTGAGTTCCAGCTTGGCTGTTTTGCAGGCTTCATAAGCTTTAATGATCTTAAAGAAAAAGGAAACAGATCTGCTTTTCGCAGCTTCCTTTGAAGATGCAATATAGGTAAGAAACCTGTTCAGACCTAAAAAGTAAAAATATCTGCCGTAATAGTCTGCCGGTCTGATTGTATAATCTGCACCTTTTACCTTGATCAGTTTTACCTGCAGCTCAGGAATAACAACTTCTTTCCAACCCAGGTTTTCCAAAAGAATAGAATCAATATTGTCCCAGCCCAGCGTTTCTCTCAATCCTCCGATTTGAACGAAAGATTCTTTGCGATACGCTTTCATAGGGCCTCTTACATGATGCTTATTCGAATTCCCTTCATATACCCAGCCTCCATCTTTTTCCACATATAACAAACCACCAACAAGTCCATATTCAGGATTGTTTTTGAATGCATCCCCTACTGTTTCCAGATAATTTCCGGGAAGAATAATGTCGGCATCAAATTTACAGATAATATCAAATTCATCCGTATTTTGGGTTTTCAGTCCGTTTTTGAACGCACTCACCACTTTAGAACCTGGCTGATGGGCAGATTTCTGAAGATTCACCGTTTCAAAACGGGAATCATTTTCTGTATATTTTCTGATTATTTCGGCCGTTCCGTCTGTAGAACCGTCATTAACCACCACAGTTTGGAAATCCTTAAAGCTCTGCTGCTGTAAAGAATCCAGTGTGAATGAAAGATTTCCTTCTTCGTTATGTGCAGGAATTATGATTAAAAACCTCAAGCTTTTGAATTTATAAATGATAAGCGATAAATGATCCTAATGAATTATCATTTATCGCTTAAATTATTTTATTTGTTATGCGGTTTCAGCATGTTTTTAGGATCAAGGATCTCATCGAGCTTCTCTTGGGAAAGAATTCCTTTCTCTAAAACCAGATTGTAAACACTATTCCCTGTTTCAAGAGCTTCTTTAGCAATCTCCGTAGATTTCTTGTATCCAATATATGGGTTAAGTGCTGTTACAATACCAATGCTGTGCTTTACCATATTCAGGCAGATTTCCTTGTTAGCAGTAATTCCTACAACACATTTTTCACGAAGCGTATCTAAAGCATTGCAAAGGAAATTAATGTTTTCCATGATCGCATGGGAAAGTACAGGCTCCATTACGTTAAGCTGCAACTGCCCTGCTTCTGCAGCAAAAGTTACGGTTAGATCATTCCCAAATACCTTAAAGCAAACCTGGTTTACCACTTCCGGGATAACAGGATTCACTTTTCCAGGCATAATGGATGATCCAGGCTGCATCGGAGGAAGATTGATCTCAAATAATCCGGCTCTTGGGCCTGAAGAGAGCAGTCTCAGATCATTACAGATCTTTGAAAGCTTCACGGCAAGACGTTTTGTAGCAGAAGAATAAATTACATAAGAACCTGTATCCGGTGTTGCCTCAACCAGATCCGGTGCGGAAATAACCGGAAAACCAGTAATCTGAGCAAGGTTTTTCGCACAAAGTGTTGCATAGCCTACCGGAGCATTCAGCCCTGTACCAATGGCGGTCGCTCCCATATTCACTTCTACAAAAAGGCTGGCATTGTTGTTTAATTTAGAAATATCTTCTTCCAGAGTAGCTGCATATGCTTCAAACTCCTGTCCTAAAGTCATTGGAACAGCATCCTGAAGCTGGGTACGGCCCATTTTGATTACGTCATGAAACTCTTTTCCTTTGGCACGAAAAGCTTCGACGATTTTTTCAAGCCTTTCAACAAGTCCGATATTCATATGCAGCAGTCCCATCTTGATAGCTGTAGGATAGGCATCATTGGTGGACTGAGAAAGATTGATATGGTCATTTGGTGAACAGAATTCATATTCACCTTTATTTTTTCCTAATTTTTCTAAAACAATGTTGGCGATCACTTCATTCGCGTTCATGTTGATTGAAGTCCCGGCTCCTCCCTGGATCATATCCACAGGGAACTGCTCATGGTATTTTCCGGCTATAATTTCATCGCATGCTTCCGCTATTTTGAAATACAGGTTTTCATCAAGCAGACCCAATTCATAATTGGTTTTTGCCGCTGCTTTTTTCACAAAGGCCAGACCTTTGATAAAATCCGGATATGAAGACAGAAGCTGTCCCGAGATTTTGAAGTTATCGATCGCTCTCTGCGTCTGCACCCCGTAATACGCATCTGCAGGCACATTGAGTTCGCCCAACAGATCGCTTTCTTTTCTGAAATTTTCCATTACAGATATTTTAGCTGTTTTTATTTTTAAATATAGCAAAAACGCATCTTAACCGATGCGTTTTAATTGTTATTTCGCTGGATATTTTTGATTTAAAGCCTGAAGGATTGCCCATGTTTCAGCATCCATAATTCCGTCATAATTCTGCGGACGGAAATGGTATTGTAAAGCTTCGATGGTTCTTTTTGTTGCATCATCCCACTTTCCGCTCAGATCCACATAATATCCGAATTTCTGCAATGCCGTCTGGATAGCAAAGATAAAGGAAGGATCATTATACTTTAGGGGTACTTCTTCCTGTGCCAGAGCTAAGAAATTCTGTTTTACGGCTTCATCGTACCACATTCCAAGCTGGTATTCATCATACAGCTTTTTCCATGGAAACATAGGTCCGGGATCCTGCTTTCTTGTTGGGGCAATATCTGAATGAGCTAGGACATTGGTTGCCGGGATTTGGTATCTGTTGACAATATCTTTAGCCAAAGCAGCCACTTTTTTTACCTGTTCATCACTGAATGGAGCAAATACTTTTTTTCCTTCGGCATCTGATGTATATCCGGTATTGACAATCTCAATTCCTATAGAAGTATCATTAAGGTTTTTATCATTTCTCCAGTTACTTACTCCGGCATGATAAGAACGTTTGTTCTCGTCCACCAGCTGATAGATCTCATTGTCTCCGGTATTATTCACCAGATAATGGGCACTTACCCCCTGTTGGGTAAGAACCGTAATGGACTTATCATCAGGAAGCGCTGTATAATGTAATATAAGGTAACGCTGTCTAAAGTTCTGTCCTATGGCAGGGAAATAAGTCTTTACAACTTTATATCCTGCCGGCTTTGCTGAAACGATAGAACCGTAACTTGCCGTATTGTCATTTTTTGTAGGATCAGCAAGATTGGTTGTAAAAAATTCTACTCCGCGGTCATTGGTAATTTTAGGTTTTGCAGTCTCGGCTACCGGAGTCTTAACAGCAGGTTTCGCCTGTGATACCGGGGCTTTTGGCTTGTAGGTATTTTTTTTAACATTTTGCTGGGAAGTACATGAAAAAACAAAAGTACTTAATCCGATGATATATAATGTCTTACGCATCAGTTTAATTTTTTAATCATTTATCTCCTCAAAAATACACAAATTTTTCTTGAATTTTATTTGGTAAATAAAGAAATCTATTCTATATTTGCACTCGCAATAACGGAACAACGATCATTAAAAAACAAGAAAAAAGGAGGGTTGCCAGAGTGGTTAATGGAGCAGTTTGCTAAACTGTCGACGTGCAAGCGTCGCAAGGGTTCGAATCCCTTACCCTCCGCATTTTTTTCTTACTAACTATATTTTTCGGGGCGTAGCGTAGTCCGGTCATCGCGCCTGGTTTGGGACCAGGAGGTCGCAGGTTCGAATCCTGCCGCCCCGACTGTTTTAGTAATTTTCTCAAAATTATTTAATGGGTGCGTAGCTCAGCTGGATAGAGCATCTGCCTTCTAAGCAGACGGTCTCAGGTTCGAATCCTGACGCGCTCACTTAATGACACCATTAGGACAATTTAGGCCAAATGGTGTCACTTTATTTATAAATACTTGTTATTCAGTCTATTTAGAGTATTTTTCACCCTTTTACCTTATTTTCTAAAGCAAAAATTTTTTCTTAAAAAACCAATATTTTATCTTTTTTAGACGATTTTTCGATTAAAGCTCCATATTATTGTTACGAACCTGACAGGATTCGAACCTTTTCAAGAAAAATAAACAACTGAAAATCAATCAAATACTAAAAATGGTTTTTTTATGTAGAACAAAAAGTTCGAAAAGTCAAGCCCATCAAGTTATCTATACAGGATCTCGAACACTTTAACGCTCCGCAAAAAACTGTTTTTCAGCGTTTTATATAAATACAATTTAAAATATCAGCTTTACTCTGAAAAATCAAAAACTAATCAATCAATTTTTAGATATTTTTTAAGTTTTGTTCATACCCTAAAAAATATAATTCTTTAAAAAACTCAACTATTTCTTGCTCTGTCTGCTGACCATGGATTTCTTTTATTCTAGAAAATGAAGGAGTTAATCCAAATATGTTCTTAACACTTTCTGATAACATTTTTTCAATATTCCCTTCTATTACTTTAACTTTCTCCGGAAAAAATAATCTGATAATTCTCTGTTTGGTTATAGTATCTGAATTTTCATAAAACTCCCCTAAGTGGTTAATAATATAATCAGTTCCCTTTTCTGTATGTTTTTCAGCCACTATTTTTAAAGCCTGCTGTCTCAATTTATCAGTATTATCTTTTAAAGATTCCTGACAACGACTTCTTATTAATATATAATCATCATAGTCAATATCCCCATTTGAAAATAGCTTTTGTGCATTGAATCCCCTATCAATCAATTTTTCCATTTCTTTCTTTATCTCCTCTTTTTTCTGAATATAATCATGATGTTCTTCACCATAAATTTCCTTTGAAATACTATTGGCAAGTTCTAAAAATGGTTCTACCACTCTATTATTCTTAAGGAATGAAAGAAAACTCAAATTGATAACGTCAGCTCTTACCCGGTATGAACAACGTCCCATACAGTGGTAATAATAATATTTTTTAGTATGTCCCTGCGATCCACTTCCTGTAAGCGTATTTCCACAATTAGGACATTGTAGGACACCTCTAAAAATTAAATTTTCATTAGCTATCCTTTTTGAAGCTAATTTTTTAGGATGGTTTAAATCTGCGTCTTTTATTATTCTTTGAACATGATCAAATAAAACGACAGGTATAAGACGCTCATGAGTACCCTCAACAATTTTTTCAGGTTTATCTTCAAATGCCGGAATTTTTATTTTACCACAATAAATAGGATTTCTTACCAACCGATAAAAAGCACTTCTACTACAATTAAGCCCATTTGATACCGCATCCTTGTATATTTCAGTTAAACAATATTTATTTTGTCTCACTATAGCTGTAAAAGCCTCACGGATAATATATGCTTCCGGTTCGTAGATGGCTATATATTTTTTCCCATCAGATGTGATTTTATTTCTATATCCTAGAGGAGCTTTATTGATCCACCTTCCTTCCAGTCTTGCTTTTTGCATTCCCAAACGTACATTACGGCTTCTTTTATCGTTTTCTACTTCAGAAGTAGCCCAGTACATTGCCAACATAATTTTACTTTCCGGGATTGAGAAGTCTATCTGCTGTTCAATTGCCTGAATGGAGACTTTCATATTCTGCAATCTTTCTAACATCTTGTAAGCGTCCATAATATTGCGGCTGAATCGATCCCAATAAGTAAAGAGAATAAGTGAAGATTGGTTCTTAATGAGCTTAAGTTCAGCGAACAGCTTGTTCCACTCCGGTCGGTTAAATGTTTTTGCCGGATAGTCTTCGAAAATAGTTTTGGTAACAATAAGATTGTGATCTTTACAATAATGCACAAGCCGATCCAACTGGCTGCGTTGGGAATATCCTTTTACAGCCTGTTCATCAGTACTGACTCGTATGTACAGATAAATGGCTTGCATGGCGTGGGTATTATTATAAAATCCTTTATTGTATTTAAAAAAATCTTATATATTTAAACGAAAAACAGAACAATTTATTTGACGAGGTTATATACATGTTCTGACAAATAGCTTTTACGCTTCGATCATATTCTGTCTTACTGGATAATAGCATGATTTATATTTATTGCAGAATCATGGCAGTAATTTGAAAAGGATTAAAATAGTGGAATTTTATGCTATTCTGAAGAGGATGGTTCGGATCTGTGTAGAAAACACCACCTACAAAAGCGACAAATTGTGGTTTATCATATGGAATACCCAGCTTCCTTGTCAAGCATCTAGATTGCAGTTAAGGCATTAGTTATTATAAAACAAATCTCCGCTTCTTCATGTTGGGGACCTTTCGCTAAATTATTAAACATAAGATCTTGAAAAATTCCTCATCACACAAAGGCAATTGCTCTTCCTTTTTTTTCACCAATTTAAATCTCAATTTATTAAATTTGGGAATCCAATTTGAGTTGCAAAAAAAGTGGAACAAAAAAATAATATCGAATCAAATTCTCTATTTCAGCTTTATAAAGCATTGGAACTTCCTGTAGATCTGTTCGATGTTACAGAGGGCTTCACTATTTTTAATTTAAACGCGATTCCGTTCAAACTACCTTATCAATCTACTTCTTACCGCCCCAATTTTTTCTCTTTTTTATTCGTGAAGCATGGAAGCGGACGATATACTATTGATGAGCAGACTTTTGAAGTTGAACCCCATTCCATCTATTTTACCAACCCAAGTAATTACCGAACATTTAGCTGGACACAGATAGAAGATATTTTATTAATAACTTTTGACGAAACCTTTTTGAAAAAGTACATCGGAGAAGATGTTTACACCGATTTTCCATTTCTTCTTACTGAAATTGTTCGGCCAAAAGTGGTAACAGATAGCTTTTTTAATGAAGTTGGTGCTATAAATATCCAGATATTAGATGAGTACAAAAAGAACACATCTAACAAATACAAAATTATCGGTCATTTATTGGCGATACTTCTTTTCAAGATCAAAGAGCATATCTGGATAGATTATAATCCGATATATGAAGGGAATCGCAGTTCCCAGATTGTTATATCTTTTAAAAGAATTTTAGAGCATCATTATCGTGATCTAAGTTCCGGGAAAGCGGATATGGTTTTTCGTGTCCAAGATTATGCCGATGCCCTCAACCTGCATCCCAATTATCTTAGCAGTGTTATCAAAAGCAAAACAGGGAAAAATTTAACTGCCTGGATTGCCGAGAAAACACTGACAGAAGCAAAATCATTATTACAAAATGCAAATATTCCTATTAAGGAAATTACCTACAGATTAGGATTTACAGAAACTGCCCATTTCAGCAACTTTTTTAAAAGGTATGAAGGAGTATCTCCAATAGTGTATAGAAAATCTCATCATTCATAATTTTTGCATTACGTATTTTGATAATAGGATATAGATCGATATTAAAAATAGAGCTATATATTATATTTCGAAGGTATATTAGATGCCTCACTTTCCCACATTATTGAAAACGATAATACAATTTTAATATAACTGAATAAAATTGCAATACACCTGTTTAATGGGATTTATATTCAATAATCTTTCAGTTATTATAGAAAAATCCCGGTTAAAACCATCGCATTTTTCATTCCTAATATTCACTATTCCCAGTTCTTTAAATTTTGCAATATATGCTTTAATATTCGCAACATTCGGAGGCAACACTCTTTATACCTTTGAATCAGAAAATTACGTATAAATACAAATTCGGTTACCCATACTCGCTAGATCTTTAATTAAAGATGGATGAAGGAAAAAGTCTCGATAGCGAAATGAGCAGCCAATTAAACGCCAAATAAAAATTAGAAAAAATGGGACGAATATTCATTACAGGATCTTCTGACGGCCTTGGCATGATGGCCGCAAAGTTATTGATCCAACAAGGGCATCAGGTAGTGCTTCATGCGAGAAATGAGGACAGAGCCGAGGAAGCACTTGAAGCCAACCCCAAAGCAGAAACGGTGCTGACTGGTGATCTCGCCAGTATTTCAGAGACAATTGATCTTGCCAGAGAAGTAAACAAACTTGGAAAGTTTGATGCTATTATTCATAATGCTGCAGCTGGTTACAGGGAGCCACGAAAAATTATGACTGTAGACGGCTTACCGCATGTATTTGCCATAAATAGCCTTTCGCCATACATCCTCACCGCCCTTATTGAAAAACCACAAAGACTTATCTATATGAGCAGCGGGCTTCATCGTGATGGAGATAACAGTTTGAACGACCTTTTGTGGGAACAAAGGAACTGGAACGGCTTTCAAGCTTACGCAGATTCTAAATTGCACAATGTACTTCTTGCTTTTGCTGTTGCCGGAAGATGGAAAGATGTCGCTTCGAATGCATTGGAACCAGGCTGGGTAGCGACTAAAATGGGCGGATCCGGGGCCCCCGATAGCCTTGCAGATGCACCACTAACACAGGTTTGGCTTGCCTCTTCAATAGATGCTATGGCACTAAAATCAGGAGGATATTATTATCATAAAAAGCCACAGGCTGTACATCATGGTGCTAGAAATACGGAAATACAGGAGATGTTCATCGATAAATGTGCCGAAATCTCGGGCATAGAACTACCTGAATAAGAGATACTCGCCTCTGTGTTGGAATTCTTTAAAATTTGCAACTCATGCTTTAATATTCGTAACAAGGCAGCCCATTGCTGATTGTACTTTTGATTTAAGGAAATAGAAATCTAACCCAACAAAAAACTGGACTGCCATTAATCCCACTAAAAGGGAGCAGGAAGGTTTGATCAAACAAAAAATAATAAAATGAAAAATTTAGCAGAAAAAGCGGCAGTAATAACTGGTTCATCAAAAGGAATCGGAGCTGCCATTGCACTAAGATTGGCACAGGAAGGTGCCAGCGTAATTGTCAATTACAGCGGCAACCAGGCCGCGGCAGATGAGACTGTATACCGCATTACTTCAAGCGGTGGGCAGGCCATTGCTATCAAAGCCGATGTGAGCCGCAAAGAAGAAGTTATACGTCTTTTTGATGAAAGCATTGTGCATTTTGGAAAAGTAGATATCTGGGTAAACAACGCCGGGGTGATGCTCAACGCACTGATCAAGGACCTTTCAGAAGAACAGTTGGAAAAACAGCTGGATATTAATGTGAAGGGTGTCTTCTACTCTCTTCAACAAGCTGCAACCAAACTTTCTGATAATGGAAGTATAATTAACCTTTCTTCAACGGTGACCCGAACTTTATTTCCGACCTATGGAGTATATGCAGCCACTAAAGCTGCTGTAGAACAGATGAGCCGCATATTTGCTAAGGAAATTGGTGCAAGGGGTATTAATGTCAACTGCGTACTGCCCGGTCCCACAGGAACTGATTTATTCCTTAATGGAAAATCAGAAGAACAGATCAAACAGCTTGGTTCATCCAATGCATTTGGTCGTCTGGGAACCCCGGAGGATATAGCTGAGGTCGTTGCATTTCTTGCATCTGACCAGGCAAAATGGATCTCAGGACAGAATATTGGTGCAAATGGCGGAATGGCCTAAACATATGAATAAATCAAATCTAAAAAAAATGAATACGTTAGAAAATAAAGTAGCCTTGATTACAGGCTCCGGAAGGGGCTTGGGTAAAGCCATTGCAGAGCGTTATGCCGCATTAGGCGCAAACATCGTACTGAATTACTCAAAAGATAAATCGTCCACTGCTCAGGTAGAAAGCAATATCAGAGCTATGGGAGTAAAAGTGATCTCGATCCAGGCTGACGTCAGTAAAGTTGCAGATATCAAACGTCTCTTTGAAGAAGCTAAAAAAGTGTTTGGTAAAATTGATATTGTCGTGGCAAATGCTGGGATAGAAATGGTGGAAACGCCTGTAACGCAATTTACGGAAGAACAGTTTGACCGTCTGTTTTCAATCAATACCAAGGGGGCTTATTTCACCATGCAGCAGGCTACATTACATGTCGAAGATAATGGGCGTATTATCTACATTGCGTCCAGTACTACAGCGTTTCCTGTACCGGGAATGGCGGTATATGGGGGAAGTAAAACAACCCCTAGATATTTGGTTGACGTATTATCAAAAGAGATCGGACACCGCGGGGTAACTGTCAATTCGATTATACCATTCGCCGTGGACCACTCGGGTATTTTTGCCGAAGAAGGCAGTTACCCGGATCTGAGAAAATCACTACTTGACAGCTGTCCGATGGGCAGACTTGCAGAAGTGGAGGATGTTGCCAATGCAGCAGAATTTTTTGCAAGCGGCCTATCCTCATTCGTTAACGGACAGCACCTATTGGTCAATGGTGGAGCAAATCAATAAGCAAATGAAAATCTTCAGGTCTTTAATACCGGTCCTACTCCTGTGTAGTATTAATGCATGTGGGCAGATTGGTAGTCATAACCACAAAACAATCAATAAGATGGAATACAGTAAGATTAACAACCAGAAAGTCCTTGCCGCCATCGAAGACTGGCAGAAAGGTGACAGTGCAAAATGGCTTTCACATTTTAGTAACAATGCCACACTTTTAGACGATGGCCATCCCAGGGATTTCATGAAATTTTCAACAGAAGCAATCGGAAAAGAACATTTTACCTCAATAGATAAGGTTGAAAACAGCAGTATCGATATTTATGGGAAATTCCATAGTGATACCTGGGGTGATTTTAAAACCTACTTCAAATTCAGGATGGGTGCAGACGGAAAGTTCGACCAGTTGCTGATCGGACAAGCAAACTATTAGTATAGCCGGATAAATTTCCGGAGGATATAATTTTAACATAAAAAAAATTCAATATGAAAACATTAGAAAACAAAAGGGTAATTATTCTTGGCGGCAGCTCTGGGCTTGGATTGGCAACAGCGCAGGCAGCAGCAGCTGACGGTGCTGAAGTAATCATTGTTTCAAGCAATCAGCAGCGTATCGATAAGGCACTAGTAACCTTACCCTACAACAGTAAAGGATTTGCTGTGAGTTTGGATAAAGAAGAAAATATAAAGTCTTTTTTCAACAATATCGGCAACTTTGATCATTTGGTCTATACCGCTGGAGAAAACATTTCCATGAGCATGGTTGATGATACGGAAATAGAAAAAGGAAAGGACTTTTTCACCATTCGTTTTTGGGGTGCGTTTGCAGCAATTAAATACAGTAAACAATATATCAATGAAGGTGGAAGTATTAACTTAATGAGTGGCAATTTTGGGCAACGCCCTGCTGCCGGGTATAGTTTGGGTGCTACGATTTGTGGTGCTATGGACGCTTTTACCAAAGCAATGGCAGTAGAACTGGCTCCGATACGGGTAAACAATGTTGCCGCCGGTATCATAGACACAAACCTATGGGGTAACCTAAACCAAGAGGACAAAGAAAGCTTTTTCAGTCATTTGGAAAAAACACTTCTGCTAAAACGAGTGGGACAGCCAATAGATGTTGCAGATACGTTTGTATTCCTTATGAAGCAGGAATATATAACGGGACAGTCATTGATCATTGACGGAGGAGCGGTATTGGTTTAAAAAAATGAGTTTTCACAATGTTAATCTTGAGGTTTTTCACAGACTTAAATAATCAGGGATAAGCAGAAAAGACAGTAATTTCGGTTTAACAGCGCAATTGGAATCTAAAGTGATTGGAGAAATATGATTATTGGACGGGCCGTAATAGGCTTTCATTTCTGTAATAAGGCCCTGTTTGTTAAACTGCATCACATCAATGGAATGGATTTTCATCGGTTTCCCATCCCATATCAATTCCACTGTCATCGCAAAAGCTGCTCCTGACAAATCATGCGAAGTGCGTATCGGCGTATCTAATGTAAATGAAGCATTTTCTGGTAAAGCGCTTACAAGGCGTGGAAGTCCGACAGAAGCCTTTTCAGTGATAGAGCCAACAGGGTCCTCGATGGTTCCTTCTTCTGCAAATAAGGCAAGGATACCCAGAATGTTTCTGCCCACTATTAATAATTGGGGAGATTTTTATAAAGAAGAGAACGAAAGAAAAAGTCATGCTGAACAACAAGTCGAAAAAGCCTAACTTAAGGTCTAAGATTTTCAATGTTTACCATTGGATGTGTGTCTTCAATTACTTTTTCAAGAAAAGGACGGTGTTCATTCCCCCAATTATCCATCATATCGATGATAGGAAGGAGGGATTCACCCAGGGATGTCAGGGAATATTCGACTTTGGGAGGTAACTGGTGGAATATCTTTTTACTGATCACGCCATGTTCCTCAAGCTCTTTGAGCTGTCTGCTCAAAACCCTTTTTGTCAATGCAGGAAATGCTTTTTCCAGCTGTGAAGGACGTTTGATATCTGAATAGATGGCATATATAAGCGACATTTTCCATTTACCGCCAATAATTTCTTTGGTCAGGTGCAGTCCGCAATCAGTGGGTACCGGTATTTTTCTCTCATAGCTCATAAGTGCAAATCTACTAATTTAACCTTTAGGGTTAATAGGGACAAAATTGTCCCCATAGGTCAAGAATGCCTCCTATTGCCAAGCCGCGATCTAGTATGCAATTTTGTACCATAATTTTTTTTAAAATGGAATTGACAAATTTATTTACACCCTTTGACCATAAAGGTTTAGCCCTGCAAAACCGTATCGTGATGTCTTCATTGACACGCAGCAGAACTGAGAATGCAGCGTTGGCACCAACAGAACTTCATGCAGAATATTATGCCCAGAGAGCTTCCGCCGGCCTGATAATTACAGAAAGTGCATGGGTCAGTCAGGATGCAATGGGCTATATTAATATTCCCGGTATTTACACACAGGAGCAAATAAACGGATGGAAAAATGTTACCGAAGCAGTACACATGAACGGTGGGAAAATTTTTCTGCAACTAGCGCATAGCGGATCGGTATCACATTCTGATTTTTTTAACGGAAAGCTGCCGAAGGGCCCGTCTGAAATCAATCCACAGGAAAAATCTTTTACACCTAACGGGTTTAAAGATACGGAAACACCGGAGGAATTATCTCTCGCGGACATCCGTAAAATAGTCAGTGATTACAGGTCTGCGGCGGAAAATGCATTTAAGGCTGGATTTGACGGCATTGAAATCCATGCACAGCTTTTTACCTTGATCCCTCAGTTTCTCAGCAAGGCTACTAACCAGAGAAAAGATTTATATGGAGGGGACATCGAAAACCGTTCAAGGATTCTTTTTGAGATACTGGCTGCTGTAAGCCAGGTGTGGGGTGAAGGCAGAATAGGATTAAAATTCACTCCTGCGGCTTACAATCCAGGCATTATCCGACCTGATAGTGAGACACTAAATGATTACGGATACCTGATGCAGCGATTAAACGAGCATCGCCTCGCTTACCTCCACATCGTTGGTCCTGCAAGAGATTTATCAGATACACCTCTGGCAGAAATAGGTTCAGACTATTTTGGCTTTTTCAGAACTCATTTCAATGGTGTCCTCATGGTCAACCTTGGTTTTGACCAAAAAAGTGCCAATGAAATCCTGGCATCAGGAAAAGCTGACCTGGTATCATTTGGTACATTATTTATCGCTAACCCCGATCTGCCCGAAAGATTTATAAATGGCTGGCCGCTTGCTGCTTCCGATCCGGCGACCTATTATACCGGAGGTAAAAAAGGATATACCGAGTATCCGAAATTCCAGTTTTATCAAGAATAATCAGCTTATAAAGTTGCCTGAATAAAGAAATTTTTCCAACAAAATTATGAATGTATTGATAATTGATATTTAAATAATGATTGATAAAAAAAACTATATGTTAGCCTTATTAGGCCTTTTTACAACGGGTTGGGCATCTGCGCAAATCGAAACACCCGAACTCCAAGAACTTCGTCAGGGAAAGGAATATAATATTTCTCAGAAGCAGACATTTCCTGATTTCTCTTATCAGTCTTCTAACCATGCAGATCCGAACGAAATACGGTCTTGATGCCATTGCCGGAAAAGGAAGTGATATTCAAAGAGCAAAAAGGCTGTTGAAGTGGTTCCATGAGGAGGTCCCTCACAATGATGCCCCGAATATCGAATCCCTAAACGCCATAAGCATTATCGATAGCTACCGCAGTAAAAAGCAGGCGCATGGATGCTATCCGCTTTCCATTGCGATGAATGAAGTGTTCCTGGCCATGGGATTCCAGTCCAGAACCGTGATCTGCTTTTCAGGGAGATATCCTAGCCCGGAAGGAGGACATGTAATCAATTCTGTGTATATCCCTTCCCTAAAAAAATGGATCTATATGGATCCACAGGATAATGCTTACATTATGGATGAAAATGATAATCTGCTCAGTATTGCAGAAGTACGTGGACGCTTAATAAACGGAGGCGTGTTAAAACTGAACGCAGACGCAAACTATCATGGAAAGGCTGACGATATTAACGATTACCTCTACACCTTTATGGCCAAAAACCTTTATAGGTTGATCTGCCCGCTGAAAAGTGAGTTTGGCTCGCAGACACGTGCAAAAGGAAGAACAATACAATATGTAGAACTCCTGCCTGTAGCCAGTAAAGATCCGGTCGTTGATGGATTTGAAACAAATACGAATGCTAAAACAGGCGTCAACGTCATTAATTTTCACACTAATAATGACGGGCTTTTCTGGAAAAAACCATAATCCTCATTTTGGATTATCAATCCCTTAATCTGGTTTATTCGTTGGCCGCTATACAGTAGATATTTGCAGTATCAAAAGTGTTAAACAAATTAAATATCAAAAAAATGAACAAAACAGTATTGATCACTGGCACATCATCCGGCTTTGGAGCCGCAACTGCAAATTATTTCGCTGCTAAAGACTGGAACGTCATCGCAACTATGAGAGATACCAGTAAAGATGGAAATCTTGACAAGTCAGAAAATATCTTTATTACTCAATTGGATGTTCAGGATAAGGATTCTATTGATAGAGCAATCAGTGAGGGAATAAACCACTTCGGAAATATTGATGTCGTTGTAAATAATGCGGGATATGGTCTTTTTGGAATTTTTGAAAGTGCATCCCGTGAAGCCATCCAAACCCAATTTGACGTGAATGTATTTGGGGCAATGGACGTAACAAGAGCGGTTTTACCTCATTTTCGTTCTCAAAAATCAGGCACTATTATCAATGTTAGTTCAGGTGCTGGTGCCATCGGTTTCCCTATGGCTTCGATTTACAGTTCATCAAAATTTGCTTTGGAAGGATGGACTGAAGGATTACGATATGAGCTGGCGTCATTAGGTATTGCTGCAAAAATCATTGAACCGGGGGGAGCTCCGCAGACCGGCTTTATGAACCGTACGGGTGATGAAGGTTTAGGCCTACAATTGATCGAAGATTATCTTCCTTTTTTAGAGCAAATTAGTAAAGTTTATGGTGGAATGGCAGGAGCAGCAGATGCTGACGCGGTAGAAAAAGTGGTACAAGCCATTTACGAAGCTGCTACTGACGGAACTGACCGCTTGCGTTATTCTCCTACTAACGACATCAAGCTTATCCTGGATGCACGAAGAAATACCTCTGAAGAAGAATATCAGGCGTTTACAAACAATATTTTTCTATCCAAATAAGCAGATCAATGAAAACAATATTTATAACAGGGGCATCTTCCGGTTTGGGAAAAGCAACAGCAAAGTTGTTGGCATCCAAAGGATGGAATGTAATTGCAACGATGAGGCATCCTGAAAAAGAAACTGAACTGAATGTAATCAAAAATATCCATCTTTTACAGTTAGATGTGACAGATCTTTCATCTATTGAAAAGGCGGTAATGGCTGCTGTTCAAATTGGGCCTGTAGACGTTGTTTTCAATAATGCAGGATACGGTCTGACAGGCCCATTGGAAGGATACCGAGATGACCAGATTACACGACAGTTCGATACGAATGTTTTGGGCGTAATCAGGGTGACAGAGGCATTTCTTCCTCATTTAAGGGAAAAACGTAGTGGCTTAATTATCAGTACGACCTCTATAGGCGGACTTGTAGCCTTCCCATTTGCTTCTATTTACCATGCGACAAAATGGGCTATTGAAGGTTGGAGTGAAAGCCTATCTTTTGAGCTAGCTGCACATAATATTCAGATAAAGACCATTTCTCCTGGCGGAATTGCCACTGATTTTATGAGCAGGTCTTTAGATTTTGGTAAGCATGAGGCCTATGCAGAGCAGTTTGACAAGTTTTTAGCAAGCTTTGAAAATAATGAAAGCCCGCTTCAATTTTCAACTGCTGAATCTATTGCCGCCATAGTTTACGAAGCAATAACCGATGCTAAAGATCAACTCCGCTATCTTGCAGGCAATGATGCCATATCGACGTATCAGAAAAGATTGGATATTGGTCCGGAAAAATTCAGAAAACTCATTGCAAAAGGATTAGCTGGCTAAGTCCGCTGTAGTTAAAAATAGCTAATTTTACACTATCAATTCCTATTTAATAAAATTCATAAATTAATCATGATCGATAAATCAGTTAAAAAAAAGGAACTGCATTATTATAAGTCAATTAGTGATTTATGTAGAGGGCTGGGTGTTGCCAGCCCTCTACATCCCCTTATCGTTTCTGTCAATCATGCTGACATTTCTTCGGAATCGGAAGTACGATACCTTGTTCACGATTTTTATATGGTATCCTATAAAAGTAACTTGAAGGGCAAATTGAAATATGGGCAGAGCTACTATGATTTTGATGAAGGGGGACTGATATTTGTAGCCCCGGGACAGGCTCTTTCCGTTGTTGATGATGACGTGTGTAGTGGACGTAGCCTATTCGTCCATCCAGATTTTTTTGCTGGACACCCACTTGCGAGGTTAATAACAAAATTCGGATTTTTCAGCTACAATATAAATGAAGCGCTTCATCTTTCAGAAAAAGAAAGAAATAAAGTGCTGAACATTTTTGATAATATCAAGGAAGAAATCGAAACGGCAATAGACGATACAAGCCAGGAACTGATTATTTCATACCTGGAAGTTTTGCTTAATTACAGCAACCGCTATTATAAGCGGCAGTTTATAACCAGAAAGGCAATAAGTAGCCCTTTAATAGAGCGTTTTGAAACACTGCTCAAAAATTATTACGAAGATGAACAGTCCATACAGAATGGTATTCCATCAGTTAGTTATTTTTCGGCTTTGCTCAATGTATCATATGGCTATCTGGGTGATCTGTTAAGAAATATGACCGGAATGAATACGCAGCAGCACATCCATGCCAAACTGATCGAAGTTGCCAAGCAGAAGCTTTCTACATCAGAACTTACTGCAGCTGAAATTGCATATGACCTGGGGTTCGAGTATCCTCAATCATTTAATAAACTCTTCAAAAATAAGACGGGATTGACTCCATTGCAATTTAGGGAACGGCTCAATTAGGTTATCCATGAACTAAAAAAAATTATGATTATACAGGGATTAAAATGTGCTCTTGTATTTATTCTCTGCTAATTTTTATTCCGTCCAAAAATATTAAAATAATATATGCGCATCTTAAAAAACCTTCAGACCGTATTTCTGATCATAGTGACCAGTGCAAATGTGTGTGCCCAGAATATCCAGCAAAAAATAAAAAATATTGTTGATTCCACTTACGCTGCTAATCCAAAAGCAGTTGGTTTTGCACTCTATGTTGAAGCGCCGGACCAAAAGTTATCTTTTGGCTATGCCACAGGTTATGAAAACAGAGATACCAAACATAAACTCTCCACAGATCAGCCTGTACTGATAGCAAGTACAACCAAGCCCTATGTGGCGGCATCCATACTAAGACTTGTTGAAAAAGGAAAACTTGACATCGACCAACCCATCAAAGATTATCTGAACCAGCGATCAGAAACAGAACTTACCCAGGCAGGTTATAATACATCCCGTATAACGATAAAGAATCTACTCTCACATACTTCAGGCATCAGGGATTATGTCGACGCCGAATATTTCAAATTTATTGGTGAGCACCCAAAATACGCATGGACAAGGGACGAACAGGTCGCTAGGGCTACTAGGCTTGGAAAACCGCTTGCACAACCAGGGGAAGGTTTTAAATATGCAGATATCAACTACGTTCTTCTAACCGAAATAATTGAAAATATTACCCATCACCCCTATTATCTTTCGATCAGAAGGCTGCTCAGCTACAAAAATAATGGACTGCTGATTACACGCTTTGCCAAGTTTGAAAAAGAAAGAAAAAATACTCCTGAACAGGCTCACCAATATTGGGATGAATTTGGATGGGATACTTATAATCTTGATCCATCATGGGACCTATATGGGGGTGGTGGCATAATTACCAATGTAAAAGAAATGTCAAATTATTTTCAGCAACTGTTCAATAGAAAGATTATTAAAAATAAAGAAGTACTCGCTTTAATGACACAAGATGTTCCTCCTAATTTAGAGGTAAATTATTGCCTTGGAATCCGCAAAATCAAATATGCAGGGCTTTTAGGGTACAATCATGGAGGAGGACTAGGAACAGACCTTGTTTATATTCCTCAATTGAATGCCTCCATATCCATCGTGGCCCTCGAGGCTGGACATCGCCCTGTTGCTGTTGACATCAGTAAAAAGATAGTCGAGCTTTTAAAGACAGTAAAAAGTCCAGGGTAAATGTGTTTAAATTAATGATAATATGTATAAGACGATTTTTGATTATATTGAACGCCATAGTATAAGCAAGCTCTCTAATGAAGAAAAGTTGGAAATAGAGGGCTTAATGGTGCCGATTAAGATAAAAAAGAAACACTATTTTCTTAAAGAAAGTCAGGTCAGTGAATATGCCGGATTTGTAGTCAAGGGGGCATTACGTATGTTCAGTATAGATGAGAATGGTAATGATTGTATTCATCAGTTGTATATTGAAGACTGGTGGGCAGTCGACATGAAGAGCTATATGAGTTTGAAACCTTCCGATTTTTTTATTGAGGCTCATGAAAATACTGAACTCCTTGCGGTACCGAGAAGTAAGTTCGAGACAATCCTAGAGATCCCCGCTTTTAAGGAAATGTTCTGGCATATTAATCAGAACCATCATATTGCCGCACAAAGGCGCAGGGATCATGCTAAACATCTCAGTGCACAAAAACGGTATGAAATCTTTTCGTTTTTGTATCCTCAGCTTGTTGAAAGATTTCCCACTAGCCAAATTGCCTCATACCTTGGCATCACCCGCGAAACATTGACCCGGGTGCGGAAAGGATTGTGAACTTAATATAAACCTGTTAATGAATCGACATTAAACCGCGTCCTCCTCTCGTCTGGGAATTGAGGGTTGGTGTTAAATTAATGTTTTTTTTAAAAATTTCTTTCTTGTCTGTCGGTAATCTAATCGTTTTCTGATTTAATCAACTATTTACATAAAGGGAAAAACTCTTGTTAAGATCGATGCCTTTCCGTAAATCAAGTTTTACAAGGGATACCTAACTCTACCCCTCTTTCGTCGCTTTTGTTTTGACTAAATTATTATATAAACATCAGAATTAAGCTTCATCTTTTTTGGATTCTTCATGTATTTTCCTTCTTCCGATCAATTGGGTTGGCGGATGTCCAAACAGTTTTTTAAATGCAAAGGAGAAATGGGAGAAATTTTCAAAACCAAGATCGAGATAAATCTCAGAAGGTTTTTTGCCATTTTTATCGATAAGATGATACGCTTCTTCCAATCGTTTCTGTACAAGCCAATGCCTTGGAGTAGTATGGAATATCTTTTCAAAATCACGTTTGAAAGCGGATAGGCTTCTGCCTGTCAGATAGGCAAAACGTTCGATACTCACATTGAACCGGTAATTGCGGTTCATAAACTCCTCAAGATTTATTTTCTCAGGACTGGTAAAGTCAAAAAAAACATTGGCAAGTTCAGGATTTACCTTGAGGAGCACAAGTAAAAGTTCGGTCCTCTTGATATCCAAAAACTGTTCTTCCATAACTCCGTCCTCATTAAAATAGGGAATTATCGATTCCATAAAATTTTTGACCAGCCTATCTTTAGCTAAGGGAATAATCGCACCTACTGTTTTACTACCTTCAGCTCTGAATCCATAGGTATCCTTAAAAGTCTTTAAAAAATCCTGTTGGAATAAAATAAATATCTTTTTGAAGGCTCCATCCTCCGGTTGTTTAATATATTTTGCCAGATGGTTCCTTCTACCTATACCATAATCACCTGACTGGATTTTATATTCCTTATGTCCATCATAAACAAGCATTGAGCCTGAAACCAGGTACATAAAACAATGGTCCGGGATAAACTGCTCTGTACCGAGAGAAGGACTCATATAACAGGAAGCAATACTTGATTCTTTCATAGTATAAATTTAACAATTATTGCTTTACCTGTGGTCCCTTCAAAATAAGATTACCGCGATGCATAACTTTTTATTTTTTTATCAGACCTAGCTCCAACATAGAATTTGCCGTGGCCATTACCGCTTCCTCACTGGAGCGAGGCGACCAGTTTAGTAATTGCTTTGCTTTGTCACCGCTCGTTTCCGCATATTTACCAAGTAATGTGGCCAGCATCCTTAACGATGGATTGAATATTGCCGCTGTTCTGACAATCCAATTGGGCATTTCTTTGGTAGGAACCTTTGCTGCTACCTCCCCTAGATTTCTCTTCAATATTTTAGCAATATCAAGCATTGAAAGTGCATTACCCGTGGTAGCAAGAAACCTCTCCCCTGCTGCTTTCGGATGGGTCATGGCAAGGAGATGCAGATCAGCAACATCACGCACATCCACATGGCAGCAATATACTTTTGGACATGCTTTTATCTCACCTTCAAGCATTTTCTTCACTACCTGATTGGAATGGGAGTAATCTGTACCGAGAACAGGTCCCATTACTGCCACCGGATTGACCGTTGAAAGTTCAAGACCTCCTCCTTCATTACTGATAAATTCCCACGCGGTTTTTTCTGCAATTGTTTTTGATTTTTGATAAGGATGAAGATTTGCCTTAAGATTCGACCAGTCTTTTTCAGTGTACGGCGTTGTACGGTTTATATTTCCCATAGCAACTGCTCCATAGGCCGATGTCAGCACTACCCGTTTAACACGGGCTGCCCTCGCTGCTTTCAGTACCCTTAACACGCCTTCTTTTGCCGGGATGATCATTTCATCCTCATGGTTAAAGTTAACAATTGGTGTCGGGGATGCTATATGCAACACATAGGTGCAGCCTTGTACAGCCTCATCCCAGTTGCTATCTTTCGAAAGGTCAGCCTCAATAAAAGTAAGCTCTTCAAAAGAGCTTATACCCCCTTTTTTCAGCATATCCTTCACCTCATTCTGCCTGTTAAGCGAACGCAGTGTTGTTCTGACTTTGTACCCTTGTTCAAGTAATTTTATTATACAATGAACAGCAATGAAACCGGAGCCGCCTGTTACTAGCACTCGTACTCCACGATTTGTATCTGACATCTTCTTTAAATTTATAATACAAAGATCGCCTGTAAAACCCCTAACCTGTTTTGCTGTAAAGTCCAAATTTATTGTGCTAGGATGTCCAATTTAATAAGTTCTGTCGTTTGTCTAAATAAATGTGGATTTATAACTATAAGGCCTGACAAGGATTTACCGGCAGTAGCTTCTTAACTAATTTTAATCTTTCATACTTACATTCTTTGTCAGAATCCTGGCAGGAAATTTCACATGGCTAAAAAAAGAGTCTAACGGTAAATTTAAATATGGCAGTTCGAGAAAAAGTAGATAAAGGTAGCGAACTCATTTACAGTGTTTAAAAAACGTTTGAAAATCTGACTACAACAATTACCAATTGGGCTACTTTTTATAGAACGACTATCCAGAATTTTGTACTTGAGATTACAATTAGTTTTAGAAACAATTAAAAAAAGAATTATGCAAAAAAGAAAATTAGGAAATAGCGGATTAGAAGTTTCCGCATTAGGCTTTGGCTGTATGGGTTTAAACTTTCTGGATGGCAAAGGTCTTGATAAGAAAGATGCCATGATGCTGCTGCAACAGGCGGTTGAAAGAGGAGTCACATTTTTTGATACCGCAGAGGCTTACGGACCTTATACCAATGAAGAGCTCGTAGGTGAAGGATTGAAGCCGTTCAGAAAAGACGTTGTCATCGCCACAAAATTCGGCTGTAAAGATGCCAGCCCGGCAGTTGGTTTAGACAGCAGACCTGAAACGATCAGGGCAGTTACCGAAGCGTCTTTAAAAAGATTAAAGACAGATTACATCGACTTGCTCTATCAGCACAGAGTTGATCCGAATGTTCCGATAGAAGATGTTGCAGGAACAGTAAAAGATCTGATACAGGAAGGCAAAGTGAAATATTTCGGTTTATCGGAAGCCAGTGCTAAAACGATTCGGAAAGCGCATTCCATTCAGCCTGTATCAGCATTGCAAAGCGAATACTCTTTATTTTGGCGTGAACCTGAAAATGAGATTATCCCGACTTTGGAAGAGTTAGCAATTGGTTTCGTGCCGTTCAGCCCGTTGGGGAAAGGTTTCCTAACCGGTATCATTAAGAAAAAATTAGAGGCTGTAGACCGTAGAAACGTTATTCCACGTTTTACCGAAGAAAATATCAAAGCAAATCTGGTTTTAGTGGAAGCACTATCTGACATTGCCCAACAAAAAAATATTTCAACCGGACAATTGGCATTGGCCTGGCTCTTAGCCCAAAAGCCCTGGATTGCACCCATCCCGGGGACTACAAAACTGCATCGTTTGGAAGAAAACATCGCCAGTACAAATATTGTATTGACAACCGATGAACTGGCAAAAATTGACGAAACGGTCAATGGAATTACACTGGTGGGCGACCGTTATCCCGAATTTTTAGAAAAACAAATTGACAGATAAAAACAAATAGCAATGCAGAATATCAAAGGAAAAGTAGTTGCCATTACAGGCGCAAGCAGTGGAATGGGGAAGGTTATCGCCTTAAAATTAGCTAAAAACGGTGCGAAGGTCGTTTTGGGTGCAAGACGAACAGAACAATTACAACAGATTGTTGAAGAAATTAAAAGCAAAGGTGGTTACGCCGCCTGTACTCAAATTGATGTGAAGAATAAATCCGATCTTGTAAGACTGGTCAATACAGCAGTTGAGGAATACGGAAAATTAGATGTCATTGTGAACAATGCCGGAGTCAGTCAGTTAAGCCGCATTGACGAGCTGGATGTTGACGGTTGGGAAGAAATGATCGACATTAACCTCAAAGGTGTTTTGTATGGAATGGCGGCTGCAATTCCTGTTTTCAAGCAACAGCAATCGGGTCATATCGTCAATATCATTTCAACGTCAGGAATCAAGATTGTACCCATGCAGGGTGTTTACGCAGGAACCAAAAATGCGGTAAGAACTATCGCTGAAGTATTTAGACAAGAATCAGACGGAACAATCAGGATTACCGGAATTTCGCCAGGTGTTGTAAAAACCAACTTTGCTGAAAATATAAAAAACAAGGAAATGAAAACCATCATCAAGGATAATATGGAAAATTTGGCCATTAGCCCGGATGCCATTGCTAATGCTGTTATTTACGCCATAAGCCAACCTGCAGATGTTGAAGTTGGTGATATTGTAATTCGTCCCTCAAAACAAAATTGATTAAATTCGTAAATGAAATGCAACAACAATCTGACATCAATCAAATTAAAAGTATATCGCAATTGGTGCGGGTATTGGGATTTCCTGCGCCATTGCACCCGTTGATCGCATTGGTTAACTACAATGCTGTTTCAATTGATATGTTTCCGAAAGGGCAAAAGGTTAGTCTGGATTTTTACAAGATCTCCTTTAAGCCTACCTTCAAAGGACACATAAAGTACGGACAGGGCTATTATGATTTTGAAGAAGGTGGACTGGCGTTTCTGAAGCCGAAACAAATTGTTATTTCACCCGAAGAAACGGAAAGCTATGAAGGGATTGCTTTGTATTTCCACCCGGACTTTATCCGCAACTATCCGCTGGGAAAAACGATTAATCAGTATGGCTTTTTTTCCTACGATGTCTCTGAAGCCTTGTTTTTATCGGCAAAGGAAAAAGAAATTATAGCTAATTTATTTGCTACAATAGCGAATGAATTGGACAACAATATTGATGGTTTCAGTCAGGATGTTCTGGTGTCGCAGATAGAATTGTTATTGAATTACAGCAACCGCTTTTACAATAGGCAATTCATCACTAGGAAAGCAGTCAATCACAACATCATCACTTCTTTGGACAAACTTTTAGACAACTATTTTGAAGAAGAAAAAAGTCTGAAAAATGGTTTGCCGTCCGTGAAATATATCAGCACAGAATTAAAGCTATCGCAACGTTACCTGAGTGATATGTTGAGTTCATTGACAGGACTAAACACACAACAATACATTCAGAATGCAATCATAGAAAAAGCCAAAGAAAAATTATCAATGACAAATCTATCCGTTTCGGAAATTGCTTATGAATTGGGCTTTGAACATTCACAATCGTTCAGCAAACTTTTCAAGACAAAGACAAACGTTTCACCTTTGGAGTTCAGAAATTCATTCAACTAACTGATTTTATAAAGTCCGATTGCCTTATTATATCTACTTCTGACCTCTTTGGTGTTTGCGTTTTTTCTTCATTTTATTGGCAAAATCCTGTTCTTCATAATCTTCGCCTTGTGCTTCAGGAAGTATATGAGCTTTAATGATTAAGCATGTGCATAAAAAAACTGAGGATTAATTACCACGGTTATTTACATTTATCGTTTATAAAGGTGCCAAACCGTGTTAAGTGTGAGCGCCACTTTCTTTTTAAATATTTACATACCTTACGATAGGCTTTCCAATGTTGTGTTCAGTGTCATAGTTCAATATGAAATGGTTTTCTCAGAATTATCATTAAACAGGAAAATTGAATCGGTCAAATAAATGCCTTATTCATTAAATCTTTTGTTCAACATTTCGAAAATTCTAGAAACATTCATTTTTTTTCAAAGCGCTTTTTTTGTAATTTGTTAAAAAATAAGCCATATGGAAGAGACCAATAAAACTTTTGAGTTTCATTATAAAATAGATGAAAAGCCTTATGCAGTTAAAGGTATAATATCCTCATTTGAATGTGAGGATGATATAAATATTGAAAATATGGACTTAGAAAAAGACAAGGAATTTATTTTCAATGTATCACTTATGAGTAACCCAAACATTAATCTTAAAATTTTTGACAACACTTCTGCTCTGGTCTATATCATCGGATATAAAGGGAAGGAAGGTCAGCTAGGATATATCGAAAACAATATTTTTATACCAGAAAGTGATCAAAATGAATTAGTAAGGCAAATTTCTGTTAGCATCTTAGAAATTTTGCTTATAAACGGATCAGGTCATTTTACCGATCAGTAAACCTATTTAGTTGAACTTGATCTTGAGCAATACTTAGCACAAGTTCAGACAGAATATACATTTCTAAAAATTTGCTGATATGAAGTCCCTTCAAAACAATTATATTTAGTATCAGAATCATGGCATTAAATTGAAAACTAATAAGAAGAGGTTTTATACCGTCTAGAAAAAAAGGGTTCTGAACTTTTTAGAGATCAGAACCATAAATAATTTTCTATAAATATTTTATATAAAACTATAAAAAATAAAATTTGGCAGACAATCATTGACTATTGCTTTAAGATTCCTTAATAGATGCAATATAGCAAATTTGTGGTTGCTAAACTTACTTTTAAAGATAACATTCTATGCATACATCTCATTGGTAAATGAAATAAAAATGAAAAATCACACTCAATCCAGTGACCACATTAAAAGTTAGTAAAACAGTGTTAAAGCTCAATCAGAAAAAAATAAATTTGTACATTTGAAGTTAAAGAATTATGGATGTTCTTTGAAGTCGTTATAGAATAATTATAATGTTGATTTAGTCATATTTTTTTGTGGCGAAATCATGGCAGTAAATTAAAATATACTTGAAAATATGGTTTTAAAGTGGATGGAACGAATTAGTTCGAATCCCTCCCTGATCATCACATCTCAGCTACCAATTAGAGCCTGGTATGACGTGATTGGAGTTAAAACCATCGCTGATGCGATATTAGACCGAATAGTTGAAGAACACGAAAATGCTGTTAGAAGGCTAATCCAAGCAAGTGCTGATCCCACTTCTACAATTGCCCTTACCGCGGAATGGTTCAAGGACTGGTCCTCTCCAATAGCTCAGCATGCCAGAGAATTGTATCCGGGATATTTAACTGAACCCGCAAAATTAAGGAGATTACCCTTACCTATCGGAGCTAAGGAAAATGGAGCATTGTAAAGGAAAATAAAAACAATAAGACTACTATTTTTATATAGTAATCTTATTGTTTTTATTGGAGCTATGTAACATCAAGACAATTTCATAGTTATTTTCCTTAATACTTGGGTGCTGTTTATTTATCAATAAAAGATCAATACTGGAATCAAGAAATTTAAAACCGCAAAAGATCTATTTTGTAAAACAAATCATTAATTATTCAAGATGTTTTTTCAATTCAGCAGCAGCTTGTAGAAATAAACTCTTCGTCTGAGGTATTTCGGCAAGTCCATTAAGCAGCCCCCAGTCGTGAATCACATCATTGTAGCGAATAGTAGTTGTTGGTACCCCGGCCTCCAACAATTTGCGTCCATAAGCTTCGCCTTCATCCCGTAAAATATCATTTTCAGCCACCTGTATTAAAGTAGGAGGAAGACCTTTCAGTTGTTCTATAGTAGCTTGGAGAGGTGAAGCATAAATTTCCTTCCTTTTGTCTGCTGGAATATACTGGTCCCACATCCATTTCATCAAAGATGCGGTAAGAAAACGTTGTTTACCATATAAATTCCAGGATTCTCTTTCGAAATTGGCATCAGTTACCGGCCAGAATAAAATTTGTGCTTTAAAATTCACATCGCCTTTCTCCTTAGCCATTAATGCTGTTGCAGTAGCCAAATTTCCTCCCGCGCTATTTCCGACAATAGCCATATTGTTTCCATCAATGTTAATTTCCTTTCCATGAGCCACCAGCCACTTTGCGGCTGCATAAACCTCGTTTACCTGATATGGATATTTGTGTTCGGGAGCACGTTTGTATTCAACAAATACCCCTGCATATTGTGTTAAGACAGCGAGGTCCCTTACCATTCTTTTATGAGTTGGATAATCACCCAAAACCCATCCCCCACCATGTATGAACATGAATACAGGGAGTATACCCTTCACTCCTTTTGGTCTTACAATATTCAACTTTATAGTCATCCCATTTTGAGAGATTTCTTTTTCTGATTCTTCAATTCCCGAAAGATCTACTTTAAATGCTTTTTGGGCACCTACGAGTACGTTACGTGCTTCTTCTACCGGCAAAGATTCTAGAGGTTTCCCGCCTGAATTAAGAGGTTTAAGGAATTCTTTGGTGGCAGGACTAAGATGTGGATCTGTTGCATAGTCACCTTGAGCTTTGTTTAATGTTGGTTCCATAATAATTAGAATAAAGAATATAGGTTTAAGGATGTTTAATAGCTTTTTCATGGTATATTGGTATTAAATAGTTAAATTTTAATGTTGAGTATTCAGCATATGCGTGCATCGTATAAAAGCCATGTTAGAGATTAATAATATCAATCTCGCTAGGGTTTCATTAAAAAATATATACATTCCCAGTGTGGAGTCTACAATTTCTCATACCAATCTAAAATATAATCAGCTACAATCTCCCAACCAGCCTCTCCACAAATAAAGTGGCTTTTGTTTGGAAAAACCTTTACATCGACTTTGCTGCTTTTGTCTGAATATTTCCCGGCCACAGTTTTTGTGAGGGAAGCAGGAAAAATGTTGTCACTACCGCCACCAATAAACAAAATCGGATCATGAGGCTTTTTAAAATCAATATTTGAAAAGGAGTCCAACACTAATTGTCGGCTAACTTTAAAGCTTTCCGGTACTGCAAACTTATCAAATGCAGCTGCTCTCTCATTTTCGGGAGTTGTGTTGAAAAAACATCTGTCATACCAGTCTCTGCTCCCCATAAAGTATTTTTTAGACGTGAAAAAACCAAATGCCGGTAAAACAGCTTTTAAAGTCGTGAATGGTGGAAATACATTTTTAGGTGGTGCTCCATCAATGCTTGCTGCTGCAACAACTTTACCCATTTCGGTCAATTTTAATACTACCATTCCTGCCATAGAATGCCCAATTACAAACGGTTTTTCAGGTAAAGTATCAATAAGCCTCGCAATATTGTTAACAATATCTTTAAAACCTGTTTTGGTAAGGTCGGGATGAACCTGTCTCCTCAACTCAGATGGAATTCCTTCATGTCCAGGATTAACAGGGGTATAAACTATATAGCCGCGCTCTTCATATCTTTTTTTCCAGTTCGCCCATGTTTTTTCATTCACGAAGTTTCCGTGTATAAGAATTATAGATTTTGATTTTGACATAAATTTAGGGTTTTGATTATTATTAGTTTATTAAATTTAACCTTACCGGCTCCAAATTTCCATTAAAGCCTTATTTTCTATGTTTTTTGCAAACAGAGGAGTCTCTTCCAGATTATGCTCTTTAAGGTTATTGCTCATACTCTTTCGGATAGGTTCAAGATCGGAAACGATTTGAATCTTTTTCTCTCACGCTGCAATCCAGTTTTTTTTATATTCTTAACGACTTCGTTTCCTTCCACTGTTTCTTTTGCCATGGAATAAAGTTTCCACCCTCAGAAAGAAAATCATTAAAAGGATCGATAAGAACAATCGCTGTTTTTTGAAGTTGATACAAACTCATGATTTTAAATGCTTAATAATTAATAATTAGCATTGTCGAAATCAAAGTAAGATCCTGATTACAACAGATTATATCCGGTATTCTGAACCAACTATCCTACTTTAAATCATTATTAACTTTCTAATTATATGCCAATTAATAATACACTTATTATTAGTGTATTATATATTCTATTGAATACAAAAACCACTTTATATCGTATTTTTTCGAAAATATTCACGATATAAAGTAATTTATTAATAAATTTATATGGAGTTATTGTAAACCTTTAAAATTAACCTTCTTATGGACAATACAGGCAATCTACGTAAGAGTGAAGAGATTAATTTATTTGTTTCAATAAGTGAGGCCACCGTTTCAATTAGAAATAAAAATGATCTAGTAAGTTTTATCCAGCTTAAACTAAAAAATATTTTCCCGTTCTCTGATCTTGCAATTACAAGATTTAATATTACCAAAGGTACTTTTAAGGTCTTTCTTGAACACTGTGATAAAGTAAATCAACACCCCGATTTTAATTCAATTGCTTACGAAGAATACGCTATAAAAGATGGTCTACATGATAAAATAATGGAATCTGACACGACGGTTATTCTATCTGTTGAGAGCATGATAGACAGTGGTCAGAAACATCTTATTTTTTTAAAGGATGCTGGTATCAAAGAGATAATAGGCATCCGGTTATTACAAAACGGAGAAGTTTTTGGAAGTATGGTACTTCTTTCTGAAGAGATAGGCTTTTTTACTGTTCAGCAGCGAAAACTTCTGGAGAAGATTGCCAATTACATATCATCTGCTGTCGCAAATATCATCGCCAATGAAGACATTCAAACAAGAGATAAAGAAAAAAGCATTCTACTGTCTTTAAGTAATGAGATTGCTAAAGTGAAAAACAAAGAGGAGCTTTTTTCGGTAATCAGTATAAAACTTAAAGAATTATTTTCTATCGCAAGTTTCGGAATTATTGTCAAGGACAATGATACTAAAACGCACCGTTTTTTTATGTTCGAAGTTGATGATACAACAAAAAGCAATCCTGAATTTAACAATATCATCAATCATCAATATGACACTACCTCCGACAGAATATTTAACGACATTCTAAATTCTGATTCATCAATAGTTTTAGAAATAGAAAAATTAGAGGGAAGCTTACCTCTGTATGGGGAATTTTGGAAAAAAATAAATGTCCCATCGGTTATTGGAAGTCCCCTTCGCGTGGCCAATGATGATATAGGCTGTTTGCTTTTGAGAATTGAAGATCAATTTGCTATCCAATCGAAGATGGAATTACTCAATGGAGTAAGTTCACAAATAGCAATATCATTATCAAATATTATTTATAATGAGAAGAATCAAAGTCAGTTAAAAGAAATTCTAAAATACAAAGAACAGCTGGAAAATGAAAAGGCTTATCTTCAGGAGGAAATTACTTCTGAAAACAGATATGGAGAGATTATCGGTTCGGGCACACAGATGAAAAGCGTTTTCCATCTGATTTCACAAGTAGCACCAACAAACAGTACAGTTCTTATTTTAGGAGAAACTGGTACTGGAAAAGAACTTATTGCCAGAGCAATCCATAATGCTTCGCCAAGAAGAAACAATTTATTGGTGAAAGTAAACTGTGCAGCATTACCGGCAAATTTGATTGAGAGCGAATTATTTGGTCACGAAAAAGGAAGTTTTACAGGAGCTTTCGAAAGAAGAATTGGTAAATTTGAATTGGCGAACAAAGGCACTTTATTTTTAGATGAAATTGGTGAAATGCCTATCGAGTTACAGGTAAAATTATTAAGGGCCATTCAGGAAAAAGAAATTGAACGTATTGGAGGCAAGAGTTCGCTAAAAACAGATGTTAGAATAATTGCCGCAACCAACAGAAATCTGATTTCGGAAGTACAAGTAGGAAAATTCAGGAGTGACCTATATTATAGGTTGAATGTGTTTCCAATTCACATGCCGTCGTTGAAAAGCAGAAAAGAGGATATTCCTGAATTGGTAACCTATTTTATTTCAAAATTTTCAAAAACAGTTGGAAAGGAGCTTAAGGGAATCTCAAAAAAAGCAATGTCAGAGCTTTTGCAATACGACTGGCCAGGAAATGTCAGAGAACTAGAACATGTTATTGAACGCAGTATTTTGATGACTGAAGGAAATTTAATCAAAGATGTATTTTTATCACTAAAAGATATTTCCGGCGAAAATAAAAAGGAATCAGAATCCAATACGATAGCTGAATTTGAAAAAAAATATATCATTAAGATCTTGAAGCAGTGCAATGGTAGAATTTCCGGAGTATCCGGAGCTGCTTTAGTTTTAGGAATTCCACATACAACACTGCATTCAAAGATAAAGAAATTGGGAATTACCAAAACCGATATTTTTGGATAGATGATTTGTTATTAATTTCATTAAAAATTCAACAGATGAATATACAATTACAGAACTCTTCACTACTTATTATCGATATACAGGAAAAACTGCAACCCG
The DNA here is from genome assembly GCF_052044665.1 of Chryseobacterium sp. 22532. Taxonomy (NCBI): domain Bacteria; kingdom Pseudomonadati; phylum Bacteroidota; class Flavobacteriia; order Flavobacteriales; family Weeksellaceae; genus Chryseobacterium; species Chryseobacterium sp. 22532. The sequence continues at coordinate 576,569 of NZ_JBQENJ010000003.1, forward strand.
CAATCCATGAAAATGAGAAAGTCTTATCATCTATTCTTTGGACGGTGGATTTAGCATTACTCATGGGGGTTCCCGTATTTGCAACTGAACACTGCCCAGAAAAAATAGGATTTATGCCTGACATTTTACGAGATAAACTTACCCAAGAAAGTATTATTTCAAAAGTTTATTTTTCAGGAATTCCAGAAGGTATTTTGATCGAAAAGTTAGGAAACAACAGAAATCAAATAATTGTCGCAGGTACCGAAGCCCATGTTTGTTTGCTGCAAACAGTACTTGATTTACTTGAGAAAAAATACACCGTTTTTGTACTGGAATCAGGAATTGGATCGAGGAAGGAAAGCGACAAAATACTGGCAATAGAGAGAATGAGACAAAACGGAGCCGAAATTATTACCAATGAAATGCTGGCTTTTGAGTGGCTTGACAGTGCGAAACACCCAAAATTCAGAGAAATTCTTCAAAATTTCATCAAGTGAGACTGTGACGTAAACTGTGTCAGAGGAATAATTCAATAAGATTATTTATATTCAATTATTCAAACGACACGGTCATGAAAGAGAAAGACCCATTTGACTTTGAACGCTTCAAGGCAGAATAGATAGGAAAAAGAAACGTGGACCTGCTACTACGAACTCTAATCACTCCTATCTGAAATATCCCAATCTAATCAAAGAATTGGCACCTACACGTAGCAATGAACTATGGGTTTCAGATATTACATATATCTCAGTAGGCTATGATTTTAATTATCTTTCACTCATTACCGATGCTTATTCCAGAAAAATTATGGGCTACTGCCTTCACCCCCGCTCAAGGGGCAATTAAAGCTCTCCAAATGGCACTGAAGGAAAAACCGGCTCCAAATACCCTGATTCATCATTCGGATCGAGGTGTGCAGTACTGTTCCTTCGACTATATATTAAGGTTGAAAAAAGCGGGTGTAAAAATCAGTATGACAGAAAACGGAGAGGCCTATGAAAATCCTATTGCAGAAAGAATTAATGGCATATTAAAAACAGAATTTAAACTCAAAAGGGTATTTTATTCAAGGAGTGAAGCTCTGTTGGAAGTGACTAAAAGTATAGAATCATATAATCATTTGCGTCCGCATATGAGTTGTGATTTTCTAACACCTGCGGTAGCACATACAACAGATGTATCATTAATCAAGCGTTGGAAAAACTGTAGAAAAAAATACAAAAGTTTACAAAAAAACAATTAAATTCATAATATCAATTCACCCACCAAAACTGTAAAGTAAGAACCGTATTAGACCTAATGTAAGGTAATTTCAGGACGACACAAAGTAAAGTCTCAATCAAATTACTCAATAATAATTTATTGAAAAGACAACGCTCAAATGTTTTTATCCTTCTTCAGGTTTCCAATAAAATAGGAAGGAGTGAAACCTGTTATCTTTTTGAAATGGATTACAAAGACCTGGCTGGAAGCAAAGCCACATTCCTCTGCAAGGTAGGTAATCTTATATTCCCTGTAACGTGGGTCTTCTACGAGCTTATGGGTGATATAGCTGATCCTTAACCCATTTATGTAATCATTGAAACTTTTTTCTCTGTGGATTTTAATGATCTCTGAAAGATATGTAGTATTAGTGTTCAGTTGCCCTGCCAGATAAGGCAGGTTGATATTCTTCTTCAGAAATTTACCTGACATCTCAAACTTATCCAGCTTTTGTAGAATGGATTTTGCTGTCTCATCGGTAATGCTTACAAGTGATTTGCTTCCATTCTCGTTACTCAATTTCTGAAACTCTTTACGCTCGGCTTTCTGAGTGTTTTCTTCTCTTATTTTAGTGATCAGTTCATCATATTTTTTGTGGGAGAGTTTACTTTTTCTTCTCCAGTATGTCCAACCCGTCAAAGTGAATACAAGAAGGATCACCGCAGAAACTATAAATATACTCCTCACGGTATTCGTTTTTTCTTTTTCTTTATTCTCTATGATTATTTTTACAGGAGTATTAATCCCTCTTTTTTCAGCATTTATTATACTGTCATTGAGTTTCATATAAAAATCGGTATATTTCTTAGCATTTTGTTTATCACCTTTTGCTTCGCTAGCTCTATATAAGATTTCAAAAAGATCTCTTCTTACTTCTGGTAAATGACCTTCTTTTTCAAGTACAATCCCTCTTTGGGCATATACCATACTGCTGTCATATTTTTTCTGACTAAGGAAAAGCTTGGCAATTGAAGTGTGCGCCATAAGCGGAACAGGATTATTAAATTTATACTTTTTACAAATCGCTAAAGCTTTATAGAAATAGTTCTGTGCTTCCTCTGTTTTTTTCTGCCGGGAACTTGTAGCTCCTAAGTTTACATAAATATTAGATAACTGCGCATTTTTTCTCATCGCAATATTCTTATTTGCCTCACTTAATTGTTGGATTGCCCATAATTGCTTTAGGTAATATTTTTTTACCTTATCCAAATTGGGAGCAGATTCCCCTTTCATTGTTTCAACATATGCCAACCCGTCATATATTGCACTCAACGTGTAATATCTTTTGTCTTTATCTTCAATCTTTAGGCTGTGTTTTAATGCTTTATTCAAGCAATTTTCAGATTCATCGAGAAGACCTAAATATGAATACGAAGATGCTAGATTTGAATAGTTTGCAGAAATAAAAAACTCATCTTTTATATTCTTGACCAATTCCTCATTTTCTTGACCTAATAAAGTCGCCTCTTTGTATTTTCCGCTTCCGTTAAAAGCTAACATCAGAAATATATTGCAGCGGAATACACCATAATCATAGTCAATTTTTTTTGCTTTTTGCTTCGCTTTTTGCGCCTCTTTAATGAGCAATGGAGTATTTCCGGAGAACTCTAATTGGCTAAGTTCGCGGATTTCTTTTTTTCGAAAGCTATATTCCGCTTTCAATTGTTCTTTATTAGTATTAGAGCAAGAAATTCCGAAAATCAGTAACAATAGAAAATAAAAGTTTTTAGACATAATTCTTAAATCTGTTTAATACAATTTAATTTTTTTTTCAATTTTATCTACAAAGAGTAAATGTTTTCATAATTCTGGAAAACATTTCTTAAGCAGATCCATTTTCTTGCTGTACTGATTGCAGACTTGGCGTAAAAAGAAAAAAAGACAGGGAATACATAGAAAAATAATTTCATGAAAAATAAATTAGTAAGTTGAAGTTATTTCATTTGGCAATACAAATGTATAGATTCCTTTCTCTTTAAGTCATATTTTTAATAGAATATTTTAATTATTTATTCCAATATTCAAAAGCAATAACTGTCTGATTAGTCACTATTTACGCCATAAAATACACTTCACACATATTTCTATCAATTTAAACCAAATTACTTGGCATAAATTAAATATTGCTTCCATAATTGTTTTGCAACAACTAGGAAACCTCAATTACATTTGCGTCATAAATCATGAGAAAGAACTTAGTCTATTACCTTTAACCCTTACCTCTCATTCAGGTTTTACTACAACTTTCATAAGTGACTATAAGATTTGATTAAGCAGGGAGATCATAACTTCCCTGCTTTAAAAAAAAAACAAAAACACAATCAATATAGATCAACCCTTAAAACCCAAATCAAACATGAAAATTTATTTGTTCTTAGGAGCTTTAAGCTTCTCAATGCCTCTCTTCTCTCAAGTAGGCATTAATACTGAAACTCCAAAAGCCACACTTGATGTAGTGGGAAAACCAACAGAACCTACTGCCCTAGATGGCATCCTTGCACCAAGGCTTACAGGTGATGAGTTGGCTGCCAAAACGTATACCACAGCTCAAACAGGGGCCATTATCTATGCTACAGCATCAGCAGCTTCCCTTTCTGGACAGGTAGTAAATGTAGATGCAGCGGGCTATTACTACTTTGATGGATCAGTGTGGCGGGTATTCACTGGATCGGGGCCGTCTAGTACACCAGACATAAATATCTATAAAGACAATGGCACACTGACATCGGATCGGACTGTCACACAGGACGGAAAATTTTTGAGATTTTCAAACATACAGAATACAACTTTCAATAATGGGTCTGGTGGATTAGTTCAAAGCTCAGGAAGTGGAAGTAGGGCTTCAATAGGGTTAACAAATAATGGAGCTAGTCAATTTCAGTTGTATTCCGACACCAATAGCGCTACGCAGATGTATGCTTTGGGTGCTTCTACTGCACTTAATATAGGAACACATTTAAATTCTGGATCGGCAGCGCCGATTCGATTTATCACAAGCGCAGGAGGAGGTGCTGCGGGGAATGAAAAGATGATTATTACAGGAGGGGGAAATGTGGGTATAAGCAGTAATACCCCTACAGAAAGATTTGATGTTAGTGGCATTGCCCGGTTTAGAAGCCTTCCACTAAATGGTGCTGCAAATGCTATCTATACAACCCCTGGAGGTACAGCATCTACTACCCAAAACCAAACTTTTACTGCTGCCAGAACAGTAGTTGCAGATGCAAATGGTGTGCTTGGATATGTTGAAGGAGTGCCAACAGATGCAGGAACATCAAAAGTACTTGTACTTGCAAATGCACCAGGAACACAGAATGTGCAAGGGCAATTTATTCCTAATGCTGCCATTGGTCAGTTTACAAACGAAGGCCTCGATATTCATAATGCATGGACGAATAACGTTTTTACAGTTCCATCTGGTATGGATGGAGTCTACATAATAGTCATGCAAAATTCTAATAGACATACAAGTACGGGAACAGCAACACCTACATGGCATACAGCGGCGTATTATGAAAGAAGTACTGATGGAGGAACAAGCTGGAGTACAATGATAAAACATACTTATTCTGATCTTGCTGGTACTATTGTAGACAATGGCAATACTTTATACTGGACAGGATTTTTAAATTCCGGAGACAGAGTAAGGGTTCGTTTCAGCTGTAATGCTACTACCAATAATATTGTAGACTACGGAGGTATTTCCATCACTAAACTGGCTCAGTAAGGCTAAAATAAAATTGTTAATTTACAACCTAACCATCAAAAGTAAGGAAGAAGTGATTTCATTACTTGTCTTTACTTATAGCCTCTTTGTATGGTTATTTATCAATATACTGCCCGGTAAATTAGGACTAGCCAACTTCAATGTCAGTATTTCAATGAAGGACGTTAATTTGATGGAATAGCCTACACTAAGGATAAACAAACATATTTTCTATGCAATATAGTAAATTTGTTATTTAATGATAACATTTTACTCATTACTGTTGGATTTCCTTAAGAAAGAAGTAAATCCAATATTTTTTTTAATAAGTTCTAATCAATACTAGATAACTAATATTTTTAGTTATATTTGTTAATAATTTAAAAGAATTATATTGCTCTTTTTCATAATGTAAATGGTTAAAAAGTGCTATAGTTATGTAAGGATTGTTGGAATTAGATTCTATGGCAGATTCATGGCAGCCTTTTGTTATATTACTTGAAATTTAGGTTTTTTGAAAGTTAAGAGGGTTAGTTCGAATCCCTCCCTATCACAAATATTTCAAACAAATTCAATAAAACAAAATAGAGTTGGTTAATTGCCAACTCTATTTTATTCAAAAATTGTAACTTTTATAAAGTGATTAGGAAGCTAATGCTTATGGTTACAGGATTCGAACTGGATCACCTGTTACCTAAATAGCTAATTAGCAACGAGATATCTTCTAAAGAAAATAATATTAAAATGAAAAGGTTCGAAAACTCATACCTTTCACCTTATCTCAACAGGATTCGAACTGTTTTTGAAATTTTGTAAAACATTGTATTTCAAGTAAATATACGTAAAATCCAGTTTAAATCAACTAACAACCGGTTCGAAGATAATCCTTCCAAGTTCACTTATTTAAAATCAAGTCTTTACAGTACTGTAAAGACTTTTTTATTTTTGTTCAGGTCAGAGTAGGTTCAGGTAATTTAGTAAATAATAGTAAGAAGAATCTTAAATTATCTTAAAAATTTAAACTCTCCTACTCTTTCAAACATTTTAAACAAAATTTACTTAAAAATTTCAAAATTAGTTTTCCTCACAAGTCATAGAAAAAACTAAGATTCCATCAATATCATTTTAATTAAAATTTCGTAAAGTATAATTTGCACAAGTTGGTATAAATCATTTATTAACAATGACTTAACATAATAAAATTTCTCTCTTACGAATGATTTATAATACTATATTAGCTATCTAATTTTAAATATTTTAAAAATGAAAAAGCTAAAAAAATTATCTCGAGAAGACCTTAAAACAGTAAAAGGAGGTCAAGTTTGGTATGCAGAAACATCTTGTGGTGTACAAGCTACTACAACTCAAGATTGGACTGCTGAACAAGCAAATGCTTGGATGGAGGCTCTTGAAGCAAATTACTGTAAGCCAGCAATACATAGTGGCCCTAGTAATAATTTGGCATAGTGCCAATTAATGCACTTATAATGGAAATTATTTCACCATAAAATGCAATTTTGTAATGAAAATACCATTTATGTATTACTATAAAAAACTACTCCAACTATTCATTCTACTTTATAGTATTTTATCTCATGCCCAATCATACAAACCAGATGCTTTGCGTGGTGAGTTTACTTATCAATTAAAAGCTAAATTCGATACACGAACTGATTATAGACATGAAGAACTATTTTCATTGCAAATAGGGAATAATCGTTCATTTTTTGTGAGTACCCAATCACTGAAAGGAGATTCAGTAATGGCAAATTCAAGAACATCAGCAACTAATCCCGATGGAAGTATAACTCTTGGTTTCAAAAAAGGGGTAGTGATTCCAAAAACAAATTTATCATTTACCATTATACAATCAAATGAAAATATCCAATACTTTAGGTCGGTTGGCATGTCATTACTCACCTATAAAGAACCAGTAATAAAGAATTGGAAACTTATTGATGAAACAAAAGTAATTAACACAATTAATTGTAAAAAAGCAGAAGTTACATTTAAAGGAAGAAATTGGGTTGCATGGTATTCCCCCGAAATTCCTTTACCTTACGGTCCTTATAAATTTAGCGGATTACCAGGATTAATAATTAAGATAACAGATGACAAAGGAGATTATAGTTTTGAGCTTGTAAAATCTGTTCCTGATTCTAAATTGAAAGGAAAACTAATTAACATTAAGAGAAGTAGATTTACCGAAGCAATAGAAACAACACAACCGAAACTTAAACAAGCATTAAGAAATGCTGATGCCAATACCGCTGCCATACTTGCAAGCTATGGAACCACAATCATAAAAGGCCAGGAAATGGTAAGACAAAGAGAAAAAGAAAGAGAAGAAAACCTAAAATATGAAAATCCACTAGAATTGGAGTAATTCAAGTGAGAATCAATACAAATTTTTAATAGTCTTAGCCCCTCAAAATTCAATTTACCTTTTAGACTGATTAAGATAAATAGCCATGAATACCTATAAAAAATCTTATATGGCACTGTATTTTTGTTGTTTTATTCAATTTTTGAACATCTAAAGTGGTAAATTTGAACAACCAACAGTTTTAAACCCACATCTTAAGAGTGTGTTTTTAGTTTCCAGAATTTCTATAAAGCTTGGATAACTTTATTGCTGGTTATGTTTCCCCTTTTCATCAACAGTATCAACTGAGATAATTTAATACTACTTTTTGAAATGATGGAAAGTATCCTAATTAGTTAACTCAGTTGCATAACGTAATAAAAGAAGATGTCTAAAATATTTCTTCTTTTAAACCATAATTACAGCACGGTCTATCTTTAAATAGCCGCACTGCATTTAGCCACAAATTGCTCAAACTTCCGATCTGTATTTCGCATGACCGGTCCGTGACCGAAGCAGATAATTGCAGGGTTCAGTTTTGCTAACTTCTGGAGCGATTTGATGTTGAGCTGCTGATCGGACGTGAATATGTTCGGCGGAAGCCGCAGACCGGTCGCTGTCGTGAGCAGGTTCATATTTGTTGCTACATCTCCGATTATCAGTATACCATCCCGCTCACGGAATAAAGAAATATGACCTGCCGAATGTCCGGGTGTCTCTATTACCCGAAAATTCCCGATCATATCGTTTTCAACAATTGTCCGTTCGACTTTATGCCCCTGACCTGCCCAGTACTTTTGTTGAAGCTTTGCTACCCAATGTTGCGGAGTTGGATAGTCGCTGGTTACCATACCTGTTTCGGTCCTAAAAACTTCGTTAGGATGACAGAGTAAGGGTATTGCGAACTCAGCGCATATCTGATCGCTACAGCCCTGGTGGTCTGCATGCGCGTGCGTCAATATATGTTGATCAACGGGAATTTTCTGGAGAGCCTTCTTTACAGTGGTATACGAACTCCGTATTCCGGAATCTACCAATACACCTTCAATAATATAGCAGTTGATACTGTTTCGCGGCATCAGTGAAATCTGGAACACTTCGGGAGCAATTTGACGTAGCATAGGTTTTTTGTGCAAACCTACATCTCTGATCAGGCCTAAATAAGGACATTTGTCCTATAATACATTGGGTCTATGTATTTGTCCCTTGGCCCGTGTAAGCGATCGTTGCGTAATGCCCAGGTATGACGCCAGATCCTGCGTCGCTATGCGCTGAACGAGTATCGGTTCACTAGACAGGACATGACGGTATTTATCCACAGCCGACTTATTATTGTAATTCAGCAGATAACGTTCCTTTTGGTTATACTCCTTCTCCATCACCGATTTTATAACCTCGTTCCAAGCGGTTACCTGGTCAAGCAGATGCCGATAATCGGGGTAGTTTATCCGATAGATCACGCTATCTTCTATAGCCCTGATGCTTCTTCTGGATTTTTCCTGCCTCACAAACTCTGAAAACGAGGTGACAAATTCATTTTCAAACTTGAAGCAGGTTATATTTTCATTTCCCTCTTTGTCAATAGCGTATGCTTTTACAGCGCCACTAGCAATAAACCCAATATGACGGCAGGACTCATCCTCACGAATAAAAAAATCACCTTTTTTTAAGCGGACCGGTTTGAAGAACTGCGCAGAAAAGTTGATTTCCTCAGCCGATAGTCCTCCTGTTGAGGATAGATAATTTTCAAATACGTCAGTCATTTCGCAGTCTTTTCGTCCTTTTTATTTTTTTTAACTGTGTATGGATACATACCAAATCCAACATCCAAATCTAACAATTATTATATATTCAAAACTAACAATTATTTCTCTGTTAGGCCCTTTTTTGCATCAGATAAATGATGACATGTTCCTTAACTGATGGGACATTTTTCCCTTAATTCTTCTTTATCTTTTCGCAAATAACACCTCTGTTAAAACAACCTGATGACAATTCGTTATTCCTTTTTCCACGGCATCATTTTTATCATTTATCCAAATAATTCACCCTGAAGAGTAACATTATTTACTAAATCAACACCTATTAAGGGAAACTGACAGTAATCTATAACTATGTAAAGTCAATTTATGAAGAAAATACTATATGCTTTCATACTTTCTGTTATTGCAATTTTTGTTCTGAATAAGTTGGTGTATCAGGACGTTCCCCAAAAACAACAACAGAAGCTTCTTTCTGAAGTTCAGCATTATCAGCACCCCATTAAGAGTATTTCTATGGAATACCGTGACAACAGCGATCTGAAGGTACTTGATTCTGTACTAAAGGACAATAAAATTTTGATGTTGGGAGAAAATACGCATTTTGACGGTGCCACTTCGAAGGCAAAAAGCAGGCTGATCAAATATCTTCATGAAAACCTGGACTATGATGTAGTTTTGTATGAAGCAGGACAATATGATACCTGGATGATGAACAGGGAAATGAACAGCCACAGCATGAAGATTCCTGCAGATTCCATAGCTGGTCTCGGCCTTTTCTGGTTCTGGTGGGCAAGCACCGAAACAAGACCGCTTATCCAATATTACCAGAAGACTAAAGCCTCAGCTACTCCTATTGAGCTTGGTGGTTTTGATATTCAGTTTTCCGGAAACGTGCTTTCCGACAGACGAGGTAAGTTCCTAGAAGAATTTCTAAGCAAAAACAAGATCAATATTAACAGGTTTCCTGTTTTTAATAAGAATATCAATAATTTTGATAACCTTACCTTCGATCACTATGCCAATAAGATCTTTAAAGGAAATGAAAAAAATGAATTCCTCCGTGAAATCAATAAACTCGAACAGACAGTTTTAAAGCTGGAGAAAACACCGGAAAATATAATGTATGCTCAATATCTGCATGATATGAAAAATAATTTTCATAAGTCATGGAAATACAAACCAGGATCAATGCCGAGCATGCAGTTCAGAGATTCTCTTATGGCCAGAAATCTTATCCATCAGATTGATTCTGTGTACAAAGACAAAAAGGTCATCGTATGGTGTGCCAATATCCATACTTTCGCGGAAAGGTATGATAAGGATTATCTTCCATTGGGAGCCTATATCAAGAATAAATACGGCAAAGCTTCTTATATGATAGATTTTTCCTCATACGCCAAAAAGAGCGATAAGGGTATTCTTATTAATAAACCGGGGAAGTTTGCTATTGAAAATGCATTTCATGAGACAAAAACTCTCTACTTTTTTATGAACCTGAGGGATATTCCGGAAAATTCACTTTTGAGAAAGGAATTCGTATCAACTGTCAATCAGGGAATTGACCAAAAGAGGATCTGGAGCCGCTCTTTTGACGGAATATTTTATATAGACACCAATACTTTATTAACACCAATCAATAAATAATGGAAAACATAAGAACGCAGGACCTGAGTTATGTCATAGGCTCCAAAACTATTTTAAACAATATCAGCCTGAATGTTCCGGAAGGCAGCATTTATGGTTATCTGGGAAGGAACGGAGCCGGAAAATCGACCACAATAAAACTTCTTTTAGGACTTCTGGAGGAATCCAATGATAAAATATTTATTCAGAATAAAAGTTTAAAGCAAAACCGTACAGAGATCCTTGCCTCAACCGGAAACCTTATAGAAGCGCCCTGTTTTTATACAAAGCTGACTGTTTTTGAAAATTTAAAATACCTGGATATTATTTACGGAAAAGGAACTAAAAGAATTGATGAAGTCCTGGAGCTGGTAGATCTGCATAAAGAGAAAAAAAAGAAAGCCAGCGCCTTATCAATGGGAATGAAACAGCGTCTTGGAATTGCCATGGCTATTTTTCATGATCCGAAGTTGCTGATTCTGGATGAACCTCTGAACGGGCTTGACCCACAGGGTATTTTTGAAATGCGAAAACTTTTTCAGAATCTGAATGACCAAGGTAAAACGATCTTCCTTTCGAGTCACATTCTGAGTGAACTGGAAAAAACCGCCACCCACATCGGGATCATTGAGGGCGGAAAAATGATTTTTCAGGGTACAAAAAATGAACTCCTGAGCCAAGTTGAAAGGGAGATCATTTTAAAAGTTAACAATGGAGAAAAAGCGATATCTGTGCTGAAGGGAACTTTTTCTGCATCTCAAAATGAACCGGATAAAATTTCAGTAAAAATTAATGACGACCTGGAATTCAATCTTCTTCTGAAAACTATGATCGGGAACGGTATTGAAATTTATGATATAGAATCTCAAAGCGCCAATCTTGAACAGATTTTTATTAACCTAATTTCTAAAAAACCATGACCAATACTTTCTATAAAGCTTTTTCGTCTGAACAGTATAAACTCTCTAAAAATAAAGAAATCTTTGGGGTATTCCTGATTCCTGCTTTTGTCATTTTAGCTATTACTTTTTATATTGCCTATGATGTTATCAGCTCAGGAGTAGCAGAAAGCAATGCCAATCCGTGGAAATATGCACTGGGAAGGTATGTATTTATGTTTTTCTATTTGCTGTATCCTGTTCTGGTCTGTCTTTTTGTTCATGCATGCTGTGACGTGGAATACCGGAATAACAATTATAAAATTCTGTTTACCATTCCCGTTTCGAAGTCGAAAATCTTTTTTTCTAAGGCTTTGTTTATTCTGGTCACGGTTCTGTTATCCATATTGCTGTCGTACATTGTATTTTTAGGAAGCGGTTATCTCCTTTCAGTCATTTTTCCTGCCCTGGGTTATCAGAATTATGATTACAGGGAAGTTATATTTTATGTTTTCTTAAAGTTCTATATCACACTTTCTGCTATTGCGATGGTACAGCTGGCATTAAGTCTGGTATTCAGAAACTTTATTTATCCCATTGGGTTTGGCATGTTCATGCTTCTGTTCACAGCAATGGTCAAAGACAAGGAATTTTCAGATTTTTTGGTTTATACCGGAGGTTATAAATCCTTAGAAAATTTTCTGAATGAAAATATTCTTTTTGAAAGACTCGATTACTGCAATATAGCTGCGGTGTTTATTTTTATTGTGGTAAGCTTTTATCTGTTTGTGAGAAGGAAAAGAAGTTAAGATACGTTTATAAAACTTGAATCTTAAAAATTTTAGAAATCTTGCTAATGCAAATTTCTTGTAGAAGGCTTTTGCTTGGTTTTTATATCCTTGAAAAGTTCTTTATAAAGATTTTCTAATTCTTTCGGGGGTATTCCTGCATCAAAGCTTGACGATTCGTATGTTTTGCCATCAACTGTAATTAATACACTGGAAATTAAGGCCCTATCTGTAAACCTCCCTTCAGAAGGAGATTTTAGTGATGCAATTTTATCAAGATCTATTACTTCAATCTGTTTTACAATGTTTGCCCAATCCAGAGGTGATAATGCAGACACTGAAACACTTCCGTTCAGAGATATCGTTTTAGAATTTGGGATAAATGTTATCAGTCTGTCTGTACCTCTTGTCTGTTCTTTGATCTCTATTTTTTCAATCTTGGATTTTTGTACAGCATTTGATGTAAATGCATCCGGATTTCCTTTTTGTTGGGAAGTACAGTTCACATTACATAACATAAGGGAAATTAACACAATTGTCAGTCTAGGATTCATTTTATGTATTTTAAAGTTTCAAACCAGTTTATTAATAAAAATAAATACATTTGTAAAATTAATTAAATTATATACACATGAAAGGTAAAACTACTTTTAAATTACCATTTTTACTTTTTTTAACACTCTTTTGTTTAGTTTTCGGACAGAAAAATGATCCTACAGATAAGATTGTTTTTGGGAAAACTTATACACTTGAAGAGCTCAGAAAAACAAATGGGTTTGTGAGATGCGCTTCTACGGAATATGAAGCTATGCTGCAGCAAAAGAACCCTAAAAGGATGACCGAACAACAGTTTGAAGACTGGATTGGGCCATTGATTGCCAATGCACAAAATAACAAATCTCAAAACGGAGGAATCATTACAATTCCTGTTGTAGTACACGTTATTCACAGCGGGCAGGCTTTAGGTACCGCACCTAATATTACCGACACACAAGTTCAGTCTCAGATTACTGTAATGAATAATGACTACAGAAAGATGGCTGGAACTCCAGGAGCAAACACCAACCCCGTAGGAGCAGACACGATGATACAATTTGCACTGGCAAAAGTAGATCCTAAAGGAAACCCTACAAACGGTATAGACCGTGTAAACCTATGTCAACCTTCATGGTCTACTTCTGTTATTGACAGCTATGTAAAACCTGTCACCATCTGGGACCCTACAAAATACATGAATATGTGGAGTGTAAACTTCTCTGATCCAGATCTACTTGGTTACGCACAATTCCCTTCTAATTCTTCTTTACAAGGACTGGCCGTGAATGGCGGTTATGCAGATACTGACGGAGTGGTAGCTAATTATGCAACTTTTGGAAGCAGTACTTATAACGATGGAACATTTTTATTAAGCGCTCCGTATGACCGTGGAAGAACAATGACTCATGAAGTAGGGCATTTCTTAGGATTGAGACATATTTGGGGAGACTCAAACTGTGGAACCGATTATGTTGCAGACACTCCAGTACACAGAACATCTAATGGAGGATGCCCCGTACATCCAAAATCAAACAGCTGTGGTACTACTGATGAAATGTTTGAAAACTACATGGATTACACCTTTGATACATGTATGAATATTTTTACAATCAATCAAAAGGACAGAATGGTTGCAGTAATGAACAATTCTCCAAGAAGAATGGAATTAAAAGCTTCAACTGCAGACATTGCTATCCCTTTATTTGCCAATGATGGTGAACTAAAAGGAGAAAGAAACTGTAATGAAACATCATGCGCTGATGCTCCGACTGCTGTCACTGCCCAATTCTCACTATACAATAGAGGAACAAGCCCGCTTACGGCTGCTGTTATCACTTACTCTGTGAATGGTGGACCTCAGCAGACAACAAACTGGAACGGAAACTTAGCTCAAGACAAGTATGCCATAATCAGCATTCCTTCAGGTTCAGGAGCTGGCAGTATTTCAGCTAATATTACATCAGTAAACGGAACTACTGACCAAAGAGCCACTAATAATTCTGCTTCTGTAGTTCTTGGAAATACAGTACCGGTATCAAGTACAAATTTTACATTCGAATTACAGCTTGATTATTATGGCTCAGAAACAACATGGGATCTAAAAAACAGTGCGGGAACTATATTATATAGTGGAGGAAATTATCCTGATACTGATCCTAACTTCCCTGCCCTTCTTACTGAAAACTGGACCTTACCTCTTAATGATTGTTATACTTTCACCATCAATGATAGCTATGGTGACGGTATCTATATAGATGAAGGCTTCTATAGAATTAAAAACTCAGCCGGAGCTATCATAGTTGCCGGACAAGAGTTTACAGACATACAACAAAAACAATTCAAAGTAGTAGGAGCATTAGCTACAAGCGAAGTAACAAAAGACAAAAATACAGCCGGAATTTACCCGAATCCTGTAAATGATGTTCTTAACGTTACGAACATAGCTAACAATACTAAATATGAAATTTACAATGCTGTTGGGCAGATTGTAAAAAGCGGTGCCATTGAAGATCAGAAAATACGAGTAGTGGAATTGACAAAAGGAACCTATTTCATTACATTCAAAAATGACAAGAAAACAGAAAGTGTAAAATTTATAAAAAAATAAATTAAATCTAAAACTGCAGTTTTCTTAATTGTAATAAACCTTCGGACTTTTTTCCGGAGGTTTTTTTTCATTTCAAAAATTTATAAAAATTCACTGTAAAATTTAAAATTCAAAAAAGAATCTGCATCTAAAGCATTGATATATAAATCCTAAATATTTTATTACATAAGAATATTGCTTTTTTTGACTTGTATAGATTTTAATGTTGTTAATTACTATTCAATATTTTTTTCACATTTCTCTTTTTTATTTGAAAAAAGTTACTATCTTTGCACTCGCTAAAACGAAGTAATATTCGCTTAGATGACCATCAATCGGGGCGTAGCGTAGTCCGGTCATCGCGCCTGGTTTGGGACCAGGAGGTCGCAGGTTCGAATCCTGCCGCCCCGACTGTTTTAGTAATTTTCTCAAAATTATTTAATGGGTGCGTAGCTCAGCTGGATAGAGCATCTGCCTTCTAAGCAGACGGTCAAAGGTTCGAATCCTTTCGCGCTCACTTAAGGAGACACTATTTAATAGTTGTCTCCTTTTTTATGCCCATAAAATTTGTGACCCGAACTTTTACATTCTTTATGAATCAGAAAATCAAGGCACAGAATACAAAAAAATGGAGACGTTAATAAATAAACGTCTCCTTAAACTATTTGGAAAGAGTCATAGCGAACCTCGATGCCCTTTCAATATTACTATTATTGCATTTACTACCACTAGTAATAATTTTAACCTGGCAATCGCAATAACCTTATTCAATATTAACTCCACAGGCTTTTGTAGGCTATAGGAACTACCTGTTTTCTATATACATTATAAATCTCCCAGATAGGTCCAGATAACCCCTTGTTCCCTGATTCTGTGAGTACTGTTGCATACAAAAGTTCCACCTAATACCCAGGTAAAACCTGCACTCGCCTGTCCTTTTTGTAAATATATTACTCCGGAAGTCGCGATTTCTCTGTCTTGATATCCCGCAGCTCCCCGAAAAGCATAGCTGAATAAATTAGAAGGGGTAATCAATAAGGGTAAGAATTCCAATTGAAAGTATTGAACAATATGTGCTGTAAATTTATAAAATCCATCCCTGTCCGCTACGATGCTTCCGTTTGCATTCAAATTATCATCTCTAAAATCAAGATCAAATAGTCCTGATGACAATCCTGTACAAGAAGTATTGAGAGTTGTTTTCTGACCTCTTGAATATAACACTGGTAAATTGATTGTACTCGTTGCCAACTTATAATCCATTAATGCCTGCCATGAAACCCCATCATATAAATAAATTAAATCCTTGTATACCATACCCGTTCCTGTACCTGAGGTGGAAAGGTTATACACCAACAATCCTTTAACCGGATTGGTTATCGTGGTAATATCTGTAGTCGAGGTAAGCGATATCCTGGGAAGCAACAATGCCTTATCGGATGATGATAATTCCAATATTGAAGAGGGAGCAGGTGTAGCCGTTCCTATTCCCATTTGCCCATCAATCGTTATGGTAAAAAAAACTATTAGTAAACAAAATATCTGTTTTTTCATTGTAATCTATATTATCTATTGTCCTATATATTGCCAAGTAACTAATTGTGCTCCTATCTGATCCAGTGCTACGCAGGTTCCTCCCAAATTCCATTGGAAAGGTTTTGATTCTTGCCCCAACTGTAAATAAACCGACCCTGTAAACACGGTAGTCTGCCAGGCTCTTGTTGTTGCCGTACCATCCTTGAATGAATAATTGAGCATTCCCGGAAGCAGGAAAGGGCTGTAAGCCGATTGCAGCATGAATTGCCTAAGACTGACACTCCATATGTAATACCCCGTTTTATAAGCTGTTATCGAACCGTCGGCTTTGATCGTCGTTTTAATATTCGTAAGAGCTGTTAACTGGAAGTTACCGCTAGAGGCATTTGTACAACTCGTATTGGTCGTTTTCTTTCCTACTGCTACCAGTTCTGGGTATAAACTTCCCGAAGCGATTTCTCCCTCTTCCACCATTTCATCCCAACCGGTTCCATTGAATTTATACAATCGCCCTTCATAAATCGCGTTTTCACCAACCCCTGAGCTTTGCGATGCTAGAACCAGCATTCCCATAGATGGATTGGCAACTGTAGTGATATCAGTTTTTGATATCAAGGGTATCCTGGTAAGTAAAAAACCTTTATTTGCAGAAGACATCTCCAGGATCGATGATTGTGCGGGAGCGGCAGTACCTATACCAATCTGGCTTATTAACTGTTCAGTAGAAAGAAAAAGACAGAGTATTAAAAAATATACTTTTCTCATGTTTTTAATTAAATTATAGTTATAAAGGATTACCCAAATATTCCCAGATCACTTCCTGTCCCTGAATTCTACCATCAGCAGGACAGGTATTAGTTCCGAAAAACCATTTGAAACCTTGAGTAGGTACTCCTTGTGTTAAATAAACAACTCCTAAAACAGATGCACGCTGACTCCGAGCTCCACCTGCCGTCCCTCTATACGTATAAGAATAAGTAGCTAAGTTTGGAGCCTGTATGTATGGACTTATATTGAAATTCTGACTGGGGTTAGAATTCATTAACTGAACTAACCCTACCGAAAACATATAGTATCCAGTCTGGGGAGGAGTAAAAGCTCCTGTTGCAGTTATTAAAGTACTGCTCCTTTCGTTTAGGTTAAATGATC
Source organism: Chryseobacterium sp. 22532 (assembly GCF_052044665.1). Taxonomy (NCBI): domain Bacteria; kingdom Pseudomonadati; phylum Bacteroidota; class Flavobacteriia; order Flavobacteriales; family Weeksellaceae; genus Chryseobacterium; species Chryseobacterium sp. 22532. The sequence continues at coordinate 594,245 of NZ_JBQENJ010000003.1, forward strand.
CATTAGTATCGCCAACACATCCCTCTTCCGTAGTTTTTCGTCCTACAGCAACAATTTTGGGAATCTCATTGGAAATAAATTTTTCTCTGGTAGTAAGGGCTCTCCACCTGGTGCCATCAAACCTATACAATGTATCTCTTTGTATTGCCGTAATGCCGGTTCCTGAATTTTGAGTGGCATACACAAGCAGTCCCTTTGCAGGATTGGGGACCGTTGTAATATCTGACGTTGACGTTAAAGCTACTCTTGGTAACAGCAATCCTTTGTTAGAAGCATTTAAATCTAATATGGAAGATGGGTGGGGAGTAGCTGTGCCAACTCCTACCTGACCCTGCGCGGCAATTCCTGTTATGAGAGCAAAGACATAACAATAGTGCTTAATTTTTTTCATCGTTCATGGGATTAGTTAATACTTTTATCATTATTTCGTTTTAGTGTCTAAATATTTATTTTCTTAATTATATTTGCTCTTAGATTATAGGAATCATCATAGTAAATCCCCTCTCCATCAGTAGAAAGTACTTCATTTTAAAGCTGTAAAGATTTGTTTTTTTTTAAGAGACTTCGTACTGTAAAGATTCCGATTACAATTTTTATATCGTAAAGGTATTTGATTTATATGGCGTGTTGAAATATAACACATACAGCTTGTTCTGCTTATTTATAGAACTAAATCTACAAACCGGCAGAACTTTATGTACCCGGGCGCAAGCTGGAAAAACAAAAATCTATAATATAAATTATAGATTCTATTTTGACAGATAATAAGGGTTTTAAATTGTTGCGAAATAACAAATAGGCTGCATCTAATGTAAATTTTTATATAATTCTATGAGTTCTGCTATATTGTTAATTTTTAATTTTTGAAAAATTCTCTTTTTAAAGGTGCTTATTGTATTTATTCGTAGACCCAAATGGTTCGAAATTTCTAAATTTCCATTTCCCTTAGCTAATAGTTCAAACACCTGATATTCACGGGAAGAAAGTTCTTTTATCCTATTCCCTCCATCCAAATTCTTTATGATAAAAGGAATAAGCTCAGGCGGGTAGAAATATCCGGTTTCTAAAATAATTTTTATAGCGTTTTTTATATCCTCTTCTGTTCCCAACTTATTTAAATAGCCATCTGCTCCTTTGCGAATATACTGTATGGCAATGTTTTGATCGTAGGCGGAAAATATTAAAATCTTCAGGTCTTTCTGAATATTTTTTAGCTCAGAAATCATTTCGGTATATTTTGTTCCCGGCATATCAATATCTAAAAGGAGAAGATTATAATGATTAGTTTTGAGAAATTCTTTTACACGTCCATAATTTTCTGCTGAATCTATTGTAAGCCCGGGATATGCCGATCTTAAAATCAGGGCTGTTCCGGCCCTTACTACAAAATGGTCATCAGCTATTAAAATTCGTTTTTCCATTCATTTTATTTTTATAAATATTGACTTCAACAGCAGTTCCACCAGGATAATTTTCGTAAAATGATATATCTGCATACATTTTTTTTACAAGGTAAATAACCATATGTAGACCAAGACCGTAATTTCTAAATTTTATAACATCATCATTCATTGACATTTGGTACAATCCATTGTAATAAGTCAATTGCTCCTGCGACATCCCTTTGCCGGTATCCGCTATTTTCAGAGTGATCTTCTCCTGATTATCTTCAGGAATAATATAAATGATGCCCTCAGATGTATTTTTCACAGCATTATCAACCAGATTATGGACAATACACGATAGGATACTTTTATTAAACTGACAATAAATGTTGCCCTTTTCAATAATTTCAATTCTGCTATTTTGTGATTTACTAACTTCATTAAATAGTTTTTGTTTGGCCACCAATATCTCACTAATAGGATATTCATCCTTTTCGTATACATCGTAAGTTCCAAATAAATCACTGTATTCTTTAAGATGCATGGTAAAATTATACAGCTCTTCCGAAGATTGATGAATGCTGTCGAAATATTCTTTCTGAAGATCAACTTCACGGACATCAATTAATTTTTGTGACATCATAGCAATAAATTTAACAGGGGTACTGATATCATGGCTGATAGCCTCTATCAGCTTTTTCTGATACTCCGATTCTTTCTGCATATCATTTTTTACGGCTTCAAGATGTTGTGCACTTTCTTTAAGCGCTATTTTAATACTAGATACCTTTTTTTTGAGCAATCGATTTCTTATCTGTAAAAATTTAGTTCTTGTGTAGATGATTACTATAAATATGAATAAAAATAAAATAGTAACTGCTAATTTAAAAGCTGTAGTTTGGTAAAAAAGTGGTTTGATTTTAATTTTTACGGTTCTGTATTCATAACTGCCCTCCGGAGAAACCTGAACTCTTAAATGTAGTATATAATTACCTGGCTTTAGATTGCTTATCGTATATTTTCTATCATTTTTAATTTCAATTTGTTTCCAGTCAGTATCATGCCCTTCTATCTTTGCTTCAATTCTTAAGTTATAGGAATTTGAATAGTAAGGAATATCAATAAAAACATCTGCACTCTTATAATTATTCTCTAAAATAAGATCCTTTGAAAAATAAGTAATATCTGAATCATTAATTCTCACTCTTTCAACATATATGCTTTTCTTATCCGGATAATACGCTTTGATATCTTTCGGATCAAAAAATACAAACCCTTCCATTGAGGGAAATACAAATTCACCATTTTTCAAGGAATAGGCATCAGGCATAGAGCCACCGTTAAATTCAGCGGTTAGTAAGCCATCATTTTTCGTAAAACGGTAATAAAATACAGGAGTCTTATTGTTTTCAGAATATTTTAAAAGCTGTTTTTTAGCCACCCTGAACAACCCGTTATTGGAAGATATCCAGTAATATCCATGCGTATCCCCCAAAATATAGTGTGCGGAATTTAAATATGAATTCTGGTCTAAAGGCATTTTGAAAAGCTTCTTATCTCTAAACAAGAAGAAACCATCTTTGTTGGTGGTTATCCATATCTGTCCGTCCGAGGTTCTGATAATATTTTTCACATTTATCTCTTTGGCTACTTGGGCAGCAATTTTCTGTTTTAGCCGTCCTAAGTACAAACCATCGCTACATCCAATCAAAAATTCGTCGTTGTTATATTGTAGAAATGAATTCACAAATCCAGTAAACTCCAACGTAGTATTTATAGTCTTTAATTGTTCGTCTTCAAATAGATGTAGGTAGGAATGGGTAAGATCTGTTGTAGAAACAGCAAACTGGTCTGCACTTTTAAAAAAACCTATTAAGCCCGGAAAATGAATGCTATGAGTGGTAGTATATTGGGTGGATTTATATCTTCTAACCACATCATCGTCATTCTTGTACAAAATATTCCCTGAATCATCGTAAAACATAAAATGCTTGTCATTAACACCGAAATGATGATTCTTTACGAGCCCATGTTTATTAACTTCATATCCATAGGGGTCTATAATTGTATTTTTATTAAATGGTATGGAAGAACTGCTTACTTCATCCACAAAATGAATTTTTTTCTGAGCTGTGAAAAATTGGGTTAGCTGTACAATATTTAATCCTTTGGTTACGCTTCCCAGATATAATCTTTCAAAATCTTTATCATAAAACATAGAATTAAAGAATTGGTTTCCAAAATTCTTATAGGTTATCAAAAATTTTAATTGCAAATCATCATTCTTATAACCCTGCAAAAGATAGATGTTATCATTATTGATGATGAAAGTCTGACCGATAATCTGCTGCCAGTATATTTTCGTTTCAGGATCATTAAGAAGAGTTGCCTTTGTAAGAGTTGTTAACTTTCCCTTATCAACTCGGTAAGTTTTTCTGTTTTTTGGATCAGTGAGAAAAAGAATGTTGTCATTAAGAAATATGGTAGATAAATCGGTAGTACCGATTGGAACTTTGGTCTGCCTATTTTTTTCATCGGTATATATAATCCTGTTATTATAAAAACTATATTTTCCGGAGCTGGTCTTTATATAGTATTTGGTATTAGAGCCGTATTTGGATTCCGGAGAATTTTTCGATATCCTTTTTAAAAAATTAAACTTCTCCTTAGTAAATGTTCTTGTGAAAGTGCTTTTTGTAATAGAATGGACTTTTCTTTTTCTTATAAGAATTTTATTCTCGTCATTATTGTTATAAATTACAATACTGTCATTCAACACATTTCCATAGAAATTTTCAAAATGTAAGTTGGTAACTGCTAATTTATTATGTATTGTAAATACCGAACCATCATATTGCACTATTCCATTGTCTGTAGACAGCCATATAAAACCATACTTATCTTTTACAATAGCTTTGACACTATTCTGTGGAAGGCCATTCTCTGTATTATACCATGAAGAAACATATTGACCATATGATTGCTGAAAGTGAAATAAAAAAATAATCAATATAGATATTCTCATAGTACAATTGGTAATTCTGCAAAATTAGTCTATTATACAGTACAATTTTGTAGAATATGTTCTACATACAATAAGACAAAGTCGCAGGATAAATTTTCAGGAAAGTGCTACACAACAAATATCTTTGTAAAAGACAAAAACTGGTTCATGGCAGGCAGCTGGACGGTAATACAAGTAATCATTAATTTACTCTTTGCAACGACCTCCATCTGTTTAAAGATAATTATCTAGTGTATCTAAAATGTCAGTTCTTAAATTCCAGAAATTTATGGAGACAATAACAAATAACTTCAAGCAACTTAATATTGGGGTATTAATCCAACAAAAAGTAAGAGAAACAAACACAGAAATCTCTCGAATATGCAATTTTCTAAAATGTACACAGGAAGAGGCAGAAAAAATGTACCTCAGTAAATCCTTAGATTCAGAAATCCTCCTGAGGTGGTCGAAGCTCTTAAAATATGACTTCTTTAGGATTTACTCCCAACATTTAATTTTATATTCTCCCTCCAAAGCTTTACATAAAGTAACAGAAAATAAAAAAACGGCAATGCCTCAGTTTAGAAAAAATATTTATACAAAAGAAATCATTGACTTCGTCCTGGAACTGACTGAAAAGGGAGAAAAAACAAAACAGCAGATAATGGATGATTATGATATCCCGAAAGCCACCTTCTATACCTGGATCAAAAAATATAAAAGATAACACCTTATGCCTAACTATAAGAAACTATATACGGATATTATTAGCCATAAAAATCCTGAAAAATGGGAAGAGTGCTCATTTATTTTAGGTAAGGAAGAACTTACAACTCTGGATATTATTAATCTTAATGAAATCATTTTCAATGATACAGATAAAGAGGTAACAAGATTTAACCAACAACATAAATCATACGATAAAAATGCTATCATCGATATGCTCGTGCATCAACAAGTTAATAAACTGAATAATACTCAGCTGGCTACTCACTTTAAATTAAGCAGAAATTCTGTTGCTAAGTGGAAAAAAGAGTATACACTTTAAGCTGGGCGAAAAATACAATACTAAATGCCTACAAATGCCTACAATTAAGAATAAAAAATAAGTCTGCTATATGTTATGGCAGACTTATTTTAAAGCGTTATTAAGTTTAGATTTAATACCTCGTAAGAATTATCCTATACCCTCTTGCGACGTTTCCATTATTAGTAATATTTATTGTTCCTGCCGCCGGCATGGTTAGCGTATAGTTTAAAGCACTCGGATTTCCACCATCCGCACAACCAACCACATCTGTCCAGGCAGTTGAAATGCTGTATCTGCTGATCTCATTAAAGATAGGTGACTTTGCTGTATTTCCACTCCCTTGATTTCCCCCTAATCCATTGATCGAATATAAGCTGCTTGCAGTGCTATTTATTACGTAATATTCTGCAATTGCTACATTACCACACCCATCTCCAACTATGACCACAGCTTTATAAAAACCACCATCAGATAAACCCGTAATCAATTGTCCGGTAGCTCCACTTGCGAGATTGTTGAGAGCAGATGAGAGAACGGCCCCAAAAGTTGTAGAAGGAGAAGCTTTAACCAATACTCCATTAGAATCCGCATAAACAGGAGTTACAGCATTAGTTCCTGCTACAATATCCATCGTTCTAATTCTCGTATGACCTGCTACATCCAATAATTCTGTCGGTGCAGAGGTTCCGATTCCTACATTTCCAGCAGAGGTGATCCTAAGACGTTCCAGATAACCTCCACCAAGAGAATTTCCCATATAAAAGTCTTCATCTGTACTGGTACGTATACTTCCAATTCCCCAATTTGCACCTCCCGATGTAGGTCCACTGTTTGTAAAACCTAGAAGTGAAAAATTTCCGGCAGCCAATGGAGACGTATTTCTCAATGCTAAAATAGACAGATTATTACCACCAGCTGGAGCATCAATTAAGGTATACCTGTTCAAATTAGCTGCGGTGGTAACTATATGCATCTTAGTCGTAGGAACAGTAATACCTACACCTAAGGATCCGGTGTTGGTTACAACCATATCATTAGCCTGTTGGGTAACTGAAGGGGCTCCCACAGCAGGGTTATCTTTAGCTCCATCAATATGGAAGGTACCCTGAGGGTTTGAAGTACTTACGCCAACCTGAGCATTGCCAAATGATAAGAAACCTGACAGTACAAGTATCAGTGGCGAAACATTTTTTTTCATAATCTTTTGCTTTTTTTATTATTTTATTGTGTTTAATCATTATCATCGCCTATACATTAAAAGCTATCTTTTGATTTTCACCCTTCAAATGGCTGCTCAGTCTGTGACTCGTTCTCTTCTTCTGTTGAGAAGAAGAGCCCAAAGTCAAGGAAACTAATCAAAATTTTGTGCTTTTAGAAGCGATATAAAAATTCTATTATCGTAGGGAATCCGAGAATAAAACTCTAAGACAAAGATATTTTATTCATGTAACTAACTGATAGATAAGACGTACGATTTACTCTTGCCCGTTGTAGAAGTAATTCTATACTTCTGCTATTATATATTATTCTACTTTAAAAAGTCATTGACCACCTTAAAGAATACTTGAATATTCCCAAAAAAATAAAACATTATAAATCAACAAAATACCCATGAAATCCAATTAAGATCAGCAGCCAAAGAGTTCGGGGATAATCCTGTCAAGTCACTTAAGGAGACACTATTTGATAGTTGTCCCCTTTTTTATACCCATAAGAATATGTGACCCAACCTTTTACAATTGGGATATGTAGAATTCAATTTTAACGTTAGAATTGACAAAATTTCAATCTGCACATCAGTTTTTCTGCCGTATCTACCTTTAATATCTTTATTTCTATGTTGATTAAATTTAACTTTTTCCCATAGCCATTCTGTAACTCTTGGGAGTCCAGCCTGTTTGTTTTCTGAAAAAATAGGAAAAATGAGAGAAATTATTAAATCCAAGCTCAAAAGCTATTTCTTTAATTGACTTATTTGAACTGTGTAATAATTTCTTTGCTTCCAATAATATCCTTTGTCTTATAAATTCCAATGGAGATATTTTATATTGTTTCCGGCACAGAACTCCTAGATAATTGGGAGTAATGCATAGCTCTTCAGCATAAAAGGCGACACCTTTTTGCGTTTTGTAATAGGTTTCGACAAGTTCATGGAACCGGAAAGCAGGATTATTGTAATCACTCAATGCAGATTTTCCATGCATCTGCTCTATCCAAAGGTTAATCATCAGCGCTAAAAGTCTTACCCTGGCATTAATAAGTTCCGGAAATACAACTTCCGAATGTATTTCTTTACGAATCGCATCAAACTCCATACTGAATTTTTCATAAGCTTCTTCGTTAGACTGGATCATTTCGTATGTACTGTGAGGCGAAAAAGTATGCTTTAATGTGGGAGAAAATGTTTCAAGAATAGAATCATTAATGATCAGCCTTCTGCCACTCGCATGCAAAGGCAGGTTCCATATATATTTTCTTTTAGGGAGATGAACAAATAGTTGCCGGGAATTTAAGATATACGTATCAATATCCGTAATACAATTACCTTCAATGCATTCATCTAAAATAATAATTGTGAAAGAATTGTCAGGAAAACGGTTAAGCTCGGAAGAACTTATTTCGCCCTGATAAATAACATCAATATCTTTTTTATCCTCTTTTTTCAATATAGCTGAATTATTCTTTTGTTGCATCCCTTATTTATGTCCGATAAAGTTACTTAAATTCGATAATACTCATTAATATCCGGAATTGTGAAATAAATATTGTCTATTATCTGCAAGTATAGAATAACCGTTTTCGAAGAAAAACATTCAGTATATTTGTAATAAGACTTATTATATTTAAATGTTGACAGATCAATTTGGAAGGAGCATAAACTATCTTCGGCTTGCTATCGTAGACCGGTGTAATCTCCGCTGCACCTACTGTATGCCGGAAAACGGTCTTACCTGGATTAAGCAAAAGGAATTAATGACTGACGAAGAAATGCTCAGAATCTGTTCGGTATTTACAGAATTGGGAGTAGATAAAATCAGGATAACAGGAGGAGAGCCTTTTGTCAGAAAAAACAGTATTGAACTCATCCAAAATATATCGCAATTAGATGGACTTACCGATCTCAGTATAACAACCAACGGTCTTCTTACTGAACAGTATATTCCGCAGCTTAAAAAATTCGGGATCAAATCTGTCAACTTAAGCCTTGATACACTCGATAAGGAACGCTTTTTCCGAATCACCAGAAGAAATAGTTTTGATCAGGTGATGAAAACTTTAGACAGCTTGTTACAACATCATATAAAAGTAAAAATCAATACGGTAGTCATGGAAGGGGAAAATATTGAGGATATCATTCCATTGGTAACGCTTACAAAAGACCTTCTGGTAGATGTCCGCTTTATTGAAGAAATGCCTTTTAACGGAAGTGATACTGATATTTCCCTGAAATGGAATTTTACACAAATTTACAGCTATATTAAAGATCATTTCCCAGAAATCCAAAAGACAGATGATCCTAAAAGCTCAACGTCTTACAGTTATAAGATCCCAGGCTTTGCAGGAAATATTGGAATCATTGCAGCTTATACCCGTTCATTTTGCGGAGACTGCAACAGAATAAGAATCACCCCTTCCGGTATTCTCAGAACCTGTTTATATGAAGGAACCGGTGTCAACCTAAAAGATGAAATCCGTATAGGAAAAACAGATGAAGAGTTGAAAAACATCATTATCAGCAGCATACACAAAAAACCGAAAGACGGCTGGGAAGCTCAGAAACTGAGTTTAACCGCCTCACAAATCCATCAGTCAATGGCAACAATAGGAGGATAACTATGGAAATGATTAGCGTACAGCAGGCAGAAGAGATTATACTTTCCCAAATCAAAGACTTCGGAACCGAGGAGATTTTCTATGAAAATGCCTCAGGAAGAATTTTAGCAGAAAATATTTTGGCAGATCGCGATTTGCCGCCATTTGACAGGTCAACAGTAGACGGAATTGCCATCAGTTTTAATTCGTTTGAAAAAGGAATTCGCACCTTTACCATCAAAGCTGTACAGGCAGCGGGAGAAGTACCAGTTTCTATTGATGATGAAAACGAATGCATAGAAATTATGACCGGAGCAGCTTTGGATTCTTCAATGGACACTGTCATTCGTTATGAAGATATTTCGATAAACAACAATTTTGCAAGCATTACTATCGATGTTAAAAAAGGACAGAATATCCATCTGAAAGGAAGAGATAAAAAGGCAGGAGAAATATTGGTAAAAGCCAATCAAGTGATAACTCCATCTATTCTCGGGATTGCTGCGTCAGTGGGAAAAACATTTCTAACAGTGAAAAGACTTCCCAAAGTAGCCATTATTTCCACAGGGGACGAAATGGTACCACCTGAAACGATCCCTACTCCATTTCAGTTAAGACGCTCCAACGGAATTACCATAAAATCCGTTTTGGAAAAATACAGAATAAATGCTGACTGGCTGCATTGGAATGATGATTTTGAATTCATAAAAAAGGAACTTTCCCAATGTATCGAAAATTGTGATATTTTGCTGATGAGCGGCGGGGTTTCTATGGGAAAATTCGATTATCTGCCCAAAGCCTGTGAAAAACTGGGAGTAGAAAAGCTTTTTCACAAAATAAAACAAAGACCAGGAAAACCGTTCTGGTTTGGAAAAAGCCAAAACGAAAAATTGATTTTTGCATTTCCGGGAAATCCGGTTTCCGTATTTATGTGTCTGCACCGGTATTTTATTCCCTGGTTGGAAAAATCTTTGGAGATCCTGGAAACAGCACAATATGCCGTTTTGCAAAATGATATAGATTTTCCATCTCCACTTCAGTATTTTGCGCAGGTAAAACTCAGTGTGAACCCATCGGGACAATTAATCGCCGAATCAGTAAATACCAATGGTTCCGGAGACTTTTCCCATCTCACAGAGACGAATGCATTCATAGAACTTCCCCTGGAAAAAACTGAGTTTAAGAAAGGCGAAGTGTATAAAATCTGGAAATATAATTTTTAATGTATTTATGACAAATTTTTCACATCTTAATAAAAAGGAACAGCCGGGTATGGTGAATGTAGGCGGTAAAAAAATTACCCACCGGAAAGCAACTGCCAAAGCCATTGTGGTACTTCCTGAAAACATTCTGGAAGCGCTTCAAAAGGATGATTTTAAAACTAAAAAAGGTTCTGTTTTCCAGACCGCCATCATTGCAGGAATAATGGCAGCAAAAAAAACCGGTGATCTGATTCCTCTCTGCCATCCGATCGGCATGGATAACTGTGAAATAGATATTGAAATCAACTCTCAAAATGAAATTGAAATCTATTGTACTGCAGAGATTGAAGCAAAAACAGGTATCGAAATGGAAGCACTGACAGGAGCTTCTGTTGCTGCACTCACCATTTACGATATGTGCAAAGCAATGAGCCATGACATTGTGATAAAAGAAATACAACTCATCGAAAAAACAGGAGGAAAAAATGATTTCAAAAGAGACTGATTTCCCCAAATTAAACGGACTGATACTGGCAGGAGGAAAAAGCCAGCGAATGGGAAATCCTAAAGATAAAATCAATTGGCATGGCAAAGAGCAGCGGTATTTTGCGGCTGATCTTTTAGCTCCATTTTGTGAGGAGGTTTTTATTTCCTGCAGACAAGACCAACTGGAAAATTTTGACACAGATTACAAGGCTCTTACCGATACTTTTCTGAACATGGGACCTTTCGGCGGCATACTTTCGGCGTTGCGCTCTCAAAGAGATAAAGCATGGTTAGTCGTTGCCTGCGACTTACCTTTATTGGATAAAAAATCTTTAGAATTTTTAATTGAAAACAGAAATACCGAAAAAGTAGCAACTACTTATGAAAGCCCGTTTGATGGGCTTCCAGAACCGTTGATTACCATTTGGGAACCTAAAAGTTATCCTCTGCTCCTCAATTTTTTAGGATCAGGAAATACCTGTCCAAGAAAAGTTCTGATCAACAGTGATACATTAATCCTGAAACCTGGTAACCCAGAAGCTTTAATGAATGTGAACACACCCGAAGATATGGCAAAGGCAAAGGAAATTTTAAGAAAATAGATTTAACCGAAGATAAAAAGCATATGAGTAACCCGCTTGAACGTTATCATTGCCAGATGGCTTTACCCGGATTTGGTGTTTCTTCTCAGGAATTACTTAAAAATGCCAAAATTCTGATAGTAGGTATGGGCGGATTGGGCTGTCCTTCGGCACAATATCTTGCTTCTTCAGGTCTAGGGACAATTGGTCTTGCGGATGATGATACAGTCTCCGAAAGCAATCTGCACCGCCAGATTTTATATGCTCCGGAAGATATTGGAAAATCAAAAGTTGACATTGCCGCTACAAAATTACAACAACAAAATCCATCGGTAAAAATCATTCCTTTCAATTTTCGGGTAACTTCTGAAAATGTAATGGATTTGATTTCTGAATTTGATTTAATCATTGAAGGAACTGATAATTTTGAAACAAAATGTTTGCTGAATGATGCATGTGTTTTATCTGGAAAACCGTTGGTTTACGGAGCAATTTATCAATATGAAGGCCAGGTAAGCATTTGGAATGTTATACAGAAAGACGGTACTTACTCCCCCAATTACCGTGATGTTTTTCCGAATGCGGAAGAATCACAGGTTCCGAACTGCAGAGAAGGCGGCGTGCTTCCTACGCTGGCAGGCATTGTAGGATGTATGCAGGCTAATGAAGCCATAAAATATTTTACAAATCCCGAGGATTCATTGGCAGGAAAACTCTGGATGATGAATGTTCTGAATGGCAAAACACAGATTATTAAATTAAGAAAAACTTCTGTGCAGATTACAGCTTTACCTCAGGCTGTCGAGACCATTACGTTTGAGCAGCTGATGCAGAAGAAAGATCATTTTGAAATCATAGATGTCCGTACATCGCAAGAACATGAACAGTTTAATATAGGAGGAATCAATCTTCCTGCAGAAGAATTACAGAATCATTCAGATTATATTTTAAGTTGTTCAAAACCTATTTTGGTTTATTGTCAATCCGGGAAGCGAAGTACAGAAGCGGTAAGAAAAATAAAAAAGAGCTTTCCTGAAAAGGAAGTATTTTCTTTAAAAGACGGCATCCAAAAAATATAATAAATACTTCTTAATTTAAAATCATTCAGAAGTAATAATCATCTTCTTTTTTAAGCATCAATCAATAATATTCTGAGTCATTTTCTGAGAAACAGCAATATGTTCTCCTACCATCTCATGAATGGTCTCATCAATCATGATACACATACTGTTCAAGGCTAAATCATTCGCATCCGTTCCAAAAGGCTCCTCAATTTCATCTGCAATCGCTTCAAATGCAACAAATGTATAAGCTACAAATACAACAATAAGAGGTGTAAACCATCCCAGCGAATCTACAAGACCGAAAGGCAGCAAAAAACAATAAATATACACCGTTCGATGCAACAGAACACGGTAACTGTAAGGAATCGGGGTAGAAACCAATCTTTCACAACCTCCTAAAATATCAGAAAGCTTATCAAAATTCTCATCAAAACGCGCCTGTTGGATAGAATCTAAGTAACCTTGATCTTTCGCTTTCTGAACCCATTCTGCAAGCAACCGCATAATAACTGCCGGCTTATATTTTGATCCTGCAACAATTTTCAGTTGGTCTTCATTAAGCCTTGATTTTAAATCTTCATAAGCATCTGTTCCTCTAAGTTGATGTTTCAGCGCAAAAACAAAGGAACTAAGTAAGTTAACAAAGCTATGGACAGAAATTGTATCGTTCTTTATATTGCTCAGAGTCATTGCTTGCCGGGTCAATGCACGTGTAGTATTCAACAAGGCGCCCCATAATTTTCTTCCTTCCCAAAATCTGTCATAACTGGCATTATTTCTAAACCCGAGGAATAAGGCCAGTACAAAACCAAACAGCGTAAGCGGCGCAGGATTTAACGGAACTTTAAATGAGAGTATTATTCCATGAAAATAGGTCACCAATAAAGAAAGGATTAAAAGCAATCCCAAACGGGGAAGCAAGGCAGGCAAAACAGAACCGTGCCACACAAAAAGCATTCTGAACCAGTGTTCTTTTTTTCTTATGATCATTACTAAATGATAATTTACTTAAGTAATATATTTTATGGTTGTTCGAGGCTTGTTCCGGCTGCAGCAATGACATGATCATCAATCCTTTTAAAAATTTCGGGACTATGCTTTCGGATTTTGATACGGACATATTTGGAAGCAGGCATATTAGCTCCATTAACCACATTATTGATGGATACCAATACATTGGTTTCCGGGAAATAGGTCATTGTACTTTTCTGCGGGATGGGATATTTTACAACAATAAAAAGAGGAGCAATTCTTTCAATTCCGTCATCATAATTGAAAAGGTCTACATGGTCACCTTCTTTGAGACCGGCTTTCTCTATATCTTTTTCATTCATCATGACAACTCTTCTTTCATTGAAAATCCCACGGTAACGGTCATTCAGACCATACACAACTGTATTAAACTGATCATGTGTTCTGGTGGTTCCCATCAGGTATTCGTCATCTGCAAGCGAATTATCCGGCACTGCTGTTATATTGAAAGCAGCTTTTCCCGGGTAAAATTCACTGTTGAAAATACCATCCCTTGGTCCGTTCGGAAGATAAAAACCGCCTTTCTGAACAACCCTTTCGTTATAGTTTTCAAATCCGGGAATACATTGTTCGATATCATTACGAACGGCATCATAGCTGTTGATAAATTTGTCCCAATCTACAACAGAACGTTCACCTAAAACTGTTTTTGCCATTCTGCAGGCGACGTGTGTTTCATTGATCAGATTTTCAGAAATCGGCTCCAGAACACCTCTTGACCATTCCACAACACCCATTGAGTTTTCTGTACTTACGTGCTGAAGTTCTCCATTGACCATATCTTTCTCACTCCTGGAAATTACCGGCAAAATAAGAGCTTCTTTCCCATGGATAAGATGATTTCTGTTTAATTTTATAGAAACGATTACAGACATTTCCAGCTTTCGCATTGCTTCTGCTGTAAAGGTTGTGTCCGGTGCTGCAGAAAGGAAATTACCTCCCATGCAGAACATAAATTTCACCTTTTCTTCGTGCATCGCTTTCAGTGCATTCACAACATCATAGCCTCCTTCTCTCGGAACTTTAAAGCCATAATATTCCTGTAATCTGTCCAATTGCTCGGTCGTAGGATGATGGTTAATAAGTAGCGTTCTGTTTCCCTGTACATTACTGTGACCTCGAACAGGGCAGACTCCTCCTCCCTGAATTCCTATGCTTCCTTTCATCAGCAGGAGGTTCACGATATTATAAATCATTTCTACCCCATTGTGCTGTTGTGTGATTCCCATTCCCCAACAAATGATAATACGTTTTTTTGAGGCAATCATTTGTGCGGCTTCCCTTAGATTTTCAATCGGAATTCCACATTCCTCGGATAAAAAATTGAGGTCATACAATTTTAATTCTTCAACCAATTCATTGAAGCCCGCAGTTTTATTAATGATAAAATCGTGGTCAAGAACTTTTCCCGGATTTTTAGCCTCTTCTTCCAATACCAGAATTTGAAGTGCCTTTAAAAGTGCCATATCTCCGTTAATTTTTACAGGAAGATATAAATCCGACAATTCATAAGGTTTATTGAGCAAAGCACGAACTTCCTGAGGATTTCTGAAACCTTTTAATCCGGCTTCAGGAAGCGGATTGATTGCCATAATTTTTGCTCCGTTTTTCTTTCCTTTAGTTAATGCGGAAAGCATTCTCGGCGAATTGGTTCCCGGATTCTGACCGATGATAATGATGAGGTCTGTATCATAAAAGTCTTCCAGCTTTACGGTTCCTTTTCCGATACCTATGCTTCTTGAAAGCGCATAACCGGAAGTCTCGTGGCACATATTGGAGCAGTCCGGGAAATTGTTGGTTCCGAATTCACGGGCGAACAACTGATATACCCAGGTTGCTTCGTTGCTGGTTCTTCCTGAAGTATAAAATATGGCTTCGTTAGGCGAATTCAAAGCGTTTAATTTTTCGGAAATTTTTGTAAAGGCATTATCCCAACTTATCGGCTGATAATGGGTTCCTCCTTTCGGTAAATACATAGGCTCCACGATTCTTCCTAACTGGCTGATTTCAAAATCCGTCAGTTTTGCTAAATCATAAACCGAATTTTCTCTGAAAAACTCTGCACCGATTTTTTTTGAGGTAGCTTCTTCCGCCAGAGCTTTTGCTCCGTTTTCACAGTATTCACCCAATCTGGAACGTTCATCATCCGGGTCGGGCCATGCACAGCTTGGGCAATCGAAACCATCAAACTGATTCATACTGAAAAGAGCCCTTCCTCCACGAAGAACAGAGGCATTGAGAACCAACTGGTCCAATGAATGGATAACAGCAGGAACACCAGCTGCCCAAGCTTTTGGAGGTTTCAATTTCAAATCCAGCAATTTATATGGAGGTTCTGCAGAAGGTAATCTACTACCCTCTTTTATTTTATCGAATGAATCTTTGTTTTCCATGATCTCTAAATTTTAAAAAATGAAAAAATTAGCATTTTATATTCGGGTTGGGGTAATTGTCGCTTTGGTCTTCCAGCGTATTATCAATACATACAAAATCTTTTTCTACTAAAAGCTTTACCAATCCTGATTGTCCGTCAAAACCTACCCTGTCTGTAGAAATCCACTCTGCTATCATTGTTGATGGCATTTTCAGTACAATTCTGTTTTCGATGAAAGCGGCTGAAAGTTCTTCGTCCTCTGTTTTTTCAATAGAATAAATAAACGGACGGTCTACAAATTCTGTAAAGCTTGAGATGCTTCCGTTTTGTCCTAATTCTGCAACTTCAGACTGGGTCAAACGGAATCGTATTGAGTTGTCTTTAATTCTTATTTTCATAACAAATTTTCAATTTTAAAATGGCTGCCTGAATGGTAAATATTAAACCTATTATCCCGGAGAAAGCCTAATAAAGTGATATCAAATTCTTTTGCCAGATCTACTGCAAGGCTGGATGGCGCCCCTATTGCTGCAACAATCGTAATTCCTGCCATTGCTGCTTTCTGGATGAGCTCGAAACTGGCTCTTCCGCTTAGAACCAAAATTTTATCGTCGAGAGGAAGTAAATCTGCTGATAATGCATATCCTATGAGTTTGTCCAGTGCGTTATGCCTTCCTACATCTTCACGCAGTGCCAAAAGATTGCCTTCCAGGTCAAAAATGCCGGAAGCGTGTATACCGCCTGTAGCACTGAAATTATTCTGAAACGACTGCAGCTTTTCGGATAGTTGATACAGAGTTTCCAGGGAAACTTCTGTGTTTTGTTTTGTATGATTATGGAAAGTGCTTACTGTTCTTATGGATTCTATGGAACCTTTTCCACATACACCACAGCTGGAAGTGGTATAAAAATTTCTGTCGGCTTTCATAAGCTCGGGAATACAACCTTCTGTAAGCTCAACAATGACAATATTTTCACTGTTTCTGGAACATTCTGCTTCCGGAAAATAGGTGCTTTTAACCTGTTGATGGCTGGAAATAATTCCTTCCGTAAACAGAAAACCGATTGCCAGTTCTGCATCATTTCCTGGAGTCCGCATCGTTACAGATATATTTCTGGACTCTTTTTTATCTTCTGCATAATAATAAGAAACCCTGATTTCCAAAGGTTCTTCTACAGAAACATCATCCGTATAAGGAAAACTGCTGTTGTCCTTAACTTTGACGATTTCTATCTGTTTTACTGACTTATTTGATAGCAGATGGGCTTTCATAATTTAATAACTGGTTTTAATAAAGGTACAAAATTTTGTTCCTCAAATTACGGATGTGCGGAAACCCATTCTTCTCCATCTTCAAAAATTTCTTTTTTCCAGATGGGAACGGTTTTTTTAATATTCTCGATCATATAGCTGCACGCATCAAAAACAGCATTTCTATGCCCGTCACTCACCACGATAATCACAGCAGCATCGCCTGGAAATAAAATTCCGGTACGGTGATGAACTACAATATTTTTTACCGAAAATAAAGAAATGGCTTTACCCACTATTTTTTGTATTTCCTTAACTGCCATAGATTCGTAGCACTCATATTCCAAACGAGTGACAGATTTACCTTTGGTCTGATTTCGTACTGTTCCTACGAATGATGCCATTCCTCCGCATGCAGGATCGGATGCAAGGCTAAAGCAATCCGTAAGATCCAGTATATTTTCTGTTATTTTAATATCAACCATATCTTTTATCCACCACTCACCGGTGGAATTATTGCTATTTCGTTAGAAACCGTTAATACCTGATAGTCTTCTGCATATTCATCATCAACGGCAATAAAATAAGATTTCAGTTTTTTCAGTTTAGGAAAATCTTTTTCCAGAAGCTCTTTTAGCGCATTAACATTTGCACCTTCATTTATTTCTATTTCTTTCTCTGAAGTTCCGAAAATATCTTTCGTTATTCCGAATGCTAATATTTTAAGTATCATTTTTAAATTTAGCTTATTACCAATATTTTATTAAAACATTTATCCCGGCTACCAAAACCAGGACAGCTGTCATTCTTTTGATGACCAAGGGATTCCATTTCAGTGACATCCTGGAACCTATCTGTCCGCCAATGAATACGGCAAAACACAAACTGAGAATTCTGAAATAATCCATGTCTGCAGATAATTTGGATAATTGTCCGAAAATCCCTGATACTGAATTTACCAATATGAAAACACTTGATGCTGCTGCAACTTTTCGTGAGGTATCCCATTTCATGAGGTTTAATAGAGGGGAAAGAAAAATTCCGCCGCCAATTCCCACCAATCCTGATAAAAATCCGATTCCCCCTCCTAAAAATCCGTTTTTGAACAGAGAGGTTTCTGTATATTCTGAGGGGTTTTCGCCATTTTTTGTTTCTGTCTTGATCCAAAGCAACAATGCAGCAATGATTAAAGTAATGCCTAAGATCAGGAAAAAAGTTTCCTGGCTTATTTTTAAAACAGCTCCCAGATACGCCATAGGAACACTTATAATCGTAAGCGGAAGTATTTTCTTCCAGTCAGTCTGCTTATTTTTGATATAAATAAATACGCCTCCTATTACCACAATAACATTACAGATAAGCGCTGTTAACCGTATTTCCTGATAAGGAAGACTATACATTGCCAGAACAGCAAGGTAACTGGATCCTCCACCAAATCCCACAGAAGAATAAATGAAAGCGATGATTAAAAAAAACAAAAAGATTTCCCAATGCCCCATATATTTTGAGAATTAATTTTCTTACAATAATACTCATTTTTAGGGCGTCATACGAAGGTATAATAAAAAGTTTCTACCGTAATTTGTGAGAAGAATATTCTGAATTGTTTATTTTATAAAACCAACCTCATTATCCCAACAGCATTTATTAAATTTGATAAATAAAAACCAATATACCCATCTCAATGAATAATACTTTTTCTACTGATTATAATGCTCAGAATGTTACAGATTATCCGAATAATAACACCTATTTTTTAATATGGAATTTTAAGGACAACATTGATCCCGATAAGATCAAATCAGTTTTCCAAAGAGTTTGTGCTTTGGTAATTAATTTGAATAATTCGGCACTTGACCGTTTTCCGGATTCCAAAGCCAGCTGTGTAATGGGGATTGGATATGAAGCATGGCAACAACTTGAATTGCCTCAACCACTGCCTAAAGAATTTAAGAAATTCCAGGAAATAAAAGGCAGTAAACATACGGCAGTAAGTACAAAAGGAGATTTGCATTTTCACATCCGGGCCGATGAAAAAAGCTTTGCTTATGATATGGCTTCTATAATTTCCGGATATATGAAGGAAATAGCAGATTGTGTAGTTGAGGTACAAGGATTCCGTTATTGGGATAGCAGATCTATTTTAGGATTTGTTGACGGTACTGAAAACCCACACGGCAAAGACCGGGATCATTTTGCCATCATTGATGATTCTGATTTACAATATGAAGGAGGAAGCTATCTTTTTGTACAGAAATACATCCACAATATTAATGCCTGGAAATCGCTTTCTGTGGAAGAACAGGAAAAAGTAATAGGCAGATCCAAAGACCTTGATATTGAAATGGATGATGATGTAAAACCTAAAAATTCACATATTGCATTGGCTAATATTGGTGATGACTTTAAAGTTGTGCGTGATAACATGCCTTTCGGAAACGTAGCAACTCATGAAATGGGAACTTATTTTATCTGCTATGCAAGTACATTCAGCACGGTTGAAAAAATGTTGACCAATATGTTCATCGGTAACCCGCCGGGAAATTATGACCGAATTCTTGATTTCAGTACTGCACAAACAGGAACATTATTTTTTGTTCCAAGTTTAGACATGCTTGATGAATTTTCAGGATAAATTTATAAAACAATAATATTAGAATATAATGAATGTATGTATAAATATAAGTTTAACAATCAAAAATACATTTAATAAATTATAAAATATTATAAATCAACAAAATACTTATGAAATCCGATTAAGATCAGTAGCCAAAGAGTTCGGGGATACAAAGGCTAGCTACCCTATTTGGTTAATTAACGGCCGCCTCTTTGCCAAATTTTTTCAGTGTTAGAAAATGCGAGTACAGTGCCGATAAAAAGCTCTTATTTTCAATGTAAGGCAAGTTGAACTCCATCGCTGTCTTCTTCACAATAACAGAGATCTTCCCATAATGTATGTGGCAGACTTTAGGAAACAGATGGTGCTCTATCTGCCTGTTTAGTCCGCCAAGGAAAAATGCCGCGAGCTTATTGTGCGTTGCAAAATTTGCAGTTGTACGCATCTGGTGCTCCGCCCAGGCTTCTTCTATCTGCCCGGTTTCGTTAGGCACAGGGAAATTGGTACCCTCAACAACGTGGGCCAGCTGAAATACCAGTCCCATCGTCAAGCCTTCGGCAATATGTAAGAACAGAAAACCGATCAGAAACTGCCACCAGCTCACATCCAGTACCAATAGCGGCAATATGATAAAAAGGAAGTAATAAAGCGCTTTATAGAAAAACAAATTGAAATATTCCAGCTTAGGGTGCTTATTCTGATGTGCCCCAATTTTTTTCTGGAAAAACTTTACAAAATCCTTACGGAACACCCATGACAGGGAAGCTAAGCTGTAAAGCGGAAAGGCATACCAATGCTGGTACCGTTGAATTCGATTCACTTCGTCTTCCTCAGCAATCCGGATCAATCCCGGCGCGACTTCAATGTCCTCATCATGTCCGGGGATATTGGTATAGGTGTGGTGAACCACATTGTGAGTGATACTCCAAACGTATGGATTGGCGCCGATCAGATTAAAAATAAACCCGAACAGTTTATTCACTTTTTTATTACCGGAAAGTGCACCATGTATAGCATCGTGGCATACATTGAAGCCTACAAAGGCACTAAACATACCCAGAACCACTGCAAGTGGTAAGAGCATCCAGGTCGGAAGCAGACCTGAAATGATTACAAGGTAAATTCCAATAAACCCTGTAAGGAAAAATACAGTTTTGCCCCACATATGGCCATTGGCATGTTGACTTAATTGATGCTGACTGAAAAATTGATCTACTCTGCTCCTAAGAGTTGCATAAAAATGAGAACCAGAAACTGATGAGAATTTTACTTTTTGTGACATAAGATATCTTGTTTGATCTACCTAACGCGAACAAACAGATGTGCTAAATCGGGTGTTGGAATGAGGAGCGTATTAAGCTTTCCGGTACATTACCGGATTGTTTACATATATAACGTATTAATTGTTAATTTATTATATTTTAATTAAAGGTACATTTATTTGTCCATGCCTCATCCATCTGAATGATTTAGAAAGATTTCTAACTTAAATCATTAAAGCCAACACAATGCAATTCAAAATGATTCAGGCTTACTGAGAAAGACCCTGCAGAAAATGTTAAGTCTTTTTGTATTTTAATAAAACAGATTCTATTATTCGCTAAAGGATATACAAAAGCCACCGTAATTTATACGGCAGCTGCTTTATTTTTAGTTTTGAACTTTATTTAAGCTTATAAGAATTTCCGTTCCAGAGATACGTTTTGGAAGAATGTTTTTTCTTTTCTCTGTCTTTGTCATCTCTTTCCATTTCCTCTGTTTTAAAGATAAATGCATTGGGAATTCCGCCTTTATCATTGGGAAATACAAATTCTTCGGAATGGTAGTATACATCGGCATCCCCTACATTCATCAGTTGTGGCAGTGGAACCAGCTTTTTGTCTTTAAAAAGAACATACTGAGTATAGCTTGCAATTCCGCAGGCTTCACCGGAAACCATAGCTTTAAGGGTGAGTTCCACACTCTGCAGCTTATGTCCGCTTTCAATGGTAAATGTAGCATAGCTTAGTTCCTCTCCTCTTCCGGTGTCGAAGTACACCTCATCAACTAAATTGGTTCCTTCGATGACTTTTATCCCGGCAATGTTTTGCTTTACAGTTTCATTATATTCTTTATTTTTCCGGTCTACCGTTTTTGAAAGTCCAAAAAGGAAATCGTAGCCGTTCTTATTGCGGTAACCAACGGAAAGATTACCTCCCCAGACATACCCTTCCGAAACCAAATCTCCTTTCTGATAAGAAACTTTGTACCAATTAGCCCCTCTTTCGCCTAACTTAAGTATTGCTTCTTCTTTTTTAAGGATCAGCACCTGCTGGTTGGTTTGCAGAGAATCTGTTACTTCAGCTTTTACATCCGGTTCTTTTCTTACTCTGGTCCAGTCTGTAAAAATTTTCTGGGGTTTGTTTTCTTCAAAGCTGAAAACTCCGTCAGGATAAACGCCATTTTCTTCCTGTGCAGAAAAAAACTGCAGGAACAGCAGGCATAAAACCGTCAATAAAGATTTCATATGACTATTGTGTTTCATTATTTTTCCAGCAAAAGGCTTACCCATTCTTCACGCTGAAGTTTCTTTTTAAGTTCCAGTCCGCTTTCATTGCATACTTCCAGGATATCATCCACGTCAAAGAAGCACAGTCCGGAAAGCAGCAGTTTTCCCCCTTCATTCATAACAGAAACATAGGTAGGAATATCGGAGATCAGGATATTTCTATTGATATTAGCCAGAATGATATCAAAGTTTTCTTTTCCTAAATTTTCTGCGGTTCCCAGTTCAATATCAAGTTCAACCCCGTTTCTGGCAGCATTTTCTTTTGAGTTTTCCACAGACCATTCGTCTATATCAATCGCTTTTGTATCCCCTGCACCTATCTGCTTTGCATAAATTGCCAAAACCGAGGTTCCACATCCCATATCAAGCACTTTTTTACCATTGAAATCAATATCCATCATCTGCTGAATCATCAGGTGCGTTGTAGGATGATGCCCTGTTCCGAAAGACATTTTTGGCTGAATGATGATTTCATGCATTCCCGGGACAGATTCATGGAATTCTGCTCTGATGAGCACTTTATCATCAATATTGATCGGCGAAAAATTCTTTTCCCATTCTTCATTCCAGTTGATATTGGGCATTTCTTCGAAAGAATAAGTGATCTGTACATTTTCATTTTCAAAAAGCGGAAGTGCTTTAAGATCTTCTTCTTTAAACTGTTCTTTCTGGATATATCCTAAAATTCCGTCGATTTCTTCCGTAAAGCTGTCAAAACCTATTTCGATAAGCTCCGCCATTAATATCTCGTTCCATGGCTGCAATGGAGAAATCCTGAAATTGAATTCTAAATAATTTTGCATGTGAGTGAATAATTTAGTGCAAAAATAAGGATGTTATTATTGTTAAAAAAATTGAAGTGCCATGAGTCTTGTATATTTTGAGAATAATGTCTTTGTTTTATGGCAAAGGCCAGTAAGAGTTTTTTTATTTTGGCTAAAGCCGGATGAGATTATTAAAAAGAGAAAGCGGGCTAAAGCCCGCTCCTATTGAATATTTTAAACATAAGTTAGTTCCTGGGACATCACACAAACCCAAATTTCGAAACTCATAGCCAATCTATGGATTTGTAGAAAAAATAGAACCGTTAGCAATCAATGCTCTTCTGTTCATTTTCAAAATATCTCTTACCCATTCTGCAAAGTCTTCCGGCTGAAGTACTTTATCAGGATTTCCGTCTGTTAATCCCCCCTGAATACTCATATCGGAAGCAATAGTGCTCGGCGTTAAAGTGATCACACGGATGTTCTGCTTTCTCCATTCTGCCATCATCGATTGTGATAAGGAAACTACCGCTGCTTTGGATGCTGCATAAGCTGACATATTCGGACCGCCTTTCAAACCCGCTGTAGAAGCCACATTGACAATATCTCCCTCACCATTTGCTTTTAAGAACGGATACACCGCCTTGGCAGCATAGTACACTCCAAACAGATTGGTTTTAATGACCTGTTCCCAGGTTTCGGAAGGCATATCTTCAATGCTTCCAAAATCCCCGATTCCGGCATTATTAATCAGAATATCTACGCTTCCCAGCTGTTTTGCAAGGGATTCGATTCCGGTTTTCACTTCAGATTCGTTATCAATACTGAAAACAGCATAGGCCGAGTTTACACCAAGCGCTTTAATTTCTTCAGCCGTACTTTTAAGATTTTCTGCATTTCTACCAGTAACAGCAACATTCACTCCTTCCTTAGCCAAAGCTAAAGCAACCGCTTTTCCCAATCCTCTTCCACCACCAGTTACGATGGCATTTTTTCCGCTTATATTCATAATATTATTGTTTCGTCAGACAAATTTACGAAAGAACATTTTTAAAGGACCGATAGAATCCGGATTTAACCGAATTTTAATAGTAACCTCTGATTTTTATACAAAGGGACAAAGATTTTGAATCCTTAAGTTATTTTAAAGTTTAATGTTTAAAGTTTAATGCTTTAAAGATAAAAAGTTCACTTAAGTTCTAAGAAACCGGAGATCTTTACCAACAAAAAATTCATCGGATCAAAATTCCCCTCCCATGGAGGGGTGGCGAAAAATCAAAGAATTTTTGACGGGGTGGTTTACAGCACAATCATTTCAAGTTACCAAAAAAACAAAACCGGCTTAATCATAAACCGGTTTCTGTTGAAAGTATAGTAAAAAATGAAAAACTATGGAATAAGAACAGGGTTCTGTACCTCGAATTCTTCGGAAGCGGTAAACTGATTTCCGTACATATCTGCAGCTTTCACTTCAAGTTTATGTTTTCCTAACGCAAGCTTCTTAGGAAAACCTGCAGTCCAGATATGTTTTGACATTTCAGGGTTGGAAGGTCTTCTTCCGGGGAATAAATTCTGTGTAGAATCCCATTTAAATACGGAAAGGGCAAAATTCGGATCTACTGTTTCGTCATAATCCATTTCTTCCCAGGCTCCATTGTCTATCCTGTATTCTACTTTGTCCTTTTTGCTTCCCATGAAAAAGTTGGCAAGGATCTTTGCTGAGGTTTTTGACGGGTAAGGAATCACTTTCGGAACATACAATTTGATCTGATAGTCCTCCGGTTTTCCGGCTGTTTTATATTTAACTTTATACTGATTATCATTAAAGCTGATGAACGAATATCCTTTTGCAGTTCCGTCTCTCATGGTTGAAGTAGGCAATCCTATCTCATCAGACGTTCCTGACCACCAGTCGCCACAGGTAGTTCCCACATTGTATTCATGCAGGTCTTTTGAACCGTTCCAACCCGCTTGTTTTCCATAGAATATCTGTTGCTGAATGTGTGTGTGAGCCGATAAAATCAAAGCATTTTGAAAAGGAGTCAGGTAATCAAATAATTTCTGGCGGTCTGAGTTTCTGAAATTATCTTCGTTCTTATGCTCTAAAGGAATATGGAAAGAAACAACGATCAGTTTGTTTTTATCAACCAGTTTCAGATCGTTTTCAATGAATTTCAGCTGGTCCTCACGGAATCCGCCCCAATAGCCTTTTCCGTCCCTCGGATCTGGATATAGAATATCATCTAAAATAATAAAGTGTACATTTCCGTAATTGAAAGAATAATTAGCCGGACCAAAATTATTTTCAAAGGTTTCATCTGAAAATTGATCTTCTTTGGTGTCGTAGTTCATATCATGATTTCCCATCACATTGTACCATGGAAGGCCAATCTCTTTCATTACATCCGCGTAAGGTTTCTGAAGGCTCAGATTATCGCCCACCAAATCTCCTAAACTAATTCCCAATACTGCATTTTTCTTAGTACCTTTCACTTCATTCACGATAGCTCTTTTAAAATAATCAAGCTCTTTTTCTGTGTAAGGCTGAGGATCCCCGAAAACAAGAATATCAAAATTTTTGCTTTCGTCTTTTTTATAAAGCGGGAAGTTCAGCTCTTTCGGAAGATCTCCTGTTGGCGCTGTTCCTTTATATTTAAAATCAGCCGGTGAGCCTTTTGGCTTGTGATGGTAATAAAACTGCGGTAGATTATTGCTGTTCAGAGCCGTCTGATATCCTGAAGGTTTGATCACAAAGATGGTTTGGTTTTCCTGAACAGGTAAGCTGTACCTACCGCTTTTATCAGTAAGCACAACCTGAACTCCATTGGATACCGAAACGCCTTCAATTCCTTTTTCCCTGTTTTCTTTCTTCTGGTTCTTATTACTATCTTCAAACACATATCCTGAAACGGAATCCTGTGAAAATGCCATTGCCGAAACCAATACGCAAGGCATTAGAAATTTTATCCTGATATTCATATCTTATTCTTAATTTTTATCTATTAATTCTTGACTACTTATTCCACCACATTTTTACATTGATATCATCTCCACCCATCTGCTGAATCGCAGCCTGGTAATTGGCGGTGTTCAAAACTTTAGGGTTTGGCGGATACATTAACCTACTAGGCATGGCACCACCGTTCAGAAGACCTCCATTATTGGGAAGTACAGGAAAACCCGTTCTTCTTTTTTCAAACCACTGCTGCTGATCTACAAAGAAAAGCGCCACATATTTCTGAAGCATGATTCTTTCCATTTCAGGCTTATAAGCCACATTGGGATTGCTGAAGTAGTTGGCAGGCATTACTGCTCCCCACTGTTCTATCGCTGCTTTTACTCCATTCTCATAATAAGTTTGCGCACTCCCCTGAACAATTCCTTTAAAGGCAAGCTCGGACAATATGAACTGCAGCTCAGCATAAGGATACATAAGGATTTTCAGAGGGGCTTTGGCTAGGTTCTGATTAAGATTTGAAGGCTGATAATCGAATGTGGTTCCAAAGGCATACCCGGAAGGTGCTCCTTTGTACCCTATACTAACATTGTTCAGATCTTTGGCCTGGGAGAAGAACATCGCCAAACGCGGATCATTATTTGCTTTCAGCGTTGTAACAAAAAATTCGGAAGCAGCTCTTCCGGTAGTAAAATCCTGGGGTCTGGCAATAGGCGGCATCAGAGGGGAAACTCCCGTGATATCTAGTTTCGCTCCATCGGCATTGCTTTGAAAAATTGGGTATACAGAAGGATTACCGATGATCTCCTGGATTCTTGCATGAACATTCACTTCACCATTCTTGCTTAGAATTCTTGTCAGCAATCTTAAAGAAAGTGAATTACAGAACTTTTTCCAGTTGGTGATTCCGTTTGCATCTGATTCAGCTTTGTAAAAAAGGTCATTTCCCGCAAGCACTTTATTGGTGATAAAAAGGGAATTGGCTGTTTTCAGATCATCCAGCAGTTTTACATAAATATCTTTCTGTCTGTCGAATTTGGGCTGTAAAATTCCTTCATCCAGCTTGGAAGCTTCAGAGAAAGGAACATCACCATACGTATCGGTAAGGTTGGAATAGATCCATGCATTCAGTACCAAAGCAATAGCTTCATAGTTTTTATCCCCTTCTTCAACAGCAGCTCTTTTCAGGTCATCTACCTGCTTCAGCCACCGGTAGGAATTATTCCAGAACCCGGCTCCGGTATTTTCAGTGATGTAGTAACGGCTCAGCGAGTTTCCTTCATTCGGGAAGTCCAGAGATACCTGCATAAGGTCGAAAGTAAAGTCATTAGCCCTGTTATAGCCTATTGCAGCCATATTATACTGGATAGGAACCAGCAGTGAGCTGGCCACTGGTTTATTGATCCGGCTCTGGTCTTTATTGATCTCATCAAGGCTTCTGTCACATGACACAGCAGTTCCCAAAAGCATGAGAAATGAAGATATATAGATAAGTTTTTTCATTGTTCTGATTTTTAAAATTTAACGTTTAACTGTATCCCGACTGTTCTTGAAGAAGGCAGCTGCCCCATTTCTATCCCCGGAGTAATGGTAGAATCATCAAGGGTTGCAGCTTCGGGATCAAACAATGGGAATTTTGTCCACATCCACAGGTTTCTTCCAAATAAGGCAAGGGTAATATCCGTAACCTTCAAAGGATCAACAATTGATTTCGGGAATGAATAAGAAATCCTGGCATCTCTAAGCTTGATGAACGAGGTATCGAATGAATTCGTTTCCACATTGGCTCTTCTGTAATAATCACCGTAATAGGTAGGAACGGGAACTCCTTTCGTGTTCGGTGAGAAGCTGCCATCCGGGTTCTGAACTACCCCCTGCCCTACGATCAGGCCATTCGGATTATCTCTTCCCCAAAGCGTATGCTCGAGTTTTCCCTGCTCGGACATTTTGTGATGGGACTGGGAATAGGCAATTCCTTTATACTGACCGTCAAATGAGAAGCTTAATGTAATATTTTTATATTTAAATTCATTTTGAAGACCTGCTCTCCATTTTGGGTAAGCATTTCCTATCTTTTTCATTTCTGTAGGCTTTGCCGTCAATCCGTCGCTTCCGTAAATTACCTGCCCGTCCGGAGAATACATCAGGCCATAACCGTACATATCTCCCAGCGAACCGCCTACTACAGCATTGTAATACACCACGCCGCCTACACTTCCAATGGTGTAAGGTTCGCCGTGAAATTCTTCAGGAAGGGAAAGGATTTTATTTCTGTTCATAGACCAGTTGGCGCTTACATTCCAGGAGAAGTTTTTATTCTTGACCGGATAAGCATTTAAGGTCATTTCAATTCCTCTGTTTCTGATCTCACCGGCATTAATAATCCTTTTGTTATAGCCTACCTCATACAGTACCGGGATTACAATAGTCTGATTATTGGAATTGTTCTGATAAGCTGTGATATTATAGCTTAATCTGTTTTTAAGGATCGTAAAATCCATCCCGCCTTCAATATTGGTGATCATTTCAGGTTTCAGATCAGGATTGGGATACAGCAAGGGAGATTCCACGGAACCAGTAAACGAACTGTTTTCATAGTATTTATCAAGCATATAATTGTAGGTATCGTTTCCTACTTTTGACCATGAAAGTCTCAGTTTCCAGAAATTAAACTGGTCTGATTTCATTTTAAAAATATCAGACAGGATAAAGGATGATGACACCGACGGGTAGAAATAAGATCTGTTGTGTTTAGGAAGCGTACTGCTCCAGTCATTCCTGGCCGTAACATCCACAAAAACAAGATCTTTATAGCTGAAATTCGCCAGTGCATACATACTGTTCACCTGGTTGTCATTAGGCTTCGGAAGCTTATTATCCAGTGCGATGGCGTTGGTCAGCTGGTATACCCCTGCTTTATTAAGCCCTATCGCCCTATAATCGCTCATGCTCTGCTCATAATACCTTATGTTTCCTCCGGCAGAAGCAGTTACACCAAAGTCTCCAAATTTATTTTTATAGGTAAATAGAATGTCATTATTCAGATCTAAATATCTGATGTACTGCTCTCTGTAATAGCCTTTCAGATAGTTGGCAGAGCTCCACGGTCTTCTTTGTGTCCGGAACTCATTGCTCCATTCCAGTCCGGATTTGAAGGCCACATCAAAATTTTTCGCAAACTGATAGTTTACGTTAATATTTCCGGTAATGATCTTTTTATCTGTAGAATTCAGGTTTTCATAAGCAATAACATATGGGTTATCAATATATGAGCTGAAAGGATGAATCTGATCTACCTGCTCCTGTCCGCTCTTCCAGATAGGTCTGTACCACGCCAGATCTACGTTTGGATTCTGAAAGATCATAAAGTATGAAATCGACTGGTTGTTATATCCTGTAGCCGGAAGATTATCACTTTTGGTCTGGCTGAAATTCAATTTGGTTCCTACCCTTAGTTTACTGCTCATTTTATGGTCAACAGATACTGCTGCGTTCAATCTGTTAAAGCCTGTATTCGGCATCATCCATTCATTTTTAAGGTAAGAAAGAGATGATCTGAAGGCAGTCGTTTCATTGGAATGTTCTAATGATAAACTGTTTGAATAGGTGGTTCCTGTCTGCCAGAAATCTTTGATGTTATTTTTATAGGGTCTCCAGAGCTGTCTTTCCTTACTCTGTCCCTCTACTGAAGGATCATACTGGAAATAATACTGCCCGTCAAATTTCGGTCCGAAAGCACTGCTGGTAGATCCGGTATTCACTCCGTCTGCGGAAGCTCCGTAAGAGTAGTAATAATTTCCGCCTTTGTCTTTCTGCATGGTTCCCTGTCCATATTCATACTGATAATCCGGCCATTTAAGGACACTGTCAAAACTGGTATAGGAGTTCAGTGTGATCTGAATTTTTCCTTTTTTCGTTTTACCGGATTTGGTGGTGATCATAATAGCTCCCCTGGAACCTCTGGAACCGTACAATGCAGATGCACTTGGACCTTTCAAAACGGTAACAGATTCGATATCTTCCGGGTTGATGCTGTTGAAACTGTCCCCGTAATCAATAGGTAAGTCACCTCCCGAACCAGCGCCGTATGCCGAAGTTCCGGTTCCTGTTTTCCTGTCACTTAAAGGAACACCATCTACAACGATCAGCGCCCCGTTATTTCCCATGTTCATAGAAACGTCTCCACGGAGTGTGATACGGCTGGTTCCCAATGGCCCTGCCCCTGCGGTCTGAACTTTCAGTCCGGCTACTTTACCTTCCAGTGACTGGGCCCAGTTGTTATTCTGGGTTTTGAGGATTTCTTCTGATTTAATAGTTTGGGTAGAGTATCCTAAAGACTTATCCTGCCTTTTGATCCCCAAAGCAGTTACCACCACCTCATCAATGCCTTTAACAGTATCTTTTTTCGCTTTCTGCTGAGCCGCCAGATTGACGCTGACTAATCCTAACAGCGAGAAAACCAGCAGTTTTTGTGTCTCTTTACGCATATCCTTTTTGTTTGCGCAAAATTAAAACGACATTATGGCTATGCTTTTAACGCCACTTTAACATTTATTAAAATATTATTAAACAAATCATGAACTTAAGTTTAACACATCACACATGTACTTGATATTCAGTTATTTAAATAATTAATAATTTTTAATACTGTTTTACATCTTCATTAGTATACCTTTATTGTCTTTCTCTGAAAAAATAAATATACCATACTGCTTTCAATCAATAAATCATTCAAACACAGATATAAACAGCCTGTTTCTAAAATGAAACAGGCTGTAAAATTTACTATCCGGCTTTATTCTTTAAGCCAAAATCTGTTATTTATTCTTTAACTGATCAGGAATATTAGTGGTTACAAAACCTATTCCCTGATTTTTTAGATCCTGATAAATTGCCGGATCATTTACTGTCCAGGAGTTTGTGATCAATCCCAATGCTTTCGCCTCAGAAATCCATGTTGGATTTTTCTGGAAAACGCTGTAATGATAATCCATTCCGTCAAGACCTTCTTTTTTGATCTGCTCCGGAGAAAGCTCACCGTTCAGATACTGAACCTTGAATTTCGGTTCCAGCTTTTTGATCTGTTTGCAGATGTTCAGGCTGAAAGAAATATATTCACTCTGCCCTTCCAGTTTCATATCCCTGATCATTTTAAGGGTTTTCTGAGTGATCTCATTTTCTATTTCCGGAGTTTTTGCAGGCTTGATCTCAACGATCAGCTTTAAAGAAGGATCTTTTTTGCCCTGCTTCAGATAATCTTTTAGTGTTGGAAACTTTTCGCCATTCGACAGCTTCAATGCTTCCAGCTCTTTGAAATTGGTTTCAGAAATTTCCATTTCACCATGATGTTCGTCATGATTGATCACAAGAACACCATCTTTGGTCATTCTTACATCGAATTCCGATCCGTATATCTTTAATTTCTGGGCATTTTCTAAAGATTTAATAGAATTTTCCGTTGTAGGCGGCTGAGCCTGGAAATAGCCTCTGTGTGCAATAATCTGGGTTTGTGCCTTCATTACGACTGTGCTTAAAACTGCTAACCCTAAGATAAATTTTTTCATAATACAATTGGATAATTAAATAAAAAACTTAAAATGTTTGTTAAAGGTACTATTTAAATGTTAAAAGCTGTATTTGGCTCCGATCTGGATCTGGTAAGGATTCCCGGAAAGAGGCGCCAAACCGCTGGTATTTTTAACGTACTCAAACTGCCTTGTAGCTTGGTTGAATTTGGTTACCCTGTACAACGACATATTACCATAAGATTTATTCACACCCCATTCTTTATTAAGAAGGTTCGCCAGGTTGAAGATATCTACAGAAAGCTCAAATGCACCGATCTTTTCAAATTTAAATTTCTTCGCAACACGAACATCCCATACCCCGTAGAAACCGTTTTTACCTCCGTTACGTTCTGCAATGGCATTGTTGTATTTTTCAACATAATCTTTCAGTGCCTGTCCTACTTCCGGATCATTAAGAAGCGGCTGGGTAATAATTTCCGGGAAAATATAGGCAAGATCATTGGAATCCACGAAATCTCCATTAATGTTTCCTCCTGCAGTCACTGAGAAACGCGTTCCTCCGATTCCTGAATACCTTACTCCCAAAGTAAAGCCTGCAATGGTAGGTGAGTTACCATAAACCACGATCTTGTTTCTGAACTGGTTGTCAGAATAGCCCATTCTTAAATCTCTCGGATCACCCTGAACCGGAGTAGATAATGTTGCAGAATTCGCCACATTTCCGTTATATGAGGTATTATCTTTGATGTCGGACCATGTATAACTTGCAGTGATCTCCCCATCTTTCCAGTAACGGTAGCTGGTATCTACCACGAACGAGAACTGGTTTACTTTTCCATCGCTTACAAGCTCAAGCACTCTTCCGAATTTTTTATTGATTCTTCCTTCTTTCCAGTCGATACTCACACTTTTATTATCATTATTGATGATAGTAGATGCAGGCACATATACTCCTCTTCCCCCTTCATTAGCTAAAGTGAAGAATGGATTGGCCATCATGTTTCTGTCATAATAGAAGTAATTGTTTCTTCCCAGCGCCATATATCCGGCAATTCCTGCTCTGAATCTTTCATTAAAGAAGTGTGTATAGGAAATATTCGCTTTATAAACGATTGGAATTTTTGCGTCTTCTCCTGTATAATTGATTGTTGGGATCTGATACTGTGAAAGTGAAGGAACCGTTCCGTAGTCATTTCTATATCCTGGAAAATCAGGAGTCAGGCCAACAGTTCCTGGATTCACATCTACTGTTGCCAAATGTTTTCCGTCAAAAACAAGGTTATTGATCACCATATAGTTGTTGATATCGGAAGAGAAGATTCCCGCACCAAATTTTAAGAAATCCTTATTCTCTTCGTTGATATTCCAGTCAAACTGAAATCTTGGCTGAATAACAAAAGACTTGATCTGGTTATCCGTTCTGATTCCCATTTCGTCAAAAAGCTTTTGATTGAATTCAGCTTTCGGGTATCCTCCGTAATCGAATCTTAATCCGGCCATAAAATCAAGACCTGTTGCTATTTTGGTCTGGATCTGTCCGTATATTCCTGCATTCCAGATACTGGATTTTACAGAAGGATCGTCCATCA
Organism: Chryseobacterium sp. 22532; assembly: GCF_052044665.1. Taxonomy (NCBI): domain Bacteria; kingdom Pseudomonadati; phylum Bacteroidota; class Flavobacteriia; order Flavobacteriales; family Weeksellaceae; genus Chryseobacterium; species Chryseobacterium sp. 22532. Next base: position 627,470 of record NZ_JBQENJ010000003.1, read on the forward strand.
ACGGTACTTCTCTGTAGAACCTGTAAGGAGTAAGATTGGCAAAATTTGTCATTCCCTGGAACTGGAATCTTCCGTTCACTTCACTTCCGTAGATGGATTTCGATCTGGTATACATCAGATCTGCCCCAAAGGTATATTTAATCTTATCCGTGTTGTAGTATAAGTTATCCACAATCTGGAATACATTATTCCGGAAACCTTCCTGGGCAAAACGATGTCCTCCAATCTGGATATTGGTAGATCCAACACTGGAGGCAACTCCTTCCACAACAGCTCTCGGAACCGGATGTCCCAACTCATTGTTTTGGTAACTGTCCTGGAAAGTATATAGATACTGTGCTTTTAATTCATTCGTGATATTCGGCTTTACGTTTGTTCTCAAAGTCAAAAGTAAGCTGTTATCCAGGTTTTTATCATTCCCGTAAGATTCAAAGAAGTTGATCGCGGTATTATCTCCCAATCCGTTTTTATTAAGATCGTAGGTGAAATTATTTCTTAACGTCAATAGGTTTTTTTCATTGATCTGCCAATCCAAACGAAGGAATCCTGCGTCAGAATTTCTTACTTTATCAAAGCTTCCGAACTGTGGAGTATTTCCAACTCCGTATTTTTTCCTTGCAATATCAAGGAACTGGTTCAGCGTCTCAGTTGTTGTATTAAATCTCTTCTCGTCGTCTTTAGATTTGATATCCGCAATAATCAACGGTCTTGAATCCAGCTGATGATCCCATGCCACGAAGAAGTGCAGTTTATTTTTAATAATCGGTCCGCCCAATGAAAACCCGAACTGGGAAGTAGAGAAATCATTTTCTCTTTTGTTTCCCCTGATGTCATACGGACTGGATAACCAGTTTGTCCTTAAATATTCCCAGGCACTTCCAGAAAATTTATTCGTACCGGATTTGGTAACGGCGCTTACAGTTCCACCACCACTTCTTCCCAGTGTTACATCGTACTGGTTGGTTGTGATTTTAAACTCACGGACAGCCTCAATAGAAATAGAAAACGGGGCACCACTTCTGCTGGTTGTGGATCCTGCTGAGGTTGGGTTTTTAGCCGTCATTCCATCAATCGTAAAGTTGGTTGAAGATCCCAGCTGGCCGGAAAGATTCCCTCCTTTTCCGCTTAACGGGGACAGTTCGGTAAGATTAGTGAAATTCCTTCCGTTTACCGGCAGCATGCTGATATTCTTTGCTGAAATAGCTGTAGCCGCTCCAAGGTTTCCGATCTTATTTTTCAGATTTCCGGTAACAACCACCTCTTCTATCTGCTTTTCGCTGCCGCCCAAGCTCATATTGACGGTCACCTGATCTCCAAAGTTGACGTTATATCCTTCTTTTTTCTCCTCGTTCACAATAACCGTATAAGGCCCGCCCAAAGGAATTTCTTTAAAAATATATTCTCCTTTCGAATTGGTCTCCGTTTCCGTCCTGAACCCTGTAGACTCGTTCACGATCGTTACTTTCACTTTTTCCTGAGCAGTACTGCCCAGCCCGGTTATTTTTCCCACAATAGAAGCCTGCGTAGTCTGCGCATAAGCCAGTGTTCCAAATCCCAAAAACAATAATCCTAGTACAATCTTTACTTTTCTCATCTCTTCAAATTAGATGTGCAAAGGTATTTTGACTTTCCGGACCATCTGTTTAAGGGAGCTTTAACAAATTTTCAACTAAATCATAACATTATGTTAAATTAATTTAAACAAACGTTTTAAAATAATGATTATTAACACTTTAAATGATATTACAGCTTTTTAATATTTCTATAATATTTAATTATGGTATTTTTTAATGAAATTAGTTTAGCTATTTTTGCTCAAAAGATAGAATGCAATGCCTGAAAACATAGAGCAAAAAATAGAACAGCTCCGCAAGGAACTTCACCAACATAATGAAAATTACTACCTCCTGGATGCCGCTACCATCTCTGATTTTGAGTTTGATATGCTTCTGGAAGAGCTTCGGGACCTGGAAGCAAAGCACCCGGAATTTTATGATGAAAATTCGCCTACCGTTCGTGTAGGAGGTGGTATTACTAAAGTTTTTCCAACGATTCAGCATAAATTCAGAATGTATTCTTTGGATAATTCTTATGATTTTGATGATCTTGAAGACTGGGAGAAAAGAATTATCAAGACGATCAATGATCCGGTGGAATTCGTTGCGGAACTGAAGTATGACGGCGCTTCTATTTCTATCCTGTATGAAAACGGAAAACTGGCTCAGGCTGTAACACGCGGTGATGGTTTCCAGGGAGATGAAATTACGGCAAACGTCCGAACTATTTCAGATATTCCTCTTACTTTAAAAGGAGATTTTCCTCCCCATTTTTTTATGAGAGGTGAAATTTATCTGACCCGTAAAAATTTTGACAAGATCAATAAACTGCGTGAAGAAGAAGGACTGGATCCTTTCATGAATCCGAGGAATACTGCCAGCGGAAGTTTAAAAATGCAGGACAGTGGCGAGGTAAGAAAACGCGGTCTGTCATCGGTACTTTACCAGTTTATTTCTGAGGATGTTCCTGCACAGAGTCACTGGGAACTGCTTCAGAAGGCTCAAAGCTGGGGCTTTAAAACTTCACAGCAGGCAAAGCTCTGTAAAACAATGGATGAGGTGAAGGAGTTCATCAGTTTCTGGGATACGGAAAGGCATAATCTTCCTTTTGAGATTGACGGAATTGTTTTAAAAGTCAATTCTTTGCAACAGCAGAGACAGCTTGGTTACACGGCAAAATCACCAAGATGGGCCATGGCTTATAAGTTTAAAGCTGAAAAGGTAGAAACCCAACTTCAGAGCGTATCTTATCAAGTGGGAAGAACCGGTGCGATTACCCCTGTGGCTAATCTGAAACCTGTTTTACTGGCTGGAACGATCGTAAAAAGAGCTTCTCTCCACAATGAGGATATTATTAAAAAACTTGACCTGCACGAACATGATTTTGTTTATGTGGAAAAAGGCGGCGAAATTATTCCTAAGATTGTAGGCGTCAATACTGAAAAAAGGACTGAAGAAAGCAAAGAAATAGAATACATCAAGCACTGCCCTGAATGTGGTACCGAGCTTGTAAAAATAGAAGACCAGGCCATCCATTTCTGCCCGAATGATCTTCACTGTCCGCCTCAGGTAGTGGGAAGAATGATCCATTACGTTTCCAGAAAGGCTTTGAATATCGAAAACCTGGGAAGCGAAACTATCGAACAGCTTTACAGAGAACGCTTAATCGAAAATCCGGCTGACTTTTATGCTTTAACGAAAGAACAAATCCTTCCGCTGGAAAGAATGGCAGAAAAATCTGCACAGAATATTATTTCAGGGATTGAAAAGTCGAAAGAAATTGCATTTGAAAAGGTTTTGTACGGAATCGGGATCAAGCATGTGGGTGAAACGGTTGCCAAAAAACTGGTGAAAAATTTCGCTACTATTGATGAGCTGAAAGCCGCTACCGTAGAAGAGCTTTGCCAGGTGGAAGACATTGGTGCCAAGATTGCAGTAAGCATCGTGGAATTCTTCAGCAACCCGGAAAACATCCTGATGATCGAACGTCTGAAATCTTATGGAGTACAGCTTGAAAAGGGAGAAAGTACGAATGAGGTTCTTTCTAATGTTCTGGAAGGGAAAACTTTCCTTTTTACCGGAAAATTATCTTTGTTCACTAGAGAACAGGCTGAAGAAATGGTGGAAAAACACGGCGGAAAGAATATTTCTGCAGTTTCTAAAAACCTCAATTTCCTTGTGGTAGGCGAAAAGGCCGGAAGCAAGCTGAAAAAAGCGCAGGACATTGGTACCATCACCATTCTGGATGAACAGGAATTTCTGGATCTGGTAGAGAAACAGTAATACCTTTAATAAATAATAAATAAGCCATTGAAATACAATCTCAATGGCTTATTTTTTTGTAAAGTCCAAGCCTAATAGCATTGAATTGTGATTATAGACTAAACAGATGACACAGATTCATAAAACATGGAAAATATTTCTCGCAGATGGCTCGGATAACGCAGATTTTTATAGTGGTGGCAAATATATTCAATGGGAATGGGCTTTAGTCAAAATTTAAATTATTCGGAAAAGCCATAACTGTTTATTAAATAACCATATTTTTCCTCATATTTCTACAATTCCATAATATTTATACAGAATAAAAAATTAACACAAAAACAATATTTAAATAAATTATTTAAACAAAAACAAACAAAATAAACATTATATGAAATAATAAAAATTAAAAAGTAATTATTTTTCGTAATACAATTTTTCATATATTTATCAAAACAAATAATCACTCGACCATGAAAAAACTCTATTTTTTTGTGCTTTTTCTGGCACACTTATCTGTCATCGCACAGATTGTCAACATTCCGGATCTGCAATTTAAAGCCAAACTTCTTTCCGGAACTGCCACCAACCACATTACTCAAAATCTTGCAGGCAACTGGATACCTATGGATCTCAATAATGATGGTGAAATACAGGTTTCCGAAGCCGCTAATATCAGAAATATAAACATCTACAGCTCCAATGGCAATTCATTCCAGATTTCCTCAATAGAAGGGATAAAGTCTTTCACCAACCTGGAATATCTGGATGTATCCGACTGTCCAACCGTTCTTTCCGTAGATGTCAGCGGTATGCAAACGTTGAAACTGGTAAGTTTTACGAATAACGTGAATATGACTTCTGCCAACTTTACGGGATGTCCCTTACTGGAAAATATTAATGTATCCAATTCCGCAATTGTCAACCTGGATATTTCCAATCTCCCGAAAATGAATATCCTGACGTGTAACGGAGGAAAGCTACAAACGATCAACTATGCCGGAAGTACGACTATGAAATATCTTCTGTGCAGTGACAATGAAATCTCCAGCATTGATGTAAGTTCACTGACTGATCTATACAGATTTCATATTTCCGGAAATTTGCTGACAAGTCTTGATCTGAGTAACTTAACAAAACTTGAAGACGTAGTATGCTCCGCTAACCAGCTTACCTCTCTCATTCTTCAGAATACACCCAAATTAAAATCACTTGAGGCCAGTTATAATAATCTGTCAACCCTTAATTTAAGTCAGAGTCCGATCTTAAATTATCTGAGGATCATCAACAACCAGTTCACCAGCATCGATCTTTCCGGAGTTCCTTTGTTGCAGACGCTTTTCCTCAATAACAACCAGCTTACTTCTCTTAACATTACCCATAATACCATTTTGAACTCATTTAATGCTCCCAATAACAATTTGCAGAGTATATTCATGAAAAACGGCAGGCTTAACTCTGGCCTCTATCAAAACAATCCTAATTTAAGCTATATCTGCTGTGACGAATCTGAAATTAATCAGACAATTGCCTACAATACTTCGTTTGGTTATAATAATGTAACGGTAAATTCTTACTGTTCATTCACTCCCGGCGGAACTTTCTATACCATCAAAGGAAATACAAAATATGATCTTAACGGAAACGGCTGCGACCCGGCGGATCTGAATAAGGCATTCCAGAAATTCAATATCGCAGGTAGCGGTACTACAGGAAGCGTTATCAGTAATAATTCTGGCGACTATTCCCTTCCGGTGCCGGCAGGCTCACACACAATAACTCCGGTTCTTGAAAACCCAGCTTATTTCAGTATTTCACCTTCTTCTTTCACGGCTAATTTCCCTATGATGACAAGCCCGCTGACGCAGAATTTCTGTATCACAGCCAACGGATCCCATCCGGACCTTGAAATTGTGATTATTCCATTGGATTCTGCAGTACCGGGATTCAATTCGGATTATAAAATTGTTTTCAAAAACAAGGGAACGACCATGCAATCCGGAACTGTTGGATTCAGCTATAATGACAGTATTATGGATTTCGTAAGCTCTACTGTAACTCCTGATGCTCAATCTACCGGAAACCTTACCTGGAATTTCACAGGTCTTTTTCCTTTTGAAACAAGAGAAGTTAAGGTAAAATTCGAACTGAATACACCAACCGATACTCCTCCGGTAAACGATGGTGATATCCTGCATTATACAGCACAGATCAACGGAGCCCCTGACGATACGCCAACAGACAATACATTTACCCTGAACCAAACGGTTGTGAATTCTCTGGATCCGAATGATAAAACCTGTCTTGAAGGAACAATGATTGCACAGACCCAGGTGGGCGATTACGTTCATTACCTGATCCGGTTTGAAAATCAAGGAACTGCCAACGCAAGGAATATTGTGGTGAAAGATGTAATTGATGCTTCAAAATTTGATACCTCTACTCTCACCCCTTTACATGCAAGCCATAGTTTTGTAACGAGAATGACCGGAAATACGGCCGAATTTATTTTTGAAAATATACAGCTTCCGTTTGACGATACAAATAATGATGGATACATTTCTTTCAAGATCAAAACAAAATCTACTTTGACCATGGGAGATGCATTCAGCAATACGGCAAATATTTATTTTGATTATAATGCCCCGATCATTACCAACACTTACACGACTACGGTAAGAAATGTGCTGGCAGTTTCTGAAACTAAAACAGGCAAGGAAAATGTAAGCATTTATCCGAATCCGGTACAGGATATTCTTTACATCAAATCCAGTGAGGAGATCATCAAAGCTGAAATTTATGATGCTTCCGGAAGAATCCTGAATACTACAGGCGTAAAAACCAATTCTGTAAATGTAGCCGAACTGGCTAAAGGAAACTACATCATCAAGTTGTTTACAAAAGACAAAACGATGATCCAGAAGTTCATTAAAAAATAAACTAATAACCTTATCTATATTTGAAGGGCTGTAAAAAAAATTTACAGCCCTTATTTTTTATCGTACAAAATCCAGTGATACCAAAGTATATAAAAAATCATTTTATTTGAAAACTATAATCGTGTAATTATCCTTTGCAGTCTTAGGATAAACCATTCTGATCTGTGCTTTATCTTTAAGGTAATCCACATAATTTTCACCGGTAAGTATTTTCCCTTTTTCAGTTTGTTTGTAGCCTGCTGCAAGAATTGTTTTTATGTAGGCATCATGCTCTTTTTTGTCTTTGAACTGAAACTCTATATTGTCCTGAGATTTATCATCGGTATATTCAAATTTTCCAATTTTATAGATATATCCCGGGCTGTCATACTCGAACAGAACAAATGCAGGACTTTCTGTTTTGTCATAGAAAGTATATTTATGCTGCTCTTTAATTTCTGTTTTAAATGAAGCCATATCAAGCCTATTGAATCCGGCGAGCTCTTCCAGTTTGAAAGCCTGACCTGACACCTGTGATTGAAACAGGATAAAAAACAGGAATAACAGCAGATTAGTAGATGTTTTCATTAAAGAATTTTGTGGTTTGTTGTTTTGTAAATTTAAAGAATTTATTACACCTTTAAACATTATACCACCGGCAGTCTGAAATAAAAAGTGCTTCCCTGGTTAGGAGCGCTTTTCACGCCTATATCCCCATTTTGTTTTTCAATGAAGTTTTTAGAAATAGCCAGGCCCAACCCTGTCCCGTTCTGATGTTCTCCCGGAACCTGAAAATAGCGGTCGAAGATCTGGCGGTGGTATTTCTCATCTATCCCACTTCCGGTATCAGTAATACTGAACTGAATCATTGAATCCAGCCTTTCTACCCTGATCTCAATATTTTCATCCTGGAAGGAATGTTTTACTGCATTGGTCAGAAAATTATTAATCACCCAGACCGTCTTGTCAAAATCTGCGTTCACCCAGTCATTGTCGCTTACAAGATATTCGATATTGATTGGAATATTTTTTTGTTCCGCCAGCTTTTCAACATTCTTTACAGCAGCCTGTACCATCTCTTTCGGTGAGCATTTTTCAATGGTCAGTCTGATATTTCCGGTTTCTACCTGTGAAAGGTTCAGAAGTTCTCCGGTGATATTCAATAGCCTTTGGCCATCATCATTGATACCTTTGAGCAATTCTTGCTGCTGGTCATTCAGCGCTCCGAATTTTTGGTTTCCGAGTAACTGTACTCCCATTTTTATTGCAGAAATCGGAGTTTTAAGCTCGTGAGAGATTGTAGCTATAAAATTGGTTTTAGCAAAATCAAGTTCTTTGAAAGGGGTAATGTTGCGGAGAAGAATTACTTTCCCGATATATCTGGTTTCTTTTTCACCCGTTTTTACAATATTGATGGGAATGATATCCTGCTCAAAATAGTTTTCCTTATTATCACGAACAATCTTGATCGGTTCTTTCACCGGATGATCGATATTTTTAAGCAGTTCCCGCATCAGATCATTATTGACAGCCACTTCATGGGCGGTCTTGCCAATGATTTCTTCCTTACGTAGATTGGTGATCTTTAATGCCTCATCGTTAATCATGTAGATAAAGTGATTTTCATCCAGCCCGATCACTGCATCATGCATATTATTCACCAGTGTTTCAATACGTTTTTTATCCATCAGCTGTTTGGAAAGGCTGCTGCTTTCGTATTCCTGAAGCTTTTCCGCCATGGTATTAAAAGAATCCGCAAGGCTGTTAAATTCTTCACTTCCTTTGAAATGTACCCTTTCGTTATAATTTTTAGCTGCAATCTGCCGGATACTGAACGTCAGCTGATTGATAGGCTCTGCAATGGTCTGAGGCAGGTTAAAAAGCAGGATAAAAGCAATCAGGAAACATACGGTTCCCAGACTGACGATCCAGAAAGTGGCGTTTTCAGCGGTGATGATGGCGATATCACTTTTTCTTTCAATCCCTTTCATATTCAGAGACATGATTTTCGCGAGGTCTTCACGGATCAATTTTTCTTTTTCCGGAGAAGATTGTTTCAGATAACTGTTGAAATGAAGATTCAGGCTTTGGGTAGCTTCTTTTTCGCCAAACTCAGTAAGGTTTTTCTCCTGCAGCTTATTGTTTTTCTGAAAATCATTGACGGCAATAGCGCTGTCCGTGCTTATTTTATCCAGTGCCAGCAACATATTTTTAGAAAATTCCAGACTGTTGTAATTGGCCGTAAGGATCTTTTCCGTATCCGATTTCAGTTTATTGATATAGACGGATCCGATCACTGACATGAGTACAATCAGTAAAAATAAAAGACCTACGCCTAGGGTGAGTTTTGTTTTAAGTTTCATTACTTCTAAGATAAAATAATAATATCTATCTGCCTCTCATTCAGCCTGTTCATCAGCGTATAAATCCAGCTGTAGCCGGAAAGACGCTGCCAGAGCTCTGCATGGGGTTTTCCTATGCAGACTGTCGTGATATTATGGGCAATCACGTAATCCAGAATTCCTTTGTGGACACTGTTTTCTTTTACCCGGACGACCTTCGCTCCCAATTCCTGTGCTAAATTAAAATTATTAATCAAATACCGCTGTTTATCGAGGGCAATTTTTTCGGGATTCTCCGATGGCTTCTGTACATACAGAACCGTCCACTGGCTGTTGTAATAACTTGCCAGACGGGCTGTTTTCCTGATGATATTTTTAGCGATCTTTTCATTACTGCTGATGCATGCGAGAAATTTTATCGGTTTAAAGTTTTCTGTTTTTATTTCCGTTTCCACTTTTCTTTCCACGTGGGCAGCCACCTCTTTCAAAGCAAGCTCCCGAAGCTGCAGGATATGTCCGCTCTGAAAAAAATTGGTAAGCGCAGTCTGGATCTTCTCTTTTTTATAAATTTTCCCTTCTTTCAGGCGGGTCAGCAGTTCATCGGCGGTAAGGTCTATATTTACCACCTCATCCGCAAGACCCAGAATTTTATCAGGAACACGTTCAGCCACTTCTATTCCCGTAATGTTCTTCACTTCTTCATTCAGACTTTCGATATGCTGAATATTCATGGCACTGATGACATTAATTCCGTTATCAAGGATCTCCAGCACATCCTGCCATCTTTTCTTATTTTTTGAACCTTCTACGTTGGTATGCGCCAATTCATCCACGAGAACCACCTCCGGATGTTCATTGATAATGGTCTGAAGATCCATTTCTTCAAGGTTTTTACCTTTATAGAAAACCGATCTTCTCGGTATTTCGGGAATTCCGTCAGTAAGAGCTACGGTTTCTTCACGGTCATGGGTTTCTACATAGCCTATTTTCACATCAATGCCGTTACGCAGCAGAGACTGTGCCTCCTGAAGCATACGGAAAGTTTTTCCCACCCCTGCACTCATCCCGATATAGATCTTGAATTTTCCTTTGCGAGATTTCTGAATGAGTTCTAAAAAATGTTTTGCTGATGACATTGATTTTTTTTGCTTTATTTTTTTTAATACAAAAGGCACAAAAGGTTTATTTTCCAACACTTTAGACGATATAAGTAAGTTACGATTATTTTAGACATTTTTTCTCGAACCACCCCGTCAAAAATTCTTTGAATTTTCTCCACCCCTCCCGTGGAAGGGAATTTCCCCGGTTCTATAAGTGGTATACATCAGTATAAAAATCAAATATTTTTATACTGATGTGAACTTCTTTTCACAATGCATTTAAACTTCAAATAACTTAAGTGTTTAAAAACTTTTGTGACTTTTGTGGTTGTTTTTTAACCACGGATTTCACAGATTTTCACGGATGTTTATGCATGTTTATGCATGTTTATTTACTATAAAATCTTTGATTTTTGAGCACTTATGTGAAATTCTTATCTACGAAATACTAAACTTTAAATAACTTAAGTTTTAAAAACTTTTGTGACTTTTGTGGCTGATTAATTATTTTTCACTCTTCATTATTCACTTTTCACTTTCTAAAACCATGCAGCCAGACTTGTTGTGATAAAGAAATTTCCCTGCTTCATCTCATCATTTTTCATAAAAATGGCGTCTTTAGATGTAAAACCTCTCGCTTCTGTACGGAAAACTACGTTCTTCAGAATAGCATAATCTACATTCAGGGAATATCCGAAGGTCTGGAAACCATTGTCCGTTTTGGTGCTGATGATCACCCCATTTTTATCATTGTAATATTCAACTCTTCCCGCCAGGGCCCATTTATTGTCTAGCTGGTATTTCATTAAGACATTTGGAGTGTACCAGATGTTATAACTGTTGCTTCCTTTCTCTTTCTGTTCTGCCCCGATATCAAACCCAAGCAACGCTGAGAATCGTTCTGTCAACTGAAAATTCCCGTAAAGATCATGAAAATACCGCATTCTTTTTTCAGCTTTTGATTTATCGTTTCCAATGAATGAACTGCTGTTCAGCGTAATTTTTTCTGTCGGTTTATAGGTTACCTGGTGCCCGAAAGAAATCGTCTGGTTACCTTCCGGTTTTGCGATACGCTGCCAGCCATTAAGCACTAATCCGCTTAAAAACCATTTTCCATTGTCTGAAGTATAAGAAACCTTTGCTCCGGTTTCAAAATACGGTGAATTTTCAGCAGCAAAACTTCTTGTCAGATTAACATTATCTTTTCCTATGGCACTTTCCCAGCCGATGTGGGAAGGCATAATCCCTGCATCAATCCAAAGGTTTTTGGTCTTTGAAATTTTAATTCCCACGTTTGCTTCATTTACATAGCGCAATGCTTCCTGTTCTGCAGCCATATTGTCCTGCGCGTAGGTTCCGGCCATTAAAGCCACATTTGCGCGGAGATTTTCACTCTGATAATTTGCTTTTACCAATCCTAAATTCAGATTGAGCTCGTTATGTCTGTTGTAGGAGTATAAAAAATTCTGACGGAGATGATTGGCAGGTTCATTAAAATCATACGAGTAGAAAAGTTCTGCATAGGCAGAAAAAGTCACTTTATTTTCTGTTTTTAATGAATCTGATGATTGTGCTTTCGGGAAAAAGATCCCGAATAATACAGCACTGGTAATGATATATTTTTTCACGGTGATAGCTAGATTATTTTAACTGATCCAAAGCGATATTAAGCTTCAGTACATTTACTTTTGAAGGTCCTAAAAGTCCTAAAAACGGTTTCTCTGTCTGATTTTTAATCAAATTTCTTACTTTTTCTTCAGAAAGGTTTCGCAATTCTGCAATTTTCTTTACCTGATACAGAGCCCCTTCTTCAGAAATATCAGGATCCAGACCGCTTCCGCTTGCTGTAACCAGTTCTACAGGAACTTTTGTATTTCCCATTCCTGGATGCGTTATCTTTAAGGTATCTATTCTTTTCTGTACAGTTTGCAGATATTCTTCATTGCTCGGTCCTTTATTACTTCCTGCACTTCCTGCTGCGTTATAGTTAACAGCTGAAGGACGTCCATGAAAGTATTTTTCAGATTTAAATTCCTGCCCTATATTGGTGTAAAATTTCTGTCCGTTTTGCGTAATGATCTCTGCATTCCCTTTTGTAGGCAATACTTTTGAACCTCCGTATACGATAAGCAGATAAATTCCTACGATAGCCAGCATTACAAAAGTTAGTCTGAATGCTGTAACAATATGATTTTTCATTTTTTTTAATTTTAATAGAATAAACTGATCACTAAATCGATGATTTTAATCCCGATAAACGGAACAATAACACCACCCAAGCCATAGATTAAAAGATTTCTTCTTAAGAGTGCACTGGCCCCAATCGGTTTGTAGGCAACTCCTTTTAACGCTAACGGAATAAGGAAAGGAATGATCACGGCATTGAAAATAACGGCTGATAATATGGCTGTTTCCGGGCTGTGAAGATTCATGATATTCAATTTCTGAAGGGAAGGAATGAAAGTAATAAACAGTGCAGGAATGATGGCAAAATATTTAGCAACGTCATTAGCAATGCTGAAAGTCGTCAATGTTCCACGGGTCATCAGCAGCTGTTTCCCAATCTCTACGATCTCAATCAGTTTCGTAGGGTCATTGTCAAGATCTACCATATTTCCGGCTTCTTTTGCAGCCTGTGTTCCGCTGTTCATTGCTACCCCCACATCGGCCTGGGCCAGTGCCGGCGCATCATTCGTTCCGTCTCCCATCATGGCGACCAGCTTTCCTTCCTGCTGTTCTTTTTTGATGTAGTTCATTTTGTCTTCAGGCTTGGCTTCGGCAATGAAATCATCTACGCCTGCCTTTTCTGCAATGAATTTTGCCGTCAGAGGATTATCTCCGGTTACCATCACCGTTTTTACCCCCATTTTTCTCAGTCTCTGGAAACGTTCCTGAATTCCTGTTTTAATGATATCCTGAAGTTCGATGACGCCCCATACTTTCTCATTAACGCTGACAACAAGAGGAGTTCCTCCGTTTTCAGAAATTTTGGTGACGGCATCCTGGGTTTCTTTCGGGAAGATATTCCCGGCTTTTTCAGTCAGTTTTTTTATCGTGTCATAAGCCCCTTTTCTGATCCTTGTTTCTTCAAAATCAATTCCTGAGGTTCTGGTTTCCGCGGAGAAATCAATATAGACCGGGTTGGGAACAAGAAGGTCTTCAGATTTCAGCTGGCTTAGTTCTATAATGGATTTTCCTTCCGGTGTTTCATCGGCTACTGAACTTAGCGCAGAAGCTTTAATAAAATCGGGCAGCCTGATTCCGTCTGCAGGGTGAAATTCCGTCGCTTTACGGTTTCCGATAGTAATGGTTCCTGTTTTATCAAGAAGCAGTACATCAATATCTCCGGCAGTTTCCACTGCTTTACCGCTTTTCGTAATCACATTCGCTCTCAGGGCTCTGTCCATTCCGGCGATCCCGATTGCAGAAAGCAGACCTCCAATGGTTGTGGGAATCAAGCAAACGAAAAGTGATATAAAGGCCGCAATGGTAATGGGAGTCTGCGCGTAGTCTGCAAAAGGTTTTAAAGTGAGTGTTACGATAATAAAGGTCAGGGTAAATCCTGCCAAAAGTATGGTTAATGCAATTTCATTAGGTGTTTTCTGTCTGGATGCTCCTTCTACCAGGGCAATCATTTTATCTAAAAAGGACTCTCCCGGTTTGGTGGTCACTTTTACCTTTATTCTGTCGGAAAGAACTTTCGTACCTCCGGTTACTGAGCTTTTATCGCCTCCGGATTCACGGATAACGGGGGCACTTTCTCCGGTGATTGCAGATTCATCAATGGTAGCAAGTCCTTCGATAATTTCTCCGTCCATCGGGATCTGATCTCCGGTTTCGCAAAGGAAAATATCACCCAGTTTCATTTCGGCGGACATTCTCAGAATGGTTTCTACCTGAAATCCCGGTTTGTTCTCCAAAATTACTTTGGCGGGAGTTTCTTCACGTGTTTTTCTGAGGGTATCTGCCTGTGCTTTTCCTCTGGCTTCGGCTATTGCTTCTGCAAAATTGGCAAAAAGAACGGTGAAAAATAAGATAATGAATACGGTAAAATTATAAGCAAAGCTTCCCTGCGATTGGTCTCCTGTAAGACTGAAAAGACTTACGATGAACATCACAACAGTTCCTACCTCTACCAGGAACATCACGGGATTTTTAAACATGATTTTAGGATTCAGCTTCACGAAGGACTGTTTGATCGCTTCGTTCACCAAATCTTTTTGAAACAATGTCTGTGATTGATTTTTCATTTTATTATAAAATTCTAATGGAATTGAAAATTTAGAAATTAAGTGATTTAGAGATTAAGAAAACTCTGTTGTTAATAAGATGCCGGGCCTGAATAAATCAAAAACACAGGTTCTAAATCTTCAGATTTCTTAATCTCTTAATTTCTCAATCTCCTAATTTTTTAATTTAATTTTTATTTAGAGAAATACTGGATCTGTTCTGCGATAGGTCCCAATGTAAGGGCCGGGAAGAAAGACAGGGCTGCAATAAGAAGGATCACCGCCAGCGTCATAAAGCCGAAAGTAGCTGTATCCGTTTTCAGAGTTCCTGAACTTTCAGGGATGAATTTTTTCTGTGCCAATAATCCTGCAATCGCTATCGGTCCGATGATCGGAATAAATCTTGATAGCAGCAATACAATTCCTGTTGAGATATTCCACCAAGGAGTATTGTCGCCAAGTCCTTCAAATCCGGAACCGTTGTTCGCAGAAGAAGAGGTGAACTCGTACAACATTTCGCTGAATCCGTGGAAACCAGGATTATTCAATGTTTTGGCTCCAAATTCCGGCAGATAGGCGGTTAACGCTGTTCCTACAAGTATTAAAAACGGGTGGAACAGAGCCACGATCATTGCGATCTTCATCTCCTTGGCTTCGATCTTCTTACCCATGAATTCCGGCGTCCTTCCCACCATCAGACCACTGATGAATACTGCGAGAATAATGAAGATGAAATAATTAAGGATTCCAACACCGCAGCCTCCGTAGAAGCAGTTGATCATCATGGCCAGCAGCTCATTCATTCCTGAAAGCGGCATCGTACTGTCATGCATTGAATTCACAGAGCCTGTTGAAATCACAGTTGTTGCAATGCTCCAATATCCTGAAGATGCGCTTCCGAAGCGGATTTCCTTACCTTCCATAGCTCCAAGCTTACTGTCAGCACCCATTTGTGTGATAAGAGGATTGCCACTTGTTTCATTCACAATATTCGGAACGGCAAGTGCCAGGAAGCCAACAGTCATTACGGTAAAGATCACCCATGATAGCTTTCTCTTTTTCAGATAAAATCCTAATGCAAAGACCAATGCAAACGGAATGATCATCTGAGTGACCATTTCGGTCATATTCGTTACATAGTTCGGATTTTCAAGTGGGTGTGCTGAGTTGGCTCCGAAGAAACCTCCCCCATTGGTTCCCAAATGCTTGATCGCCACAAAAGCGGCTACAGGCCCTCTGGAAACATCAACTTTCTGTCCTTCCAGCGTTGTGATATGGTCTTTTCCTTCAAAAATCATCGGACTTCCGTTGGCAGAAAGGATCAGAGCAACAAGGATACTGATCGGAACAAGTATTCTGACCACAGATTTAGTAAAGAAATCGTAGAAATTCCCTAGTTCTGTAGTTGTTTTATCTTTAAAAGCTTTGAAAAGAACTGCCATAGCCGCCATTCCGGTAGCTGCGGTTACAAACTGCAGAAACATCAGGTAAAGCTGACTTAAATAGCTCACTCCGGTTTCTCCTGAATAATGCTGAAGGTTACAGTTCACCAGAAAAGAAATAGCTGTATTAAAAGCAAGATCTGGTGACATATTCGGGTTTCCGTCAGGATTCAGAGGAAGCCACGCCTGGGTCAGCAGGATCAGGAATCCTATCATGAACCAGACCAGATTGATCGTCAGCATGGCATACATATTCTGCTTCCAGGTCATCTGGCGGACCGGGTTGATTCCGGATATTTTATAAATTAATTTTTCAACAGGTTCAAAAACAGGATCTAAAAAGGTCTTTTTGTACCCATACACATTAGCAATGTATTTCCCAAGGAATATTCCAATGACTAATGTGATCACAAACATGGCAATAACGCCTAAAATTTCTGTATTCATGACCGGTTAAAATTTTTCAGGTTTCAGCAAAACGTAGCAGATGTACACAAAGGCCAGAATTGAAAGGAAAAATAAACTCCACATAGTTTTATATTTTATCAAAAAATTCAACGGATTTATAGAGAAGCCAGAACATCACTGCAAAAAGCAGGATCAAACTTATCAGCATCATATCGTTATTATTAAAGTTAATAGGGTCAGCAGTACGTACGATACCATCAGCAGACTGAAGCCTGCGTGCTCACGTTTTTTGAACGTTTTTCTTGAAATTGTCATTTTTAAAATATTTTATTCAGGTCTATAGGCCAAATAAAGGCCCACTCTGATACAAAAACATTCAAACAACTAATAATCAATTAATTAAATCAAATAACTCAACCGTACCAAAACACAAAAGCCTATCATTTTGATAGGCTCGTTTATTGAAATGATAGGAGTCAGGTGTTAGGTTGTAAGGATTGGGAAATAGGGAATAAGGTTGGTCGAAGTTGTAATGGTGGTTGTGAGTAGTGAATGGTGAATTTTGCTTCGCAAGTGAAAAGTGAATTCTAAGAGCAAAGAATCTATGACTCTAAAACATTCAAACTTTGGAAACACGCATCCCGAAACTCTCAAACCCTAAAACTTTCCGACTCTCAAGCTCTGCAACTCATTTACCTCCATCCATACTCCTCCAGCTTGCGGTACAGTGTAGCAATGCCGATTTCCAGCAGCCTGGCGGCTTCGGCTTTATTACCTTTGGTGTACTGCAGGACTTTTTGGATGTGTATTTTTTCGAGGGATCTTATACTTAAAGAATCACTTTCAGGAACGATTTTATCTGAATAATGGGGCAAACTTTCAGCATCCAGAATATTATCCTCCATTAGAATAAGGCTTCTCTCCACAGCATTTCTAAGCTCGCGGATATTTCCTTTCCAGTCGTTTTTTTCAAGGGTTTTATAGTAATCAGGATTTACCTGAAGGTTTGAAAGGTGAAGTTTGCGGGAGAAAATATCGATAAAGTTTTTGGCCAGCATTTTCAGATCTTCCTTTCTTTCACGTAATGGCGGAAGATGAATTTCGAAAACATTCAGTCGGAAGTAGAGATCTTCGCGGAAGTTGCCCTGTTTAATTTCGTCCTCCAGATCCCTGTTGGTCGCAGCAATCAGTCTGAAATCTGATCTGGACACTTTGGTCTCTCCCATTTTGATGAATTCTCCGGTTTCGAGAACACGCAGCAGTTTTGCCTGAAGTTCAATTGGCATTTCTCCTATTTCGTCTAAAAATAAAGTTCCGCCGTTGGCTTCTTCTATGAGACCTTTCTTATCTTTTACAGCACCCGTAAAAGCACCCTGTTTATGTCCAAAAAGTTCGCTTTCCAGTATTTCTTTGCTGAATGCTGAACAGTTGATGGCCACAAAATTATTTTTCTTTCTTTCGCTTCCGTCATGGATGGCATTGGCAAAAACTTCTTTTCCGGTTCCGGTTTCTCCAGTCAGAAGAACAGCCGCATCCGTCAAAGCGACTTTTTCAGCCAGTTTTTTAGACTGAAGAATCAGAGGAGAAGTTCCAATGATCTGTCCGAATCCTTTTGATACAGCAGTTTTTTGACCAATTTTAGAACGATTGTCTTTAACTTTTTCCAAAGCTTTATATACCAGCGGAATGATCTTCTCATTGTCGTCACCTTTCACTAAGTAATCATAAGCTCCGTTTCTCATCGCCTGAACGGCATCGGTAATATTTCCGAAGGCGGTCATCAGAATAATTTCGAGATGTGGATATTTGGTTTTGATGGATCTTACCAGCTCTATCCCGAAAGCATCGGGAAGCCGGACATCGCATAGAACAACATCAAATTCATGCTGCTCGAGCATAGTCATGGCAGAACGTGCTGTTGAGGCTTCTTTTACGTTAAAATCTTCTTGGGAAAGAATCATTCCTAATAATTTCAGGAGCTTGATCTCGTCATCGATGATCAGAATGTTTCCGTGCATGGTGTGTGTTTTTGGAAAACTATTGCAAACTTATAGAATTTCTTTTGGAAAGAAGCAAAGAAAATAAAGATGTCTGATTAATATTATTTTATTTAACGAGAATATTTCATCAGTACACTCGGATTAATTTCCTTTTGTTGCGCATCAGAAATTTCTACAAAACCAATCTTTTTGTAAAGATTAAATGCTTTAGCATTATTATGTTTAACTTCAAGATAGATTTCAATGCTCTTAAAATGGCTACAAACCTCCTCTATAACCTTCTGAATCAGATGTAAACCTATATTTCTACCCTGATATTCTTCTTTAACATACATCTGGTAAATATTTCCTCTGTCATTTTCATCTTTAACAAAAGTACAGATTCCAATTAATTGATCTTCATTGAAAGCTCCCAATACAAACCTTTCTGTCAATTGATTTTCAATATCATATTCTATTCTGAATTTTTCAGTTTTTAACGCTTCCTCATAGTCCGAGCAAAAAGATTCCGGGAATTCCTTTAAGCTTTCAAGCCTGATTGTTCTGTAAACGGCACTTTCTTCGGGTAAAAGTTTTCGGTACTGAATATTCATTATGATTTTAATTTGTGAAATGATAATTACAGGATAGTTTTAACCTCTGATAATGTGAATAATGTTTTTATCTGATATAAATTAAAACTATAGATGCAATAATACGGAAATTCCGGTTTGTTCTTTTCTGAATCCTTACATTTGTAATGCATTCTGATTTTTAGGAATGAAATGAGTTAGCTTATGATTGACAAAAGATACAAAGAAACAGTTCATACAGATAAAAACAACTACGAATATATCACCATTCCCAATGACGAAAACAAGGTAAGAATTTACACTTTAAAAAATGGTTTAAAGGTTTTTCTTGCTCAAAATTTTGATGCTCCGAGAATTCAGACGTACATTCCCGTGAGAACAGGAAGTAATAATGATCCGTCTGACAATACGGGTTTGGCGCATTACCTTGAACATATGATGTTTAAAGGGACCTCAAAAATAGGTACCCAGAACTGGGAAAAAGAAAAGGAACTCCTTGACCGGATTTCTGCGCTATATGAAGAACATAAAGCAGAACAAGATCCTGATAAAAAGAAGGAAATCTATAAAAAAATAGATGAAGTTTCCCAGGAAGCCAGCCAATATGCCATTGCCAATGAGTATGATAAAGCCATCTCATCCCTGGGAGCCAGCGGAACCAATGCCCACACGTGGTTTGATGAGACGGTTTATAAAAATAATGTTCCGAATAATGAGCTTGAAAAATGGCTTAAAATAGAGAAGGAAAGATTTTCAGAGATTGTGCTTCGTCTTTTCCATACGGAACTGGAATCGGTCTATGAGGAATTTAACAGGGCTCAGGATAATGATTCAAGGCTTGTGAGCTATGAGCTGATGGCTGCTCTTTTTCCAACTCATCCGAACGGACAGCAAACGACACTAGGAAAACCTGAACATCTGAAGAATCCTTCAATGAAGGCTATTCATAAGTATTTCGATGAATATTATGTCCCGAATAATTATGCTATGATTTTAGTCGGTGATCTGGATTTTGAAGAAACCATTCAGCTTGTCGATCGGTATTTTGGAACAATTCCTTACAGGGAGCTTCCTAAAAAAACTCCTGTTACCGAACAGCCATTAACAGAAATTGTAAAAAGGACGGTAAAAAGCCCTACCACTCCGAGGGTTCAATTAGCTTGGAGAACGGACAGTTTTGGTTCAAAGGAGGCTATGCTTGCAGATATCACTGCCAATATTCTCAGCAACAGAGGGGAAGCCGGACTTCTTGATCTGAACATCAACCAAACGCAAAAAATGCTTTGGGCACAGGCTTTTTCTGTGGGATTAAAACAATACGGATATTTTTCTATCGTGGCTGTTCCGAAGGAAACGCAGACCTTGGATGAGGCAAAAGATATGGTTCTGGAACAGCTTGAGCTGATCAAAAAAGGAGATTTCCCGGATTGGATTCTTCCTGCTATCATCAATGATTTTAAAATTCAACGTCTGAAAGGCCTGGAAACAGCAGATGGACTGGCCACAAACCTTTATGACACCTATATCAAGGGAAGATCGTGGGAACAGGAACTGAATGAAATGGATGAGTATGAAAGTTTTACCAAAGAAGATGTGGTCAATTTTGCCAATGCATTTTTTAAAGAGAACTATGCGATTGTTTATAAAGAAAAAGGCATAAATGATCAGCTGGTAAGAGTTGAAAATCCCGGAATTACACCGATTAAAATCAACCGTGATGCGCAGTCTGACTTCTTAAAGGAAATTACTGCTGAAAAAACAGAAGATATACAGCCGGAATTTATTGATTATGAGAAAGAAATCCTTACAGATAAGGTAAAGGATAAAAAGCTGAGCTTCGTTCGCAATAAATATAATGATATTGCCCAGGTGCACTTTATTTTTCCTTTTGGAAGTGATAACGACAGGGATCTTGGAATGTCTACCCAGCTTTTACAGTATCTTGGAACGGAAGAGCTTTCTCCTGAAGACTTGAAAAAGGAATTCTTTAAGATCGGAATCAGCAATGATTTTAAAACAACAAATGACCAGCTTCTGATCTCACTGAGCGGGCTGGAAGAAAATATTGAAAAAGGGATTTCTCTTCTTCAGCACTGGATGTATGGTGTAAAACCGGATCAGGAGATTTACAGGCAATTCGTAGAAACGGTTCTGGAAAACCGCCAGGCTACAAAAAAAGATAAAACCCGTATTATGACTGCCCTGACCAATTATACAAAACTGGGGAGCTTCTCACGTTACACGGATATTATTTCCAAAGAGGAGCTTGAAGGCAGCAATGCAGAGGTATTTACAGAAAGAATGAAAAATCTTTTCAAACATCCTTATGAGATATTTTTCTATGGAAAGAATGTGGAAAATTTCAAACAGTATATTGGAAGGTATGTGGAAAATGAAAGTTTCCGGATTCCTGAGCCTAAACAATATCCTGAGCCTGAAACCAACGGAAATGTCTATTTTACAGATTATGATATGGTTCAGATGGAAATGAGTAAAGTGGGAAGAGGACATCAGGTAGATACTTCAAACTTCGGAAAGATTAACGTTTTCAATGAATATTTCGGAAGAGGGCTTTCATCTATCGTTTTCCAGGAGATCCGCGAAAGTAAGAGTTTAGCCTATTCTGCATATGTTTCTTACGCGGCCAATTCTGAGCTGGGGCATCCTGATTATATCACTACTTACATCGGAACGCAGCCGGATAAACTCCAGACTGCCGTAAGCACAATGAGCGAGCTGATGAATGAGCTTCCCGAAGTTCCTATCCAGTTTGAAAATGCCAAAAATGCCGCTCTGAAACAGATCGCTTCAACCAGAATTACCCGAAACAATATATTTTTCAATACGTTACGACTGAAAAAACTCGGGATTCACCATGATTTCAGAAAAGACATTTACAGACAGATCGAAAACCTGAAGTTTGAAGATCTGAAGGATTTTTACCAAACGAAGATCAGGCCAATACATTTTAATACAGCGATTATTGGGAAGAAAGAAAATCTGGATATGGATGCCGTAAACCAGATGGGAACCTTTAAAGAGCTAACACTGAAAGAAATTTTCGGACATTAGAAAAATTTAAACCGCTTCATGATTGAAGCGGTTTTTTATATTAATTGAATCCGAGTATAAGTATAAGGACCTAAAAATAAATGCACTGAAAAAAACAGAATTTATATTGATTTTAAGCTACATCTAGGTCATCATACAATCTCCGTCTCCGTCCTGATATTCCGGATCGAATCCTTCTGGCAGATGCTGTATGAGCTGTTTGTGGAATAAGTATCTTCTTTCAAAATTACGTTCGTAGATCTTTGGAAATATTTTCGACTGCTCTATTCGTGAATTGAGTTCTTTCTGATAGCTGGTTAAGGTTTTTACTTTATTGCTGACAATATAATAGCTTAGGAAATCAATGAAGCGATCCAGATCAGAGGCTTCTGAAAACAGATAGGGGATCTTAAGATTCCCGTCCCTGAGCTGAAGCAGTGAACAGGCTGCTAAATTACTGTTGTCATCATATATTTTCACCCAAACATATTTAAAAACCTCAGCATAACTTGAAAACAAGTATTGATCATCTTTCTTCTTACCTTCCAATACCCACGGATTTTTTATAAATACATTGATTTCATCGGCATTTCGTCTGCTACGGAATTCTGACATGAATTCAGAGCTTTCGGTATCGATATGATCAAGGATTTCAAATCTGAATCCGGGCTTTTTGATGGCAGAGTTTTTTAAGGCAATTAAAGAATTGGCAACAGCATCAGTTATTTGAAAAAGTGGTTTTGCAGCTTTAGTTTCAGGCTTTTTCTCAGGAATAATATGCGCTGCATCTGAACGGAAATAATATCTTTTTCCTGCCTTTGGATAAACATATTCAAAAACGCCCAACATGTTATAAAGAGCTTCTGCTTCTTTGGTAAATTCTGTTGCGATGATATTGCCGTCATATTCTTCAAACATCTTATTCAGTAATGCTTTTGCAATCCTTTTCCCACGAAATTCTTCACTTACAAACAGGGTACTTAACCATGCATAGTGGAATATTTCTCCGTCAATTAAATAATTATCAGGGAAACATCCTACATACCCGGCCAGTTTTCCGTCATAAAAAGCCAAAACCAAAAGTGTCTGATTATCTAAAGCTTTCAGGTTTTTGATCTGGGATTTTGCCCGATGTTCTGAAATAGGAAGAAAATCAAAGTTTCTGAAATCTCCTGATGACACGAAATCCTCAAGTTCTTTTTTGTTAAATGTCTTCAGCTCCGTCATCTTCTCACTATTTTATTTTTGTTGATTATTTTTTTCAATCTGAAATAAGCGGTTTCTTTTTTTAATATGTTTTCTCCGCTCTCTCCCATTTCCATCGGGATTCTGTGAAAAAGCCGCTCTACACTGTCCAATTTTGCGCCTGCACTTCCAAAACAACAGAATAGATCTTTATTTTTAAACAGCTCATCAAAGAAATCTTTTTTTACTCCAAAGTCCGTGAACGGAAATGCAAAGCTTTCGTATAGAAAACCATTTTCTTTCAAATAATGAAAAGTCCGGTCGGTACTTTCCATCTGTTCCTTCAATGACAGTTCGCCATACTTGGGATGATCCCAGCTGTGGGAGGAAATTCCATAGCCTTTTTGTGTCAGTACTTTTAACTGCTCTGTTGTAAGATAAGGAGTGTGCTCTTTAAGGTAAGCATTGCATTCAATTTCCAGTTTTTCAGTAATCCTGTCCAGCAGTTCTCTTTTATGATAACTGATCTTTAAAACCTCTTGTTTTAAACCTTCTGTTGACGTATTTTTCAGGGAAAGCATTTGAAAGATCTCCGGATCTGCTGTTTTTGTTTTTTCCACAGCATCAATAATTAAACTTGCCTTACATCTGAACATCAGTTCCTGATTATCAATAAAAGCCGGATTTATAAAATTGCAGGCATATATTCCTTTTCTTTCCAGAACAGGAAGTACAATATCGTAAAACTCCCTGAAACCGTCATCAAAAGTCAGAAGAGCAATCTTTTTTTTAGGTTTAAAGTTACCATTGACAAAGTCCTTGAATTCTGACCAGCTGACGAACTGAAAATGCTTTGAAAGACAGTCTATATCTGCTTCGAATTGTTTTGTATTCTTATATTGAATAATGTGCCTGATATGTGGCAGATTTTCATCAGAAACACAGTGATAGACGGGCAAACAGTAATCCATCGGAAAAGAATTCCCAATATTTCCTTTTTCAAAGGCGGCGAGTATATTGATGATCTTATCTTTCATCTCTATTAAATAAAAAGAATCTATTCAAATTGGATTTAAATAGATTCTTAAAGGTATTACTTTTATGTATTATTTGATCACCTTCATTTCGTCGATAAGCCATTTGGAATCGGCAAATTTATCGATAATGAAAAGGATGTATTTGGTATCTACCATGATGTTTCGGCTGAAACGCGGATCGTAATTGATGTCGCTCATTGTTCCCTCCCACTGTCTGTCGAAGTTAAGGCCTACAAGGTTTCCGTTGGCATCAAGAGCAGGACTTCCTGAGTTTCCTCCCGTTGTATGGTTGGTCGCAGTGAATCCTACAGGAACATCTCCTGTTTTGTCTTTATAGATGCTGTAGTCTTTTTTGTTGTAAAGATCGATCAGTTTTTTAGGAACATCAAATTCATAATCTCCCGGAATATATTTTTCCATTACTCCTGCCAAATGCGTCTGATAACCATAAGAAACAGCATCTCTAGGGGTAGAGCCCTTTACTTTTCCATAGGTTACACGAAGGGTAGAATTCGCATCCGGGAAGAATTTTCTGTCTTTATCCGTTGCCATCTGCTGCGCCATGAATTTCTTCTGAAGGTCGTCAATTTTCCCCTGAAGAGAAGTAAACTGAGGATCAGCATTTTTCATATAGGTCTCTTTCATAGAGGCATACAGCTGATAAATTGGATCTTTTTTCAAAGTTTTGATTAGCTTGTCCTGGTTGGAAAATACTTTCTCAATATCTCCGGTAAGAGTTGCTCCGTTTACCTGCTCTCTTCCTGTAATGATTGAGTTTTTAGACATCTCTTCCACTACCGGAATGTTCTGGTTCTCGTCTTTATATTTATTGAATCCGACAGGCAGGAACTGAGGAGCGGTTTTATTGGCATACAAAGCCAGTAATTTTGCCGTCACTTTAGCATCCAGCTCTGCGCTGTAGTCTTTGTAAAAAGAAGTTACTTTTGTTTTTAATTTGGCAAGCTCTTTTTCATCCATTTTTCCTGCTTCCACAGAGGCAATATAGTCGTAGTAATCGCCTGCAAGCTTCAGCGTTTCGGCATTTCTTACCACTTCTGTATAATAAGCATTGTTTAATGCATAAGGAGCCTGATCATTGTACAGTTTATTCAATTGATCTAAAGTAGTTTTGATCTCATGATTTTTAGCGACCAAAGAACCTTCGTACATGACTTTTTTCTCCACTGCATTAGACTTTTTCAGGCCTTCTACTTCACCGATCCACTTTTTCCAGTAATTGGCTACTGAAGCATATTTTGAAGCATATTTGATGCGTGTTTCGCTGTCTGTACGCATTTTCTCGTCCAATGTTTTCAGCGCCACCTCACGTACGGCAATTCTTGCAGGATCTATATCTGTCATGATCTTCTCTACAGCTACTGCAGGAAGATATTCTGTTGTTTTCCCCGGAAACCCGAATACGAATGTAAAATCGTTTTCAGTTTTATCTTTTATAGAAACAGGAAGATAGTGTTTCGGAACGTAAGGAACGTTGTCTTTTGAATATTCTGCAGGTTTATTGTCTTTTCCTGCATAGATTCTGAACATGGAGAAATCTCCGGTATGCCTTGGCCAAACCCAGTTATCCGTATCACTCCCGAATTTCCCTATGCTTTGAGGCGGGGCTCCAACCAGACGGATATCCTTATATGTTTCCGTGGTAAAAGCATAATATTTGTTACCGTAGTACATTGATTTTACAATGATCGACTGGTAAGATTCTATTTTTTGAGAGTTTTTGTAAACCTCAATATTTTTATTAACTTTTTTAGTCAGTTCTGGCTCTACAAGGTTGTCTGTCCCTTCCAGGATCTGATCTGTTACTTCTTTGATGTCTACAATGAAGTCTACTTTTACCCCCGGATTCGGAAGTTCCCCGTCTGGATTTTTAGCCCAGAAACCATTGGAAAGAAGATCATTCTGAACTGTAGAATGCGCCTGAATCTGCCCATATCCACAGTGATGGTTGGTCAATAACAGACCTTTCGGTGAAATGATTTCAGCGGTACATCCGCCGTTAAACTGTACTACTGCATCTTTTATGCTCGGCTTTTGAGTATTGAAAATGTCTTTGGCAGAGATTTTCATTCCCAAATCCTTCATTTCCTTTTCATTCAGTTCTGTAGGAATCCACATTCCTCCATATTGTTGTGCAAATGCCATTGCAGCCGGCAAAAGAAATACGGATAAAAGTATCTTTTTTGTCATAATCAAAATTTTGTCCCAATTTACAAAGAATATTAAACATATGCCTTACAAGGGCGAGGAAATATAGCGGCAGGAATGAAGAGCCGAGAATCAAGAGTCAAGAGCCAAGATTTCAGACACGAGACCTGAGACAGGGTCGAGCTGGAATATGTCAATGGTGAATTTTGCTTCATAAGTGAGTGGTGAATTTTGGAGTGCCAGAATGAAGAACCAGGAATCAAGATTTCAGATGTGAGATTTCAGATTTCAAAGTGTTTCTTCAATAATTTAACTGTCAACTAGCAACATAAATCAAACGCTCAAACCCTAAAACTCTCAAACTCTACAACTCTCCAATTCCCCTCTATGGCTTGGTTTTTGTTTCAAATAAAGCACTTAAATTATTAATATATCTAAATTATTTCATCATGGTAAATAGCAAAATGTTCATTCTGGGGATTGCATCTGCTGCATTTTTAACATCGTGTAACCCTAAAGAAAAAACTCCTGAAACTGTTGATACGACAACAGATTCTGCAACGGTACAAACACCTTCTTCTGACAGTATTGCAAAAGTAACTCCTTCTGCTCCAGGCGATACTTCGGAAAACGCTCTTGACTGGCCGGGAACGTATGAGGCTGTAGTTCCTTGTGCAGATTGTCCGGGAATTAAAACATCTCTTACCATTAACAATGATAAAACGTTCAGCATCACTGAGGAATATATTGAGAGAAATTCCAAAAACCAGGATAAGGGAACTTTTGAATGGGATGCCGCAGGAAGTGTCATTACCTTAAAAGGAAAAAGTGCCGGCTATAAATACAAAGTAGGTGAAAATGTTCTTATACAGCTGGATATGGACGGAAAAGAAATAACCGGACCTAACAAGGATCTGTATGTTTTCAAGAAAAAATAAGGGCTTAAACCTTTATTTTTTTGCTTGTATCTAAAACTGATAAGCTGTAATTTTAGGATCATTAATAAGGCTTTTTACGACTTCATCATGTTTTGTATGTTTTCCCGTGAGCCTCCATGTGATAGAAAGGTTTCCCTGTGTATACTGCATTTTCAGCATAAAATGTTTCAGATGATGTTCTTCAAATATTTTTTCACAGTGCTCAATATCTTCTGATCTGGTGACCATTATTCTATATTCTCTTATTTTATGACTACTGTCTATATAATTCTGAAGGAAGATCAGTGCACTCAGGATCAAAAGCACCAAAACTGTTCCTAAAAGTGAAAGGTAAACATAGCCCGAGCCTACAGCCATTCCTATTGAAGCGGTAGCCCAGATAGTGGTTGCCGTAGTAATTCCATCGATCTTATTATCCCCTTTAAAAATGACGCCTGCTCCCAGAAAACCGATTCCGGTAATGATATTGGCTGCCAAGCGATCTGGATTTTCAACGCCTATTTTTATGGAAAGAATGGTAAAAAGGCAGGAACCGAAACATACCAGAATAAAAGTCCGAAGACCTGCCGATTTGTTACGATATTCTCGTTCTGCGCCAATCAAAAGTCCCAGAAGAACAGAGATCAGTATCAGCAGCAGCTCATTTTGTATGACATAATGATCCTGAAGGAATTCCATTGTACTGAGTTTTACCTGAATAAAATTACAATAAAAAAGTGTATTTTAATGTCTTTTGATGAATCAGTATTGTACTGTTTAAAAGAAAAGTTTTGTAATATTACACTTTAATTCAATAAAAAGATTCACGATGACGCCTACTTTTTTTGCAACCAAGGAAGAATTCAGAAAGTGGCTGGAGGAGCATCATACAAAAGAAAAAGAGATTCTGGTGGGCTTTTATAAAAAAGACAGTGGAAAACCTTCTATGAACTGGTCTGAAGCTGTGGACCAGGCTTTGTGCTTCGGATGGATAGACAGTGTAAGAAGATCTTTGGACTCAGAAAGCTATTCTAACCGTTTTACACCAAGAAAACCGAATAGCATCTGGAGTATCATCAATATAAAAAAAGTGGAAGAGCTGACGAAAGCCGGGCTTATGACCTTAGAAGGGCAAAAAGCATTTGAAGCAAGAAAAGAAGATAAAACGGGAGTTTACTCGCATGAGAAAGAGGAAATCATTCTTGATCCGGCGTATGAAAAGCAATTTAAAACCCATAAAAATGCCTGGGCTTTTTTTGAAAAACAGGCCCCGTCTTATCAAAGAACGATCATTCACTGGCTGATGAGCGCCAAACAGGAAAAAACAAGGCTTTCCAGATTGGAAAAGGCTATTGGTGAAAGTGAACAATTAAAGAGACTAAAATAAACATACAGTATACTTAAAAAATAATTTATGGACAAAGAAATTTCACACTTTTGGTTGGGATATTTTAAAAATGAGGACGCCTTTAATGATTTTGCGGAAGAAGATGAGAAATATTACACAGAAGAGGAAACGGAGGATCTTTACGTTTCAAAATTTGCAGAATCACAACATATCCAATGGTTTGATTATGATTTTCTGGAATATGGTTTTGAAGATGAAAGTTTAGGCATCTACGAAAAGTTTACCGATTATTCTTATGCTGATCAATGGCTTCCCGTTGTGGAACAGAAGATCAACGAGCTCGGCCTGGAAACTCCGGTAAATGCTATTATTTTCGCTAACAAACATGCTATTCCCAATCCGGTTTCGGTGAATGATGAGGAATATGCATTATATTATATCGGTGAAATTGAATACAATATCTAGCTTTCTGTGAGAAGGGTTTCAATAAAGGATCATGAGAATCTGCTGAAGATTTTTGTGATCCTTCTGAAATATGACATGATTAGTAAAGATATTATTGCAGTATCGTGAAGCGGTAAAAAGAACTACCCTTATTGAAAATTAAGACCATAAAGCAAAATTACTTTATCGGCAATTTAAAATTTTAATTATCTTAGGCTTAATAAATTACTGATGAAACAGATTCTATTTATTTTGCTGATATTTTATACATCAACCGTATTTGGACAGAATAAATGTACGTTAAAACTTGAATCCGGCACCACTCATCTGCAGGAAAAAGGAATCGTAGAGCTGTCTGTAATGAATACAGGAAACAAAAAAATTAAGATCAACAAAATTTTTTCTCCTTACAGACTACAACTTGTAAAAATCAGGGAAAAGGAAAATAAAATAGACTATACAGCTGATGTGGACTGCTTCACGGACTGTATAAAAAAAACAGTAAAGCTAAAACCGGGAGAAAGTTACAGGTATACAATTCCGATCAAAGAAACAATCCAATATGCTAAGCTTATGAATGGCAGAACGTATAGTTTCCATCTGTTTTTCGACCTTATTGACCTTACTCCTGAAAACTGTAATATCTATGGTTTGACGGATAACGAAGTTGTTTATACAAAATAAACCTCGAATAAAATTCAATTGATATCCTACGTTTCTCATTCATTAAGTTTAAATTGTTATTAAATATTGAATGGGAATGTACTCAGATATATTTAAAAAAGATGAACGAAAATTTACAGAACGAAATTAATTTACATTCAGCAGGCGCCACAATACGACATCAGTCTGCTTTTGACCATCTAAAAAGTCATCAAAATGATTTTCAGCTGGATCAAGAATTTATTGATAAATGGGTTTTACCATTTTACATGAAAATATGGAATACCTCAGGCTCATGGATTACCGATATAAAGGAACTCAAAGATGAAATTACTGAAGAAGTGACCGCTACACTTTTGGGAGATTTTAACTGGAGAACAAGAACTGTAGGAGCTTATCTTTCTGCTATAAAAAATTATGAAAACCAGATAGATATCATCGGAATACATCTCCTTAAAAGCGAGTTATGCTATTCGGGCGATCTTTATGCCCTTATTTTTGCATTTTATAACAATGAGAAAACAATTGGCTATCTGAATCAGTATCTTGATTACTATTTACAACAACCTCAGCTTCACTTCGATCAGGAAAGAGTCATGGAAGTTGTTGTTTATCTCGATACTATTAACGGAACCAATAACTTTGCGAAACATATGATCAATTGAGGAAAAATGCTGGAAAATCAAAATGCAATTTCTAAAGTCAGGAATATACAAATGGCAAAATTTATTGAACAGCATGAGGGAGAAGCTAAAGCTAAAGAATTTCTAGCTTCTGTAAGTAATTTAAAATTTAATTATAATTTAGATACAGAATGGATTACAGCTCCTCTTCAGCTTTTGAAAGAGCTTAGAGAATATTGTAAATAATAAAAGCTTTGAAGAAAATACGAAGGCTTAACTAATACACTCACAAAACAAAAACCATTGAAAAAAATCATCCTTCTGATCGTTTTATCCCTTCTCCTGCTCTATTCCTGCAAAAAAGAGAAAAGGCCGGTTACCGATCAGAAAAAAAATGCTGTAGAAAAAGTGATTAAATCAGATACAGCAAGTCATCGGGTTTCTGAAGAACAAACTGCCTCTTTTAAAAGTAACAAACCGGCTGATTTTGTTCCTGCAGGATATGAAATTCAGTACGATGCGGAAGGAGATCTTAATCTGGACGGACTTTCTGATATGGCTCTTGTCATCAGGAAAAAAGAAGATACGCTGGCTGCCAGAAAAATGATGATCCTGATAAAAAATGCTGATACAACATATAGAATTGATAAAATCTCAGATACTGTTCTCCCCGATGAATATAATGAAGCCGGCTATAAAATGCATGACCCGGAGGATATTTCCATTGAAAAGGGAGAGCTGAATATTAACCTTTATGATATCGGGCCCTATGGAAATCAGTTCAGCAGATTTAAATACCTGAACGGAGACCTCATCCTCACCTACATTGAGACTTACAATATGGGAGCCGGCTCTCACTCTGCCCTTTATTATGAGCCTATGAAAGGAAAACTGATCCTTGAAACCGTAAATACCATGAAAGAGGAAATGCCATCAGAATCTAAAACTTTTCATCTCAAAAAAGAAAGGTACATATTTGAAAAATCTTCTCCCGAAGATATTGTGCAAAAAGTTTACGGATCTGTAAATAATGAATAACATCCTCCATTAGAAAAATAGCGAAAAAGGGTAATTGATAAGGGCCTGTAATAATTCGAAATTTGTAGATACAACAACAGAATTAAAAACAGCAATATCATGAAAACTCTACATTTCGGACTTTTAGGAAAGGAAAATACAAGTCCTTTTATCGTTACTGCTATCCTGTACAGTATTCTCTTATGTCTGCCTTTCATTTATTTTTTATATCTGAAAGGCCAGCCTCATTCCTCTAATTTTGAAAATATGGATGAAGAGGGAAAAACCATCGTTGTAAAAGACTGGACAGACAATGCGGAGTCCAGACAGTTTAAACTGCTTACAAGAGTCGCAATTTTTAGCGCTGCTTTCTCTTTTGGGGCTTTGGGTGCAGCAGTAAGTCTTATCACAAGAGCAAGAAGATCAGGTTCTTTTGATCATAAAATAACCATCAAGGAATTAATTTCTATACAAACCATAGGGGCGGTTTTTGCCTTTATCCTTTCCCTGATTTTTATGGGTGAAATGATCGGCGGCACATTGTTTCCCAATGCTGATAAATTTTATTATATCGTTTACATTCCCGCAGCTCTTGCAAAACTTCTTGTCTGGTCATTTCTGGCTGGTTTTGCTGAAAGATTCGTCCCTAATATTCTTGAAAACCTGACCAAAATGAAAGATGTAAATGAAGAATCCTAAAATAATCAATACTTTCTTAAATTAATACAAAAGTAGTATTTCACAGGAAGTGAAAACTTCTTATCTTTATCTGGTATTGAATTGAATGAAACATCATTCTTTTGACATACAGACCTTAAAAAAAACCGAGACGAAGGTAAAATCAATGAGGTGAAAAATGATTACACAAAATTTTCCGCACATGCAGAAAGTTTTAGAAGACTAATTTTTTTAGTCTTCTTTTATTTTAATGGCATTACAGTTTGTACTGATTATTTGATACTACGGAAACCCGTAAATTATTTTACGTAATTCAAAATAGTTTTGTATATCAAAAAATAATAATTATGTCACTAACTAAATGTCCAAACTGCCAAACCAACATTAATAATACTGTAAGTTTTTGCCCCGAATGTGGTTATTCGATAAAAAACAGTTCGGGTGCACCCGTGAATAAAAGTTCACCAAATTCTCCTATGCCTAAGAAGCAAAATAATGGATGTGCAATTATTTTATTAGTATTTTTCGGACTTCTGTTTATTGGATTTTTATCTCGACAATGCTCAAAAACACAGGTAGAGGAAAAGCACACCTCAGGCCTTGATACTAAACTTTCAAAAGAGGACAGTATTAAAAACCATGCAAAAATTGATAGTATTAATAAGGAAATAAAAATTGAAGAAGAAAAATTTTTAAAATCAAAAGCTGGAAAAATCTACAAAAAACATCCTGAATGGTCGAAAGAAGATTGTATCAATATTTCTGAAAATAAGATATGGATTGGAATGCATTATGATATGTTAATCTATGAACGTGGACGACCTGATAATATAAATACATCAAACTATGGAGATGGCACTCAGTATCAGGCATGTTGGCATGATTATAATGCATCATGTTTTTACTTTGGAGAGAGCCAAATTATTACCTCTTATAATTAATTTAAAAAAAATAAGGTGAGTACTGGCTCACCTTATTTTTTTAATTCTCTCTTTATTTTTATTAATGTGCTTCCAGCCAGTTATTCCCGACTCCCACTTCTACCAGCAAAGGTACCTGTGTTTCCAAAGCACTTTCCATCTCGGTTCTGATCAGTTTTGAAGCTGCTTCAATCTCGTCTACCGGAGCTTCAAATATAAGTTCGTCATGCACCTGGAGAAGCATTTTAGTCTGCAGCTGCTGTGCTTTAAGTTCCTTATCGATTTTGATCATGGCTAGCTTTACAACATCTGCTGCACTTCCCTGTACCGGTGCATTGACAGCATTTCTTTCCGCATGGCCTCTCACCACGAAATTATTGGAATTAATATCTTTTAAATGACGCTTTCTTCCTAAAATTGTTTCCACATATCCTATCTGACGGGCTTTGCTGACTTGCTCTGCCATATATTCTTTTAGTTTCGGATAGGTTTCAAAGTAGGCTTCGATCATCTGTTTGGCTTCGGTTCTTGAAAGGCCAGTTTGCTCTGCCAATGCAAAAGCTCCCTGTCCGTAAATAATTCCGAAATTCACGGTCTTCGCCTGGCTTCTCTGGGTTTTGGAAACTTCTTCCAGAGGAATTTTGAACAGTTTTGCCGCTGTTGAAGCGTGAATATCTTCTCCGTCCTGGAAAGCTTTGATCATATTTTCTTCTCCTGATATCTCGGCAATCAAACGAAGTTCGATCTGAGAGTAATCGGCAGAAATGATTTTTTTTCCTTCTCCTGAAACAAAAGCTCCTCTGATCTGCTGCCCACGCAGTGTCCTGATCGGGATATTCTGAAGATTGGGATTTACACTTGCCAGACGTCCTGTAGCAGCCGTAGTCTGGGAAAAATTAGTATGTACCCTGCTGTCGTGTTTATCGATCTGGGAAGGCAAAGCATCTACATAGGTAGATTTTAATTTCTGATAGGTCCTGTATTCTAGGATATGCTTGATGATCTCATGTTTTGAGCTCAGCTTTTGAAGAACATCTTCTGAAGTTGCATACTGTCCTGTTTTTGTTTTCTTTGCTTTGGGGTCCAGCTGCATTTTTTCAAAGAGGATTTCTCCAAGCTGTTTGGGTGAATTCATGTTGAATTCTTCTCCGGAAAGTTCAAAAATCTTAGTTTCCAGCTGTCTCAGGTCATTTTCAAGATCGATACTTTCCTGGGCCAGCCATTTTTCGTCGAGTGAAATACCGGCAAGCTCCATTTTGGCAAGGACTTCCATCAGAGGCATTTCTATTTTAAAGAAAAGGTCTTCCAGGTTTTCTTTTTTCAGTTGCGGGGCAAAAAGCTCGTACAGCTGGAACGTTACGTCAGCATCTTCTGCTGCATAATCGGTTTGCGTTCTCAGGTCCGCATCTCTGAAAGTTCCTTGGTTCTTTCCTTTTTTCCCAATAATGGTTTCAATGGAAACCGGTTTATAGTTGAGATAGACTTCGGAAAGGTAATCCATTCCGTGTCTTCCGTCCGGATTCAACAGGTAATGGGCAATCATGGTATCAAACATGGCCCCTTTTACTGTAATATCGTACTGCTTTAATATTTTATAATCGAATTTTAAATTGTGAGCAATTTTCAACAGGTCTTCTTTCTCAAAGAACGGTCTGAAAATTTCCAGTGTCTGAAGCACTTCTCCTTTATCTTCGGATAACGGGATGTAGTACGCCAGCCCTTTTTTATAGGAAAAACTCATTCCTACAAGCTCTGCCTCCAATTCGTTCAGTGAAGTGGTTTCTGTATCAAAACAGACTGCTTTCTGCTTTAACAGGTTACTGACCAATACTTTTTGTGCTTTTGGATTATTCACAAACTGGTATAGATGGTCGTTCTTGTCGATGGAAGTTTTGGTAGAAGTCGCCTGATCCAATTCTTCAAAATTGGCAAACAGGTCAAGCTGCATCACCTGTCCTTTTATTTCAGTGCCGGCAGGAGTCTTTGTTACTTCAACCTCACTTACGATCACAGTTTCTGTAGGTGCAGAAGCAAATGCCCGGTAAAGATTTTCGTATAATCTCCTGAATTCTATTTCGTCAAAAACTTCTTTTACTTTTTCGAAATCCGGGGTATCAAGATCATATTGTTCCTGATGAAATTCTATAGGTGCATCGCAGATGATGGTTGCCAGCTTTTTGGATAAAATTCCGCGTTCTGCCGAAGCTTCCACTTTTTCTTTCAGCTTTCCTTTCAGCTTATCTGTATTGGCCAGCAGGGTTTCGATATTACCGAATTCTTTAAGGAATTTCATCGCAGTTTTTTCTCCGACTCCATCCAGTCCGGGGATATTATCCACGGCATCTCCCATCATTGCCAGGAAATCAATAACCTGCTTAGGGTCCTCAATCTCGTATTTTGCTTTTACTTCTTCTACTCCAAGGATTTCTATATCCCCTCCTTTTAAACCGGGTTTATAAATTTTAATTTTATCTGTAACCAGCTGGGCAAAATCTTTATCCGGTGTTACCATGAAAGTGGTATACCCTTCTTTTTCTGCCTTGCAGGCAATGGTGCCTATCACATCATCTGCTTCATAACCTTCTACCCCTAAGATGGGAATATGCATCGCCTCTAATATCCGGTGAATGTATGGAACAGCTATTTTGATCGCTTCAGGAGTCTCGCTTCTGTTGGCTTTGTAATCTGAATAATCATCCGTTCTTACACTTGCCTGCCCTACATCAAAAACAACGGCCAGATGGGTCGGCTTTTCTCTTCTGATCAGTTCGATCAGGGAATTGGTAAACCCAAAAATAGCAGAGGTGTCCACACCTTTGCTTGTGAGCCTGGGATTCCTGATCAATGCGTAATATCCTCTGAATATCATCGCATAAGCATCGATGAGAAAGAGTCTTTTATCTTGTGTTGCGTCCATAATGTCTATAATGAACAAATATAAGAAAATAGGAATATTTTTTTGAGTTATAAGCGATGAATTATGAGTTATAAGTTTTTATGATATATACTCAAAGTGTTCTATAGAGATCATAAAAAAACAGAACAGCATTTCTGCTATTCTGTCCTGATGTTATTTTTTTACTAAAAGACTTGGGTCTTATTAATGACCTGATGAAGGCCACATTCCGCGGTACTCGGAGTTACCAAGAGTGATAACTTCTGCGCTCACTACGAAGCTAATCAGCATGCTGTTGCTGTCAACCGCATCGAAATCTACTTCATGCTGGATCACATATCCGTTCTCCCACTTCAAAGTAGTCAGTGTACCTTCTTCATGAGATTTATTGAAAGTAACTTCTCCTGTTGTCGGCTTATATTTCCCGTTCAATAAACTTTCTAAGATATCAGATTTTTCAGTAGCTTCTACTGTCACTTTGATCAATGCATTTGACGGATCTGAAGCTACACGTCCTGAAACATCTGTAGATCTCGATACGCTGTAGTTAAGCTTTAATAATTTCTGACCTTCTCCTCCGTTGAATTTTAAGATTCCTCTTGAATTTGCTGCCATGATTGGTGAATTTTAATTTGTTATATATAATGTGAATAGTGATTGATTACAGAGCAAAGATAAAATCGATATGGGGAAAGAAAAAGTTTTTGAGTGCCAATCTGAAATATTGTAGTAATTCTACGATTTGATGTAGTAATTCTACGACTTTTGACTTAGCATAACGCTGAAAATGTCTGTTTAAAGTAGAAATGATGCTTTTAAGAAGGTTTAATTTCTTTATATTTCACACTATTATGGGAAATATAAAATCAGACCTTGTCCGATCTGATTTTATATTTATTAAAAGTATTGTTTCCAGTTGTCTTTATTTTCCCTTTACAATAGCCAAATCTTCCTGATAGCGGTTTTCACCGTAATTCTTTTTAAAATTGACTGATATTTTATCTTTAGGGCTCAGATTTTCATAAAGCTTGATCCTGAGTTTCGCCTCTTCTATTGTATCTTTTTGGTAAGGAAACTGAACATTGTATTTTTCAGTCAGCTGTTTTTTAAGTACAAATAATTTTTGATAATATGGAGAATCCGGTAAACTACGTTCATTTTTCTGCTTTTCCTTATATTGAATATAATTGGCCATTGGAGAAAGATTTGTTCCGGCGATAACCGGCTGCCCTCCTTTTTCCAGAAAATAGCTGGCCAAATCCAAATCATCTCTTGTAGCATCTTCCATAATATTGCCTCCATTGTAAGATACATGGTTAATATCTGCCCCATGTTCAAGCAAATAGTTGATCATTTTTCTTTCAACATTTTCATCTCCCAGCACCATCGCGTCACTAAGCGGATTCACGCCAACTGCAGGATTAAGTGTTGCATGGTATTTTAATAATAAGTCCAGCATATTATAATCATTAAGGGCTACGGCATGCTTAACCGGCAAACCTTGAGGCATAATAATATTAGGATCAGCACCATTTTGCAGTAAGGATTCCATTGCTTTCATATTTTCAAGTAATGCAGCATAATGCAATAAGGTGTACCCATTATCTTCTTCTTTATCACTCAACTGGTTAATTATTTCCGGATGAGCCTTAATGACATTTGTAAGTTCAACATTGTTTTCATCAAAAATACTTTGTGCGGCTTTAAGCTGTGGGCCCTCAAATAGTTTTCCAGGCGGAAGATTTCTTCTATTTACATTTTTACGGGATCTAAGAACAGAATCTGAACAATTGTTAAGTGTCATAATGGATAGAAGTATTAAAATAATTGCTTTCATATTATATATTATTTGCTACAACGTCTGTATTGATTGTGCTCATCATAGCCTGAAATGCATCATTATAAGCACTGTGGCCACTTCCAATGGTCTTTATACCAAGCCCTTCATTGTCTTCAATATATCCGTAAATTTCATGTTGTTCATTTAAAGCACGGGGAACACCTCCGGTAAGGCCTCCGGCTCCTGCAAGTAAATTCAATCCGGGAATTCCTGAAAACGCTAATGTGGAGAGTAGGCCTTCTCTATTGTTTTGCAATCCATTAAGAATGTCATTACTTGTACTATAATTAATAATATTTGAGGTTGACTTTACAGCTCCTTTTTCATCAAGATAATTTAAGGTATTTTGATGGACACCTCTTGTATTAAAGGTATACCCCGGAAGTCCTGTATAGTAGGAGGCCATTGCACTGTTTCCTCCTCCTAAAGAATGTCCTGTAAATTTCACATTTCCATTGGTTGCATAATCCATTTTCTCAGCAAGGCTTCTGGTTTTTTCTATTTGAGGAGTAGCAAAGCCAAAGGCCTGTCCTCCATCTTCAATAAACCAGTCATGATAGAATTGCATCCCTTTCGGCTCTGAACCTCTAAACGCCACAAAAAAATCTCCTGTTTCTTTGTTATGATATAAGGATGCATAAAAACCATTGTCATTATTTGTATTAAAATCTTCTTTCTTCAATACTCCCGGTCCAAACAATTCGTCTAATTTACCCTGATCATCTGTATTAATGCGGGTATATCCATCTATTGTTGTATTATTTCCGTCTTTATCCTTATATCCATCTTCATAAGAATTTTGTGCCATCTGGCTGGCTGTACTTGCTTCCTGAAGCTGAGCAATGGGTAGATGAAAAGTAACCTCTCCTCCTATGAAACAATGTAAACTGGAATTTTGCAGTAAAGGTTTTTTATTTTCAATTCTTACTTTTGGATGGGTATTTTTCCAATCGCTTCCTTTGCATAAAAATGAGCAGATATTCAGGCAGTCATCAATAAGGGCACTTCCTGCCCAGGCTGCTGCAGCCAAAACCAAAAGTCCACCGGAAAAAGCTGCTGCTACAGCAACTCCAGCTAAAGCTCCGGCTATCATCATTTCAGGACAAATAAAATTGTCTTTAAAACGGTCATCCTCCGTAGCCATTAGTTTGGCCCCTTTTTTCAAGTTTACCGAAGACTGGGAACTGACTCCAATTCCTATCAACCTTCTGCCTTTACTACAGATAAGCGGAGTGCCTTGTGCGATATATAATTGACTCATAGTGATCGTGAATTAATTGTTACTTTTTATTTAACCTTATATGATATCTGCAGACATATATCATTTTTTCATTAAGCTCTTCCTTCACGTGAAATATGACTTCTGACAGTACCGAATCCTGATTATAGATGTATTCTCCTTCTATTGCATACTTGTATTCCAAAGCATTGACCAAGGTCTTCTGATACTTTTCTTTGTATACATTTTCAAACCGGGATTGGCTTTCCTTACTTTTTCCTTCCAGCTTTACCGTATATCCTCCTTCTTCGTTTCCGTAAATTCTGTAGGCAGAGCTGTAATTCAGTTCTTCTCCGGGAAAAAGCGTTGATAAAGTGGTTCTTACAGGAATCTCATCTGTAAAACTCCCTCCTGCGAATACCGGTAAAGGGTAAAACATAATCTGGTACAATAAATTCCGCCCAATATTACGGTCTATGTTATTAAACTCTTTATCATAAATCTGAATAAAAGTTTTATAACTCTCTTTTACCAGTTCAAAGAAATGTAAGTCTTTTTTTATCCCCTCCCATTTACTTAAAATTTCATTTTTGTTGGTGACTTCATTAATGCTTTTATCCGTATTCAAAGATAATTCTACTACCTCTGTTGCCTTATTTATTTTCTCAAGGATTTCATAAAAAGGCTGCATTTGCCCGTCTGACTGAATATACCGCTGGGTAGAAGACTCCACAGTGATGTGGTTGTATTCACCCGGTAATAGGGTCCAGTCCTGCTCTATTTCTGTCTGGTTGGCTTTTCCTGTACCTAATGTAAGATAGGATTTTATATTGATATGATATTCTGCTTTTTTATACCAGGCATATTTAAATCCTGATAAGTCATTATTTTCTTCATTATTCGGTTCCAATGTCATGCTTTGCTAAGTTTTTAGAATAAATTGCCCCAACACTAGTTAATATCAACTTTACTTCCGGTAATAAAAAGATCTCCTGTTGCATTAATTGAAGTGATCGATTTACTGTGAATGCTCAGCTTATCCTGTGTTACTAGTAAAGCATTCTGTAACGAATTCAAATCCAGCATTCCTTCTTTGGCAGAAATAGTGATTCCTTCTTTGGTGATGGTTATGCTGTTTTCGCCTACTTTTAATTCAATTTTTGTTTTTCCTTCTACAGATATATTTCCACTGGCATCCATTTTTAAAACCGAATTAGCCGCTCCGCCGTCTTTTCCACCTACATTAATAGAACTCGTACTTCCGGCATTGACCGTATTATTGTTCCCTACGTTGACAGTTTTATTATTATTAGCATTGGTCTGCGCATTTCCTGCCCCATCAAATTTCATATTGGCACCGCCCTGATCGGTCAGAAAAACAGAACCTTCACCATCATTCAATTCTAATTTATTTCCGCTTCTGCTGCTTAAACTTTTTATGTTATTACCGGTTCCGCCTCCGCCTCCGATTCCGCCATGGAACATTCCTCCCATAACAAACGGACGGTCCGGGTGCTGATGCACAAAATTGACAATAACCTGGTCCCCAATTTCCGGAACAGCCATAAATCCTCTGTTTTTACTTACTTTGTCACTGCTTCCTGCATCCGGAGTCATCACACGTACAAATTCTGTAGTGTCCGGGCCACCCTGCCAGTCAAACTGAACTTTTACCCTTCCCTGGTTTAAAGGATCGGTATTGGAAATAACCTTTGCAAATTGCGGTTCTGCTTTCGGAGTTTCAAATTCCGGACGGGGAATAAACCCAGTATCTGCAGCAATAGCTTCAAAATTCCCATCATAATAGCCTCTTGCATTGACTTCATGGGTAACTTCCACGATCATTAATTTGGTAAAATAAGAGGTATCGTTAGTATCTGTTTTACGCATTTCAATATCTGCCGTACATCCGGGATATAAAAACGGAACCGTTGTAGATCCTGAAGTAATGAAAACCTCTGATGCCTTGCTGCCTGCTGTTCCTTTCTGGGAGGCGTCAATATCCATAAATGATGTGGCTTTAATAGGCGCTACCCGTAAAGAAGGTGTTTTAAAGGTTCTTTCTGATATTTCATAAGCACGTTTGGCAATATCCGAAGTATGATTGATCTTCGAGCTTCCTGTAACGAGCTTCTCATTTTTACTGCTGTTATAGCCATAAAAACTTGGGCTTACATGCTGAGCTTTCATCCTTATCGCAATATCACTTACACTGCTTCCGTAGGTAAGTTTAACAGGTTTTTCCTGTGGTGGAAGTTTTCCGAAATGCAGAACTTCACCATCATAATAAAACTGTTCGCCGTAAGCTTCAGCAATTCTTGCCAGATAGTTGTAATGAGTTTCTTCATACTGAGAGCTGTAAGGAACGTTTCCATGCTGGGCATCTACCCTGAAATCGAACTTGTTCTGTCCTAATCCCTCTTTGATGACATGATCAGCAATACTGTTCAAGCTTACTTCCTGCCCGCCCCCGAAGCTCTGAATGTGGGGTGCAGCATCCAACAGCACAGTCGGACTGAATCCTTTAAGGACAATATTTCCAAGGCTTCCTTTTTCCTGACTGAATCCTACTTCTGTAATAACCCCCACAAAGTTACGCTCAGGTCCCTGTTCGATATCTTTATATTTAAATACTACTGTAATTCTTTTTCCTAAAAAGCCCTGTGCTTCCTGTAAATTATGGTTTTCTGCACCCCCTAAAGTATCATGGGCGAGAATAAGGCTGAATTCGTGGTGCTTTGAAGCACTCTGAACCAGTTTAAAATGTTTGAAGTGCCTGATTACCTGCCCCTCCACTACAATATCAAGCATGACAACCCGGTTAATTCCTGCAATAATGCTTTCCGGGATAGCCTGTGCGTTATGTATTTTGGAAGTGGGCTGTTTGGACCATACCTTGTTTTCGATGACGGATGGATTATTGGGAACCAT
This sequence comes from Chryseobacterium sp. 22532, assembly GCF_052044665.1. Lineage (NCBI taxonomy): Bacteria > Pseudomonadati > Bacteroidota > Flavobacteriia > Flavobacteriales > Weeksellaceae > Chryseobacterium > Chryseobacterium sp. 22532. The sequence goes on from NZ_JBQENJ010000003.1 coordinate 669,234, forward strand.
AGTCTGGTTCATAAACATTTTAGTGCTCTGGGAAGGGCCTGAATAAATGTTCTGTGCGTTTTTTGCAGATTTTTTGATGGCTTCATCTGCTTTCTGAAGCTTAGCATCTACTTTTTGTACAGCAATATCTTCAGCATTGTTAAGCTGTTCTGCTGCTGTATCTTCTATACTTCCTTTCGGGCCCTGTACTTTTATCGGTTGATCATCTTTAAACATAATAAGTGTTTTGTTTAAATTATAATAAATTCTGAATAGCTTCCAGCAATACGGAGGCAGCTTCCAATCCTTACGTAACGCTTATCATAAGGTTCCGAAGGACCATTTTGGACGTGATTTGTCCAAATATGGCAAAAACAGAATAGTATATTCTTGCGAATACACTATTCTGTACCAATTTATTTTTACTAAGATGATTGTTCAGGATTAATGACCTGATGCAGGCCACATTCCGCGGTACTCGGAGTTACCTAACGTGATAACTTCTGCACTCACGACGAAGCTGATCAGCATACTGTTTTCGTCTACAGCGTCGAAGTCTACTTCATGCTGGATCACATATCCGTTTTCCCACTTCAATGTAGTTAATGTACCTTCTTCGTGAGATTTGTTGAAAGTAACTTCGCCTGTAGTAGGCTTATACTTTCCGTTCAGTAAGCTTTCAAGGATGTCCGATTTTTCAGTAGCTTCTACTGTAACTTTGATCAGTGCATTGGAAGGGTCTGATGCTACACGTCCTGATACGTCCGTAGATCTTGATACGCTGTAGTTAAGCTTTAATAGCTTCTGACCTTCTCCTCCGTTGAATTTTAAGATTCCTCTTGAATTTGCTGCCATGATTTGTAAATTTTAATCGTTAATATTTTGTGATTTGGTGATTGATTGTATAACAAATATATAACGTCCTATTTTGATAAAAAAGCTTTTGGATATAAATCTGAAATTTTGTAGTAATTCTACGATAATAGACTTAAAACAAAACATAAAAAACTGATTTAAAACAACTTAAAATAAATAAAAAACAACACTCACAACATTAATTTTACACTTAAAAGAGAAATATTAAGAGTTTTTAAGAACATTAGCAGGTGTTTAATAAGGATTAAATTAATCTATTAACAAAAAAACCGTTACTAAAAGTTACGGTTTTAAGAATTATAATGTGCACAGATTTATTGCTGCTGTACACGGCTTCCTTCTTTTATAGAACGGGAAAGAATTTTATTTTTTTTCAAAAGAAAATCCGGCATAAGGTCGGTAGGAAGATAAAGAGGACTCTCCCCTTTTTTCTGCAGTTCCTCAACGATTCCGGGATTCCAGGCAAGAATTTCATTCATCTCTACATCCAGCTCATCAGCAATGACATCCAGATTGAATCCTGCATTAATTTCGGTTTCCTGAAGAGGTGCAGCACTGTTTCTGCCACTTCCTCCTTCGGTAAAGAAAATTTTGTTGAGTCTTGAAGAATTATAGTTATTCAAAACACTTTCCAGCTCACCGGTTGCGTAGCAGGCATTCAGGTATTTTTTAACGTGATTGATTGTTTCACCGGGAAGGTATTTAGAAAACACATGGTATTGTGTTGAACCTGCATTCTGCATCGCTTTGGCAATATTTCCTTCGCCACAGTTATAAGCTGCGACAACCGTAATCCAGTCGCCATACTTTCTGTAGAGATTGGCCAGGGAAATTACAGCTGTTTTTGTACTTTTATACACATCCGTCCGGTTTTGTTCTGTAAGTCCGTACTGGTTGGCATGGGAGGTCATAAATTGCCATATGCCCACTGCTCCGGCTCCTGAGGTTATATTTCTGTTGAAATGCGACTCAATCAGGGCCAGGTTTCTCAAATGTCTGGGCAGTCCTTTCTGTACCAATGAATATTCAATAAATTCAACGATTTCCTTGTTCGCATTGATAATATTATTGTACTTTTTCACGCTGCTTTCAGAAGTATCGGAAGCTGCAAGAAACTGTCCGTTCACTGTTACAAAAGTCCCTGCAAGCAACAGTCCTGTAAAAATGGTTTTGAATACAGTTTTCATTTTAATTCCTTATGGTTATTGACAAAGAAGCTGTCAGGCAAATTATTTATCCAAACAGGCTTCCTTTATAATTTTTTAATCTACTTTCCAGCTTAGCTTTTCTTCTTCATTATTCCAGTCTACATGGATGGTCTGCCCGGATTTCACTTCTTCTCTTACGATCATTTTAGAAATCGGTCTTGCCAGCTGTGCACGGATTACTCCGGAGATCTGTCTTGCCCCGTATTTGCTGCTGAAGCCTCCCAATGCAAGGTTCTTCACAGCCTCGTCGCTGATCTTTAAGGTCATTCCCAACCTTGTCAGTGAAGTATGAAGTGATTTCAGCTGGATATTGAAAATTCTTTCTGCAATAGATTCTGTGATCGGTGCAAAAGGAATAATCTCTGTGATCCTGGCTAAGAACTCCGGTCTGAACCTCCCTGAATTGGACATAATCTGCATCAGTGTGGAAGATTCCGGAACTTTTCCTTCTTCAAACTGTTTTACAATCTCTTCGCTTCCGATGTTTGAAGTGAAAAGGATCAGGGCATTGCTGAAGTCGCCTTCTTTTCCCAGTTTATCGTGAACTTTTCCTTCATCCATGATCTGTAGGAATACATCAAAAACGGAATGGTGGGCTTTTTCAATTTCATCAAATAAGACAACGGTATAAGGCTGCTGTCTGATTTTATTAACCAGCATTCCTCCTTCTTCATACCCTACATAACCCGGAGGCGCTCCATACAGTAATGCTGCGGAATGTTCTTCTTTAAATTCGGACATATCAAAACGTACCATGGCTTTCTCATCATTGAAGAGGAGCTCTGCCATAGATTTTGCCAGCTCGGTTTTCCCTGTACCGGTAGGTCCCAGAAGGAAGAATGACCCGATAGGCTGTCCCGGCTTGTTCAGTCCGCTTCGGTTTTCAACAATGGCGTCTGACAGGATCTTTAAAGCATGATCCTGACCTACTACCCTGTTCAGTAGAAGAGATTCCATATTCAGGAGCTTTTCTTTTTCCTGAGCCTGAATCTTCCCTATTGGAATATTTGTTTTTGCCGCCATTACTGCTGCCAGTTCCAGACGGTCTACTTTTTCTCTTTTTACAGCTGCATGCTGTAAAAGCTCTGCATAGGTATCATCAATGATCTTGTGGATCTGATCAACAGGCATGGAATTGTCAATAACCGGCTGTTCGTTTAATGATCCCCAAAGAATAGGACTTATTTTATCTCTCAGGAGGTTATAATTCCAGATGAGCTCATTAGCCTGGTCTTTGCTGTCGGTAAATTCTTCTTTTAAAATAGACTCATAAGTTTCTTTCCAGTCTGCCAGTTCTTTTTCTGAAAGTTCATCCAGCATTTTAATGGCAGCCATGGTACGGTCCAGCAAATCAATGGCTGCATCAGGCAGTTTTTTGCCTTTTGCATATCTTTTTGCCAGGCGTACACATTCAGGAATGGAGTTTTTTTCTACTTCGATGCCATGATGTTTTTTGTAGCCGTCAAGAAGGACATCTATCATTTTCACACAGGTCTGCTCATCCGGCTCATTGACTGTCAGAACTTCAAAACGACGGTTGAAAGCCTGTTCCGGTTCAATGATCTTTCTGTATTCTTCTTGTGTTGTGGCTCCTATTACGGTAATTTCACCTCTTGCCAGTTCAGGCTTAAGGAGGTTGGCCACATTTCCAATGCTTCCTTTCGGATCAAGAAGGGTATGAATTTCATCAATAAAAAGAACGGCCTTTTCGATTTTTTTACATTCAGTGATGACTTTTTTCAGTCGGTCTTCAATTTCACCTTTATAAGAAGTTCCGGCTAATAATGCTCCGGTGTCAAGTTCGAGAAGGGTTGCATTTTTCAACATTTCAGGAACATTTCCTTTGGTGATTTCTATGGCAAAACCTTCTACTAAAGCTGTTTTTCCTACACCCGGCTCGCCAATGATAATAACATTCGGCTTGCTTCTTCGGCAAAGGATCTCAACGAGCATTCTGAGCTCTTTATCTCTTCCTATGATGTTTTCAAGGTCGCCTTTTCTGGCCTGTGCCGTTCTGTCTACACAGTAGCTTTTGATTGACGGGAATGAGGAGTCTGTAAAATCTGACCCGTTTGAAAAAAGTGATGAAAAATCACCGTCTTCGGATACAGTGAAAGGGGTATCTTTTCTATATAAGTTGAAAATTTCATGTTCTCTCAGGGGAAGCGACTTCAGCTGCTGCAGTGAAAAAACGACCTGAGGTTTTACGATAGCGGTAAGAATACAGATGGGCGTGATCTCGTCCAGTCCCAATTTTAAGCGTATATCGTCTGCTTCTTCTGTAAGGGTATCTACAGCTTCATCCTGACGTACATCATCCGGAAGATGGGCTGTTTTTGGATAATCTTCAATGCGGACGTCTGCCCATTCATAAAAGTAGCCGGGATCTTTATCAATACTTTTAAGGAATTCATTGAGGCCGATATCTTTATGCATCAAGGCCTGCAGAATGTGCGGACCGCCGTATGTAGCATTATAGTTTTCCTTTGCTATTGACTGAGCAATATGAAATAGCTGTTTTACTGTTTCGTTGGTTACTAGTACTCCCATTATAATTTTCTAATATTAATATGTTGTGTTTCTTTTAATTTTTTAGATTATTTGGTGCAATCTGTCAAAATATACCTTTTACAAATATATCTTTTTTATATAAAATGTATGTTGGATAAAGATAGTTAATTCTTTAATTAGAGATGTAATAAGTTTTCTGGTGATGAAATCAAATATTTCTGAAATTCCGCTAACATTTTATGTTCGTTGAAATTATTTTTTTTGCGACATTCTGTTTTATTCATATTGCTGTATGCCTGTCAATATAAAAGTAACCAGCTAATACTTTAAGCAAAAAGACCGTCTTTAGAGGACGATCTTTTTTATGAATGTTGATGTGTAATAGTGTGTCTTCGTTATATGGCTGCAACCCGGTGATCATCTGTATTGTAATTTCAACAACTTCTGTTATTTTTTGTCATTGAACATTATGAGCTCTGAATTCCCTGCCATAACCGTAAATTTTTTCACTATTAATATTTTTGTGATGTGGTGTTTGTTTAACAAATATATAGAGCTTATTTCTATTCTAAAAATATTTCGATATAAATTTCACATTTTGTAGTAATTCTACGACTTTGGATTTAAGAATCACTGTTAGAAGTCACCAGGACACTGTTTACAACTTTTGGGTTGTAGAGAAAAAAGAGAGATTTTACACTTAAATGAGAAATAGAGAAGTTTTCGGGTTCTGTTTTTGAGTTCTAAAATGAGAGTTTGTGAACCTGTTGTTTAAAAAAATTAAGGAAAATATAATTTTTAGACACAAAAAAAGCAGAAGTTATACTCCTGCTTTTGATATGATATTATTAATAATGATTAATGTTTTGTGTATTCCGGCTCTTCAATGGTCTGAGTGGTCGGCATAAAGTACTCATTAAGCCAGTAGAAGGTTTGTCCGTTCTGCTGGATTTTCACTGCCGGATTGCTTCTGTGGGAAAGCATATGTTCTGCCAGATTCTTATAATTCTTGAAATATGCTCTTACTGTTTCTTTTAAAACAATTTTAGATTTTTTCCAGCCTTTCAGCTTGTATTTTGACATCAGCTCATCTTCAGAATTATCAAAACCGGTACTTAATCCGACTGCATAAGCCATTGGTTTTTCATACAGTTCAGATTTATCCAGGAATGTTAAGGTAGGATTATATTTTTTCAGAAGTTTGATATATTCCTTAATGGCTCTTGACTGGCTAAAATCCGCTCTTTCAGGTTCGGTCTTATGATAGACTTCGGTATAGAAGTTCTTTAAGTTATCATATTCCGTTTCAGAGATAAGAATCCCTTTTTCTATGCCCGGTTTGTATTCTTTCAAATTTTTCGGGATATATCCTTTTACAAGGAACGGGTTTCCATAATTGATCAGCTGTGCTGCAATTCCTGCAGAAACCGGATTGGTAAGACCTGGGAAGAGATATTTATATTTCAGATCTACATCTGTTCTTCCCGCTCCTACCGAGGAGTGGAAATACTCATTCAGGGATTTATCAATCGTTTCGTTGTCTAGAGTTACCTGTGCAATAAGGCTGTCCACAGATTTTTTCAGGTATCCAGGTGTTGCAACATCGCCTTTTTTAGGGAAGATAACGAATCCCTGGGACATACTCTGCTTAGGATAATCCAGTGAGAAGAATCCGGCATCGCCTTCCACAAGGTTAAAGTTATTTTTGGTAAGAACATCACTCTGGTTGATGATTTTCTGTTTTTTCAGTTCAGCAATATTTTTAGCAGTATTGGTCACTACATTTTCAGACATCAATACAAAATCGTTGTAGGTATCAGATGATCTTGCACTGGTCTGAAACATAATCACCCTGGCCTGTGCCTGTGTAAGGGAGCTGATCACGTTGTACATGTTTCCACTTTGATCGGCAGAGGTTCCTACTGTTACGACAATATTGGTTTCATCCGGAACATTAGAGAGCAGGTTTCCAGCAGCAGAAAGCGCTTCGCCAACCGGCTGATATCCGCTGTTGCTTGCACAATTCATTTCATTGGTTTTTTCGTCAATGAACTTTGTAATTTTACTGTAATCTGTACTTAAATTAGAAGTCATTACATTTTCTCCACACGGATTGTTCTTATATAAAACAACGCCGTATTTTACGCCATTGAAATAAGACGGCTTTTCAAATCTAAGCTGCAGATCCTGAAGAAGAGATTTAACGATCGGGGCATACGGAGCATTTGGAGCACTTACATCCAGAGCAAAAACGATGTTGATATTTTTATCTCTTTCCGTGATTTCTCTGTAACGGTCAAAATAAATCTCTTCTCCCAAAACATTGAATACATAATTTTTACTGTAATCTAAAATATTGGTGAAGTATTTCGTTTTGGAGTCCGGTGTGGGAGCTTCATTTAATGCTAAATTTACCGGATAAATATTCTCAAGAGGCGTTCTCTTATTGGTATCCGTAAGAAGAATTGCGGTTCTGCTTTCTGCGTCTGCTGCACCAGGATATCCTTCATGTATTCCTAACGCAGACTCTGTAACTTGCGTATCATTTTTGAGTTTTACGGCAGAACGTTCACCCCATGCAGAGATTACGTTGGCATTTACCCATCCGTATAAACTGGTGCCGATACTGTCTATATCAACAGAAGGCTTTTTACCTACCAGAAAACGTTTATTATTTTCGGCCTGTTTGTAAACATATACCATCTGTCCGTTTGGAATTTTGACCTTGGCTTCTTCTATAAGGCTTGGTGAATTGAATACCATGATGGAATCATTCTTATAGTATCTTTCTGCACTTCTGATGACTTCGCTGTGATTCGGGACTACAGCGACTCTTACAGGGAAACCTGTTTTTTCGCTTTTCAAAGAATTGTTCCATAAAAGAAGATCGGATTCCGGGATCCAGCCATAGGTTTTAATGGATTTTGATGAAACCTTTTTCATCAGGGCATCGGGAACGTATTCCGCTACTTTTACCATTCCGTCTCTATGTTTCAGAACCATTAAAGGCTCAAGAAACTTAACTTCTTTGTAAGATTTTTCGTCACTTTTATCAAGATAGGCCGTATTTCTGGACCTGTCTGAAATAACGATCCATGGGACCGACTTTTTTGGATATCCGTTCACTACCGGCGAATTGTCTACCTGCCCGTATTGCGACGGCTCAGGAGTTCTTTTAGACGGCAGCTTGACCTGGCAGCTTGCCAACAATACTGATAATCCTATGTAATATGCTGCTAGAGGAAATTTATTTTTCATCCTATTTTATTTTAATGATTGGTGTATCCGGGTGCCGGACTCTATTATTTGCTTTGGTTTATATCTACCTTCGTTACACAGTTCTGCTTATCATCTAAGTTCACTTTTACACTTTGGATGACAACGTTTTTGTCAAACTGAAGCCCTGCACAGTACATATAGAAGTTATTCGCTTTACTGTCGCTTACTTTCACTACCGTGTTTTCGTTGTTGCACAGATAGGTTCTTAACAGATAGTTATAATGCATATTAAAACTGTTCCCGTTGGCAATCTGCTGCAGGTGATATTTGAAGTCATCATCAACCTTTTTATAGGAATCTTCTACAGGTATTTCATCTTCCTGCAAAGAGTTGTAAGCCGGAAGAATTTTGATAAGGTGGTAAATAGGTTCCTGACTTTCCTCTGTGAATAATGCCACACGGTAATCTCCCGGTTTTTTATAAGAATAAATGGCCATCTTCTCTTTAGCATCTATATTGCCTGTTTCGCCAAACTTCCAAGCAAACTGTGTAGCCTCCGAAACGGCACGGAACTGTACATTTTCGTTCTGCATTGCCTGTGCAGGAGCTTCAATAACGGTACTGATCTTCGCACTGTCTTGTGGCTTCTGGTATCTGGCCGAAACCATTACAGGGAAAGTCTTGCTATATTTGTTATCAATAATCAAGCTTACCGAATAATAGCCCGGTTTATTATAAAAGTGTATTCCGGTACTTTTGTCTGAAGTTGTTCCGTCCCCAAAATTCCATCTCTTGGTTTTTGCGAACTGGGTTTTATCCTCAAATAAAAGGGTATCTCCTACAGAGAGTGATGAAGGATAGACTACTCCTACAATATCATCGGAAGAATGGATTACCTTTTTCTGCAGCCATAACGCAATGAGTGCCGCAATAAGCAGCGTTGCGATAACACCAATAATAATGTTCTTTTTGTTTTTTTGAAAATAATTCATAGTTAAGTGATTGTGATGTGTTTATTCCTTTAATGTTTATTTCTTTTACTGGGTTCTTGCCCTTAGCGCATTTTCTCTTTCATAAAGGCGGTTTTGTTTATCTTTAAAACCGATTCTGCAGTCTTCCACTTCTTTTTCGAATTTTTTTACATCTTCTGTAGTGGTAGAAATAACTTTTTTGTCCTCAAAATACATTTTGTAGAATTTAGCAATCTGCGGATATGCATCTTTACGGATATCCATGATATTGCTATTACCTTGAAAATGACTCGCAAGGCCGTTAATTCCATTAAAAATATTGTTTTCGGCGAAAGGTTCCGGGGATTTGTCTGCAATTCTACTGATGAGAACATAGGTACTGTCCATTTCGGGTTGTAAGATTTTTTGCTGGCTTTCGAATGCTGCCTTCTGCTCCAGACTTTGTATTCCCCTTACATCTTCTTCCGAAAATGGGGAATCGTAACCTTTTAAAAAGATAATTCCGAAGAATATCATAGCTGCTAAAAGCATCAGTATTAAATAAAAAAACTGATAATGCCTTTCTTTCTTAGATAATGTAATAGATCCCTGCATATGCTTTATTTTTTTATTATCTTCTTCTTCCTCCTGTAAAATTCCTTGTAGGATCTTTTTTAAGCTGGCCGTTGGCCCTTCCTACTTTTGCTATACATTCCTCAAGATCCCTGAGGACAATCTTTTTCTGCGATTCTACTCCTATAATATCATTCTTCAATTTCAGCATAGGCTCTATCTGTTTCATCAGAACGGCATAATGCTTGAAATTATCAGCACTGTCTTTGCCCATAATGTTTTTCGCCTCCATCACATCATCCATAATTCTGGTTCTGAGGAAAACATCATTTTCTACCTTATTGATGTTAAGCTGGTTCATCTGGTCATATATTTTATCTACATGATCCCTGAGAACGTCACCCCTCATCATAAGTTCCTTATAGGCATCAGCTTCTCGCACGATTCCTTCCCGTTGTATACTGTAGCTTTTAAAAAAGAAGAATAAACACAGAAAAGATACCACCGACAAAACGGTGAAAGACAGAATAAACTTCCAAATGCCTGCTCTGACATCAGATTTGTTTAGTTTTTTTTCCCTGTTAGAAGACATATGTTTGTGATTTGTTTGGCCTGTGAAAATATAAAAAAAAAAATTTATGCACAATACGTATTTTCCCTAATGTAATTTCGTGAAAACCCTAATTAAGTTAAGATTAATTTTACCTTTCATAAGTTTTTCCTAAATTAGGCCTCTGAATTTTAAATATCAAATACCAAATCGATATTAAAAGTGAGTAAATTATTATCAAACACAGTCCGGTTTTCTATAGCTGACAGTGACTTCTACTTTAAGAAGATCATGATCAAAACACTTATGGAAAACCCTTTCTATATGCTTCTGAATGACTGTAATAACGGCCATGAACTTGTGAACAGGATTTACAGGAGACAGGAAGATGTGTTTATCATAGAACTGTTTATGCCGGTATTAAGCGGGATAGAGGCTATAAAATACATCAGGAAAAACAATACGGAAACTCCTATTGTAACGTATTCCAGCACCTACCAGGAGGATATGGCTGAAATCCTTTCCAAAATCCCGAATATCTATTATTGCCAGAAAAAGAGCACTATTATAAAAGATCTCATTAAAGGAAGTATTGCATCTGACGGCTTTGATTACGAAAAGTATTCTAAGGAATGGGAACAGCAGCCGCTGGCAGTACAGAACTATATGGAAAGACAGAAGAAGGGCCAGGAAGAACTGAGCCCCACCGAAATACAGCTTATGAAATTCTGCTACGAAGGCTACAGCAACAAGGAAATTGCTGAAAAACTGAATCTTAGCACGCGTACAATTGATACTTATATTAACAGGCTTACGGAAAAGCTGGGGCTGAAAACAAAGCTGCATCTTATCCGTTTCTGCGTGGAAAATGGTTACTACAATTCCAGCATGTAGAAAGATTTAACGTAATATTAATATAGAGTAAACATAAAAACTCCAACTCTTTAAGCAAAAATATTTTGCCACTAATTTGCTAGTATTCAATTTTTTTAACTAAATTTGCACACCTAAAATTTAAAATTAAAAAAGGAAATGACAAAGGCAGAATTGGTAAACACCATCTCAAATAAGTTGGGAACAGAAAAGAATGAAACACAGAAAGTTGTAGAAGCTTTTATGCAGGAGATCAGGACTTCTATGTATAATGGGGATAACGTTTATCTGAGAGGTTTTGGATCTTTTATCATTAAAACAAGAGCTGCTAAAACAGGAAGAAATATTTCTAAGAACACTGCAATTGAAATTCCTGCTCATAACATTCCTGCTTTCAAACCTTCAAAATCTTTTGTAGAGAAAGTAAAAACAAAAGTCGCAGTAAAATAAAAATTAACTGAATATTAACTAGTTACTAAAAAATTAAAATTATGCCAAGCGGAAAGAAAAGAAAAAGACACAAGGTTGCAACTCACAAAAGAAAGAAAAGAAGAAGAGCAAACAGACATAAGAAAAAATAATCTCTTTTTTTCGAGGTTTACAATATAATAATATAGTTGGTGGTTTTATTTATTTAGAGTTCACCGACTATATTTTTGTTTGCAACTATAAGATTCCCAAGGAAAAAAAGGCTTTTGCAGATATTTTTAAAAAGATAGAGCAATTTCATTCTAAATTCTTATATTTAAAATTATTTATTTGCTAAAAAATACGCCAGTTTCCTATAATCTTAATAAATTTTTATCTTATACAAAATGAAGAAAGAACTAATAGTTTCGCATGAAGATGATCTTACAAAGATTGCACTACTGGAAGACGGAAGACTATGTGAACTTCATGAGCAAGAGGACAAAAGCGAATTTATAGTTGGAGATCTGTTTGTAGGAAGAGTAAAAAAACTGGCACCTAACCTGAATGCCGCATTCGTAAATATTGGGTACGATAAGGATGCTTTTTTGCATTATCAGGATCTGGGACCACAGTACCTCACCTACAGAAAGTTTTTAAAAGATACTATTTCTAAAAAACAGAACACTTCAAGCTTAAAGAATTTCGAGATACAACCCGAAATAGACAAAAACGGAACCGTAGACAAAGTCATTGCAAAAGATGATCTTGTTCTGCTTCAGATTACTAAAGAACCCATTTCCACTAAAGGTCCCAGGATCTCTACCCAGGTTTCTTTAACAGGACGTTTTCTGGTCCTGATCCCTTTCGACAATAAAGTTTCCATTTCTAAAAAAATCAGGACTACTGAGGAAAAAGAAAGACTGAGAACACTTATTGACAGTATCAAGCCTGAAGGTTTCGGTGTCATCATAAGAACCGTAGCGGAAGGAAAAAAAGTAGCAGACCTTCATAATGATATGAATCAGCTGATCCAAAAATGGGAAAGCACATTCAAAAATATTCAGAAAAGTAAGGTTCCGGCCAGAGTTTTAAGCGAAGAAGACAAAGCTTCAGCTATTTTAAGAGACAATTTCAACCAGGATTTCGTAAGCATCATTTGCGATGATGAACAGATGGCAGACGAAATGACCAACTACGTGGAGGTCATAGCTCCGGAAAAAAAGAATATTGTCCAGTTTTATAGTTCCCACATTCCTCTTCTCGAATATTACAACGTTGAAAAACAACTCAAACAGAGTTTTGGAAAACACGTTAATATTCCAAGTTCAAAAGGTGCTTACCTTGTTATAGAGCATACAGAAGCACTTCACGTGATTGATGTAAACTCCGGAAATAATATCACAACCGGAGCCTCTGTAAACAAAGAGCACGCTCTGAAGGTAAACAAAATGGCAGCCACCGAGATTGCCAGACAGCTTCGTCTCCGTGATATGGGAGGCATCATTGTAATCGATTTCATCGATATGCAGAATCCTGAACACAGAAGGGATCTGTACGAACATCTGAAAGAAGAAATGAAGCGCGACAAAGCACGTCATAAGATTCTTCCACCGAGCAAATTTGGACTCATCCAGATTACCAGACAAAGAAACCGCCCGGAAAAACAGATCGAAACCAAAGAAGAAAACCCGAACAAAGACGGAGAAATTATAGCTCCGATTGTAATCGTGGAAAGAATGGAGGAAACCATAAGAAACATTATACAGAAGGATAAAGGAAAACTTTACCTGCATGTACACCCTTTCGTTGAAGCCTACCTTACCAAAGGAATCAAAAGCATCCAGATGAAATGGTTCATCAAGTATAAAAAATGGGTAACCATCATTCCACGGGATTCTTTCAAATATTTAGAATACAAGATTTACAATTCGAAAAAAGAAGAATTGGTTGGATATTCTAATTAACACAAAATTCTAAACCTCCAGCTTGTCTGGAGGTTTTTTTTATTATTTCCGTTCATAAATATAAGAAACGGCCTCTGATTCTATTGGAGTAATTATATTTAAGACATGCTACACTTTTAGACAATCAATTAAACATATTTAAGACTCAACGTTTTTGTATCAAATTAAAAATCTGACTACATGTAAGTTAAATTCTTGTCATATTTATGTCATAGCTGCTATTTTGCATTAAATCAACTTTCTTGATAAAATTGCAAAACTAAAGGGCAAAACTTTCAGAACTGAAAAAAGTCATTTGGGTTACAGTAGATTAATATAAAATCTTAAATATAAATAATGAAAAAAATTTTATTACTGGGATTACTTATGGTAATTCAAAGTGTATCCGCACAGATTATTTCGTATGACAGCAGTTTTGCATTAAATGGTAAATATTTAATTCCCACCGCCAGTAGTTCTTCCAACACACAGATTATTCAGAACACTGACGGGAGTATTTATTTCACCTATCTCAAAGACAACATTTCAGGAAATCCCGAAACTGCATTATCAAAGCTTACGCCTAGCGGAATTGTTGACTTATCTTTTGGAAATAACGGGGAAACTATAATTCCATACAACTCATATGATACCCAATTGAAAAAACATACCGACGGTAAACTTTTTATAGTATGTCTTTATGATGATGGCACCGCTGTAGCAAAGATTCTCCCTAATGGGCAATTAGACCCGTCTTTCGGTACTAATGGAATAAGCACTATCCCTTATATTGGATCGGATTCAAATACTTTGGGATACGGCTTATATTTACAAAACAATAAACCAATTGTTTATGGGGCAGCTTTTAATAATTTTGGATCACTTTTAGGCTATTCTCTTGTATATAGATTAAATGAAAATGGCACTATTGATAATACCTTTGGTAACAACGGAGCTATCCAAACTGCAGGAGCTAATGTTTTCTTAGACAACCAATCGAATATTATAAGTCTTATCAGTGGCCAAAGTAACCCAACTGGAGCAATAGAAAAATATAATAGTAACGGGCAGCCTTTTACAAGTTTTGGCAACAATGGGGTTCTAGCTTTTCCTTCTTCACCAGGGCTCATTAATGCAGTTTTTATGGACAGCAGTAACAATATTATTTGTTCAAACATTGATAATGAAATTTTCAGGATAAATTCCAATGGAGTTTATGACAGTTCTTTTATATTTGATATCAATGCTTTCCCCTTCACCAGTACAGAGGGTGCTAACTTATCTTTACCAATAACCGAAAAAAATGGCAATTATTATATTTCAGGAATAACTGGTTCTATGATGGAAAAGTTTTTTATTTCCAAACTTACTTCAACCGGGAACATTGACCCTGTTTTCAATTATTATTCTGAAACAACTAATGGATTGGTTTTCATAGGTGATATGATCATAAATGATACTAATATTTTTGCAGTAAGAGGAAATAGTATACTGAAATTCTTGCTAAATAACTCGTTGGCGACCGCAAATACAGCAAAGGATACTTCAGCTTTTTCATTTGAAAATCCTGTTAAGAAAAACCTTGTTTATTCTTCAAAAGAAAAAGTGCTTAAAATAGAGATATATTCTGTTGATGGAAGGCTTATAAAAACCATAAAAGAAAACAATTCAACTGTTTTAGATTTGTCGAAAGGAGTATATGTTGCAAAAATCAGTTTTGAAAATGGAAAAATTATTTCCAGGAAACTTATTAAAGATTAGGATTCAAACTATCTTATAAAATATATTAAAAAGTATTTGCTTAATTTTAGCAGATACTTTTTTTATCTCCCTACTAAAATGAGCAAAGAACACCATTACAAAACAACAATTGTCTGGACGGGCAACAAGGGAACAGGAACCAGCAGCTATAGAACCTACGAAAGAAGTCATACGATTCAGATTGCAGACAAGGCACTCATTGAAGGTTCTTCTGATCCTGCATTCCGTGGAGACAAAACCAAACATAATCCCGAAGATCTTTTCCTTTCCTCTCTTTCTTCCTGCCATATGCTATGGTATCTTCATTTCTGTTCAGAAGAAGGTATTATCGTTACCAGTTATACGGATGAAGCCACAGGAACTATGACTGAAACGACGGATGGAAGCGGCCACTTTACATCAGTCACCTTACATCCTACAGTGATTGTAGCGGAAGAATCAATGATCGAAAAAGCAAAAGAACTCCATCACAAGGCAGGACAATTTTGCTTTATTGCTAAGTCAGTCAATTTTCTGGTACAACATATCCCTACCGTGTTAGTTAAATAATTTTTAGTCTGGTTTAAATTCAATTAAAACACCATTAATACTAAGTTTTAACTACAATAACTCTAAAATTAATGTTCAAAATTCCACAATAAGAGAATTATTTATCAAATAATCAATAAAAATTATATTTTATCATCATTTTATATGTAAAAAAATACAATTAATTGTTATTTTTATTTAAAATGTAAAGTTTTTTTTATATTTTTATATAAATAAAACTAACCATGATGAAACCGAGACTAATCATTTTTGATGAGCCGCTACTGTATACTGAAGGTTTATCAAAACTGCTCTCACAGAGCAAAATTTTTAACACGATTGACATTTGTAATTCTTATGAACGCTTATTTGAACAATTAAAAGAAGACCCTCCGGAAATTCTGGTCATAAGCTCCAATATGCTGATGCTTACAGATATTTTCAGACTTGTAGAAGACATTACCTCCACAAACAAAAAAATCAAAATTATTGTCATAGGCAATAGTTACGATATGACAGACATCCGGAAGCTTTTTAACAAAGGCATAAAAAGCTACCTTGACAAAAACAGCACATATAATGAATTTCTAAAATCTATTAATGTTCTGCTTTTGAACGAAATCTACATCTGTGACAATGCCAAAGAAAGAATGATCAACTTTATGAGCAGCGAGGAAGGAAAACCGAACCCGCAAATGAAAGAACCCCTTACGCGCAGAGAAATGGAAATCCTTAAACTGATATGCGACGGATTCAGCAGTAAAGATATTTCTGAAAAGCTTTTTATAAGTATCAATACTGTAGAAACCCACCGCAAAAGAATTCTCTTAAAATTAAATGCCAAAAATTCCGTAGGAATTGTAAAATACGCCTTAGAAAACCACATTATCGACTGATGAAAACAATTTCACTTCACCCCGAAAAAATTCCAAACCTGAAGGTTTGGAATTTTTTCGGGGTGAAGTGAAGTGAATCTTCAATTTTGCTTTGCAAGTGAATAGTAAATTTTAAGATATAGCCATATATTATGATTTTCTCAGCAATGTACCACAAGATAAAGAGCTCTCAACCTCTCCAATACTTTAACACTATATCGTAACCTCACATTCTGAACCGTGAAAATGAATGGCCAACTACTAATTGACAGCTGACCATTCACAATTCACACTTAATTGCTCTTCTTCCCTACTCATAATCCGGCATTTCGCCGTTGGTGAAAAGAGATGTTCTTGAAAGATCGGTCATGGAACTGTTGAGATCAATGACCATTACATTCTTCTGCGAGATATTGTCATTGGAAGTATTCATAAAGATCACTTGGGCATTATTCGGAGAAAATCTCGGATCAAGGTCATTGGTTCCAAGCGGTTTTTCGCTTTCCGCAGAAATATCATAAACGGTATCGTTTACCAGATTATAGATAAAGATATGGGAATCCAGCTGGCGGTAATTTCCGCTACCATCCTGATATCCTGACATATCCCTGGTGTACACAAGCATTTGGCCGTCCACAGAAAAATTCAGTCCGCCTGCAGCTCCGGATAATCCTGACACAATAGTTTTCAAGATACTTCCGGTCATATCAATCACATATATTTTTGTATTGTAGCCGCTGTAGTCATTCGTTTTTAAGGCAATCCTGCTTCCATCATAGCTCCAGTCGCATTCAGAGATCATGCTTCCGTCAGGAGTTGTGTAAACTAGCGTCAATCCACTTCCATCCTTATTGATCCTGTATAATTTATTGAAGTTTGAATAAAGAATTTCCTGACCGTTTGTACTCCAGGCAAAATCCATTTCATAATTATTAAATCCTGCAGCAGGCACTGTAGTAACCTTAAAAGGATTCGATCCGTCAGGATTCGCTGTGTAGATATGGGTACTTCCGCCTTCCGTCCGCAGAAATGCAATCAGTCCGGCATTGTTATTTTTCCTTGGTCTCCAGCTGTTATAGGATGAGTTGGTAAACTGGAAGCTGTTCCCCGTTGCATCGCTTGACATAATTACAAAATTTCCGTTCTGCTTCTGTACATAATGATACCGGTTGGCCGGAACCGTATTGGTGGTAAATTTACTGATAGAGCTTAAAACTGGCGGGTGAATGCCGTCCGAAACAGACACCTGCCAGAAGTAACTAACACCAAACTTCAAATTGGACAACGAATAATGATTCGCAGCCCAATCATTAACCTGGATTACATTCGTATCAAGGTTATTTTTAATTGTTAAACTATATTTTAAAACATCGGCTGTGTCGGGATCAGTAGCGGTCCACGTTAGCTCAACATTTAAGGGTTGATTCACCGCATTGTCTACCGGACTTAGCATCTGCGGTGCAGAAGGAGGAGAGTTGAGCGATTCA
Source organism: Chryseobacterium sp. 22532 (assembly GCF_052044665.1). NCBI lineage: Bacteria > Pseudomonadati > Bacteroidota > Flavobacteriia > Flavobacteriales > Weeksellaceae > Chryseobacterium > Chryseobacterium sp. 22532. The sequence continues at coordinate 686,978 of NZ_JBQENJ010000003.1, forward strand.
TCATCGTCCATTTCAAAAACCACGGTGACAACCTGGTTTTCGTTTTGTATATTAACACCCTGAAAATTGGTGATATAGCCGGATAGTTCTGCTTTCACAGAATAATTCCCAACAGGCATCGCGGCAATTTCAAATGTGCCGTCTGTCCCGCTGAAAACCGTCTGTGTGGTAGGTGCTGTAAAAATTTTCACATTGGGAATAGGCACATTGGTACCTCTTTTTACAACTTTTCCTTTCAATGATCCTGTCTGAGCCTGTTCTATAAGGTCTTCATTACATGAAAACAGACAAAAAGTAAGGATGAATATGCTGAGTATTTTAATTAAAGTTTTCATAGTTCATGTTTTATTTGTTTCCAAGGTAAAAATTGATTCCAAGAGCAAACCGAAGTGCCTGATCTTTTCTTTTCCCGTTTACCATCCCCTCCCAGTCATCTTTAAAACCAATATCATATTGAGATGAAGCCCGGATTGCCGTGTTATTTCCTATCATATATTCCAGCCCGCCACCAACCTGGCCTTTGTATTGAGGCTTGTATTTTGAAAGCATAGCTCCCATTCCACCGTAAATGTATGGGCTGAATCTGTATTTCGGAAACAGAAGAAATTCAAGATTAAGCTCAGGAACGATATAATTTCTTTTAATAATATTTTGATTTTCTAAAGTGAAATAGCTACCACTGGCTTCAATATTTAAATTAGGGTTTATAAAATATTTTACGCCTGCTTTTCCGCCGACATTCATTTTAGGATTTACATAATCATCTTTGATTTTCTGAGCTTCTATATTGGCAAAAAACGAAATTTTCTTTCTGTAATTCTCAGGAAATTTATTACCAACCGTTCTTCCTACATTTTCTTCCTGCTCTTTGTTGTAATCATTGATCAAATTCTGATAACCCGTTAAGTTTTCAGATGATTTACCCCATATTTTATCTCTGATGCCTTCAACAATCAAAGATCTCACTGCTTTTTCTATTGCTTCAGTTACTGCAAGCTGTACAGGTTCGTTCTGTGTAAGACCAACCTCTGCTTCCAGCAGCCTTTCCGTATCAATATATCTGAAAAAGCTTCCGTTCACGCTGGTGGAGAGAATGGTTTTAGAAATATAAACCGTTTTAAGAATTTCACCGTTAAGGGTTGAGACGGCACGCAGATAAATAGTGATTCTATCCTGACGATACTGTGTAGAAGCTCCTATTCCGAAGTATCTTGCACCCAGCCCTCCGGTCATGACATTGCTGTCATAAGAAATCACGCCACCTTCGAGGAGAATTCCTGCATAGAGAAGAGGTGGAAGGGACTGACTGTTTTTATCAGCATCTTTCATGTATTCCTGTCTTGTGGACCGGATGATCTGTCTCTCGTTTAAAAGATTGGCAATATTTTCTCTTTCAATGGGGATAAACCACCGGCTGTCTTCTAGTGCTTTGATCAGGATGGTGGTAGTTCCCTGTGGAACAGCCGTACTCCAGTTGTTCCCGTTTTCGGAGGGTTTATACTGGCCGGTCTGGTCCCTGAATTTGTACACGCCGATGACAATTTTTTCTTTGGGAAGAGGAAGGTTCCTCAATTCTGCAGTAGAAGCTGTAAGTTCTCCCATAGTAGATCTTTCAGGATCGGAAGGAAGTCCCAGGATAGAACTGCAGGCCTGCATTAAGCATAGCAGGAGTGTCCAGAAAAAAATTCTGGTGTAAGTGTAAGTTCTCATGGTAAGTTTGGTTTTTTAGTTATTTTTTATTTTGGAATTACGATCTCGGACTGATCGCCTGAACTGGTATCCAAAATATTGATCAAAAGTCCCTGGGCTGTAGTAGTAATCTGCAGATAAAGTGATCCGAAAAGATAATTCCCGGGCTTTAAACTACCCTCCCCGAACTGATCTTCAAATAATTTTCTGGACAGCTCGCTCAGTATCTGCCTATTCAGACTCTGGCTGAAACTGTCGAGAGAATTAACATTATCGAGCAAACTGCTGTAATCATTTTTTTCATCAAACTGATTCTGAGCATTTGCTGAACTTAAAAGCCACTGATAATTGAAAGTATCGCCTCCGAATGCCGGATTGACAGGCTTATAAACGAGCTGCTGAGATTTTCCGGAGAAAATACCCGCAATAAAGATTAAAATAATGATAAAAGTTTTCATGGCGGACGTTTTTAGTAGATAAATTCATTTTTAATAAGATTTTTCTTTGCATTAAATTCTTTGATATATTTTAAGCTGGCTGCCAGCTGTTCATTCAGGTAATCTTCGTTTGGATTGGTCATAAAGCTGTAAATTACCTTATCATCGATCTGGATATTGATCTGCCCGCTGGTACCGCGAAGGGGAAGTTCGGAAATGGTAACTGCACCATTGCTTTTGTCAGGAAGCTGGCTGTACTGAATATAAAACAGATCATAAAAGTCTTTTCCTACCTTTGTTTTAGTCTCATCAATAGTAAGTCCTTTCAATTCAAAAACTGCATCTTCTTCTACTTTAGCCGTTTTTTTTCTGAAAAGGTCATTATTGAGTTCCAGGCTGTCTTTCGCAATCAGTTTCTGGGTTTCCTCATCTTTTACATAAAGAAAAACTTTCAGAGCATCTTTTTTTTCAAGATTAACATTGATCTCGGATAAAACTTTTACTTCATTGGGATTAATGGAGAATTTTCCGCTTTGCTGATTATTGGACAGGTTTCCGGCACTTCCTTTTTTAATGGAGATCAACAGGTAATTCAGTTCTTTGTACACTGCCGTATTATTGGTAACAACTGCTTTGAGCCTGATCTGATTTTCAAGGATACTGCTTTCTATCTTTGCATTCACTTTTCTATCTTCCTGCCCATTAATTATTACAGACAGGAAGATAAATAAAGTGCACAGTCTTAAGGAATACGAAAATTTCATCACTTGTGTTTTAATAATTTCTCATGAAAATGGTTTTGTTGTCACCTTTTACATTGATCTGCATTCCGTCTGAAACAGTGTTACTTCCTGTAATATCGATGATATTGTTATTTCCCTGAGTGGTAACTGCTGTTTTGGTCTCTTTATCTGTAAAAGAATTGATAAAATAGAGTGTATTGAAATCCCCCATCTGCCATACGGCAACATATGTTCTGGCATTAAGAGAAAATTCCGCATTGTTGTAATCTCCTATCTGGATAATACTGGAACCGTAAAGTCCCTGCTGCTCTGTCTGCTGTCTTGCGATAAGATAAAGAACCGTATTGCTGTTGAGTTTATCCCAGTCTACTTGCTGTGCCTGTATGTACAGTACCGCAAAAAGTGTAAAGGCACCCCATCCCAGTTTAAGCATGGTATTAATTTTAATAAAGGTATATGAATAGAGTATCCGGAAAAACACGCCCAGCAGGTAGAAATATAAAATAACGGTTTGTGGGTATGTTTATCATGAAAAGCTTAAAAAAGGAGAGAACTGCGGCCCCTCCTTTTATTTTAGATTACAATACATATTAATTGGATTGGTTAATAACCATTGAATTTCCGTTGCCCAGCTGGGTTCCTACATGAATGTGAGAATCTCCGCTTTGGGCTACCCAGCTAAAGTTACTGTTACCCATCTGAACATCGATTGCGGTATTGGAATCCCCTAACTGAAGTTGATATAATTGGTTGCTGTTTCCAACCTGTACTCCCACAGACATATTATCATCCCCAATCTGAACTGCAGCAGCAATATTATTGTTACCTACCTGATCGTTTGTGGCACTGTTATCATTTCCGTCCTGATATTGTACTAAAAGGTTAGCATTACCTACCTGAAGACCACTTGCGTCATTTCTTCTTCCAAGCTGAATTTGGTAAGCATCATTGCCATTACCTAACTGAATAGCAGATGCATCATTTCTTCTTCCATCCTGATATTGTACGACAGCATTTCCTAAACCCAGCTGTGTAGAAGATGTTTCATTTCTTCTTCCGATCTGAGTCTGTTCTGTAGAGTTAAATGCACCAAGCTGCCAGGTAACTGCAGAGTTTCTGTTTCCCATTTGGCTTACTTCATTGGTATTGCCAAGACCTGTTTGGTCTACGTCGATTGAGTTTCTGTTCCCGATACTTTCAGCAGTATTGATGTTCAGAACACCCACCTGATCTATGTCTGCCGTATTCCGGTTTCCATCCTGTGCAAGAGAGTTGATATTGAAAAGCCCTGTCTGATCAACAGTAGCAGTATTCAAGTTTCCAATCTGGGCAGTAACATCAATGTTTGATTGTGCGAAGTTGAAACTCATGGCCATTAGCGTAAAAACACCAGTAATAAAGTTTTTCATTTTGATAAAAATTAATTGGTTAATAGTATGACAAAGGTATATGCTAAACCAAAATGAAAAACCACTGCTAAAGTGTAAATTTTCAAAATCACGGTTTACCGTTCCCGATGTAACTGTTTACCGTTTTCTCTGTGTAACGTGTTTCAGTTACGTAAAAACACGGTATATTATAATACTGATTTTCAAATAAATACATAAAATAACTCTAATTATACAGAATAACAAAAACACTTATTTTATCAATCCCTTAATTTTAAAATTCCTGAATTATTAAATCTTTTAATCCTTTTCAATGGTTAATTAATGTTAATGCCTATTCTTTTCTTCACTATATATTACTAAATTTGAGGTATGGAAAGTTTTGGAAAAGATTTATTGAGGAAAATTACAAATGTAGAGCTCCCGGGAATAAATGCCCATGGAGTATTCTCACCCCCTTCCCGTCCTGTATTTACGTATGATGAAGTATTGGCAAAAAATCCAAAATTTGCAGCTGTTAATATTGTACTTTACTTAAAAGATAATGAATGGTATTTCCCGCTGATCCAAAGAACCATTAACGAGCACGACAGACACAGCGGACAGATCTCTTTACCCGGCGGCAAGCGTGAGGAAATGGATAGGGATTTTGCTGAAACCGCAGTACGTGAAACTTCGGAAGAGATTGGTATAGACAAGCACTATATAAGGGTAATCAGGGAGATGTCTCCTATCTATATACCACCGAGTAATTTTTATGTTTATCCCTACATTTCATATACTAAAAAGAACCCGCTTTTCGTTCTTCAGCAGAGTGAAGCGGTAGAAACTATAGAATTCCCTATCACTTCTTTTCTCAGCCTGCCGGATAATCCTGAAATTATGGCCCTGCCAAGTGCTGCCGGACATGAAGTGCCGGTTATTAATTTCAACGGATATATCATCTGGGGCGCTACAGCAATGATATTGAGCGAGTTTAGCCAGTTGTTGAAAAAAATGTAACTTTGCACTACCGTGTTTAATTAAGAGATGGCGAAGAAAAATATTTTCACCGATGCATTCGGAACACCTTATTTTTTAAAAAGGTTTATCATTTTTATTTTAGGAGTTGTATCCTACAGAAGGTTCAACGGCTTTAATAAATTGAAGATAACCGGTACGGAACACCTTGTGGATCTTCCCGATTCCAACGTGCTTTTTGTGTCTAACCATCAAACTTATTTTGCAGATGTAGCTGCCATGTATCATGCATTCTGCGCTGTGAACAACGGATATCTGGACACCATTAAAAACCCCATCTACCTGCTGAACCCAAAGATCGATTTTTACTATGTAGCAGCAGAAGAAACCATGAATAAAGGGATTCTTCCTAAAATTTTCAAAATTGCAGGGGCCGTAACGGTAAAAAGAACCTGGAGAGCGGAGGGTAAAACAGTCAACAGAATGGTAGATCTTACGGAAGTTGACAATATTATGAAAGCTCTGGACAACGGCTGGGTAGCTACTTTCCCTCAAGGTACTACATCTGCTTTTGCTCAGGGACGAAGAGGTACAGCCAAACTGGTCAAAAATCAGCGCCCGATTGTGATTCCTATCAAGATCAACGGGTTCAGAAGGGCATTTGACAAAAAGGGCCTCCGTGTTAAGGTTACAGGCGTAAAACCTACCATGGAGTTTAAAGCACCTCTGGATATAGATTATGACAACGAAAAGGCGCCTGAAATTTTATTGAAGATCATGACTGCTATTGAGCAGACGGAAGATTTCAATGTACTACACAATTATGATGAAGAACTTAAAGCTAAAAAATTAGAACAAAAGGATTCAAATAATTAAAGTAAGTAGAAAATTATGAACAAAATATTAGGGATCTTATTCACGGTCTTGGTATTAGTTTCGTGTAACAGTCAGAAAGTATATTCAGATTTTGATATAAGCTATTCCAGAAGCGGAGGCTATGCTCCCAGATACGAGAATTTACTCATCAAAGGTAATAATGCACATTACTCTCTAGAGGAGTCGGGAAAAAAATACAAACAGGACTTTAAAATTTCTGATGAAGATTTAAAGAAACTGGACCATACCCTTTCCCAGAACAATTTCAGAAGGATACAGGAAGACCACAAAAAGCTGTATGATCATGTAACCACTTCCATCAATGTAAAGAAAGGACCAAATGAAGGCAGCAAGTCTGACGCCAGCATGATGATGCCGAACTTTACGACAAACTGGGACAATATTCTGAATGCTTTCCAGGAGGTCATTAATAATAATGTTAAAAAAAACAATAAATAAAGTTGAAAACCCACTTCATTGCTGTCGGCGGAAGCGCCATGCATAATCTTGCTATTGCATTAAAAGACAAAGGATATCAGGTAACAGGTTCGGATGATGCTATTTTTGAGCCTTCAAGATCCAGACTGGAAAAGAAAGGAATTCTGCCACAGGAAATGGGCTGGTTCCCGGAAAAGATCACTACGGATACTGATGCAGTTATCCTTGGAATGCATGCGCATCAGGATAACCCTGAGCTGGCAAAGGCAAAAGAGCTGGGTTTAAAAATTTATTCATATCCTGAATTCCTTTACGAACAGTCAAAAAATAAGACAAGAGTGGTCATTGCCGGATCACACGGTAAAACAACCATTACTTCCATGATTCTTCATGTGCTGAACTTTCACCGGAAAGATGTAGATTTTATGGTGGGTGCACAGCTGGAAGGTTTTGACTGTATGGTAAAGCTAACACAGGAGAATGATTTTATGGTGCTGGAAGGTGATGAATACCTTTCCTCTCCTATTGATCTCCGTTCAAAGTTTCTTCTGTACCAGCCGAATATTGCTTTAATGAGCGGCATTGCTTGGGACCACATCAATGTATTCAAAACGTTTGACGATTATATAGATCAGTTCAGAAAGTTCGTTGCAAGCATTACTCCCGGCGGTGTTCTGGTCTACAATGAAGAAGATGCAGAAGTGGTAAAAGTAGTGGAAGCGGCCGAAAACTACTTCAGAAAAATCCCTTACAAAACTCCTGAATATGAGATCAGCAATGGAAAAGTGTATCTAAAAACTGAAATGGGAGACGTTCCTCTTTCCGTTTTTGGCGCTCACAATTTGCTGAACATGGAAGGGGCAAGGCATATCTGCCGTCAGCTGGGTATTATGGATGAAGATTTCTACGAAGCCATTATGAGTTTTAAAGGAGCTTCAAAACGTCTCGAAAAAGTAGAAAGAGAAGATCAGGGAGTTCTATACAAAGATTTTGCCCATGCGCCAAGCAAAGTAAAAGCTGCGGTAAAAGCTTTCTGTGAGCAGTTTAAAAAAGAAAAAAAATACGGATTCCTGGAGCTTCACACCTATTCAAGCTTAAATCCATTATTCCTTGAACAATATGATCATGCTATGGACGGCTTGGATGAAGCCATAGTCTTCTATTCTGAAGATGCGTTAAAGATCAAAAGAATGGAACCTATCTCTCCGGAATTCATTAAAGAAAAATTCAAAAATGATGCCTTGAGGGTATTTACCAATGCCGAAGAACTGCATGCCTATTGGGAAACTCTGGATAAAACAAACGGTGTTTTCCTGATGATGAGTTCCGGCAACTTCGGAGGATTAGATCTTACAAAATAATATTTTCCACATCAATTAAAAACGTTCTTTATTTGAAGAACGTTTTTTTATTTTAATTTTTATTAGTATTCCCTATCTTTGGAAACAATCTACTTATTTTATATCATCCTCAAAATAAAATAATTACAGAACATTATTATATTATTAAGTAGATGTCATATCTATGTAACACTTTATTTTTATTACTGTTTTGTCTAAAACAAGTATTCTTGCATCACAATTATGCAAAGAAAATATAAATGACAAACAACACACAAAGACAGAGCAAAGGAATTATTTTTTTTATAATAATGGGGTTATTTTCAGTCCTTTCTTCATGTCATCAAGATGATGATCCAGAGCTTAAAGAATTTAATTTTAAATGGTATTACAAAGTAAAAGCATCTCCTGGTTCTGTTATAACTAATATTATTTATCAGAATCCTAACCCTAATGGTGTCGAGCCTATTTCAGTTACAGGAATTAACAGTACTTCATGGACGAGTTCAGAATTTGAGTATAAGACAATAGCCCCGGCACCTGGCAACGTTAGCCTCCCTACAAAAATTAAAGCAAAGGCAATAGGTCTTAATGACACTTCCACTTTGAATGTTGAGATTTATGTAAATGGAGTTTTGGTAAAAAAAAGCATAGATATTGGACAGATTCTTACCGCTTCAGCAGAATATTAATATTTTAGCAGAATATAGGGTTATTTTTGCCTCTATCACCTCTTATTATTGATCAGAAATACAAAAACCATCTTTGGAACATTCCTAAAGGTGGTTTTTTTAAAACAATTCAGGGTATTCCTTCATTATTTACAGTGTTTAAATATGTAAATAATTTTAGGAAATAATTTCAGCTTGATGAATAAGCTTTTCTAATATATCCTCAGTAGAAAGTTCACTGTAATCGTGAATTGATTGTCCAGCCCAGATGCCTACAAAATCAGGATCATTCAATGTTTTTGAAACCCTGCGCAACTCATTCGTCAGCTTATTCTGATAGGGATAAGGCAGAATGTAGGCTGAGTTTTCAAGAGTTTCGATGTATTTATTTTTGATTCCTCTCGCATACCGGCCCGAAAAGCTTTTTGTCAGGACAATGTCCTTTTCTGTTACATTTTTCAGTCTTCCTTTTTCAAACGGCTGCAAAGCACTTTCCTCTGATGCCAGCAAGATGCTTCCAACCTGGAACCCCTGTGCTCCAAGTTCTTTTGCTGCCCTTAAAGTTTTTCCATTATAAATACCGCCTGCATAAATGAGCGGAACTTTCACATGATTATATACGTTAGAAAATAAAGACATTCCTCCAATTTCAGGAATAATATCGGCATCAAAAGATCCTCTGTGACCTCCGGCTTCAATTCCCTGCACGCAAATGATATCAGTTCCAGATTTCTCCAGGACTAAAGCTTCTTCTACAGAAGTACAGGTTCCTATAAGGATTATTCCATGTTCTTTTAGCTTCTGAATGCTTTTACCATCCAGATTTCCGAAAGTAAAACTCAGAATCTTACAGCCTTCTTCAATAATAGCATCTATCTGCTCAAGATAGCCATTCACTCTGATCTCTTCAGGATCAGGAAGCTGAACTTCTATATTATTTTCTTTTGCAAGCTGGGTAATAAACTGTTTGGTTTTAACAAATTTTTCTTTCAAAGAATCTGTCAGCTCAGGAATATGGTGGACAAAAATATTGACAGCAAACAGCTGATCTGTCAGTTTTTTGGTCTCTCTGATGAGCTCAGCAGATTGAGCTGCAGAAAGATCTGCTAATGCAAGCGATCCCAGACATCCGGCTTTTGAAGCTGCAGCAGTCATCTGCGGAGTACTTACCCCAAACATCGGAGCCTGAATTACAGGATATTTTACATCAAAAATTTTATTGAGTGTATCCGGCCAAAACATAAGAATTATTTTTATGTAAAATTTACAAAAATCTGATGATATGTTAAGTTTATAAAGCATGATATTGCTCACAAACACCTACAGATGAATCTTTTACTTCTCCTTACGCAGTTCCTTATATTGCTCTTTCATTTCAGGATCGAGTTTTTCTATAGCATAAGAAAAAGTAGCAGCAGGCATTGCTTTCGCATACTGATCAAGAAAATCATACAGTCTTTTGGGATTTTTCTTTCCGGCTTCCCTGATCCAGCTTCCAACTGCTTTATTTACCAGCTCATGAGGGTCATGAATAAGGATTTCTGCAATCTTAAAGGTATCTTCAACATCATTTTTTCTGATAAAAGCATGCGTACTGACAACGGCCGTCCTTCTTTCCCAAGGGTTTTCAGATTCAGCCAGCTGGTACAAAATATTTCTTGACTTATCAATCAGATAGTTTCCGATAATATTCCTGGCTCCACGGTCTACAAAATCCCAATTGTTTAAACGGTCGTGACGCTGTAAGTACAGATCAAATAGTTCTTTTTTCTTTTCTTCCGGTGTTTTTTTATTCCCCGCCTGAAAACTCATAATACTCACTGCACCCATTCTTACTTCGTAGAAATCATTATCGAGAAGCTTGTTAATTTCTTTCAGCGGCAAAGCAGAAAATTCTTCTGCCGTTTTGAAAACATCCCCGAACTTAACCCCAAAATGCTTTGTACTATCATCATTTCCTTTAAAAAATTTTTCAACCTTGCCTATTTCTTTCTCATTTCTGAAAGTGGACAGTTTTTCTATGAATTGTGCTGCAGTCATGATTTTATCTAATTAAAAAAAAACACCCGCAGATTAAACTGATTCAGCAGATTGTTGTATTAAATCTGTGTTCCGTTTGATCTGCGGGAGAAAATGGGGTAATATTATATTAAATATCCGCTACGGATTTCAACATCTTTTCTTCCCATTCAGGGTCTTTAGGATCAAAGAACAATCTTTTGCCTGTATCTAAAGAACGGACAATATTCATTTCCTCTTCAGTCAGTTCAAAATCAAAAACATTGAAATTTTCTTCAATTCTTGAAGGCGTTACAGATTTCGGAATGACAACAAAGCCTTCCTGAAGGTGCCATCTCAGGATCACTTGAGCCACAGTTTTATTGTATTTCTCAGCAACCGCTTTTAGCTGGGAGTTGTTTAAAAGATCTGCATTTCCGTTTCCAAGAGGGCTCCATGGCTGCGTTACGATATTGTTTTCTCTGTCATATACCTGAAGCTCCTTTTGCTGAAAAACCGGATGAAGCTCAATCTGATTGATTACAGGATGAACCTTTGAATTGGCTTTCAATTCTTCTAACTTCTCTACCGTAAAGTTACATACGCCGATAGCCTTGATCTTTCCTTCTGCATATAATTCCTCCAGAGCTTTCCAGGTTCCCAGGAAATCCCCATAAGGCCAGTGGATCAGGTACATATCCAGATAATCCATCTGCAGCCTGTCCAAAGTTCTTTGAAAGGCTTTCTTTGCCTTTTCATAACCATGATCCTGAACCCAGACTTTTGAAGTAATAAACAACTCATCTCTGTTCACTCCGCTGTCTTTCACCGCCTGGCCCACTGCTGTTTCGTTCTGATAAATAGCTGCTGTATCAATCATTCTGTATCCTGTGTGAATGGCTTTTACCACTGCTTTTTCACATTCATCCAGATTTTCCATCTGCCATACTCCAAAGCCCAAAGCCGGAATATCCACTCCGTTATTTAAGGTCACTACAGGCTGCCCTGCATATGTTTTCTTTTGCATAATTTCTTTAATTTAATTTTTGATATTAATGTAAAGCCTAACAAATTTGCAATAAAAAATTGGAATCCTGCTTACCATTTTTACTGTTTTTAAACTAATTAGAGGCTGTTGATAATATTTCTCCATTTCACAACTCTTTCTAACTTCTAACCTAATTTCCCTATTTTTGCAGGAAACTCATAACAATGTCCCATCAAATCAGGCTGGCTACAGCTGAAGATTATCCAAGAATTATGGAAATCTGGGAATCTGCTGTAAAAGCAACCCATGATTTCCTTACTGACGAAGATTTTAATTATTTTAAAGAAGCTATTCCAAGAGACTACCTCCCGCATCTTGATGTTTATCTGATTTCGGAAGATGGTGAAGCAAAAGGTTTTGCCTCTGTAGTTGAGGATAATCTGGAAATGCTTTTTATTCATGATGATGTACGGGGAAAAGGATATGGCAAAAAACTTTACGAATTTATGAAGGAGACTACAGGCCTGACCAAAGTGGATGTCAACGAACAGAATCCTAAAGCTATTGGGTTTTATGAAAAAATGGGTTTCAAAAGGGTTGGAAGATCGGAGAAGGATGGCTCAGGAAAAGATTATCCACTTATTCATATGAGTCTGTAATGAAAAATCTCGTTTTTAATAAGCTAGAACCGGGAACGAATATTCCGTATGAATTACTGTTACTTGCTGATGAAACTATTGAAGCCATTAACCAGTATATTTTTGATTGTATCGTTTATGTTTTAAATGACGGCTTTCAGAATATTGCTGTAATGGCGCTGCATCCAAACAGCAGTACAGAATTGGAAATCAAAAACATAGCAGTTATTGAAAGCTACCAAAGCCAGGGAATTGGCAGTATTCTTATTAATAAAGCGAAAGAAATAGCCAAAGAAAATAGCTATGCAATTTTAACTGTAGGAACTTCAGATACAGGTTTCCAACAGATTAAATTTTACGAAAAGAACGGCTTTATAAAAAAGGGAATACGTAAAGATTTCTTTACAGACCATTACCCATTCCCTATTTATGAAAATGGATTACAGATGCGCGACATGGTTGTTCTTGCCCATGACCTTTCTGAATAAGCCTTTAATATGATCGATTTCAGACTGATAATTTGTTTTTTTTCTGCAGCCGAAATAGAGCGTATTTTCCAGTTTTTTTTCACCTTCCCAGATCATTTTGACATCCCCGTTCTCTATTTCATTTTTACACAGAAAATTAGGAATAACAGCCAGTCCTGTTCCGCCTTTCAGACAGCGGATGATGGAATTTAAATTCGGGACTATATAATTGGGACGGAAATTCGGTTTATGCCCGAAATTCATGATCCAGAACTGGAAAAGATGCTCCATATCACCTGTCGTTCCGTACCATTTTTCCTGTTTCAGCCATTCTTCGGCATGCTCTATTCCTTTGGTATCGAGTGTTTTCCGGAAGCTTTCCGTATCTATGTCTTTTCCGCCTACAAGAATGATCTGCTCGGAAGAAAATGCCTCATGTTCGATATTAGGTGAAACTCCTTTTTTGGGTGTAATAATCAGGTCCAGAATCCCTTTATCCAGCTGATCCAGCATTTCGGGATATTCTCCAAAGCTGATGATCAGATTAAAAGGTAAAGTAGAAACATACTGCTCCAGTGTAGTCTGGAAGGTCTCAAAACACATTCCCACACTGATGGTAGGAGTCAGTTTTTCAGTGGATTTCTGAAAGTTTTTCTCTACATCTTCCAGCCTGGAAATCGGTTCAGAAACAGCATTGAATAATACTTTTCCTCTTTCGGTAGGGATCATTTTCCTTCCGGTTCTGTCGAATAATTTATATCCTACATACGCTTCCAATGAGCTTAAATGGAGACTCACGCCAGGTTGTGAAATGAACAGGGAATCTGCTGCTCCTGTGAGGGTTCCGGTTTTGTATATCGCTTTAAAAGTGCGGTACCATTCTAAATTGACCATAACTTTAATTATAAATATTCTGATACAAAATTACAAAATAATTATAATACTGATGTTTTTTCATTCTTTAGAAAGGATGCATAATAATCGGGAATCCCGCTTTCTTCGATAGCAAAAGCAGTTTCTTCAATAGGATAAGGAATTTGAATAATCTCCGGCAGCATACAATCTTCTTCTATCGTCAGAATCAGGTAGGATGCCAGGCGGTTTTCTTCTTTGGAACGGCCTACAGATCCACAGTTAACAGCCCATCCTTTAGTTTCAAAATATTTTTTAAATGATAAATGAGTATGTCCCATTACAACTATATCAGACTGGGATTCTTCCAGCATATCTAGAAAAACCTTATTATTCTCAGATTCATACAGGTAAATATCATTATTCAAGAGACCTGAATGTACCAATTGAATATTCCAGTGCCGCTTTCCTACTTTATAGTTTAATTTTATGTGAAAAGGTAATCCTGATAAAAACGTTTTATTCTTGTCTGTAATATGCTTTTTGGAGTGACCAATAGCTATAAATCTGGCTTCTGTTTCTCCCGGTGAATGTTTAGGTAAAGGGACAACAGGGATATCAAAAGCAATTCTTTCGTCATGATTTCCCATAAGACAAGGAATGTTCAGATATCTGATCTTTTCAATCACTTCATTTCCCCAGGGGGCAAAATCAACCAGATCACCCAGGCAGAATTTCTGTGTAATTCCTCTTTTCTCCATATCCCCGAGCACAGCATCCAATGCGGGAAGGTTTCCATGTACATCACTAAAAATGGCAATCCGTATCATATTCATTCTATTTCATAACAAAATTACAGGAGAAGTCTGACAACAGGTTCAACCGGCTATATGATATTTAACCATGAATGAGACATCCAACTATCATTATTCTAATAGTTACTTATAATTTATACTATTTTTATTATACAACACCTGAATGTAACTTTGCATCATAAAATTTAAACAATCATAAAATGAAAAAAGTATTGATCATTAACGCAGGGCAAAATTTCGGACATTCCGGAGGAAAATATAATGACACGATTGCAGAAAATACACTTGCAGTACTTAAGAAATTTGAAAATATAGAAGTAAAAACCACTCAAATTGCAAATGGTTTCGATAAGGATGAAGAAGTAAAGAAATTTGTCTGGGCAGATTTTATTATCTACCACACTCCGATCTGGTGGTTCCAGCTTCCCAACGGATTCAAGAAATATATTGATGAAGTTTTCACAGCCGGTCATGCCAAAGGAATTTACATGAGCGACGGAAGAAAAGCTGAAAACCCGGAAATCAACTATGGGACCGGAGGAATGCTGGGCGGAAGAAAATATATGGTAACCACCAGCTGGAATGCGCCTGAAACTGCCTTTACACTTCCCGGAGAATTCTTCAATGAGACCAGTGTAGATAATGGACCACTATTTGGATTCCATAAAATGAATGCTTTTGTTTCTTTGGAAAAAATGGGAAGTTTTCACTTCCACGACGTAGAGAAAAACGCCAATATAGAACGTGATATGAAACTTTACAGAGACCATATTGAGCAGGTTTTTGAAAAAGAACTTAAACCACAATTAGCCTAATGAAAAAGATATTAATAACTGGAATCACCGGTTATATCGGGGGTTCCGTAGCCAGAAAGCTGGCAGAACGAAGCTACAGTGTTACAGGGCTTGTCCGCAATGCAGAGGCAGCAGAAAAATTAAAGCAGGCAGGAATTGAATCCATTATAGGCAATATACATGACGAAGCTGTTTTGAATGCCGCCATTTCCAATGCTGATGCCATTATCCATACTGCAGATTCTGCGGATGATGCCTATGCAGCAGACAGTTTCATCAATGCGCTGGAAGGAACCGGTAAAACGTTTATTTTTACTTCAGGTTCAGCTATTTTCGGAGGAAAAGAGAACGGAGAAAAAAATGATTTTGTTTACACAGAAGATATTCCCCTGAATCCCAGGCTTGAAATGGCATCAAGAGTGCTGATTAATCAATACATACTTCAATCTGCCAAGAAAAATATAAGAAGCATCGTCATTGTACCTACCATGGTTTATGGCGAGGGACTGGGTTTAAAAAAAGACAGCATTCAGCTTCCGGCTCTGATCAATTTTTCTAAAGGCAAAGGATTTGGAGCTTACTTTGGGAAAGGCGAAAATATCTGGTCGAACCTTCATATCGAGGACCTTGCAGATCTGTATGTACTTGCATTGGAAAAGGCAAAAGCAGGTTCTCTTTATTATGCAGAAAACGGTTCTTCCACGATCAGAAATCTGGCAGAAAATATAAGCAGACAATACAATTTACAACCGGCACAGTCTGTCAGCATACAGGAGGCAGTCAATACATTTGGTCCTGCGGGAGGGTATTTTGGATTTGCCTCAAACAGTTTGTGTAATTCGGATAAGGCCAAAGCAGAACTGGGCTGGAATCCCCAATATCAATCCATCGAAAATTTTATTTAATATGAAAATTTATCTTACGGCAGTTATCAAAGCCAAACAAGAATATCAGGCGGAAGTACTGGAAACCCTTCAGAATATGGTTCAGGAAACAAGAAAAGAAGAAGCCTGTGAACTTTACAGCCTTCACCAGGGAATTGAAGATAAAAACCAGTTTATTTTCTATGAGATCTGGAAAAGCGAAGAAGGGCTGGCACAGCATAACCAGCAGCCTTATATTCAGGCTTTTGGAGCTATTATTGACGAGAAACTACAGGAACAACCGCAAATTTATACCACCCATATCCTTTAATATGAAAAAATTAGCATTTTTATTTTTAGCCTTACTTACTGTGGGGTTTATACAGGCACAACACCAAAAATCTAAACTTATGAAAAAGAAAATTTTGTTTGTCGTAACAAGTCATGACAAAAAAGGAAGCACCGGCGAGGACACCGGATATTATCTTGGCGAAGTTTCCCATCCATGGGAAGTGCTTCACAAAGCAGGATATGAAATTGATTTTGTAAGCCCAAAAGGCGGAACTCCTCCGGTAGACGGATTTGATTTAAAAGATCCCGTAAACAAAGAATTCTGGGAAAATACAGAATACAAAAACAAAATCGATCATTCTTTACAGCCTTCTCAGGTAAATCCAGACAATTACAGCGCAATTTTCTACGCAGGAGGTCATGGCGCCATGTGGGATTTCGCAGATAATACAGAATTGGCAGGTATTGCTTCAAAAATTTATGAGAATGGCGGTATTGTATCGGCAGTATGCCACGGTCCGGCCGGTCTTGTGAACATTAAATTGAACAATGGAAAATACCTTGTAGACGGCAAAAAAATCAATGCCTTTACCAATGAAGAAGAGGCTGAAGTAAAGCTTACCAATGTAGTTCCTTTCCTTCTGGAAGAAAAACTGAAAGAAAGAGGGGCAAAATTTGAAAAATCAGGGCTTTGGCAGAACCATGTAGTAACGGACCAGAGAGTGATTACCGGACAAAATCCACAGTCTGCAAAAAGCGTAGGTGAAGCTATTTTAAAAGAACTTACTAAATAATCAATTCATTAACCACAAAAGACAAAAGCTTTATTCTTTTGTGGTTAAATTTTTAAATACAACTTATCCAAAAACAAAAAATGGAATACAGAAAATTAGGAAATACAGAACTGGAACTGTCTGCTATTACTCACGGAGCATTTGCCATCGGGGGAAATATGTGGGGCGGAAATGAAAAACAGGATTCCATCAATTCAATTCATGCCTCTCTGGATCACGGCGTAACTTCTATTGACACGGCACCCTTCTATGGATTCGGACTCAGCGAAGAGATGATCGGAGAAGCTATTAAAGGAAAAGACCGTACAAAAATCCAGCTGCTGACCAAATTCGGGCTGGTATGGGACGGGAGCAACAACGGAAAAGGAGAATTTTTCTTTGATGCTGAGGATGAAGGAAAAACCTTCCCGGTATATAAATATGCTTCAAAAGCCAATGTAATAAAAGAAGTAGAAGAAAGTTTAAAAAGACTGGGAACAGATTATATCGATCTTTTACAGCTTCACTGGCCGGACAGCACCACCCCGATCTGCGAAACAATGGAAGCTATGGAACTTCTTATCCAGCAGGGAAAAATTCTTGCAGCAGGAGTCAGCAATTATACCGTTTCACAAATGCAGGAAGCTAACAGAACTCTTCATCTGGCGAGCAACCAGGTTTCTTACAGTATGCTGAACAGAGCTATTGAAGGCGATCTGGTCCCTTATTCTTTAGAAAATAATTCAGGAATTATTGTTTACAGCCCGATGGAAAGAGGTCTTTTGACCGGAAAATATTTCAAAGAAGATAAATTAAAGGATAACGACCACAGAAACGGCTATTTTTCACAGTTTGATTTAAATAAAGTGAAAACTTTCCTGGAAAAAATAGAACCTATTGCTAAGGAAAAAAACACCTCCCTTTCACAGCTGGTATTACGCTGGACTACCATGCAGCCGGCAATTACCGTTGTATTGGCAGGAGCCAGAAATGCTCAGCAGGCTATCGAAAATGCCCAGGCTATGTCCATTGAGCTCTCTCAGGACGAATTGAATTTCATCAATACAGCATTGAGCGAAATTTAATCTGATACAGCAAGTGAACTCTTTCAGATGAAACAGTTTGCTGCTTTTCTTTCTTTCACCCCATACCTGATAAAAAATGAAAAAGAATCTGATCAAAATGTTCGGATTGGTTACTCTATTGACCATTACCAGCATCGCTTTAAAAGCGCAAAACCAAAGCATCAATCCTGACGATACATCATGGTACCCTTCTGTTTATGGGGCACATGACGAAATAGGAGCTGCCAATCTGCTGACCCCGGAAGTTGTAAAACAAGCCGTAGGATTAGTAAAACAGGGTAAAACACTTCCTTTGGCTGTAGCTATTGATAAAAATCTTCCGGCTTTCAGACACAGAAGTTTTAATTTATACAATATCCAGCCTGGTGAACAGGGCGGAAAGAGCCTTGGACCGAATAAATTCACTTTCAATGATGAGCTTGTGAATGGATGGACCGGGGTGGGAACCCAGCTGAACGGCATCGGCCACATCGGAATTGATAATACGTATTATAACGGAAATAAAGCCACTGATTTTGTAACTGTAGAAGGAGTAAAGAAACTTGGTATTGAAAAAGTGCCTCCTTTTGTTACCCGGGGTGTGGTTTTAGATATGACCGCTCACTATGGAAAAGCAGTAGTTCCGGGTGGTACGGAATTTACAGCATCAGATATTAAAGCCGTTTTAAAGAAACAGGGAATTACCCTCAGAAAAGGAGATATTGTGCTGTTCAATACCGGATGGCTGGAACTGATCGGAAAGGATAATCAGAAGTTTTTAGAAACCGAACCGGGAATTGGTATGGAAGCTGCGCAATGGCTTGCTGAGCAGGGAATTGTTGCTTTCGGAGGAGATACCTGGGCATCAGAAGTCTATCCCAATCCGAAATCCAAGGAAGAATTTCCCATCAACCAGTTCATGCTGGCCAAAAAGGGAATTTACAATCTTGAACTGATTGACAGCCGTCCATTGGTAAAAGACAGGATCTGGGAGTTTCTGTTTGTTCTGGGACAGCCATTGTATGTGGGATCCACACAGGTAAATATCAATCCTGTTGCAGTCTATTAGAATCCTGATCCATAAAAATAAAATAGCCTTTCAGTTTTGAAAGGCTATTTTGATCATAAGTTTTGCCAAAAATTATTTTGGAACTTCCAGATGTGTACTTACCGCTATTCTGTTCCATGCATTAATGGTCACAATAGCCATGATGATCTGTGCAATGGCTGCCTCATCAAAGTACTGTTTTGCCTTCTGAAATGTTTCTTCTGTAAGGCCTTTATCGCTGATCAGGGTAATTTCCTCCGTCATCGCCAAAAGAACCTGTTCTTCTTCTGTGAAAAAATCTTTCGCTTCTCTCCAGCCGTTAAGGATGAAAATTCTTTGAGTTGTTTCACCATATTTAAGGGCATCTTTTGTGTGCATATCAAGGCAGAAAGCACATTTGTTGATCTGTGAAGCCCTGATCTTAATTAACTCCTTTTGGATGTGGTTGAGTGAAATGGTCTGAAGGTATCCTTCCAGTCCAAGCATAGCTTTGTAAGCCGCTGAATCTACGTTGGCAATATTTAATCTTGCGCTCATACTATTATTATTTATGGGTTAAATGATCTATACTAAAAAAATATTTTGGCTGAACCGCCAGTAAAAATGCTCCGGTACTTCCTACCCAGACAGAGTAGTCAAGCGGTGCCTTAACTCCCAGTGCGATGGTCATGGACAGTGCAAATACCAGCAGTAAGAAACCCGCCCCATAGGCTGCAATCCTGATTTTCCAACCCACGAGAAGCATTAAAGGGAAAATAATTTCAAAAAAAGTAGCAGCATAAGCCGAAACAATACTTAAAGATTCAGGAAGGAAAAAGGTGAGTTTTCTTGTATATGTCTCAAAATTTGCCCAGTTTCCCCAGGCTGAATTGGCACCCCAGAAACCGAACCTGTCCGCCACGGCAGAAAGCATGGTTACAGCAAGAGCAAGTCTTAAAAACAGCTGTGGAAACTTGATATTTTTGTTTGTCATGATACTGGCTTTTAATAACATGACAAATCTCCGACTTATAATCGGTAAAAATCTTAAACTGGTTTAAGAACGTAATTTTGCTCTGATTTCGCTCAGGTATTCCGGAGTAAGGTTTAAAAAAGAAGCTATTAAATACTGTGGAATTCTCTGGATAAACCAAGGGTAAAGCGTACTGAAATGTACATATAATTCTTCTCTGGACATCTCATATAAATAACGGATCCGTCTTTCCGAAGCTGCATAAGCTCTTTGATAGATCATTCTGAAGTAGCGTTCCATAACGGGATGTTTTTTCAGCAGAAGCTCCTGCTGCTGATTGTCTATCATAAGAATGGTAGAACGCTCCACCGCCTGGATACAAAAATCTGATTTGATCTGTCTTTCATAGGCGAAAGTATCCGTGATCCACCAGTTTTCTATGGCAAATTCAGTGGTCTGCTCCGCCCCTTTTTCATTGATAAAAAATTTCCTCAGGCAGCCTACAGACACAAAATACATCGATTTACAGATCTCCCCATTAAGCATCAGGTTCTGCTTTTTCTTCACTTCCACTTCCTTAAAAAAAGAAAATATGGAAGCAAATTCCTCATCCGTAACCTTTATAAATTTGTTTAAATGTGCTTTGAAACTGTCCATGTTTGCAATTAAGTAACCAAACTTAACTTTATTTTTTTAGTTTTACAATGTCAAAAACATTAAAATCATGGAACTTGTTGCTAAAATTCTGATCGCCATCGTTGCGCTGGAACATATTTATATCCTGTGGATGGAAATGTTCGCCTGGGAAACCAAAGGGAAAGAAGTATTCAAAGCTGCATTACCGGCAGAAATGTTTAAACCTACGAAAGGATTGGCTGCCAATCAGGGGTTGTATAACGGTTTTCTTGCCGCAGGATTAATCTGGTCATTTTTAATAGATGATCCGAAGTGGCAGGATAATATAGCATTATTCTTTTTAGGATGTGTAGCTGTAGCCGGAATTTATGGAGCCATTTCTGCAACAAAGAAGATATTTTTTGTGCAGGCTTTACCCGCGATACTCGCTATTATTGCTGTGCTTTTGAAATAGTCTTAAAATTGTCATTGCGAGGAGCAACGCGACGAAGCAATCTCAGAAACAAATACTATTTTGAGATTGTTTTTACCTTAAGGTATAGTGATAAATAAACTTTTTTGTTTAATATTTTTTATCTCGCAGATTGAGTAGATTTCTTTATTTGCCGAATATTTCTGTAGTGGGATCATTTTTCAATTTTTAAATACTTAATCTTTAAATCAACTAACTCATCGATTCTTTGATCTTTTCCCTGTGAATAATCCCCCAATTCACAAGCGTTTCAGTGACCGGTAGAACTGATTTTCCGTATTCTGTAACCGCATACACTACTGTAATGGGTTTTGTGTCCTGGATTGTTCTTGTAATGAGAAGATTGATTTCCAGCTCTTTCAATTCTTTACTGAGCATTTTGGCAGAAATTCCATCAATTCCCCGTTGCAGTTTTTTAAAATGAATCTGCTGGTCTGTCCTGTTCGTCAGATAGCGTAAAATCATCAGCTTCCATTTTCCACCCAAAACATCCAGGCTGTCACGCATTGCAAACAGTTCTTCTGTGCAGCTTGCTTCTCTTTCTATGCCGTTTTCAATAATTTTTGCCATAATAGTTTCATTAAGGTAACTAGTTACCAATAGTTAACTGGTAGCAAATATAAACCATTCTCACTTTACATTTGTGTATCAAATTTACTGATATGAAAGTTATTGCATTAAATAAAAATTTCCAGCTTGAAAATGCTGTGTTCGAAAAACCAACTCCAAAAGATCACGAAATTTTAATTCAGATCAAAGCGAGCGGTTTTAACCCGATTGACTACCAGATGATTGAGAATGAACTTGAACGAAGGCTGGTCAGTTCACCTATTTTAGGCCGTGAGCTGTCCGGTATTGTTGTGGAGAAAGGAGCTGCCGCCCATCAGTTCAATATCGGAGATGAAGTATTCTGTGGAAGCGGATCCATGGGAAGCAATGGTTCTTATGCCGAATATATTGCCGTTCCGGAAGCCATCGTCGCACTGAAGCCTAAAAGCATTTCTTTTGAGCAGGCCGCTGCCATTCCTTCGGCAGGACTTACCGCACTGCAGACCTTCAAACGTTTGAAATTAAACACTGATGATACAATTTTAGTAACCGGAGCAACGGGCGGAGTCGGTTCTTTTGTGATGAAATACTTAACGGCAAATGATTTCCACAATGTTGTGGCAACTGTTGGAAGTGAGGAAAACAGACAGATTTTATTGAAAATTGGTTTACAAAATCATCAAATCATCAATTATAAAGAAGAAAATCTTGTTGCTAATCTTTTAAAAGCCAACAACAATAAGCCTTTCGATTTTGGAATCGATCTCGTCGGGAATTATATGTCCGAGGTCACAGCAGATGTCTTAAAAATTAATGGTACCTATGCCGATGTTACCGCCCTTATCACAAAAGATGCCCATGAAACCCTTTTTAACAAAGGAACTGTAATCGTGAATATTTCCAATTATTCCTACACCATGAGCAAGGATTATCAATATTACAAAGGAAATCTGGAGGAAATCTCTAACCTTATTGAGACCGGAATTATCAGCCCGCCTCAATACAAAACAATCGGTAATCTTTCTCTGGAAACAGTTTTGAAAGCCCATTCCATTCTTAAAAATAACCAGACCCAAGGTCACAAACTTATCATGAAACATGAATAAAATACCCAGACGCGTTGTCACCGGAATCAAAAACAGGAAATCAGTTATTATAGAAGACCAGCAGGCAGAAAACGTAGTGGAACATCTTCCGGGGCTTATCATTTCAGATATTTGGAACACGCAGAAAATGCCGGCAGCACTGGATCTTGAAGCAAAAATTCCTAACACAGGATTTCCACAAACTCCAAAAAACGGGACTTATTTCCGTTACGTTGTCATTCCTCCCGATAAAGATCTCGGAATGGAATTTAAAGCTGGAGAACCTCATCCCATGATGCATCAGACGCAGACTTTAGATTATATCATCATCCTTTCCGGTGAACTTTACCTGATCATGGAAGAGGGTGAGACTTTGCTTAAACCGGGAGACATTGTCATACAGAGAGGAACCAATCATGCCTGGAGCAACCGGTCGGATGAGCCATGTATTCAGCTCGCGGTACTTATTGATGCTGATAATTCAATTTAAAGATTTTCTGTATTACATATTTTACAAAAAGCAAAATCTGCTTAATCTGCACAATCTGCGAGAGAAAAAACACCTACAAAGCAGAAATTTCCAGAAGTTTCTGCTTCATATTTTCCGGCATCCAAAGACCTTCATGATAATATACTAACTTCTGATCCTTATCCAGAACAATCCACAAGGGATAAACAGGCTGTTTCTTATTTTTAGACAAAGCAAGAGCCAATTCATGAATTCCGGAATTTCCATTCGGCAGATACCCAAATTCTTTTCCCTGAAACCGTATTTTTTCTTTCATTTTTTCAGCTTCAAAATTGACCAGATAAAAATTTTCATTGATTAAGTCCACGGTTTCCCTGTCTTTATTCAACGCATGCTTTTCCATTTTACAGACCGAGCACCAGTCTGTATATAGATGGATAATAGTGGGTTTCGGATCTTTTTTCATCAATGTTTCAAGATCAGAAAAAGTGCCTGTCTTCATCTGAGACAGATAAAAACAGGGCACTAACATTAAAAATAGAATAAAATTTTTCATTTTAAAGTATATTTTATCCCGAGGAAACCTCTGATCTTCTGCATGGGTGCATATCCATAAGCAGTATCAAAAGTATAATGGTTCGGGTTATTTACCGGATCATTTACATATTTATCAAACGGGTCAAAGGGTCTCATCAAAGGATCTTTTGGTGTAAAATTGAACAGGTTCTTCACCCCGCAATACACTTCGAATCCGGATCTGAAGCTTTTTGACACCTGAATATTGGCTAAAGAATAAAAAGGTGAATATTCAGGACGGTAGTCATTAGGCAATACCGGAAGTCTCATAGGTCCGTAGAACTGTCCTGTGAAATCAACACTAAGATCATTCGGAAACTTATAGGAAAGGTTATAAGTTCCGCTCCATTTCGGTGCGTGTAATTGCTGCGATTTTTTATTGTCTCCGTCAAATTTCTGATAAACATCCAGATAGGTCACTCCCAAGCCGACACTTAAAGGAAAACTGAAGCTGAAATCTACATTCAGTGAAGCTCCCCTCGAAATTCCGTATCCGTTAAGATTGTCATAAATAATTTTATCCGGATCGGTATCAAAATCTCCTACAATCTTATTGCTGAAATAGGTATAAAATGCAGAAGCATCCAATTGCAGCATGCGGGTTCCCACCGGAATTTTCCAGATATAGTTAAGGTTTCCGTTGACTGATCTTTCGGGTTTCAGATCTGATTTGATCAATACTTCACGGGAGCCGGTAAGTGCGGCATGATCCTCTGTAAAGAGATTGACTACCCTAAAACCAGTTCCAAAATTGAATCTTAGTGTATGATAGGGATTCGGGGAAAATTTCCATGCCAACCTTGGTGAATGTACTTCATGATGAATTTTGTCATAATCAAAACGGTAGCCAACCAGCAAAGTATGTTTATCATTAATTTCCCACTGGTCCTGTATAAAAGCTCCCCAGATCGGCGATTTCATCGGTGCATTGGTGATTCCGTCTCCGGATAATGTCCCGGGTGTGTTATCATCATAAAATGTTCTTTTAAAAGTAATTCCTCCTGTCAGATCGTGCTGTCCGACTTTTTTACTCCAATAGGTCTGTGCAAAAGCCACTTTTTGAAGAGCATCATAGGGATTACTCCCGTAAAAAGAGTTCTGGTCGTGATAATTATAAGAAAACTGGGTAACGATATATTCTTTTAAAGGCCATTGATACAGTCCAAACACTTCCGCCCTGTTGGTATAAATACTTTCTCCATACACATCTCCGCTTCCGCGGTAAGATCTGTCCCACTGCATTTCCCCGCCAAAACGGTCTTCATATAAATATCTCAACGCAAAACTTGCCTGACGGTTTTCTTTTCTTTTAAAATTCCATTTATTGAAAACAGAAATCCGGCTCTGCAATGCCGCATCCGTGAAATTGTCTTTGTTCTGGTCTATCTTCTCTTTAAAGCTGAAATAATTGAAACTCAGTAAAGATGCAGCATTCTTTCCAATATTAAATTTCGTTGAAACATCAAGATTATTTTCACTCCAGGTGCTCGTCATCAGGTCTACACTTAATTTTGGAGCGGTCAGTGCGTTTTTGGTAATAATGTTGATCACTCCACCCATTGCTTCAGAACCGTAAATAGAAGAAGCAGGACCTTTTACGACTTCAATTCTATCGACAAGGCTGTTGGGAATTCCACTCAACCCATATACTGTGGAAAGTGAGCTTACAATGGGCATTCCATCGATCAGGATCATCGTATAAGGTCCTTCGAGCCCGTTGATATGGATATCACCCGTATTACATACTGAACAATTGAGCTGTGGTTTTACCCCATTGACCATCGCAATGGCTTCAAAAATACTCGGAGTCGGATTTTTCTGGAAAAACTTCTGACTGTAAACCTCTACGGCTACAGGACTTTTTGATCTGCTGAAAGGTTTTATAGTTCCGGTAATGACAACATCTTCAATAGTACTCGTTCTGATTTTTGCTTTTGGAATTGTTGCTGAATCGGTTTTTATAGTTTCCTGTATATTCAGGCTGTCTGTTTCCTGGGAAAAACAAAAAGAAGATAAAAGAGTAACAGAAAATAGTATTCGCTTCATGAAATTAAAATTGTTAGACAAATCTAACAATTATTTTTGAATTACAAAACACCATGACAAATGTTGTTGGAATGAATTCACGAAAAATGATTAAATTTGAGAAACTAGATATAAAAAGTAAAATGAGATATCATCAAGCGGGTAATATCCCACCAAAAAGACATACGATTTTCAAATCACCGGAAGATAAATTTTACTATGAACAGCTTTTCGGAACAGAAGGCTTTCACGGAATTTCCTCATTGCTCTATCATACGCACCGACCCACACAGATCAAATCAATTGGACCTGCAAAAGATGTAACCCCAAAGATCGCGGTGGAAAAAAACGTTGCTCCGAGAATGTTTAAGGGGATGAATGTAACGCCTGAGGACGATTTTATGGACAGCAGAAAGATCCTTCTGATGAACAATGACCTGAAAATGGGATTGTCAAAACCCAGAAAATCTATGGATTATTTCTACAAAAATGCTGAATGTGATGAGCTTTTATACGTTCACAACGGAACCGGGGTTCTGAAAACTTTTGTAGGAGACCTGGAATTTGTTACCGGAGACTATCTTATTATTCCTAGAGGAACCATTTATCAAGTGGAACTGAAATCAGAAGACACCGTATTTTTTGTGCTTGAAAGCCACTCTCCTATTTACACTCCGAAACGATACAGAAATGAATTCGGGCAGCTATTGGAACATTCTCCGTTCTGCGAAAGAGACATGATTCCTCCGGTTTTTAAAGAGCCTAAAGATGAGAAAGGAGAATTTTTAATCAAAGTAAAAAAAGAAAACCAGATCACAGATTTCATCTACGCAACACATCCGTTTGATGTCGTAGGATGGGACGGATACTTTTATCCTTATAAATTCAATATTAAAAACTTTGAGCCAATCACTGGAAGAATTCACCAACCGCCACCGGTACACCAGAATTTTGAAGGCCATAATTTCGTTGTATGCTCGTTCTGTGCCAGAATGTACGACTATCATCCATTAGCTATTCCCGCTCCTTATAACCATTCGAATATTGATTCTGATGAGGTTTTATTCTACACGGAAGGGGATTTTATGAGCCGTAACCACATCGACCTGATGGACTTCACTCTCCACCCCGGAGGAATCGTACACGGGCCTCACCCGGGAGCCATGGAAAGAAGTATCGGTAAAAAATTCACAGAAGAATATGCCGTAATGGTAGACCCTTTCCGTCCACTGAAAATTACAGAAGAAGCTTTGAAAGTAGAAGACCCTTCCTATAAAACTTCATGGCTGGAAGAATCAGATAAAACCATGGAAGACCGTTCCCAGGAATAAAAAATTCACCCATAAAAAATTTCATTATGTACAATTATATTAGTGCAGAAGAAGCGATATATACTATAAAAAGCGGAAACCGCGTATTTTTCCATGGAAGTGCCTGTACTCCGAATTATCTTATTGACGAACTAGCGAGACAATCTCAGCGTCTGCAAAATGTAGAGATGGTTTCCATCACCCAACAGGGAAACGTTGAAATTGCAAAACCGGAATACAAGGATAGTTTTTTTGTTAATTCTCTATTCGTATCAACACCCGTTCGGGATGCAGTGAATTCGGACAGAGGGGATTTTGTTCCGGTATTCTTAAGTGAGATTCCTATTCTATTCAGAAAAAACATACTTCCGCTGGATGTGGCTTTGGTAACCGTTTCTCCACCGGACAAACACGGTTTCTGTACTTTGGGAACTTCAGTAGATGTAGCAAGAGCAGCCGTTGATACCGCCAAAATTATTGTGGCCATCGTCAATCCTTTAATGCCAAGAACACACGGAGACGGAATGATTCACATCAGCAGGATCCATAAGCTGGTGTGGCACGAAGAAGAACTCCCAACTGTGGATTACGGCTCAAAAGTAGGCCCTGAGGAAATGCTTGTGGGAAAAAATGTAGCAGAACTTATCGAAGACAGATCGACATTACAGATGGGTATCGGAACTATTCCAGATGCTGTTCTGAAATGTTTAACCAATCATAAAGATCTTGGTGTTCATACAGAAATGCTGAGTGACGGTGTTATAGACCTGATCCAGAATGATGTGATTAATAATAAATACAAAGGCTACAACGATAATAAAACCATCACAAGTTTCTGTTTTGGTACCAGAAAGCTTTACAATTATGTGGATGACAATACTGTTTTCGCATTCAAAGATGTAAGCGACGTGAACTTCCCGATCAATATCATGAGGAATAAAAAAATGGTAGCCATCAATTCTGCCATTGAAATTGACCTCACCGGACAGGTATGTGCAGACTCCATCGGGACATTGCAGTACAGCGGAATCGGAGGCCAGATGGACTTTATGAGAGGTGCAGCACTAAGTGAGGACGGAAAGCCGATTATTGCCATCACTTCAAGAACAAAAAAAGGAGTCTCCAGGATCGTTCCTTTTCTTAAACAGGGAGCCGGTGTTGTAACAACAAGAGGGCATATCCACTATGTCGTTACAGAATACGGTACAGCTTATTTATATGGTAAAAATCTCCGCCAGCGGGCCCAGGAGCTTATCAGCATCGCACACCCTGATGATAGAGAAATGCTGGAACGAGCTGCTTATGAACGGTTTAAACACTAAGAAGATCGCAGCTTTATTTTGTCTGGCTATTTTTTCATAAATTATAATCAGTATATTAATAACTAAAAACGAAAACTGGTCTTAGAAATACTTTAACATTTTGGCAATGTTTTTGATAAACTCATTCAAAACCAAAGGAAATTGAAAACTATATATAATTCGATAAGAGAAGAAGTTGGAAAGCATGAAAAAGTAAGAAATTCTGTTTTGGGGAATGTGAATGAATGGAAAAGGAGCCATTATATTATTCTTTCTGAAATTATAAAAGATGAATTATCTGAAGCTGAAGAACTAAAAGGGGGGAAAAAATTTGAAATAGGAAATACAATATCACATGTCACCCTGCAGCGTTTTTTTGAAAACGATTATCAGGACAAAACGCATAATGACCTCAGATTTCTGAAAACACTGGATAAAATCTGTATTTTTCTGGGCTATAAAGACCTTAACGACTATATACAGTCCATGAAGCTAAAACGTCCGGAAAAGGAACCTGTAGAAGGCGACCTTGAATTTCTTACCCAAATGGTATATGATTATTGTGCTACAGCATTTGAATTTTACAAAAAATTTCCCGAGCATAAAACCGAAGTTTTTAAAGATCTGGTATTTGACGGTTCTCCGTTTTTGGAAAGAGCTTCCGGGTTTAGCAAAGAATTATGCGAAAGAGACTTTCATCTGGTGACTAAAAACAACCGTTCCAACTACGAGGTTTTTGATATTCACCTGGTTACTGACGAACCTGACAAAAAAATACTGGAAACCCAGGAATTTTGGAATCTTCTGTTCAAAGTAGGTGAAACCGGAGAGGAACATTTTGTCAATCAGCTTAATACCCAGATTTATTTTATCCGTAAAATAAATAATACATGGAAAATATGGGATAATTATAATCCCGATGCTGGCAGATTAAATAGAAAAGCCTAAATAAAAAATAGAGAAAGCCGTAGAAATTTCTACGGCTTTCTTTTTTCGAAAATATTTTTTTTTCACTTATTGGTGTATCAAAGATAGATATCCAGTTTTATTATAAAGAAACTTAAATATACTTAAATGAACTCTTCTTTAACATTATGTTAAGTATATTTAAGGAATCCACTTCAATGCTTTCACTATTTCTAAGATTTTTGTAATTTGCATTCATAAAAATAAAAGTAAAAATAGAAATATGTCAACACTTACATTTGCCGAAAAAATTGCTCAAGCTGAGAATTTTTTACCTATCAACGGTACAGATTACATTGAGTTTTATGTAGGAAATGCTAAACAGGCTGCCCATTATTACAAAACCGCTTTCGGTTTTCAGTCTGTAGCATATGCTGGTCCTGAAACAGGAGTAAGAGACCGCGCTTCTTATGTTCTTCAGCAGGGGAAAATAAGATTGGTATTAACAACAGGGCTTAAATCCGACTCACCTGTCAGCGAGCACGTAAAAAAACATGGTGATGGAGTGAAAGTTTTGGCACTTTGGGTAGATGACGCTTACAAAGCTTTTGAAGAAACTACTGAAAGAGGCGGAAAACCATATCTGGAGCCTGTAACTTTAACAGATGAGAACGGTGAGGTAAGAATGTCCGGAATTTATACGTACGGAGAAACAATCCATATGTTTGTTGAAAGAAAAAACTACAAAGGCGCTTTCATGCCCGGATATGAAAAATGGGAAAGCGATTACAAGCCTGAAGAAACAGGTTTATTATACGTAGACCATTGTGTAGGAAACGTAGATTGGAACAGGATGATCCCTACCGTAGAATGGTACGAAAAAGTAATGGGATTTGTGAACATCCTTTCTTTTGATGACAAGCAGATCAATACAGAATATTCTGCATTAATGTCTAAAGTAATGTCCAATGGAAACGGATTTGCAAAATTCCCGATCAATGAGCCGGCAGAAGGTAAGAAGAAATCTCAGGTAGAAGAATATCTTGATTTCTATGAAGGTGAAGGGGTACAGCACATCGCTGTGGCTACAAAAGATATTATCCACACAGTAACCGAATTAAAAAAACGCGGGGTAGAGTTCCTTTCCGCTCCACCAGAGGCTTACTACGATATGGTTCCTGAAAGAGTTGGCCATATTGATGAAGATCTTAAAAAATTACAAGACTTAGGCATCCTTATTGATCATGATGAAGAAGGATACTTACTTCAGATCTTTACGAAGCCTGTAGAAGACCGTCCTACTCTATTCTTCGAAATCATTGAAAGACATGGTGCACAGAGTTTTGGTGCCGGAAATTTCAAAGCGTTATTTGAAGCATTAGAAAGAGAACAAGAAAGAAGAGGAAATCTTTAATTTAAATATAGAATACTAAGTTTTGTCAGGATGAAGGAGTCTTGGCAAAACTTTTTTTTAAAAAACACATTATGAGAAAATTTTTTATCGGGATTTTATTTTTCGGAACATTAGGGCTAAATGCTCAGTATGGAACTCTTAATGAAATTCTTAATCGTCTGGAAGAAAGAAAAGGCATCAATCAGCATCTTGAAAATGTAAATATTGACAACAAGAAGTTTATCTTCATTAAAGATGCAGAGGATCATACAGAAAGAGATTTTATTGTTATTAAAGGAAAAGATGCTACCTATGTAGAAGTTTTTGATGATAAAGCTACCGGCGAAAGCAGCTCAAATGTTTTTACAGGAGATATCATCAGGAAAAAAAACATTCTTTCTCTGAGAGCAGATAAACTTGAAAATAAAAAAGTTCCAATGCCTGTAACCAAAACTTTGCTGCTGACTAAGCAGGATAATATCCTGTATCTTATTGATGTCAATACCAAAGACAGGTGGATAGATGAGGCTTCTTATTCCAAAAAGAAATAATTCCCACAGAATCATGATTACGGATCTTTATGGATTCGCTATCTTACCATTTTTAATTTAATTCCAAAAAATTATGAAATCATTTGTAGAATATTCTTCAGATTCAGACTTTTCTATACATAATATTCCTTTCGGAGTAGCAGTTTTTAACAAAGAATATATCGGATGTTGCACAAGGATCGGAGATCAGGTCATCGATCTTGCCACTCTTTATGATCTTGGATATTTTGAAAATATTGAAGGACTGGATGATAATGTTTTTGAAGCCTACACCATCAACGAATTTATTGAACTGGGGAAACCTGTAACGAATGTAGTGCGCACAAGAATTCAGGAGCTCCTACAGGAAGGTTCTATCCTTTCAAAGGACGAAAAAACTATTGCAGATGCTTTCTACGACCTTGATAAAGTAAAAATGATGATGCCTGTGCACATTCCGAATTATACGGATTTTTACAGCAGCATTGAACATGCAACGAATGTTGGAAAAATGTTCCGTGACCCGGCCAATGCGCTGCTTCCGAACTGGAAACACCTTCCGGTAGGTTATCACGGAAGAGCTTCATCCATCGTTGTTTCAGGAACAGAAATCAACCGTCCGAAAGGTCAGACAAAACCTGCAGACGCTGAAAAACCGGTTTTCGGACCAAGCAAGCAGCTTGACTTTGAACTGGAAATGGCCTTCATTCTTAACAGAAACTCAGAAATGGGTGAAAGCATTTCTACAAAGGATGCTGAGGAAGCAATCTTTGGAATGGTGGTATTCAACGATTGGTCGGCAAGAGATATCCAGGCATGGGAGTATGTTCCGCTGGGACCTTTCCTTGGTAAAAATTTCGGCTCATCTATCTCTCCGTGGGTAGTTACCCTTGAAGCTTTAGAACCTTTCAGAACAGCCTCTCCAAAGCAGGACCCTGAAGTTTTAGACTATTTAAAGTTTGAGGGTGATAAAAATTACGATATCAATCTTGAAGTGTATTTACAGCCTGAAAACGGTGAAGAAAACCTGATTTCAGAAAGTAATTATAAATTTATGTACTGGAATATGGCTCAGCAATTAGCACATCATACGATAAACGGATGTAACGTGGAAGTTGGAGATTTATACGCCAGCGGAACCATTTCAGGAAGCGATCCGAAATCTTTCGGATCTATGCTGGAACTGACCTGGAGAGGACAAAATCCTTTACAGCTAAGCAATGGCCAGGAAAGAAAATTCATTGAAGATAACGATACAGTTACCATGAAAGCCTGGGCTGAAAAAGATGGCGTGAGAGTAGGTTTTGGTGAGGTTTCTGGTAAAATTATTCCTTCAATTTAATTCAATTTTAAATAAATAATCCGGATGCTTCGACTTCGCTCAGCATGACATCATTAAAAATTAATTGCTAATAAAAACGGCTAGTATTAAAAATGTCATGCTGAGCGAAGTCGAAGCATCTTTTTACATAATTTGAACACTTAAGCTTAATTGAGTGTTAAAAAACAGAATATGAAAACAGTAATACCCTCCGAATTATCCCCCGTACAGCTCCAGACCATCATGCAGACTGCCGTGTCACCGCGTCCGATCGCATTAGCTTCTACAGTAGATAAAAACGGAAATATTAATTTATCACCATTCAGCTTTTTTAATATGTTCAGTACGGTTCCACCTGTGCTGATCTTTTCACCTTCCAGACGAGTACGAGACAATACCACTAAACATACCCTGGAAAATATTTTGGAAGTTCCGGAAGTAGTGATCGGAACGGTGAATTTTCCTATTGTGCAGCAGATTTCTTTGGCTTCTACAGAATATGAAACCGGAGTCAATGAATTCATTAAATCCGGTCTGACCATGAAAGAGGCAGACCTTGTACAGCCCAAGCTTATTGAAGAATGTCCTGTTAACTTTGAATGTAAAGTTTTAGAAGTGAAGTCTCTGGGAGATCAGGGCGGTGCAGGAAATCTTGTGATCTGTGAGGTGCAGAAAATCCACATCAGGGAAGAATATCTGAACGAGGCTGGAAATTTGGATCAGCAAAAGCTGGATATGGTAGCCCGTTTAGGAGGTAACTGGTATTCCAGAAGCAATGAGAAAAGTCTTTTTGAAGTTCCGAAACCATTGGTTACAAAAGGAATCGGGTTTGACCTTCTGCCGGATTCCATTAAGTACAGTAAAGTATTTACAGGAAACGACCTGGGGATGCTCGCCAATGTAGAAATTCTCCCTCCCGGAGATTTTCATGCAGATGAGAACGTTCACCTGGATGCTCAGAAACTTCTTCTTGAGAGTAAAATTGAAGAAGCCTGGGCGCTTTTAATAATACAATAATTCTACACAATAAAAACCAGTCTGCAAAGGCTGGTTTTTTATTTATTAGCTATAAAATTAAATTGTTAAACGACACGCTTCATCAAATCAACTTGTAGATTTCTTCTTTGCTCTCTTAAATATATGTTCTGTTATTTTAAAACTTTGCATCAAAAAAATCGATAAAAAATACCTCATGTCACTGTGACGAAGCAATCTCAAAAAAGTTTCCTTCAACATTACTTCATATTCTTATTCAGAAAATCAATGCATTTTTCTGTAACGATATTCAGGTGATGGGGAAGATTTTTTTCAGTCCACGGTTCTTTTGATCCGAACGTATGATCTGCATTTTCAACCAGGAACAATTCTGAATTCGGATTCAGGATATGAAGATGTTCCGCATTTTTCACACTAACACTTTCGTCCTGGGTTCCGTGAATGATCAGCACATAAGCTTTGGCCATTTCTGTCGCTCTTTCCACATCAAAACGGTGAACATTCTTTTCATAATCTTCATAAAACTGGTAATAGTGAGGCATTTCCTGTTTTGTTCTTCCGTTCAGCACATAATACACACCTTCTTTTTTCCAGTTTTCCAGAGCTCCGTCTTTAGGGAAACGGTCTAAAGTATCTACACTTGCCAGAGTGATAAGTCCGTTGATCCTTTCGTCTTCAAATGTTTTTATAATGGAAATCCCTCCTCCTCTACTGTGCCCGATCAGAATTATTCTCTGGTCGTCTACGTTGGGATCTTTCACAAAATGATCGATTACAACACCGAGGTCCGAAAGCTCTTTTGAATAATTATTATTCCCGAAAGCTTCCAAATCACCAAAATTGTAAGGATCTTTAACAGTAGTTCCGTTATGGGATGAATTAAATTTCACAAAGAAAAAACCCGCTTCAGCAAACTTTTCAGCCATTAGATTCCATGCTCCCCAGTCTTTATACCCTTTATAACCATGAACAAAGATCACTAATGGCAGCTTTCCATTGGTTTCAGGATAAACTGTGTCAGCCAGAAAATCCCGGGTTTCTGCATTTTCCAGTTTTATATTAAGGTTTTTTATCAATTCCATATAAAAAATTTGATTACGATTCTTAAACAACAGGGACCAGCAATATTTCCCTTTAATCTAAATATAATAAAAAAAATTCATCTAGAAAAGTTAACCCCGGAAATGCTTAAATAGTTATCAAAATAACCTTATTTTTGCAGTATGCTGGATTTAAGAACGGTAACCGTCACACGTTACATTCTGCCTTTAAGAGAAGGCGGATCTCTTCCTGCTTTGGCAGAAGCTGATGATAATTTTAAATATGTACTGAAATTCCGGGGTGCAGGCCACGGAGTAAAGATGCTGATCTCCGAACTTCTGGGCGGCAAGATCACGGAGGCTTTGGGACTGAAGATTCCAGAGCTGGTATTTGTAAATCTGGATGCCGATTTTGGAAGAACAGAAGCAGATGAGGAAATTCAGGATTTACTGAAATTTTCAGAAGGCCTGAATTTGGGGC
Organism: Chryseobacterium sp. 22532; assembly: GCF_052044665.1. NCBI lineage: Bacteria > Pseudomonadati > Bacteroidota > Flavobacteriia > Flavobacteriales > Weeksellaceae > Chryseobacterium > Chryseobacterium sp. 22532. The sequence goes on from NZ_JBQENJ010000003.1 coordinate 722,153, forward strand.
TGCATTATCTTTCGGGTTCCATCACTTATGATCCGGGGGTAAAGATAGATCCTCTTCTGGCTTCAAAAATTGTCTGGCTGGATGCGTTCATTACTAATATTGACCGCACTTTTAAGAATACAAATCTCCTGATGTGGCATAAAGAGCTTTGGGTCATCGATAATGGTGCTTCTTTTTATTTCCATCATTCGTGGCAGAATTTTGATACGGCTGCAAAGACCCCGTTCAAATACGTGAAGGACCATGTACTGCTCCCGAAAGCAAAAATGTTGGATGAAGCCGATCGATTTGCTCATGAGGTACTGAATGATAAACTGTTCAGGGAGATTGTCAATTTAATTCCTGAGGACTGGCTCCACTGGGATGACGCCGATGAAACTCCTGAAGAGATCCGTGAAATCTACTTCCAGTTCCTGAAAACAAGGTTAGAAAATTCTCAAATCTTTGTAAACGAAGCTAAAAATGCAAGAGGATAAAATATACGAATACGCTGTTATACGCCTGGTACCAAAAGTTGAAAGAGAAGAATTTTTCAATATAGGCCTTGTGATGTTTTCCAAAAAGGAGAAATTCATCCGCGTGGAGTTTTACTTATGTCCCGATAAATTCAAACTCATGCATAGCAAACTGGACTATGATGACGTCATCCAGAATCTTGAAAGCTTTCAAAAAATCGCTAATGGAGATAAGGAAGGTGGTCCTATCGCTCTGATGGATATTCCGGAACGTTTCCGCTGGCTGACCGCTGTAAGAAGTTCTGTGGTTCAGACTTCAAGACCTCATCCGGGAAAATCCAAAGACCTGGAAAAGACGTTTGGTAAACTTTTTGAGGAGTTAGTAAAATAACACTCCACCACAAAAAGTATTCTATGAAATCATCAATAAACAACATATCAATCTACAGGTTTTTCATAAACCTGTTTTTTGTTTTCTCCTTAGGTTTATCTAATTTAAGTTATTCACAAAATCAACCTGAATCAAATTCCACAAAAAGCAGTCTTCTGCCGGAAATATCATCAGTCTCAGAAAATATTGTTTATAAAACCAATGCAAAAGGAAATCCTGTTTCACTAGACCTCTATACTCCCAAAACTGTTTCAGACGACAAAATGCCCGTCGTCGTCTATGTACATGGAGGTGCATGGGTAAAAGGCGATAAAACCATCAGAGATGAAAGCTATATTGAAACATTCATTTCAAAGCTCCTGGATAAAAAATATGCGGTAATCAGTATCAATTATACGCTTCTGAATGACAGCATTCATTTCCCGCTTCCTGTAGAAGATACTAAAGATGCAGTAAGATGGGTAAGGAAAAATGCAGCAAAATATAAATTCGACTCGAACAATATTGGCTTTTTTGGGGCTTCATCTGGAGCACATCTCTCAATGCTCGCGGCATATACGCCAGACAACGAGTTTGCCGGAAGCCCAGAACTTTCTTCTTATTCTGCAAAGGTAAATTATGTGGTGGATCATTATGGTCCCTCAGACATGAATAAGCTGCTTCATACCCGACTCGGAAAAGTGCCTGTCTTTTTTTTCGGGCTGGCAGCAAAGAAAATCGTAGATCTCAGAACCAATCTTGTAAGAGGATTGTCAGGGTATGATATTAAAAAAGATAAAGCTAAAACAATAGAATACTTTAAAACCATTTCTCCGGTTACCTATGCTTCAGGTGGCGTCCCTACCTTAATCGTCCAAGGAAATAAAGACAAAGTAGTTCCTATGAAACAGTCTAAAAAGCTTCACAGAAAGCTCAAAAGAGAAAACATTCAGAACAGCCTGGTCATCGTAGAAGATGGCATTCATGGTTTCGGAACAACGGATAAGGGCTATATGGACAGCCTTACTGACCAGATGGTGGATTTTATCATTTCTCAAAGAAAATAACACATATATATCCTGAAACAAAATAAAATATAAAATATTATAAATCAATACATTAAATTATAAATATTCATAGCAAACGTAAAAATTGCAAGATTAATATATATTTCATCTTTTTTACTCATAAAATAATTAACTTGGCTTTTGTTTAAATTATTCTTAACAAAATATCCAATATTTTAATTATTCACTCCAAAAAAAACAGATGATATGGATTTTCTGAATAACACTAATGCACTCACCCTGATCTTTGTATCAGTACTTGTCTTTGCAATTGCTTATCGCTTTTACGGTATTTTCATTGCCAATAAAGTGCTCAGACTTAATGATAAAAACACTACTCCTGCAGTAGAATTTGCCGACGGTAAAGATTATGTAGCTACCAATAAGAATGTACTTTTCGGCCATCATTTTGCTGCGATTGCTGCTGCCGGCCCTTTGGTTGGGCCTGTACTGGCTGCTCAGTTTGGATATCTGCCCGGTGCATTATGGATCCTGATTGGATGTGTACTTGGCGGAGGCGTACATGATATGGTGGTTTTATTTGCTTCAGTACGGCATAAAGGACAGAGTCTGGCTACTATTGCCTCCAAAGAAATAGGTAAAGCAACAGGAACGGTTGCTGGCTTTGCTATTTTATTTATCCTTATTCTTACACTGGCTGGTTTGTCACTCGCCTGTATCAATGCAATGCATGAGGCTTCATGGTCTCTTTTTACCGTTGTAATCACTATGCCTATTGCAGTGATCATGGGCCTTATCATGAGATACAGAAAAAACAGTGTTCTTTTCGCCAGTATTTTAGGAGGTATACTTTTGGTGGCAGGCATTATTGGCGGCCATAGTTTGATGCAGAACGCAACAATGAATAATCTGTTTTCGTGGGATATTAAAACCATTTCTATTGCCATTCCATTGTATGGTTTTCTCGCTTCCGTACTGCCTGTATGGCTTCTTCTGGTTCCTCGAGATTATCTTTCGACCTATCTTAAAATAGGAACCATCATTATGCTTGCAGTGGGTGTGATTGTCATTCATCCAACAATTCAAATGCCTGCTCTTACGGAATTTGTAAAAGGTGGAGGTCCTGTTATAGGAGGTCCTGTGCTTCCTTTTATCTTTATAGTCATTGCATGTGGAGCAATTTCCGGCTTTCATGCAGTAATTGCAACAGGGACAACTCCCAAGATGCTTAATAAAGAAAAGGAAATTCTATTTGTAGGTTATGGAGCCATGCTTGTAGAAGGTTTCGTAGCTTTAATGGCTTTGATTGCTGCCTGTACATTAATGCCCGGTGATTATTTCGCCATCAATACTCCGAAGGAATCTTATGATGCTTTCCTTGCTGCACACCCTTCCCTCCATGGTGTAGATATCGATTATTATTCACAGAAAATAGGCATCGAACTTCACGGAAGAACCGGCGGGGCTGTATCTCTAGCCGTGGGAATGGCTCATATTTTTAATAAGATCCCATATATGGACCAGCTGACTGCATACTGGTATAATTTTGCCATTATGTTTGAAGCTGTATTTATTCTTACTGCCATTGATGCAGGAACAAGGGTGGGCCGTTTCTTTTTGCAGGAAATGTTGGGTTCAGTCATTCCAAAATTCAATGATAAGAACTGGGTTCCCGGAATTATTATCAGCAGCCTTTTATTTACTTTTGCCTGGGGCTATCTGGTATTTACGGGGAATGTAAGCAGTATCTGGCCGCTGTTCGGGATCAGTAACCAGCTGTTGGCAGCCTGCGGACTGATTGTCTGTACGACGATGTTGATCCGGATGAAAAGAGGCAAATATGCCCTGTGTTCTGCAATCCCCGGAGTGTTCATGGCTGGAATTACTTTCTGGGCCGGTTATATTCAGGTCACAGCAATCTATCTTCCCAAAGAACAATATCTACTGGCCACTTTAGCAGTTACGGCGATGGTACTGATGCTTATTGTGTTCATTGGGGCTTTTATCAAATGGTACCAGCTTCTGCAGATTAAGACCACCGAGATAGATTATTACGGAGAGCCTGTAAAAGAGCTTGTAGAAAGATAACCAGAATAAAACTAACATAAAAACAAAACCAGTCGGATGTCCCGGACTGGTTTTTTACTAATTATTATTTATTTAAAAATTGAAGTTGAGCCTTGTAAACACATACCTTCCGTTCTGGCCAAACTGGGATGTTGAACGGGAATAGATAAACTGGTCATTGTTGGTAGATGCTGTAAGATTTTTATCGGGATAAATATCAAAAAGGTTGTTTACTCCCAGTGTAAGCCCTACATTCTTTGTAAACTGATAGGCCAGTGAAAGGTCAGTAATGATTTTATGTCCGATCTGCTGATGTTCATTGAACCCTACGACTCCGTCACCATTAACATCAATAATATCTGCACCTGTCACTTTTCCGAAATAGGTATTTCTAAGATAGACACTTGCTTTTTTCCAGGCCAGCGTATGCGACAAACTTGCTTTTACCCTTGGAACCGCTTCTTCCAGATATACTCTGGATTTTTCAGAGAAATAGATTTTCTCAAGATTCGGAGACTGTAGAAGTCCTGAGGAATGAATATCCCCTACTTTCCTGGTCTCACTGATATTGGCGGCAAAGCTGTTATCGAGTTTTAAGCCGGAAAATCTTACGTTATGAGAAATCACAAGGTCTATTCCTTTTGTTTCCGTATCTATAGCATTCGTGAAGAACTGAGCCGCATTAACTCCCTGGGCATCAAAAGCAGCCTGTGCAGCAGCAGGTACATCTGCTCTTAAGAACTGATCCGTAAGAATGATCCTGTTGTTGATTCTTGTAAAATAACCGTCTGCTGTAAAAGTAAGGCTTGCGGAAGGAATCCTGTAAGTAAATCCTACACTGGCAGATTTGGAAGTTTCCTGCTTTAGTTTTGGCATTTCCAGCAATCCTGCAATGTCTGAATCATTGCTGAAGGTTCCTACCTCCAGAAGCTGGCTGTTTGTAAACAAAGTAGAGGTTACATTATAATAAATCTGGTGGATGGATGGTGCTCTGAACCCTGTAGAACCTGCCAGTCTTACATTAAAATTGGGAGCCACTCTGATCCTTGAAGCCAGCTTATAATTGAATGTAGATCCGAAATCTGAATAGTTCTCATATCTCGCTGCTGCATCTACCAATAACCAGTTGGTAAAATTGAATTCAACATCTGCATACGCTGCTACCGCCTGTCTATTCTTGTCTACGGCATTGACAGGTTTAAACCCGCTGAAAACCTGTGACCCTCCGGGAAGTGTATTTCCAAAGAAATCCGTACCTCTCGGGCTGGTATTATTCCATATATTTCCTGCCGCATCATAAGTGGTATATGAAGCTTCGTCACCCTGCGTGATTTTAAAGTTTTCATACCGGTGCTCTGCCCCGAAAGCCACATTGATACCATTCCAGACATCGTATTTTTTGGAAAAATCTAAATTGATGGTATTCTGGGAAAATCTTAAACCTCCTGCATCAAACTCATTAGGAGACGCAAAGCGTAAAGATGTATTTCCTGTGTCGCTGATATTATAGGTGAATGAATTCTGTCCGAATGTATTACTGAAATCAATATTCCAGCCGTCCCAGTTCCCCTTGATTCCTGCTGAAAGCGACAGATCCTGGATATCCGTTCCGATTTGCGGCAGGTAACCGTCTGGGTACAGCCCTGTAAAAGTTCTGCTCTGGTTAGGCCTTCTGTAGAATCCACCTGAGCTTCCGTGCCTGAAACTGTATCCGCCGAACGTATACACTTTCCAGTTATCATTAATAGGAACTTCAATATTGGCAAAAAGCTGATGATTGTTCAGTTTCGACTGTCCTACCTGCATATTGAAATCTTTTCTGTCCAGTCCTCTGTAAGCCAGCTCCTGATCTGTAACATCTCCTTTTAATAAACCTTGCAAAGCACCGATCGTATTGGCAGTCTGAATCTGATTCTGAAACTGAGGAGAAAAATAGCTTACACCCTGTGCATACTGATGAATATAATTAATAAGCTGCTGCGGATTGGGAACATTGTTAATATTGGAGAAAAGTGAGGAAAGATTCACCCCGTCATTCAGAGCACGTTTTTCAATAGCATTATACGCATTATAGATCGTTCCGCTTTCGGTGCCGGCTCTGAAGGTTGGATTTCGAAATTGTGAAGACCATGTAATATTATAAAAACCACCTTTATTCCCGATCTTATTTCCGTAATTAAGATCTACCTGAATATTCTGTCCATCAAAATTCCCGGTATGGTCATTGGCTGTCGGAGTTAAATTTCCACCATAACTTACCTGGCCGGTTAGTTTTCCGATATCCTTTTTCAGTTCAAGATTGATTACCCCTGCGATGGCATCTGATCCATACTGGGCTGAAGCTCCGTCACGCAACACCTCAATCCTGTTTAAAGCAAACGAAGGAATGGAGTTCAAATCGGTTCCTACTGTTCCTCTTCCCGGTGTTCCGTTCACATTGACCAATGCTGAAGTATGTCTTCTTTTTCCATTCACCAAAACCAGCACCTGATCCGGGCCTAATCCTCTCAGCTGGGCAGGGTCTAAATGGTCTGTTCCATCGGAATTGGTTTGAATGGTAGAGGTGAAAGAGGGCGCTATTGCGTTCAAAATCTGTCCTATACTGGATTGCGGAAGCACTACTGATGATTCTTTTATATTGAAGACGTCCACAGGAACCGGACTGTCTGTTTTGGATCGTGCGCCGGCTCTTGAACCCAGCACCACGACTTCTTCTACATTATTGGTTTTTACGCTGTCTTTTTCTTTTTCCTGCCCGAAAGCATAAGTTCCGAGAAAAAAAAGAACTGAAGCTGATAAAATAGTCTTTTTATTTTTCATACCCTTACATCAATTTATAGTTTATGTTTTTTTGAGTGGCAAATGTAAAACTAATTCATTAGTCTACAAAATTAATAGACTTTAATTTTATGAAAATTTAAGATAGTTCTGGTCTATTGTTCTTTAAATATGAATAACACTAATTTTTCACAAATGTTACCAAGATCACAAAGTACACTCTTGCCATTTGTGTTTGAATAAAAAAAACGGAATCCAAAGATGGAACCCGTTATAAAAATATTATCATCAGCTTCTATGCTGAAAATTAAACGTTATATTTTTGTAAGCTTAGCATATTTCAGGATAAGGTTTTTCTCTCCTTCATGTATGAAAATTACTTTGGCCTTAATATTCTGGGGATCTGTACCATCCAGAAAAGAAACTTCCCCTATTCCGAAACGGTCGTGTCTTACCTTGTCTCCTACTTCGATATCCTGTGAAGAAGCTCCACTTGGATTGATAATTTTCGCCGTACTTACCGGCTTCAGTTTTCTGACTTCCGGTGCAGGTTTTGAGCTGTCTCCTTTGTCAATGGTTTTCTTTTCAACCCGTCTAAATGCTTTTTGTTCGGAAGGATGCTCATCAAAAATATTGGATTTTATCCCTGTATTGTTGATGAATCTCTTTTCCAGAGCCGGATTTAGGAATTCAATATATTCATCATCAATTTCACTTAAGAATCTTGAAGGCTCTGCATCTGTAATTTTTCCCCATTGAAAACGTGAAACGGCATAGGAGAAAAACACCTGTTTTTCAGCTCTTGTCAGTGCCACATAAAATAAACGTCTTTCTTCTTCCAGATCTTCCCTTGTTGCTGAGCTCATAAAGCTCGGGAAAAGGTTTTCCTCAAGACCCACAAGGTGTACTACGGGGAATTCAAGACCTTTGGACAGGTGAATGGTCATTAAAGAAACCATATCTTCATCTGTATTTTTATCCTGAGTATCCGCAGAAAGGGCAATATTTTCAAGGAAATTCGGAAGGCTCGGATCTCCGTCTTCCAGCTGCATCTGCTCTTCAATGAATCCCTGCATAGAGTTCATCAATTCCTGTACGTTCTCTACCCGGGAAATTCCTTCAGGGGTCTGGTCGTCTTTTAAGAATTTAATCAGTCCACTTCGCTTGGCTACTTCCATAGCAACACTGTAAGCCGTATCGGTTTTCAGCAATACCTGGAAGGCTTTGATCATGGACCAGAAATCATTCAGTTTGGTTAAAACACCGTTGTTTAAGCCCAACTGCGGAGCATACATCGGCAGATTACTCAGTACCTGTGAAATAGTCACATTATGAGAATCTGCAAAAACGATCAGCTTATTCTGTGTGGTTTCTCCAATTCCTCTTGTAGGATAATTGATGATCCTCATCAATGCCTCCGAGTCATTTTCATTAACCAGAAGACGCAGATAGGCAATAAGATCTTTCACCTCCTTTCTCTGGTAGAAAGAAAGCCCTCCGTAAACTTTGTACGGGATATTTTTACGTCTCAGCGCGTCTTCAAATGCTCTGGTCTGTGAATTGGTCCTGTATAAAATTGCAAAATCACTGTACTTTCTCTGGTCGGTGTTTCTGAGTTCCCAGATGTTTCCGGCTACAAAATTCGCTTCATCAGCATCGGAAAGGGAACGGTATATTTTGATCTTATCCCCTTCTTCATTATCACTGAAAACATTCTTCTTGAACTGCTGTAAGTTTTTCGCAATGACAACGTTGGCCGCATTCACAATATTCTGGGTTGAACGGTAATTCTGCTCCAGGGAAACGGTTATCGCATCAGGATAATCTTTCTTAAAATTCAAGATGTTATAAATGTTTGCGCCACGGAAAGAATAAATGGACTGGGCATCATCCCCTACTACGCAGATATTTTCAAATTTTGAAGCCAGCGCTTTTACAATAAGATATTGGGAATGGTTGGTATCCTGGTACTCATCTACCATGATATACCTGAACCTGTCCTGATATTTGGCTAGCACTTCCGGAAAACGGGTCAGTAATTCATTGGTCTTTAGCAGTAAGTCATCAAAATCCATCGCCCCGTTCTTGAAACATGCTTCCACATACTTCTGGTAGATCTTCCCGATGAATTTCATATTGGCTTTTTCATCAGCTTCCATCAGTTCCGGATTGTTGAAATAAGCTTTTACCGTAATCAGATTGTTTTTGTATGTTGAAATTCTTGCCTGGACTTTTTTAGGTTTGTAAAGATCGGCATCGATATTCATGTCTTTGAGTACCTTTCTGATAACATTTAAGGCATCCTGCTGATCATAGATCGTAAAATTGGAAGGATATCCGAGGTAATGCCCTTCAATTCTCAGGATTCTTGCAAAAACAGAGTGAAAAGTTCCCATCCATAAACTTCTTGCATTGCTGTCTCCCACTACTTTTGCAATACGGTCTTTCATTTCGCGAGCCGCTTTGTTGGTAAAGGTTAATGCCAGGATGTTGAAAGGGTCAATTCCGTTGTGGATCAGGTGGGCAATACGCATGGTAAGCACACGTGTCTTTCCGGAACCTGCGCCTGCAAGCACCATCAAAGGTCCCTGTAGAGAGGTAACGGCTTCATATTGTGATTCATTGAGTCCTTTCAGATAATCCATACTGCAAAAAAATTTGGGAACACAAAATTAATGTATTCAAAGGACAATTCAAATTATGAGTTTAATTTAAAGAAAGTAAAAAATTGAATCGGGGTTTTCTTCGGCATCAGAACAGTTTTAATTGTTAGGGTTTTTCACACCAACTATTTTTCGTTCCGTATAAATTATATTCTTGTTGACAAAACTGTGGATTTATAAAGTTTTACAAATAAATTAAAAAATTAAAAAAAGTGGAGTAATTATGTAACAAATACTCTGTTTTCTCTACTAATCTATCCAAAACAATTTCTACTTTATGAAAAAGCGACTTCTTTCTGTGGCAGCAGCATCTTTCTTCGGAATGGTACTGAATGCACAGCAAATTAAATTTGAAGAGTATGACCTGCCAAACGGCCTTCACGTAATTCTTCATCAGGACAATTCTGCACCGGTAGTCACTACTGGGGTAATGTACCATGTAGGTGCGAAGGATGAAGTAAAGGGAAGAACAGGTTTTGCCCATTTCTTTGAACATCTTTTATTTGAAGGAACACCCAACATCAAAAGAGGGGACTGGTTCAAGATCGTTTCTTCAAACGGAGGTCAAAATAATGCGAACACGACGAATGACCGAACGTATTATTATGAGACTTTCCCTTCCAACAACGAGCAGCTTGGTCTTTGGATGGAAGCTGAAAGAATGCGTCACGCTGTCATTAACCAGGTGGGAGTAGATACTCAGAGAGAGGTTGTAAAAGAGGAGAAAAGATTAAGAATGGATAACCAGCCTTATGGAAACCTTTTCCCTACCATTCAGAAGAATTTATTTACGAATCACCCGTACAACTGGCCTACAATTGGTTCTATGGAAGATCTTAACTCTGCAAAACTGGAAGAGTTCCAGGCATTCTATAAAAAATATTATGTTCCGAACAATGCTACATTGGTAGTTGCAGGAGACATCAAGCCTGAGCAGACTAAAAAATGGATCCAGGAATATTACGGGGGAATTCCAAAAGGAACGCTTTATCCTAAAGATTTCCCGAAAGATGCTCCTATCACTCAGGAAAAGGAAGTAACGGCTACGGATCCGAACATCCAGCTTCCGGCATATATTTTTGCTTACAGAACTCCGGCTAATAAAGAAAAAGATGCCTATGTTCTTGATATGCTTTCATCTTATCTGAGCAATGGTAAGTCTTCAGTTTTATACAAAAAATTAGTTGACCAGGATAAAAAAGCGCTTGCTGTAGAGGCCTTCAATCAAGGACTTGAAGATTACAGTATTTTCGCATTCTTCGCAATCCCGATGGGGCAGACCACAAAGCAGACTTTACAGTCTGATATTGATGCAGAAATCAAAAAACTGCAGACAGGCCTGATCTCCGAGGAAGATTATCAGAAGCTTCAGAACCAGTATGAGAACCAGTTCGTAAATGCCAACTCAAGTATTCAGGGAATTGCAGCTTCATTGGCAACCAATCATGTTCTGATGGGTAATACCAACCTGATCAATAAGGAAATCGACATTTACAGATCGATCACGAGACAGGATCTGCAGAATGCGGCTAAAAAGTATCTGAATTCTAATCAAAGAGTAATCATTAATTACGTTCCTGAAAAAAAGTAATCATTTAAAACTCAGGTTTGAAATATGATTATTAAAAATTAAATTTTTACAAATGAAAAAGCAATTAACATATATAGCTGCAGCGTTTTTATTCGCAGGAACGGTTTCAGCACAAAAAATTGACCTTAATGCAATGCCGAAACCGGGACCTACTCCTGCGATCAACATTGCAAAACCAAAAACTTTCCAGCTAAGCAATGGTCTTACGGTAATGGTTGTGGAAAACAATAAATTACCAAGAGTAAACACTACTCTTTCTATGGACAGACCGCCTTTCCTCGAAGGAAGCGTAACCGGAGTAAGCTCTATCATGGCTGAGCAGTTTGAAAACGGAACAACCAATCTGAGCAAAGAGGATTTTAATAAAAAAGTAGATTATCTGGGAGCTAACTTAAGCTTTTCTTCCAGCGGTGCTTTTGCAAACTCTCTTTCAAAATATTTCCCTGAGGTATTGGGTTTAATGGCCGATGCAATTATTAATCCTAAATTTTCTGCGGAAGAAATTCAAAATTCAAAAGAAAGAGCTGTAGAAGGATTAAAAGCTGAAGAGAAAAATGCTTCTTCTATCGCTTCTAAAGTTTCCAATGCATTAATGTATGGTAAAAATACAGCCAGAGGTGAATTTGAAACCGTGGAAACGATCAACAAGATCCAGTTAGCTGACGTACAAAACGTTTATAAAAAATATTACGCTCCTGACAATGCTTATTTAGTGATTGTAGGTGATGTGAAATTTGATAAGGTAAAATCACTGGTAGAAAAAGCTTTCAGCGGATGGAAAAAGGCCAACACACCGGCAACTGCACTGGAACCGGCTTCCAATCTTGCTAAAACAGAGATTAATGTAGTAGATGTTCCTTCGGCTGTACAGTCTGTGGTTTCGGTGAATAACCTGAACAATCTTAAAATGAAAGATCCGAATTATTTTGCTGCTACAATGGCCAATTATATCTTAGGTGGAGGCGGTGAAGCGAGACTTTTCATGAACCTTCGTGAAAAGAACGGATTCACTTATGGTGCTTATTCTAGTATGAATGCCGGTAAATATTCTTCTGATTTCTCTGCTGATGCCAGTGTAAGAAATGAGGTTACGGATAAAGCGGTTAAGGAATTTATGAATGAGCTTAATGCTATTTCTACCGTAAAACCCGAAGAACTGGAAAATGCCAAGGCTAAGCTGAAAGGATCTTTCATCATGTCTCTGGAAAAGCCGGAAACAATTGCAAAATTTGCTTTAAACCAAAAGGTTCAGGATCTGCCTTCTGATTTCTACACCAATTATTTAAAGTCGATTGATAAAGTGACTGCTGCAGATATTTCCAATGCTGTAAAAGCTACTATTTTACCAAACCAAAGCAGAATTTTCATAGCCGGTAAGGCTTCTGATATTTCTGAAGGGCTTGAAAAACTGGGTTATCCTGTAAAATATTACGATAAAGAAGCCAATCCGGTAGCAAAGCCGACTGCACAAAAAGCTGATGCCAGTGTAAGTGTCGCTTCTATTGCTGATAAATACATCAATGCAATAGGAGGAAAAGCAAATCTTGCAAAAATTTCTTCTTATACAATGAACGCTTCGATGTCTATGCAGGGACAGAATATTGATTTTAAAATCATAAAAGCTCAGGGTGGAAAGGAACTGACATCAGTTACTGCTATGGGACAGGTTGTTCAAAAGCAGGTTTTTGATGGAAAACAAGGATATTCTGAGCAAATGGGACAGAAAGCCCCTATGAAACCGGAACAAATTGTTGAAAAACAGAAAAATACTGAACTGTTTGAAGAATTGGGTTTCGCAAAATCTTCAGATTACAAAGTAGCTGGAATTGAAAAAATAGGCGGTGAAGATTCCTACGCTGTAAAAGGGAACAATGTAACGTATTACTATAGTGTAGCTACGGGATTGAAAACAGGAGAAACCAGAACTGCGAAAGCGCAGGGACAGGAAGTAACCATCCCTACCACTTTCTCTAATTACAAGGATGTAAATGGTGTGAAAATGCCATATACGATCTCAATAAATCAAATGGGCATGGACATGGTTATGAATGTAAAATCTTACGAAGTGAACCAGGCTAAAGATTCTGATTTTAAATAAAGAATAGTCTTTTTTATAGAAAAAATGGCAGCTGGCGCTGCCGTTTTTATTTTTAATAACATTTACCCTGATCTTCTTTGCCATTCGGTAAAAAAAGATTAAATTTGCCCATTCAAAAAGATATCAGAATTAATGGATACTATATTTACACTATTGATGGTTCTTGTTATGATTGCCAGCATCTTATTGGTAATCATCGTTATGGCTCAAAATCCTAAAGGAGGAGGCCTTTCCAGTACTTTCGGAGGTGCATCACCTGCACAGTTCGGAGTACAGAGAACCAATGATTTCATGGAAAAAGCAACATGGACTCTGGGCGCAGTAATCATCGTTCTTATCCTTATAAGCGTTGTGATCACAGGTAAGCCTACAACAGCAGCTCCTACACAGCAGCAGCCAGTGAAGAAAGAAACTACAGCTCCGGCTAAACAATCTGCTCCAGCGGCTACTACCACTACTCCGGCTCAGACACCTGTAGCTCCGGCAAAATAATAACAGATTTATCTTATATATAACAAAAGCAGTTCAAATTGAACTGCTTTTTTATTTTAGCTTGATCTTCTCGATCTTGTGACGAAGCCTTAGTCCTGCTTTTAAGAATGAATACTGCATAGGCTTAGATTCTCTGTAATATTTATCAATAAAGATCTGCATAGCTCCATAAAACCGGTCAAGATACACCTCATCTTTAATAGTACTCTCTCCTTTATGATGGAGAAGGGAAGCCTTTCCATAATAATAGTTTTTATAACCGTTTCTCAACAGCGTATAGCACAGATCAATGTCTTCCCCGTACATAAAATATGTTTCATCCAGCCCACCAATTTTTTCGTAGACCTCCTTTCTGATCAATAAAAAAGCTCCGGTAACCACATCTGCTTCTGCAACTGCAGTTTCATCAATATCACTTCTGTAATAGGATTTTGAATTACTTCTTTTAAAGTTCGTAAACAGTTTTTCAAAAGAATTGAACATATCCGGTACTGAGCGTTTACTTTCAGGCAGAAAGTTCCCCTCTGCATCATGCATTCTTACTCCAAGACATCCGAAATCCGGCTTAGAATCAGCAAAATCAAGAATATCTTTCATATAATATCCTTCCAGTTCGGTATCCGGATTTAAAAGAAGAACATATTCTCCGGCTGCTGTTTTTATCGCTTTGTTATTGGCAACAGCAAAACCTTCATTATGCTCAGAAGATATAAAATGTACCTTGGGAAATTCCGGAATAAGATCTCCCCAGGAAGTATCTGTTGATGCATTATCTATAACAATTACTTCATAATCCTCTCCTTCTGTATATTTCTGAACAGACAGAAGGCAATTTCTCAGCAGCCTGGTTACATTATAATTGACAATGATTATCGACAGCTTCATATTAGTCCTTTTCGTTGTATGGCAACCTGTTAATAATGGATCTTCCCAAAGATACTTCATCCGCATATTCCAGCTCGTCTCCTACTGAGATTCCTCTGGCAATGCTTGAAAAACTAACCTTAAAGTTTTTAAATTTTTTGTAAATATAATAGGCTGTTGTATCCCCTTCCATTGTGGCACTTAACGCAAAAATAAATTCTTTTACCCCGCCTTCATTCACTTTTCTTTCAATACTCGGTATATTCAGCTGATTGGGTCCAACGCCTTCCATCGGTGATATTTTCCCACCCAAGATTAGGTATTTCCCTGTAAACTTTCCTGTATTTTCAATGGCAATTACGTCACGTACATCTTCAACGATACAGATCAGCTCGCTGTTTCTTTTCTCATTGCTGCAGATCTCACAAACGTCAAAATCTGAAAAATTATGACATTCTTTACAGTATTTTATTTCGTTAACAAGGTTGATTAATGAGTTTCCAAGTCCTATTGCTCTGGAACTGGGTTGTTTTAACAGATGCAATGCCAATCTCAGCGCTGTTTTTCTCCCGATTCCGGGCAGCCCTGAAATTTCGTCTACGGCTTTTGCTAAAACTTTACTAGGGTAATCCATAACTACAAAAATAAGGAATATTGTTGAGAATTGGGTGTGTTTCAGAGTTAGAGAGTCGGAGAGTTTTTAGGGTTTTAACATGGTGGAATTATAAGTTTCAGGGGCTCTATTCCGGGATGCGGGTTTGAGCGTTGGAGGGGTTTAGAGTATGTAGGTATAAAAGGGTTGATGATTATATTATTTAAGGCCCGTATTTAATAAACTAAAACCTGACATGTTCAGAAATATAAAATAAAAAAAAACAATATCTGGAGGCTGAGGCACCGAAGCCACCAATACTCATAATCTGAAATCTGGCATCTTGATTCTTGACTCTTATATCGTGGTTCGCTCACTCACCATTCACTTGCAAGGCAAAATTCACCATTGGCATTTTCCAACCTGAATCTCAGCCTTACCCTAAAGTCTCATGTCTGAAATCTGGCATCTGATATCTAAAATCCTGGTTCTTGACTCTTGGTTCTTGGTTCTTAGTTCTAAAAAAAACCTCTATCTTTGGGGTTCTAATATGAAAAAAATAAACTAATGGTACTTAAAAACCTAAATTATCCTCTGGATTTCAAATTTAAAATCTCCACTCTGGCAAGTGATTTCAATATTACTGACAGAAACGGGAACTATGTAGCGTATGTCCGTCAGAAAATGTTCAAGCTGAAGGAAGATGTTATTGTTTTCAATGACGAAAGCAAATCTAAAGAGCTTTTCAGGATCAAAGCCAATCAATGGATCGATTTCAATGCTTCTTATTCTTTAAATGACCTTACCGACAACAAAAATTACGGAAGACTGGCAAGAAAAGGGATGCGCTCTCTGTGGAAATCTACTTATGACATCCTGGATTCAAATGACCAACCCAAATTCACGGTTGCAGAGGATAATGCATGGACAAAATTCTTTGATGGAATGGTGAGTGAGATTCCAATTATAGGAATGTTCACAGGATATTTTCTTAACCCCGCTTATACCGTAAGAGGTATTGACGGAAAGGAATATTTTAAACTTAAAAAAATGCCTTCGTTCTTCGGAAGAAGATTCCAGCTTGACAGAATGATCGATATTGATGACGAAGACGAAAGTTTAGTGATCTTATCATTACTGATGATGGTTCTTCTGGAAAGAGCAAGAGGCTAAACATAAAAACCACAGACAATGAAATATTTAATCATTCTTTTTTCAGCACTTCTTTTGACCGCCTGTAAAAAAGATAAGGAAGTCATTAAGGATAGTGCCTCAACAGATTCTTTAAACCTTGTTAAAGATTCTGCAAAAACAGAAACGGCACCAGGAAAAGTTCTAGTAGACATTATCCCTTTTCCAAAAGAGATCAAAGAATGCTCATGCTATTTTGCAAGAAATAAGGCTGATTTTGAAGCAGAAAAATACATCTATGCTGATGATGCAGGAAAAACAGCCTACATGAAACTTGACGGTAAAAGATTGACAATGAATCTTATCTCGTCAAGTGATATGGAAGTTGACGAGGAGCTGACGAAAGAAATTGAAAGCGACAACTACAAGATTTCTGTAAAAGGAAAAAAAATAAAAAGCGAAGAAGCTTTATTATTCGAAGGTACCCTGACGATTGAAAAACCGGATGGTACTGTAGAAACATTACCTATTTACGGCGAATGCGGATGTTAAAAAACACTAGAGGTAAAAAACAAATTTACCTCTAGTCTCCACATAAAAAGTGCTTCCGGATTCACGGAAGCATTTTTTATTTTGTAATTTTGATAAAAATAAAATTTCATGGAATTATCTAATATAGAACCGCAAATTATCTGGAAAAATTTCTCCAAATTAAATGCAGTTCCAAGACCATCTAAAAAAGAAGAAAGAGTCATTGCTTTCATCAAAGAATTTGGTGAAAATTTAGGATTGGAAACTACGGTAGATGAAGTAGGAAATGTTATTATCAAGAAACCTGCAACTCCGGGCATGGAAAACCGTAAATCCGTCGTTCTTCAGTCACATCTGGATATGGTATGCCAGAAAAACAGTGATGTAAATTTTGATTTCGATACAGAAGGTATCAAAATGGAGGTTGATGGAGATTGGGTAAAGGCAAAAGGAACAACTTTAGGTGCTGATAACGGTTTAGGAGTAGCAACCATCATGTCTATTCTTGAAAGTTCAGATATTCCACATCCGGCTATGGAAGCTCTCTTCACCATTGATGAAGAGACGGGAATGACCGGTGCCTTAGGTTTAAAGCCTGGACAGTTGACTGGAGAAATCCTGTTAAACCTTGATACCGAAGAAGATGATGAGATCGATATCGGTTGTGCAGGGGGTGTAGATGTAACCATTACACAAAATTACAACACAGAAGCAGCAAAAGGACAGATTATAAGAATTGAAGTAAAAGGCCTGCAGGGAGGTCATTCAGGAATGGATATTCATAAAGGTTTCGGTAATTCCAATATTATTCTGGGAAGACTTCTTTACAGTGGCTTAACTAACCAGAATATTCAGTTGGTAACGGTTGACGGCGGCGGCTTGAGAAATGCTATTCCAAGAGAAGCTACGGCACTTATTTCTGTGAGAAATGCTCAGGAATTTATTGAAACGGCTACAGCTCTTAAAAAAGAAATTTTAGAAGAATTTGCTACAGTAGAACCTAGTATCCATATCAATATTGAAAATTCTACGACTTCTGACAAAGCTGTTTCCGAAGAAGATTCCAGGAAGATTATCCTTGCTTTAAAATCTCTTCACAATGGGGTTTACAGAATGAGCCCGGACGTAAAAGATCTTGTAGAAGCATCCAACAATGTAGCCAGAGTGGAATTAAAAGGCGGTGAGCTTAAAATCTTAAACTTAACCAGATCATCTGTGGATTCATCTAAATATTCGGTAGCAGAACAGTTAAAATCTGTAGCAGAATTAGCAGGAATGAACGTTGAATTCAGTGGTTCTTATCCTGGATGGAAGCCAAAACCTGGTTCTGAGATCGTACAGCTGATGGAAAAAATCTATACAGAAAAATTTGGCGAAAAGCCTCATGTGGTAGCTTGTCACGCAGGACTGGAATGCGGAATCATCGGGGCCAATTATCCTGAAATGGAAATGGTAAGCTTTGGACCTACGATCAGAGGAGCACATTCTCCGGACGAGAAAGCTAATATTCCTTCTGCTCAGAAATTCTGGAGTTTCACTAAAGAAATTTTAGCGAATATTCCTTTAAAATAAGAAGATAAAATTATTATATTGAATATCCAAAGTCGTATGATTTTGGATATTTTTAATTTAAACCATTAAGTTTTTTAAGTCGTTAAGATCATTAAGAATTTACAGATATTAGGCTTAAAAATATCTTTAATATTTTACTTAACTTTCCTTAATAACTTCATTGGCCTTAATGGTTCAAAAATCATTTAACAAGATTTACAATAATGAAAAGTATAACAGTATTCTGCGGCTCAAGTTTCGGCACAGATGATATTTTTAAAGAACAGGCTTTCCTTCTGGGACAAACATTGGCAAAACAAGACATTCAACTGATTTACGGCGGTGCAGATGTTGGTTTGATGGGAGCCGTTGCGGATGGAGCTTTAAATGAAAAGGGGAAAGTCGTTGGAGTTCTTCCCCACTTCCTGCAATCCAAAGAAATTGCCCATAAAAAACTTACCGAACTCATCCTCGTAGAAACCATGCACGAAAGAAAAACAAAAATGAACGATCTCTGTGACGGCGTGATCGTTCTTCCCGGCGGCTATGGAACACTGGAAGAGTTTTTTGAAATGATCACCTGGGCACAGCTGGGACTTCATAAGAAACCAATTGGGATTTTGAATATTGATGGATTTTATGACGATCTGATAAAACTGGTTCAGACGATGGTGGATAAAGGATTTTTAAAACAGGTAAACCGTGATATGCTTTTGATAAGTGAAAATATTGATGAGCTTTTAGAAAAGATGAAAAATTATCAGGCTCCTACTGTGGGGAAATGGATTTCGAAGGAGAAAATATAATAATTAAAAAAGATACTATAATCATTCACGAAGAGAAATATTATTTAAATAAAAAATAGTAAATAATACACATAACAAAACCGCTTGGAAATTTCCAAGCGGTTTTTTATACTAATTAAATTTAATATTTTCTAAGGATAAGGAGCAATCTCCACTTCAAGACCTTCCATTTCATCCATCATATGTAACTGGCATCCCAGTCTGCTGTTGTCTTTTACGTGGTAAGCTTCCGCCAGCATCGCATCTTCTTCATCGCCCATCGGCTCAAGGCCCGGATCGTTAATCACATATACCTGGCATGAGGCACACATCGCCATTCCTCCGCATACCCCGATGGTTCCTTCTTCCGCCAGTTCATAAGAGCGGATGATCTCCATCAGGTTCATAGACATATCTGTAGGCGCTACAACATCATGGGTTACCCCTTCCCGATCGGTGATCTTTATATTAATATCTGACATAATAGTGCAAAATTAGTCAATTTTTTTCACAACTGCCTTTTCTGCTTCCTTACGGCTGCCGTCAAATCCGTCTACACCGCTTACTGTTGTATATTTAAGGACAAATTTCTTACCCGGATTCAGTCTGTTGTAAACACTCTGACACATTAAAGTAGCTTCGTGGAAACCACAAAGGATCAGCTTCAGTTTTCCCGGATAGGTATTGATATCTCCGATCGCATAGATTCCATCGATATTCGTCTGATAATCAAGCGCATTGTTTACAACGATCGCATTTTTCTCAATATTCAATCCCCAGTTTCCGATCTCTCCCAATTTTGGAGTCAGTCCGAATAGAGGAATGAAATAATCTGTTTCAATATCGAAAGCTTCCTGGCCTTCAATTTCTACCGTGATCGCTTCAACTTTTCCGTCCCCTTTGATACCAGTAACTTCAGCAGGCGTAATTAATTTAATTTTACCCTGGTTCTTAAGATCCTGAACTTTCTCTACGGAATCCAAAGCTCCTCTGAACTCATTTCTTCTGTGGATCAAAGTCACTTCACTTGCTACATTGGAAAGGAAAACGCTCCAGTCAAGAGCAGAATCTCCACCTCCGGCAATCACTACTCTTTTGTTTCTGAAATGCTCAGGCTCTTTAACAAAATATTCAAGACCTTTTTCCTCATAGTCAGCTACATTTTCAAAAGTAGGCTTTCTGGGCTCAAAAGTTCCCAATCCACCGGCAATGGCAATAGCTTTACATCTGTGCACCGTTCCTTTGTTGGTGATCACTTCAAACCATTCATCATCCACTTTTGTATAAGAAACCGCAGTTTCTCCCAAAGTGAATCCCGGCTGGAACTGCTTGATCTGTTCCATTAAATTATCTACCAATTCTCCAGCATTCACTGAAGGATATCCCGGAATATCGAAAATAGGTTTTTTCGGATAAAGCTCTGCTAGCTGTCCTCCTGGCTGCGGAAGTGCATCAATAATATGGCACTTCATTTTTAATAAACCTGCTTCAAAAACAGCAAAAAGCCCGGTAGGTCCGGCTCCTATGATCAATATATCAGTGGTTATCATAATAAGATAATTTAATTATACATGTAACTGCAAATTTACTAATTTTAATGCGAAGCATATTTAATTGATTCTAAATAAAAACCTGAGATTTATCAAATCTCTGTAAATAGTTAAGGATCTTAAATTTGGCAATGTTTTTGTTAAATTTCATACCATGAAGAAAATTTTAAATCTTTTTGCACTATTTATGTTCCTGTTGAGCTATGCTCAGATCGACAATATCTCTGACGGTGAGTCTATTACATTCAGAATACACTATGGAATCCTGAATGCCGGAACTGCCAATCTTACTGCCAAAAAGACAAATTATATGGGTGTTCCCCATCTGTACGTAAAAGGTACAGGAAAAACTACAGGCGCTGTAAAAGCCTTTTTTAAAGTAGAAGATTTATATGAAAGCTTCATTAATATAGAAACCGGGCTGCCAAGCTTTTATGTAAGAAATGTACGTGAAGGTAGCTACCGCCAGCATTTTGAAACCGTTTTCAACCATACTAATAATACGCTGATCTTAACAGATAAAAAGACTCCTGCCAATGGTTCAAAGGTGATTAAATCTGTAAAAGGCGTTCAGGATATGCTTTCATGCTTCTACTACCTGAGAAGCAAAAGTACCAGTGAATTAAAGGTCGGAACAGTGATCAACATGAATGTATGGATCGATGATGAAATGTTTCCGTTTCAGCTGAAAGTGACAGGAACTGAAGATCTGAAAACCAAATTCGGAACCATTAACTGTCTGAAAATTATCCCGTCTGTAAAAAGTGGAAGGGTTTTCAAAGAAAAAGAAGGCGTTACAATGTGGGTTACCAATGACGCCAATCATATTCCAATGCTTCTGCAGGCCGAGCTGGCCGTAGGTTCACTGAAAGCAAGTATTGATGATCTTAAAAATGTGAAATACCCTTTAAAATATAAATAAAAGATATTCAGCCT
Source organism: Chryseobacterium sp. 22532 (assembly GCF_052044665.1). Lineage (NCBI taxonomy): Bacteria > Pseudomonadati > Bacteroidota > Flavobacteriia > Flavobacteriales > Weeksellaceae > Chryseobacterium > Chryseobacterium sp. 22532. The sequence goes on from NZ_JBQENJ010000003.1 coordinate 743,635, forward strand.
TTTGAATTATAAAAAAAAGCCTGCAAAATATTTTTGCAGGCTTTTTTATGGTTTAATGTAATACATTTTAATTTCCAGCTGTCTTACTAATAACAGCAAACTAAAGACTAATAAAGATAACGCTTCGACTTCGTTCAGGTGAGGAAATTTCAGAGAAGAAAAAATTAATATAAAATTAATAAACCTCTATTAAAACGGTCACGTTGTGATTTTTCAATATAATCTCGTTTTTAATTACGTTTTGTTTCTTAGGTCAGTAATTAAAAACAAAAACCTCCGGAGATTCCGGAGGTTTAATTTTTTATAGTGATTTAAACTGTTCTAAAGTTCTGATATCATTTTCGAAGAACATTCTGATGTCGCTCATCTGGTAAAGAAGCATTGTAATTCTTTCAATCCCCATTCCGAAAGCATATCCTGAATATTTCTCAGAGTCAATATTTACATTTTTAAGAACCGCAGGGTCTACCATTCCGCATCCCATAATCTCCAGCCAACCTGTTCCTTTGGTAATTCTGTAATCAGTTTCAGAGTTTAATCCCCAGTATACATCAATTTCAGCACTAGGCTCTGTAAACGGGAAATAAGACGGTCTCATTCTGATTTTGGATTTACCGAAAAGCTCAGTGGTAAAGAACTGGATTGTCTGCTTAAGATCGGCGAAACTTACATTCTCGTCAATATACAATCCTTCAATCTGATGGAAAATACAGTGTGAGCGTGAAGAAATAGCCTCATTTCTGAATACTCTTCCCGGAGAAAGAATTCTGATCGGCGGCTGGTTTTCTTCCATATAACGGATCTGTACGGAAGAGGTATGCGTTCTTAAAAGGATATCCGGATTCTGCTCGATGAAGAAAGTATCCTGCATATCTCTTGCAGGATGGTATTCGGGAAGGTTAAGCGCCGTGAAGTTGTGCCAGTCGTCCTCTATTTCAGGACCATCGGCTACTGCGAAACCTATAGATTTGAAGATTTCAATAATTCTGTTTTTCACCAGATTGATCGGGTGTCTTGACCCAAGATCCAATGGAAAAGCTGGCCTTGTAAGATCTTCTTTTTCTGTGACAATAGCAGACTGGGAAGCATCTTTAAGATCTTCCAGTTTTCCTGCAACAGCTTGTTTTAAAGAATTAATCTTCTGTCCGAATTCTTTTTTCTGGTCGTTTGGAACTTCTTTAAATTTTTCAAAAAAATCATTCAGAACACCTTTTTTACCATTATATTTAATTCGGAAGTTTTCAATTTCCTCTTTAGATGTAGCATTGAAGCTGTTTACTTCGGTAAGTAGTTCTTCTATCTTTTCTATCATTGTTTTACCCTTTCAAAATGTTTTGCAAAAATACGTTTTTTAAGTTTAATAATGAATCTGTGATAAAAAAATCTGCCCCTTTACGGGAGGCAGACTTCAATCACTTATTTCACTTAAATAAAAAAATTATTTCTTTTCTAAAGCTTTAACGTTGATCTGAAGAGTTACCTCATCCTTGATCACCCCGTTTTCAGCAGGAGCCTGGAACTTTACGCCAAACTCTTCTCTTTTAATATCTTTTGGCTCAGTAGCCACACTTACTTCTCCGTCTTTTACAGAAACGTTGGCCTTAAACTGAACCGGTTTTGAAATACCTTTAATGGTTAAATTCCCATCCAAAAGTGTATTATAATCTCCTTCCGTAGCCGGCGTTACTTTGGTAATTTCAAAGGAAGCCGTTGGGAATTTTTCCACTTCAAAGAAATCACCGCTTTTAAGATGACCGTTCAGTTTTCCTAACTGGTCAGCATCGTCTTTAAGGTCTACAGATGTCAGAGAGCCCATATCTGCCACAAATTTCCCGCTTTCAAGCTTTCCGTCTTTTATGGTAACATCACCGCTTTCAAACTTGATCGTTCCGAAATGACTTGTACTTTCAGACTTGAAAACTTTATATCCTTTCCACTCCACTTTACTGTTCAATGTGTCCACCGTATACTGATTCCCGTCTTTTGTAGTTGTTACTTCATTGCTTTCGCTGGTAACCGGTTTGTCTTTTTTACAAGAAACCACCACAGCTGCAACAAATAAAGCAGGAATAGCTAGTGTAAACAGTTTTTTTTTCATTTTTGATATATTTTTATTGCTTCCGCTAATATAATAAAAAATTTTATTTTTTCATAAAAACCTTACATTTGTATTATGCTTTTAGAAATAAACAATTTATATTTTTCCCACACCAAAGATAGTCCCCTGTTTCAGAACCTTAATCTGGGTTTTGAGGAAGGCAGAATCATTGCACTGGCAGGAGAAAGCGGCTGTGGAAAGTCTACATTGCTTAACCTTATTTACGGATTGCTGGACTGGGAAAGTGGCGAGATTATTTTTAATGAAAAACGGCTTTTGGGTCCCAAGGGAAATCTTGTTCCCGGAGAAGCTGAAATGAAGCTGGTAGCCCAGAATTTTGACCTGATGCCTTATGCCACTGTTGCTGAAAATGTGGGGAAATTTATTTCTAATATCAATTTAGCTCAAAAAAAAGAAACGGTGATGGAACTTCTGGAAGTGGTAGGACTCCAGGAATTCGCCCATGTGCTTCCTAAATATTTAAGCGGAGGCCAGCAACAGAGGGTTGCCATAGCCAGAGCACTTTCTGTATTGCCGAAATTGCTTATTTTAGATGAACCTTTCAGTAACCTGGATTTCCCCAGAAAAATAGAGCTTCGTGAAAGACTGTTCAGGTATGTGAAACAACATCAGATCTCTTTAATTATTTCTACCCACGAACTTCAGGATATTATGCCTTGGCTCGACCAGATCGTCATTCTGAAGGATGGAAGGCTAATCCAGAACGACAGCCCGGAAGAAACCTACAAGCAGCCTTATAATTCTTATGTCGCCAAACTTTTTGGTGAAGTGAACATATTCAGTGAGGAAGAAAAAGCAGAGTTCCAGCTTCCTAAGTTTTCATATTATCCTAAAGAAATAAAAATCTCTGACAATGGAAATGAAGCCGAACTCCTGGAAAGCAGGTTTGCAGGAAACCATTACTGGAATAAGATCAAGGTTCAAAATAAAGAACTTATTGTTTATACAGACGAGAAGATAGAGGGAAATATCAGGATTTCTTTTGTTTAAATAACAGAAAGATTATTATTAGTATTGAACTAATTTTCTATATATACAATTCACAAACTTATCTGCCAATCTTCCATAACTTATACATTTCCTTACAGTTATTGTTAATATGTGGATAAAAAAAATACAAATGTAAGAAGCAGTTTGAAACTTTTTCTTACATTTGTATTTCCACAGCATAAGGAAATTTTTGGTTAATTCTCTTTCTGCCCTGAGACGGACATTAGCACTTCCCTGCAATTAAGTCTTTGAAAGATTACACTGTCCAATCTTTTCCTTTTTTTATTTTTTTCAAATAAACGTTATGCTTTCTTCACAAACTCTGATTTCAAAGCCATAGATCCGAAACCGTCAATTTTACAGTCAATATTATGATCGCTGTCCGGTCTTAGACGGATATTTTTAACTTTTGTTCCAGCTTTTACCGGTTTTGGTGCTCCTTTTACAGGAAGATCCTTGATTACTACTACAGAATCTCCATCCTGAAGCTCATTTCCGTTTGAATCCAGTATTTTTCCTTCGTTAGAACTTTCAGCAGTCGTTTCTTCAGGATTCCATTCGTAAAAACACTGCGAACAGGTCATCATATTATTTTCACTCGGATAGGTAAATTCGGAGCCGCATTTCGGACAAAGTACAGTATCACTCATATTTTTTATTTTTTGCAAAGGTAGAATTTTTTGTAGAATGTATTCATGATCAAGATAAGTAAAGGCCAGAAATCAAGATTTTAGATGTCAGACATTAAAACTGGTGACCTCGGAACCCCACAAGATACTTGCCATTCATTTAATATTTCTTGATCTATATGGAATCCTATGACTCAAACCCTAAAACTCTCCGACTTTCATGCCCGCACCCCGAAACTTCACAACCATCAAGCTCTCCCACTCTAAAACTTGAATTCTGCAACTCTCAACTATAATTCGTACTTTTGCAGATTCAAACAGCGAAGCAATTTTATGGAACTTATTCACAGAAACCTAGCGATCGGAATTCACGATGCTTTACAGGAAACATTTTTCGAGAAAAATAAATATGCCGATAAGGTAATCGAAAGACTTTTAAAAGCCCACAGAAAATGGGGAAGTCAGGACAGAGCCGTTGTTTCTGAGATCTTCTATAATATTATCCGCTGGAAAAAACGTCTTGAATATTATATGGGGGAAGGTGTAAAACCAACCAATATATATAAGCTGATGATTGCGTATCTGCTTTGGAGCAAGACCAATTATAAAAAGTTTGAAGAATTTGACGGAATTAAAATCGCAGATATCCTTACCAAGCTTAAAAAGAACACCGTTCCTACAAAAGCTATCGAGCATTCTATTCCTGAATGGCTGGCTGAAACTTTGGAAAAAGAATTAGGACCGGGCTGGGAAAAAGAAATGCACGCTTTGAACGAGCAGGCTCCGACCGTATTAAGAGCAAACAGTCTTAAAACAACTCCAAAAGAACTTATTTCTGATCTTTCAGATGAAGGTGTAGTGGCTTACACGGTAAAAAACTATCCGGATGCTGTACAGCTTGAGGAAAAGAAGAATGTTTTCCTTACAACAGCCTTTAAAGAAGGCCTATTTGAGGTTCAGGATGCTTCTTCACAGAAGATCGGGTATTTCCTGGATGTAAAAGAAGGACAAAGAGTTGTGGATGCTTGTGCGGGTGCGGGGGGAAAAACCCTTCACTTAGCTGCATTGATGGGGAATAAAGGGCAGATCGTAGCTTTGGATATTTTCGAATGGAAGCTGGCTGAACTGAAACGCCGTGCAAAAAGAGCGGGAGCACACAATATCGAAACCCGCATGATCTCTGACAACAAAGTGATCAAGCGTCTTCATGATAAAGTGGACCGACTTCTGATCGACGCTCCATGCTCTGGACTTGGTGTTTTAAAAAGAAATCCGGACAGTAAATGGAAAATTGACCAGGATTTTATTGACAGAATTAAAAAAGAGCAACAACAGATTCTTCAGGATTACTCCAAAATGCTTAAAGTAGGCGGGAAAATGGTATATGCTACCTGTTCTATTCTACCTTCTGAAAATAATTTACAGGTTGAAGAATTCTTGAAAACCAACTCAGGTTATAAGTTAATTAAAGATGATAAAGTAATGCCTAGCCATGGTTATGATGGATTCTATATGGCACTGATCGAAAGAGTTTCTTAGTCTTTGACTCATCTATAAAATATACAGCTGCTCTATCCGGAGCAGCTTTTTTATTGAAAATTGCAGTCAAATATATATTTTTTCTCCATATTGGAAAGCGGTTTGTAACATCTGCATCATTAATCCCTACTTATAATGTTGTAACTGTTTCAAAAATCCGAAAATTGAAAATTAACTTTACGGAAACCCAGACTTATGGATAAAAGAATTCTATTCAGCTTCTCAGCTTTATTCCTATGTTGGCTTTCATATGCACAGACATATGAGATCCAATATACCAGTTCTTATAATGGGAAAATTCTTACCGAACAGTCCCCTACTCTTGTTTGGGCGGATGGAAAAAGTAATTTTATTCTAAATAATAAGATAAGGGAACAGAAAAGTGATTACCCATTTGAGATCACCAAGATCGAGAAACCTTCCAATACGGTTGTTTCTTATGCTTTCCTGAAACCGGGAGAAATTATTTCTTCTTCAGATGCCGAATCTATAGGAAAACAAACATTTGAATTAACCAATGAAACGAAAAAGATTTTGGGCTATACCTGTAAAAAAGCAGTAACGAAGATCAATTCCAATACGATCGAGGTTTGGTATACCAATGATTTAAAAATTAATGGCGGACCGTCTGTTGTAGGACAGAATTTGGGATTTGTACTGGAAATCGAAAGAAATAAAAATTCGCAGGTCACTGCCAGCTCCATTAAAAAAGTAAAAAAAACAGATATTGATCATATTTTAAAAGGCTCAATACAGTCAACCGATCTGCTGGGTTACAAGGATCTTTTCTGGAAAAGTCGTTTTACCACATTGAAAGTTTTTGACAATGAAACCATCAATTTTTCAGATCAATCTAAACCGGATGAACAGGTAAAAAGATTTGCCAACGGAACCATCATCCTAAAAAAAATAAAATTCCCTACGATTAAAGAAGGTGAAAATATTTTTATCGAAGTGAGACAGCAATCTAACGGAGATGCTTACGACAGAACAGGAACCGTATTTTTTATTCCACAGGATAAAGAAACCTCATTTTTTGACGGACTGGAAAAAGGGACTAAAACGCTTCCTGTTTATGATAACGGAAACGGGAAGCAGTATTACGGAGTAGCAACAACCAAAAATTACAGTCCTGTCATAGAGATGATGAGATTCTTTACAGCCTTCGGCATTCAGAAATTCAATCATATCCAACTGAAAGGAAAAGACTGGCAGACCGTAAGCCCGTACCGACAGGATATTACAGAACTGAAGCCTTCTCTTTCTGAAAAGGAACTCTGGGTGGGTACTTTTATCGGTAATTATGATAAAGGCGGTCATAAAATAAGTCTTGAGATCACTATTCATAAAAGTGACCAGAACATTTATAGGAATAATGTAGCGATTCCTCTTTTTAATACTTTAAATATCATGGAGATGGCAGGTCAGGATTATTCAACGATGTTCGACAGGGATAAAGGACTTTTGGTAGAATTTACATTAGAAAAAGATTTAAAGAATGCTCAGCTGAGATACATCACTACCGGACACGGGGGCTGGGAAAATGGTGATGAATTTGTTCCCAAAACTAATTCTATATTCCTAGATGGGAAAATGATGTTTTCTTTTGTACCCTGGAGATCAGACTGTGGTTCTTACAGGCTTTATAACCCTGCATCAGGTAATTTTCCGGACGGGCTTTCCTCATCGGACCTCAGCAGGTCCAACTGGTGTCCCGGAACAGTTACCAATCCTAACTTCATTCCTCTTGGAGATATGAAAGCAGGCAAGCATACAATACAGATAAAGATCCCTCAGGGAGCAACGGAAGGTACAAGTTTCAGCTCTTGGAATGTTTCAGGAGTTTTGCTTGGATCCCAATAAAAACAAAACCTTCTTGCAAAGAGAATTGCAAGAAGGTAAAAACACAAATGATGAAAAAAAATTATTTCGAGCCACAAAGTAAGGGCTAAAATTCATATAATAAATTACCATATATTATTAATTATTTCATTTTAATTTTGTATAGAAGATAATAACTCTATTTTTCCTAACGAAAAAAATCAATTAAATACGTGATAAATAGATTAAAAAGTTGACATTTTTCTTAAAAACAAATCATTAAGTTAAAAATATTAACTTTTAATTATTTTTTGTTGTTATTTTTAAACATCAAAACTAATTTTGCTTCAAATAAGAAACAATATGTGTGGAATTGTATGTTTGTTCGATGCCAAACAAAAAACCGAAATATTAAGACCTCAGGTTTTAGAAATGTCAAAAAAAATCCGTCACCGCGGACCGGACTGGAGCGGTGTATTTCAGGATGAAAAAGTAGTATTTTCTCATGAAAGGCTTGCTATCGTAGATCCTACTTCAGGAAAACAGCCCTTATTCACCAAGGACGAAAAAGTAGTACTTGCAGTGAACGGAGAGATCTATAACCATAGAGAATTAAAAGAAGAGTTTCCGGATTTCGAATTTCAGACTCAATCGGACTGTGAAGTGATCCTTGCCCTCTACAGAAAATATGGAAAAGACTTTATTGAAAAGCTCAACGGAATTTTTGCATTCGCCCTTTATGATATAGAAAAAGGGATCTATCTGATCGCCCGTGACCATATGGGCATCTGCCCTCTTTACCAGGGATGGGATAAAAACGGAAACTATTATGTCGCTTCTGAATTAAAAGCGTTGGAAGGCATATGCAAAACCATCGAGACATTTCTTCCCGGGCATTTTGTATACAGCCCGGATGGAACAGAGCTTCAGCAATGGTACAAAAGAGACTGGGAGAGCTTTGACAGCGTAAAAGACAACGAAACCGATATTTCAAAAATAAGAAAAGGCCTTGAAGATGCCGTTCACAGACAGCTGATGAGTGACGTTCCTTATGGGGTTCTCCTTTCCGGAGGTCTGGATTCATCTGTTATTTCAGCAGTTACAGCAAAATTTGCAAGACAGCGAGTTGAGAGTGGTGACACTCAGGAAGCATGGTACCCGAGGCTTCACAGTTTTGCAGTAGGCTTAACAGGCTCTCCAGACCTGGCTGCAGCAAGAAAAGCTGCAGACCACATCGGATCCGTTCACCATGAAGTTAATTTCACTGTTCAAGAAGGATTGGATGCAGTACGTGATGTCATTTATCATCTGGAAACTTATGATGTGACGACCATCAGAGCTTCCACTCCGATGTATCTTCTGGCCAGAGCGATCAAATCCATGGGGATCAAAATGGTCCTGTCCGGAGAAGGTTCAGATGAGCTGTTTGGAGGATATCTGTATTTCCACAAAGCACCGAGCGCGAAAGAATTCCACGATGAGACAGTAAGAAAACTAGGCAAGCTTCATTTATATGACTGTTTAAGAGCCAACAAAGCCCTAATGAGCTGGGGAATTGAAGGCCGAGTTCCTTTCCTGGATAAAGAATTTATGGACATTGCCATGGCTGTCAACCCAAAAGACAAAATGATCAGTGTTGAAGAAGGAAAAATCGAAAAATGGGTGCTACGAAAAGCTTTTGAAGATGTTCTTCCAGAATCTATTGTCTGGAGACAGAAAGAACAATTTTCAGACGGCGTGGGCTATTCATGGATAGACACATTAAAAGAGGTTGCCGAGAAAGAGGTTACTGATGAGATGATGGCCAATGCAAGATTCAGATTCCCGTTGAACACCCCTCAAAACAAAGAGGAATACCGTTACAGAACCATCTTTGAAGAACATTTCCCAAGTGAAACGGCAGCAGCAACGGTTCCATCAGTTCCTTCAGTGGCCTGCTCCACTCCTATTGCTTTAGAATGGGATGAGGCTTTCAAAAAAATGAATGACCCGAGCGGAAGAGCGGTGAAAGTACATGAGACAAGTTATGAGTAATGAGTTCGGGATGCGTGATTCGGGTTTGAGAGCCTGAGCGTTTTTAGTGTTGGCTCTTAATTCAACAATTATTCCTAAAATCTACAACCTCCCGTCTAACATCTAAATCTCTAATTCCTGATCCCTAATATCTAACTTCTAATTTCAAAATTTTATCAATCCTGTAGAAATACAGGATTTTCTTTTGAATAACGTTAATAATATCAATATAATTTAACTGACAATCAAAAATAATATCTAAGAAATAATTATATTTGGACAACGAAAATATCAATTATAAAAAAATGAGAAGAAATCTTACTGTTTTATTTGCCTTACTATCCATCAGTTTTGCTTTTGGACAGGGAAAATATGGCAAATACTTAAATTCAAAGAAGCTTGCTTTGTCTTATAAAAGCGTGAAAGATGTAGATAAGGATGACTATTATCAGCAGTTTTATTGGCTGGTAAAGGCAGAACAGCTTAAAACGTATCCTCACCTTAAAGATGTAAAACCTGTTGTTTTGTATGAGTTTGTAAAAAAAGTAAATCCTCAGAATCCTACCAAAAAACTGGATGACAGAGGAAAAGAGCTCAGAGCCACTGCAGAATTATCTTTGAATCAATATTTTAAGAACAAAAAATTTGAGAACAACTCAGTTTTAATGTACAACCTTGAAACTTATGTTGACCCGTCTAAAGGACAGTTCTATACTAAGGTAGATCCCGAAAAAATCAAAGAGCTGGTTCCAAAAGAGCTTTTTGCTTTCAACTCTTTAAACAGAAACTTAGGCGAAGAAAAAACATATTACCTGTGGATTGATAAGAAAAAAGATGATTTCAATATTGTAGATATTATCCCTGACGAAAAAGAGAACAAAGCTTTCTATGCAAGATTAAAACAATATCTTCCGAGCTATAAATTTTCCAAATACGTTCCATCGGTTAAAAAAGGAAACAAATCAGACAAAACAGATGTTGACTACTACTACATTATGCCGTTTGAACAGAACACCGATAATATTGAGTATAAAACAAAAGATTTCAAAACTTACATCTTGAGCCAATACAGAAAAGCCGGCGATGAATGGAAAGGAGTAGAAAAACCTAGAAAATAAATTAAAAAGTCCTGTGAAAATTCACAGGACTTTTTTAATTTTATATCAAATTCTTTATCTAAGGATCAGACTGATTAAAAACAAAAACTGATTCAATAAAAAACAAATCTGGAACTCATCAGGTTTCCAGTCTATACCGAATGACAGAAACAAACCCGCAGCCGAACTCCGTAAAAAAAATACTTCCACTCATTCTGGCCACTGCTATTTTCATGCAGATGCTGGATTCCACGATCCTGAACACCTCCCTGCCCTCCATCGCAAAGGACCTTAACGAGTCTCCGCTCAATATGCAGAATGCAATCATCAGCTACGTTCTGACCCTGGCGGTTTTTATGCCTGCAAGCGGTTTTCTGGCAGACAGGTTCGGAACCAAAAAAGTATTTATTTTTTCTCTGGTCCTTTTCAGCTTAGGTTCCCTGTTCTGCTCCATGTCGCAAAATCTTACCCATCTGGTTATTTCAAGAGTAATCCAGGGAGTCGGAGGCAGCCTGATGACACCAGTGGGAAAGCTGGCGCTGATCAAGACTTTCGATAAAAACGAATTGCTTAAAGCAATGAACTTCGCCATTATTCCTGCACTGATAGGCCCTGTACTTGGTCCGCTGGTCGGAGGCTATATGGTAGATTATCTTTCATGGCACTGGATCTTCCTGATCAATATTCCCATCGGAGTATTAGGAATTATTTTAGGCTTAAAATACATGCCGAATTACAAATCTACTGATGTTGATTTCGATCTAAAAGGATTTTTAATTTTTGCTGCTGCATCGCTGCTGCTATCTATTTCGCTGGAATTGTTCGGAGATATGCAGAATATCAGTCCTGTACTTTTTGTCTTTATTCTGGGCTTTTTATTCCTCTACTATTATTACAGACATGCAAGAAGAGGAGGAAATCCTATTTTTCCTCTGGATCTGTTCCAGGTAAGAACATTCAGGGTAGGAATTGTCGGAAACCTGGCTACCCGTTTAGGGATCAGCTCCGTTCCACTTCTGCTCCCGCTGATGATACAGATTGCCTACAAACAGTCGGCAGTAACTTCCGGATGGATCATTGCTCCAATGGCGCTTACCGCTATATTCGGGAAATCATCCGTTATTAAAATTTTAGACAGATATGGTTACCGGCAGACTTTAATGGTCAATACATTCATTATCGGAACCCTGATCTGTCTTCTTGCTATTCCCAATATCCATACATCATTGTATTGGTTTGTCCCAATTATTGCCATACTAGGATTTTTCAACTCCATTCAGTTCACTTCCATGAATACCATTTCTATTGCAGATCTCAGAAACTTCCAGACCAGCAGCGGCAATTCACTGATATCAGTCAATCAGCAGCTGGCTATCGGCTTCGGGATCGCTTTCGGATTGATTGTTTTAAAATTATTTGAGAATTCTGATCTGATTGAGGGCGAAATGCACAATGCTTTCCGATACACCTTCCTTACCATAGGTATATTGACCATCATATCAGGCTTTGTTTTCAGAAGGCTCCACATTTCGGATGGAAAGAATATGAAATCTAAGGAAGACTAATAAGTTTCTCCCAACTTTTTACTTTTACGAACTTAACACAGATCAATGCAGCTGAATCTTTGCTACCGTACTTTTGTTATATAAATTCACAATATTATGACAACGAAAAAAGTAGAAATCGTAGTATCCCCAAAACCTGCACATTTTGTAGGCGACGGTTTTAGGGTTCATAATTTTATACCGGGGGTGCAGGGATTGGACATGAAAAGAATGGACCCTTTCATTATGCTTGATTACAATTCAAAATTCCATTTTAACGGTTCTGAAAGACCCAGAGGTGTAGGAGTCCATCCGCACAGAGGCTTTGAGACCGTGACCATAGCATACCAAGGTAAAGTAGAACATCATGACAGTGCCGGCGGAGGCGGAATCATAGGTGAAGGCGATGTACAGTGGATGACTGCAGCAAAAGGAGTTCTCCATAAAGAATATCACGAAACAGAATGGTCCAAAAAAGGCGGTATTTTTCAGATGGTGCAGCTATGGGTTAACCTTCCCGCCAAAGATAAAATGAGCACTCCAAAATACCAGGCTATAGAAAATTCAGCCATGGAACGTGTTGATCTGGGCGAAAATGGTTTTATCGAGCTCATTGCAGGAGAATATACCGGACATATAGGTCCGGCGAAAACTTTCACCCCTTTGAATATGATGAATGCCAAGTTAAAAGCCGGTGGAAAAGCTGAATTCAGTTTTCCTGCTCATTTCAATACAGCAGCATTGGTCATTGAAGGAAGCATTACTGTAAACGGAGAAGAAAAAGTAGCGGCAGACCACTTTGTTTTATTTAAAAATGAAGGCGAAACATTCAGCATTGAAGCTCAGGAAGACGCAGTAATACTAATCATCAGCGGAGAGCCTATTAATGAACCGATTTATCCTCACGGGCCTTTTGTGATGAATTCAAGGGAAGAAATCATGCAGGCTTTCGAAGATTTCAACACCGGAAAGTTCGGCTTTCTGGAAGACTAGAGAATTAAAATTATCTTAATCTTAGATTCTTCCTTTTTTACTAACTTTATATACTTGTGTTTGGTGAAATGTAAAGACGCACAGTTCAAACTATTTTGTGTCTTTACAATTCCGCCAACCGACTTACAATACAAAAATTTATGAAACCAGAATTTGAAAATATTCCTCTTGTAAAAGCGGGAAAAAGATTTGAAATAGAAATCAACGGACATTTTGCATTTATTGATTACCGTGAAATGGGCCACCAGATTGCTTTAGTACACACGGAGACAGACCCTGAACTTGCCGGAACCGGTGCAGCTACTGCTGTGGTAGAAAAAACATTAGCCTATATTGAAGAAAACGGAAAAAAACTTCTTCCGTTCTGTCCATATGTCTTTGCTTATATCAAAAAGCATCCGGAGTGGAAACGTATTGTTGATGAAAGATTTGAAGGTTACGACAAACTGTAAGCATACATCTAAATATCTATTCATTAACTTAAACAGAATTCAAAAAACATTTACTTTATTATGTCAAATATCGGACTTATCATAGAAGAAAAAGCAGCAGATATAGGAAATTTCCTGGTGGGAAGACTTCTTCCTTTTCGTGAAAAAAGAGCAGTTGGACCGTTTGTTTTCATCGACCATATGGGACCTTCAGAGCTGAAGGATTACCAGAATCTTGATGTTCCACCTCATCCACATATTGGGTTATCAACTTTAACTTACCTTTTGGAAGGATCTATTTTTCATAGAGACAGCATCGGAAGTGCCATTGAAATAAAGCCTGGAGCTGTGAACTGGATGACCGCCGGAAAAGGTGTTGTACATTCTGAAAGAACTCCTGAGTATCTTAGACATAGCGATAAAAGACTTCACGGATTCCAGATCTGGGTAGGTCTTCCAAAGCATCTGGAACAGTCAGAACCTACCTTCCATCATATTGAAGCAGATGAAATTCCGGTATGGGAAGAAGACGGAATTCAGTATAAACTGATTGCAGGTGAAGCATTTGGAAGAAAATCTGCAGTTCCTGTTCACAGTAAACTGTTTTTTATCGAGATCAAAACAAAAGAAGCGAAGAAAATAAGCATCGGAAAGGATCTTTATGGTGAAGCTGCCATGTATGTCCTGGACGGAACAGTTTCCACAGAAGGCAATTCTTACGGTTCCAAGCAATTGATGATCGCTAAAGACACCAAACTTTGTGAGTTTGAGATGAGTGAGAACGGCACAGTATATCTTTTTGGTGGTGAACCTTTTGATGAGGAGCGTTTTATATTCTGGAATTTTGTGAATTCGGATAAGGAAATGATCGATCAGGCAAAAGTCAACTGGAATGATCAGAACCATGACGCATTTCCTCTGGTTCCTGGTGATGAAACAGAATATGTTCCGCTTCCTAAGGCCATTTTAAACAGAAAATAACGGTTATTACAGATTAATAAACCATGAAAATATTAGCATTTGCCGGAAGTACATCTTCCACTTCGATCAACAGGGAACTGGTAAAATTTGTTCTGAGAGATTTCCAGGATGAAGAGATCAACCTGATAGATCTCAATGATTTCACGATGCCGGTTTTCTCTGTAGATCTTGAAAAGAAGGGATTTCCAGATGAAGCCCATAACTTTTTAAAAGTGATAGAAGAATGTGACGTCATCATCTGTTCGCTTGCGGAACACAACAGGTCCTACAGCTCGGCTTTTAAAAATGTTTTCGACTGGTCTTCAAGGATTAATGTCAAAGTATTTCAGAACAAACCGATGCTTCTCATGAGCACTTCTCCGGGAGGTTACGGAGGCGGCAATGTCATGAATACCGCAAAAACTTTTTTTCCGCAGTTTGCAGCAGATATTAAAGATACGTTCTCGCTTCCTAAGTTTTATGAAAATTTTGACCTGGAAAGCGGGGTTATCAATCCCGATATGCTTAAGGAACTTAAAACTAAGATAGAAAACTTTAAAAAAGAGGTTAAAAGCAATGACTAAGGGAAGACTGGAGGCTTTCAGTGATGGTGTTCTGGCCATTATCATTACCATCATGGTCCTTGAACTGAAAGTGCCGGAAGGAGGCAACTGGGCCAGCCTTAAGCCTCTTCTGCCCAGGTTTCTTGCTTATATTTTCAGTTTTATTTATGTTGGAATTTACTGGAACAATCACCATCATCTGTTTCAGGCTGTAAAAAAAGTGAATGGAAGCATTCTATGGGCCAATCTTCATCTGCTGTTCTGGCTTTCGCTGATGCCGATCGCTACGGAATGGATAGGAACCACTCATTTTGCAGAGAATCCGGTGGCAGCTTATGGGATCTGTCTCATCATGTCTGCGGTAGCCTATACGATTTTAGAGAACCTGATTGTCCGGCATGAAGGTGAAGATTCCAAGCTTAAAGAAGCCATACATTCAAAGTTTAAAGAATATATCTCGATCGTATTTTATGTCCTCGGAATCGCTGTTTCATTTTTTTATCCTTATATTGCCATAGGTTTTTATTATCTCGTGGCTCTCATATGGCTGATTCCGGACCGAAGAATCGAAAAATCACTAAAAGAAAATTAAATATGGAAACACACGAATATCCCAACGGCAGCATCACTGTCATCTGGCAGCCCCAGAAGTGTATCCACTCGGCTGTCTGCGTAAAAATGCTTCCCAAAGTCTATAATCCTAAAGACAGACCCTGGATAAAAGCTGAAAACGCAACCCCTGAAGAACTTAAAAACCAGATAGACCAATGCCCTTCAGGAGCATTAAGTTATAAATTCAATACAAAACAATAATGGCTGTAACCGTAAAAGCAAGTTTAGGAAAAACAAAATATTATACTGAAGTAACGGCCGGCGAAAACCAGATCATTACCGATGAACCCATAGATAAAGGCGGTCAGAATAAGGGTTTCAATCCACTGGAAATCCTGGCAACATCTCTGGCAAGCTGTACTGCTGCCACTTTAAGAATGTATATCGAAAGAAAAGAATGGGACGTGGAAAACATCAACGTAGAAGTAGAGCTTGAAAATTTTCCTTTAACGAAAAGAGCTGTATTCAAAAGAGACATCAGTTTTGAAGGTATTCTGGATGATGAACAGCTGAAAAGACTGCATACCATAGCCGATGCCTGCCCGGTACATAAAATTTTAACCAACGATATAGAAATACTAACAAAATTCTCATAATATGACCGAAGTAAAACAAAACAACGACGAAAAACACGGAAGTTTTGAGGCTTTCATAGATGGAAAACGCGCAGGCGTAATGACTTATACCTGGGCCGGAGAAGAAAGATTTATCATTGACCACACTGAGGTGGAAGAAGCCTACAACGGAAAAGGCGTAGGAAAGGAAATGCTTCTGGCAGCAGTAGATTTTGCAAGGAAAAACAACAAAAAGATTATTCCACTTTGCCCGTTTGCCAAAGCAAGTTTTCAGAAAAGTGAAGAACTGCAGGATGTTTTAGTCAACTGACACTAATTTTTGTCCTAAAGATACAGACCTTTCAGATGTTTTACTCTGAAAGGTTTTTTCTTTTTGACCAGAACAGAAAAAAACTATATTTGCTAAAATTTAAAATTTCAGCATGAATTCAGGAACTATCCTTTTGCTATTTGTTTTTATCTATTTCGTTGGTCTTTTGGTGATTTCCTATTTCACAAGCCGGAATTCTGATAATCAATCATTTTTTATTGGTAATAAGAAAAGTAAATGGTGGCTCGTTGCATTCGGGATGATAGGAACCAGCTTAAGTGGAGTTACCTTTATTTCAGTTCCGGGAACAGTCGGGAAAATGACAGGCAGTGAATATATTTTCGGAGGCTTTGAATATTATATGATGGTGATTGGCTTTTTCATAGGGTATTTTATAGTTGCAGCCATATTGCTTCCGCTATATTACAAGATGAATCTAACCTCCATTTATACGTATTTAGGAAGAAGATTTAATGTAGAAGCTCATAAAATAGGTTCGATATTTTTTATCATTTCCAGAGCTATTGGCGCTACAGCAAGATTATATCTGGTTGTCAACGTTTTACAGATATTCCTGCTTGAAGGCCTGGGCGTTCCATTTTGGGTAACGGCTCTTGTACTCTTGCTGATGGTTCTTTTATACACTTTTGAAGGCGGCGTAAAAACAATCGTAATTACTGATACTTTGCAAACTTCCTTTATGATTATCAGTTTGGTTGCCTGTATCGTTTATATTTTATCCAATCTAAATTTATCCTTTGGTGAAGCATACACCATTTTAGAACAGAAAAATTATACTCATTTTATCAATTTTGATCCCAATTCCAAAACATTTTTCCTTAAAACCATTTTAGGAGGGATTTTCATTACGATCGCTATGACGGGCCTGGATCAGGAAATGATGCAGAAAAATATTTCTGTAGACAATCTTCAGAATTCAAAAAAGAATATGCTGACATTCGCGGGAACTCTTCTTTTTGTCAATCTTGCTTTCCTGTTTTTGGGAGGCTTGCTTTATCTTTTTGCCTTGCAGAATGGTGCAGAATATGGATTGGCAAAATCTGAAACGGTAACCAACATTTTCGGATTCAAAGATGCGGCAGGAAATATAAAAAATATTATGGGAGACGACCTCTTCCCCGCTTTATCGCTTCAGGGACATTTCCCAATGGTGATTTCCGTTATTTTTATTATCGGGCTAATTTCAGCGTTATTCCCTTCGGCGGATGGTGCACTGACGGCAGTAACCAGTTCATATTGTGTAGATTTATTAAACCTTAATGAAGATAAAACTAAAACGGAAAAGGAAAAAAAACACCTTCGTATGAAAGTTCATTTAACTTTCACCGTAGTTTTCTTCATCCTGATTATGGTTTTCAAAGCCATGAATGATAAATCAATCGTTTATCTGATTATGGAAATTGCCGGCTATACTTACGGACCTCTTTTGGGACTTTTTGCTTTCGGAATTTTTACCAAATTCCAGATTTCAAGAAAGTATGCCATTCTTGCGGTTACAATTTTGGCACCTGTTATCACTTATTTAATTAATTTATCGGTAACCACTTATACGGATTACAGAATTGGTGTAGAACTGATTGTACTTAATGGCCTGCTTACTTTTATTGGTTTATGGCTGGTAAAAAACAAACAATATTTAAAAGTAGTCTGATCAGAAAAAAAGTTTTAAAGTCTTAGTCATCTTAAAAAAATAACACGTATGAAATCATCAATATTTCTAGCCATTGCCTTGCTTCTATGTGAGTTAATAAATGCACAAAGTGCTGTTGATTTTGCCAATCTTGCCAAATACAAAGATGACAATACAGCAATTTTAAATGCAAAGAAAAAAGTGGATGTGGTCTTTATGGGAAATTCCATTACTGAAGGCTGGGTAAAAAACCATTCAGCATTTTTTGCTGATAATAATTATATAGGCAGAGGAATCAGCGGCCAAACCTCTTCACAGATGCTCCTCCGTTTTCAAAATGACGTTGTATCCTTAAAGCCAAAGCTGGTGGTAATTAATGCCGGTACCAATGATATTGCCCAAAACACAGGAGCTTATGATCAGGACTTCACCTTTAACAATATTAAAGCAATGGCTGATATGGCCCGAAGCAACGGAATTAAAGTAATCATTGCATCTGTGCTACCTGCAGCTGCATTTCCCTGGCGTAAAGATATCACTGATGTATCCCAGAAAGTGGATGCCTTAAACAGCAGGTTAAAGCAGTACTCGCTTAACAACAAACTCGTTTTTGTTGATTATAATACGGCAATGCGTAATGAGAAGGGCGGTATGCGTGAAGGTCTTTCAAAAGACGGTATCCATCCTGAATCTGCAGGTTACAGCATTATGGAACCGTTGATTAAAAGTGCTGTCAATAAAGCATTGGGGAAAAAATAAAAATTACATTTTTACTCCTTATTTTAGCAGTAAGCATGTTTCAATTTATTAAAAAGTTTGTTTTTATTTTTAATCTATTAAGAAATAGAGACTTGAGAACACCCTAATGCAGGAACGGAACTTTCTTAAATTTTCCAACTACATCTACTACAAGAAGACTGTTAAAATCAGTATTTCTTCGAAATAATTCTAAATCCGGATCATCAATCCGGATTTTTGCATTTCCGTAAGCCGTTAAAAAATTGTAAATTCGCGTGCAAATAAATCAGATATAATGAGTAAAAGTATCGAAGAGTTAAAATCTCTTACTACGCAGATCAGAAGAGACATTTTAAGAATGGTTCATGCTGTAAATTCAGGACATCCGGGCGGAAGTTTAGGATGTACGGAATACTTTACAGCGCTTTATGGGAATGTAATGAACTATAATCTTCCTTTCACGATGGAGGGGAAAAATGAGGATCATTTTTATCTTTCAAACGGGCATATTTCGCCGGTTTACTATTCTACTTTAGCGAGATTTAATTTCTTTCCGGTAGATGAATTGAGAACTTTCAGAAAGCTGGATTCAAGACTTCAGGGGCATCCTACTACCCATGAGGGTCTTCCGGGGATCAGAATTGCTTCGGGATCTCTTGGCCAGGGACTTTCTGTGGCACTTGGTGTAGCAGAAGGGAAAAAACTGGACGGAGATAAGTCTCTTGTATATACGCTTCACGGAGACGGCGAACTTCAGGAAGGTCAGGTTTGGGAAGCTTTGATGTATGCTGCTGCCAAGAAAGTGGACAACATCATCTCAACTATTGACTACAACGGACGCCAGATCGACGGAGATACGGATGATGTATTAAGCTTAGGAAATTTGCACGCTAAGCTTGAGGCATTTGGATGGACTGTTTTGGAAGAGAAAAACGGTAACGATCTTGAAGCTGTTATTGCGATCCTGGAGAAAGCTAAAACTGAAACAGGAAAAGAAAAGCCTGTAGTAATCATTCTTCATACAGAGATGGGTGCTGGTGTGGATTTCATGATGGGGTCTCACGCATGGCACGGAAAAGCTCCGAATGATGAGCAGCTTAACACTGCATTCAAACAATTATATCTAGAAGCTCCTGCTGATTATTAATAATAAATGATGAATAATCAATGATAAATGATGGTTTAAATCTTTAAGGAAAACATTGTTTATCACTATCAAAAACTTTAGTAAAAATGAAATATACATATACAGAAAAAAAGGATACGCGTTCAGGATTCGGAGCCGGATTAGCAGAACTTGCCGACAAAAATCCTAATGTAGTGGCACTTTGTGCAGACCTTATCGGTTCTTTGAAAATGGAAAAGTTTATTGAAAAAGCACCGGAAAGATTCTTTCAGATAGGTATTGCAGAGGCTAATATGATGGGAATTGCTGCTGGTTTGAGCATTACAGGAAAAATTCCTTTTACAGGAACTTTCGCGAACTTCTCTACTTCAAGAGTGTATGATCAGATCCGTCAGTCCATCGCTTATTCAGGAAAAAATGTAAAAATCTGTGCATCGCACGCTGGTCTTACTTTAGGGGAAGACGGTGCTACTCACCAGGTTTTGGAAGATATAGGTATGATGAAAATGCTTCCGGGCATGACGGTAATCAACCCATGTGATTACAACCAGACCAAGGCCGCTACCATCGCTATTGCAGAGCACGATGGTCCTGTATATTTACGATTCGGAAGACCTACCGTACCTGTATTCATCCCTGAAGATATGCCTTTTGAAATCGGAAAAGGAATTCTTCTTCAGGAAGGTACTGATGTAACGATTGTTGCAACCGGACATCTTGTTTGGGAATCTCTTGTAGCAGCTGATGAGCTTGAAAAAGAAGGTATTTCTTGTGAAGTAATCAACATTCACACTATTAAACCGCTGGATGAAGAAATCATCATTAAATCTGTTGAAAAAACAGGTAAGATCGTTACAGCTGAGGAGCACAACTATCTTGGCGGTTTAGGAGAATCTGTTGCGGGGATGCTTGCCAGAAAGAGACCTACAAGACAGGAATTTGTTGCGGTAAATGATACTTTCGGAGAATCTGCTACTCCTGCAGAATTGATGAAGAAATACAAGATCGATGCAGCTGCTGTGAAAGAGGCTGTGAAGAGAATTTTAGCGAACTAAGATAAGCTATATCATATAAATAAACCCGGGCTGTTTCTTCGAAACAGCCCGGGTTGTTTTTTAACCATCCCGTCAAATCTTTGATTTGTCACCCCTTCCAGAGGAGGAGAAAATGGCTACAGTATTCATTTTAGATCATATTATTGTGCCCTATTTATAGGAATATCAAGTACATCAAGCACAGGATATAATATATTTTCCAGAAATTCCTCTTCTTTTACCCTGGATGCCTTAGAACCTGAAAAATAATTGCTGATTCTGTAGTTTTTAACAAACTGATTCCTTTTTTTTCCGATAACATAAGAGTAGGCACCACTTTCATCATTAATAAAATAAATCATTTCATCAAAGCTCATGATTTTTTTAGTGAGAAAGAGCCTTCTATAAATGCTCTTCTCCCGTTTATCGAAAATATATTTTACCGGAACTTTAAAAAGAAGATCCCATAAGAAATAAACCATATAGACTCCCCATATAACAGAAGCAATGGTAAAGGTGTTTTCAGATAGTATATTTCTGAAATAATACATCACCGGAATTGCAAGAATTCCAACGCCTAACCACCATCTTAAAGTACGCAGGAAGCTGTAATTAGGCATAAAACTTATTTCACTGCCATTATCTTCAAATTTATATCGGTCTTTGGTATTCATCGCAAGTTTTCATTTAAACCCATAATGTCTTCGGTTTCGTTCACCATTTTTTGTATTGCTTTATGGGTAAGGGCCTGCCCTATCATAAATTTCTGTTCTTTTCCATTAACCTCAAAATGAATATTTAGAAATACATTCATAGGAATGAACCCAAGATATTTCGTCGTCAAAACTTCAAAATTTATAAAATCCTGGAAAGCATAGGTCTTTGTAGAAACAAAAACACTGGGTTTACAGGTAATGGTCTGCTGTTGCGGATCGATCACAAACTTTTTTACAAAAAAATTAGCAACGATCAGTCCTACAACCACAATTAAGAATAGGCCCAATAGAGGGAAATTATATTTATAAGCAAACCCTGCAGCAATAAATATAAGAATAGCCAATACCGCACTAAATATGGGCTGGTTTTTGAAGATAAAAAGGTTTCCTTCTTTTTTGTAGAATTGATAAGTGTTCATAATAAATAGTAATGTATTTTAATGTTTAATTATTTTTTATAACGTTCTGCAATCTCATCGTTATTAATAGTTTTAAAAGTATTCAGGTCTGTTCTGAAGTAGCTGTCATGAATTGAAAAATAGGCATCAACTGTAGCTTTTGATTGTTCATCAGCTTTTTTCCAGCATTCAAAGAACCAGTTTTCAAACAATCTGTATTTTTCATCATTATATTCATCCCAGAAATCATCGAAGTCATCTTCTTCCTCATATTTCTCCTGAAAATCCGAAGCTTGTGTCCATATTTTTTCCGGAAGAAAAGAATTCCATTCTTCACTTTCACAGGCCTGCTTTTTCTTTTGGCAGGACAAAGCCATCGTGTGGGTAATAATATCTCCTTTTTGATCTTCAGCCCAGAATACAATATCTAAATAATCGTATTCATATTCAAAATATAGGGCTTTGATATCTGTTTTAGTCTTTCCACTGAGAAAATCTACATTTTCTCCTTTAAGCATTTGTACAAGATCTTTAATGAGTCCGTTCCTAATTTCCTCAAGATGATTTTTTAACTCCATATTGAGTTGTTTGAGGTTTTCATACATTGATTTTGTCATTTAAGTTTTGATGCTGTTGTTAGTATGCAAAAATAGATGAAAAAATAAATCTTCCAGTCATGATTTAATGTATTTTATAAACCATTTTTTTGTATGTACAATACGTCATTAACATGTACAGCAGTGATATCAGATTATTTATTTAATGATTCAATTTTATAATGTTCAAACTCAAATTTCACAGTCTGTAATGGATAAAATTACCCGACCCGGTGTTTTTTAAGATTTATTTAAACATGTACAATATGTCTATAAATTCACAAAAAAATTACACATTACTCACATTAAAGGGATATAATTATTTATAGTTTTGAAATAATCAACGTTGATTGAAATTCGATATTTCGCCTGTAAGTGTACAGTATGGGATGGAGTAAAGAATGACAAACCCCATGTCAGGGCTTATATGGCAACACAGATTTTAACAAAAAAATTATTCAATTATGAAAAAATTAAATGGTATGAAGAACTTTTCTTCATTGGAAAACAAAAAACTGAAAAATTTACAGTCGATTCATGGAGGAGATGATTCAGCACGAACTTCTTCGGCTACTACATGTGGTCCTAATTGCTCTGACACAGCCTATTATAAGGATGGTGTCAAAACAATGACTTTAACTGTTGAGGGAGCCAATCCTACTACAGCTTATTAATTAGGTTTAGTACAAACAGGACTGTTATGGTCCTGTTTGTTTATCTGTCCGAACGGTTTTAAATATTGTGTGAAAATCCTACATATGAAACATACTCAAAACATCCGATACCTAGGTCTAAGCTCTTTAATTATCTTCTTTCTTTTTTACTGCTGTAAAAGCAGGGATTATATCACTTACTACAACAAAGTAAACGAAATCGACAGCATTTACAGAATGGCCAAACAGCCTGAAAAAGCTATAAAAAAATACAAAAAACTGTTCAGGAAATACCGCCCCCTCAACCAGGAGCGTATAGAGGAATATGAAACCTACATCAGGGTTTCAGATAAGTATGGCAAAAATTTCGGAGGCCAAAAAAGCCTTTATCGCCTGATTCCTTTAATTGCTCCTTACTGGAGATATAAAAAGGAAGATAAGGAATTCATAAAGCTTTATAAAAAATATGGAATTGACAGCCTGAACATAGAACAGGAAGTTGCGCAATGGGAAAGTAAGCATGACAAGATGCTGATTGATTCTTTTGTTGTTGCAATTGCTCGTGATCAGTATGGAGAACGCCTTAATAATTCCGATCGTACTGAAAATGACCTGAAAAATGCTGAACTACTGAAATGGACTTTTGAGAACCATGGCTTTCCTTCCAAACAAAAAATTGGTTTATACTACAAGGATACTTTTATGCCGATGGATGTAATAATTCTTCACATGGCAGATTATGATGAATACCATCCGTACTTCAAAGCAAAAATCCTGGAATATGTAAAGTCCGGTGAGTGCCCTCCACGGGATTACGCTGCTATGGTAGACCGAAATAACCTGCATCATAAAGCGCCTTATACCTATGGTGTTTATCAGTGGGCACAGAATATAACCGATTCAGCGAAAGTAAACCGGAACCGAAAAAGTATTGGCCTTCCAAGCCTGAAATACCGGAACAAAATAGCAAAAGACTTTTCTGATAGCCTGAAAACCAAATGATACTGATATTTTCTGATAATAACGACAGAACAACGATAGAAGTTATACGTTGGCTGGTAGCACTTAACAAAGACTTTATTCTTGTGAATGATGATGAGTTTTTTGACATTAAAGCTGATAAAAAGCAGTTCTTTCTGCAAAGCCAAAAAAACAGCTTTTTTCTTGATGATATACAAAGCGTATGGTACAGGAGAGGAGGACTTTTCTTCAAACGGTATCAGTACAGCAATAATTCTATTAATATCTATATGAATGAAACCCAGCACTGGCTGGAAGATTATATACTTAAGACTTTAGAATCCAAAAAGCATATTAATAAACAAAGCAATAGCCATGTCAATAAACTCCTGGTGCTAGAGTATGCGCAGAATATAGGACTAAATGTTCCTGAGTATTTTTTAGCTGAAAATACCGATGAAGTAATTCTCGCAAAAACCATTACAAAAGCAATTACTGGAAATGCATCTCTGGATAATATTTTAGAAAATAAAGATGGAATGCTGTATACCAGTATCATTGATAAAAAAGAGAAAGACTCATTCTTCATTTCTTTTTTTCAGGAAAAAATAGAAAAAGATTTTGAGATCAGAACTTTTTATTTGAACGGTGAATGCTATTCAATGGCTATTTTTTCTCAGAATGATGACCAGACAAAAACAGACTTCAGAAAATACAATAACGAAAAACCGAATAGAAATATCAGATATTCTCTCCCAAAAGATGTAGAAGACAAGGTTCAAAAGCTAATGCAGGTGCTGGATCTCAATTGCGGTTCTTTGGATTTTATTAAAAGCGGAGATCTCTATTACTTCCTGGAGGTAAATCCTGTAGGACAGTTTGCGAATGTAGCCTATCACTGTAATTATCCCCTATTTAAAAAAATTGCCGATTATTTATGAAAGAAAATTTTGGTGAAAAGCATAAACTGCCTTTATCATTTAAACAGATGGAATATTGTGAACACATAAGTAAAAAGAACAATAAAAACATTATATACGTCCTGAAAAGTGAAAAATATCAAAGTAATTTTTATGTAAGAGAGAAACCCGTAAAACCATTAACCCGATTATTATGAGATATTTCAATCTATTTTCAAATATACTAGTTACGAAAGGCGCGGGCAGAATTTTAATATCAGATCTTCAAAGGAATGTATCGGAACTCTATCCATTGGAATTGTATGATATTATAGAGGAACTAAAAAAACATTGTATAGAAAATATCATCGATGGTTACGACGAAGAATCCCAAGTTATGATTAACGAATATTTAAATATTTTGTTACAAAATGAGTATGGGTTTATTACAGAGGATAATTGGGACAAAAACTTTCCGGCTCTTTCCTACGATTATGATGAGCCCAGTATTCTTACAGAAATTTTCATAGAGTTTTCAGAAATTGCTGCTTTGAAAAAAATAAAACAATCAGTGGAACATCTCAGGATAAAGCATTTGGTTCTTTACAGCACAGAAAAATTCACAGCTGAGGATTTTATAGAAATTGATCAGATCTTTGCTACTTCCGTTTTATCTGGCATAGAAATCTTTTCTCCATTCCATGAAGGTGTAAATAAGCTTTTTGTAGGTACTCTTCATAAGAATACGGAGAGAATATATAATATCATTTTTTACAGTTGCGGAAAAAAGCCTTTCAAAATAAAAGATGAATTCAGATTTAACTTATACTTTACTGAAGAAGAGGTGAAAATTTCCTCCTGCGGAAAAGTAGATCTAAAATATTTCAACACTAATATTTCAAAAGTAACAGAAGCCGTAAATCATAATTCCTGTCTCCACAAAAAAATAGGAATAGATATAAACGGCAACATCAAAAACTGCCCTTTAATGGCTGAAAGCTTTGGAAACATCAACGACATCAGTCTTGAGGATGCAGTGATAAAGCCAGGATTCAGAAAATATTGGAATCTCACCAAAGATAAGATAGAAATCTGTAAAGACTGTGAGTTCAGGTACATTTGTACAGACTGCAGAGCCTATACGGAGCGAAATCATACAAATAGTGAAGGATTAGACACTTCTAAGCCTCTGAAATGCGGTTATGACCCTTATACAGGAAAGTGGGAAACATGGAGCAAAAATCCTTTAAAACAAGAGGCAATACGCTTTTATGAGCAGCAAATAAATCTAAATGCAGGCCTCTAGCGGAAAAACTTCCATTTCGGAATAATTGCCAGCATCCCGAAGCCCGTAAACAGGAAAAGATTGGTTACATCCGTATACAAGAATGTGGACAGGTAATAATTATGCATAAAAAAATGCAGTACCAGTAATGCAGGAAACATAAAAATCCCAATTTTTCTATAGAAGAACATCAGGATAAGCCCGAGCATCATCAGAGCATCAATAGAGAAAATAACAAAAAAATACCATCTCGGAATCTGAAGATATTCATGCTGAAGATATTCATCGATATCAATTCCCAACCCCATAATAGTAAACAGCATTAATGCTGCAAATGCTGAAATAAAGCCCCATCCTTTCTTTGGATCCTCGTCAAAGTAACTGTATTCTTCCATAGCTACAAAAATAAAGAACTTATGAATATATTCATAAGTTCTTTAATATAATCTTCGTTTAAAATTTGAATTATATAGAAATAGCGTTGATCAATCTGTTTTTGTCGCTCAAGTACTCTTCCATAGAGATCATACTTTCGGTTCTCATCACATCTTGAATGTCGTCTATCTGATAGATAATTCTTTTCGCATCTTCCGTATTCTTAGCTCTTACTTTACAGAAAATGTTATATTTTCCGGAAATAACGCTCGCTTCGATTACATTTGGAAGTACTGAAAGCTCTTTCAATACCTCTTGAGTGCGGTTTGATTTTGTCAAAAGGATTCCAATGAAAGCTGTAAAGTGATAATCCAGCTTGCCATAATCGATATTAAGAGATGATCCCAAAATAATACCTGCATCCTCCATTTTTTTCACTCTTACGTGAATTGTTCCAGCAGAAACATCCATCTGTTTTGCAATTTCAGTAAAAGGCATTCTTGTGTTTTCGACTAAGAAATCAAGAATTTTCTTGTCTATTTCGTCCAGTTGATAGTTCATATTAGTTAAATTACAATTTTCTTAAAAAATCTATGTATTTGTTGCAAATTTATAAAAAATAATTTAACTAAAAAAATTATATCAAACATTAACAATAATTAACACGGATGATAAAAATCATTAAAATATTACGATTATTTACTAGTCGATTTTGTAGAATCTGTTTTTATTTCTGCTTTAGCTTCTGACTGTTTTTTATCTTTTTTCCTCTTTTTAAAGAGAGAATTAAAGCTTTTGCTCCACACAACTCCCCCACCATAGGCCTGATTTGCAGAACCATTGGTACTTACCATCCCAATATTGGTAGGCTTGGAATACCCTCTTAGGACAAGACTTCCATCATTCTTTTTAGAAATATCATATTCAATAGATCCCTCACCAGAAAGATAATTGGTCTGTGTACCTTCTGTTTTTGTCAGCGGAATTCCCAGTCCGGTTTTAATATTTACCCTTGGTGAAAGGGCCACACTCACCCCGGCATTGGCCCGGTCACCAGTGTTGGAATTTTGATCACCTTTTACATAATTCAAATCGATCTGGAATTCGTTGCTCATTGTATTAAGAACTGATCCCAACTGTTTCAGAAGCATATTGTATCCGGAAGATTCCGCTACACCTGCCACATCAAAATCCACTCCTCCACTGTTCGAAACATTAAATGTGCTCAGCAGCAGGACGGAACCAAACTGAAGCACTTTTTCACCTTCCTGGCTCATCTTAGCTGCCAATGTCTCTTTTACCTGGCTGGAAACATCAAGGGCAGTCACGTTCAGATCAATTTTAGGATTGATGAGAGACTGGGTAATATTGGCCTGAAGCAGTACACTGATCGGCTGCAGTTTCCCCATACTTAAATATTCACCTGCATTGGAAACCATTCTCACATAATTGGCTGTAATATCGAGTGCCGGCTTCATCGCATCACCATCCCATCTGATGCTGCTGTTCTTTTCTATTTGGAAGGTCTTATTAAGAATAGCTTTGGAAACAAATGTTCCGTTATCTACTTTATAAGTACCATTCATGGCAATGTTGCCCTGTCGGCCCATCTGGAACCTCAGCCTGTCTGCAGTTCCTTTTACAGTGATATTACCTACATCATCACCCACAAGAACATTCACCGTAGTTCCTTTATCCACATCAAGACTGAAGTCGATGCGCATATTAGCTCCCGTCTTCTTCTTTTCTTCCAGCGTGATAAGCCCGTCTTTTCCTTCTTTCAGGAATCTCAGCATTTTAAATTCTTCAACGTTGGATGTCGAGCTGGAATTAAAGGTAAAATTACTTCCGTTCAGGGCTTTCATATTAGGAGTTGAAATACTCAATCCGGAAACAGGTCCGTCTACATAGAGATCTCCCTGACCGTAAACCCTTCCCCAAAACAGATCATAATCTTTCTGGCTCGTATTCAGCATAAGAAGATTGTCAGCCCTCATTACGAGGTTGACCCCCATTGACGAAATTGTCTCAAACTGGATTGCACCTGAAATTGTTCCCTTAGAATTTGATCTTCCGTCATGAACTTCAATATTGTTAAGAATGGCAAGTCCACGGGAAAGCGGAATCACTGTATCATCAAATGAATAATCTACTCCGGTAAATAGGAGCTTTAAACCGAAACCTTTTAAAGCAATATCCCCGCTATAATCAAGATCACTCAACTTTCCGTTGATCTTCAGATCACCTGTAGCTTTCCCCCTGATATTTCCGAAAACAGTCTGAACAAACTGCTGGGTAAAAGCAAGGTCAAAATCCCGCATTTCTGCAGTGAGATCAATTGTAGGAGAAGCAGTGTTATTATTGACGGTACCAGTCAGATGAAGGTTGTTATTTCCAAGAACCCCTGCTGAAGCTACCTTTACATCTACGTCATACACATTCAGAGAGAAACCGTTTGTAGCAGAAATAGTAAGGTCACCCATCTGGTTTCCGTTCATCACAATATTATCTACAGTAAGATCTACAATTGGCTGCAAAGTGCTTTTATCCATCTTGATCTTTACACTTCCGTTTGCCAGGCCTTTTATTCCCATAGGATTTCCTCCGGACTGCATTTCAAGAAGTTTTTCAATAGCAAATTCGTTAATCTCTGCGTCTAAATAAAAGTCTTTGGCGGATTTGAACTGTGCCTCTTTAATAAACAAGGCACTTTTATCTGAATATATACGCAGGTTCCTGATATCGAAATCTCCTGCGTTTTTTCTGTAAGTAATGGAATGATCCAGTTCGGGGCTTGTATCTATTGCCCAAGTCACCTCATTAAATTTAACTTCTGTAGGTTCAAACCTGAAAACGTAATCCCCGGCAGCATTCGTAGACTGATCTACGTTAATAGCATAAGCTTTAAGGTTATCATTCAAATCATCCTCAGGACTTCCATGCTTGAAGGTAGTGGCTAGATGAAGAGCCGTATTGTTTTCATTTTTACCTTTAAGTTCAAAATCCTTAATAATATTGTTATTGTATACCAGTTTGCTGACCCTTGCATACAGCTGTTCATTAAGGTTTGCCGTATTGATCCTCACCATCACGCTGTCGATCATCGCACTGTCTCTGGAAATATTATTTCTATCATTAATTTTGTATTCAGGATTGGCGGCGGCCAAAGCTTTGTCTGCATCCGAAATTTCTTCCTTCTTCGTCATAATATACTTCAGAGAGGCTGCATCCAGATTCAGGATGAGATCATTTGAATCTCCATTGTATTCTCCTTCTATCACAGCACCCTGCGGAAGCTTCAGATCGGGCAGGAAATAATTCACAACACCCTGCTGAACATCAAAATTCATTTTAAAATTCTGACCTCTGTATAATTTTCTCGGAGGAGGGCCTACGAGAATTCTTCCGATTCCATTCTCTACCATACCCGCAAGATCGGCAAGGTTATATCTTCCTGATATTTTACCGCTTGCAGCGCCAGGTGCATCCACATCAATGACACGTCCGCCAGCTTCCACAAAAGTTTTCAGCTTGGCGTTTGGAATAATGTATTTTTGTGTGGCTGTGGCAAAGTGAAGATCATTGGCATCCACATCTAAAGTCAAATCATTAATATTAGACATGGACATTTTACCTTCCACCCGTCCGCTCACGATCTGGCTTCCCGGTTTATTGGTAAAATAATTCATATTCAGAGAAGTGACATCTGCATTTACATTCATCGCGACCCTTGAGGTACTGAAATCAATAAGCCCTTTAATCGTTGCTTTAGCCTGCTCATCATTCACGGTAATGAGTCCATTATATTTTTTATGATCCAGCAATCCGTCAAGATACACATTACTGATCTGCTTATCCATAATTTCGATGCTGGTGATCTGGGATTTCGTGGTTAGACGCATTGTATTCACGTCAAAACTCTGTCCGTTAAGATCAAATTTACCGGAGATCAGGCCAACGCTTTTATTCTTGGTGATGACAGAGGTATTCAGGTCTTTTACTTCGAGATATCCCGAATATTTAGGCATTGCCGTACTGTATGCGGTAAGTGAAAGTTTGGAGATCTTGGCCTGCCCTATTCCTGTCATCAGGTTTCCACTGGAAACGTAAACCTGCTCAGGAGTTACCCTTGCTGCTCCGTTATATTTCAGCTTCCCGAAATCATCTGCAAAGTTCTTCATCTTTTTAGAAATAAATGAAGGCATCATGGCTTTTAGATCCTTATAGGTAAAATCAGTAGAAAGATCGTTCGTTTCAATGGCAAAATTTCCTTTCAGCAGTCTGTCGACCTTCATTGTTTTGGTTGCGATATTGACGTCAGGATTTCTGATCAGGAAATTCTCTAAATGAAATTTATTTAAAGGACCGGTCATTTTCCCGGCAATGTTGAATGGCTTAAAATTATCCCAGTTGGTCACAAAATAACTGATATCATATCCGCTCAGCTGACTTCCCTGCTGGATTTCCATATCCCAGCGTACACGGTCTGCAAAATCTGCCCATGAACCGTCATGAAGATTAAATTTGATATTTCCCTGGAGCAGTGAATGATCAGTATTCAGGGTAAGGTCTTTTAGTGACAGAAATTCAGGTGTTAAAGAAAGTTCAGTAGAAAAAGTATCTACAAAATGAGATTTCCCCCATCTGTTAGTGACGAAGGACATATTATTGATCAGTGCCGAAATATTGGCCCCGTTAACCTTTACATTAGGTGCTTTTAAATTAAAATTTGTGGCAGTAAGCCATTTCCCAGGTTCTCCCGGAGAGTTTTGACTTACAATAGACACCTTTGAATCAATGATCTGTACACGGGAATCGAGCTGAAAAGGAGGCTTTTTAGGATCTCTTTTCTTCCCACTGTCGAAAAGCTGTGTAAATCTGATAAAATTGGAAATACTGTCCCCTTT
Organism: Chryseobacterium sp. 22532; assembly: GCF_052044665.1. Classification (NCBI taxonomy): domain Bacteria; kingdom Pseudomonadati; phylum Bacteroidota; class Flavobacteriia; order Flavobacteriales; family Weeksellaceae; genus Chryseobacterium; species Chryseobacterium sp. 22532. The sequence goes on from NZ_JBQENJ010000003.1 coordinate 775,169, forward strand.
ATAGGTGATCACCTTTACATCTGCATTAACCAGGGTGAGGGAATTAAAGCTTAGTGAATTACTGTTTCCTGAAATAGCATTGTAAGCGAGAGACATCCAATCTGAATTGGCGCGAAATTCTCTTGCTTTGATAAATTCCAGGCCTTTGTAGTCTTTTATTTTTAATCCTTTTATAGTGACGTCTCCAAAATAATCTACTTCTACACTCTCTGTAGACATCCCTGCTTTAAAGTCTTTATTTACGATCTGAAGCGCCTGATTGGCTGCCCATCGTTTGGTTACCGGAAGGTTAATGGCAGTAAGTATTCCTCCAACAAGAATAACTCCCAACCAGAAAAGGATCAGGAGAAGCTTTGCCCACCAGGAATAGCTGGTGACATCTTTTACCGCCTGCTTTCCAAATTCTTCAGCCGTTTCTACAGGATGATGAATAGCATCTGATGCCAGTTCAGACGCTTCCTTAACGGTCTCCTTTACAGCCCCTTCCACATCCCCAACAGTCTTCTGTACCTGATCACTTAGGTTCTCAGTTACCGATTTTTTATTCTCATTCTCGTTATTATTCTCTAACTTTGCCATTATTATGAGCGACTCTATAATTTTAGGTATTGAATCGTCCTGCGACGACACCTCAGCAGCTATCATCAAGGGAAACTGTATTCTGTCCAACATTGCTGCGAATCAGGCCATCCATAAAGAATATGGAGGTGTGGTCCCGGAACTGGCATCGCGAGCGCATCAACAAAATATAATCCCCGTTGTTGAAAAATCTCTTACTAAAGCAAATATACAACAAAATGCTATTTCAGCTATAGGATTTACACGCGGTCCCGGACTTTTGGGATCACTTCTTGTAGGAACATCATTTGCTAAGTCTTTGGCAATGAGCTTAAATGTTCCATTAATTGAAGTTAACCATCTCCAGGCACACATTTTAGCCCATTTCATTGCAGATGCAAATCCTATGCCGCCTCAATTCCCTTTTCTGTGTCTTACGGTAAGCGGAGGTCATACGATGATTGTATTGGTAAGGGATTATTTTGATATGGAAATTATCGGAAAAACAATAGATGATGCTGCAGGAGAGGCTTTTGACAAGATTGGAAAGATTTTCGACCTTGATTATCCTGCCGGGCCTATTATAGATCGATTGGCTAAGGAAGGAAATCCTGATGCTTTTACATTCAACAAACCTAAGATGGAAGGCTATGACTATTCATTCAGCGGGATCAAAACTTCCGTTCTTTATTATATTCAGAAAGAGGTGAAAAAAAATCCGGATTTTATTAAAGAAAATCTGAATGATCTTTGTGCTTCGGTTCAAAGAACAATCATTGAAATTCTGATGACTAAACTTGAAAAAGCCGCCAAAGAATTGAATATAAAAGAGGTGGCCATCGCCGGTGGAGTTTCTGCCAATTCTGCTTTGAGAAAAGTAATGGAGGACAATCATGAAAAATTAGGCTGGAATATCTACATTCCAAAATTTGAATATACAACTGATAATGCTGCGATGATTGCCATGGTTGCTCAATTGAAGTTTGAAAGAGGTGAATTTACGGATCTGAGAACTTCCGCAACTGCAAAATATGATTTATGAAAATACTATTAGAAGAAAAAATACTGGGAACGCATTCTAAAAAGAACTCAAAATATTATTGGGTTTTAGAAACCGTTATAGGAAAAAATGAAGTGACAGAAAAATCTGAGGACGAAGATTATTTAATGATAAGTTCAGAAATTGGATATGTTCAAAATATAAAGGAAGAGATCATAGAGAAGATCAATTCAGAAAATGTATTTAGTTTTACTTACGAACCCAAAGAAGGAGATTATTTATCCATCAAAAATAATTTAAGAAAAAACGAATATTTGAATTTAATTTTTATGAATAATAAGTGGGTTGAAGAAATTTACGCATGTTCATATAGAGATTGTGAAGGCGATATTTATACCACGATAAAAACCGGTGTAGCGTTTATAAGCGATAATGAAATTACCTTTTAATCATCACTTCACTTATCAGTAAAATTCAGGCGCATTCTAAATATCAATATATGAAACTTTTTTTTGGCGAAATCAATAACGGAAAAGCAATAATTAATGATGAAGAACAACAGCACATTGTGAAAGTTCTCCGTATGAAAGATGGTGAAGAAATTCACGTAACAGACGGAAAAGGAAATATTGCTTCCGGAAAATTAGTTATCGAAGGAAAAAAAGCCGGCTTAGAAGTTTCTGAAATTAAAACCAATACTCCTGATTTTAGTCCCCGACTTCATATTGCCATTGCTCCGACGAAAAACATCGACAGGATCGAGTTTTTTGTGGAAAAGGCTGTGGAAATGGGCATTTCAGAGATCAGTATTATTATTACAGAAAAAACTGAACGTAAAATTATTAATATTGATAAGATCAAAAAGCAGGCTGTTGCTGCCTCCAAACAAAGCTTGCGATTCCACTTCCCTGTCATTAATGATGCGATGAAGCTTACAGATTTCTTAAAAAACATTGATCCGCAGCATACTTTTGTAGCGCACTGTCATGAAAATCTTGAAAGGATTGAGCTTAACCACATTCCCGCTCTGGAACAGATCATTTTTTTGATTGGCCCTGAAGGGGATTTTTCTGAAAAGGAAATTCAATTTCTGTCCGACACTAATGTAAAAGCAGTTTCACTTGGAAATCAAAGATTGAGAACGGAAACGGCCGGTGTATTTGTAGCGGCGTGGAATTATTTCAATATGATGAAAAATTAGAAGTTAGGAATTAGAAATTAAGAGTGTCTATTTATCAATAAATTAACAAATTCCCTACATTTTCAGGTTATGGTCTTTAAGATATTTTTCGAAAATCTGCTGGCCGCTTCGCATTGAATTGACTGCCCATCGGATCTTCATTTTCATCAGTTTTTCTTCGTTCAACTTATAATCAATACCTGATTTAATCAGTTTCTGTTTCAGTTCGTACATACAGATACCTGCGGCTACGGAAACGTTATAACTCCTCGTCAGACCGTACATCGGAATAGCCAGTGTTTCATCTGCAAAGTCTAAGACTTCTTCTGACACGCCTTCTTTCTCAGTTCCAAATACAAGAGCGATAGGTTCTGTGATTTGATAATCGGGAAGCATGACCGCATTTTTTTCAAGGGATACGGCCAAAATTTTATATCCTCTGTCTTTGATATTCTGCAATGAAGCTATATTTTTAGGCATTTTCTCTACTTCTACCCAGGTTTCGGCACCTTTGGTTACAGTAAGGTTAGGATCGAAAACATTTTCCTCTTCCATAGCCACCACCTTGTGAAACGCATTTGCCTCTACTGATCTTATAATAGCTGCTGCGTTTCTGAACTGGTAGACATCGTCCATCACAGGAAGGACAAAATCGGAACTTTCTTTGGAGAAATGTTCTATTTTTGAGAGTCTTTCCTCTGTTAAAAACTGCTTTAAATATTCAAAAGTTTGCGCTAAATCTTCCATTCATTTTCAAATCTTTGCAAATTAACGTAATTTTGAGCTATGAACCTGAACGAGGCTCAATTTCTTAGAAAAAAGTAATTCATGAAACGAAAAGTCCTGCTCATTTATACCGGGGGAACCATCGGTATGGAAAAAGATTATGAAACCGGAAGCCTCCGCGCATTTGATTTTGGAAATATTTTCGAAAAAATGCCTGAGATGAAATTAATGGAATGCGAAGTATTTGTGCATCCATTTGCCAAACCGCTGGACTCTTCGGATATGGGACCTGAGGAATGGAAGGTTATTGCCAACTATATTCTCAAAAACTATGAACTCTATGACGGCTTTTTGATCCTTCACGGAACGGATACGATGTCTTATACAGCTTCTGCTTTAAGTTTTATGTTGAAAGGACTGAGAAAACCTGTAATCATGACGGGCTCACAGCTTCCGATCGGAGATCTGAGAACGGATGCGAAGGAAAACCTTCTGACAAGCCTTTATTATGCCAGTCTTTATGAAAATGATGAAGCGGTTATTCAGGAAGTTGCTGTTTATTTTGAGTATAAATTATTAAGAGGGAACAGAACATTGAAATATTCTGCGGAGTATTTTGATGCTTATGCGAGTCCGAATTACCCGATATTGGGACAATCCGGCGTTCATTTAAATATCATTAAGGATAATCTTTACCGGTGTGATCCTGATATAGAATTTCATGTAGATGAACATATTTCTGAAGATATTCTTTTCTGGAGAATTTTTCCGGGCATGCATCTGAGCCATTTTAAAGAAATCCCTAAAATGAAGGTTCTTATTCTTCAGGTTTTCGGTTCGGGAACTATTTTCAGCAGCGAAAAAACACAGGAAACGCTTGAGGAAATCAGAAATAACGGAACAGAAATCGTTGTGGTAAGTCAGTGTATTTCAGGAGGTATTTCGTTCGGAAAGTATGAAAACAGTAATATTTTTTCAAGGATCGGAGCGATCAGCGGAAAAGATATGACAGCAGAAAGTGCCATCAGTAAAGCGATGCACCTGATAGACAATCCGAATTACTCCGGAACCTTTGCAGACAACTTCACGAAGAGCCTTTGTGGAGAAATTACTGAGTAATTTTAAATAATAATTTGCAGATTCCAGAAATTACCCTATTTTTGCAGTCTCAAATAGAGAGGTGTCCGAGTGGTTGAAGGAGCTACCCTGGAAAGGTAGTATACGGGTAACTGTATCGAGGGTTCGAATCCCTTCCTCTCTGCAAAAAGATAAAGGTCTTAAACTTAATTGTTTAAGGCTTTTTTATTTTACTCGTGCTATCAAATAGTGAGCGAAATTAAACAAAATCCCGGGATTTCTGCCGGGATTTGTCTGGAAAACTGTTGAAGGTCTTCCATCAATATAATTAGATATGAATGTTTGGTGTAAAATTTAATTGCAGATCGTGAGAAACTGATGGCTCATCTGCACTTTGAACTTGGCTTCTGATTTTAATTTAGCGTAAACCGTGTACTCAAAGGCCTGTACAGATTTCAGTTTCTTATCGATATATTCTGCGATCTGCACGACAGAAAAAATAAAATCCCGATATACTGCAATATCCACTGTCTGTCCGTAACAAGGAAGATAAGTTTTCAAAAAAGGAACTGCAGCCTGATGCCTGTTGTAATTCACACAGTATCCTGCGCCTTCCCTTGCGGTAACAACCTCACAGTCGTTGATATAATCCAGGATTGTTTTATTTCTGTCCAGAACGCTATCGTTTTTTAACAGGTATCTGTTGATTTTGTCCAGAATATGCTGGGCGTATTCCATCATGGTGATGGTTTTCCACTCAAATATATGGTTCATCCCTTTTGCTTTGAAATGTTTTTCATTTTCACAGTTGGTGCAAAAAGAAATTCCGATTTTTTCATGATAAGGCAAAAAACAATCTTTGATCTCCATGGAAGCATCAGCCAAAAGCTTATCGTCCGCAAAGCTGTAATACAGATAAGGGCTGTAAAGATCTGCAAGGGCCTTCAGATAATCAATTTCGCTGGCGTTATGATATTTTTCAAACCATTGTTCAAGGGTATCGTAATAATGGCTTTCAAATTCTTTAAATGTTAAGTAAAACGGCAATTCCATAGCTCTGTAATTTTGATATGACAAAGCTATTGCTGTAATGCGACAAAACTTGACGTGTTATTTTTTTTTGAGAGTCAAGATGCAAGAGTCAAGAATCAAGATTTCAGATTTCAGACATGAGATTTTTGATGAGGCTAAGACTAAGGGTGATCATAAGACCTAAACCAATTATTTAAAATCTTTATACAGCAACGGTTAACTTTTAAGATGCCGAAATACAAAATAGCAACTCCTACTTTAAACCTCGTAACTCGAATCCCTAAACTCTAAGACACTCAAACTCTCCGACTCTCTAACTCCCATCCCGTACCCCGAAATTATTTGTCGTAATTTGTCATCATGTATTCAAAGTAATGGATCATTTTCAGGTAGTTTTCAATACTGATATATTCATTGGTGCTGTGGATGCTTTGCTGTTCTGAACTGTTAATCCTGATGGGCATGAATCTGTAGATATTTTTGCTTACGATCTGGTATTTATAAGCGTCGGTCCCGGCCATAGTAAGATACGGAGTCACAATGGCCCCCGGATAGATCTCTCTGACTCCGGCTTCTATTAATTTAAATCCTTTTGTATTAGAAGGAGAAACGGCAGAAGCTTCTCTTGTATTGTCGATATCTTCTACCTCAACATCGAAGCCCTCTGTGGCTTTTGCAATATGATCATGAACATCTTTAACTGTATTTCCGGGAAGAAGCCTGAAATTAACGACAAATTCCACTTCGGGAGAAAGAACATTGGTTCCATCGCTTCCTTTCATCATCGTTAAAGCAGTGGTTGTACGTACTAAGGCATTGGTCGTATTATTTTTGGTAAGCTGGGATAAAAGAAGAGGTTTTAGCAGCCACTGGTTAGAAAGGGCCAGCCTGGTGGTCCAGGGCATTGCTCCGCCGATATTGTCAAAAAAGCCTTTGATGAGTGGGGTTATTTCAGGCTTCATCTGATCGTCTTCAAGACGCTGCATAATAACTGCGGCTTTTCCTATTGCGCTTTCCATAGGCGGCATGGAGGAATGTCCCCCAAGTCCTTTAACTTTTATTTTTGCGGATAAAAACCCTTTTTCTGCACAGCCTACCACAGCGATATCGGAATCTACTCCGGCTACATTTCCTTTCCGCATGATCAGACCTCCTTCGTCATAAACTGCATCGAACTGAAGTCCCTTTTTCTTAAAATAATCTGCAATCTGCATCGCTCCTTTCTGTCCGCCCACCTCTTCATCGAATCCGAAAGCCAGGTAGATATCCCGTTGGGGAATTTTTTTGCTTTTAACCATTGCATCCATTGATTCCATCAGGGAAAAAAGCATTCCTTTCATATCGATGGCTCCCCTTCCGTAAATTCTTCCATTGGCAACAGCTCCAGAAAAAGGTTCAAAATCCCAATCTTCTGCTACTTTAGAAACCGGAGGCAAAGGCTTGTCATCAGGCCTGAAAATATTCTGCTCTTTATTTTTCACATCGGCATCTCCGGGAGGTACGACGTCTATATGGGAGAGAAAAAGTATAGGTTCCAGCGAAGGGTCACTTCCTTTAAGCCTGAAAACCAAAGCATGGGTATTGATCTCGGTATTTTCGGTATACTGATAAACCAATGGATAAGATGCTTTCAGATATTCTTTAAACTGGTCAAAGGGAGTATAATTGAATTCACCAAGGCTTCCTGTAGAAACTGTAGGTATTTTGATCCCTCCTGACAACCGAAGTACGGCAGAATCGTTCTTCACAGGCTTCCACCCTTCTGAAGTTTCTGCTATCGTTTTTTTGAACGGGTAAGTATACATTTTGATCAGCAGTACAGCTACCAGAATAACAAGGATTCCGAGAATGATTAAAAGGAACTTTTTCATGACGATAAGATTTGTGTGGAGTTGATTGTTTAACAAATATACCAAAGAAAATGGCTATAATTGCAGTAAACACCTAAGTATTTCCCTAATATTAGATATAAATTACTTTTGTCAATTCCAAAGTCCGGAATTGATATCAAAAAATACATTGTTATTTTCCAGCATGAATTTGTCGATAGCTTGTTTTGTAGAATTATTTATTGAAAAACACAAAAAACTTAAAGACTTCTTTAATAAAAACGTAGCCGCATTATCACACAAAAAACCCTTGCATTTTGCGAGGGTTTTGTTTTATCTGCCACACGATGCAATCGTGCGGTAGCGAGGGGTACTTTTTCCAGTTCCATTCCTTGTTCCAATAGCTGTGTAGCAATAGTATGCCTTAAACAATGTAATGTAAATCCTTTGTTATTCAGCTCTGTTTTCTTCAATAATTTTTTAAATTCTTCATAGATTCTTACAGCGGTAATATTGAGTAATTTTCGGTTATCCTGTATCTTGTGTTTCACATCTATATAGCTCTTAAAATCTTGCTGAACCTGTTTTGTAAGCAGAAGCCCTGGAAGTGTCTCTGAATTACCTCGTAGGGTCTACGGATATTCTACTGGATAAAAATATTGTCGCTAAAATTTTAGATATCCAAAAACTAAAAGAGAACGACAGACAACATGTCTTCGCTCTCCTTGATGCGTTCCTTAAACAAACTAAGCTGCAAAGCATTTTATAAAACAACAAAGCCACTCGTTTGAGTGGCTTTGGTATTACTTAATTACAAAGTAGATTTAAATTATTTCAAGCTCGTATCCTTCTTTAAGTTTCATAATATCTTGTAATAAAATGGTATCTAACGTATCTAGATCAAAAGTAAATGCTATATAAAAATTATTATCAATAAGAACCTCATTAACTTCTCTTATTGGAACTTCTGCATTATTAATTATTAATTTAGTAAACTCTGACATACTTTTTTCAATGTCATTTACAATTATACCAGATATAGCTACTTTCTTTATATAGTTTAAAACAACAACTCTTTTTATTTTAAAAACATCCATATTATTTTAATTTTTGTGCATTTTTATCAGCGAAGTCAAAAGCTGCTTTGGTTTCGCTGGTTACAACCTCTTGCGTAACATTTTTCCCTTTTAAAGCGCTACTATTCAATCTATATAATTCCTGTAATAAAGTTTTTCTTAATTCTAATGGAGAACTAAATGCTTCTTTACCAATAACAAAGGCATCTTCTTGAAAAAGTGTAAATCCAGAAAAAGGAGCATCAGGTTCAACAACAATTGTTCTTCCACCTATTTTAACTTCCTGACCAGTTCCTAGCTCAAAAATTTTCCTAAGAGTTTTCTCTTCTTTAAGAATAGTTTGTGCCTCATTTAAAACTTTAGCTTCGGTACTTAATACTCTTCCATAGCCACCAAACATATTATAACCACCACCACCAAATTCTAGCATTTCCTCTCGCTTGCTATTGCCCATCAACCGGAATATTCTGTCCATTTTTGTCTCACCTTCATTATAAAAAGGGCTGGCTTGCCATTGACGATAAGAGTTCAGGCCTCCATATTTATCAGCATTGGTTTTTGGACTAAATTGTCTACTAAAATAATTCCCTAATCTAGTGAAGAAACTATCTACCTTTCTTCTTACAGTAATTATAACTTCTCCTACATCAATCGTTTTTCCATCCCCTTGGTCCCCTGGTCCGCCTGGAGCTAAGCCATCTATGTCTATATATTTTATCGGATTATTAAAAGCATAATTATAAGGGCTATGTCTTGGCATATTCTCCGCCATTGGATCAATAACACCCCATCTTCCCAAGTCTGGCATGTAGTTTCTCCAGCCATAATCATACATTCCGGTTTCCTGCAACTCCTTCCCGTTGTACTTGTACTGATAGGCATTCTGAGTGGTAGCAGTATAATTGTGCATTAATCCAAAAGGATAATAATTGTTGACTTCCACAATTTCACCTGGCTTCCAGTAATCTATGCAATTGGGTGGATTCCAAGGATCCCAAGGTCCATCACATTGCTGTACACGGTATTGCCTCGGCTGTATAATTCCATCTTTATTAGTGTCAGTATAACTCAGTCTCACATTTCCTAAATGATCTGTAAAATTATAGATATACGAATTGCTTAGCACATCATAGTAGCCTTCTGATGTAGGAATAATTCTGAGCTTAATTGTTGCAACTTCATTAGGATCTGGTTCCGGAGTCAAGCCTCCTCCTGAACCTTCCTCCGATGGTCTTGTAGATTTATACTGAAACCCGTCCAGATAATTGGTTTCTATATCTCCAAAGAGCTTTTTCACTTTTACACCGTCTGCTCTGTAGACGTAATTTGTTACCTGAGCATTCTGGGTAATCTGTTTGGGTAAATTTAAATAATTATATTGGATTGATGAAATCCCTTTATCTTTATGATTCAGCATGTTTCCGTTCAGATCATACCCTATGGCTTCGGGAGTTGCTACATAGGGATATCCCTTACTGTTTCCAATCTGTTCTTCGGTAACTTTTGTAAGCTGGTTTCCAACATAATCATATTTAAGATTGTCTATCATCAGTGCTGTAGTACTGCCTGGCAGTAATCCCTCTGATCTTTTTAATCGGGTGATGTTTCCATTAAGATCATATTCCAGCTTTTCAAAATATTCCCTTCCTGTCTCATTTCCTGAGCTCTGATAAAAACCTGCTGTCAGCCTGTTTATAGGATCATACACATAACCATATCTTTTCAAAGGCTCATTTTCCTGAGTCAGAGTTTTCCAAGATACTTCAGCTATATTTCCGTTATACTTTGCCTTTACTTTCAGTCCACTGTCAGAAGCATCAGGAACTTCCAGTCCCTCAACCTGGTTGTAATTAATTTTATATCCAAACAAATCGGTTCCCAAGTTTGCCGGATCATTGATGTTGGTCATCCAGCCACGGATATTGTACTTATAATCAATGGTCTGTAGAGGGGATGCTAATGATACTCCTCCTACCTTTTTGTTTTCAAGCTGTGAGAGTTCATTGTACTTGTTTTGAGCCAGAATTTCTTCGGGATTAGTATCTACCTGATGCTTATGGACAAGCAACCTGTTCTGGTGGTCATAGGTGAAGTTTTCTGTGATAACTCTTTCCGTGTCTGTATTTAATCTTTTATGTCTGGTAATGACAGTCTGAGGAACACCTGCAAAATCCAGTTTGGATTCTGTTTTGGTATAACCTCCCAAATGATTAATGGAATGACTTCCTACTACACGACCTTTGGTGTCATAATAAGTATAATTCTTGGTCCAGTTATCATCTTCAATGTTCTTAACCAAGCTCACTACGGGTAATCCTTTGGTACTTCTTGCATCGGTTGACGGAGTTTCAGTCAAAACAGACTCTCCCTGAATCGTTGAAGGAAAAGATGGATTGAAACTGTACCCGGGATAGGTGTCATAATAATTTAATGATAATATCTTAACCCATTTTGTAGAATTAGGATAAGTAACATCCTGATTTCCGTAATAAACTCCCATGCCCTGTCTTTCAAAAAGAGCATTGTTTAATCTGTTTACATTATTAGATCCTAACCCATCAACAATAGCCTGTTCTGCACTTCTGGTATCACCTGTACCAATTCCTGTGATGGCCACTCTTCCAAACTGGTCGTATTTGGTATATTGCCATTGTCCATTAACTCTAAGGTTGGAATCTTGTATAGCAACTATTCGATCTTGTTTGTCATATATCTGATATTCCCAGCCTTTTCCAGGAAGTTTCTTTTCTACAAGCCTACCTCTTCCATCATAACGATACTGATAGCATAAATCATTTAATAAGGTATCTGTAATGGATAGGTGTATTGCTTTGGGTGGGATAACAAATGCCAGCTGATCATATTCATTATACACATAATAGGTATCAGTGTAATATGTCCCATCAAATTTTCTTACCATTATGACCTGACCCTTCCCATTTTTGTATTCTTTGGTAATATTGCCATCTTCATCAGTGACTGTAGTTTTATACAATTGGTTCGGTGGGAAAAAATCAAAAACTAAAGTTGATAACGTAGCATTATTTGTCCAGGTAGTATTGGTTGTAAATTTATAGACTTCATATTCAGCGTTGGTATCATAGCCAAATTTTACTGGTTTATTGCTCCAGTCATTTCCAACCTGAACCTGCTGTTGGATTCGATCCAGCGGAGAGTTTTCCAGTATTTTTTCTGCATAGATCTTTTCTGATCCATATACCGATGGAGCATTGGCTAATGGTGTGGTTACAATAGCCCCGTTCTGGGTTCCTGACTGAGGAATAGGAAGAAAATCCTTCACTTGTCTTCCGAACCCATCGTATTCTATATGGGTAACCATATCTTTTCCCAATGGTGAAGCTTTTACATTCACTACCTGTTTTGGTCTGCCCAATCCATCAAAATATTGAACAGTTTCTGAGGTTTTTGGAGTTGAAAGGGCAGGGTCTGAAAGATATGTTTTTGAATAGACATAATTTTCTGTCGGTGAAAGCTGTGCATGAGCTAAGCCCGCTATAAATAATGCACTGATCGGGATAATTATTTTTTTCATCGTGTGTTAGTTTTTGTAGTTGTATTTGTATTCTTTCACGATCTTATATACAGGATTTCCAGCTGTATCTTTATCCAGCTGTTTCACTTCTTTCAATCGATTAGCTGTGTCATAAACATAAATTTCTCTGATTCCTGATGGAGGAGTAATGCTTCTTACTCCAATTAATGGATCATAGCTGTAAGTAGTGATCTGATAACCTGATAACACAGCATTATTTCTGAACACATCCAAAGCTGAGATCAGTGACTGTTCTGATGCATCGGTACTTAGTTGAGCATCATTAATGGATGAATTCACAATATTATCAATGAGTGACTGTGGGATATCTGCTAGCTTTGCTCCCTCAATCCTGGCAATGGGCTGGGTATTATTGTACCCCCAGATGATCGTTGTTGTAATACCTTCTTTTGTCGTGTACTGCTGAAGGTTACCTTTTGAATCGTATTTGTCATAAGTAACTTCTGTGGATGGAACTGTTCCTGTCTGAATATCGTAAGAAAGAACAGAGCTAGGAAGCAAATTGGAAGGATCATCATACTTCGTTTCGGATCTTGAAATTGTTTTATTATTATTCTTAACCTCGGTCTCCAAAGGAATTCCTATCATATTTGCATTGATCAGCTTAACATTATTTTTTTCATGAGCATAGCTGTAATTAATCGTGTTGATTTTATTATCTGGAAAAATGATTTCTTTATTTGTTAGTTGATGATGTGCATTATGTCCATATATGTTATTTGTAATTGTTTTCAATTTTTTATTTCCATCAAAATACTCTGTCTTAATTTCTTTATTTACAAATGAGAAATCTGTAAATAAAGGATAAATTTCATATTTATATATTTGAGCATGATAGACTGTTGCATTGTGTGTAAAAGCCAATCTTTTATCTCTTGGTTCTATTCTTAAACCAAAATTTGGTGTTATTCTGGAATTTCTGCTTGCAAATTCTATACTGTCTTTTTGAACTATTTCATTTGTATTTGTTGTAAAAAATTCATTTTTATAAAGTTTATTTTTTTTCCAGCTTACTTTGGGAATTCTATCGATAGTCTCCAAGGTTCTTTCCCCTGGTTCCGGCATAAAATTGTTTTCGAAATAATGTTTTATCTTGATACTTTCATTATTAATATTATTAATTTTCTTTTCTGTAACTTCTGAATAAGTAACCATTGACCCAGTAACAGACTTTAAAGGGAAACTAATAACCCCATATAATTTATCCAGATCTTTATAGAACTCTGAAATTCTTAATATTGGATATCCCCACATAATTCCTGATGAAAAACCCTGTGAATCTAGATATTCATACTCAGTTTTAGAAACAACTTCTTCATCATAGTTTCTATGTGTCATATTTTTTATCCGCATTCCTCCCGTTGATTTAATAGTTGGTGTCGCAGAGACATTTTCAGATTTTTTTAATATATCAAAATAAGAAAGACTTATACTGAACCCTAAAGGTTCATTATAATTTACTCTTTGAGCAATAATTTTGTAGTTTCCCTGAGGAAGTATGAAATAATCTCCTGCGGACAGATTCGTGAAATGTTTTATAACTACATTGTTTTGATCTATTAATTTAACAGAATATCCGTCTTCAGAGCTTAAATGGTTAGGATTTGTACTGGTTGTTTCTATAATACTAACATCCGTTTTAAAAGTTGATTGAGAAGCAGTAACTTCAAAAGGCACCTCATAATGGTCATTCATCAGAATCTGGTTTGTATTTGGATCTATTGATTGTTCTCCTACAAGGTTTATCAGCATTTTTACTTTAAGTAAATCTTCTAAAATAGGAGCCTCATTATAATCATTAATTGCTTCAAAAGTGTGATTTTCATACTCCAGATCGAGATAGCCCTTTGTAGGATACTTTATTCTCTTCAACATGCCAATTTTACTAAAATTTAAATCAATTGAACGATCTGCATTTCCCCAAACGCCTGCATATCCGTTAGTATAGGTAACTGTTTGTGTAGGAATTAAGCTCTTATTGTTAACTTTTCCATTATAATATCCCCAAAAATCTTGAGCATAAGATAATTTACTCGGGAGCTCACCAGGAAAATATTCAAATGAGTAGCTTTTTATTTCATTTCCTTGTTCTGTAGCATTTAATTCACTCAACTTATCTAATCTTAGTCTGTATCTTGATTTTTCAAAATAATTTGAGAAAAAAACTGATTCAATTCTTGAATAATCATACATACCGTTAGGATATTCATCATTAAAATAGGATGTTTGAAATTTAAATTTTTTCTTAACCTGATTTTTATGCATAACTTCAATTTCAGATAAAGCAAAAGCATTAATATCCTTTCTTATATTTGGACTTTTTTTAAACTCTATTGAAATATCATCACATATAATTTTTTTAAGCTGCTGATCATCAATATTAGGTGTAAGAAAATTATTTAATATTTTTCCTGTTTTGTTTGTATCAAAAAGAGATTTAGTAATGGGATAATAGTTTCCAACCACTACAGGATTATTGTTTTCCCATACAACGATATCATATTTTGAAAGACCATCAAAATCGGTAGTTTTAGGAACATACATAAATTGGGAAATTCTTATAACTTCGTCATTTGAAAGACTGTAATTATTAGCATTTTCATAAAATAAACTGACCTTTTTATTATTTGCTGTAACAATTTTTACCAACATCCATGATTGAACCTGAGCTTGTCCTGCACTACTCGAATCGTAATCTTCATTAAAAAATGCTCCTCCTGAATCATATATTATGGATGAATATAAATCATTACCCGTTTCCTGATTACTACCAAAGAAATATTGGTTTCCCGCTGGGTCAATAATTTTGAATCCACTTATTACAGAATTAAAAATAAAAGGCTCTATCTTATAATCATTAACTGGTGCACTTACAAATTTATCGGTAGTGTAATCATAATAAAATGTAAAATTATTATTGAAAAGCATTATATTATATTCATCAGGCTCAAAGTCACTTTCTCCATATTGTTCCATGTAATTATTTATGTCAATAAGATTTCCTGATGATAATTTACTGATAGCAGTATTAACAGTGCTCTGAAAATAGGAAGGTTGATTTACCACATCTATTTTTCCTCTAATATTTCTAGTGATATTACCCGCAGCAATTAAGTTCCAGCCTAACCCAACCATTCCAGGAACTTCATTAACCTGTACTCCTCCAGTATTATAGTTCAATCCAATTGGTATGGATAAATCTTTATCTACCTCAAGATTATATAAGGGTATATCTAAAGTAACGGTACCTGTAGATAATGAAATAGGTTTGTCTAAATATTTACCTAAAGAGGCAACTTCGGGAGATTTAGGCGAAAAACTAACAATCGCATCTTTTTGAGAATATGCAACAGAGTATATTAATATTGAAATTATTTTAATTATTTTTTTCATGAATGTTTTATTTTTTTATCAATTTAGCATTAGCCGTTTTATTTGTATCCGTTTTTATAGTAATCAAATAAGCCCCCTGTATCAAATTCTGGGTATTAATCTTCGTCACCTTATTCTTAGTCTTTAAGTTCTGAAGCTGTCTTCCGCCCATATCATACAGCATAATATCAGCTTCTTTAAAGTCAAAGCCTATTTCTACATAAGCATAATCAGATACAGGATTCGGATAAATTTTGATGTCTTGTTTTTCAATCAACTGATCAAGCTGTTTATCACCCAACTTCACGATCTTCCAGTTCTCTTTTCCAAGTTCTTCTGCACTGGTGCCAGCAAGGATGATTGAGCCATCCCTGTTGAGTTTTATATCAGACAATCTTTCCTCACGTTTTCTGGATTCTCCTTTTACGTGTTTTCTCCACTGCTCATTACCATCCTGGTTCAGATACAGCATCCAGAAAGTTTCATCATCAGTCTCAATTCTTCCTTCTGCTTGTGTATAGCCTCCCAAAAGAACTCCTTTGGAAGATTTATCATCTGCTGAATGAAGCACGCTTGTTCCCATCAGGATATCTCGGTTTCCAAAATTGTAAGACTTCTGCCAGATCTCTTCACCTCTTTCGTTTAAAGAAATTAGCCATAAATCTGTACCTTCTTCTATTCCAACTGTCTTAGATCCTGATCGTTCGGATCGGCTTTCTCCTCCAATAATATATCCGTTTGAGGTCAAGGCAAGGGTTCTGATGTGGTCATCTGCTTTGCCACCAAAATTCTTTTCCCATTCAACCTTTCCATCCTTGTTAAGCTTGATTACCCAGTAATCTCCTTCACCAAAGTTTTCGGTTTTCTTTGAGCCACCTGTTGTGCTTCTGGAATAGATTCCTAGCAAAGCTCCGCCGTCTTTCGTTGGAATCATTTTCTCTACTTCATCTAAACCTTTTCCTCCTAAAACTGACTGAGAGAGTTCTTTTCCATCCTTATCGAGTTTTACAATCAAAACATCTTTTGAACCATAACCCTTAGCTGAATTCTGAACGTTACCAGCTACAAAGAATCCTAAGTCTGTTGTTTGAATAACAGATCTTGCTTCTTCATC
>NZ_JBQENJ010000004.1:0-588624 GCF_052044665.1 Chryseobacterium sp. 22532
GATCTTGAAGGAAATATGGAAAACACCAAAGGAAACTGGATCTCCGGAATTCCTTTCATCGATAATGCACTGCTTGGAAACCAGGATAAAATGCCTGCAAAATTCAAGAATGAAAGTACGGTTAAATTCTTCTTTTTACCCTTAATCTTAGGGTTGATCGGTTTCTTTTTCCAGCTTAACAGGGACTTTGGAAGATTTTATGCACTGCTTTCATTATTTATTTTAACAAGTGTCGGAATTGTTTTCTACACAGGCGTGAAGCCTTTTGAAGTAAGGGAAAGAGATTATGCGATGGTCGGTTCCTTCTATGCATTTGCGATCTGGATTGGCCTTGGAGCCGGAGCTATCTTATGGTTTATCCAGTCTAAGATAAAATCAAACGGAGCAAACATTGCTTTGGGAGTAGTTTTATTGGGTGTCCCTTTTATGATGGGATTCCAGAACTATACGCCGCATGACCGCAGCAAAAAATCAGCAGCGCGCGACTATGCCTATTCATTCCTGAAATCACTGTCTAAAGATGATATCATTTTTATCTATGGGGACAACGATACCTTCCCTGTGTGGGCTATTCAGGAAACAGAGCGGTTCCGCGATGATGTAAAAACCGTAAATTTCACCCTGCTGGCGACTCCATGGTATATTGATCAGGCAAAGAGAAAAACATACAATGCAGCAGGAATTCCAAGTGAACTGACTCACGAGGACTACAGAGACGGTGTAAACGACCAGATCTACATGATGAAGAAAGAAGACTGGGAAGGAATTTTTTCTATGCTGAAAGAACAGGGTGTCCCTGATACGCAATTCGGAACCTTCAGAAAATACCTTACACAGGATTCA
This sequence comes from Chryseobacterium sp. 22532, assembly GCF_052044665.1. NCBI lineage: Bacteria > Pseudomonadati > Bacteroidota > Flavobacteriia > Flavobacteriales > Weeksellaceae > Chryseobacterium > Chryseobacterium sp. 22532. The sequence goes on from NZ_JBQENJ010000004.1 coordinate 844, forward strand.
CTGACATTGAAGGAAGCAATCAACTTTCTAAAGTTTAAATCTCCTGAAAAAGATGAGCTTCTGAAAATGTACTTCGGTGAAGAAAAATATGCGGAATATAATATTCTTCCGGTAAACAAGTTCATTCTTCCGGTTAATAAAGAAAATGCTTTAAAAGCAGGAATTATCACCCAGGCAGATCTTCCGGATGTAGTGAACCAGATCATGATTACCTATAAAGGAAACACGCTTTATAAAAACAACCTCATGATGCTGGATATGTTGGCCAATTTCGACTGGAAACGTCCCATCAACTTTTCATCAGGAGGAATCTACGACAGCGAGAATATCTTTTATCTTGACGAATATCTTCAGTTTGAAGGTTTCAGCTACAAATTAGTGCCTATTCATACAGCTCCAAACCTGGATGGTGATATGGGCAGGGTAGAGGTCAACTCACTTTATAATGTTGTGAAAAACTTCAGATGGGGCAATTTTAAAGACCTGAATATTCATTATGATGAAGCAGCCACCTCAAACATTATGGGTTACAGAATGACGGCCGGAAGGGCTGCTTCGACATTGGCATTAAAAGGACAGAAAGCTAAAGCTATAGAATTATTAGATCTTGCCTCAAAAGAAATTCCTGCTGAAAAATATAATGATCCACGCTCATTAAGCTCTATGGTCACCGGATATATCATTGCAGGACAGGAGAAGAAAGGTCTGCAGCTGGCAGAAATCCTGAAAAAAGAGATCTTTGAAGAGTACGATTACTATCTGAGTCTTTCCCCAACATTTCAGAGACAGTCAGCTAAGCAGATGAGAGTGAAGCCAATGGAATACTCGATGGTGGTATCAGCGGTTACAGATGCTTATAAGAAATTGGGACAGGATGAAAAGGCATATGCTTACCTGGTAAAATCTATAGAACCGATTGATAAGAAATTCAACACTTTCCTCAAAGATCTTCAGCAGATGGGTAAAGAAAAGGCGATAAAGGAATCTGAAAATGTACAAAAGATCACTCCTTTCTATCAATATTTGTTCGATGTGATGCAACCTTTCGATTCTGCCTATTCAAAAGAAAAAGAAGATCAGATTACCCGGGCAATGATCAAAGTGACCCAATAGATGCCTTAAAAAACTTAACAAAGAAAAAGTCCGGACTATACCGGACTTTTAATTTTATATATGATCATTTGTTCTTAAACGAATTTAAACAACAACTAATCAATCGGCTCCCACAATTGAATCTTGTTTCCTTCCAGATCCAGAATATGCAGGAATTTTCCGTAATCATAAGTTTCGATAGTGTCCAGAATCGTAACGTTTTCCTTTTTTAATTCCTCTGCCAATGCCTCCAGATTTTCCACTCTGTAATTGATCATGAAATCTTTCGTAGAAGGTTCAAAATATTTGGTAGTTTCTGTAAAAGGAGCCCATTGTGTAAGTCCTTTTTTAGAAGTATCTTCACTTTCACGCCATTCAAAACTGGTTCCGTAGGGAGTTGTTTCAAGGCCGAGATGGGTTTTATACCATTCATTTATTGCATTTGGATCCTTCGATTTGAAAAGGATACCTCCGATTCCTGTTACTTTTTTCATGTCTGTTTTTTAGTTGTTAGAATATATTTATTACGGAAAACGATTGATGCTTTCCCTGATTTCAAATATATGTAAAACTTCTTATCGGAATATTCTTCTGAATTAAAATTCATAAAGCGCATGCTCACTGACTGAAATAGCTAAAAAAAATAATGTCTCGGACTGATGGCTCTTTCAGAGGTCAAAGACTTTGATGAGCTGGAAGTCTCCGATCTTTAAAAGCCCGGAAAAATTAATTTATTTTAATGACTGCTGAAAAATTCCAGCATATCATCTAATGCCGTTTTGGAATGCATTCTGTCACCATTTTCCAGGGAATCTTTTGTGGCTTCAGCAGCTCTTTTGCGCATCTGAATTTCATAATGACTGATGGCTTCCTCCAGAGTAGTGAACCGATCCGATGTCAGACATTCACTCAGTTCCAATGCATCCAGCATTGCCATATTGGCTCCTTCTCCTGCAAACGGAGGCATTACATGAGCTGCATCTCCAAGCAGGGTGAGATTGGGTTTTGTTTCCCATGACTGATCCAGAGGCATAGAATAAATAGGACGCGGAATAAAAGGGACAGAGGCATTTTCGAAAAGCTCGTACCAGATGCTGCTCCATTCAGCATATTCTTTTTTAAACCATTCCAGTATTTGCATTTGATCAGAGAAATCCAGACCGCTTTCCTTAGCCCAGTTTTCATTGGTTCTGAAACTTGTATAAAATCCAAGATCGCCACTTCCTTTCTGGCCCATAAGCAGATTTTTATGAGTTCCAAAAGCCATTATTTTTCCGTCCCTGATCAGTTCTTTGATATGCGGAGCCGTTTTTTCTGCATTATATACATTGCCTTCAAGCATTAAAATTCCTGAATAGATCGGCTTCAGGTCTGTAAGATAAGGGCGGATCTTAGAATTGGCACCGTCGGCAGCAATGACAATATCCGCATAGGCCGAAAAACCGTTCTTGAATTGCAGCTGCCAGCCTCCATTTTTAGGTTCCATCGCAATAAAATGACTGTCCCAGATCACTGTTTGAGGTTCCAGAGATTCCAGAAGCATGTTTCTCAATGGTCCGCGGTCTATTTCCGGACGGAAATGCTTGTTACCAAAATCTTCATCAGGTTTTGTTTCGTGGTCGGTGAATATGATTTCTGCGTGTTCATTTACGATCAGCATTTTGTCTGCTCCGGGACGGTAATTCTTTTTAAATTCATCCAGGAGACCAGCACTTCGGATGGCATCCATTCCCGATCCTTCATGCATATCAAGCGGAGAACCCTGAACCCGGGCGTTTTTATTAAGATCTCTTTCATATACCTTTACATTGGCATTTTTAAGCTGTAAAAGTCTTGCCAGCGTCAATCCTCCCGGACCGGCACCTACTATGGCTATTGATTTATTTTCTACTAACATTGTATTGTAATTTTAATTTTACTGATGCAAAATTATTTTTGTTTCAATACGGATAATAGTATAAATCGGTCATTTTTGTTCCTGGACAATTCCTTTGGGACTACCCCTGAAAATTTCTTGATTTCTTTGATGAAATGCGTCTGATCTGTAAAATTAAGTTCAGGAAATAGCTTGCCTTCCGCAATATGGCCTAAAGAGGCTCTGAAACGCAGAATACTGCAGTAGGCTTTTAAAGAAAGTCCGAACTGCTGATTGAAATAACGGTTGATTTGTCTGCTGCTCCAGCCTGTTTTCTCTGAAAGTTCTTTCACGCTCATTTCGCCATTTAATGCATAGATGAGGTCAAAAAGCCTATGCTTTCTTTCATCAACGGTTTGCGGCAGTAGTTCTGTTATTTTTTCTGTTATTTTTAGAGTAAATGTTTCAAGATTTTTAAGATCATCATCATTCAGATTCCAAAAATCATCAGGAAGATTCTTACCACTGTTGATCAGGTCTGCAATGGAAGTATGGAGGATATATTCCACGGCAAGAGGACGGAAACTGACGGCAAAAGCAAACGTGCCGGAAGGAATACTTCTCTGCTCAGGTGCAGTTTCTAATCCGATGAGAAAAACATTGAACGGCTCATTCGCACCGGATCGCATAAAAAATAAATCGACCCTTCCGTCAGGGAGTATAACCACTTCTTTTGCTTCAACTGCAGGATTATGAAACATCCCTATATTTTCTACAAAGCTGTCCAGTGATGGGTCCGGTTGAATAAATTTACAGTAGAATTCGTTGTCCATAGAAGTATACTTCTGTTATAATTTTTCAAAAAACTAAATTACAAGAAATTGGACTTAAGTGATCAATTTTAACTCAATCCTATATAAATCTTTATTTTGTGAATAATTTTAGTCTAAAATTTGGAAAATATCCAAATAACTGATAATTTAGTTATAAATCACAATAATGAAATTCCCAATCTTTATATGCTTCTTTATTTTTACCATTTCAGGGATCAATGCTCAGATGATTGATAAGGAAAAACTTCTTGAATATTATGAATCACAGCGTTATGCTGAAGCTGCCCAATATCTGCAGAGTGTATATCCTGAAGATACAAAAGATGTAAAAGCTCTGACGCAGATGGCATATTGCAATATGATGTCCGGAAAACTTCCGGAAGCAGAGAAAAATTATCTAAAGGTCAATGCTGTAGAACCGGGAAGTCTTCCGGTTTTATTCAGCCTGGCCAGTATCAATTCCAAGAGAGGGAATGCAGCGAATGCTAAAGCGTATCTTTTGAAAATTATTCAGCTGGACAGCCTTAATTTCAGTGCGTACAAACAGTTAGCTGGTTTTGGAGATACTCCTGAGTCCAAATTACAATACCTCAAAAAAGCAAATGCCTTAAACCGTACAGAGCCGGATATTGCTTACGATCTTGCTGTGGCTTACCGGGAAATCAAACAATATCAGCAGGCTTATGATGTCCTTGAAACAGCTATTGGTGCAGATAAGGATAATTTTACGTTGCAGCAGGCCCAACTTCCGATAGCTAACCTGTTGGGCAAATACAAAGAGGTTGTTGAAACCGGAGAAAATCTTCTGAAAAAAAATACAGATGTCAACGTGATCAATGAAATGGGACAGGCTTATTTTTATTTAAAAGATTATCAAAGGTGTATAGCACTTTTTAAAACCTTGGAAGATCTTGGGGTTCAGAATGAAGGGACTCTGTATTTTATGGCTTTAAGTTACCGTGAGCTTAAGGAATATGATCAGGCTGCCATATATGCTGAAAAGACCATTGATGAGGGTATTTCTGATCATACAGCACTTTATTATACCGCTTTGGGAGGAATTTATGAATCCAAAAATCGTTTTTCAGATGCTCTGGAAGCCTACAAAAGAGGCCTGATGTTTAAAAACAGTAACACTATCTACTATCGTCTGGGCCTTTTGTATGACCTCAACCTGAAACAGGCTAAAAATGCAGTAACTTACTATAATCTGTATCTGAAAAATAAACCGGATTCTGAGAAAGAAAAAGAACAGATTAGTTATGCGAAGGCAAGGATCACATCGTTAACACATCCAAAAGAAGTGGCAATAAAGTAGAACCTATCTTGGTTGATAAATAAAAAGCATCCTCAAATATAATTTTGAAGATGCTTCATTAGGTTTAGTGACAATCCGCATTGATAGGATTCAGGATATAATCTTTGTCCTGGGGAGGTTTTATAAAATAGGATGTTCCATAAACATTTCCGGGCCGGAAAAAATCTGTAGAAACAACCTGTGCACCGCTGCTGAAGGCTGCTTTTGATCGGGTAAGGTCATTGACCTTGGCTTCATAGGTTTCAATATCAGCCCTTGTTCGTACCATAAATCCCTGCTTCACCAGAGCCTGAATGTCCTGCTGCCGTACAATTGCATTATCTTTTAAAATAAAGGCTGCAAAACTGTCCTCCGGCTCACTTTCCATGAACATTAGTCTTTTTTCCAGAGAACCGTCAATAAGATAAGGACTGTTTTTAGTAGACTGAGTTCCTGCACTTCCCGGTAACAGCATGAATATGAATTTTCCTCTGCTGTCTTCTGCTTTTGGCCAGTTATTATGAACGACAGCCTCCCGCAGTGTAGGAAACTTGCCCTGTACTTCTTTAGGAGTAATGATCTTATCTTTCCCCAGATACTGTAAAATTTCCTGATCCAGATCATCATAAGCTTTTTTGGTAAAAGGTAAAACCTGGGTAGAATTAGGGAAAATAGGAAATCCGGAGTCCTTGGCTTCCACCATAATAAATAGGGTCGTGTGCTGAGGATGCTGATCCGACCATTTCCGAAGTTCCTTAAGAGCATCTTTTAACGTCGGATAATGCGATCTGAAATCAATATCTGCCATATGCAGAAGCTTAAATCCGGGTTGGTCCAGGTCTTTGGTATTGTGCGGTGCCAGATCTTTTACGCCTTTCTCCTGTAAGACGCGGTAGGATGCCGGATGATTAAAGCGGTTGCCGTCCGGATCATAGTAAACATCCAGCTCAAGGCCGCGGAGATTGGCATTAAGCTGCTCTGTAAAACTGGGATGATTATAATTGAGGGCCTCTGTAAAATCCATTCCGTTAGGATGGTATTCCTGGAATTTAGCTTTCTGCTCAGAGGACATTCCTGAACTGTATTTTGCCATCAGATTTTTGATAATAGGCGCTGCCAGATCCAATACTTTGGGATCTACCGGTTCTGCATAGGAATTATGAGTTCCCAGCACCTGTATCTGGTTAATTCTGATGTTTTTACATTTTTCCTGGGCATGGAATAGTGAGGCTGCAGCTACTGCAGCAGTATACATATACTTTTTCATAAAGTGGATAATTATTTTGTATTGTTAAAAATTGAAATTAACACCAAGCTGGCCTCTTATTCCGGAATAGGAGAGGTTCTCAACTCTGGATTTTTCTCCCATATAATACCGGTTGGGCTCGTTGAAAATATTATTCAGTTCTACAAACAGTCTGATATTTTTATTGATGCTGTACGACGTAGAAGCATCTACCGTAAAGTTTTTATCAAAATGCTGATAATGATCGGGACCGGCAGCTGTTCTTATTTCGCTGACGTAATCTCCCTTATAATTTCCAGCCAGACGGAGCATGAGCTTACTGGTTTCGAAAAATAATATGGTATTAAAAATATGCTTGGCCTGATTGGGAATGGTCGTTTTCATGGTTCCGGTCTGTTTTCCGTTTTCATAGACTGGCATTTTCATTTCGGAATTGATATAGGTGTAATTTCCTTCAAAACCAAGATGTTTCAGAAATCCGGGAAGCCTTTCAAATCGTTTGGAGATTCCGATTTCGAAGCCGTATAGTTTTGCCCCTTCTAAATTTTTAGGAGTGGTAAAGGTGTATGGAAGTCCATTGATGTTAAGGATAGACTGGTCTTTGTAGATCAGATCGGTAATGTCCTTATAAAAAGCTCCGGCGGTGACAAGGTCAAGTTTTCCGAAATAGTTTTCAAACATCAGATCGAAATTATTGGAAAAAGTGGGGTTCAGCTGAGTATTTCCCTGGACAACAGTATTGGACAGATCATTGACAATAGTTCCCGGGTTGAGGTCATTAAAATCAGGTCTGGCAAAAGATCTGGTGTATGCAGCTCTCAGTATCCGGTCTTTGGTCAATTTCCATTTCATATTGATCATAGGCAGAAATAGGTTGTATTTTTTCCCGTCTTTAATATCTTCTGCCACAGTTCCTGACTTATCGGAAACTACTTTCTTGCCGTAGAAGGAAATATCATTATATTCATTTCTTACACCGCCCACCAGCTGAAAGTTCTCATTGACCCGCCATGTGCCCATTACATAGGTGGCCCACACATTTTCTGTTCCTCTGTAGGAGCTGGTCATGTTGGAATTGCTGTTCTTTCCGCTTACCTGCTGCAGTCCCAGAATATTTTGGGTGTCAGCATTATAAAATTGGTCGATCTGTCCGTTAGTGATCTGGTTGATCATGACTGACTGATAAGGATTGCCGATAGGATTCATAAAACCTCCTTTAAAAGGAAAGGGTGTCTGTTCAAACTGGCTCATATAGCTTAACGGAGATCCCGGAATACCCAGTGCTGATTTCGGCATCCAAACCAATACCGCAGCATCAACTACTTTTTCTTTATTATTGAATTTTGTTCCGAATTGAAGTTTAAAATGCTCCGAAACGGTATATTTCAGATCCACCTGACCCCGAAGATCGGTTTCGCTGTTACGATTCTGACTGAGGATCACCTGATTCAGTTTTAGCTGGTTGGCAGAAACCGGGCTCTGATTATGAGGTAAGGTAAAGTCTGCCGGATCACCCGTTCCGCCTGGAGCATCCATGGCAAAGTATTTTCTGCCATCAGAGGCCAGGTTTCCATAGGTCATAGGCTGCACAAAATTGATGATCGGGTAGCCTCTGTCATGGTCGTCTAAATTTTCCGGAGAATTAAATTTAAAACTTGATCTGGCTTTAGACAAAGACCAGTCTATTTCTAAACGCTGGCCAACCTGATGATTTCCACCCACCTGCATGGAATATAAATCGGTAAGATAATCGGCATGTCTTGCCTGAAGAGTTACATTCTTAGAGTCAAAATTAAAATAGGTTTCCCGAACAGACTGTCCATCTTTGTATTGACTGTAGAGTCCTTTGAAGTACAATTTATTTTTACTGTTGATGTCATAGTCCATTGCGTAATTGAACCCTAAAGTTCTTCTGTCTGCCAGATAATCACGAAGCTGTAACTGATTGATGGAATAAGATGCTGTCTGATCTGCTAAACCATAATTGAAAATATTCCGCATTTGGTCTATGGCACTAGACCGTTGCCATATCACCGCAGAGGAAATGAATTTCAGCTTTTCCGTAATTTTATTTCCATAAACGATGGAAGAGTTAAACGTTGGAGATTTGGACATATTTACATATCCAGTAGCAGTACTTATGGCCAGTGTTTCTTTGTTGGGGGATGTTTTTGTAATGAAATCCACATTTCCGCCGATAGCGTCGCCATCAAGATCAGGAGTCAGTGCTTTGGATAAACGTACACTTTGTATAAGCTCAGAAGGGAAGATATCCATCTGGACTCCTCTGTTGGCATTATCACCACTTGCGCTCGGCATTCTGCTGCCATTCAATGTGGAAGAAGTCCATTGAACCGGAGTACCTCTCACGGCAACAAAACGTCCTTCCCCCATATCCCTTTCAATGGAGACTCCCTGCATACGCTGTACCGCATCTGCAGCATTACGGTCCGGTAATTTCCCGATAGCATCTGCGCTCAGAACTTCCGTAATGGTGTTAGAGTTTTTCTTCATGGTAATAGCCCGGGCCTGTGACGCTTTATAAGCGCTGGTGACCACTACTTCCTGAATGGCATTCTCTTTCGCTTTTTTTTCGCCTAGGCTGATCAAGCCAAGATCAACCGCCTTCTTATCAGCGACTATAAAAGGTAAATATATACTTTCGTAGCCTGTATATTCAATAATCAGTCTGTAATTTCCGTCAGGAATATTGCTTAATACAAAAGACCCGTCCGTATTCGACGTTATTTTTTCTGCTTTATTTTCTATATAGATTAAAGCATTAGGCAGGTTTCCCTGCTGATCAGTCACAATGCCATGGACTGTGGTTTGGGCCATCGCAAGGCCCCCGAGAAAAAAGCCAGCTGCAGTGGTTAAAAAAAATCTTCTTCGTAACATTTTATAAATTTTGCACAAAGATGTTTTCCCTGAGAAAGAATTCAGTTCATTTAAATTTTAACAGACTTGTTTAGATTCAAACATTGTTTAATGTGTTGATTTTTAGTTGTTTGTATTTGTTAAATAATTGTAATATAGCATTTGGACGTTATAAAACATGATCTGTTGGCAGGCAGTTGAACTCTTTTTTGAAATATTTGTAAAAGGTAGACTTGGACTTAAATCCGCATTGGTAGGCTAGGTCCGTAACATTGGAATCAGGCTCTTCTTCCTGCATACGTTTGAACTGTAAAACACGGTTACGGTTGGTATATTCATGAAAGTTGGAAGAAAGATATTGGCTGAACGTAATGGTAAGATCGGTTCTGGAAATAGATAAATACTGTGAAAGCTGCTCTAGGGTAAAGTCTTCATCCAGATAGATAATGCTTTTGTCATAAAATTCCTCTATAGAAGATTTTACCTTCTCAAAATCTATTTTAGAAAGATCCTTGTATTGGTATTTTTCCTTAAAAAGAGGCTCTTCAGGGACTATAAGGGTGTCTTTTTTCTGTTGTTCGTGGTACGTTAAAATATAAACGTACAATATCCAGGCAAACTGGATTAAAAATGAAAGGTTATACATTTTTTGAAACAGAAGAATATCCAGCCCTAATTTGTAGCTTGACCAGAAAACCAAAACACTCCCTAACACAAAAGATAAAAATAGCCGGAATTTTTTTATAAAAGGGTTTTCGATCTTTTTTTGATACAGGGACAATAGAACAATACAGATGAAAAGACTTCCTGTCCAATAATGAATATAATAATTAGCAAAATACTTTGAGTACAAGTTAATAATCAGATCTCCTTCTTTGTAACCGAATAGCTTTGCTGACAATCCCAAGGTATGGATGAGAACGATCAGCGAGAAAGGGTAGAGCAGGTATTTCAGTTTGTCCCGGTGTTTGAAATTAATCAGATAAAAAGTAATGTACAGAAATATCAAACCCTTAAAAACTCTGAGGCTGCCCGGTATTTCATAAAGAATAGATTCATAGCCGAATCTTTGGATGATGAAATATTCATAGCCCATATCCACTACTACGGTCACAATGTAGAGCAATAGCATATTGTGAAAAGACTTTCTGTTCTTGGCAAGACAGAGTAAGACAGCCAGCGTAATTACAGCCTGCAGGATAACAACCATTAAAATGTACAACATAGCCAGTTTAAATCTGCCCAAAATTATCAATAAACAGGAAGGATGCTTTTAACAGATCATTAAATTTTTGGTATTTTTATAAAAAGTTTTCAGGAACTCATGTTCATCTTCAAAAGTATAAGTGTTCAATCGGTAAATATTTAGTTTTAAATTAAAAGCAACCAGCAGGTATGAAATTGAAATTAGGGATCCTGGACCAATCTCCGACCATTGAAGGGGGCAGTTCACTACAGGCATTGAAGAACAGCATTGATCTGGCGCTGTTTGCTGATAAAGCAGGATTTCATAGTGTCATCTATTCCGAACATCATGGAGTGGAAGCGTATGGAAGTTCAAGTCCTGAAATTCTGTCTGCCATCATATTAAGCAAAACTGAACGAATCAAAGTAGGAACCGGAGGGATCATGATGAAAAATTATTCGGCCTACAAGATCGCAGAATGGGCCAAAATGCTGGAAAGTCTTTATCCAGAACGGTTTGTCCTGGGTTTGGGGAAAGCTCCGGGAGGATTAAAAGATGCCGTATCCGCATTGAATAACCACCGCCCCGTTGTTTTATCCAGTCAGGAAACTAAACTTGAAGAGATCATACAATACATTAAAGAAGAAAAGGGAGTCTATGAAGGGCTTATTGCCCAGCCAAAAGGCCTTACTCACCTGCCTGAAATCCTATGGCTTGGCTCCGGAATTCAATCTGCCAGGGAAGCAGCTCAACATGGCGTGGGGTATTCATATGCTGATTTTATGAGAAATGATCAGGGGACGAAAAGTACCGAAACTTATTTAAGCGAATTCGATAGAAACCAGTACAGTCCGGTTCCTTCGCTCCAGGTGGCTGTTGCGGTATCTGTAGCAGAAGATCTGAAATCAGCTCAATACAATGCCTACGGAATGGCTTATCAGTTTCTGCAGGCAAGGCATATACAGGCGCCGGAAGCACTTCTTCCCTCAGAAACAGTTGAACAGAGAATATTGGGAAGTGAAGATGAAGAAGAATTTTTTAAAATCCTGGATCATATCATTACAGATACACCGGGAAATATTTCAGCGAGGCTCCGGGAAAAAGCGGACGAGTATGGTACAGATGAATTAATCATTCTCTGTAATATGTTTAAAGAAACAGACCGTATAGATACCTATAAAAGTATTATATTGGCAAACGTATAATCACATATCCCTCATGAGCTATAATATCCAGTTATTCAGCATTGAAACAAAAGAAAAAGAGAAGGCCGCCGATGACGACAGCTTTTTTGACCGTGAAGAAAATCTTGTTCCATTCACGGGAGAACAGATAGCGGGATTGAAAGAACGCCTTTTAAAGTATAAATATGCATTGGTAAGAGAAGATGAAACGGGAATTCATTTCAGCCATCCTGATGAAGATTTTGGAAATGCCTTACTTACCGATAAAGGCCTTTATTTCAATGCAAATTTGAGTGAAAGTTCCATTTTTGAAGTAGGAATGACTGCATCTGAGTTTACAGATACGGGTGAATTTGCAAAATATGACCCGCAGAATGAAGGCTGGGAAGAATTCTAAATCTCAATTATAGTTTTTTAAAATTCTGCAGCGTTTCTATGACTCCTTCAGGTTTTTCATTTTCAAAAATACCAGATTCTAAAACCCTTTCAAAGGTTTGCGCAGTTCCGGAAGCAATGATGTTAGGGAGATTTTCACTTTCCAGCATTTCGGCCAGACCTTTCATTTCATCAATTCTTCTCACAATGTGCTGAGGATAGGTAGGCGTTGTTTTCATGAGGTCCTGATAGGTTCCCGGAAGGAATTCCTGAAGACTTTCGTTCAGTTCATCCAGGATTCCGAAATGGGCTGCTGCAGTCATGGTTTCAAAAAACAAGGCGTTCATTCCTTTATTCACCATAGAAAATAGGAGTTTGTATGCTGATGCTGCCTCTGTTTTTTCACCGGCATCTTTTATTTTAAAAACAGGAGCAAACAGATTGATAAACAAATTTCTGTACATACCGCTCACCACCAATACAGCATGGTCAGGAATATCTTTGGAAGCTCCCATTACTGCTCCATTCACGAATGGAATATCTATTGACAAAAATAGTTGCTCAATAGTGGCGGCAAGAGCTGGAGTATTAGAGTTTAAATCGACATAGAGAGGGCAGTTTGAAGCTTTTTCCAGACAGGAAATAATGCTTTCCGCTACTTTCAGGCTTCCTTCCGGGCTGGTAAGCGAAAGGATAACATCAGCCTGCTCAACAGTATCCTGAAGAAAATGAGTATCAATAATTCCTAATTCTTTTATATTCTGTAATGTTCTTTCCGACCTTCCTTCTCCTGCAGTGATAACTTTAAAGTTGTGGTTTATAAGTGCTTTTGCTATTTGGGTTCCCATATCTCCTGGAAACAGAACTGCAATAACGGGCTGAGTTTTCAATATTAATAATTTTTGAATGTTGAATATTCGAAGATACAAATCTCTTTATTTTTTTTCAGTTGTCACACACATTGTATCGATACGGTTTATTGATAAAACTGATTCATAAAGGAACTGTTCCGGATTTTGCTTAATTTTGATCCTTACTGCAGTACTTTATTATAATGAATAAGTCCCCGATTAATAATTATTTCCATTCCTTATTTGACATTAAAGAAGAAGTGGTTGGAAAAATCACAGAGACATTCAGTCACTTTGAACTCAAAGCGAATGAAGTTTTGTTGAATAAAGATGAGATCAGTACCAAAACCTATTTCCTGGAAAAAGGCTATGTCCGTTCCTTTATCCTTAATGAGGACAACGAAGAAATTACCACTAATATTTATGCAGCGCCCTGTTTTGTCAACGACTTTCTGTCGTTTTTCAGACAGCAGCCTGCGAAAGAAACATACCAAACCATTACTGCATGTTCTTTTTGGGAAACAGGTTTGGAAAATGTACAGCACAACTTTCATAACATCCCGGAATTCAGAGAATTCAGCAGGCTTCTTTTTGTTCTTAATTATTACAGCATCCATGACCGCTTGATCGAAATGGCCAGCCAGAAAGCTTCCACCAGATATTTTAATCTGATGAAAAAGCATCCCGATATTTTCCAGTTTGTTCCTCTAAAGATCATCGCTTCCTACCTGGGAATTAAAGACAGCTCATTAAGTCGCATCAGAAGAGACATTCATAAAATGTAACCGTACAGGTTTTAGAGTTGGAGGGTTTTTGGGTTTGAGAGTATAGGAGTGTATTGAGTTGCTGGTTAAAATAACGTTGCTGGTTCCTAGTGATTGAGTTAATGAATTGTCGGTTGGTATCTGATGTCTTGCATCTTGACTTTATCATTTACTATTCACTTGCAAAGCAAAATTAACGATTGACATTTTCTAATATTAATAAAAGTCTCAGGTCTCATGTCTGAAATCTGAAATCTAATTTCTTTTCATTTGTCAAGTGATATATTAGAATTTGGATCTCATCTTTGTTAAAAATAAATTTATGAGCAAGAAACATATTGCAGTGCTTGGATTGGGTGGAGTAGGCGGATATTTCGGTTTTAAAATCAACCAGGAAAATGAGTCTTCCAAAAAATATAAAGTCAGTTTTGTAGCAAGAGGAGAAACCTATCAGAAGGTAAAAGAAAACGGACTGGTTCTTCTCTCGTCTGAGCACCCTGTAGATCATACTCATCCTGATGCCATAGAGCAGAATATCAGTGATGTGAAAAATGCAGACTTAATATTGATCTGTGTAAAAGAATATGACCTGGAAAATATTTGCCAGCAGCTTAAAGAGGTGATAAGCAGCGAAACAGTACTGCTTCCCATGATGAATGGTGCGGATATTTACGAAAGAATTAGAAAAATAATTCCTGATAACGTTATTTTGCCGACCTGTCTCTATGTAGCTTCCCATATCAAAGAAAAAGGAATTGTAGAGCATAAAGGAAAAGCAGGGAAAATGATTGTAGGAAGAGATCCTGAACATTTTTCTGCGGATGTGGACTGGATTGTTGATATATTGAAAGAAAGTAAAATTGATTTTGATTTTAAAGATAATTCACTGGCAGATATTTGGACGAAATATATTTTCATTGCCAGTTTCGGACTGGTGACAGCTAAACACAATTCTTCTATCGGAACAGTATGCACAGATGAAAATCAGAGAACTGAAGCTTCTGAAATCATGAAAGAAATTAAAAGGATTGCTGACAAAAAAAGAATTGCTCTGGATGAAGATATTATTCAGAAAACATTTGAAAAAGCAGCTACATTTCCTTTTGAAACTCCGACATCTCTACAACTTGACGTCAACTCCGGAAAAGAAAATAATGAACTTGAATTATTAGGGGGTGCCGTTTTGAATTTCGGAAAAGAATTGAGTATTGAAACGCCTGTCACACAGAAAATTTATAATGAAATAAAAGCCTTATAAGCTGAGATATTTTGTTTCTAAAAACAAGTCATAAAATGAAAGCGGGTTTATTCCCGCTTTTATATTGGTTTCTAATTAATGTGTTCACTTATCTTAAGAGTGAAGGAATTTTTGGCGGCTGAATAAAATGTCATCGGTTTCACGGTGCTCAGGATCATCCACACAGCAATCTACCGGGCATACCGTTTTACATTGCGGCTCCTCATGAAATCCTTTACATTCTGTACATTTTCCCGGAACAATATAGTAAACGTCGTCCGAATAAGCCTGTTGGTAAGCTTCTGCATCTGTTTCCGCTCCATCCGGAAAGATCACTTTTCCGGAAAGCTTTGTTTTATCCTGCCACCTCCAGTCAACAGCGCCTTCATAGATTGCTGAATTAGGACATTCGGGTTCACAGGCTCCGCAGTTAATGCAGTCATCGGTTATTGTAATAGCCATATTATATTTTTTTAAAAAGATTTAAAAGAGATTTCTCCTGACTTGTTATAGCCCGAGAAATCTCCGTTTAAACATAACTTAAATGAAAAAACAATGGGTTGTAATTTTACTATATCTTTCCTATTCTCTTCGTAGTTGCAATGCCGATCATCTGATCAAATTTAGCAGAATATAAAGAAGATATTTTTGCCGGATCTTCCGGATCAAATAATGCTGATCTGATAATAGGTATGCTGAAAGGAAGAGGCCATGCCCGCAGAGATTTTGCAACCGCATCCATAGTATTGATGCCCTGCATAGCCTGCAGGCCATCTGCCCAGCAAACCAGGCCAACCGTTTTATCCGTGAGATAAGGCTGATAATGATTGGCTGTAACTTCAAGCCAGTCCAGACAGTTTTTCATTACTCCCGGAATACTGCCGTGATAAAGCGGAGCTAACCAGAAGTGAATATCTGCCTCCAGAAATAGCTGGCACATGCGTTCTACAGTCAAAGGAGTTTTAGTAAGGGCAGTGTCAAAAAGTGGAATTCCCGAATCTGCCAATGTAAAGATCTCTGTCTGGAAGCCTGATTGCTCCAGCCTTTCTGCAAAGTATCGGGAAATTCGTCCGGAAGTAGATTCAGGTCTTTTTTCTAAAGAACCGTTTAATATAAGTGCTTTCATTGCTTTTAACTTTTAAAGATTACTTTCGGAAGACCTATTTCACCATACATCAAAGTTTTGACCAAAGGTTTCAAAAGTCCGGCTGCCAATAAGTACAGAGAAGGATCATGATCAGCTTTTGCCCGGACAACAACTTTCTGATTTTTATATGATCTCAGATCTGCATACATAAGGCGGCGTTTCCAAAGATCCAGCAGAACCGTTTCTGTATTATTTAAATCTGCATAAATGGCATAAGGAGATAATTTTTCCATTAACATCATCAATGCCCAGGGCGGAATAATAGCATCCGTAGAACAAATAATTGCTACAGCTTTTTCGTTGTATACAGAAAAGTCTACGGCAGCAATGGATTCCTTAAATTCCTTTTCCTTTACAATTATTCCCATGAAAAGATGATCTTTGATATCCAGTTCCATAATTTCTGTAGTTGGTCTGTAGTCTGAGAGATCAAGGGCAATGATTCCGGAGGCTTCCGCTTTATTGATGAATATTTTCTGATCCATAATTGATTTTGTAATCAATATTAAAGTTAGTTATTTAATTTTTGAAAGAGCTTCTTCGTATTTTTTCTCTACGGCTGACCAATTTAAAACAGACCAGAATGAATCCAGATAATCCGCTCTTTTATTCTGGTAAGCTAAATAATAAGCATGTTCCCATACGTCAATTCCAAGAATCGGAAAACCTCTGTTGACCTGTTGGATATCCATCATCGGGTTATCCTGGTTGGGAGTAGAGGCCACAGCCAGCGAACCGTTAAATTTTACAAACAGCCATACCCATCCGGATCCAAACTGTCCAAGACCTGCTTTTTTCATTTCAGCCTTAAGGTTTTCAAGGCTTCCAAAAGTGGAGATGATAACCTCTGCCAGCTTTCCTTCAGGGTTTAACTGAGGTTGTGGAGAGAGAATTTCCCAAAATAATGAGTGGTTGAAATGTCCGCCACCGTTATTTCTTACGGCAGGGCTGTATTCACTGATTCTTTGAAGGATGGAGTCCAGATCGTCTGAAGTTTCATCCGACGCCTTCAAAGCTGCATTCAGATTATCCACATAAGCCTGATGGTGACGCTGATGATGAATGGTCATTGTTTCTTTATCTATAAATGGTTCCAGTGCATCGTAAGCATAAGGAAGCTGAGGTAGTGTAAATGTGCTCATTGCTTTTATTTTTTTAATTAATGTATTCCAAAGGTAATCATATATTTTAATAAAACAACTTTATTGTTGTTTTATTGGATGGACGTATTTTACTTTAAACACTTGAATAGCTGTAATTTAATATATAAAACTAAAGATTATAGAAAATGACTATATTTGTTGTACAAAATAAAACAACTAAATTATTGTAAAATGAAGAAGCCGGCAGCAGACCGAATCCTGATGTTCTTAAAAATGAGAGGGGAGGCGACATCGCTTCTGATCTCTAAAGAGCTTTCCATAACAAAAGAAGGTGCAAGAAAGCATTTACTGAATCTTGCTGTGGAAGGACTCATCCGGCCTGTCGCAAAAAGTGAAGGGGTCGGACGACCTTCAACCTACTATACCCTTACGGAAAAAGGATTGTCGCAGTTTCCGGATTCCCATGCCGACGTAACTGTACAGATCCTGAGGTCTGTGAAAAATTTGTTGGGAGAAAACGCATTGGATTTGCTGATCAATGACAGAGAAAAAAATACGTACGAACGCTATGAAAAAGCTTTGGTAAAAGCAGAATCCTTGGAACAACGGTTAGAAGTGCTGGTACAGGCCCGAAGTGAAGAAGGCTATATGGCAGAATGGACGAAAGAAGGCAATGAGTATTTCCTCATAGAAAACCACTGCCCGATATGTGCCGCTGCCACCGAATGTCAGGGATTCTGCCGGGCAGAGCTTTCCAACTTCCGGAACCTGATCGGCAAAGAGTATCAGGTGGAAAGAGTAAGCCATATTCTTTCCGGTGGACAGCGGTGTGTGTATAAAATTAGTGAGTGATTTTTAGATAAAAGATAAAAGATAAAAGATAAAAGATAAAAGATAAAAGATAAAAGATAAAAGATAAAAGATAAAAGATAAAAGATCTTGTTATTAAAATTCAATAGGAGCGGGCTTTAGCCCGCTTACAAAAAAATGCCTTGATCACCTGGCTTTAGCCAAAATCTAAAATCAAGAATCCTGTCCTAAAAAGTCAGATCCAATTCTCAATAAGATGAAGCCAGAATACTTTTTCCTCCCGTATCACAAAGACAGCTGATGACTTCCGCCGTGTCACTACAGATCCGGTTGTCTGGATCTCAATGTACGAAGACAGTCCATGGCTTTCTGTAATTTGAACATCAATATTTTCAATGACAATGCTGCGTTCCGGAAATTTACCGTATGCTCCCGGAAGCCATTCTGAAAATGTAGCCAAAGTCACAGTATCGCCGTTTCCTGTAACCATTCTGAAATCTGCATCAAATCCCGACAGAAGCTTTTTGTAAAGCCTGTTTTGATCTTGTTCTCCACGAAACCAAGCTTCAATATCTCTGTGAAATCCATTGATTTCTGTGATGATTTTTTCTGTGTTATTCATAAGTTTAAATATATAATTATTGTTATTAAAAAAATGACATATAATCTACTCAATATAATGTTTTATGCTTCAAAAGCTTCTTATTGATGAAAATTCCTGCGACCTGAAAGATTGCAATCATTAAAATAGCCAGGGCAAAGGCTTTCGGGAATCCTAGAACTTCAATTGTGCTGAAAAACACAGTTCCGATAATGGTACCACCGGTTACACTCCCGATCTGTATGCTGATACTGATCAGTCCTGAAGCCTGACCTGCCTTTTTTCTATCTATTAATGCAATAGCTTCCCGCATCATCACAGGCATGATAATACCATGACCCAGCCCGGCCAAAAATAAGCTGATATCCATTCCTATCGAAGGTTTTTCCTGAAGATAAATGAATATTGAGGCTAAAGAGAACCCTGAAATCAATAATCCCAAACCAATGTAAACCATGATATATGAAGAATATTTTATTTTGGAAATAAGCAATGGTCCGATAAAAAAAGCCATTCCGTAGGGAATAATAGCAAGACCTGTATCTACCGGGTTCCAATTCAGGAACTGCTGCAAATAATACGGATAGCAGATAAACAGTCCTGATGTGAAATTGTAAAAGAAAATAATCAGGAGACAAAGAACAAACGGGCGGTAGTGCAAAAGAGTAGGGTCTATCAATACAGGCCTGTTTTTACGCAATGATTTAACTTCATATCTGTAAAACGCCATCAACAGTAAAAGTCCTGATAATAGAATCGCAAAAATCCACCATGCCCACTGGTATTTCCGCCCGAAAATAATAGGACATATAAACATTAATAATGAGGTGATTAGCAATAGCGTGCCGGCATAATCAATTTTCTGTCTCTTTTCTTCCCGGTTATTGTCCATGGTATAATGGATACCTACGATACAAAGCAGCGTAACGGGAACATTGACTAAAAATACCGTTTCCCATGAAAATGTTATCCAGTGGAGATTAAGCAGGAATCCACCTAGCAATTGTCCTGCAACAGAAGCCAAACCGAATACGGAACTGAATATACTGACTGCCTTAGGCTGCTCGCTGCTGTTGAATAAAACCCTTATAGATGCCAGAACCTGAGGGGCCAGAAAAGAAGCGCCAACTCCCTGAAACATCCGTGAAATAATAAGAAGTGTAATATTTGGAGAGAAAGCACAGGCAAGAGAAGAAAGTAAAAAGAGATATAATCCCAAAGTAAATATTTTTTTGCGGCCATATAAGTCGCCCAGACATCCCCCACAAACTACAAGCGCAGCGTAAGTAAGCCCGTAAATGGCAACTATCATTTGTAGCTGATGATCACTGGCACTAAAAGTTTTTTTAATGGAGGGAAGTGCCATATTGACTATAAAATAATCGAGTGGAGAAAGAAAGGCTCCTGCTGTGAGGTAGCCAAGCGCCTGCCATCGTTTGGGATAGATGTTCATATTTTTTCTGCAAAATTAGCCGCTTATTGTACCTGTAAAATTGTACTTTTGGAGGAAAAATAAGTATTCAAGCATGAAAATGTTACAGGTTGAACACATTAATGTAAAGGAAATCAGGTTTTGCAGCGAAGGAATAGCTCTCAAAACAAAAGCTTTTCTTTCACTGGTGTATGTTCTGAAGGGTTGCGGAACACTCACGTATGACGAACGAACTATTACATTCGGGGAATCGAAGCTTTTTATTATTCCCCAGCATCAGCTGTACCATTTTGAAAGTAATGATGCCCAATTGATCGTTATAGAATGTCCGATTGAGTTTATAGATAAAATAAGACTGGAAGCTGACCGTATAGAAAGCTGCGAAAACCTTTATAAACTCCAATATATAAGCAATAATTATCATGCAAGGGCAGGATGTGTATTCCGGAATAAGGATGATGAACGTTTTGCTGAAACCCTCATTATACAAATTACCAGAGAGCATAAGCGTAAAACTGATGACTATCTGATTATCCGTAACTGCATTTCTATCCTGTTGAATATTATAGCACGGAATATCATTGACAGCGAAACCTCAGATCTGCAGCAGAACGTAAAAGCTTTCTCCATCATGAAAATTATTACCTATATTCAGGAGCATGTAAAAGATAAAGAGAAAACCAGAATACATTCCATAGCAGATCATTTCGGGATTTCAAAGAATTATTTCGGGGAATACTTCAAGCAGCATACAGGAATTTCCTATCAGGATTATCTGCTGGATTACCGCCTGAAACTGGTAGAAACCTATTTGAAATACAGCAGTGTCCGATTGAGCGAAATCGCGTATGAACTCCAGTTCAGTGATGAAAGCCATCTGTCAAGGCTCTTCAAGAAGCACAGGAATATGACGCCTAAAGAATACAGAAAAAATCTTTTGGTTAAACCCGATCAGGAGGGAATTTAGTCTGAAAGAGGGAAAAATAAGAAAAAGAAGTGCTAATACCATTGATTACTATGGCTTAACTTCCTTCTTCAGGCATCCGGCGTCCATTCCCCAATTCAATACTTCGTTAATATTTCCATCAGCATCAGAATGGATACCAGTTTTTTAGAAGACTGGTATTCCGGGTTCAGCTGCTCTCTTATTTCCCCCAAAGCTTTGCTTAATTTATTACTTACCGTCTTATTGCTGATGCCGAGAGCTTCTGCTGTTTCATCAACAGACATATTTCTTCTGATTCTCATATCATACACGCTCTGTTCCGTCGTGGGAAGCTGTGAAACCACCTCATCAATCATAGATAATAAAGCAGAGATCTCGTTTTCTTCAAGAATTTCAAAATATTCCGTATCAGATATATTCATCTCGCCTGTAGGGTCAAATTCATCAATACTAATGGTAGACGGGACCTTTTTAGAACTGTTATAATGATCAATAATTCTGTAATGAAGATAACGCAGGAGGTAGCCTTTTGCACTTTCAGTATCGTCGGTCTGTATGGAAGTGGTGTCTTCAAGTATTTTTATCCAGAGGTTCTGCAGCAGTTCTTCAGACATCTCTTTATCTCTCGTCCTCGTGAAAACAAAACGGTAAAGACTGTCCCAATACCGCTCATAGAACAGCATGAATGCAGGACGGTCACCTGATTTTATCTTCTTTAATATCGTATAGTCTGTAAGCATCATATCGTTGGTACAAAATTACCTAAAGGAAAATTAACTTTTTATGAACTTTGGGGATTCTAAGATTAATTATTTCTGAAAGATATCCCCTAAATGTGAATCAAATGTTGAGAAAGCAGTAGAATGGGTTAAAAATGTTAACAAGTTGGTTTTAATGTGAATACAATATTAAGAACCGCCTGGGGAAGTTTTTCATTTTCACAGTCTTATAGATAGAAGTATCTGTGAATACATGAAATATTTTATGAAAAGCCAAAAAAATAAGAATACTGCAGCTTTTGTTTTTAAGCTCTGGCAAAGGGAAGTTTCCGAAGGGGAGATCTCTGAAAAAGAAAAAGAAATTTTGAGTCAGTGGGAAATCCGGACAGAAAAAGACCTGGACAGAATCCATATGAAGGAATCCAAAGAAAGGGTTTTATCTGCACTCGAACTGTATTTTATTAAGCCAGTCCAGACATCTCCTCTCTATTCATTAAAAAAATATGTATACACAGCTGCGGCTGCAATTATACTTCTGTTGTCTTTAGGAGGAATCCTATATACTGCATTCTTTAGACCTGATACCTATACTTCGGGCTCGGAAAACCGTAAAGTTTACCTGGCAGACGGTTCTGTGGTTACATTGTTGAACGGTGCAGAACTCACAGTAGATA
The DNA here is from genome assembly GCF_052044665.1 of Chryseobacterium sp. 22532. Classification (NCBI taxonomy): domain Bacteria; kingdom Pseudomonadati; phylum Bacteroidota; class Flavobacteriia; order Flavobacteriales; family Weeksellaceae; genus Chryseobacterium; species Chryseobacterium sp. 22532. The sequence goes on from NZ_JBQENJ010000004.1 coordinate 23,073, forward strand.
AATCGTTTCCTGCTTCCACTAGAATAGTGTATCTGAAAGGGGATGCCATATTTTCTGTAGCAAAATCAAAGACTCACCCCTTCATTGTACATGCAGATGGTTTCAGTACCAAAGTTCTGGGAACTGTTTTTAAAATTTCACAATCCGGGAATGACAAATCTGTACAGCTTTATGAAGGTAAAGTTGCTGTTTCCTATGCCGGAGTCCCGGTTTCTTACCTGAAGCCTAACCAGAAATGGACCAATTTCGGGATAGCCCATACCGCAGCCGTGATTTCACTTATAACAGAAAAAAAATTAGGAAAACAGAAAGCAGAACTGTTGTCATTAAGCTTCAACGATGTTTCCTTTAAAGAGGTGGCAGATGTGATGCAGAATAATTACAAGATCAGGATCGTATATCCTAAAGAAACTGCAGAAAAGAAGATAACAGCAGATTTCACAGGAGGTACAGCCGATGAAAATATGGAAGCGCTGGCCTTTATATTGGGCCTTGAAGTACACAAAGAAGATCATATATACACCCTGAAGAAATAACCTACCATAGATTAACACTAAAAGAAAATAAATTATTAAAAGAGAAATTGAACATATGAAAAGATTGAAATGCGGTCTTACCGTTGCGGCAGTATTCTTTACGGTAGCAACTGAAGCTCAGGAACTGGTTCAGAAAGTATCATTTTCAGTACCTGCAAGCAGGCCTCTTATTGAGGTTCTGGAAGATTTTGCCGGAAAAACAGGAATGAGACTGGCCTATTCTAAAATAGATATTAAAGAGCTGAAGGTAAAAGGCGTAAAATGTGAAAATACTTCTGTCAATAACTGTCTTAAAGATATTACAAACGGGCTTCCGGTAGCATTCCGCCTTCGTGGAGATCTTATTTCAATAAAATATGAAGGAACTGGTATTTCGGTAACGGGAGACGGAAGGATTACCGGAAAGATTGTGGATGAAGTAGGAAATCCTGTGGCCGGAGCTGAAGTAACAGTTGCTAAAAAGACTGTACTTACAGATAATAACGGAGATTTCGTGGTAGATCTGCCTTCAGGAATATATACTTTAACCGTAAAAGCTTCAAAATACAGTCCGCTTCGGGTAGAAAAACTTTCAGTCAATACTAATGAAACCAATACAGTCTCATTTGCGATGAAGCAGGCTCCGGACAAAATAACGGACATCCGGGAAGTGGTGATTACCGGCACCCGAAAAGCAGATACGCAGGCCGGACTTCTCGCCCAACAGAAAAAAGCTGCCCAGATGAGTGACGGGATCTCCGCCGAGCAGATCGCCAAAACACCGGATAATGACGTAGGTGGAACCCTTAAAAGAGTAACAGGAATAACGACCATAGACAACAAATATGTAGTGGTTCGGTCTATGGGAGAACGCTGGAATACAGCAGCTATGGACGGAATCAACCTTCCGAGTACAGAAGCCTACAACCAGAATTTTTCATTTGATATTATTCCTACCGCCATGGTGGAAAGCATTGTAGTAAGTAAAACGGCAACACCGGATATGAATGCCAGCTTTGCAGGAGGTTATGTTGAGGTAAGAACCAAAGATATTCCCAACGAAAACTTTACCACAGTAAGTGTAGGGACTTCCTATAATGACCAGTCGGCGTTTAAAGAATTCCTGACCCGTAAACGTGGAAAATACGATTATTTCGGGTATGATGATGGTACAAGAGATTTTCCCAAAGGACTTGAAGCTACAGACTGGAATAATCCTTTGTTTTTTGAGCAGTCTAAAAGATTCACAAACGATAATTTTTCCACCTTCAGTACCACAGGAGATATGGGATCCAATGTACAGGTAGCATTGGGAAGATCATTTGCCCTTAAAAATAATAATAAATGGGGTTTTGCCGGAGCATTTACGGTAAGAAATGAACAAAATAAGTTAGACATCGATCATACAGGAAGGGGAAACTGGCTGGACACCACAGCACCCTACGATCCCAACTGGCAGGCGAATGGAACAGATCCTATTGTTTTTTACAATTTCAAAAATAAAGGAGCATCATACAATTACAACTCGACGTTAGCAGGAATGCTGAATTTTGGGTTACAGCTGGGAAAAAACAGAATCTCCTTCCGTAATTCCTACACCCATATTTATGATAATACGCTGACCAGAATAACCGGCTGGAATGAATATACAGGAGGGAGCGGAATGGCTGCCAATGCTGAGGCGTCCTATAATTATTTCTATAACGGGATTATTCCCAATAATGACCCCGCACAAATCAAGGATCTGGACAAGCCTTATACCGATAATACCAATTATCCCATCTACCAGACGCTTTTACAGAACAAGCTTGAGGGAAACCACAAAGTTGGAAATGCCGAAATCAACTGGTTTGCTGCAAGAACAGGAGTGAAATCTGACACCAAAGACTACACCCAGTATCTGAGTCTTTACGATTTCATTGGCAGCGAGATTCTTAACTATCACAGGATTTATAATTCGGGATCTAATTTCTACAGAGGATATATCGCCAACAAAGAAACGGATTATAACTATGGAGCTTCGCTTAAATGGAATATAGACAAAGGAAATTTTAAAAATGATATTAAGTTAGGATATGCAGGGGTTATAAAAAATAATACCAATCAGCAGGAGAAATTCTTTTTAAGAGTGGATGAAAACAGGGATGTTCCAAACAGTGAAAAAAACTTTATCACCATGCATGGTTCTTTGGCCCAGTGGTTTGACGGTTCTAAATATGTTCCGGGAGGAATAGGCTGGCAAACCAGACCCCTGTACAAAAATGACAGGTATGAAGGAAAAGTAACCCAGAATGCATTTTATGTCATGCTTGATAACCGTTGGAAAAATATGTTCAGATTGGTTTGGGGAGTCCGTGCAGAATATTTTAAGTATGACCTTATTTCTCAGCAATTAGATCTTTCAGATAATCAAACGGTTAAAAAAGAGCCGATAGATGATAAACCGTGGCAGTGGATGCCTTCCGTAAATTTTACATACAGTCCTACCAATAAAATCAATGTAAGGCTTGCCTACAATAAAACGGTAATCCGTCCACAATTCAATGAGAGAACGGGGCTTCCTTACTTTGATCCGGTAGCCAACGGCTTGATTTATAATACGGAAATGACCTCATCGGTAGTGAAAAACTATGATTTTAAATTTGAATGGTTTCCCGGTCTTGGAGAAATATTCTCTGCCGGACTATATTACAAAGATATCGACAGGCCTATTGAGCGTGAAGGACGTCTTTCGAACGAAGGAAACCTCTTCCTCTACAACGGAAACTCTAAAAATGCAAAGCTGAAAGGAGTAGAAGTGGAAGTACGGAAAAATCTGGGGTTTATTGCTGAAGAATCCCTGCTGGAAAAACTTTTTATAAGCGGAAACTTTACTTATAACACGACAAAAGTAATTGCTTTTAAAGACCAGTATAAGACAGGAGACAATGGAGAAACCTATGAAGTAGAAAGACCACTGTACGGACAGACTCCTTATGCCTACAATTTAGGCATGACCTATGATGGAGGCCGTTTAGGTGCCAGCTTTTTATACAATGCCAAAGGAGATCAGTACATCACGGTAGGATATGATTATAACGGGGAAGAAATACAGCGCCCTTATGCCGTAGCAGACGCCCAGCTTTCCTATAAATTTCTGAGAGACAAAAATCTGGAAGTAAAGTTTAATGTCAGAAACCTTTTCAACAGGGTAAAAGAGTTTTATAACAATTTCAATTCTTATTCAGTGCCGAATGGATCCGGAGGAAGTAACATATCCACAGACAGGGAGGCGTGGAAGCTTCTGCCGGGAGCCACTGACAAATATGACAAAGATATCGACAAGATTACATTCCGGGCTTATAGCGGAAGGATATTCGGCTTAAGCGTGAATTATACATTTTAAAAGACATTATAAAAAACAGAATAAAAGAGCTCATTGATGCAATGTACAGGTTTCGGAATCCTGAACACGAGCCGGATCAATACTGATGATGCGCACAGCAGTACCGGGTCAGATAAAAACCGGACGCCGTTGTTTTTTTCCGGACAGCAGCGGATAAGCAGGGAAACCCCGGCAGGACAGCTCCTCCTGGAATGCAGGGTGAAAATAAAACCAAATCGCAGGAATATAGAGGCGGATATTCCTAAATATTAAAATTTCCGGTTATAAAAATAACATTACTGGATCTACTAAAAATTATAACAATGAAAAAACTAACTTTAATTGCTGCTGCAGCATTATCTCTTACTGCTTGTCAAAATGATCACTTAGCGGATTCTTCTACACCATTCGAAATGCAGTCTGCTTCTGCTGAATATATTACAGCTTCTTCACTTCCGGTAACCTCTGTAAGTGGTGACATCACTACAAACACTACCTGGAGCGGAGTAGTAGAAATCAACGGTATCGTTACCGTAAAAAATGGTGCTAAATTAACTATCCAGCCGGGAACTTTCATTAAAGCAAAACCAAACACTACGAATACCCCTACAGGAGTTCTTGTGATTTCTAAAACTGGTAAAATAGATGCTACCGGTACAGCAACACAGCCGATTATTTTTACAAGTTATAAACTGTTAGATGGAGACGAAAATACAACGGCTGCTCCTGGTGACTTTGGTGGTGTGATTGTTTTAGGAGATGCACCTGCAAATACACCTGATACGAAAACTATCGAAGGATTAACCGGCTCTGATTATTATTACGGAGGTACCAATGCTGCTCACAACGCAGGAATCTTGAAGTATGTTCGTATTGAATTTGCAGGATTCGATCTTTTAGCTCCAAACTCAGGAAATGAAATCAACGGTCTTACTTTGGGAGCTGTAGGAAACGGGACTACTTTAGATCACATCCAGGTATCTTACGGGAAAGATGACTCTTTCGAATTCTTCGGAGGTACTGTGAATGCATCTAATCTTGTTTCTTTTGCTCCGGATGATGATAACTTTGATTTTGACAACGGATACACAGGAACTATCACTTGTGCACTTGCTTTGGCAGACAACAATTCTACACACAGTCTTAGTGGTGGTGTTTCCGATACCAACGGTATTGAGCTGGATAACAACTCAACGGGTACAGCTACACCGCTTATTACAAATCCTGTGATCAACAATCTTACTATCGTAGGATCTCGTACTAATGTGTTATATTCTTCATCTACTCCTTCCGGACCACTATATGAAAATGGTATCCACATCAGAAGAGCAGGAAAATTAACGTTGAATAATGCTGTAGTAACAGGATATCCTACAGGAATCAAAGTAGAAGGAACAGGTTCTGAACTGTCTTCAGCTTCTACTTTAAACACAATCAAAGTACACGGATTTACAACTTCTGTTACAGGTACAGGAACTGCGGGAATCCCTGCTGCCAACCTACTGGTAGGAAGTACAGCTTCAGCTTGGGGAATGACTCAGCCATTCTTCAACGTAGGACCATGGAACGTGGCACCTAGAAACTGTGGAGACTTCCAGGGAACTTGGACGAAATATAACTTCTCTATTGTAGAATAATTTTAAATGCAGGGGAAGCATCCCAAGTCTTTCCCTGCTTTTATTTTTTTAAATCTCTAATAATCTGTATTATGAAAAAATTATTTTTATTATCTGTTGTATTGCTTTCACAGGCGGCGGCTGCGCAGTCTCTGGTATGGAGCAATTCTTTTGATACCCCCGCTGATCTTCAGGGATGGACTGCTCATGATCTGAACAATAATGGAAACGGATGGGTTCAGGGACAGAATATTTATTTTAATGGGACCAATGCCCTTACTTATGGAAACGCAGGAGTTCTCCGATATTCAGTAAGCCTGGTTCCAACTGGAAATGTTGCAGGTTTTGCTACTGAAAACGACTGGATTATTTCGCCGCCGATTGATCTGCAGGGCGCATCAGGAACAATCAGCCTGGCCGCTTATATCGGAAGACAGAGAACAACCCATTTCAATGTAGGGCGTGATCTTTTTATCTATGTAAGTACCCCTCAGAAACCGGTTCCGGAATTGGCCGATTTCCAGGCTATGACAGTAGATGCAGGAGGAAATGATATTCCAAGTCCTTACAGCGTCATTGCAGGAACTGTGGCGAATCCTTTTCCTAATGATCTGACTCAGTTTAACGAAAGTATTGTTGATCTTTCAGCCTTTGCAGGCAAAAAGATTTATATAGGAATATGGTCTAACAGAAAGCCAAGCGGTAATAATCTCCAGAATATCAATATCGATGAAATGGCGATTTATGCTTCCACATTTTTAGGCACAAAAGATATAAAGAAGAAAGAAAATGTAACGAAAATTGAAGAAAATCCGGTAAAGGAATTCCTTCAGCTCCAATTAAATCCAGGTTTTAAAGAAAATATGACGGCGGTTTCTATTTATAATGTAGCCGGGCAGAAAGTACTTTCAGCGTCATACAGCAGATCTCTCAATGTATCATCATTGCAGGCCGGAATGTACATTGCTGAAGTTTCTGACGGAAAAACAACGGAAAAACTGAAGTTTATCAAAAAATAACCATAACGTTTATCCACCCAGCCTTCAGAATATTCTGCAGGAATTAACCATGAAAACTTAATAGATCAAACAGGTTTAATGCTTCCCCGCAAAACCGTTTGATCATAAACATATCCAACTTAGTTTTTTTATAATTATCATGTTGTCCCGTGCTTTCACCGGGCGGGACAATTTTTCTCAGTTAGATTTTTAATTTAAAATAATATAAATGAATAAGTTCATTGCATTCATACTTTTTACATTACTTATTTCCTGTTCAGACAGCAGCGTGATGCAGCCGTTTGATAAATCACAGAAGCCCGCTGAGGTGAATATCAAAGGATATTCCAAGCCGGATGTTATTCAGCTGAGACTGAACGGAACACCTATATCTATTGATGGAAATACCTCTTATACCAATAAAATAGAGACCAGACTCGATTTCGTTCTGGATGAAGGAGAAACGGACAGGCTTGGGATCTACAACAATGAAACGGGTACCGAAATTGCCCATTACAATATTACTTACGACAATATCAGTGATTATAAAACCCTGAATTTTTTCAATCTTCCGGGGATTTTTCTTCAGGCATCCGCTGTTAAACCGCAGATCAATCTGGGGAAAGTAGGCTTTGAATTCATTTTTCCCAATCTTGGTGAATACTCTGGGACTTCACTTTCCAATGTGAAAGGGGTTCTGAAAAGAGAAAATGGGGCAGTGCTTGCCGAATTTGACAATATTGGAAAGAAAAATTTTACTGAGGTAAAGATCTATAATTTTTTCAGTAATACAGCACCTGTCTACCTTGAACTGTATAAACCGGATAGCTCTGTGCCGTATACGGGCACTGAAATCATTAAAGTAAAAATAAAACAGGATATGGGAGCCAATCTTATCGTTCTTCAGGAAAAAATGGAAAATGGTGCTCTCACTGTTAAAGGAGAGATTGACGTGGCAGATTATCTTTAATGATGGGCAATTCTATGAAGAAATATTTTAGTTTTCTGCTGCTCGCGGCAATGTCTATCTTTATTTTATCATGCAATCGTAATGATGATGAGGGCGTTCCGCGTTTCCCGGAAGGGAGCAGGGAATCTGTAAACCAATGGGTGCAGGACAGCATGAGAAGGTATTATTACTGGGCAGATCAGATGCCTGCCAAACCGGATTACCACCTACCGGTGAAGGACTTTTTTAAGAGCCTTTTATCTTCACAAGACCGTTTTTCATTTGCTGTAGATACTCAGGACCCTTCTTCTTATCCGCGTTCTGTCCGGAATATGTATGGCTTCGATTATGCCGTCATACAGTTGGCTAATGGAAGCGTTGTAACCACCGTAAAACTTGTTATGAAGAACTCCCCGGCATTCAATTCCGGCTTGGAAAGAGGGATGATGATCACGAAGATCAACGGTAAAACGATTACTGCAGCCAATGCCGAAGAATTGACGTCATCAATTAAAGAGCAGACGGTCATAGAATTAACGGTTGGGAAGTGGGAAAATGGCACTGTTGCAAATGAAAAAAACATCACGGTCTATTACGGGTATTCTTTTGAACAGCCTCTGGAATCTAAAATATTTGAAAAAAACAGTAAAAAGACAGGCTATCTTTATATCTATGATTTCCCGGACGGAATGACTTCTGCTTTGAATCAGAAGTTTGCCGCATTCAAAGCAGCCGGAATACAGGAGCTCATCATAGATATCCGCTATAATTATGGAGGATCAGTCGCTTCAGCAGCGGCACTGTGCTCATTGATCCCTTCCGGAATTTCCTCGTCCTCCCCATTTATTATTTACAAAGGAAACAAAAACGGAGGTGAAGTCAAACGGACATTTGCCCAGCAGATAAGTTATGATTCCAATGCGCTTGATTTCAATACCCTGCGTGCGAATGCCCTCGGATTGGGCAAAGTTTATATTCTTACCTCGACCAGTACGGCATCTGCTTCGGAGATTGTCATCAATAACCTTAAACCTTATATGCAGGTTATTCAGGTGGGAGGTGTGACATTGGGTAAAGATATGGCCGGATTTATGGTGGAAGACAAGAGGAAACCCAAAAAAATATCGTGGCAGCTTCATCCGGTTATTTATAAGGTTTTCAATGCGATTGGGGAAGGAGCTTACAGCAACGGAATTCCTCCGCAGATTGCAGCCGGTGAATATGCTTCGCTGCCACTGCTTCCGCTAGGAGACCCGGAAGAAACCTTGATTTCATCCGCGCTGAACAATATTTATTCAAAATCAGCAGGCAAGAATACTTTGGACAAAAGTGTTAAGATTTTATTTCAGAGTGATACGCCTTCTGCAGCCATCGGAAAGTGAACATTTTTTTAATTTTTTAATACATAAAACCAACAGCCATGCAGGGAATAGAACCAAAATTTCACAGCAGCCTTACAGACCGTATGGAATATTATCGTGGCTTGCTGAAAAAAGCAGCCGGGGACCCGGATATCCAGCCTTCTGACATGATTTCTAAGGTCTCTGAACTAAGTGAGTTATATGAAGATTATCTGGCTCAAAAGAGGCAGCTGGAAAGAAGCATAAAAAATTACAGACAGTATCACAATGATCTGAGAAAACAGCTGACTTTGAGGGTCAAAGAATTGAAAAGAAAAGTAAAACAAAGGTGATTATGTGAATCATTGAAAGCTGTATGTATGGTTGAGCTTAAAACTTCAAATAAATAAAACCAGAGCAAAAACATTTTTACTCTGGTTCCATTATTATTTATGTCCTTATAATTATATGATCATTATTTCAGGACTGGTCTAAGGAGAAATTAAAGTAAATCTGCATTCCATCCCGCCGGGAAGCAATAGCTTTCTTCTGAATAAAAGCACGTTTTTCCTGTAGCGGTTTCACATTGTTCTTGTGTAGCATAAGGATGGTATAATGGTGATCCAGGTCCCGGACATCCTTCTTTAGTACCTCCCTTTACTGATTTTAAACCTTCTCTTGAAATTTTTTTAAGATTTTTCATGAATTAAAATTTTTAGTTTTTCTTACTCTTTTATAAGCTTTTCAGATTCCGCTTTTAGTTATCCCAAATTAGTGATTTTTTTAATACGGAAACTAAATTGATATGAAAATACTTCATCATCAATGCATCTGTTTTATAAAGGAGTGAATTCTTTAAGGTAGTAATTGTCAGGAATATACAGAAGATGGAATTTCTTTACTGCTACTATTAACAAAGCACTACAAATGCAGTGCTTTATCATTTAGCGATGTGAAATATCCTATTTCAATTCAGAATTTTCATTTGCCGGCTGCCGTAATTCTTTCTTCAATCGCCCTCCAGTCGTAAAAGTGAAAAACCCGGCCATTGCTCATGGCGACAAAGACTCCCTTTGGGAAATTGGGCCCCAGATTAACATTCGTTACCTCTGAACCGTCACTTTCACTGGTGGAAACAGGAATTTCAGTAATTCTTCCCTTGGCGGGATCTTCTCTCAGATACACGTTAAAAGTATCTTTCTGCTGGTTGGAAACCAGAATATATCCTGTTTTTTCTGAAGTAGGATAGATGGAAATTCCTTCCACATCAGATGCAAAATCACCTTTTCCGAAAACAAGAAGCTCCTCATTTCCTTTGGCCGGATCTGCATAATACTGATGCACCCCGAACTGCTCGTCAGAATAATAAATATAGCCCATTTCATCATCTACGGCGATACTTTCAATCTCCTTTAGGCCACTATATTTTCCAAACTTGCGGATAACTTCACCCGTTATTTTTCCCTCTTTTTCAGAAAGCTTATACTGCCAAAGATAACCGTCAGCCGGGCCGGATTTTCTTCCCACAACAGCATGTATTTCTCCTGATACAGGGTTTTGGTACATAGAAATTCCCATCGGATCGCGTTCCGTTTCACCATCAAATACTGTAAATTCACCCACTGCCTTCAGGTCAGGAAGACTGTAAAGCCTTACCGTATTGGTTTCCCTTTCTGTAACAGCGGCAATATCGGTTTTCTTTCCGTTCAGCATAAAGCCGTATTCAATATCTACATTGTTCGGGCGTTTCAATCCTGAAACTTTATTGATGATTTTCCCGTTCAGGTCAAAGGCATACAGTCCGCCATCAGTATCCTTATCTGTTCCGATAATAATGCTTTTTGAAGCATCCGCAGGATTGATCCAGATGGCAGGATCGTCGGTATCATGAACTACTGTTTCTGTAATAACAGAAGGTTTTATATTTTTTTCTAAATTTTGCGTGCTGCAGCTCACCACAAAAGGTAAAACTGATATCGCTATACTAAATGGTAACTTTTTCATACGTTAAAAATCAAATTTCAATCCTAAAGTGAATCTCGGTTTGTAATATTCCACCTGTGCTGTTCTGCTCTGGATTCCCTGATAATACCGTAACGGCTGGTTCGTCAGATTATTGGCTTCGGCAAAAACTCTGAGCTGGCTTGTAATTTTATAAGATGCATTGGCATCAAGAAAAATCTGCCTGTCATAATAACGGTCTTCAAATGATTTCCCACCCAGTTCATCAATATAATCAGATGCGTAATTCATAGAAACTCTTGCTGAGAAACGTTTATTTTCCCACGAAAGAGATCCGTTGAACATATGCGGGGCAGCTCCCGGAAGTCCTACATCTGTTCTTTCCACACCATCTTCATTTGTGATTCCTTTCGCTTTTGATTTGGTATACGTATAATTAACATACACTCCCAGACCTTTCCAGAATGCTCCCGGAATAAAGTCAAGCTGACGTTGAAGGGCCACTTCAAAACCATAAATGTCTACATTGTCACCATTACGCTGCTGTGTAAAGCTCCAGTTATTTTCTCCGGCAGGAATAGGATTGGATTGTCCTGCAAAATCATTCGAAAAATCACCAGATGTATAGTTTCTTCTCGAATAAGTATAAATAAAATCCTTAAGGTTCTTATAAAAAACACCTCCCGAAAGTATTCCGACCGATTTAAAGTATTTCTCTGCCATAAAATCGAAATTATAAGCATACGTTGCCTTCAAATCCGGATTTCCTGCCGAAATGGTTTCATCCCCGGAAATAACGTTAAGGTAAGGAACCAGTGAATAATAATTCGGACGGGCCAAGGCTGTTGTAAATGCCGCACGCAATATAAGATCCTGAACAGGAACATATTTAAAAGACAAATTGGGAAGCAGATTGGTATAAGTGTTCGTACGGTTGATCTTTCCTGCCAGACTTTCCTCATCCAGCACGTAATTTCCAGTATAGTCAATTTTTGTAGTTTCAATACGGGCTCCTGCGATCATTGAGAATGTATCACTGAAATCCTGGTCCCATCTGATGTATCCGGCATAGATATTTTCTTTGGCCGTATAATTACTTGAAAGAAATTCTTCAGGCTTCAGCTCACCTTTAAATAAATTGGGATTGAACAGATCCAGATTACCCATGTATGACGGATCCACGAAAGTTCCCGGGACATAATTTCCCGGGTGAAAGTTTTGACCGTCAAAATGAACAGTAGGAACAGATAATAGGCTTCCCATATCATTCAAAGGTTCAAAAGCATAATAGTCATTATTCCGTTCCTTTTCCTTTAAACGGAGACGTAAACCTGCACGAAGTCTGCCTTTCTGGTTTTCCATCACAGAAAACGGAAAACGGACATTGACCTTTGCCCCAAATTCCTTTTCCTGTGTAAAACTGTTGGAATCTGAAAGATCACTTAACTTATAAACACCTAGATTGTCGGCAGAAAGGGGAGTAATTATCGGCCTTTCAGGATCGCTGAGATCTGAAGAGAAATTCATTTTTCCGTTTTCAAACTCTATATGGCGCTCATGAGGTTTCTTTTCACTTGCTGTTGCATAGTTCATGGACCAGTCAAGATCGATTTTTGAACCCAGAAGATGTTCCCCTCTTAAAGCATAGTTCTGCACTTTCTGTCTTTCCAGACGCGTATTGTCATTATCCGCATCTCCACCTTTATTCTGCCTTGTGATGCTGCCTTTCCAGCCTGTAATTTCGGTTTCATCATCATTATAGACCGGTTTTACTTTATAGCCTAAAGCAAATCTGTTCTCTTTGTCCGTTCTGAAATTATACATAGCAGAAGCATAGATCTTGTTTTTGGAATTGAATTCATAATCCATATTCAGATCAAAACTATGTCTTATACGGTGTTCATTATAATAACGGACCCCCATTTTGCTGATATAGGCAGTTTGTGCGGCATCATCTGCCAGGCTCCATGTCGGTTCGATATTATCTGAGCCAAAATTATTATTGTTATAGGAAAAACTGAAAACGGCACCCAGCTTTTTATTTATAAAACGGTTTCCGTATACAAATCCGGCTGTATAATTGCCTTTTTCACGAATAGGATTGTAACCTCCGGCCAGCGTTGCAGTAATTCTCTGTCCATTAGGTGAAGCCCTTGTGATAAGGTTGACCGAACCACCGATAGCATCAGCATCCATATCGGGAGTAAGGGTTTTATTAACTTCGATAGTAGAGATCATATCCGAAGGAATCAGGTCCATCTGAACATTTCTGTTGTCACCCTCGGCAGACGGAATTCTGTCACCGTTTAAGGTAACGGAATTAAGGTTAGGTGCCAGACCTCTGATGATAAGATTTCGGGCTTCTCCCTGATCGTTCTGTATTGTGATTCCGGGAACACGTTTCAAAGCATCACCAATATTGGCATCAGGAAAACGTCCGATCTGGTCGGATGAGATTACATTGGTGATATTGGCATTATTTTTCTGCTTATTTAATGCTCTCGCCTGGTTTTTTAGGGTGGATCCGCTCACAACCACTTCTGCAATCGCTGTTTCTTTTCTTGCAAAAATGATATTCTGCTTTGTATTTTTGTCAGACTCAACTGTTACTGTGTATTCGCTGGTTCCATAGCCCAGATAATCTACTGTCATGGTATAGTTTCCTGCAGGAACATTCAGGAAAACAAAGTTACCATGATCGTCCGAAGTTGTATAGATATTTCCCGGAGCCAGGGAGATTTTGGCACCCGGAAGAGATAATTTGGAATCATCATTGATATTTCCGGAAACAGTACCGGTTTGTGCATAGAAAAAAATGGATGCACAAAATAAAACGGAGGTAAAAATTTTCTTCACTTTTAACTGTATATTAGGTCTGAACAAAATTAAACGTCTGTTTGGGAAATACCCTGAACTATAGATTACGATTGTTTTAAGGATTTATGAACAGTTGATGCATAAGGTTGGAAATGCTTTACGGTGAAACGATAAAAACAAATACAATTAATTTTTTTAATCAAAAAACTGCATCAAAAACATTGCAATGAACTTTTGATGCAGCTTTTTATTTATTTCTGCTCTATTGTTGGAATGTTGCCTATTACCTGCCATTCTTTCTGCTCAAGAACGCACGTAATAAGTGATGAAAACCGGAGAATTGGACTTTCCAGGGAAACCTGGGCGTATGCAATATTGTTTTTCTGTTCCAGGGAACGGTAAATAACCGTTCTCGGCTTTCCTCCAAAAACCTTATCACGGACCAGCTGGATATATTCTTCTTTAGAAAAGACGAAAATTCCAGGTTGGTCAAAAAAACCATCCTGTATGTTTTGGTAGTTTTGATGAAGAACCTGTTCTAAAAGGTCAGGATCATGAGTATCACCACCTTTGATAAACTTTTCTATAGCTTGTCTGATCTCTTCCATAATTAATTTAAATAATTAAAAATTGCGGTTTCCAATAATTCTGCCTTCTCTGAAATCCGATCCGGAGCTGCTGTGCTTTCCAAAGGAAAATAAATGATATCAGTAATGCCAAGATGATTTAAGATGCTGGTTAAATGAGTTTCAAGAGAATTCATACCTCCGGGTAATGAGTGAATGCCACCCATGACCGAAATGAGATGTGCTTTTTTACCTGAAAGCAGTCCTTTGATACCATTGTCATAGGTAAACGTTTTCTTAGTCCTGATTACAAGGTCAAAATAAGCTTTCAAAGAAGAAGGAATCCCGTAATTATACATAGGACAGGTGATCAGGATCTCACTGCTTTTGTAAAGTTCATCAATCAATCTGTCGGATAGAAGAAGATCTTCGGTGTAAAGATTTTCATTCAGAAATGCATCAAAAGTCTGTTGGGTGAGGTGAGGTGTCATTTTTTTGGCCGTATCTCTTTCGATAACCAATCCATCCGGATGTTTCAGGATCCACTGTTTTACAAAATAATCACCCATACGACGTGAATAGGAATCTTTAAGCCGAAGGCTGCTGTCGATTCGGAGAAGTGTGTTCATACTTTTTTTCTTTAAAGACACACCTGATTTTCAAAACGTGACAAAGATGGTTAGAAAGCTGAAAAATTTAACCTTAAACTAATTAATTCTTTTCAATTTTTCAGGATCTACAATAGAATAAATTTCCCTGATCAGCCCATGTTCATCGATATCCAGAATATGGCAGTTATACATACGTTCTCCCTGCCAGAAGCACAAAGCGGGCTGATGATTGAAAACATTAAAAGTGAAAGATTTCCCTGAAAGAAACTGCTGTTGTACGTAAGCAAGAAGAGATGCTGTTGCCGGTTTGCCGGTTTCCACAGCTTTGATGACGCGGATACGTTTTCCGCCGTCTGCAGAAAGCCTGATGTCATCTCTGAGAAGTTCTTCGATCATGGGAATATTTCCTTCGCTCAGTGCCTTCTGATATCTGTGGAGTATATCGGGAGCATTGGAATCTGCAGTATCGGGAGCATATTTTATGTTCTGCAGCTGTTTTCCTGCACGGCTCAGCAGCTGGCGTGAATTATCAATGGAAATATCCAGAGTTTCAGCAATTTCCTGGTGAGAATAATCGAAAGCTTCTTTTAAAATATATACAGCCCTTTCCTTGGGATTCAGCTTTTCTAGAAGGACAAGGAGTGTGTAACGTGCCGTTTGCTCCTTGATCAGTTTATTCTCTGCATTGTCAAACGACAGTGGTTCCGGAAGCCATTCACCGTAAATCATTTTTTTACTGTGCCTGTTTTTAAAATTGATAGCGTGGTTAACTGTACTTTTAATCAGGTAGTTAATCTCATTTCTTACCCCGGATTTATCTAAAGAAATATATTTTTCTATCACATCCTGTACAAGATCCTGCGAATCTTCATAAGAACCTGT
The DNA here is from genome assembly GCF_052044665.1 of Chryseobacterium sp. 22532. Taxonomy (NCBI): domain Bacteria; kingdom Pseudomonadati; phylum Bacteroidota; class Flavobacteriia; order Flavobacteriales; family Weeksellaceae; genus Chryseobacterium; species Chryseobacterium sp. 22532. The sequence continues at coordinate 38,693 of NZ_JBQENJ010000004.1, forward strand.
GATGTTGTAAGCATAGGTAAGCAGTTTGCTGTAATTTTCCTGCATGATATTTCTTTTGAAGACAAACTTAATGAATAAAACGTGACAGTTCTTTTCAGAAATGTTAGATTTTTTAATGAAATGAACTCTTACGGTTAACATATTTGGAATTTTTTTGGCAATTTGCAATCCTGAATGAAAACAGACCTGAAATAGATTCATTAAAATTAAAGATATGAATGAAGTATGTTCTAAAGAATTAATCGAGCTGGCTGAAAAAGATCTGTCGGTTAGGGAGAAACTGGCTTCTGAGGGAAAGCTTTCCGGCGGCTATCATCCTGAAATGGAACAGATTCACAGGCAAAATGCGGAAAAGCTTCGGGAAATCATTAGGAAGATAGGCTTTCCTACGATCTCAAAAGTGGGGGATAAGGCTAGTGAGGCTGCATGGCTTGTTATTCAGCATTCTATTGGTGAGCCTGCATTTATGAAAGAATGTTATAAAATGATGATTGAAAACAGAAGTGATGTGAATCCTTTAAACATTGCTTATCTGCATGACAGAATTCAGGTTTTTCAGAGCAAGCCTCAAAAATACGGGACACAGCTTACCGAAGAAAGACTACCATATCCGGTAGAAAATAAAAATAAACTGAATGAAGAACGCCTGAAAGTCAATTTGGAACCTTTTTCCCAGGAAGAAATCAATAGGATTCCGGGTATAGAAAAGATTGCTGAGATAGATGCAAAACAAGTTGGTTATACGGAATGGAGAATAAAAATGGGATGGATATTAGCACCTTAATGATTAAAAAATTGCTTCATAGAGTGCAATATTTTATTAAGAGCCAAAAAATATTTTGTCAGTTTCAAAAAACTTTATATATTTGCACCACTGAAAACGGTAGTACTACTGTTATTAGGAGAGATGGCAGAGTGGTCGATTGCGATAGTCTTGAAAACTATTGACTGTAACAGGTCCGGGGGTTCGAATCCCTCTCTCTCCGCAAGTTGGGGAACCAAATAAAATCAAAAACCTTTAAATCTTAGTATTTAAAGGTTTTTTTGTTGTTTTGAGTGATTAAAATATATCAAAGAAACACCAATCGAAAGTGAGTAATTTTTACACATAATTCGAAATATATATTGTTTCTCAGGCTCCACTTCATGATATCAGAACTTATGGTTGTATTGAAGCTCTCCCGGGAATCCTAGCAGTAAAACAACGTTCCTTTATTGCAGTTTCCAGAAAAAAACATTTTATTGTGCTATAAGGTTTCACCTTCAAATAATTTTAGCAGGTCTGTCTTATTGCAATAGTATAGATCTGTTATTTTTTTAACCGGATTTTTTTTGTAATTATTTGATATAGAGATCGACAGGACGGAGCAGGATACTTGATATTAGTTTTGTGAATAGATTAGTTAACACAAAATTGATATTTATGAAAAATAAACCTTTACTATTTAAACGAACTCTTAAATCTTTATTGTTCTGTGGATTAGCATTATCTGCTATAGATTTGAGTGCCCAAACATTGGCATTTCCGGAAGCTACTGGTTTTGGCAGATATACTGTGGGAGCAAGAGGTGCCGCAAATCCTCAGATTTATCTGGTTACCAATTTAAATGACAGCGGCCCGGGCTCATTCCGTGATGCGGTGAGTCAGCCGGGCCGGTTTGTTATATTTAAAGTGGGAGGTATTGTTAATTTGCAATCGGTTGTTGCTGTGGCAGCTAATACCACGATTGCCGGGCAAACTGCTCCTGGAGAAGGGATCTTATTTTTGGGACCCAGGGTGTCATTCACGGGAGCCAATAACACGATTGCCCGATATCTTCGTATTCGCTATGGCGGAACATCTCAAAATCAGGACGCATCAGGAATAGCCAACGGAGCAAATATCATCTTAGATCATATGACTTTTACCTGGGGTACAGACGAAGTATTTTCAGTTAACTGGGATAATAACGGCACAAGCCCCGATAATATAACGATTCAGAATTCTATTATAGGACAAGGAATGCACCGCCATAATCATTCTGCGGGAGGATTAATGCAACCCCCGCCGGGAGGGAAGATCAGTTTAATCGGAAATTTATATATCTGTAATAAAACCCGTAATAATAAAATAAAAGGAATCAACGAGTTTGTCAATAATGTGGTTTACAACTGGGGTAATTATGGAAATATTTATGGGCACACCCAATCTGGGGAAGCATACATCATGGGAGGTGATTCGGCGGGAAGTTCTTTTGCCAATATCATCAACAATTATTTTATCGGAGGCCCAAATACAAGCAATACGGTTACTACACCTTTCAGCGTAGGGAATGCAAATTTCAATTTATATGGTTCCGGAAATTATTTCGACAACAATAAAAACGGAGTATTGGATGGGACTGCAGTTCCTCAAAACTTAACGGGATATCCTGTCGGTGATCCGGCAGCAATAATGGCTAACCCATATGATTATCCGATGAAAACCCCTGCATTAACCGCTCAGGAGGCATACAATAAAATTGTTACAGGTGTAGGAGCATCCTATCCAAGACGCGATCAGGTAGATGGCTTAATGATTTCAGATTTAATGTCGAAAGGTACAACAGCTACTTATGTTTATGTACAAACTGATTTAACGACTCAATTTGGTTTCACTAATGGCGGCGCAGGACACGTTTATGGTGCTCCGGCGCCTTTAGATACGGATAATGACGGTATGCCGGATGCATGGGAAACGGCTAATGGGCTGAATCCAAATGTATTCGATGCTTTGGCTGTAAGCACAACACATGCTCCGTATCTGAATATTGAGGTTTATATTAACAGTTTACCCAATACAACTCCTCCGGATTTCATTATTCCGCCAACAAATGTGAATTTCACCAATTCAGTCACAACTACAGGAGCTTCACCTTCAAGTTCTTTAACAGTTAATTGGAATGATAATGCTACGAATGAAACTAATTATGTTGTAGAACGTTCTACCAATGGTACTAATTTTACAGTCATTGCAACATTGGGAGCGAATGCAACAAGTTATAATGAAGTCGGTTTAACGCCTGATACTCAGTACTATTATAGAGTTAAAGCAACGAATGCGTCAGAATCTTCAGTTTACACATCAAATACGTCAGTAACCACGCCGCCAGTCCCATCGGCTCCCACAAAAGCAATTAACCCGATTCCCGTAACTGGTAATAATAATGTTGAGTTGAACAGTGGAAATCTGCTTTTAAAATGGAATGGTAGTTCAAATACAACAACATATTCAGTTTATTTTGGAACAGATCCTTTAAATTTAAGTAATGTTGCTACTGTACCTTATTCTGCTACACCATCATATCAGCTTACTAATTTAAATCCGGCAACAAATTACTATTGGAGAATTGATGCTGCTAATGCCCTTGGTATTACTGCAGGAGATGTATGGACTTTCCGGGCATTGGCACCCGGTCTTGTCGGGAACTGGCCATTCGCTGAGGCTCCTTTCGCAGGTGCTCAAATTGCAGATGTAACATCTTTTGCCAATCATGGAATATTAGATACAGCCTATGATAATGCCAATGTAAGAGTACCAGGAAAAGAAAACAACGCCCTTGATCTGGCAACTTCATCTGGTAATATCTACATAGCCAGTATTCCTCATCAGAATCATATTTTATTTGATAATCATTCTTTTACTGTTTCTTTTTGGATGAAAGCTCCAACAAGCATGGTCCCAACGTCTTCGTCTACAAGCCTTTATGTATTGTGCAAAGGTTCTTTCACTAAAAATACAGCAACAGGAGCTACAGGGAAACGTTTTAATGTAGAAATCAAAGGAGGTCTGCTGCGATATGCTATTGATGATGACGTTACAAAAAAGGAAATCACATCACCTATTGCCAATTATTTTACTGATAACTGGGTGCATGTTGTGATTCAGAGAGATATTGCTGCACATAAAATGAGAATTTATACTAATGGTACTTTAAGCACTGAAGGAGATGAAAGTACGGTGACAGGTATCGGTGAAGCAAGTGATTTGATCATCGGGAATATTGGTGAGCTTGAGTTTTTATCAACCGCCAACGCTCCGGCTCCTTATAAAGGCGCATTTGATGAGCTTAAGATGTTCAACTATGCATTATCTTCAGCGGAGGTATATGCTTTGTACAATCAGGCAGTATTGGGGAATGATGAATTCAGTATCAGCAAAAATGTTGGAACAGTATATCCAAATCCTGCAAAAGACCAGATTTCCATTAAGCTTCCCGAATATAAAAAAAACAGTTTAACAATGACAGTTATTGATCTGACAGGAAAGATTGTTGTCAAAGAAAAAATTAATGCTGATGGAAACGGAATATTTAAATTAAATATTGTAAACAAAACAGCCTCAGGAAATTATATACTCAATGTTTCAGGCGAAAATCTGAATAGTAATTTTAAAATTATTATTAAATAAAAATTACCAAAGTTTAATTTCATACATTTTAAAAAGAAGTCCTTTCAAACCATTTGAAAGGACTTTTATATTGTAAATATTTTTTTGACCATACAATATCATTAAGAAATTATTTCGAATATTTTCTAAATCAACCTTTTATATTTAAAAATTAGATTTTTTTACATTCATAAGAAAGTTATCATTATTTTTGATTTTTACAATTCAATTGAATAATTATGCTTAGAACAAAATTTTTAATTTTCGGATGTATTTGTGCAATCGTTTGCATTAATCCTTTTCTGAAGGCACAAAATTCTATTCATGTAAAAAATACATTGAATTTTTCAAGAAATGAAGTGGTTTCGGTACCCATTTCTCAATTAACTTCTTTTTTAAGCACGAACAGCGAATCTGATCTCAGAATAAAGGATAGCAGTAAAAAGATTTTACCCATTCAATGGATAGATTATAACGGGGACGGAAAAAGTGACGAACTCCTTTTTCAGGCAAATATTGAAGCAAAAAAAACAAATATTTATACCCTTATTGCAGATGCTAAAATTCCAATTCCTGAAAGCAAAATTTCAGCGTATTCAAGATTGGTTCCCGAAAGAGTAGACGATTATGCCTGGGAAAATGATAAAATAGCATTCCGTGTCTATGGCCCGAAAGGTCAGAAAGAAGCCCTGGCAGGGATAAAAGGAAGTACACTTTCCAGCGGTGTTGATATCTGGTTAAAAAGAACCGATAAACCCGTGATCAACAAATGGTATAAAGGCTACCTGACTGATCCTTTGTATTATCACAAAGACACAAGAGGCGAGGGCTATGATCCTTACCATGTTGGAGATAGCCGCGGAACGGGTGGAATCGGAATTTGGCTGAATGAAAAGCTTCAGGTATCACAAAATTTCGTGAGTTCCAAAACCATTGCGGATGGCCCTTTAAGAACGGTTTTTGAATTAACTTACAATTCGTGGAGTGACTTCGGAGTAAAAGAAACAAAACGGATTTCTCTTGATCTGGGCTCAAATTTTTCAAAGTTTGAATCCAATTTTCAGGCTGAAAAGCAGGTTCCAAATTACACAATCGGAATTACCCTGCATAAAAACGAAGGCGAAACAAAACTGAACGACGAAAACGGATATTATCTCCACTGGGAAAAAATTGACGATGCTTTTGTAGGGGAAGGAGTGGTTATAGATCCTAAAATTGTTGAAAGATCTGTTGCTTTTAAATCCGAAACTGCGGATCAGAGTAACCTGTTAGTTGTGACAAAACCTCAAAATAATCTGACTTATTACGCCGGATTTGCGTGGCAGAAAAGCGGACAGATTCAGACACAAAAAGACTGGGAAATTTTATTGCAAAAACAGTCTCAGATTATTGCCAACCCATTAATTGTTAAAGTTAAATAATGATGGAATTAAAACTCTCAATAGCTGTCTTTTCCTTAACAACAGCCATTTTTTCTGCTCAGGTCAAAGATACTTTAGCTGAAAAAATGTTAGTATACCAACTTCCAATTGGCGGTTGGGGTAAACAGCTCAGCGATAAATCTGTAGTGAACTATAACGCACCCATTGACAAAAATTTATTAAAAAAAATAAAATCAACCGGGGATGATCACGCTACCATTGATAATAATGCCACTTCAAAGGAAATTAACACCTTAATAAAAGCCTACAAAACCACAAAAAATCCTGAATATTTGAAATCTGCCGAAAAAGGAATTCAATATCTTATTTTAATGCAGTACAAAAACGGTGGTTTTCCTCAATATTACCCGAATTCGGCGATCTACAGAAAGCAAGTCACTTACAATGACGATGCGATGATCAATGCTTTAACGGTCTTATATAATGTAGCGGAAGGGAAAAATGATTTTGAGGTTGTGGATTCTAAACTAAAAGAAAAATCAAAAATAGCCGTCCAAAAAGGAATCGAATGCATCTTAAAAACTCAGGTTTTGCAAAAAGGAATTCCCACAATCTGGGCAGATCAATACAACGAAATTACTCTTCAACCAGATAAAGCGCGGGCTTTTGAGCCTATTTCTCTGGCAACCGGTGAATCTGTAGGAATTGTGAGATTTTTGATGCTGCAGCCTGTCACCCCCGAAATTGAAAAGTCAATAAAATCTGCTGTAAACTGGTTTAAACAAAATAAAATTGAAGGATACAGCTACAACGTTTCAAAGGTAAACGGAAAAGCAATCAGAACGTTGGCTGAAGATAAAAATTCGGTGATCTGGGCAAGATTTTATGACATCAATAATAACAAGCCTCTTTTTGGCGACCGGGACGGAAGCGTAAAATACAACTACAACGAAGTTTCTGAAGAAAGAAGAAACGGCTACAGCTGGTTTGGAGATTCTGCAGATAAACTGATCAATAAAGAGTTTCCGAAGTGGGCTGAGAAGAATAAGCTGGCGCTGTAGGCAGCACTCCGGAAACCTGAAAACTAGCGAGTTCAGAGAGTAGGAAAAAACTTTCGATAAAAGAAAGTAAATTAGAAGATAGATGCTTGATATTTACAAAATTGAGAATGAGAGATTGTTGCGTCATTACGTTCCTCACAATAGCAAAAAAGACTGAGAATTTCTCAGTCTTTTTTGTTTTCGCAATTAGTATTTAATCCTATAAAGAGTTGCAGATATTTCCGCTTAAAGTTGCTCCGGCATTTGCTGTCACATCAGATTTTACTGAAGATAGAGATAAAGTTGGAATTGTATAAGGAGGAGTAAAAGCTGTTCCGCTTCCTGCCGTATTTCCGGTAACATTCGTAAATGTGTTGTTGGAAGTAACGGTAACGGCCGTATATCCGCTCATTAAATTGATAGGCTCTTTTACATTTTCAAACATGTTTCCGTCTACACGGATATTCGCCTGAACGCCTGCAGCAATACATTTATTGCTCACAGAGCTGTTGAAATAGCTGTTAACGATATGGATTTTTCCAAATCTCACTCTCGGCATGCGCTCTCTGCAGCCAGGAGCCCACCAGCAGCGAACGAAGGTTACATTCAGTTTTCCGGCGTCTGCTGTTGAAGTGTCACTTGAACCAATAAGATTTGAAAATCTGTGATCATCAGTTCCACCTGAACCGCCGGCTTTTGGCGGCTTTAAATAGTGAAATTTTGTGTAGGAAACCGTGATAAAATCGGACTTGTTTTTAATGTCAAAATTTCCGTCAACGCCATCTCTAAACTCACAATGATCGATCCATACATTCCGGCAATCGTCTAAAATAGCATTATCCCAACCGTCTGTATCATAAGCTCCCGGACCTTCGAAAATCAGATTTCGGATGACGATATTGTTACATCTTTTAATATTGATAATTCCCGAACCGTCTTTTGTCTGATCTGTTGAAACCAATTTAGCGCCGCTCGTTCCGTAGATTGTTTTTCCGGTTTGATCCTGAAATGATAAACGGGCAGTAACCGTGATTGTTCCGGTTACTTTGATAACTTTTACGGCAGTGTTTTCGATAGCTGCTTTTAATTGAGCGTAGGTTGTAACCGTAGTTTCGGCTGCGGTTCCGCCACCGGTTGTTCCGCCGTTTTGGGAAGCCCATCCCGGAGCGAGACAATCAGCCAAAGGGACGATCGCGTTTGCTACAAGAATGCTTTTCATAGCAAGGTCGTTTGGATTTTCCGTTAAATCTGTTTTGATGTCTTCCTGTCCGCAGCCTGTCAGGATAAAAGCCGAACTTAGGGCTGCTGTCAGGAAGATAACCTTAAATGTTGTTTTCATAGTAATTTGTTGTTATTTGATTGAAGTATAAAATTATATATTTAATGTTAATGTGTTTTATATTTTAAAATATTAATATTTATATAATTATAATATTATTTATTTAGTTTGTTAAATCGATTGCATTTTATTAATTGTTTAATTTATTTTACATCAAAATTATAGATTTTACCTTTTTCAGTATTTAAATCAAAAACCTGCGTTTCTGGAACTGTAAAACCTTTCAATTCTGCTTTATCAGAAATCAAAGGAGCTTTAACTGAGTTGATCTGATAATATTCATTCGGATTATTTCCTTTTGAAGGTTTCAGTTGAGTTTGGGTAGCCGAGGCTTCAGAAGCTACCAACACCACATCTTTAGCTGTTCTGATTCTGCAATTTCCTCCTAAAGCTGATTTAATAATTAATTTCGTCAGCTTTGAATTTTTCCATTCTATATCAACCTCAAATCCGCCACGTGCTTTCAGGCCTTTCACTGAACCATTTGGAAGAGCATCAGGAAGTGCCGGTAACATGTATAGATAGCCGTCATAACTTTGTAGTAACATTTCTGCAATTCCCGATGTACAGCCAAAATTCCCATCAATCTGAAACGGTGGATGGGCGTCCAGAAGATTGGGATAAGTTCCCCCTGACTGACCTTTTGTTTCCAACGGAGCAGGTGTTAATTGGTCTGAAATGAGTTTAAAAGCACGATTTCCATCCAATAACCTTGCCCACCAGTTTACTTTCCAGCCCATTGACCAACCTGTTGATTTATCGCCTCTGTAAATCATAGAATTCTTTGCTGCTTCCGTTAAATCAGGATTTCTGAAAGGTGAAATCTGCCCCGAAGGAAACAATCCGTACAAATGCGAAATATGTCTGTGTTTATCATCGGTTCGGTCCATATCTTTCAGCCATTCCTGCAACTGGGCGTATTGCCCGATCTGCATAGGCGGAAGTTTATTTAACGCTGATTTTACTTCATCCGAAAGACTTTTATCTTCATTTAAAACTTTTGAAGCATTAATAAAATTATTAAAAACATCAAAAACCAACTGATTATCCATAGTCGTTCCCGCCGTAATTCCGACATCGTTTAAATATTTATTTTCGGGTGACATCGAAGGGGAAACCACCAGGTATTTTTTAGAAGAATCCTGTTGAAGAGCATCCAGATAAAATAGGGCACAACCTCTCAATACAGGATAATATTTCTTTAAAAATTCTTTGTCCCCCGTGTATAAATAATGATTCCAGAGATGCTGTGTGAGCCACGCACCGCCCATCGGCCACATCCCATAAAAACCACCGTCCACAATTCCGGTAATTCTCCACAAATCTGTGTTGTGATGCATATTCCAACCTCTTGCATGGTACATTTCTTTGGCAGATTCCTGTCCTGTCACCGATAAATCCTGAATCATATCAAACAAAGGTTCGTGCATTTCGCTCAAATTTGTGTTTTCGGCAGGCCAGTAATTCATTTCTGTATTGATGTTGACGGTATATTTGCTGTCCCAGGCCGGATTCAACTGGTAATTCCAGATCCCCTGTAAGTTGGCGGGCTGAGTTCCCGGTTGTGAAGATGAAATCAAAAGATAACGACCAAACTGAAAATACAAAGCGATCAGATCAGGATCTTTCGAATGGGCGAATTCTTTAATTCTGATATCCGTTGTTTTTTTCGCCTGATCTGTTGTTCCTAAATTTAAATGTACACGGTTAAAATATTTCTGATATTTTTCGGTATGAGCTTTTAATTCATCATTATATTTTTTGCTTAAAGCTTTGTTTAAATATTCAGAAACTCTCGCATCCGGATTTCCGGAAATATCATTGTATTTTTTGAAATTGGTAGCGATTGAAACATAGATAATCACTTCATCTGCTCCTGAAATGGTTAATTTATTTTGAGTTGAGGTCAATTTTCCACCTTTTAGAACAGGAACAGCTATCGTTTTGAAATTAACTTTTCCGGTTTTATTATCAGCCGAGCCGCTTGTCCCGGTGATCACCAGTTGATTTTTCTCCGTAAAAATTGATTTTTTTAAGTGTGGAGTAGTAGCGTTAATTGAAAAATTTAAATTCCCTTTCTTACTGGAAGATAATTTAATCACAACCACATTATCAGCAAACGAAGTGAAAATTTCACGCTTAAAAGTCACAGCATTTACTTTGTAAGAAACAGTGCTTACTGCTTTTTCAATATCTAAAGCTCTTTCGTAGTTTTTAAAATTTTCATGACCTTTGAAATCTAAAAATAAATCACCCATCGTCTGATAAGGCATCCCGTAGTTCAGGTCTTTTGGCGCTGCTCGGGGATAAGTTGTATTAGAAAGTTTTTGAGCCTGTTCAAACTGACCTTCATTCAATAATTTCCTGATTTTTTGAATACTGTCGAATGTATTTTTCGGAACATTATTTCCCGGTTCACCCGCCCAGATTGTTTCTTCATTAAGTTGAAGATGTTCCTGTGAAACACCGCCAAAAACCATTGCACCGAGCTTTCCGTTTCCGATGGGAAGCGCTTCGTTCCAGTTTTCTGCAGGTTTGCTGTAGGTTAGTTTTAAATTCTGCTGTGCATGAATAGAAATGGAAATTACCGTTCCAAAAGCCAGTGAAAATATTTTATATTGAATGGTTTTCAGCATACTTTGAATTGTTAAATTTTTTGTGATTACCACGAAATAAGGTATTAATTACTTATTACCTATCGTTTTCAGCCAGTCCGAGCATAATTTTTTCCAGTTATCAGTTAGCTCTGATCTGTTTGTAATTCCAATTTTGTGTTCACCTTCAGGAAAGATAAACAATGCTCCTTTTACTTTATTTTTTGTCATTTCTTGATAATAAAGAATACTGTTCATCACAGGAACTGTTTTATCGTTTTGAGCATGAAATAAAACAGTAGGCGGAGTTTTTTCCGTTACCCGGTTCTGCATAGAGTATTCTTTGATCTTTTCCGGAGAAGCATTTTCACCAAGCAAACTATTGCGACTTCCAATATGGGCAAATTCTCCCAAATCAATAACGGGAGAAACAAGAATCGCAAAATTAGGAATGGTAGGAATATTCTCCCAGTCGCCTTTTAATTCTGTATAATCTGTAGAGATATTACTTACCGTTGCAGCCAGGTGTCCGCCTGCAGAAGTTCCGATTACTCCAATCTGATCTGATGAAATGCCATATTGCACCGCATTTTTTCTGAGGTATTTTATAGCCGCCTGAACATCCTGTAATGGAGCAATTTCTTTTTGCTTTAAATCGGGAGAGGTTGGTAACCTGTAATTTAAAACAAATGCAGATATTCCCTGCGTGTTGAACCATTTGGCAATTTGATAGCCACCCAGATCATAGGTAAGTTTATAATATCCACCACCGGGAATGACAATGACAGCCATCTGTTTTCTTTCTTCTTTCGGAGGTAAAAAAGCAAAAAGCTCAGTTTCCTTTATTTGTACAATTCTTCCTTCTTTTTCTTCAGTTTTTAATTGCAATCCTTTGGAATTCGGCATTTGACCTTTTGGCCACAAAATGATTTTTTCCTGTGCAGATAATTGATTTATAAGGAAAAATGCTGTAATAAAAATTGCTTTTTTCATTGGTTTTTGATTAAAAAAAGTCTGTATTCTTCTGGTTAATTGCAATGGTGTAAAGTTTCATTAAATGATTCTTTTTTAAGGCGCAAGAAAATCATTTGCGATTAACTAACATTTTCATATTTAAGAATTAAGAAAATCCTCTCTGAACGGTGTAAAAGCATCAATCAACTGTCCTTCTTCCAGACATTTTACCCCATGAAAAATATTGGGCTGAGCGAAAAAACCGTCACCTTGCTGTAAAATTTTCACTTCATCGTTAACAGTTACTTCAAATTTTCCCGATGCAACATAAGTGATCTGCGAATGAAAATGCTGGTGCAAGGCTCCAACCGCATCTTTTTCAAATTTTACAATCACCATCATTATTTGAGAATTGTACCCGACAAATTGACGGGAAACTCCGCCTCCTAAATCTTCCCATCCGGAATTACCGTTGAAAAATGGTTCTTTTTTGAAATTCATTTTTTATGTTTTGAATTATTTAATATATTTCTCCAACCCGATATTCAAGCTTTTCAAATCCTTCAAAGCCAGTTTTGCAACAGTTTCTGCGCCTAATTTTGACAAATGGGTGTCATCAGCTTTTCCTTTTGGATAATATGGATTTTCACCCTCTACAAAATGAAGATGCAGTTTTTTTGAATTTTCCGGACCGTACGCAATTTCCATTTGCTCGGTTAATAACTGCATATCAACGAACGGAACCTTCATATCATTGGCAACCATTCTTACGACTAACGGATATTCTTTGTGTGTATCAATCAAAACACCATTTTCTGTGAAATTTCTCCTGACAATGGAAGTCATCAGAATGGGGGTTGCGCCCTTGGCTCTGGTTTCATTGACGTATCTTTCTAAATTGGCCCTGTATTGAGTGTATGGATTGGTAAATTTAGTTGAATCCTTCAATTTCTGATCATTATGGCCAAACTGGATGATCACAAAATCTCCTTTTTTAAGCTGTTTCATCACTTTATCCCATCTTCCTTCTGTTCTGAAACTTTTTGAGCTTCTTCCGTTCATTGCATGATTCTGGACTTCAATTCCTGTCGTTAAAAATTGTGGCAAAACTTGTCCCCAACCGTGTTCAGGATTTTTATCAGGATTTTCCTTATTCGCCATCGTGGAATCGCCAATTAAAAATAGGGTTGGTTTTTGTTGAGCAAATGTTATTATTGATAGGAATAATAATAGTATGCTAAGTTTTTTATTCATCTTACAATTTATTTTTAATTAAACCTGAAAGATGCTTCGGCTCAGCTCGGCATCACTACAAATGTGCTGTTAAATGAAGCAATTAGTATTAGAGTTGTCATGCTGAGCCTGTCGAAGCATCTTAGTGATTTATTTCATTATTTATTTGGATTCCAGTCACCCAGAATCTTTTCTAGTGTATAATTTTTCAAATCTTTTTTTGTCAATTGCTGCGACCAACTTACCCGTTTTGAAATATTTCCTCCTTCACCTTTACTCCCAAACTCTGCATAATAAGCTGTTTTTTCTTTATCAGGGAACATTTTATCGCCTTTCCAGGGATTCCAGCCTTCCGGAAGGATGTGTTTTCCCATTTCCGTATTGATAAAAACTGTTTTTGCATAAGGTCTCCAAGGTCTTCCCAGATATACTTTTGTGATGCCTTCTTTGGCAATTAATTTACAGTCTAAAAAGACAAAACCGTACTGTCTGTCGGCTTCCGTTGCGGCTGCGGTGATGTAAGAATCGGCTAAACTTTTAATGGTACAGTTCTTAAAAACAACCGTTGCCTGTCCGAAGATAAAGTCAGTTGTTCCTTCGATATAACAGTTTTCAAAATATTGTCTGCTATGATTGGTAGCAGAATAAACCGTGTCCTGACAACCCAGAATTTTAGAGTTTTTAATCACAAAACGGTCACCTTCCACATGAAGCGAAACTGCCTGTCCTTCGTTGCAAGAACTGTTTTGAATCGTTAAATTACTGATTTTAATATCATCACCCATGACCAATAAAGTGTAGGAATTGAAGGTTGTCTTTTTTTCATTAAATGAATCCAATTTTCCTGAAAAATCATTGTTGGTGATTATAGTATTGTCTTTATCTTCGCCTTCTAAAGTGATTTTATGTTTTGAAGAAGGGATAGTAATTTTTTCATTATAAGTTCCGGATTTAATGAAAATCAATGCTTCCGCAGGTCCTAAATCTCTTACTGAATTTATTGCTTTCTGAATCGATGTAAAATCACCGCTACCGTCTTTAGCTACAGTGATTTTAATGTACGGATCATTTTCTGCTAAAAGAAATTGAGTTATCGAAATGAACAGAATTAAAAATAATTTTTTCATAAAACTTTACTTAAGTTGGTCTTAGCCTTAATCTCAAACTTAACCTTTATCCTATTTCAAAACTTTATTTAAAAAGGCAACAGTATAATTCAATGTTTCCGTAAACCAGGGTTCTGCACTCCAAAATGAATGCGGAGAATTTTTAATTTCGTGAAACCCAGTCGGAATATTATAGCTTTTCAATTTCTTCATCATATCGTCTCTTCCGGCATGAAAACGAGGTTGAGAACTATTAATGAAAAGAGTAGGAGGTGTATTTTTGTTAATATATTCTAAGGGTGAAGCTTCGGTCCAGTTTTTTAAATTGGCACTCCTGTCACCGCCCAACCAATACGAAGCATATGTACTTTCTTCAGCTTCGGGATGAATAAATGAAACAATTCCATCAATATTGATGATTGCCTTAATTTTATTCTTTGATCGTACACCAACCAAAGTTGCAATTTGTGCCCCGGCTGATTCTCCCAACACTGCTATTTTATTTTGATCTAAAGAATATTTTTTTCTGTTTTTCTTTAACCAATGAATGGCCTCCTCAATGTCTTCAACTCCGCCGGGATATTTTGCAACATCGGCCAACCGATAACCGACCGAAATTGCAACATAACCTTTTGCAGCCAGTTCCATTGCCATGAATTTTTCATTTTCCTTACTTCCCGAAATCCAGCCACCACCATGAACCATTGCGATTCCGGGGTGTTTTTTAGATTTATCGACAGGATAATAAATGTCTGCTTTTAATGAAAGTCCATTAATATTGGCATATTCTACATCTTTATCAATCCCTATATTTTTCGGAACCGGCCGATCTATAGGAGTGATAAAAGTGTATTTTTTCTTTAGTTTTTCATAGGTAGTTTCATTGGTGTAAGGAGTTGCATTCGGCCGTTGAATCTGGCCGAATGCTAATGTTCCTCCCATTAAAAAAATAGAAATATAAGTATGTTTTTTGTTAAAAATCATGTTGTCAAATTTTAAATTTTTGAACCACTAAGATTATTAGAGAAGTTGCATTTAATAAGAGAAGCATTCTGATTTTTTAGATGTATTCTCAAGGCATTGCTCAACTGATATCTTAAAAACTTCATTGAACTTAATGGTTTAAATTACTATTGATACATTATTTAACCGCATTTTTAGCTACTCCCGTTGCAATAGAAATTGCAGCTTTATCATTTGCAACTTCTTTGGGTAAGAAGATTGCCCCTGATTTATTTCCTAAAACCTTAACCAACGGTTTATTTTGAGACTCAAATTTTACCGTCGAAAGGTTGATGTTTTTGCTGTTGTAGACTGTTGCTCCTGTTCCTTCAGAATATTTCAGCTTCACATTTTTTAATTGAATTCCGTCTGCATCTACGATGGTAAGAGCCTTTTTCGTGTCAAACTGAGAATCTTCGATCACAATATTTTTAAGATTCATTTCAGCTAAACCGAATAATGTAATCGCTTCGTAAGAATTAACTGCATTGATGTTTTTAAAGAAAATATTTCTAAAAATCGGAGTTTCCTCTGTTACGGGATAAACTTTTTCCGGTGCTTTGTTTTCTTCTTTTTTTTGCCCGTCTTCCAAAACCGGTGAAGCTCCTTCATAGAACATATTGAAGCCAATTACCTGAGTTGGAATATTAATCATATCGATATTTTTGATGTAAATATTTTCAACGATTCCACCTCTTCCCCGTGTTGTTTTGAAACGAAGACCAATATCTGTTCCGATGAAAGTACAGTCGGAAACGTGAATATTTCTAGCTCCTCCGGACATCTCACTTCCAACGACGAAACCTCCGTGACCGTGATAAACGACATTGTTTTTAATGATAACATTTTCAGTTGGCATTGCTCTTTTTCTTCCGTCTTCATTTTTCCCTGATTTGATGCAAATTGCGTCGTCACCAACGTCAAAGGTATTATCATAGATTAAAACATTTTTACAGGATTCCAAATCTACACCATCGCCGTTTTGTGAAAACCAAGGATTTCTAACGGTAAGATTTCTTAAAATGACATTCGAACACATCAACGGATGAAGGTTCCATGCGGGCGAATTCTGGAAGGTCGGTCCGTCCAGCAAAACCTTATCACAACCCACCAAACTTACCATTACGGGACGAAGAAAATCTTTAACCGATTTTAGCTCTTCCTTAGAAATTTTATCAGGAACGTTGAAGCTCGAACTGCTTTCAAATCCTTTTTTATAACTTTCCGATGGATACCAGGTTTTACCGTCTGAAGATAGAATTCCTCCGGATTTTACAATTTCTTTCCATTCAGATTCTGATACTTTTCCTTTTTTAATGGCTCTCCAGGCATCACCGCTTCCGTCAATTACGCCTTTTCCTGTGATAGCAATGTTGGCTGCATTTCTTGCTGAAATGGGGGACTGGCAGCGGATTGTATTTAATCCTTCAAAACTTACATCAACTAAAGGATAATCGTTTTTGTCTTTGCTAAATATGATGAATGCTCCTTCTTCTACGTGAAGATTGATGTTGCTTTTCAATTCAATTGGTCCTGTTAACCACATTCCGCGGGGAACAACCAATTTTCCGCCGCCTTTTTTAGAAAGATCATCGATTGCTTTTTTGAAAGCTTCTGTATTTTTTATATTTCCGCCTGCAACTCCGCCAAATTGTGTAATGGAAACTGTGTTTGCAGGAAAAGAGGTTTCCACAACCTGAGGCATCTTAAACTCAAGATTCTTGTAAATATCCAGATTCTGAGCATAGATTTGTCCTGAAAACATCATTGCTGCTGCTAAACCGATAACTTTGAGAGACTGCTTCATTTTATTTTTTTGAGTTTTATTTTTTGTTATTGTTTTTTTCAAAATCTATGTTTATTTTTTCTCCCACAGATGATACAGGTTTTTACGGATCATTGCGCAAATTTTTTAAACCTATAAATAAAAATATTACATCAACATCTATGAAAATTTGTGGAGAAAACTATTAATTTTTAGTAATTCTAAACCAATCAAAATCCGCATATCCCCCGCGAGGAGCTTTTGCTGTACTTATGCTATACAAACCGACTTTAGCACCAATCCATTTTCCGGGTTTTGCCTGAAAAACGTCACCTACTTTGGTGAAATTTTTTCCATTTTCGCTGTAACTGAACTGGCACAAACCGTTAGGTTCGTTGACATTTACTTTTAAATAGGCCTCGTTTCCTTTTAATTTTGTTTCAAATAAAACCTTTTCTTCACTGCCTTTATCTGCCTTTTCGGCTCTTCTTAACTGTAAATAAAATCCGTCCTGTTTATTGGTAATTACGATTGATTCATGATCTAATCCCATCACTAAGAGTCCTGCAGCTTTTCCTTCTTTAGCATCTTCCGGAGTTAATTTAACTTTCGTGGAAGCAGCAAAATTAGGTGCCGGGAATTTTTGAGTTAACAAATTCGGGATGTTCCACAGGTTTTTTTCGCCCTCAGGAAGCTTCATTGAAAATAATCTTAAAAATTTCTGTCCGGGAAGTTTGGATGACCAAACAATATTTTCATTTGCGCTCCATTGCCATTGTAATCCTAATTTATCTCCATCAAACTCATCTGTTTCAGGAGGCGTAACGACAGGGTAGGATTGACCGACGTTTGGTTTTTTATAGGTTAAAACCGGTTCCCCGATTCCGTTTTTATTATGGTCAGTTCCAATAACCGGCCAGTCTTTTTCCCATTTCATGGGTTGAAGATGAACGATTCTTCCACCTGCATCAACGTCCTGAAAGTGGTAAAACCAATCTTCACCCGAGGACGTATCAACCCAGGCTCCCTGGTGAGGCCCGTTGATTTTTGTGGAACCTTGCTCCAGAACAACTTTTTCTTCGTAAGGACCGTAAATATTTTTTGATCTCAAGACCAATTGCCAGCCTGTAGCCACTCCGCCTGCGGGAGCAAAAATGTAGTAATAGCCATTTCTTTTATACATTTTCGGGCCTTCAACTGTCGGATGTGCATCGTGACCATCAAAAACATGAACACCTTTATCCAAAACTTTTGTTCCTTCAGGATTCATTTTATTAATTGAAAGTAAACTTTTCACACCTGCGCGGCTTCCTGCCCAACCGTGAACTAAATATGCATTTCCGTCTTCATCCCAAAACGGACAGGAATCAATCAAGCCTTTCCCTTCCATCACCAAAACGGGGTTTTCCCAGGCTCCCAACGGATCTTTGGTTTTCACCATATAAATTCCGAAATCAGGATCACCCCAATAAATGTAAAATTCTCCTTTGTGAAATCTGATGCTTGGCGCCCAAACTCCGTCCCCTCTTTTTGGCGTGGAAAAATGTCCGGCTGGTAAAATATCCTGAATGGCATAATTCACTAATTTCCAGTTGACCATATCTTTTGAATGAAGAATAGGCAATCCCGGAGCTTCATTAAAGCTTGAAGCCGTCATGTAATAATCTTCACCAACACGAATCGCATCGGGATCGGAATAATCTGCATACAAAATTGGGTTTTTGTAATTTTTGCCCTGATCAGCTGTCCAGACCTCGGAAACATAGTTTTTTTCCTGTGCGTTGAGATAGGTTGACGCAACTGAAAGTATTGTGATTGTTGCTATATTTAAAATGCTTTTTGTCTTCATAAAATCAGATTCATTGTTTAGGCAATAGGAATTGGGTTGCAGGTTTTAGTTTTATTTTTCAAATTCTAAACTAGCCAGGATGAACGGTCCTGTCCCTTTTGCATCGTTTGAACGAACTTCTTCATTGATATAGTATTCATACGACCCGTCTCTGTAAGGTTTTCCACCTAAACCGGCTACTGCGCAACATTTATTTAAATTTACCACTCCATTTTCATCAACTGTAATTAAATTTTTGATGATTCCATCGTACCCCTTTTTAGCATAAGTTTTATAGGATTTTGGAAGATAACCGTTATTGACCGATTTAATAATTGTGTAAACAAACATTGCTGAAGCCGTAGCCTCCGTATAATTTCCTTTTTCTCCTGCTTTATCCAAAACCTGATACCAAAGTCCGCTGTCTTTATCCTGAACTTTGATAATGGCATCGGTGTAAGATTTTATATAAGAAATTAATCTTGTTCTTCCGGGATGATCTTCAGGTAAATAATCCAGGACATCTACCATTGCCATTCCGTACCAGCCCATCGCTCTTCCCCAGAAATTGGGTGAAAGTCCTGTTTCTTTGTTTGCCCAGGCTTGTTCTTTGCTTTCATCCCATGCGTGATAAAGCAATCCTGTTTTTTTGTCTAAAAGATTCTTTTGAACCGAATCAAACTGAAAAACAATATCATCATATGCTTTGGTTGCTTCTGCACCCTTTACAAAATCTTTCGTGTAGTGCGTGTAGAAGGGCATTCCCATGTACAGACCATCCAGCCACACCTGGTACGGATATATTTTTTTATGCCAGAAAGATCCTTCTTTGGTTCTTGGCTGCCCGTCAATTTGGGAACGAAGGGTTTGAAGGGCTTTCAGGTATTTTTCTTTTTTCTCTTTCTCGTAAAGATATAGAAGCACATTTCCGCTGTTCAACATGTCGATATTGTACTTTTCAAGATCGTAGGTAAGAATTGTACCGTCTTCTTTGATCAGTTTTTCTCCGAATTCGCTGATGTAATTGTAATATTCTTTTTTACCGGTTTTCGCGTAGAGCTGTTCAGCGGCATCCAGAACAATCGCTGATGGATAGGTCCATTTCGGGCTTTTACTGAAATCAAGCATCCAGGATTCCGGAAAACGCTGCATTTCGGAAAGCAACATTCTTTCAGACCATTTCAGGTTTGTAGGAACTATTTTCCCTGCTTTTGAAGCTTCTGTTGAAGATTTTGAAGCGGTTACAGATTTTGTTTGGGCGCAAGCCAAAAATATTCCTGAACCTAAAGCAACAAATGCCAATAATCTTATATTATGGTTAATGAAATTCATTATTTTAAACTTTAAAGTTGATTGGTTTTATCTAAAATATCCAGTTTCTTATCTAAATCCTGATAAAATGCTTCTTCTGTTGCTAAGCCGTTTGGTTCCAGAGACCAGGCTCCCAAAAAGTAATAAGAAACATTCTTCACTTTCTTGAAAATAACGGTATGAGTGGATTTTGTCTTAACATATTTATCAAAACTCTCGAGAGGGTAGAAGACAGCCATTCCCAGATTATCGTCTTTTTTTGTCTCTGTTTGATTGCCGTAAGTGGCAATATAAGCCCATTTTTTATTTTTACTGATTCCTTGTTTTAACGGAATATTTTTAATGGCAACAATTCCGGTACATAACCCTGAAATAGTGTTGCTTAAGTTTAAATCTACTTTTACAAAACGATCTTTATTAAAAATTGTCAGTTTTGACTGTAAATCTATGGCATCACCCCAGGTTTTCCAGCCCTTATAATCGATGGCTGCATAAGATTGATCTTTTTCATTAACTACTTTTACGGCTGTATTTTTTACAACTTTAAAGGTTTCAATAAAGTCATTCTGCTCGTCATATCTTCCGTAAGAACCGATGCCAATGGTACGGCCGGATTTCAAAATATCCTGTCCCCAGGGTGCATCGTGATGATAGGATTCAAAACCGTCTTGTCCGACTGCAGGCAAGGCCAAGGTGTTTACTTTTTTACCGAAAATATCAGTTGCATTCCTCCAGTCTAAATATAGTCTGTAGCCGATCTGGTTGTTTTCCAGACCGATACCTTCATATCTGATATAATAAGAATGGTCGGTATGTTCGGCAGGAAGCACAAGCTGGTTGATGTTTTTAAAAGTTCCTCCAATGTACTGATTGCCTTCCCATTTCCCGCCTTCTTTTACGGAAAGCTCTGCATATGAAAAGGGAGCTTTTGGATTTTCCTTAATTTTTTCAATCACAGAAGTTTGAGCCACAGAAAATGTTGAACTCAAAAATGCTCCTGCAATGATTATTCTAAACAAACTGAATTTCATAATATTTTTTTATTAGATAACTGGTTTTTAACTAAAAGTCTTCATGGTTATTAGTGTTGTCTTTCGGTTATTTTTCTAACCAGATCGTTAAAATATACTTCGATATTATCGTAATTTTTATCTAAATCCCGTCCGTTGGAATTGGCAACTTTAGGATTTAATTTATTTTTAATTTCCCACTCATCAGGCATTCCGTCGCTGTCTGAATCGGGGAGAGGTTTTCCTGGATTTAAATTGGGGAATCCACCTACATCATTTTGAGAATCAATGATTCCGTTGGCACTTCCTTTTGAACCTTTGTAGGTGAAGCTTCCATTTTTCACATCTTTTAAAACGTGCAGATCAATTGCATCTCTCACCAGGCTTGCCCCTCCGATCTGTAAAATTTTCTCATACGCTTCTTTCGCAGAATGAGTTTTCACATTGTCCTGAATCTCATGCGGCTGATTGATTTTAATGGAATTTTTATCTTTATCCGTCAAATTATATGCTTTCATCTGATCAAAAACGCCTATCGTCCAGTTATCCGTTGTGATTTCCGAACTTCCCTCCACAACATTTCCGGTGATGTAATATTTTCCCCAGATGTTATACACTTCAGCTTCTGGTTTTCCGTTTTTATCAATGGCTGCAATCCGTTGTTTTGTCGTGGTTGCAGGGCCGGGTTTGTAATAATTATTAACGAGATTCACGTTCATTCCTTCACCTCCGTACACATTATTGTGTCCCCAATTGTAGATCACATTATTCCTGAAATCGGTAAGATCGGTTAATGCAAACTTACTTCCCGCATATTCCCCTAATCTGGGATTTCTGCTATCGTGATGGGCATATAGATTATGATGAAAAGTAGCAAATTTTCCGCCTGCGATTCCGCCATATCCGTGAGCACCTTTTTCGTGGACAGAATTTCTCAAACTTTCAGAAATCACGCACCATTGAAGTGTAGTATTTTCGTTGACATAAATGGAAACCGTCTCGTCCGTAGACCAGCTCATCGAGCAATGATCGACCATCAGATTTTTGATGAATCTTGCGCCAAAAGCGTCACCCTGATATTTTTTCTGATCGCCCATCCTGAATCTCATGTAGCGGATAATTACGTTATTTGCTGCAACAAAAATTTCGTAATTGGCAATGGTAATTCCGTCTCCGGGAGCTGTCTGTCCGGCAATGGTGACATCACCTTCTTTTATCTTCAACGGTGATTCCAAGTAAATCGTTCCGCCTGTTTTAAAAATAATATACCTCGGACCTTTTTGGTCTAAAGCGTGCCTTAAAGTACCTTCCGAACCATCATCGTTTAATTTGGTCACGAAATAAATTTTTCCGCTGCGTCCGCCGGTTGTATATCTTCCGAAACCTTCTGCACCGGGGAAGCTTAGGACGTTTTGAGCTTCAACAAAAGTCAAACTTCCGCATACAATTCCTATCGTCATTATTTTGGTGAAGTGTTTTTTCATGATTGAAAATTCTTTGGTGTTTTTGATGTTCGGGTTGAAATTATTTTAAACTTGTTTTAACGTTCCAAAGGTCTTTTCCTTTGAGAATATTGTCAGTTGTATATTTTTTTCTTTCTTGTTTTGTTAATTGATGCGACCACGAAACTCTTTTTCCAGCATTGGCGCCGGTTCCTTTTGAATTAAATTCTGCATAGAACGTTGTCTTTTCCGCATTGGGTTTGTTCCAATTATGCCATCCTTCCTGTTTTATGGTGGAATTCATTTCACAATCGATGTAAACTGTTTTGGCAAAAGGTCTCCAAGGTCTTCCTAGATAGACTGAATGTTCTTTCGCGTTTCCGATGATTTTAGATTGAATAAAAACAAATCCGAACTCACTTTCCTGTGGAGTGGAGGCGGCTGTGACGTAGCTTGCTGTTTCTTTAGAATAGATCGTGCAGTTTTCAAAAACGGCGGTTCCTGCTCCGAAAATATAGTCGGTTGTCCCTTCGATGTAGCAGTTTTTAAAGTAATTTCTTGAAGGTTTTGTCTTATCTGTTAAATCCTGAACTCCTTTTAAATATAAAGTATCCTGATTTCCTAAAAACCTGCAGTTTTCAAAGGCAATTCTGTCCCCTGAAGTTAAAACAGCAACGGCTTGCCCAACTCTTCCTGAGCTGTTTTCAAACGAAATGTTTTTTGCTGTAAAGTTATTTGAATAAATAAAAATCGTTGAAGAACCTGTTGTTCCGATATCTTTTCCTTCCGGATTCTTTTTTGAAGCAAAATCATCGTAAGTGATGATGGTATTTTCGGGATTTTCACCTTCCAGTAATATCGTCCCTTTCGATTCGGGGACGGTAATTTTTTCTTTGTAAACTCCGGCTTTAATTAAAATTTTTGTTCTTGTCTCAGAACCATTTTCAACGGCATCGATGGCTTGTTGTACCGTAATAAAATTGCCTTTTCCGTCTTTTGAAACTACGATAATTTTATCATTGGTTTTAAAAGAAAAAAGACATGCCAATATGATCGAAAATATTGAAAATGTTTTAAAATTTTTAATTAAAAAAGAAGTTTTCATTAAATAAATTTTGAGTTAAATACAGACTTCTCTTTATGGGAAGAAGCCTGTATTCTTTGATATGAATATGAAACTTTTTTATCTAATAACCGTAATCTTGTGTAAGATTGTAATTCGATTGAATAATGTCACTATAAATAGGTAACAATTCTTTTTTATTGGGTTGGAAATATTGTGCAAAACCTTTTACCGGATCAATGATGTATGTTGGCAAAACAGCGGCCCTCCACGCAATTTTGGTATAACCTGCCGGCGTTGCATCCTGAGAAGGCATGTAAAATACCTGAGATTTGTCGCCGCCGGTGAAGAAAATGTCGATATCGTTAACATTTTGCTGTGCAGATTTTGTAGGATCGTAAACCGATTTTTTATAATAAAGATTTAGCGGTACGTTTGCGTATGGTCCGGTTCCGTTTGCAAAAGCTGTCAGCTTCTGTCTTGTTTCCGTAATTTTAGCATCTAGTAGATTCCAACGGATAAGATCATATTTCCTGATTCCTTCTGAACCCAGCTCCAATAATCTTTCTTGAACAATATAATTGAAGAATCCCACTTTGTCTGTAGGAATTGTTCCAACCTGGCCCAGATTTCCGGCGTAAGCCCTGTTTCTCACAAGTTTTACCGCATTAATGGCTTCCTGGGAAGGAGCACTATGAAGTTCGTTATCTGCTTCTGCGAACATTAGCAAAACATCTGAAAAACGTAATAAAGGCCAGTCAACCGCAAGGTTTTGAGAAGGTCCCGTAATGTTCGTCCATGATTTTCTGTATTTTGAATCTGTGAAAGAAATAGCAGTCACTATTTCCGCCTGATTGGAATTATTAACTTTAAAAATTCCTACGTTCATATCTCTTCTTAAATCATATTTAGTAAACTCGTAGAAATAAACGGGAAGTGCGTTGATACCGCCGCCTCCTTTCCAGTTGGAATTATCGTCGTGCTTCAAGCCGTTGTAATAACCGATCTTACTGTCTGTTCTTGCATTACCACCGAAAGCTCCCACACAGAAAATAATTTCGTTGGTAGCATCCTGTGTATTGGTATGCAAAGCTCTGAAAACTGCTTCGTAGCTTGGATTTAAGCTGTGTTCTCCCGCATGGTTCATGATGTCTTTACATTCATCATAAGCAATCTGATAATAGGCTTGAGGATTTGAACCCTGTGCCATCTGTTGTGGACTTCTTCTCAATGAATATCCCGCTCTTGCCAATGCTATTCTTGCTCTTAAACCTTTAATAAAACCTTTGGAAATTCTGGCATTTGTAGTGCTTCCTTCTGATCTCCAAGGAACTAAAGCAGAAGCCTGGGCCAGATCTGCAATGATTTTTTCATAAATAACATCTCTATCTGTTTTTGGAAGATAAAGATTGTCATAATCCACGGATGGCTTGTCCTGAAAAGGAACATCACCCCAGTTTCTTATTAATTCATAGTAAAACTGAGCTCTTAATGTTAAAGCTTCACCAAGGTAGCGATCCATCATTTTTTTGTCAGCATCGGAACCCGTCTGGTAAACAGGGGAGACCGGAATGTTTTTAATGCAAAGATTCGCTCTTTCGATTCCTGAGTATAGTTTCAAGAAAGGTTTGTTTAATTCTGTATTGGTAGGGCAGGCCCCGAAAGTTGAGATTCCTCTTCTGTCATTACAGTTGTAATCCCCTGAAGTCCTGAAATCGTCACTGGAATGAGGATAAATTAAGGCTAATCTCTGTCCATACCCATCATCACCTGCCAACTGGTTATAAACACCCACCAAAGCGGTGAAAGTGTCTGAAGTACTATCGAATTGCTGTGCTTCCGCAACACTTGAAAAATTTTCAGGATCCAGATAATCGCTGCATGAATTTATGGTGGTAAGCGAAAGGATACAGCTTAATATAATTATTGTCTTTTTCACGTTTAAGTTTAATTAAAAGGTTATATCAATACCTGTTAAAATAAATCTGCTTCTAGGGTATGCAGCATAATCAACACCCGGAGTCAAAGGGTTTCTTCTCGTACTTGCTTCCGGATCGTAACCGTCGTAACCGGTGATGGTAAATAAGTTATTTACGGTTGCATATAACCTGAAATTCTTAATACCAAGCACTTCTAATGAATCTTTTGGAAGGCTGTAACCTATTGTCACATTATTTAATCTTAAGAAAGAACCATCTTCGATTGCATATGAATGCAGAATGTAGTTTCCTTGCGGAGGCGTCCACATGGTTGTATTGGCGTTCAATGCAGCAAGGGCGGCAGGATCTGTTACTTTTACGCCTTGGTCATTAAACCATCTCCATCTGTCTGCAACTTCTGCAGCCATGTTGTTGTCTCTGTATAAATATTGAGTGGTAAACTCGATTTTATTGGCATTATAAACCTTATTGCCTATAGAGAAATTGAAAAATAAGCTCATATCCCAGTTTCTGTATCTGAAAGTCTGGTTAAATCCTCCGTAGAACTTCGGCTGAGCACTCCCTAGTTCGGTTTGATCGGCTGTGGTGATCTGACCGTCGCCATTTAAATCTCTTAATTTAAGATCCCCCGGCTGGATTGGCTTTGAACCATTCGCGACAGCACTTGCGTTGGGAACACCAGCCTTTAAAGTATAAGCCTGAGTTGTGGGGTTAAAATCAAAATCGCCGATTTCATATCTTCCCTCCGTTTCGTATCCGTAGTAAGTTCCTACCGGATTGCCGACTTTGGCGATGAAATCATATAGATTATTTACCCACCCCGAAGCTACAAGGTAATAATCGTTGCCTCCGGAAACACCTGCTCCTAAGCTTTTGATGATATTTTTGTTAGCTGATATGTTGAAATCTGTTTTCCATGTGAAGTTTTCTTTGTTGACGATAATACCTCCCAGCGAAACTTCGATTCCTTTGTTCTGTGTTTTCCCTGAATTTTGATACTGATATTCATATCCTGATGTCTGAGGAATTTTTGCCAGTATCAAAAGATCTTTTGTGTCAGTGATGTACGTATCCAAACTTCCGTATAATCTTCCGTTGAAGAATCCGAAATCCAATCCTAGGTTTTTAGAAACTGTAGCTTCCCAGGTTACATTTTTGTTGGCCAAAGTGTTTCCTGTAGTGGCTCCCGGCGTTACACCGCTTCCGAAGGTATATCCGTAGTCTGTAGAAGTCGTAAAAAACGTATCATAGAGAAAAGCCGGAATTCTGTTGTTTCCTGCAAGGCCGTATCCGAAACGTAATTTCAATTCATCCAGCCATTCTTTATTTTTAAGGAAATTCTCTTCTTTTATTTTCCATGCTACCGAAACTGCCGGGAAAGTTCCCCATTGGTTACTACCAGGTCTGAAAATACTTGAAGCATCCGCTCTTATGGAAGCTGTTAAAATGTATTTGTTGGCATAAATATAATTGGCTCTGCCAAATAATGAAAACAGCCTTTCTGGTGGTAATGCCGCCGTTCTGGGCGCATCCTGAATCATCCCTGATGGCGGAATTGCAGACTGAATATTGGCAAAAGCTTCATTTGGACTGATAGAAACGGGCAGCCATTTTGTGTAGATATTTGAAGTTTCTCCGTCTGTCTGTACAGTTTCTTCACCAATCAATAAATCAAGTTTATGGTTCCCGAATTTCTTTGTATAGTTTAAAGTATTGGTATTGGTAATTCTTCTGGTCTGAGACCTTGTAAGCTGTACAATCGGCTGATTGTTGTTGGCCCTCGCGTCACTCGTTACGGTTCCCCAAAACTGATTTACAGCATTATCCCTTTGAACATAACCGACTACACTTCTGAAAGTTAAGTCTTTTGTAATATTATAATTCAAATATCCGTTTAATAATAAATCGTTGGTTCTGTTTTCTTTTACCTCGTTATCATTTAAAATAAGTGGGTTAACAAGATTGGTTAACGTTGAATAATTAGGGTCAAAGTCATCAATCGGTACATTGCTTCCCCCTTCAAAGGGTTGATATCTTACCGCATTTCTCAGTCGGTTTGTCCCCTGAGAACCTGACGCGGAAGTTCCCGCTCCGGAAATCAATTGGCGGCTGTATCTTGCATTGAATCCGGCTTTTAATTTTTTAGAAATGTCAAAATCATATTTAAAGTTGGCCATACTTCTTCTGAAACCTGAATTGAGCATAATTCCATCTTCTTCCACATGGTTTAAAGTCAATGAGAATGCAGACTTGTCTGAACCTCCCATTAAGCTTAAGTTATGTGTAAAGTTGAATGCTTCTTTTCCAAAAAGCTCATCCTGCCAATCTCTTTTCTTAATATTTCCATATTTTGTAGCCAATTCATCAAACGTACCATATCTCGTGCTGAATGTTGTCTGGTCAGCCAAATCTCCTCCTTTATTGTAAAGCTCATATTGATACATTACAAATTGGTAAGGATCAAGCACCGGAATAGTATTCATAATTTTACGAACACCTGTATAACCGTTGTAATTGATGGTCATTGCAGCTTTTTTACGACCTCCTTTTGTTGTGATCAAAACAACTCCGTTGGCACCTCTCGATCCGTAGATGGAAGTAGAAGCGGCGTCTTTCAGAACTTCAATTGATTCAATTTCTTTGGGAGAAATAACAGTAAGTGCATTATCCATCTGGATTCCGTCTACGATATAGAGTGGGGCATTGCTCTGTGTAATCGATGTACCTCCTCTTACCTTAATTTCCACGTCAGCGCCGGGAGACCCTTCGCTTGCCATAATCTGTACCCCGGCAACTCTGCCTTGGATGGCCTCTGCAGCGCTGTTTACGGGCATATCTTTTACTTCGTCAGCCTTTACTGAGCCAACGGCATTGGTGACATCTTTTTTGGAAACCTTGGAATAGCCTACCAAAACCACTTCATCGATATTGGTTTCTTTATCCTTTTTCGTCTCCTTTTCTTGAGCCATTGTCAGGACAGGAAATAAAAAGAAAGTTAGATATAACCATTTTATTGATTGTACTTTTTTATCCATTTTGTATCCTTATAGTTTTAATTTTTGGTTGAAAGTTTTTTCAATCGTTTTTGTTTTGTGTGGATTTGTAAGTATTCTACTGATTTTAGTGGCAAATATTTTTCTGAAAGATTTACACATTTTAAAGTGCAATCGATTGCGTAAATTTTCATAATAAATATCTTGGCTTCTAAACTAATATTATTTTTCAATACGCAAAGAAAAAAATATTATTTTTTCATTAATTCGATTGTTGAATGAGGATCAAATTTACAGAGTAATTGATATTTGTAATTATGTAAAATGTTGAAAATTAATAATTTATTAACTTGAAATTAGCTTAAATATGAAGGGAAAAAAATCAAATTTTCTTTATTCTTTATTAATTTAAAACTTAAAATTTGCTTAAAATCTGGCTGTTTTTATCCTTGAAAATTTCCCAAAAATGACAGTCAATATTAATTTTTTTATGTTTTTCCTGACTTTTGTCATCTTTTCAGATTAATATTTTAATTAGTTTTTATACTTGATACTAATTGCTCTTATTGTGTGAAATATGTATATTAGTTTTAATATATTGTTATCAAATCAGTATCTCTGTTTTATTATTTTATTTTGGTATGATTTAATATTTAAACAGGATTTGAATATTAATTTGGGTTAATATTATCTATATAATTTCTTTAAAATCTTCTTGCTTTCCCACATTATTTTAAAAATATTAGTCTGTAAATCAGTTATTTATAAATTTAAATTAATTTTTTATTAACTAATTAAAGAATAATTATATATTTAGCAACAAGTATTTCTACAAAATTTTAGTGTAATTTTATGCAATCGATTACGCAATATTTAACAGGTTTGATAAAACCGCAAAAAGAAAAGAATAAAAATCAAGCAGTATGACACAATCAGAATTTCGTTACGCCCACCATCCTGAAGATGCCAAAAAGTATACTACGGAAGATCTTAGAAGGGAGTTTCTAATCAATGATTTATTTAATGAAGATAAGATAAAATTAGTCTATACAATGTATGACAGGCTGATTGTAGGAGGTATTATGCCTTCAGCAAAAGCCCTAAAACTGGAACCGACAGACGATTTGAAAGCCGAAAACTTCCTTGACAGGAGAGAATTGGGAATCATCAACGTAGGCAGTGTCGGAAAAGTAACGGTAGACGGAGAAGTATATGAGCTTGCCAATAAAGAAGCTTTATATATTGGTAAAGGGGCAAAAGAAGTAATTTTTGAAAAATCGGGTAATGCACAACCTTATTTTTATATCAATTCAGCTCCGGCACATCATACTTATCCGACAAAAAAGATCACGAAAAACGAAGCCGAAATTGTAGAATTGGGCGAAGAAAAATATGCCAACAAGCGTACAATCAACAAACTGATTGTCAATTCTGTACTTGAAACTTGCCAGCTTCAAATGGGAATGACAGAGCTTCATCCCGGAAGTGTCTGGAATACAATGCCTTCACATACCCACACCAGAAGAATGGAAGCCTATTTCTATTTTGATTTGGAAGAAGGACAGGCAATCAGTCATTTCTTAGGGCAGCCTCAGGAAACGCGTCATATTTTTATGAAAAACCGTGAAGCTGTATTATCTCCGGAATGGTCTATCCACTCAGGAGTAGGAACTTCCAATTATACTTTTATCTGGGGTATGGCCGGGGAAAATATGGACTACGGTGATATGGACGGGATCAAAACTAACGAACTAAAGTAATTTTTCCAATGAATTTATTTGATTTATCCGGCAAAGTAGCGGTCGTTACGGGCGGTACTCACGGATTAGGAATGGCAATGGCAGAAGGTCTTGCCGCTGCAGGTGCTGAACTGGCGATCACCAGTACGACACCATCAAAATTAGAGGAAGCTTTAAACTATTATCACGATAAAGGCTATAAAGCGACAGGTTATCTTTTTGACGTGACAGACGAATTGGAAGCTGCTCAGAAAGTAGCTTTAATGGAGGCTACTCATGGAAAAATAGATATCCTCGTCAACAACGCAGGAATCATCAAACGTATTCCGGCGATTGAAATGGAGGTTGAAGACTTTAGAAAAGTGATAGATGTGGATCTTACGGGACCTTTCATTATGTCGAAATTAGTTGGCAAACATATGATCAAAAGAAAATCCGGGAAGATCATCAACATCTGCTCAATGATGAGTGAGCTTGGTCGTGACAATGTAGTTGCTTATGCTTCTGCAAAAGGCGGCCTGAAAATGCTTACCAAAAATCTGGCGACAGAATGGGCAAAACACAATATTCAGGTGAACGGAATCGGACCCGGATATTTTGCGACTTCTCAAACTGAACCGATCCGAGTGGATGGGCATCCTTTCAATGATTTTATCATCAGCAGAACTCCGGAAGGAAGATGGGGGAATCCTGAAGACCTTGCCGGAACAGCTATTTTCCTTGCTTCGGACGCAAGCCGATTCATCAACGGACAAATTATTTACGTTGATGGTGGAATTTTAGCGACCATTGGAAAACCTGCTAATGAATAACAACAGAATTAGATTAGAATGAAACCTTTTATTACAGATCAATTTTTACTACAAAATAAATACGCTGAAGAATTATATTTCAAGTATGCAGAAAAGCAACCCATTATTGATTATCATAATCATTTGATTCCTAAAGATATTGCAGAAGACACTGTCTTTGAAAATATCTCAAAGGTTTGGATTGCAGGCGACCATTACAAATGGAGAGCGATGCGTACCATGGGCGTGAACGAAAAATTCATCACGGGAGATGCTTCAGACAAGGAAAAATTTGAAGCTTGGGCAAAAACGGTTCCTTATACATTGAGAAATCCTTTGTATCACTGGACGCATTTAGAATTAAAAAGATATTTCGGAATTGATGAATTATTAGATGCAGACAATGCATCTGAAATTTATGAAAACATCACCGCTCAGCTTCAGACTCCTGAAAAATCGACACGAGGCTTATTAAAAATGATGAATGTGGAATCTCTGTGCACAACAGAAGATCCTACAGATTTATTGAATTATCACCAGGATTTGGCGAAAAGCGATTTTAGTATTAAAGTAAGTACAGCCTTCCGCCCGGATAAAGCGATTTTAATTGAAAACCACAACTTCGCGGATTATGTTTCAAAATTAGGCGAATCGGCCGGAATTGAAATTAATTCTTACCAGACATTGTGCGATGCATTACTAAAAAGAATTGAATATTTCCATGAAAACGGATGCAGACTGTGCGACCATGGATTGAATAATATTTCTTTCGAAGAATTTACAGAAGCAGAAATAAGTACGATTTTCAATGATAAATTATCAGGGAAAGTAATCGCAGAAAAGCAGGTCAATCAGTTCAAAACAGCCATTTTATTATTCTTAGGTGAAGCTTATCACAAATTTGGATGGGTTCAGCAGTTCCATTTGGGAGCTTTGAGAAATAATAATGAAAGAATGCACAGAATTCTAGGCCCGGATACAGGTTGGGATTCTATCGGTGACTTCGTTCAGGCTGAAACCTTGTCTAAATTATTAAACACTTTAGACGGAAAAGATAAATTGACAAAAACAATTTTATATAATTTAAACCCTGCTGACAACGAAATTTTTGCGACTATGATCGGGAATTTCAACGACGGCAGCATCAAAGGAAAAGTACAGTTCGGTTCAGGGTGGTGGTTCCTAGATCAGAAAGACGGAATGATCAAGCAAATGAACGCTCTTTCCAATATGGGATTGATTAGCTGTTTTGTCGGAATGCTGACGGATTCCAGAAGCTTCCTTTCGTATCCTAGACACGAATATTTCAGAAGAGTATTGTGTAACCTTTTCGGAGAAGAAATGAAAAACGGGGAATTACCTGATGATATCG
Organism: Chryseobacterium sp. 22532; assembly: GCF_052044665.1. Lineage (NCBI taxonomy): Bacteria > Pseudomonadati > Bacteroidota > Flavobacteriia > Flavobacteriales > Weeksellaceae > Chryseobacterium > Chryseobacterium sp. 22532. Next base: position 71,005 of record NZ_JBQENJ010000004.1, read on the forward strand.
AACTCATCGGTAAAACAATTTCAGATATTTGTTATCATAATGCTAAAAATTATTTTGATTTTTAAATTTCAAATTAAATAAAAATCTTCCGCAGATTGAGTTGATTACGCAGAACTTTTTTAACATAATCATCTGTAAAATTTGCAAAATCTGCGAGAGATAAAAATAAAATTTTAAACCATTAAGGAAGTTTAAGATGTTAAATTGAATTAAGAAAAATCAAATTGATTTTAAATAGTCTTAAGGCAAGGCCAAGCTTAACTTTTCTAAACTCCTTAAATAAATTTTAATGGTTAAAAAATAAAAGAAAATTTACCTTAAACGGTTAATTAAAACTATGAGTAACAAAATAGTCACATTCGGGGAAGTCATCATGCGACTGTCACCACCCGGAAACAGAACCATGAAGCAAAGCCATGAAATGGAATTCTTTTTCGGCGGAACAGAGCTTAATGTAGCGTCTTCATTGGCAACAATGGGTTGTGATGTGAGACATATCAGTAGTGTTTCCGATGATTTTGTGGGTGAATCGGCGGTTTCTTTCATCAAAAGTTTTGGAATCGACACGACTTTCATCAACAAAAATGAATATCCTTTAGGTTTGTATTTTTTGGAAGTAGGCTCTTCAGTTCGTGCAAGCAGAATTGCTTACAACAGATTAAACGGTTCTTTTGCAAACATAAAATCTGAACAAATTGACTGGAAAAAAGCCCTTGAAGGCTGCAAATATTTCCACTGGACAGGCATCAGCCCCGGAATTTCCGAATCAGCTTATGAAAGTTTGAAACAAGGTTTACAAATAGCCCGTGAACTGGGAATTGAAGTTACATCTGATCCGGCTTACCGCTCAAATCTTTGGAAATATGGGAAAAACGGGAACGAAGTTTTGAAAGAATTGGTTTCATATTCAACGATTTTCATCGGTGGAGTGAATGAAATTAATGAAATTCTCGGAACCCAGTTTTCATCAGATAAACAAGGTTTCATCAAAGCCTGTAAAGAATTAAAACAGCAAATTCCTTCTATTCATAAGATTTTCGACAAAATAAGAATCGGCGTTACAGCAAGTTCTCAGCAGACACAGGGAAGAGCTTTGGTTGAAGATAATTATTTTGAAACAGAACTTCTGGAAGTGAATCCTGTGGTTGACAGAATTGGGACAGGAGATGCTTTTGCAGCAGGTTTGATTTATGGTTTAATCAATTTTGATAACGAAAAAGCATTGAAATTTGCCAACGCAGCCTGTGCAATCAAGCATACGATTCCTGGAGACATCAATTACTGCAGTGCAGAAGATATTTTGGAGGTAATGAACGGAGATTCAGGAGGAAGAATAAAAAGGTAAATGGCTTTTGGCCATTAACTAAACTATAAAACATTGTCAGGCTGAGCTTGTCGAAGTCTTAATACAAAAGTCAAAAAACATGACAAAAATTCAATTAGTTACAAATACCATCATCAACCAGGGAGTTTTGCCTCTATACTATAATGCTGATGAAATGGTAACTCTGGAAATATTAAGATCGCTTTACAAAGCAGGAATCCATGCGGTGGAATATACAAGCCGTGGTGAATCTGCCTTGAGTAATTTCACGAAGATGCTAGAAATCCGTAATGCGGAAATGCCGGAAATGCTTTTGGGAATCGGAACAATCAAGAATGTACAACAAGCCGAAGAATATTATAAAATGGGTGCAGATTTCTTTATCAGCCCGGGTTTTGTGCCTGAAGTTGCCGAATTTTTAATTCCAAAAGACCTGTTGTACAGTCCGGGTTGTATGACTCCGACAGAAATTATAGAAGCTGAAAATTCGGGAGTGACTTTCATTAAATTATTTCCCGGAAACGTTTTAGGGCCTGGATTTATGAGCGCTATTAAAGATGTTTTCCCGAATCTGAAATTTATGCCGACAGGTGGTGTTGATACGACAAAGGAAAGCATTGAAAGCTGGTTCAAAGCCGGTGTTTCTGCAGTGGGAATGGGAAGCAAATTGGTAAGCAAAGAATTAATGCTTGCTAAAGACTATGCAATTATAGAAAATGAAACAAAAAAAGTGCTGGAAATTATTCAGGCTTTAAATAATAACTAAATTCTTACTATTAATATGAGCTCAGTTAAGTCTCTTAAACCGAGTACATTCAGATGGACGATATGCTTTTTGCTGTTCATTGCCACGACCATTAATTATTTGGATCGTCAGGTTTTATCATTGACATGGAAAGACTTTATTGCACCCGAATTTCACTGGAACAATAATGATTATGGAAATATCACGGCATTATTTTCAATTTTCTATGCGGTAAGTATGCTTTTCGCAGGAAAATTTGTGGACTGGATGGATACCAAAAAAGGTTTCCTTTGGGCGATTGCTATTTGGTCTGTTGGTGCGGTTTTACATGCTTTCTGCGGAATTGCAACTTCAGGAGTTTTAACGGGAAATTGGCTGGTAGGTTTTGTAGAATCTAAAGAAATTATCAGCCGGGTAGACAACGTCGGCTCAATCATCAGTACGAGTGTTACTTTGTTCATTTTTGCACGTTTTGTATTGGCGGTTGGTGAAGCTGGAAATTTTCCGGCAGCGATCAAAACTACGGCGGAATATTTCCCTAAAAAAGACAGGGCTTTGGCTACCAGTATTTTTAATGCAGGAGCGACAGTTGGGGCTTTGGCAGCGCCGGTTACCATTCCTTTTATCGCGAAAGCTATGGGTTGGGAATGGGCATTTATTATCATTGGGGCGTTGGGATTTGTGTGGATGGGACTTTGGGTTTTCTACTATAAAAAACCTCACGAACATCATAAAGTTAACGAACATGAATTAATGTATATTCAGCAGGATCAGGACGATATGCCCAATGAAGATACAAGCATCCCGGAAAAGAAATTTACTTTCAGAGAATGTTTCAGCTATAGACAGACTTGGGCTTTTGCGTTCGGAAAATTTATGACAGACGGGATTTGGTGGTTCTTTTTATTCTGGACACCGGCTTATTTAAGTTCAGTCTACAAAATGGATTCCACGCAAAGTGCATTACCATTATTCGTCCTTTATATGATCACTTTATTGTCAATCATCGGAGGTTGGCTTCCAAAATATTTTGTTGAAAAAAGAGGAATGAACGCTTACACAGGAAGAATGAAAGCAATGTTAATTTTTGCATTTTTCCCTCTGCTAGCACTTTTCGCACAACCTTTAGGTACGATTACCTATTGGATTCCGGTATTGATTATCGGAATTGCTGGAGCAGCGCACCAGGCTTGGTCTGCAAATATTTTCTCGACAGTTGGCGATATGTTTCCTAAAAAAGCCATTGCAACTATTACGGGAATTGGAGGAATGGCAGGTGGAATCGGTTCATTTTTAATCAATAAATCTTCAGGATTATTGTTTGATTACGCTCATAAAGCTTGGACAACCGTTGACGGAATTCCTCTATTGGAAAAATATCCTCAATACGTCAACGATCGTTTGCCGGAAGGCTTTTTTGAACAATTAGAAAAGTCAGGAGCGGTTATTTCAGACGGAATTGACAAAGGATACATGGTCATTTTTTCAATCTGTGCAGTGGCATATCTAATTGCATGGACGGTGATGAAATCATTGGTTCCAAAATATAAAGTTATAAGTAAATAATGATGGAAAATCAGATAAAACAGAAATTAAATCGTGAATTACACGGTTCTCAGGAAAAGCTTCCAATCAAAATTGTACAGTTTGGCGGTGGGAATTTTATGAGAGGATTCACAGATTATGTGATTGATAAATTAAATAAAGAAGCAGGATTTAAGGCAGGAATCGTAAACGTTCAACCTACGGCAGGCGGTTCGGTTCATAAACTGGAAGAGCAGGATAATTTATACACACTTTTCTCAAGAGGAATTAAAAAAGGTGAGATCATTGATACAAAACAGGTGATTTCTGCGATTCAAAAATCAATTAATCCATATACCAATTATGATGAATTCTTAGCTTTAGCGGAAGAGGAAGAATTAGAATTTATCTTTTCCAATACGACAGAAACGGGAATTGCTTATGATGAATCAGAAAATAATTACATCGGTCCGCACAAGAATTTTCCTGCGAAACTAACGGTTTTATTGCATGAAAGATTCAGACACTTCAATGGAGCAGAAGACAAAGGGTTGAGAATTATTCCTTGCGAATTGATCGAAGACAATGCTTTGGCTTTAAAAGAAATTATCCTAAAATATGCCCAACTTTGGAATTTAGATGATAACTTTGTGCAATGGATTGAACAAAGCAATTATTTCCACAATACATTGGTAGACAGGATTGTTCCGGGTTATCCGAAAGATGATGCAGGATCCTACGAGGACCAATTGAATTACGAAGATCAAATGATGGTGGTTTCAGAAGTGTTTTTGCTTTTTGTGATTCAGGACGCGGCAAATTTAAAAGAAAGAATTCCTTTCGATACAATTGACGAGCAAATTTTGGTTGTTGATGATATTCAGCCATACCGTTTGAGAAAAGTGAGAATTTTGAACGGTGGTCACACATTAATGTTAGCTCCGGCAATTTTATCAGGAAAAGAAACGGTAAAAGAATCTATTGATGATCAATTTTTAGGTAAATTCTTAAGTGAAACGATTTTCAATGAGATTAATCCTACATTAGGTTTGGATGAAAGTGAATTGAAATATTTTGCTGAAGAAGTTTTCGACAGATTCAGAAACCCTTTTATCAAGCATTATCAGGCAAGTATCGCCTTGTATTTTGTTTCTAAATTTAAAGTGAGAATTCTTCCGAGTTTATTGAAATATGTTGAAATTAACCATAAATTACCGCTTAACTTAACCTTTTCATTGGCAAGTTTAATCCGGTTCTATCAAGGGAATTTGGGTGAAAATGTTCTGCCTTTAAATGATGAGGAAGTAATAGTAAACAGATTTAAAGAAATATGGGGCAACGAAGATTATGAAAAAGTTGCAAAATTGGCGTTAAGCGAAACCATTTTCTGGGACACAGACCTTACAAAGGTTAATGGTTTGAAATCTGCAGTAGCAAAAGCATTGTGGGAAATAGACCATAATGATATCGAAACTGCATACCACAACTTTATACAATTTTATTCTTAAAAAATTATGCAAAAGAAAGTACTGAAAGTAAATCCCAAAGATAATGTAGCAGTGGCATTGGTTGACCTGACGCAGGGAGAAACTGTTACTTTGGGTGATCTTACGTATGATATTATAAAAGACACGAAGGCGAAACACAAATTCGTGACCGAAGATCTTGCGGTTGGAGATGAGATTATTATGTACGGTGTTTTGGTGGGGAAAGCGAGTCAGCCGATCCGGAAAGGAGAGGTTATCACGACTGAAAACGTTAAGCACCAAAGCGCAAAAGTAGAAGGCAAAACAGAAACAACGGCTTGGACTGCTCCAAATGTTGACAAATGGAAAGATAAAACTTTCATGGGGTATCACAGAGAAGACGGACAGGTCGGAACAGAAAACGTTTGGTTATTTTTTCCTTTAGTCTTTTGTGAAAACAGAAATGTTGAGATTTTAAAAGATATTTTTGAAAAAGAATTGTTATTTGAAAAAGTAACAAAACATCAGTTATTATTAAGATCATTAATCAATAATTCTGAAACGGAAACCGCTGTTGAAGAAGATCAGGATTCAAGAGTTTTTAAAAATATTGAAGTGAAATTCATCACTCACCAAGGTGGTTGTGGCGGTATTCGTCAGGATGCGGAAGCGTTGGGAAGGTTATTGGCAGGTTATGTGAACAATCCGAATGTTGCCGGAGCAACGGTTTTGAGCTTGGGATGTCAGAATTTACAGGTTCAGATTTTTACAGATGCATTGCAAAAAATCAGTCCGAACAATAAAAAACCGATCATCGTTTACGAACAGCAAAAATCCGGAACGGTTGACGAAATGCTCAACGGAATTATCAAAGATTCTTATGAGGCCATCAAAAAAGCCAATGAAATTGAAAGAAAACCGGCCCCGATTTCAAAGTTAGTTTTAGGATTGGAATGTGGCGGTTCAGACGGTTTTTCAGGAATTTCTGCGAATCCGGTTTTAGGACAATTATCAGATTTAATGGCTGGAATCGGAGGTTCAACCATCCTTTCAGAATTCCCGGAATTATGTGGAGTAGAGCAGGAATTGGTGAACCGTTGCGTCAACGAAGAAGATGCCGAAAGATTTTTACAGTTAATGAAAGATTTTGAAAAATCTGTCGTTGCAGCAGGCTCAGGTTTTGATATGAATCCATCGCCGGGGAATATTAAAGATGGACTCATAACCGACGCCATGAAATCTGCAGGAGCGGCTAAAAAAGGTGGCTCATCACCGATAAATGATGTGTTAGATTTCACGGAATACATTAAAGAACCGGGTTTAAATTTATTATGTACCCCTGGAAATGACGTGGAATGTACAACTGCCTTAGTCGGTTCGGGCTCAAACGTAGTTTTATTCACAACAGGCTTAGGAACTCCGACAGGAAATCCGGTTGTTCCCGTTGTGAAAATTTCATCAAATACTTCTTTGTCACAAAGAATGCCCGACATCATTGATTTCAACACAGGAGACGTAATTACAGGTGAAAAAACAATCGACGAAAAAGCAGAAGAACTTTTAGAATTTATCATCGAAATCGCAAGCGGAGAGGTAAAAACAAAAGCTGCAATTTTGAATCAAAACGATTTTATTCCCTGGAGACGGGGAGTAAGTTTATAATTGTTTTAATTATATAAATATTAGGGTTGAAAATGCTTTCTACGTTTGTGGGAAGCATTTTCTTTAGGAGTAAATTTAAACATAAATAGTACAAAATCTTCACAAATAAACGCAAAGCCTATATCAATAAGAACGGGCTTTAGCCCGTTTTCAAAAATAATTAGAATCAATGGCTTTAGCCAAAATTTAAATGCAAAAAGATGAGTTTAGATTCTTTTCAGAAATCAAGACAAAAGAAAAATTATCTCCTTTTCGAAGACTTCCTAATATAAAGCTGCGGAGCCAGCACAACCTTTTTCTCAATAGAAACCCCGGAACCATTTTCCTTTACATTTTCAATGAAAACCTGTCCCGCCATTTTCCCCATCGTTACAGGAGTTTGGTCAACGGAACTCATCGGAAGCTCCATAAACTGAGTGAAAGGTTCGTTAGAAAAGCCAATAATGGCAACTTCCTGAGGTATTTTGATCTTACGCTTTTTCAATTCCTGACAAGCACCCAACGCTGCAAAATCACTTGATGAAAAGATGGCATCCGGAACGGATTTTTTATCCCAAAGTTTTTTTACCGCATCAATTCCTTCATCGATCGAACTTCCGGTTGTGATGATGTTTTCCTCTTTTACACTTAAATTATGATCAATTAAAGCCTGTTTGTACCCATTCAGACGTTTTTCATAAATTTCGAGATTAAGATCTCCGGAAAAATGGCAAATATTTCTGTAGCCTTCATTAATCAGGTGTTCCGTTGCCATGTAGCCGCCGCGATAGTCGTCTATAGTTACCGTACTGATGCCTGAAATGTCTTTTTTACGGTCAAAAAATATAATAGGAGTGTTGGTTGTATCCAAAATATTCTGAATATGTGTTGTATCAACAGTTGTCTTAGAAACCGACATGAAAATTCCGTCAACCTGGGCATTAAGCAAGGTGTTTAAGTGCCTTTTCTCAATATTTACATCCTCATGGCTCTGGCAGATAATCACATGATAACCATGCGGAGACAGCTCTTCCTCAATTCCCCGGATTACAGATGAAAAGAAATTGGTATTAATGTAAGGCACGATAATTCCTACGTTTTTTGTTTCCCCGCTTTTTAAAGCTTTGGCAAGGTTATTTTGCTTGTAGTTCATTTCTTTGGCGGTTTTCTTCACCAAATCTTTGGTTGCCTGGCTTATTCTCGGATGGTCGTTCAATGCTCTGGAAACAGTTGCCACACTTACGTTAAGCTTTTTCGAGATGTCATATATTGTGGCATTTTTCTTATTCATACATGCTTTTTCTGAAGTTTTCAGTATGTTCAAAATGACATACATTATAATCGTAAATTTAATCAAATTATGTCTATCAAAAAGGAAATATTATGATTTTATACAAGATTATGAGTGATTAAAATCAGATTAAATCTAAAATATATTTGAATTGATTAACTTTTTTGGAAAACAGGTTGATGTTACCCAATGTAATTTTACTCCGGAAGCCTTGAGTTTATAAATTTCATTGATTATTTAAATCTCTAAGTGTAATAAAAATCCATCAACATGAAAGAGCAGGATAGTGTACGCTTCCAAAATGTATATTTTTATGAAAATGAAATAAAAGGATAATTTTCGTTAGACCGTCGAAAATTATTGACTGATTTTTTATGAAAAGAAACGGAATAATTTTATTTAAAATGATATTCCTTTATTTTGTCATTCTTTTGAGTACTAAATTTTATTAATAAAAAATCAGGTTCTACAATAAAAAATTAATTATGAAATCTCAAAATACCTCAAACTTCTTATTAACTCTGTTTGTGCTCTTATTGTTTTCATCAGGGGTAAAAAGCCAGGATAAATTCCCCGACGGCACCAAAATTCCCAAATGGTTTAAAGAAAATACACCTACAGACATCAATAAGTTAGGGAAAAAATATATTCTTACCGATAATGGAGTAAAAAATGACAGTACGGTTCTTCAGACCAAACAGGTTCAGGCAGTTATTGATCTGGCGGCTAAAAATGGTGGCGGGGTAATCATTGTGCCCAAAGGAACATTTCTGATTAGTTCCGTTTTTTTTAAACAGGGAACGCATTTATATCTGGAGAACGGCGCGAAATTAAAAGGTAGCGATGATATTAGTGATTTTCCGGTTGTAGAAACAAGAATGGAGGGGCAGACTGTAAAATATTTTCCGGCATTAATCAACGCAGACGGATTGGATGGCTTTACCATCTCAGGAAAAGGAACGCTGGATGGAAATGGATTGCGCTTTTGGAAAGCATTCTGGAAAAGACGCGAGTGGAATCCTAAATGCACGAATATGGACGAAATGAGGCCAAGAATCATTTATATATCCAATTCTAAAAACATTCAGGTTGAAGGAATTACCGTGAAAAATTCCCCTTTCTGGAGCACTCACTATTATAAGAGTGAATTTGTAAAATTATTAAATCTGACAATTTTAGCACCGAAAGAACCGGTGAAAGCACCAAGTACAGATGCCGTTGACATCGATGGCTGCACAAATTTCCTGATTAAAAATTGCTATATGTCGGTCAACGACGATGCGATTGCATTGAAAGGCGGAAAAGGTCCGAAAGCCGATAAAGCTCCTGAAAATGGCGAAAATAGAAACATCATCATCGAAGACAACAGCTTTGGATTTTGCCATAGTGTTCTGACTTGTGGCAGCGAATCTATCCATAATTACAACGTAATTCTGCGTAACTCAAAAGTGAAAGATGCTTCAAGACTGCTACATCTTAAAATGAGACCGGATACGCCTCAACATTACGAATACATTACGGTTGAGAATATAACCGGAAACGTAAAAACTTTCCTGTATGTAAAAGGCTGGAATCAGTTTTTCGATTTGAAAGGAGAAGAAAAACCTAAAAAATCTTTAGCAAACAACATTCTGATAAAAAATATTGACATCAATTGTGAAACGGCATTCGATGTTGAAAAATCTGATTTGTATGATTTGACAGACTTCACGTTGGAAAACCTAAATATAAAAGCGTTAAAACCCAAAGAGGAAAATTTGGATACGATTAAAAATTTGAAAAAAATTAAAGTAAACGTTACCCAAGTAGCTTCTTTAGACAAGTCATACGACAAAAAAGACGATTCCGACATTGCCGCAAAATGAGTTGTTTTTCCAAAATATTTGTTCTGATATGTTTATGCTCTCAATTATTGCATTCTCAATCTAAGGAAATTCAGTTTCTGAGCGGGACCGATTCTGAGCATACAAAAGAATGGGATTTTTGGATCAATGGTGGGAGGAAATCCGGAAACTGGAACAAAATTCAAGTTCCTTCACAATGGGAACAGCAGGGATTTGGCTCCTGCAATTACGGAAGAGATTATGTGACGTATGGTAAACATTTTAAATTTAACGACGAAATAGGCTTATACAAACATAAATTTCTGGTTCCAGATTCTTGGAAAGGAAAATCGGTTAATATCGTTTTCGAAGGTTCAATGACCGATACCGAAGTGAAGATTAACGGGCAGCTCGCCGGTGAAATTCATCAGGGCGCTTTTTATGAATTTAAATATGATATTTCAGACAAATTAAAATTCGGAAAAGAAAATATTCTTGAAGTCAAAGTTTCCAAGATGTCTGCTGATAAATCCGTTAACAACGCAGAACGTCTTGCAGATTATTGGATTTTGGGAGGGATTTTCAGGCCTGTTTATCTGGAAGCAAGTTCTAAGGAAAATATTTCCTGGACAGCTATAGAAGCCAAAGCAGACGGAACTTTTCGCTCAAATATTTACTTAAAAGGAATTGAGTCAGTCAATCAATTAAAAGTTGAAATATTTGATGCTAAAAACATTCTCGTTGGCGAATCTCAGGTTAAAATCGAAAAAGGAGATACTTTAGAACAGATTCAATTCTCCGTTAAAAATCCAAAACTCTGGACAGCAGAAACGCCCAACTTATATAAAGCGAAATTCAGTTTAAAGAAAAATAAAAAAAGCATCTATCAAACCGAAGAAAAATTCGGGTTCAGAACCATTGAAATCAAAAAAGGCGACGGAATTTACATCAACGGAACAAAAATTAAAATGAAAGGCATCAATCGACACGTTTGGTGGCCTGAAACCGGTCGTTCTGTAAATAAAAATATTGATTTGATGGATGTTCAGCTCATTAAAGAAATGAATATGAACGCCGTTCGCTGCTCCCATTATCCACCGAATAAATCATTCCTTCAGATTTGCGATTCGTTAGGTTTGTATGTTTTGGATGAATTGGCTGGCTGGCAAAAAAAATACAGTACGGAAGTTGGAAAAAAGCTTGTCAGAGAAATGACTATAAGAGATGTTAATCACCCCTCAATTATTTTTTGGAGCAATGGAAATGAAGGTGGACATAATTTCGATTTGGATGCAGAATTTGCAAAATATGATTTGTCAAATCGTCCGGTAATTCACGCCCATCATAAACCCGGAAATGCTTTTAACGGGATAGATTGCAATCATTATGAAGATTATTACAGCACAAAAAAAATCCTTGAAGGAGAAAATATTTATATGCCGACTGAGTTTTTGCATGCACAGGATGATGGCGGTGGCGGAACTTCCTTAGCCGATTATTGGGAACTTCACTGGAATTCCAAAAGAGGAGCGGGAGGTTTTCTCTGGGCTTTTGCGGATGAAGGTTTGGTGCGGACGGATTTCAATAATCAAATTGATGTAAATGCCATCAATGCTCCGGATGGAGTTGTTGGTCCGCATCGGGAAAAAGAAGGAAGTTTTTATGCCATTCGGGAAATTTACAGTCCTGTAAAAATTGATTTGAAAGCGCTTCCGGATGATCTTAATGGAAGCATTTCAATTGAAAACCGATATCATTTTACGAATTTAAGTGAATGTAATTTTGAGTGGAAATTGGTGAAATTTAAGACACCTTTTTCTTCCGAATCAGGATTTGAAGTAATTCAAAAAGGAAAAGCAGCATCACCAAATATAAAACCAGGTGAAAAAGGAAATATCAATCTCAATCTTCCTTCAAACTGGAAAGAAAATGAAGGTTTATTATTAATGGCAACCGATCCTTTTGGAAAAGAAATTTATACCTGGACATGGAAAATTGCTTCTAATGATGAAATTTCAAAACAGTTTTCAAAATCTTTAATCAAAGAATTTCCGGTTTCTGTGGTAGAAAATGATTCTTTATTTATTTTAAAATTAGAAGAAAAAGAATTCTCAATTGATAAAAAAGACGGATTACTGAAATCAGTTATCATCGATAAAAAAGGAAAGAAAACAACCTTCAGGAACGGGCCCATTTTTGTGGATGGAAAAATGGAATTATCTTCAATAAAATCATTTGCAGAAGGGAAAAATCAAGTTGTTGAAGCTTCCGGCAAAGACGGAAAGAAAATTTACTGGAAATTGAATTCCAACGGAATTTTAGAACTAAATTATGAATATTCCCTTTCAGGAGATTATCCATTTGCAGGCGTAAGTTTTGATTATCCTGAAAATTATGTAATGAGTGCAAAATGGCTCGGAAAAGGGCCTTATCATGTTTGGAAAAACAGAGCTCAGGGACAGACCTATAATGTTTGGCAGAATTTGAAAAACTCAACAAGAACCGGTTTTTCACCTTGGATTTATCCTGAATTTAAAGGATATTACGATGATATTTCGTGGCTGCAATTAGATACCGCAGAAGGGAAAATCACCATTGGGACAAAAGAAGAAAAGATGTTTGTAAGACTCTTTGATTTTTACGGAATTTATGGGGCAGAAGGTTATCCGAAATTGCCAACCGGAAATATTTCATTTTTAGATGCAATTCCGCCGTTGGGAACTGTTCTGGCTTTTAATATTAATGATAAAACTGAATCTTTAGGACCGGAAAGTGAACTAAATCACCTGACCGGAAAGTTTAAAAGAACACTGTATTTCTATTTCGGTTTACCTGATTTAGGAGATGAAAAGAAGCAGTTTACAATGCCGGAAGTCAATATTTTAACCGATTGATTATGAAAAACTGGATAGGAATTATAACCGTTTTTATTTGTTCATCGATGTTTGCACAACAAACCAATTTTAAATTTGATTTTGGAGGAGGCAGAGCTCAGGATGGTTATATTCCCATTACGGAACATTCTAAATTCGACAGAAAAATGGGTTATGGATTTATGGATATTTCCGGCTTGAAGTCCGTTGACAATGGAGGAAATGCATTGACGGGAGATTATATCACCAGCGACAAACCTTTCTATTTTTCGGTGGTAATTCCGGAAGGAAATTACGATATTAATTTAAGTTTAGGCGATTCTAAAAGAACTTCTGAAACAACAGTTCGTGTGGAAAACCGCCGGCTGATGCTGGACGATGTGAAGACAAAAGAAGGTGAAGTTGTCGAAAAATTGATAACCGTTCACATTAAAGACAGTATTATTCGTAACCAAAATGGAATTGAAATTGGGACTGTAAAATTAAAATCGAGAGAAAGAAAATATTTACATTGGGATAATTTACTGACGATTGAATTTAATGATAAAGCTCCAAAAGTTTGTGCAATGACCATCCAACCCAACAAAACAGTGAAAACAATTTATCTCACCGGTGATTCTACTGTCGTAGATGCGCTTTACGAACCGTGGGCATCGTGGGGACAAATGCTGCCGTATTTTTTTGTTCCGAAAGAGGTGGTGATTGCCAATTATGCTGAAAGCGGAGAAACCCTAAAAGCATTTGTAGACCGCCACAGAATCGATAAAATCTGGAATAAAATAAAACCAGGAGATTATTTGTTTATCCAGTTTGGACATAACGACCAGAAATCCGGAAACAGTACGACATCCGGATATAGAAAAAGATTAAAAGAATGGATTCAGAAAGCTAAGCAATTGGGTGCAATTCCAGTTTTGGTTACTTCTATGAACCGTCGGGTTTTTGATGAAAACAATAAAATAGTGAATACTTTGGACGATTATCCAACGGCAATGCGTGAAATAGCAAAGGAAGAAAATGTATTCTTGATTGATTTGAATCTGATGAGCCAAACGTTGTTTGAAGCGATGGGAGCGGAAAACTCTAAAAAAGCTTTTGTCTATTATCCTGCAAATTCTTATCCCAATCAACCGGATGCTTTGGCGGATGACACGCATTTTAATACATATGGAGCTTATGAATTGGCGAAATGTGTTGTTAAAAGTATTGTCGAGCAAAAATTGCCTTTGAGTAAATTTGTTTCAAAAAATTATATAAAATTTGATCCCCAAAAACCTGATGCTGTCGAAACATTTCATTGGCCGGAAAGTGTCTTTATGGAAGCTTTAAAACCTGATGGAAATTAAAAAGTAAGAAAATGAATATTCAGTCTATCATAAAAATAAGTGTATTTTGTTTTGCGTTTGGAAATCTTTCCGCACAAAATCCCTGGCCAACCACCACCGAAACGGCAAAACCGTGGACACGATGGTGGTGGATGGGAAATGCAGTCGATGAAGAAGGATTGAATAAACAGCTGACCACTTTAAATAAAGCAGGTTTTGGAGGCGTAGAAATTGTTCCCATCTATGGTGCAAAAGGCTTTGAAAATCAATACATCAATTATCTTTCTCCGGAGTGGATGAAAATGCTTCAATTCACTACAAACAAAGCAAAAAGCTTGAATATGGGAGTTGATATGGCCGTCGGAACAGGCTGGCCGATCGGTGGCCCTCAGGTTGATGAAGAAGATGCAGCCACAAAAATGATGGTTCAGACGTACATGATTTCATCAGGCGAAAAATTTTCAGGAAAAATTGCCCTGAAAGATGAGAAACAGAAGAATTTAAAAACAATAAAATTAGATATTGTAACTGCTTACAGCGAAAAAAATAAAGCGGTTGTCTTAACCGATAAAATTTCAAACGACGGCTCTCTCAATTGGAAACCGGATTCCGGAAAGTGGACCATCTATGCAGTTTTTACGGGGAAGACACTTCAAAAAGTGAAACGCGCAGCTCCAGGCGGTGAGGGCTTTATCCTAGATCATTTTTCACCTGATGCAACGAAAGATTATCTTAAAACTTTCGATCAGGCTTTTGGAAATTCAAACTACGGAATCCGTTCTTTTTTCAATGACAGTTACGAAGTTTATAATGCCGACTGGACTCCGGATTTTAAAGATGAATTTAAAAAAAGGAGAGGATACGACTTAAGTCCATACATCAAATATCTTGTCAGTAACGAAGAAAATGAGATAACGAGTAGAATCAAATCAGATTACAGAGAAACCCTGAGTGAATTGATTTTGAACAATTTTACCAAAAATTTTACAAGCTGGGCTCATTCCAAAAACTCAAAAAATACCAATCAGGCACATGGTTCGCCCGGAAATTTACTGGATTTATACGCAGCAGTTGATATTCCTGAATCTGAAACTTTCGGAAGCTCTATTTTTGAAATTCCTGGATTGAGAAGAGACAGTGCAGATATTCAAAAGTCAGATATTCCTGATTTCAATATGCTGAAGTTTGCTTCATCGGCTGCAAATATTACCGGAAAGCAATTAATTTCAAACGAAACTTTTACCTGGCTTACTGAACATTTTAAAACATCCTGGTCGCAGGCTAAACCGGAAGTTGAGCAGGTTTTTTTATCCGGGATTAATCACGTTTTTTACCACGGTACAACCTATACGCCGGCGGATGTTCCTTTTCCGGGATGGCTGTTTTATGCTTCAGTTAATTTTGTCCCGGAAAATAGTTTATGGCCCCATTTGACGGGATTAAATTCTTATGTTACACGTACACAAAGTGTTTTACAGAGTGGGAAATCTGATAATGAGCTGCTGATGTACTGGCCAATTTATGACCAATGGGCCAGTCCGAAAGGGAAGGATGTAACCTTTAAAGTTCATAACGTGGAAAAATGGCTGCAGCCAGCTCCGATGTATGAGAATTTGACGAAGCTGAACAAAATGGGCTATTCTCTTGATATGATTTCTGATAAAATGATAGGAGAATCGGAATCGGAAAACCGGAAAATCCAGATTGCAGAGGGAGGATCTTCCTATCAGGTTTTAATCATTCCTGAATTAACTTATTTGCCGGAAACTACGCTAATTAATATTCTTAAATTAGCCCAAAACGGTGCTTCAGTTATTTTTCAAAACGAACCAAAAGATATTCCCGGATATTTTGAAATCGAAAAAAGGAGAGCAACATTAAAATCTTTGTGGGCCCAGATTCCGTTTCAGAATCAGGGAGGAAATATGAAAATTGCCACATTTGGAAAAGGTAAAATTGTATTAAACTCCGATGTTGAGAAAGGGTTGGAATATTTAAAAATAAAGGGAGAAAAATTAACGGAAACCGGATTGAAATTTGTGAGAAGACAGTTTGATGGCGGAAAATACTATTTCATTGTTAACCATACTGCAAAGGAAATTAATCAATTTATTCCTCTAAATGATACAGGGAATCAAACGGTAATCATGAATCCGGAAAACGGAGATTTCGGAGTGGCGGAAACACAAAATAATTCCGTGAGAATTCAGCTGAAATCCGGGCAGTCTTTAATTCTAAAAATTAATGAAACCACAGATCGCTCAATTCCAAAATGGGAATATATTGAAAAGACAGATTTTCCCATCAATTTAAATCAAAATTGGCAACTGACTTTCAAAGAAGGCGGCCCCGAACTTCCAAAATCAAGAAACTTAAAAAAACTGGAACCCTGGACGAATTTTTCACAAGATCTTTCAACACAGAGTTTTTCGGGAACTGGTGTTTATACAACGGAATTAAATTTAAAAAATAAAAAGGCAGACGATTATCTTTTGAAATTTGATAAATTGTATGAAAGTGCCAAAGTAATCGTAAACGGTCAGGAAGCAGGAATTGTCTGGAGTATTCCTTTTGAAATTAACATTGGGAAATATCTGAAAAAAGGAAAAAATACCATTAGTATTGAAGTTTGCAATTTAATGGCCAATAGAATCCGATATATGGATCAGAATAAAATTCAGTGGCGTAATTATCATGAAATCAATTTTGTAAATATTGATTATAAAGCTTTTGATGCTTCCAACTGGAAAGTTCAGCCTTCCGGCTTGGATGGACAAGTTCAGTTATTTCCATTATACTATTCGAAATAGAATAAAAAACGAAACAGAGTATATCAAAATAATTTGCGCAATCGATTGAATTGTGTTAATTTAAATCATTGAGAATTATGAATATAAAATATAACTTTATTTTACTGATAATTCTTTTTTCACAGCTCCTTTCAGCACAAAGGCAAATGGAGTTTTTAAAAAGAGGAATTGTTGCAATACCTTCCGGATCAGGGGTTTTTGTGAGCTGGCGTTTGCTGGGCACAGAACCTCAAAATATCCCGTTTGATTTATACCGTATCGAAAATAACAAAAGCAAAAAACTGAATGAAAAACCATTGGTTAACGAAACCAGTTTTTTAGATAAAACGGCAGATAAAACAAAGAATTACACTTATTTTGTGAAATCCAGCACCAAGAATCAGGAGATTGATCAGGATTCTGCGAACTATGCAGCTAGTCAGAAACCCTATTTTTCAATTCCGTTGAAAACTCCGGTTGGATATACGCCAAACGATGTTTCTGTTGCGGATCTGGACGGTGACGGTGAATATGAAATCATCCTTCATCAAACCGGGCAATCCAAAGACAACAGCCAGAAAGGTTTTACAGATGAACCGATTATTCAGGCTTATAAATTGAATGGGAAATTTTTATGGGAAATTAATTTAGGGAAAAATATTAGGGAAGGCGCACATTACACACAGTTTTTAGTGTACGATTTAGACCAGGACGGTAAAGCAGAAGTGGTCATGAAAACTGCAGACGGAAGCAAAGACGGTAAGGGGAAATGGATCGGAGACTCCACAAAAGATTATAGAAATGAAAACGGATTTATCCTTTCAGGCCCGGAATTTCTGACTGTTTTTAATGGAGAAACAGGTGAGGAAATTAATACCGTTAATTATATTGTTCCCAGATTTCAAGGCAGCTTAAATCCTACTCCCGAACAGCTTACAGAAACCTGGGGCGATGCAAAAGGGAACCGTGTAGACCGGTTTTTGGGCGCAGTTGCTTATCTGGATGGCAAAACGCCGAGCATTATTATGTCTAGAGGGTATTATACACGAACAGCAATCGCAGCCTGGGATTATAAAGATAAAAAGCTCAGTTTGAGATGGCTGTTTGATACGGAAAGCTCAGAAGAAAATAAAAAATTCCGTGGTCAGGGAAACCATAATTTGAGCATTGCCGATGTTGATAACGATGGGAAAGATGAAATTGTCTTTGGAGCAATGACGGTTGATGATAACGGGAAAATACTGAACAGCACAGGCTTTGGTCACGGTGATGCTTTGCATGTTGGTGATCTGGATCCTTCTCATCCCGGACTGGAAATTTTTGATATTCAGGAGAGATTTGATGATGCGGGTGCACACTTCAGAGCGGGTGCAACGGGAAAGGTTTTATGGAAACTACCATCTTTAGTGTACAGCAAGCAAGGCAAATTCCAAGGTCCCGGAAGAGGATTGTCTTTAAACATAGATCCCCGTTTTCAAGGTTCAGAATCCTGGGCTGCCGGAGTCGGGCTGAAAGGCGTTTATGATACTAAAGGAAATAAGATCAGTGATAAAAATCCTGCCTGTAATATGGGGATTTATTGGGACGGAGATTTTTTAAGCGAAATTTTGGACGGAACTTCCGTGTCAAAATGGGATTGGAATAAAGAAAAAACAAATATAATTTTTGACGCTAAAGATTTTCAGTGTGAATCAAACAACGGGACCAAGAAAAACCCTTCTTTGGTTGCCGATTTATTTGGAGACTGGCGGGAAGAAGTGATTTACAGAACCTCAGATAATCAGGAACTTCGGATTTTCAGTTCGACAATTCCGACGAATCACCGTTTGTACACACTGATGCATAATCCGCAATACAGATTGAGCATTGTTTGGCAGAATGTAGGCTACAACCAGCCTCCTCATACTGATTATTATCTGGATGAATCCGTTTCAAAGGTTCCTGCACCGGATATTTATACCATTAAGCCTTAAATAGGTCTTGATGGTTTATAATTAAACAAATATTTAAACTAATACATTGTAAAAAAATAGATATAATTATGAAGAAAGTACTAATGAGAGACGCTTTTTTTGCGTTGATTTTCGGAATTTTATCCTCTTGCTCAGTTCAAAAACAAGCGAATGCAAAGAACGTTAGTCTTCCGGATAAAAAAGAAGTTTTGGAAGTTTCACGGAGGGCAAATCAATATTTCATGAATAAATGGCCAGATCCGGGAAAGGAAGTTGTCGGCAAAAAAGTATGGCCAAGCAATCTGTGGACGAGAGCTGTTTACTACGAAGGATTAATGGCTTTGTATAAAATAGATCCTAAAAAAGAATATTATGATTACGCCATCGACTGGTCTCAAAAACACAACTGGGACATGATGCGTGATACATATACCCGTAATGCCGACAATCAGGCTTGCGGACAAACATATCTGGATCTTTATGAAATAGACGGAAGAAAAAATCCGGAGAGAATAAAATTCGTGAAAGCTTCGATGGACAGTATGATTGCTTCCAAAAAATCAGATGACTGGTGGTGGATCGACGCGCTCCAAATGGGAATGCCAATTTTTACGAAACTGGGCAGGATTACAGGTGAACAAAAATATTTCGATAAAAATTACGAAATGTATGTCTTTACGAAATATAAGCACGGTGGAAATGGTTTATATAATCCAAAAGATAAACTTTGGTGGAGAGACAAAAGCTTTGTTCCGCCTTACACAGAACCCAACGGCGAAGATTGCTACTGGAGCCGTGGAAATGGATGGGTAGTTGCTGCTTTGGCTCGTACACTGGAAGATACACCAAAATCCGACCCGCATTATCAGGAATATTTACAAGATTATAAAGATCTGTTATCAGCTTTGCTTCCAATCCAAAGAGAAGATGGTTTTTGGAATGCAAGTTTACATGACCCTAACAATTTCGGAGGCAAAGAAATGACGGGAACCGCTCTGTTTGTATACGGAATGGCATATGGTATTAATAAAGGCCTGATTGATAAAAAAACGTATTTACCCGTTGTTATAAAAGCCTGGAACGCTATTGTAAAAGATTCCGTTCAGCCTAATGGATTTTTGGGTTGGGTACAGGGAACAGGAAAAGAGCCTAAAGACGGTCAGCCACTTGCCATTGACAAACAGCCTGATTTTGAAGATTATGGATTAGGCTGTCTGTTGCTTGCAGGAAGCGAAGTTTATAAGTTAAAGTAAACCAACATTTGTTTGATTACATAGAATCTTTGATTTCAAGACAAACAATTATTATTACAGCATGACACTACAAGATGCGCAATCGATTTCATAGTATTAATTTTCAAATTCAATCCATAAGATAAAATTATGAATGCATTATTAGGAGTTTTTTTTCACTTCTTAGGAGGTTTTTCTTCGGGGAGTTTTTACTTGCCCTATAAGAAAGTAAAAGGCTGGTCCTGGGAAACCTATTGGTTGATAGGAGGAGTTTTTTCCTGGATCATCGTTCCGCCGCTTGCGGCATTTCTTACCATCCCTAATTTTTGGGAAATTATCCTGAATGAAAGTTCTTCCATATTGGGGCTTACGTTTTTGTTTGGTGCTTTGTGGGGAATTGGAGGTTTTACTTATGGTTTGGGGGTTCGGTATTTGGGAGTAGCACTCGGAAGCAGCATTATTTTGGGGCTTTGCATGGTGTTTGGCTCGCTGGTTCCTTCTATTTATTATGAATTTTCTCCGCAAACAGGAAAAGATAATATCGGTTTATTGTTTTCCAGCAAATGGGGCCAGTTTGTTCTATTAGGGCTTCTGGTTTGTGTAGTTGGAATCATTATCAGCGGAAAAGCAGGGATGATGAAGGAAAGAGAACTGCAAACCGATTCAACAGATCCTCATGGTGTAGAAGTAAAAACGGAGTATAAATTCGGATTGGGATTAATCGTTTCCATCATTTCCGGAGTTTTAAGTGCGTGCTTCAACTTCGGACTGGAGGCCGGAAAGCCAATGGCAATCGTAGCCAATGAATTATGGAAAAATTCTAACCCGGGACAGGGAGAATTCCTTTTTCAAAATAATGTAACGTATGTTGTTGTGCTTTGGGGTGGAATGGCAGTCAACCTTGTAGGCTGTTTGTATTTAGCCATTAAAAATAAATCATATACCGATTATACCAAAAGAAACGTACCGGTTTTACGAAACCTGATTTTCTGCGCGCTTGCCGGAACTATGTGGTTTTTACAGTTTTTCTTTTACGGTATGGGCGAAAGTAAAATGGGCAATGGCGCCAGTTCGTGGATTTTACACATGGCATTTATCATTTTTATAGCTAATTTATGGGGAATTATTATCAAAGAGTGGAAAGGAGTTTCTAAAAGAACCATTACTACCATTGCTGTTGGAATGATCGTCATGTTTATTTCTATTTTGATGGTAGGATACGGAAACTCTTTGAGATAAGCTTCATTTACGGTTTTACATTATCATTTGTATAGTTTCAGAGTTAGAATTCTAACTCCTTTAGAGGCACTGATTTTTTCAGTGTCTTTTTATTAAAAGTAATTTAACTCTAAAAAAGGAGTGTCTATTTAAAAAAGGAACTTTTAATTCACGGTTTAGTTAAGTATTGTACTGAATAATTGATGATTTACGGTTTTTTTATTATTTATTTGAAATATAATTTAAATATTTCTGGTTAATCATGATAAATTATGAATGTTTTAATACAGGATATTGCAGGATGCCCGAATTTTTGTAACGGTGTATTTTGGTAACATAAAAATTAACATATGTCTTTGATAGTTAAACACAAAAATATAAAGCGAATAGTGTTTCCGGCATTTATGCTTTCAACAAGTTTTGTCTGGGGGCAAAAGGCAGTAAATGATACTGTGAAGAATGGTATAAAAGATATTGAGGAAGTGGTCGTTATTGGTTATGGTAAAGTTAAGAAGTCGGACTTAACAGGATCTGTTTCTTCAGTTTCTGCAAAAGACTTAGCAGCTACACCGGCAATGAATGCTTTACAGGCGCTTCAGGGAAGAGCTGCAGGTCTAAATATTGTGACAGCGGGTGGTGCTCCGGGAGCCAGCGCAAATGTTACGATCAGGGGAGGTTCTTCCATTACTCAGAGTTCTGATCCGCTTTATATTGTAGACGGTTTCCAATTGGACAACGCTTTGAATGTGATTAATCCTAATGATATTGAAAGTATAGATGTACTAAAAGGAGCTTCTGCCATTGCCATTTATGGTGCCCGAGGTTCCAACGGTATTATTGTTATTAAAACTAAAAGCGGGAAAAAAGGAAGAACGGTTGTGAACTACAATACTTTCATGTCATTTGATATGCTTTCAAAAAAACTGGATATGCTTTCAAATCCAGAACAATATGTAAAATATCAATACGAATTGGGAGTGCTTCAGTCCAAACCATCAGCGTGGAGTAATGTTTTTGACAATAATTTGGGTACAGATTCACCAGGATTTTATTCAGGAGCCTATCAGAGAATTGCCAATCGCTACGGATCTGCTTCTGCATTAGACTGGCAGGAAAAAATGTTGGGAGGAACAGGTTTAACTCAGAACCACAACGTAAACGTTTCTGCCGGAAACGATAAAACACAGGCATTCATTAGTTATAATTACAATAAGCAGGAGGGTTTGCTTCAAAATTATAGCGAAACAAGAAATTCATTACGTGCCAATATCACTTCAGAGTTGTATAAAGGGGTAAGAGTAGATTTCAACACCATGTTTACGAACAATTCTGTAAACGGGGGAGGTGCTTACTCAGGAATGAAAAAAATTCTTCTTCAGCCTATCACCGGGGGAACATTATTTACTCAGGATCAGTTGTTCAACACTCAGACTTTCCCGGATTTTTCAGCTTTAGATTCTGGGTTCGATACAGAAAACCCATTCATAGAAACCCAGGCATCTACTTCGAACAAACGTACAAGAACATTCGTAGCCAATGCAGGTATCGAATTTGACTTTCTGAAAAACTTCACATGGAGAACCGCCGGACAATATAGCTGGACAAACAGTAAATCAACATCATTTTCAGATCAGAATTCCCGTGCCTTTCTTACAGATCCTATCAACACAGGGATTAACGGAAATATTGCCAATGCGGAAACATTCCGTTATCAGATCACCAATACTTTGAATTATAATAAAACTTTTGGTGAAAAACATAAAGTAAATGCTTTAATTGGGAACGAAATCTGGTATGAAGAATCCGAAGGAAGCAGCATGAGGCTTACAAAATTCCCATATCCTAATTTCGGATTGGATGATATTGCCAACGCAACGGTTGCCGATAAAAATACAGATAGATCAAGCAACAGCTTACTTTCCTATTTTGCCCGTGTGAATTACAACTATGATAATCGTTATTTAATTACAGGAACAATACGTGCAGATGGTTCTTCAAAATTTGCAGAAGGTTCTCGCTGGGGATATTTTCCGTCTGTAGCAGGTGCATGGCGTGTTTCTCAGGAAAATTTCTGGCAGGGACATAAGATCGATAAAATCGTTAATGATTTTAAATTAAGAATTGAATATGGGGTTACGGGTAACAATGGAGTTGCTAATAACTTATGGAGAACCAATGTTTTACTTACAGATTATCCAATGAACAATACTCAAGGATATCCGGCTTATGTTACAAGTACAAACTGGGGAAATCGTGATCTTCAGTGGGAAGAGCTGAGAACAACCAATATTGGTGTAGATTTAGCTTTTTTTAAAAACAGAATTAAATTAACCTCCGAATGGTATAATAATAACGTAAGCAAAATGCTTTTCGAAAGTGTACTTCCCGTTTCTTCAGGATATTCAAGACAATACCAGAATATCGGTTCTATGAGAAACAGGGGGATGGAATTCACACTAAATACGGTGAATTTAAGATCAGAAAATTTCAGATGGACAACAGATCTTAATATCTCTTTCAATAAATCTAAAGTTCTTTCTCTTGAAAACGGACAACTAAATAAAACATTCAGCGTAGGAGGCAGCAGAACGGGAATGGTGACTTACTACGCAACTGTAGGAGAGGAATTAGGAGATATGTACGGATATATTTATCAGGGAGTATATACTACGGATGATTTTACTCAAAATCCGGACGGATCATTAACCTTAAAACCGGGAGTTGTAAAACCTTCAACTGGAGCTCCTAAACCGGGAGATATGAAATTTGCTGCTGATAATGAAGCAGGAGATCAGTTTACAAGAAAAATGCAGAAGATCGGAAACGGTACTCCGGACTTTATCGGGGGAATCAGTAATAATTTCTCTTACAAAGGCTTTGACCTGGCCGTATTTATGAAATTCAGCGTTGGTAATGATATTTACAATGCTACTAAACAAAGTTTAAGTCCATACGCAATGTTCCAGAATGTTCCTTCAGAATTCGGAAACAATTATTATCATTTGATTGATCCTAATACGGGACAGGCAACAACTAATCTCATCAGGCTTAAAGAACTAAACCCGGATGAAAATTCAAGACTTTGGAGCCTGAGCAATGCAAATACTGTAAATATTGCTTATCCATCATCATATTATGTAGAAGACGGTTCTTATCTGAGAATTTCCCAGGTAACATTAGGATATTCTTTTCCCAAAGAGTTTTTAAATAAAGTGATGCTCTCTAATGCCCGTATTTATTTTACAGTTAATAATTTGGCTACAATTACAGGGTATTCAGGGTATGATCCTGAAGTTACAGCGGCAAGCGGGGTGACTGTTACACCTGGATATGACAGTTCTACGTATCCTCGTTCAAGAAGCTATGTTCTTGGTCTTAATTTAACTTTCTAATATGTAATATTTAAATCATGAAAAATATATATAATACTCCCATATTTTTAAGAAAACTAGTCATTCTTCCCTCAATTTTCGTCGCCGTTTTAGCAATGAATTCATGCAGCGAAGATTTTCTGGATCAGCCTGCTTACAATTCATTGGATACAGAATCTGTATTTAAAAATATAGATACTGCAGAGATGTTTGTCCTGGGGTGTTACAGAGGTATAGTTCCAACTGAAATGTATTATCAGCTGGGGGCAGGAGACACCGTAACGCACTCTTCAGAAGATGGTTCTACAAATAATTCCAAATATAATATTGCCAACTATCAATATGATGCCTATACCCCGAATACAGTTACAGGGATTTACTCTGCGATGTATGCGGTTATTGAAAGAACAAATATTGCAGTGAGCGGATTAAGCAAAATGGAAGCAAGCACAAAACGTGATGCTTTATTGGCTGAAGTGAAGGCTATTCGTGCATTTTGTTATTATAATTTAATTCGCGTTTACGGAGACGTTCCTTCGGTTTTTAAACCTCTGGACGAGATGGATCCGAATGACCCGAATACATTATATCCAAAACGTACTTCAAGGGATGAGATTTACGATCGCATCATTGCTGATCTTCAGGAATCTGTAGTAAACATTCCAAATTTTGGACAAAGTGGATATGCAACAACAGAACGTTTAACGAAACAGGGAGCTAATGCCTTATTGGCGAGAATTGCCCTTTATGCAGCAGGGTATTCCCTTCGTTGGGACCTGAATACCGGAAGCGGGGCCATGATGTCGCGTCGTAGTGATAACAGCAGAGTTCAGCAATTATACCAGATTGCAGACAATGCCTGTGCTGCTATTATCAACGGAGGGACAAATACTTTGGTTCAGGCCCAGGGTGGGAAAAGTGGTTTTGAAGCGCTGTGGTTCAATTTCTGCCAGAGAAAATTTTCAGTGACAAACTCAGAAATTCTTTGGCAAGTTGCTGAATATGGGGCAAATACAAACTCAGCTTTTGGAGTGTACGCCAACGAAGGTTCCCGTGGAGGAACGTATGGATCAAGAAAGGCACTACAATTCATTCTTCCTAGTTATTATCTGTCTTTTAACCAGGGAGATACACGTAGAGATGTTTCTTGTACTTCTTACAGTGTATACTTTTTAAATAACGGTTCAGCAGGAGATACCTGGGTGAATGCCGGAACTACATTTTCCTGCATCCTGTCAGGTAAATTCAGGATGGGATGGTGTGTTGCGCCTCAGGCGGCAGATGCACGTAATTTAAATATTCCTATTTTAAGATATGCAGATGTTTTATTAATGTATGCAGAAACCCAGAACTATTTAAACGGAGGGCCTACTGCTGCGGGAACTTCTGCTTTAATGCAGGTAAGAAACCGTGCAGGAATCGGGGCTATACCGGTTCCGTCTGGTCAGCAGGCATTTGAAGCCGCTATTGTTCAGGAGCGTAAATGGGAATTTGCAGGAGAGTTTAATCTTCGTACAGATTTGATCAGAATGAATCGTTTGGCAAGCGAAATTGATGCGACAAGGCAGGCGATGAAAAACTTATCAAACAAAACGGGAGCCTATGCAAATACACCTGTTTACCGACTTTATAAACTTGAAAAGAATGCACAGGTTTATGGCGATCCGTTTTTGGCATTAAAATATATTGATATTACGAGTCCTGCAGAAATTGCAGTAATTACTAATGTTCCCACGAGTTCTACAGGCTTCGCGAATTATCAGACCGCATTAAGAGCTATTGCAGTAGCACACGGACAAGCCACAACAACGGATGACAAATGGTATCCTGCAAATATGTTCCAGGCTTATAACAGTACATTTAACAGCAATGCAAAAAGGACAGCCGGATTTATAGGAGCTGCTGCAGGCCAGCTTCAGATCGGGAGTATCATCTATACCAAGCCAACAGGCTCAGCAGAAAACGGAGGAACATACCCCAATTGGATAGAAGGCGGGGGAGACGGTCTTTTCTACGGATTTGTACCGAATAAAACAGAATTGCTTCCTTTTGCTGCACAGTCGGCAGGCCATCCGTTGGTTGATAATCCAAATCTGAGTCAATTGCCCGGATATTAATTCAAATAAAATTTAACATTAAGAAATTTAGAATGTATGATTTAAGGGTTAAGCTAAAATGTTATGCTTCAAAAACATTTTGGATGTTCCTTAATAGATCTTAACCTTCTACATTTCTTAATGGTTACAATAAAAACAACCATAACCACAAAATTATTAATCAAAATAACCGGAATCAGATTGATATAGAATTCATTTATTTAAACGTTAATTTATCTTTAAATAAAGCATTTAGCAGTATAGTACGGGATGCTATAAAAAATATTACGATCTAATTTTGGTTAAAATTTAGAAATATAAGATAACAAATGGAAAAAGTAAAAGCATTTAAATACGTAGACTATTTATGGGATGAAAACAAAGCGGCATCTTTAGGAAATGATCAGGTGGCTTTATTTTTATACCGCTCAAACATATTAGGGGCAGATTTAAGAATTACCAATTATGGAGGAGGGAACACAAGTTGCAAAACCATTGAAAAAGACCCGTTAACCAACGAAGAAGTTGAGGTAATGTGGGTAAAAGGTTCAGGTGGTGACATCGGAACTTTGACTAGAAAAGGAATTGCCGGATTATACACAGAAAGACTGAGAAACCTGAAAAATGTGTACCAGGGCTTGGCAGATGAAGACAGAATGGTAGGCTTATTCAATCACTGTATTTTTGATCTGGACAGCAAAGCGCCTTCTATTGATACGCCTTTACATGGTTTACTTCCATTCAGACATATCGATCACCTTCATCCGGATGCTTTAATTGCGGTAGCTGCTGCAAAAGACAGCGAAAGAATTACAAAAGAAATCTGGGGCGACACAATGGGCTGGGTTCCATGGCAGCGTCCGGGTTTCGACTTAGGATTGCAATTGGAAAAATGTTTAAACGATAATCCTGGAATCCGAGGAATTGTTTTGGGCAGCCACGGATTATTTACCTGGGGGGATACTTCTTACGAATGTTACATCAACAGTTTGGAAGTTATCGAAATGGCTTCTGAATATATTGCTAAAAAAATCGAAGAAAAAGGGCAGGTTTTTGGCGGACAAAAAGTGGAATCTCTTCCAGCTAACGAGCGTAAGAATAAAGCAGCTCAATTGATGCCGTTGTTACGCGGTTTAGCTTCATCTGAAAGCAGAATGGTTGGCCATTTTACAGACAGCGATGTTGTATTAGAGTACATCAACAGTAATGATTTGGAGCGTTTAGCACCATTGGGAACTTCTTGTCCGGATCATTTTTTACGTACGAAAATTCAGCCTTTAGTTTTAACTTTAGACAAAAATGAAGATTTAACTGATTCTAAAGCTGTTTTAGAAAAATTAAATCCTCTTTTTGAACAATACAGACAAGAATACAAAGAATATTACGAAACCTGCAAGCACCCAAACAGCCCTGCAATGCGTGATCCGAACCCTGTGATCATCATTTACCCGGGAGTGGGGATGTTCAGTTTTTCAAAAGATAAGCAGACAACGCGTGTTGCAAACGAATTTTACGTAAATGCAATCAATGTAATGCGTGGTGCAGAAGCCATTTCTGAATACACTTCTTTACCGAGACAGGAAGCATTTGACATTGAATACTGGTTGCTTGAAGAAGCGAAACTTCAGAGAATGCCCAAAGAAAAGCCATTGTCAAGAAAAATTGCGATCGTAACCGGAGCCGGAGGTGGAATCGGACAGGCTATTGCAGACAAAATGGTTCAGGAGGGTGCAGTAGTTGTTTTCACAGACCTGAATCAGGAAGCTTTAGATTCTGTTACAGAAAAATACAGCAAAGATCAGGCTGTAGCCGTAACTTGTGACGTGACCAATGAAGAAGCGATTGTCAATGCTTTTAAAGATACAATTTTAGCATTTGGTGGAGTAGATATCATCGTTCATTCTGCTGGTTTAGCGATTTCTAAATCTTTGGAAGATACTACAACAAAAGACTGGGATTTATTAGAAAATGTTTTGGTAAAAGGTCAGTTTTTGATAGTGAAAAATGGTGTGGAAATTATGAAAAAGCAAGGTTTAGGAGGAGATATCGTTAATATTGCAAGTAAAAACGGATTGGTTGCCGGACCGAATAACGTAGCTTACGGAACTGCAAAAGCAGCCCAACAACACATGACAAGATTATTGGCAGCAGAATTGGCAACAGATAAAATTCGCGTCAATGTGGTAAATCCTGACGGTGTAATTGTAGGCAGCAAAATCTGGGAAGGAGCCTGGGCAGAAGGCCGCGCAAAAGCAAACGGAGTTACTATTGAAGAACTGCCTGCATTTTACGCAAAAAGAAATTTATTAAATGAAATTATTCTTCCTGAAGACATTGCCAACGGAGTTTTCGCCTGTATCGCAATATTAGATAAAACGACAGGAAATATCATCAATGTAGATGGAGGAATGGCAAATGCATTTCCAAGATAATAGATTAAAAAAATTAATACAAAAGCCTTTTTTGACACTTAAGTTGATTAAGTTAACTGTAAAATGTAAAAAAGAGCACCTAAGTTTTTTTTGAAAATCTTTGATTTTCTTCTTATGTGGACTTTTTATTTTCATTGATTTAAACTTTTTTAAAGCTTAAGTGTTCCAAAGTGTTTAAAAATAAGAAGCTTTTGTGTCTATAAATCAATTCAAAAAATCAAATTATGATTATAGGAAAAGATATCATTGAACAATACAATACAACAGAAATTGAAAACTTTACTGCAGATTTCGATTTTCTACAAAATAAATTAACAAAATCAGGAGCAGATGTTGCTGAAATTGTCAATAAAATAGCTGATTTTCAAGTAGCCATTCCGAGTTGGGCCTTAGGAGCCGGAGGAACAAGGTTCGGAAGGTTTTCTTACGGTGGTGAACCTTCTTCTTTAGAACAGAAATTAGATGATGTAGGATTGATTCATGCTTTAACGCATTCTGCAGGAGCTGTTTCGTTGCATATTCCTTGGGATATCCCGGGTGATGTGAAAGCCATTAAAGAAAAAGCTGCATCTCACGGACTTGTTTTTGATGCCATGAATTCCAACACTTTTCAAGATCAGGCAGGAGCTAAACAATCTTATAAATTTGGTTCTCTGAACTCTGTGAATGAAGATTCTCGGGCTTATGCCGTAGAGCACAACAAAGAAGTGATCAGAATCGGAAAAGAATTAGGTTCCAAAAGCTTAACCGTTTGGTTGGCGGACGGAGCAAGTTTTCCTGGACAATTGAATTTCCAGACGGCTTTGTCGAATACTGAAAAAAGCTTAAAAGAAATCTATGCAGGAATGCCTGAAGATTGGAAGCTTTTCATAGAATATAAACCTTACGAGCCGAATTTTTATTCAACAACCATTCAGGATTGGGGAACTTCATTTATGCTGGCCAATGCTTGTGGAGAAAGAGCTTACACATTGGTAGATTTAGGACATCATTTACCGAATACGAATATTGAGCAGATCGTTGCAACCTTAATGTACAAAGGGAAATTAGGAGGTTTCCACTTCAACGACAGCAAGTATGGAGATGATGATTTGACGGTAGGTTCCATTAAACCTTACGCTTTATTCTTGATTTTTAACGAATTGGTATATGGAATAGAAAATAATCCTCAAAATCCTTATCCGGCTTGGATGATCGATGCAAGTCACAACATTAAAGACCCCTTGGAAGATTTGTTACAGTCTTTGGAAGCTATTTTAATTGCTTATGCACAGGCACTTTTGGTTGATCAGAAAGCATTAAAAACAGCCCAATTAAACAATGATGTTGTTGGTGCTCAGGATATTCTGCAGAACGTCTACAGAACAGATGTTCGTCCGTTATTAAGAGCTGCAAGGTTGCAGACAGGGGCGGCTTTAGATCCGATCGCAGCTTACAGAAATTTAAAGGTAAGAGAAAATTTAATTACCGAAAGAGGCTTAGAAACCAAAGCAACGGGATTATAAAATCCTGTTTTAAAATTGATAATTTCAACTTTTGAGTGCAATCGAAAGTTTTTATTATATGTATCCTTATTTTTTTATCATTAAGGTTGAAAGTGTTTGGATGTAGGATTTAGCTTTGCTGCTTAAGAAATAAGTGGATTTTTTCTTAATACATCTTACCATCTGAACACTCCTTAATGGTGTTTAAAACAAAATTAGTATGCTTTGCTGAGTGAAACGCCCTTGCGAACTTAAAAACGTACAGTAGTCAAATGAAACTTTGTGGACTCTGCGTTTAAAAAATAGATTGCTTTGTCGCTTTGCTCCTCGCAATGACAAAAATAAAAATTCATCCCAAGAATGTCTAAAAAAAAGGTAACCATAGTATTTGATATTGGAAAAACCAATAAAAAGTTCTTTTTATTCGATAAAAATTATAAAGAAGCTGTTCGGGAATATACAGAATTACCGCTCACCACTGATGAAGATGGTTATCCCACGGAAGATCTTGCAGCCCTGCAAAACTGGATAAAAGATAATTTTAATGCCATTCTTGATAATGAAAAATATGAAGTAAAAGCAATCAATTTTTCCACATATGGAGCAAGTTTCGTGCACCTGGATCAGAAAGGAAATGTTCTGACTCCACTGTACAATTACACCAAACCGATGGATCAGGAAATTCTTGATTTATTTTATGAAAAACATGGAAGCAAACTGAAAATTGCCCGCGAAACAGCATCGCCTCAGGCAGGAATGTTGAATTCAGGTCTGCAATTGTTTTGGTTGAAATATAAGCATCCTGAAATATTCAAAAAAATCCGTTACAGTCTACATTTACCCCAGTACCTATCATATTTGTTTACCGGAATTGGTGTATCAGAATTTACGTCAATAGGCTGTCACACCAACCTATGGGATTATGACAAAGCTGATTACCACGAATGGGTGTATGAAGAAGAAATAGATGCTTTATTGCCACCCATTGTACCGACTTCGGCAAGCATCAATACATCTTACAGAAATAAAAAAATTAAAATTGGTGTTGGAATCCACGACAGTTCTTCCGCGTTGCTGCCTTATATTTTAAGCAAAAAAGATCCTTTTTTATTACTTTCTACAGGAACCTGGAGTATTTCTCTGAATCCGTTTAATGATGAAAGCCTTACTAATGAAGATATAGAAAATAATTGCCTGAATTATATGCGGATAGATGGGAAACGTGTAAAAGCATCCCGTTTTTTCATGGGAAATGAATACAAAATTCAGGTTGAAAAATTATGTGCTTATTACGGAAAAGAATATGGTTTCCACAGAGAAGTACAGTTTGACCAGGATTTGTATTTGCGTTTAATGAAAAATAAAAATATTTATTTTCGCTTTGAAGGAATTATTTTAAAACGGAAAATGATCAGTGAAACAGATTTAAAATCATTTGCAACTTTCGAAGAAGCGTATCACCAATTGATGATCGAACTGATGGATTTACAGATTCATACGATTACAAATGCAATCGGAAATTCAGATATTGAAAACATTTACATCGATGGCGGATTCACCGGTAATGATGTATTTATGAAACTAATGTCTCATCATTTCCAGCATTATAATGTGATGTCTACACATTCTCCGTTGGGTTCTGCTTTGGGAGCTTCCATGGTGATTTCCAACAAGAAAATAGACGAAACTTTTTTACAGCAGCATTATCAGATGAAAGTGCTTCAACCGTTAATTCTTAATTTATAATCATGTCATTTCCATTTGATACCCGTTACGCTTCACTTGAACTTTTAATTGAAAAGGCAAAAAAAAGAATGCCTCGCTTCGCTTTCGAATATCTGGACGGAGGTTGTAATGAAAACATCAACCGAGACAGAAATACGAGTGAATTAAGAGAAGTTTTGCTTCGTCCACGTTATCTGAATAATTACAGCGAAACCAGCATGGAAACTGATTTATTTGGAGTAAAATATTCTGCGCCATTCGGGATTTCTCCTGTAGGTTTACAAGGATTAATGTGGCCAAATGCACCGGAAATTTTAGCCAAAGCAGCTTTTAAACATAATATTCCTTTCATATTAAGTACTGTAACGACAAGCAGCCTTGAAAGAATTTCCGAATTAACAGAAGGAAAAGCCTGGTATCAATTATATCATCCAAGAGAAGAGTGGTTGCGCGACGATATTCTTGACCGCTGTGAAGATTCAGGTTATGATGTACTTGTCGTTTTGGCAGATGTTCCCACTTTCGGATACAGGGCAAAAGAAATCCGGAATGGGTTGGCCATGCCTCCTCAATTGAATTTCCGAAACGTTTCCCAGGCTTTGGTAAAGCCACAATGGTGTTTAGAGATGTTGAAACATGGCGTTCCGAGCTTTAAAACAATGGAAAAGTATATAGATAAAAACATGAATGTGAAACAGCTGGGACAGTTCATGAATTCTACCTTTTCCGGAAGATTGAATCCAGACAGAATCAAGGCTATCCGTGATAAATGGAAAGGAAAGCTGGTCATCAAAGGGGTCGCTTCAGACGAAGATGCTGCAGAAGCTGTACGATTAGGATTTGATGGAATGATCATCTCCAATCACGGCGGAAGACAGCTCGATGCCGGAGAATCTACGATTGCCGTAGTGAAAGAAATCAGCGAAAAATATAAAGGTCAGATCAAAATAATGATGGATAGCGGCGTAAGAACCGGTCCTGATGTTGCCCGTGCTTTAAGTTGTGGTGCAGAATTTACCTTTATGGGAAGGACTTTTATGTATGCAGTGGGAGCTTTAGGTGAAAAAGGCGGTGATCATATCATTGAAATGCTTAAAATGCAGTTCAGACAGGTTCTGGAGCAGGTTTGCTGTGAAAAACCGGAAGATTTACAAAACTTTAGAGTGAAATAAAATTTTTCAGGTTTTGTTACTATTCAATAGAAATAGGCTTTAGTCCGTTTTCAATAGGAAATTCTACATTTGGCTTTAGTCAAAAACCTACACTAAAATAAAAAAATTCGCAAAGCTAGCTTTGCGAATTTTTGTTTATCAATAATCTTGATAATTTATTTTTTCTTTTCAGATTTTACGGCTTGTCTGGCTAGTAATTTCCAGTCGTTTTTCACTTTTGCCCAAACCAATAATATATCCAAAGTTACATCACCCGGAGTTTTTCCAAGATCAGCAGTCGTTGCATAAAAATGGTGGCGGACAATCGCTGTGTTTCCAATGATATTGATGTTTTGGTTCGTAATATCAATCGTTACAAAATCTGATTTTTTAGTGACTAATTTGTCTACAAATTCTGCAGCGTCGTCTATATGCCCACCCGAATGTCCATAAGTTAGTTCAGGTAAAATCAAAGCTTCTAGACTTGTTTTGTCACCGCTTATCATGGCTAATCTTAGCCTTTCAGCAACATCAATAATAGCATCTTTATCATTTTTCTTCTGCCCGGATACAGTGATTGCTATTAGAAGACTAATGGGTAAAATCAATTTCTTAATCATAAATATATTTTTAATTGGAATGTGTAATCGATTGCGCTTTGAGTATTAAAAAAATCTATAATGAATCCCTCTGAATAAATTTAAAGACGTTATTCACAGATTCTTTTTTATTTTTCAGAATCATATAAGCTGCAGATTCTCCCATAGCTTTAAAATCTGTAGTAATTACGGTAATTCCAAGTAGTTCTTTAAGAGGCGTTTCGTTATAGGAAATAATTCCGATGTCTTTGCCCAGCTCAAGATTTTTCTGTCGGATTTGCTTAACCAGATTCACCAGATCCCGTTCCCGAATCGTGATGAAAATATCTTTATCCTGCAATTCCATGTCGGGATAAATCTCGTCAAGAATTTCATAATCGAGT
The DNA here is from genome assembly GCF_052044665.1 of Chryseobacterium sp. 22532. Lineage (NCBI taxonomy): Bacteria > Pseudomonadati > Bacteroidota > Flavobacteriia > Flavobacteriales > Weeksellaceae > Chryseobacterium > Chryseobacterium sp. 22532. The sequence continues at coordinate 105,449 of NZ_JBQENJ010000004.1, forward strand.
TTAAAATCCTTACAGAACTTTTCAAAACCGCGGACAATGCGGAAAGGATAGGGGTGAATGGATTTATCGGGATATACTAAAATGATCTTTTCGTATTTTTTTATTTTGTCTAAACCTTCTTTTAAAGCATTGTAAATATCATGTTCGAAATCCTGAAAAATAGAACCGTATTCTCCGGAAATATTAGGCTTGGTATTGTCTAACAGCAACAATTTGTTTTTCGGAATTTGTTCAATCATATCTAAAACCTGCTGTGTTGAACTGGTATGTTTAGACTGTTCATCCCGAAAATGAGGCATGATCACATAATAATCAAATCCGCCCAGGTTCTTTTTTAACGAATTAATGAAAAGCGTTTCGTCACAGTGATAAATATACATCTCGACATTGCCTTTGGTACCGATTGCATTAACAAAATAATTGTAGATCATCATTTTATAAGTACTCGGTTTGTTGATCAGGAAGAAAATGTTGATCACATCGTTTTTATTAACACGTGAGATGTAATAGCCTTTTCCCTTTACAGATTCGATGATTTGCCTTTTCCGGAGCTCTTTATAAGCTTTTTCTACAGTATCTCTTGAAAGAAAGCAGGACTCGCTGAGTTCGTTTATGGAAGGAATTTTTTCTCCAATCTTAATTTCTCCACTATCAATTCCGTTAAGAATAGAATCTACAATCTGTTTGTATTTAGGAACTCTGGAATGCTCATTGATTATTATTTCAAATGTTTCGGCCATGATGTTGAGATAGGAGATATTTATTTCAGTTTATAAAATAACTCGAGGTTAACGAACGGTGCAAAGCAAGTTACAAAAATTTATGATAACTTTTTTGATATGCTTTTAATGATAGTAAATGTTTAAATATTAATTATAAATGTGATTGTTCCGGTATAAACTATAACGGAAAAATACGATTTTAGTATACAAAGTTAAGCACAATGTATAAAAACTTAATAAAGCTGTTTGATTTTGTGTAACCTGAAGTTGATATCTGGTAAAGCAAAAAAACAGAAAATGGATTTGAGAATTAAATTTTGGTGTTTATAATTTCAAACACAAAAGATGTAGAAGTTTCGAACTTTCCTCCCTGTGTTGCCCCGAACAGGAATTGAAGGGTCTTACCGTCTTTGTCCATTAAAATCATGGGACGTTCTAATCTCCCGAACCGTTTTAAATGATTGGGTGCTGCAGGCTCCTTAATATAACTCTTCATATTAAGATAAGCGATTTTCGGTTTGGACCAGCTAAGTCCGTCTCTGGAAGTTAAATGTAGGCCGTATTCATGGTTAAAAAATCCCATATCCCGGGCTACTATATGGAATTTTCTGTTTTGTTTCCAGATAAAAGCATCTTCCAGCTGGGCATTTCCAGGCAACAATGAAAAATCAATGACAGGATTTTCCTTTACTTTCTCATAAGGACCTGAAGGGTGGTTCGCCTTTGCCAGTCCATATTTTCTGTTTCCTCTTACCTGGCCTTTCTGATTTTCATATTCTTCAGTGTTCCAGGATTTATAAAAAAGCCAGAATTTGCCATCATTTCCTTTTACAAAAGCTGGGTTTGTAGTGCAATGGTCGTCCCATGAGCCTTTTTCTCCGGGAAGCAGCAGAGGTGTTTCTGGCCTTATCCAATTTCCGTCAAGACTTTTTGAGGTGGCAAGCCCTATTCTTTTGGTATTTGTTTTTCCGTTGTGGTTGCCCATATAGAAAAGATAATACTCATCTTTCACTTTGGTAATTAAAGGATTATGACAAGTTGTGGCATCCCAGAATTCGCCACCTCTGGGGGAAAGAATAACTTGTTTATGCTTGAATTCTCCATAGGGAGACTCGGCTTCTGCACGGCAAATTTCAGAACCGTTGAGCCAGCCGCCCATTCCTTTTTCTTTTTTCCATCTGGAATAAAAAAGATGAACCTTACCGTCCTCGCCCCAAATCGGAGAATTACACCAAATGTAATAGTTCTCCAATGAAAAGGTCCGCCCGATTGGCTTTAAATTGAAATAAGGTGTGTCTGTGGACGATGAATCTGTAAATGACAGCCCCAGAACCACAGCTGTGATCCCAAGGGCTGAAGTCTGTAAAAAATCTCTGCGTGTAAAGTGTCCGGGCTTGTCCATCTCATCTGATTTACTGCTAATTTAGTATAAACATATAAGTAGACTGTCCTGTACTTTCGGTGAACTGTTTAATATGAACTTATCTGTCTTTGGTTATTTGGTTTTAGTTTTGAAAAATTAAAATCAGGGCATAAAAAAGCCTGCCTAAAGGCAGACTCTAACTACTACTATATGAATCTGAAATTTAAGGCATCTTTTTAAAACCTTCCGCTTTTATTTTCCATGAACCGTCTTTTGGAAAACCCGGAAATTCATCTTTGGAGCTGTCCCAACCTTCAAGCATCATGGCAACAGTCGTTAATACCCCTCCGTTTCCGGGAAGATAAATACGGAGACGCTTATCCTGGAAATTATGACCGTTTTTAAGATAGGTATTAGTCTGAATGTTCATGAAAAGCGCATCCAGAGCTTTATTTGGAAGTCCCAGTCTTGCGGCATTCATGGCTGTCATTGGGAAATCCCAACCCCACGTATGTTCCCAGTTCCATCTTCCCCAAACGATGTCCAGTGTGTTTTTCATGATTTTTTTATCCAATTTCGGAGACTCGGGAACCATTCCTAATGCTCCCAAAACAGCAGGGTGATCAGTCATCCATTTGGGAAAAGTGAAAGAATCTTTTGCGGATTCGGTCGACAAATAGACACCATCCTGAACAGGTAGCGGGGCCAATTTTGTAATAACCTCATCCCATTTTTTATCTCTCGGCTGTCCCAATCTTTCTTTCCATTGCTGAGCAATCTTCAGCGCCCAATCCCAATAAGCTACTTCATAAGTCGGGTTATATGTATCTTTTGCAGGGAAAACTTCCTGTGCCGGAATGACGCCTTTTCCAAGATTATAGCGGTTCTTCTCTTTATCATAATGAGCATAATCTGCCATAAATTCAGCGGTTGCAAAAATCAGGTCCTTATATTTTTCCAAAACTTTCTTGTCCTGTTTGTCGCGGTACAGAAGTTCGGTCATATAGATGATATGCGGCTGTTCCCAGATCAGGAATGCTGCTACAGAAGACGGACTTTCATTTCCTTCATTATCAGACATTTTAATCCATCTTACGCCTTTGTAGCCTTGCCTTTCTGCTAATTTTTTTGCTTTTTCAAAAGTCCTGAAATAATAATCCAATTGCTTTTCCAAGATCTCAGGTCTTCCCCATAAAGCGTAGTGAACACCATGCCACCAATGCATTTCTGTGTGCGGTTTTCCGTACCAGCTGTTGAAAGTTAACCCTGTTTCCTGTGGCGGATTGCTTCCTCCGCATTGTACTTTGGTTAAATACTCAGATAGAACAACCCGGCGTTCCAATTCGTTTGCTCTTGGGTCTGTACTTCCTTCGAAATCAACTGCTGCACCGCTTTTCCAGAAAGATTCCCATCCTGAAGTGCTTTCTTTTTCTGCATCAGCAAATAATGTTTTACTGCTTTTCGGATTTTTAGCTGAAAACTCAACGCTTAATTCTATTTTTTTGTTTTTTGAAGACGGTTCGAATACAAAATAATGTTTTCCTGCTTCACGTAATTTCCCTTCTGTAAAATAAAACTGAGTATAATAATCTGCACTCTGCAACTGATGATGAATTAAGCCTTGCGTTGATTGTGAAGAGACAATTTTTGTCGTATGATCATTTTCATTGCCATAAAAAGCGGCATCATCTAAAAACTGTCCGGTAGGAGAAGGGTAGCGTGCGAAAACTTTCAACCTGTTTTGAGCAATTAAATCAGACTCAATTTTAATTCCGATTTTATCAGAATTCTGAAAAGAAGCCGTCCATACTTTTACAGGTATTCCGTCCAGAGAGAATTCACTTGTTATAATTCCTGTCCAAAGATCAATTTTTTGATTAATGTTTGTCAGATCTGAAATTTTTGCTTTCTGACCATCTTTTTTAAGCAGTTCAATACCGATATTTCCTAATTGCAGACGATGTTTGTTAACTCTGAAGTACTCAACGGCTCCTTTATTTCGCTCAGGCTCTTTCAGTTGCACACTGTACAGTGCTTTACGTCCTTCATTGTTGAAATCGTATGCCTTTAATGTTTCTTCAAATTTATAATCTTTAGTATTTGGAAAGCTGTTCCAGCCCCACTCAGACTGCGTTCCCAAAGAAACACCGTTTTTGTAATATTCGGGGAACGACTGCATTCCGGTGATGTCGACCGTGTAAGCAAATTTTCCGTTTCCGACAGTTAAAGTAGATAAGGTATCCGCTTTTGTATTAACCACATTGTGACGCTGGACTACCTTTTTTCGGTCTATTTTCTGAGCAGTTAATGAAGAAAAGCCTATCAGAAAAATGCCAAGATATACTGCTAATTTTTTACTCATATTTTTTTATTTAAGAATAGTGGCACTCATCAATCCGATAACGACATCGTTGCTCACTGCTGTTAATTTTATTGATTTTAATTCTCTGTTTGGGTCAATCGGCAGATCCAGAATGGTTGCGGCACCTCCTTCAACAGACCGACTGCTCATTCCTTTAATTTCCGAATACTTTGTTAAACTTCCTCCTTTGTACAATTCCCCGGTTTTCAGCTGAACCCGGTACGGAATTTTATCATCCGGAATTTCAAAAGCAAAATTATCGTCAAACAAATCCTGCTCGATAGGCCACCAGTTCACGGGGTTTTTTAGTTCTAATTCTGTACTCGAACCGTCTGAATATTGAACCGTAACCGTTCCGTTGGTAATTTGTGACTGCATCGGGTTGGTTGAACCAGCCATCAGAAAATAGACTTTTCGTCCTTTTCCTGTAACAGGGATTTCAACCGATTCCGGAAAATTATCCCATTGACTTGTAAAGACAATATTTTTCTCTTCGTTATTAATTAAAAAAGGAATTCCTAAGAACTCAAGCTTTCCGTCTTTTCGTTTTTTCATCAGTCCGCTGTCATCAATTTGAGTGGTGGTCAGCGGATAGCACCAGTTTCCGATTCCTTGCCATGGAAGCTGCAGGGTAGGGACATTGGGCCGTGGTGAAAGATATTTCTGATTAAAAATTTCGGTTACTCTTTCATTATATTTTAAGGCTAATGAAACAGGACTGAACTCTCCTTTATTTTCGATTTCCCAATCTGTTATTTCTACATTTTGTTTGATTCCATTGTATTGAAGCTGAATGAAGTTGGTTCCCTTGCTTAGATTATTTGTTGGAATTTCAATTGATGTATTTTGATTTTTTTGAATTGAAAAAGTTGTATTTAAATTATCAATATTCAATTTTCCATTGATTGTATTGGATGATTTAGACTGAATTTGCAGTTTTTTATTCACCCATTTTATTTCTAAAGGATATTGAATATCGACATTCACAGGTTGCCACCATTGCTTTCCATTTTGTTCCAATTGAACGAAAAAAGTTCCTTTTCTTTCTTCTTTCACCAAATTAAATTGATTGCCGTTTCGTTTTTTAATTAATTCCTGCGGATCGTAGATTTGTTGAATCTTCTTTTTTGAATCTAAATGGAGCTGGAGATTTTCAGAGATATAATTGATGTAATCTGTCTTTTCAGTTTTTAATTCTTCTCCTGAATATGTAATTTCAATGTTGAATTCTTTTCCTTTTTCTGTTTCTAACTTTACAAAAGGCTGTAAAATAGAATTGGGCTGTATCCTCCAATCTGCTTTTTTACCATTTACTGTCACCGATTTTATTTTGGTATGATTCACAGGAATCAGTACATCAAGCGAAACCGGGTTTACATAATTTGACTTAAGCCAATAATTTGTTTTTTTAGAGTTTCTGTTAAACTTAAATTCCCAATCCGGAAGTTTCAGTTCTGCAAAATTCCAGCCTTTGGGAAATCCTGGTTTTATGTTGATCTTATTTTCTAGTAATTTTGGATAAATTCCGAAAAGTCCTTCTGTTAAAGTTCTCGCAGCTACACCAATCGGATCGGCAAAATCACGGTACAATTCTCCACGAAAGGCATCATAGTGAGATAATTGCTCAAAATTCCCCGGACTGATTCCATAATACATACTTTCGACTAGGTTGCCTTTCCAAAGTCGATAGGCATCATCATTTCTTCCTGCCTGCCAATACGCTAAAGCAGTTTGTAAATTCTCGGCCAACGCCACATTGTTGATCGACCAATCATAAGGCTGCCAGTTGGTGGTGGAAAGTGTGTAATAATTTTTATTAATTTCACCTTTTACTGTTACGGGAATCTTCGGAATGTGATTGTTGATGTATTGCGTGTTTTGATAATCTTCAAATTCATTTAAAATATAAGCATCCGAAACATGATAAATTGACCATATTCCAGGCTTGTCGTGAAGAATTTGATTACCCAGCGCATCTTTATATTCAGCAAAATAACCTTTACTTTTAATCCAAAGCTGGTTTTTCATGGCTTTAAAAATGGTTTCAGCTTCTTTTTCGTAAGGAGTGGAATCTTCGCCAATAATTTTCGCCAGTTTTGCCATTTCACGGTTGGCTCTGTAATTATAGGCAGAAGTGTGGGTCACTTTTCCACCTGAATACTGCAAAGCATCACTTGCCCAAATTGCAGCATATGCATCATAAAGGCCGTCCCGTTTGAAATTCCGTTTTTCCCAATCCATATGACGGACCATTGTTGGCCACATTTTTTTCAAAAAATCCACATCTCCTGTGTAGTTGAAATGAGAAAACATCTGATCAAAGAAAACCAGATTCATATCATAATGATGCGGTTTTGAATTGTCATTGGGATTTCTGGAAATATATCCGCTTGAGAACACCGAAGTTCCCATTTTTTCTTTGTGCCTTGCCAGATGCAAAAGCGTATCCATCTCAACGGGGGCAGAATCGGGTTTTAAAACCTGAGAATTGGAATAGCTTTCAAAGTGTTCTTTTGCACGGTCGTGCCAACTGAGAACATCAGCTGCATAAGCTCCTCGCCAGGCATTTAGCCTCATTCTCCAGGCAACGGCGCCATGAAGAAACGTAGGGCTTTCCCAAACGCCGTCTGCGGCGATGGCAAGAGTTGCTCCGAAATTATTTAAATCCGGATCCGGCGTTTTTAACTGAACACGGTTGATTAATGATAATCGGGATTTTTCGGCTTCGTCAAAAATACTTGTTAGCTGTTCATCTGAAAGATTTTTCTCTGCTTTTCCTTTTTTTATTTGAATATAAACAGGATTTTTTTGTGTTGAATACGTTGCGTAAATTATTGGAGATTTTTCTGCTTTATATTGTGTAAAATCGGATAGTTTTTCCAATGTTTTTGCATCGGCCAATTGTAATGAATTGGTGCTTGAGAAACTTCCATTAATATACTGATTTTCTTTTTTCTTGTTTAAATAAGTAAGCTCAAATTGATTTTTATTGATTTGAAACTGATTACCTTCACAATATTCCGGAAGCAAATAAAAACCTGATTCCGGGTCTGCACCGATGTCGCCATTTCTGCTGAATGTTTTTCCGCTTGCTCCACCATAAACAGCGTAGATCTTTGATGCAGGATCAACATTCTCCATTTCCATTTTTAAAATCAAGCCTTCTTCTTTAGATTGTGCTAAAACCACCAGTTTTAAATTTCCATTTCCAAGAATCTGATCTTTAATGGTATAAAGCATCAGGCCAGGACGATAACGGGTTTCAATGCTATCGGCCAGAATTAATTTTTTAAATGAATTTCCTTTCTGAATAACAAACTGAAGATTGCCGCCCATTCCGGGAAGATACAATGCAAATTCCGGCAAATCTCCGGCTTCCACTCTTGAAGCAAGGTTGTTGCCATACAAAGCACGGTTAAAACGGTATTTCCCGTTAACCAACAAAAAATCCCCTTTGTCTTCTTTGTAATGCAGCTCCCTCTCATTTTTCTGCCAATGTCTGGATTGAGCGAAAGAATGTGAGAATGCAGACAAAATAATAAAGCCTGCTAAAATGGATGTTTTTTGCATTTTATTTTTTTAAATCAGTTAATGGCTTTCCGTTAACAGTGACATTTTTCAGGGTGACATTCTTTAAAAAATCAACATTATAAGGAATTTCAACACCGTTAATTTTAGCATTAATCATGGTAAAATCTGTTACCGGAGAAGATTCGTAGGCATCAGAAAGAATGGCATATTTTCCGCCTTTTTTTACGGTCAGGTTTTCTACCCAGATGTTTCTGATAGTAGGGATGAAGTTGCCCGGTTTTTCATAATGCATATTGAAACGCACCGCAGCTTCTTTATAAGCGCCTACTTTTGTATTGTAGAAGAATACATTTTCAATAATTCCGCCGCGGCTTGAACTGGTTTTAATGCGAAGTGCCCTGTCAAGATTTTTACTGTCCATCACATTTCCTATGGCATAAATATTTTTTGCTCCGCCTGCAATTTCGCTTCCGATCACTACACCGCCGTGTCCATCTTTCATTTCACAGTTTTCGATGATGTGGTTTTCCGCTGGTTTCCCGATGCCTCTTCCGTCTTCATCTCTTCCGGATTTTATGGCAATACAATCATCTCCCGTATCAAAATATGAATCTTTGATCCACACATTTTTACACGCTTCAGGATCGAAACCATCATTATTAGGACCATGACTGATTACTTTTACTCTTTCAATCAAAACATTTTCACACAATACGGGATTAAGGTTCCACATTGGAGAATTTTTCACCAAAACATCCGCCATATAGAAATTTTTACTCTTATAAGGCTGAACGAAATTAGGTCTCAGATAATATCCGTCACCAAATATTCTTTCTCTCGGATTTTTCTTTTGAGCCATGTATTCATGCAGTTTTGCACGGGCAGGATTTTGTCTTCCCGGACGGGATTCGTTCCAGCCATATTTTTTTGCACCACACCAAAACCACCAATGGTCGTTGTCAGAGTTTCCGTCCAGTGTTCCTTTTCCGGTTATAGCAATATTTTCTTCTTCGTAAGCATAGATCAACGATGAATAATTCATGCATTCCATTCCTTCCCATCTTGTGAAAACAATAGGATAATCATTACTGTCATGACTGAATAAGATCGTTGCATGTTCACTAACATGTAAATCCACATTGCTTTTTAAATAAATAGCCCCTGTCAAAAAGATTCCTTTTGGAACGACAACCCTTCCTCCGCCTTCTGCATTGCATTTTTCGATGGCTTTTTTAAAGGCTTCCGTATTTTTTGTCTTTCCATCGCCAATGGCCCCAAAATCGGTAATTATATAGTCTTGTTTTCTGAAGTTGGGCTTTACAATTTGTTTTTTTAATGTCTTGATTTCCTGTAAAGGTTGTTCTGAGGAAGTCCAAGGTTTGTATTGCGCCGAAACGGGAATTGACATGATTAATGCGAAAAGTATTAAAGCATATTTTTTCATAATGTTAGAGAAATATTAGTTGAAGAAAGAGCATCAATATTAAAATCTCTTTCTTTATCGCAATCTAAAATAATTATGATTAAAAATTATCCTGCACTGTCGGTATACAATTCATTAATTGTTTCCTGGGACATTTTGTGATGGGAAGAAGACTTTTCATGGGTTGAAGGACACAAGTGAAGAACTGCAGGAGAATGGATTGATGAAATCGTGTTAATGGCAGTTAAAGGAATGTTGAAAAGCTCAAACCTAACTTTTGCACAAGTTGCTGATGAGTTTCATTTTTCCAATGCCTCTTTTTTCGGGAGATACTTTAAAGCCAGAACAGGACAAACGCCATTGGAATATCGAAGTCTTAAATTGAAAAAAAAGGATTAATTATTTTAATCCTTTTTTAATGATTATAAATATTTATTCTATTGGATACTCATTCCGCCATCAATAATCTGTTCTGTACCAGTAAGAAAAGAAGATTCGTCGGAAGCGAGGAATATAACAAGGTCGCTTACCTCTTTTGCATCCGCCATCCTTCCCAATGGAATAGCATCGGCAGCGCCACTGCCATCTTCGTCTGTAGCTTCTACCATCATTGGTGTCTTTATGTAGCCAGGATGTACTGAGTTGGCGCGGATATTTTCCTTCCCATACTCAACTGCAGCAGCTTTGGTCATTCCACGTACAGCAAACTTACTTCCCATATATGCTAAGCTGGGATAGCCTGGAATTGCAATGATCCCTGCTATTGATGAAATATTGATAATGGAACCTATACCAGCTTTCTGCATTGATGGGATTGTATATTTCATTCCGTAAAAGACACCATTTTGATTGATGTCAACAACTTTCTGATATTCTTCCTCAGAAATTTCGGTTATCGTTTTTATGGGTCCAAGTATTCCTGCATTGTTTACCAGGACATTGACCGGTCCAAATCTACTTTCCGCCTCTGATATTACTTTTTTCCAGTCCTCTACACTGGTAACATCTTGTTTTACAAAAACAGCATTCTCTCCTAATTCATTTGCGATCTTTTGGCCTTTCTCTTCATTAAGGTCAGTAAAGATCACTTTCGCACCTTCAGCTACGAAGGTTCTTACATGGGATTCTCCCATGCCCTGTGAGCCACCTGTAATGATGGCCACTTTGCCATTTAATCTTTTCATATTGATTTCATTTGATTAATAAAAATATTGATATGCATAACACCATGGTCCGTTCTAAAATTCGATCATGCTTTCATATCAACATAAAAATCAACAGGATTTGAAATGTCCAAATCTTTACATTATTTACCTAATTCTCTACTATTGTAATTCTGCTGCCAGTTGATTTCGATACTTTTTTGGAGAAACATTCATATTTTTTTTAAAGAACTTACTGAATGAGTAAATATCTTTGAATGATAATTTTTCTGCAATTTCGCCAATGTTATTATCAGAATTCTTAAGTAATAGGATAGACTGGTCTAATATTGCATTTTGTATTATTTTGCTGGGAGTAATGTTCAGAGAGTTTTGCACGATCTTATGCAGATAATTTACAGTGATATTAAGCTGAAATGCATAATAGTCAAGATTTTGTTCATGCAGATAGTTTTCACTGACCAACCGCATAAAGCTTTCTACAAGATGATGACTTCTATTAAAAGTGAATTGTTTGGATGAAGGTCTATATTTACTTATGACCAGATCGGTCTCACTGATAAGAACTAACATCAAGTTCTTAGCCGTTTGCTCCCACAGTTCCGAATTTATAAAGGAAAGGAGATCAAAGATCTTTGAAAAGAGATCTTGTAAGCGATTGAAATCTTTAGACTTTAAACTATAATATGTCCCGAAACGGCGTTCAAGAAAAGTTTTTTCTGTTATGGATAAAAAATGATTATCAAGGGTTTGGATAAATTTTTTATTAAACAGGACAAAAGCACCTTGTGTACCAGGAGAAATTTCAACGATCTTGAGATTCTGATGAGGGCGATATATGAAAAAAGAACGCTTCTTATTATCTATATGAAGTAATTCTCCATCAAGTTCCACAACAAGTTGCCCTTTATTAATGATTCCATATGAGAAATAATCAGGTGTCAGGATAAATGGTTCAAAAGACTCAGGTATATCGGTCAGAAATAAAAAGTCCTCGGTATAATTCCATTTTAGTTCACGAAATGTGATGATATTTTTAATCGAGTATGAGTCCATTGGAAAAATAATTGTATAAATAGTTATTAAATTAATTGGTCAATGAAGATGATCATTTTGAATGCAATTTTTGCACATATCTTTAAACTTTTGTCAAATTATTTATTTGTTGAAGAAAGATATGTTTTTAAGAGTCTTAAAAGCAAAATTATAAGATGGCCCGATCCTCTAACGGTGGAATGCGATCCAAATAACCTGAAAGAGGGCAGGTATTTAGCTAAACGACTGCCTGAAATTCAGAGGCGAAACTTTTGTCTTGGCCTTAAATAATTTACTGAATGACTGCAAATGTTCAAAACCCAGTTCATACGCAATTTCACTTACCGTCAAATTTGTAGTAGATAGTTTTTCTTTGGCTTTTTCAATCAATTTGTCATGGATATGCTGCTGAGTATTTCGTCCCGTCAGCACGCGCAGCAAACTGCTTAAATATTTCGGTGAAATATTAAGTTCCCCAGCAACGTACTGTACAGTTGGAATACCCTCTATCACTAAGTTATCACTGTTAAAATAGCTCGAAAGCAGATCTTCCAGACGGCTTAAAATTTGATGATTGCTCTTCTGACGTGTGATAAACTGACGCTGATAAAACCTATCCGTATAGGTTAGAAGCAGCTCTAATTGAGCAATAATGACTGTCTGGCTGAACTTATCGATTTTGTGCTGATATTCGATTGCAATATCCTGAAATATCCTAACAATAGACTCCTCTTCTTTGTCTGAAAGAAATAATGCTTCATTAATAGAATAATCAAAAAATTCATATTCCCTTATCCTTTTTGATAAAGATGTGTTCCACAATAGATCAGGATGGATAAGCAATAATAGCCCTGAACGGTTTGTTATTTCTTCTACATCAATTTCAAACACTTGGTTTGGAGACATCATAAACAGAACACCCTGCTCAAAATCACTTTGCTGCTGTCCGTATTTCATCCTGCCTCTGAAATCCCGGTCAAGTAACACAGTATAAAAATCAAAGATCAGACTGACATTCGCCATACAAGGCATTATAATGGCACTATAATCTATAACACTGATCAGGGGATGCTCAGGATTGGGAAGTCCCATCACCTTATGATATTTACTGACCGTTTCGATCCTGAGGGGCAGATTGTTTTCCATAATTTAACGATTTTGATCCTGTAGAACCTCTTCAAGTTTTTTCACGAGGTTTTCGGGCTGTTCACGCATAGCGTAATGACCACCTTCCAGGTTATAAATTTTCCAGTTCCTTGCTTTTGCTCTGCTGTACCCCATTTTTTCATTCGCAGGTTTGCCATTTTTTGTCATTGAGATATAAACAGCCGGGATATTTTTCACCAATGGATTCCTTATCTTCAAAGGTTCAGTAAAAGTTTTTAATGGCTGGGGGACATCGGTGGGATAAATATTTTTTGCTGGACCGAATGGATAAAGCATAACAGTATCCTTTATAAACGGAACCATCACTTTATCCCATAGATCCCCACAGACATCTTTGGCGCTTTCGCCATCGTTAGGAACCATAGCATCCAGATAAATCAGGTTGCTGATACGGTCGGGGACCTGTTCTGCTACCCCGGAGATAACCATTCCTCCATAACTGTGGCCAACAAGGATAACGTTATGCAGGTTTTCGAACCTGATCACATTTACGATATCTGTAACGTAAGTTGTAAGATTTATGTTTGCATTCGATAGATGAACTCTCTCTCCCAGACCTGTTAAAGTGGGACGATAGACAATATCTCCTTTTTTGCCTAAGATAGAATCTACCTTAGCATAATCCCAACCGCCATCCCAGGCACCCGGAACAAATAAAAAAGTCCGGGGCTGATGTTGCTGGCCAAATACCATCATGGAAAACATCATGCTTGTCAGTATAAAAATTGCTGTTCTCATCTTTTTATTGTTTAATTCTTAAAGCAAATTTATGCAGTAATGTAGGAAGCAATTTAGCCTGATTGCACTTTGTTTTAGTCAAAATGCCTGTTGATCATAAGTGTCAACAGATTTGGCTGAGTACAAATTTTGTGTTCACATTATGGCTCCTTTATCTATATTTTGATACGCTACTTGGAAAATAACAAGTAACGAACATTATTTTCCGATAATTTTATTCCGATGTACAATTCCCCAATCTGAAAGTTCGCTGATAATCCTTTGCAGCGTATTGCCGTGTTCTGTCAATTCATATTCAACTGTTATAGGTTGTGTAGGTAAAACTGTTCTTTTGACCAGCTGGTTGAGTTCCAGTTCTTTCAATTCTTTGCTCAGCATTCTGTTGGAAACACCTTCAACATCATTCAGAATGTCTGAAAATCTTCTTTTACCGTAACAGCAGATCGACGAGATAATAGCGATCTTCCATTTTCCGCTCAACGCATCCATGGCATCCTGAACGGATCTCATTCTTTTCTTTTGTTCCTGCTGGAATTCTGTTATTGCACACTTCATTTATTAATTAGTTATACTGTATGTTAATGTTATTTATTATTTATCTGTACAAAGCTGAAATTTACTTTTGTTTAAATGAAAAGTCGAAATTCCTGTTGTTTAATGCAATACAGATTTTTTTATCCCCTTTCATTGAGGTATTAATACTGTCCGGATGTCTTTTTCAATATTCTGTTCTCAGTTTTTTCAGGTGCGGAGAAAACTATACCTTCCTTCGTATCCCATTAAACTTAGACCGAACCTTTTTTCTTGTTTTCCTGTTGAAAATCTTTAATCTGATACGTTACAATGTTACTGTGTTACCTCTGTGTTACTGTTATTTTTAAGTACAAAGTTACTAAAAATAACTTGATTGATCTACCTTTGTTGCTCAAACATTAAATAAAAGAAATAATGGATAAATTAAAAAATAAGGTTGCCGTGATTACAGGTGGCAATAGCGGTATCGGGTTTGGTATTGCAGAAGCATTTAAAAATGAAGGAGCTGTTGGTGCTATTGTAGGCAGAAATCATGACACTTTAAATAATGCTGTGGCTAAGCTTGGCGATAATTTTATAGGCATCAATGCCGACGTAACTAATATTGCCGACCTGGAAAGAGTGTTTGCAGCAACTGCAGAAAAATTTGGTAAAATAGATGTGGTTGTAGTCAATGCGGGTGCTGGAACCGTAGGAACTGTGGCAAATTTAAGTGAAACCGACTTTGACAAAACAATTGATCTGAACCTGAAAAGTGTTTACTTTACTGTTCAAAAAGCATTGCCTTATATGAATGATGGTAGTTCTATTATTTTGATCGGGTCAAATGCTGCACATCGGGCATATGCGAATTTTACGCTTTATGGTGCTGCAAAAGCAGCCGTAATCTTTTTTGCAAAAGGATTTTCAAACGATCTTTTAGAAAGAAAGATCAGAGCAAATGTAATAACACCGGGTACAACAGATACACCTGCATTTGAAAAGTTTGTTCCTGCAGAACAAATCGAAGGTGTAAAAACACACTTTGCAAGTGTAATGCCAACAGGCAGAATAGGCCAGCCATCTGACATTGGTAAAACCGCAGTATTCCTGGCCTCTGATGATTCTTCATTCATGCTTGGGGCTGAACTTCTTGTTGATGGAGGGATGACCTATCTGGCTAAATAATTCAAAAAAGATAGCTTTAAGCGCTATAGCCAAGGAAATCATTACGGAACTAAATTTTTAAATTTAGTTCCGTAATGATTTTTATTTCCAGTGAAAAATATTTATGCACATTGGCTTTATGGATATTAAATTACGTATTTACTGATCCTGATTTTTTCTGATATTTAAATAACAGTCTCATAAAACTACGATATATCGTAGTTTATTTTTATTTGGCATGTTTTTAAATATTTGAATTACAGGGTTTTATATTTCTAGTGCGCTTCTTGTAATTAATTTTTATGAATTTAATTATCAATCAAATAATCTACAACAATGAGTACACTAAAATTAAAAGACGGAACAGAAATTTTTTACAAAGATTTTGGAACAGGACAGCCTGTTGTGTTTCATCATGGATGGCCTTTGTCATCTGATGACTGGGATGCCCAGATCATGTTTTTCCTGCAAAAAGGATATCGGGTAATCGCCTTCGACAGAAGAGGGCACGGACGTTCAGGTCAGACTACTACCGGACACGAGATGGAAACTTATGCTGCCGATGTTGCTGAACTGACAGAATATCTGGATTTAAAAGATGCGATCCACGTAGGACACTCAACCGGGGGAGGTGAGGTGATCCGTTACGTAAACAAATATGGTAAAGACAGAGTTGCCAAAGCGGTTTTAATCAGTGCTGTTCCACCTGTGATGGTAAAAAGTGAAAATAATCCTGATGGGGTTCCCATGGAAGTTTTCGACGACATCAGAAACCAAACTCTTACCAACAGACAGCAGTTTTATATCGATTTGACGATTCCTTTTTACGGATACAACAGAGAAGGTGCTGTGATAAAAGAAGGGGTGCAGAGAAATTGGTGGAGACAGGGGATGATGGGAAGTATCCTTGCCCATTATGAATGTGTAAAAGCATTTTCAGAAACCGATTTTACGGAAGATTTAAAGTCTGTTGAAATTCCTGTTTTAGTGTTACACGGAGAAGATGACCAGATTGTGCCTTATCAGAATGCGGGTGTAAAATCTGCCAAATTACTGAAAAACGGCACATTGATTACTTATCTGGGATTTCCCCATGGAATGCCAACTACGGAAGCAGAAACCATTAATAATGATATACTGGCATTTATAAAAAAGTAAGCTTTTTATTGGGTGTGAAATAGTAATTTATTCTAATTCAGAAAGTTTTTATGGAAAATTCAAATACAAAACAACCAGCATTTAATCCTGAAGATTTTTCAATTGTACCGGCTCGCAGTTTCGATGAACTGGCAGTAGGCGAGGTATTCAGAGCTCCAAGCAGAACATTGACAGATGCTCATGCTTCAGCTTTTCAAACCGTATCATGTGATAACCATCCTATACATTATGATGCAGAATATGCCAAAAGACAGGGGCATGAGGCACCAGTAGTTCATGGTTTACAGGTTTTGGCCTTTACTGCGCCGGGGGCAACCTTGCTGCCGCATTATTTCGGGAAGGTTTTCATCAGCTTTTTGGAACTTTCATGTAATTTCCTGAAGGAGGTTCATTCCGGAGATACCTTATATTCTTCGCTCACGATTACGGATTTGAGTCCGCAGGGAGATAAAGGGATTGTGACGACCAAAGTAACGGTATACAACCAGAAATCAGAACTTGTACTGGAAGGTCAGCATAAATACTTATTGAAGCGATAAATTACAACCTATTACAACAGTTAATAGCTGATGTTTTTTTCAAATCCTCTGCCTCATTTTTCACAAGGGTATCATCTCTTGAACGTGGAGTAGCGGATTTGAAGAAATCTCTATCAATCATCACAATACTTATTCGTCAGATGTGATTTTTTAAATACATCTCTAAATACTTTATATCATGAAAATTAAACCAATGATCAGTGCGGTTATTGTATTAACCACATTATTAGTTTCGTGCAACACGAAAGATAAATCGGAAAAAAGCACTGAAAAAACAGCTACAGCAAGAGCTGAATATATCGAAGTTGAGCCCAATGTAAAACTGCATGTTACCGATCTGGGCAAAGGAAAACCGGTTATTTTGATCCACGGCTATCCTTTGAGTGACGCTTCATGGGAGTATCAATACCATGCTCTGGTAAAAGAAGGTTACCGGGTAATCGGAATTACCCTGAGAGGTTTCGGACAGTCCGATAAACCTTATGGAAAATACAATTATGATCAATTTGCAGCCGATATCAAAGCCGTTCTTGATCAATTAGACATCAAGGATGCTACCCTGGGCGGACATTCCATGGGTGGTGCGATTGCCCTGCATTATGTGGCAAAATATAAAAGTGCCCATGTAAGCAAATTGGCCTTGTTTTCAGCGGCAGCTCCCTGCCATACTAAAAAGGCTGATTATCCTTATCCGTTTTTTACTAAAGAAGACATCTCGAAGTGGGTTGAATTAAACAATACAGACAGACCTGCATTATTGGCAGCCATCGGTGAAAAATTTGTGTATTCCCCGACTTCTGTTTCTCCCGGAATTGGAGCCTGGCTGGGCAGTATCGAAATGCAGTCGTCCCCATATGCAATGGAACAGGCACTAATTGCTTTAAGAGATGAAGATCTGCGCGGCGATCTTCCAAAAATTAAAATCCCCACTTTAATTCTCCACGCGAAAGAAGACAAAATCGTGTCTTTTGCATTGGCGGAACAAATGCATAAAGCTATTTCAGGATCTCAATTGGTTCCTTTTGACAAAAGCGGACATGCTTCATTCCTGGAAGAAAAAGATAAGTTTAATGCAGAATTCATTAAGTTTTTGAAACAATAAGTACGGTCAAAACTTATTCCGCTTAACCCGAATAAATATATAATAACAAACAAATAAATTTTATGAAACCATCAACCAAATTACTTTCTCCGGATAATCATACGCTTGTATTGATCGATTTTGAAGGTCAAATGGCATTCGCTACGAAAAGCATCTCAATGAATGAACTGCGTAATAATGTCGCTGTAGTCTGCGGAGCGTCCAAAATATTTAATGTACCGACAATTGTAACAACGGTAGCCGAAGAAAGCTTTTCAGGTCCGGTATTTCCTGAAATCGAAGAAGCATATCCTATGGCAACTTCAGGATACATTGACAGAACAACAATGAATACATGGGAAGATGAAGCAGCTTATAAAGCAATTGTAGCCACTCAGAAACAGAAGTTGGTTTTCGCAGGATTATGGACCGGTGTATGCATCGTAGGGCCTGCTTTGTCTGCTCTTGAAGAAAACTATGATGTGTATGTTATTACTGATGCCTGTGGTGATGTAAGTGATGAAGCCCACGAAAGAGCAATTCAGAGAATGATTCATGCAGGAGTAAAACCAATGACCTCCATCCAGTATATTTTAGAGCTTCAGAGAGATTGGGCACGTCAGGAAACCTATATTCCTGTGACTGATTTAATGAAAAAATATGGGGGTTCTTATGGATTGGGAATTCATTATGCTCATCATATGCTGAACCATTAATATTTATATAAAAATTTTCAATGTTGAGATCTGCACATTACATATGGTCTTTAAAAACGGTCATCTTTCTGCTTTTTTTATTTTCAGAAAACTTATCTGCCCAGAGTTTCAAGCTCCTGCGTTACGATGAGAATTATGAATATTTAAAAGATTCTTCAGATACTTTTTATAACAGGGTAAAATTTCTTCCCCTTAATGAAAAGAAAGATAACTATCTGTCTTTTGGAGGCGAGGCACGCTATGAATATGTAGATTTCAACAATGAAGATTGGGGAAGACTGGATATAGGACACAACAACTTTTTTCTGCAGCGGTATGATCTTCACGCAGATATGCATTTGGGAGAAAATATCAGGGTCTTTTCACAGATCAGAAGTGCTTTACAGAACGGAAGAAAAAACGGATCAAGAGGTATTGATGAAGATCAGTTAAGCATTCAAAACCTTTTTATTGATGTTAACCTGATCAATAAAACAGCTCAGAAACTGACTTTCAGGCTGGGCCGTCAGGAACTTGATTACGGTTCGGGAAGATTAATCTCTGTAAGAGAAGGTCCCAATGCAAGACTTTCTTTTACCGGAGCTAAAATAATGTATTCCCATAAGAATGTTTTTGTAGATGCTTTTGCCATGATGGCAGATAGTATCAATGCAGGAATTTTTGATAATAAGATTTCAAAACAGCTCAATCTGTGGGGCGCTTATTCTAAAATAATTTTTCCGCAAGCCGGAAACCTTGATCTGTATTATATCGGGATGCGAAGAGACGAATCCGTTTTTGAAGCTGGGGCGGCAAAAGAAAAACGCCACACGATCGGAGGTAGATTTTGGAAATATGGCGGTGGATTGATCTATAATCTTGAAGCAGCGTATCAGTTTGGAAGTTTTGGAGATCAGCATATCAGTGCCTGGACAGGTTCCGTGGATATTGGCTATCTGTTTGAAAATGTAAGATTCAGACCCAGCATCAACCTGAGGAACGATTACATTTCCGGAGATCACTCGAAAGATGATGGAAAGCTTCAGACATTTAATCCTCTCTATCCAAAAGGCGGATATTTCGGCTTCAGCCCACAGATCGGACCGGTGAATCTTATAGATATTCATCCTTATATAACCCTGGACTTAACTTCTAAACTCAAAATGCAGATGGATGTTGTTTTCAACTGGCGGTATGCTCTTCAGGATGGGGTGTACAGACCAAGTGGGGTGCTCAATCGGCCAGGCAGCAGTTCTGATAAAAGATATATCGGAACAGCCTATTTAACCAATTTTACCTACAGTTTTAATCGTTATTTCTCTTTAGTGAGCGGAATTCAGTACTTCAGAAAAGGAGCTTTTATTGAAGATATTATTCCTAATGCTAAAAGTGGCGTTTTCTACAATATCCGGTTAGGATTCAAATTTTAATCATTACTAAAATCATTTATTATGCAAAATTCAATATCAAAATATTTTAATTGGTCCAAAGCGGTTTTTGCCGCATTGATTCTTACAAGTTCAGGAATCCAGTTTGTTTCAGCGCAGACATTAACTGAAACAAAAGCAGCGGTAGGAACCACCACCACGTGGGGGAAAGTAGACGGGGTTTCTGTTGTTGGTCTTGTACAGGGACCATCTGCAGCTGTGGCAGACCTTCAGATTGCCTGCGTTTTCGAGTATACGGAAGGTGATATTTTCAATCCCCCTGCACTTCCTGCCGAACTGAACGGAATGGTTCACCTGGATGAAGCATTAAAAGGAATCATTACAGAAGTCAGAAAAAAAGGTCAGTTCAAAGGCTATGCTTTGGAAACATTACTCATAACGCCACCGAAAGAAAGTTTAGCCTCTAAGAAACTGTTACTGATAGGATTGGGCGACAGAAATTCTTTCGATGCCGGATTAATGAAAAAAGTAGGAAGCGTTGCAATGAGAGAAGCTTTGAGGCTGAACGTAAAAACGGTTTCTTTTGCCAGCGATATTAAAGATGCCGGAATAGATTCTCCCACAGCTTTGGTTGCAGGAAATGTGGTTTTAGGAGCATTTGATGCCTACCGTACACAGTCGTATTTAAATACCCAGCATTTATCTGAAAAAATGGAGTTACAGAAACTGATATTGCTTGCAGGTCCGTCATTTTTCAGTGTTGCAGGAGAAGGAATTAAAGAAGCTGTTTCAAAACTGAATGCCCAATAATTCCTATGAAAGCAGACCTTATTTTATATAACGGAAAGATTCACAGCTTCAGTAAAGAAATAACGGATATTTCAGCTGTTGCCATGAAGGAAGGTGAAATTATTGCTCTGGGAAATGACGGGTTGGTAGACCAGTTTGCAGATGCAGCCACAGAGATTATCGATCTTAAAAAGAAAAGAGTTGTTCCTGGAATTAATGATTCCCATATTCACCTGATCCGGGGAGGATTGAATTATAATCTTGAATTAAGATGGGATGGTGTTCCTTCGTTAGCCGACGCTCTCCGCATGCTTAAGGAGCAGGTTGACCGCACGCCTTCACCCCAATGGGTACGTGTTGTGGGCGGATGGTCAGAATTTCAGTTTGCGGAAAGAAGAATGCCTACGTTAGAAGAAATCAATGCGATTGCCCCGGAAACCCCTGTTTTTATCCTGCATTTATATGACAGGGCATTAATGAACAGAGCAGCACTAAAAGCAGTTGGGTATACCAAAAATACTCCGGCACCTCCGGGCGGTCATATTGAAAGAGATTCAAATGGAGAACCGACAGGGCTTATTATTGCAACACCCAATGCAATGATTTTATATTCAACATTGGCAAAAGGTCCAAAATTATCCTACGAACATCAGGTAAATTCTACCAGACATTTTATGAAAGAGCTGAACCGGTTTGGGATCACAAGTGTCATAGATGCAGGTGGTGGTTTTCAAAATTTCCCGGATGATTATCAGGTGGTCAATGAACTGAATGAAAATAAGCAGTTAACGGTAAGGATTGCCTATAATTTATTTACTCAAAAGCCAAAGAATGAGTTTGAAGATTTCAGCGAATGGATTGACACCGTAAAGCTTTATCAGGGTGATGATATGTACCGTCATAACGGAGCTGGAGAAATGCTGGTTTTCTCTGCCGCAGATTTCGAGGATTTTTTACAGCCAAGACCGGACCTTCCCGAAAATATGGAAGCTGACCTCGAAAAAGTAGTCCGATTATTAGTGGAAAACCGGTGGCCTTTCAGACTTCATGCCACTTATAATGAAAGCATCACAAGATTTTTAAATGTTTTTGAAAAGGTAAACCAAGATATGCCATTCAACGGGCTTCCGTGGATTTTTGATCACGCTGAAACCATTGATGAAAGAAATATTGAAAGAGTAAAAATGCTCGGCGGCGGAATTGCCATCCAAAGCAGAATGGCTTACCAGGGAGAATACTTTACAGACCGTTACGGTTCAGCAGCGGCAGAAAATACTCCTCCCATAAAGAAAATGCTTGAAATGGAAGTGCCTGTTGGTGGTGGTTCAGACGCAACAAGAGTCAGTAGTTACAATCCCTGGATGTCTATGTATTGGCTTACTGTGGGAAAAACGGTTGGCGGGCTTCAGCTGTATCACGAAACAAGGCTGGACAGAGCAGTTGCCCTGGAGTTGTATACCAGGGGAAGCGCATGGTTTTCTCAGGAACAGCAGAAAAAAGGAGATATCCAGGTAGGAATGTTTGCTGATCTGGCAGTGCTTGATAAGGATTACTTCACGATAGAAGATGAAGAAATCAAAAGTATAGAATCGGAAATGACTATTGTGAACGGTAAAATTGTCTATGCAAAAGGAGACTTTTCTTCATTCGCACCACCGTCCATCCCTGTTCTTCCGGACTGGTCACCGGTCAATTTGTACAATGGTTATTATCCTGTGGGCGGACATGTACAGAAAGATATTGAAAAAAATGCAAAAGCAAACTTAAAAGCCCCTCTGACTTCACAGGTGCACAGCTGTGCCGGAAGTTGCGATATACATCATCACAGCCACGATGCAGCAAGAATGAGTTCTGTCCCTGTTAATAATTACCATTCATTCTGGGGTGCGTTGGGATGCTCCTGTTTTGCCTTTTAAACATTGAAAATTATGGAAATTTTGAAACAGATCCTTGTGTCCGATTTAGGATCATCTTATAATGATTTTGCTTTTCTGATCTTCCGGGTACTCTTTGCCATCCAGTTATTCAGGGTTCACGGACTGAAAAAGTTCAGGCTGGAAAACGGGCAGAAGGAAATCATTCCGAATCCTCTCGGACTTCCGGAAAAAATGAATGCTTTGGTGGCTTCGTATGCCGATTTGGTTGTTCCTTTTTTAATCATTTTAGGTCTGGGAACCAGACTCGCCATATTACCCACAATTGGCGTAACGGCGATCGGCTATTTCATCGTTCACAGAAAAGATTCTCCCGAAGTGCGCGATGTACCTTATATGTACACCTTGTCTTTACTGTTAATTCTTGCTCTGGGTGCAGGAAAATATTCACTCGATTATTATTTATTAAATCTACTTTAAAATGAAAACTTCAATAGGAATAAAAAATGAAAACTTAGCGAAAGTCGCTGAGGTATTGGTTCAGACATTAGCAGATGAATTTGTACTCTATACCAAAACAAAAAAAGCCCACTGGAATGTGGAAGGAGCAGATTTCTACAACAAACATCTGTTTTTTGAGGCTCAATATGGGCAGCTGGATGAGATTATCGATAATCTTGCCGAAAGAATCAGAACATTGGGACATTATGCACCGGCTACGTTAAGAGAATATCTTGCCCTGACTCATTTGTCTGAGCATCACTTGGAATCGAATGACAGCCTCACCTATATGAAAGAACTCCTTTCTGATCATGAAAGTATTTTGATTCATCTTCGTGAACATATAGAAAACTTTGCTGTTGAATTTCATGATGCAGGAACCAGCGATTATATCACCGGATTATTGGAAACTCACGAAAAAATGGCTTGGATGCTGCGTTCACATTTAAAATAAAAAGGATGGAAATAAAGAATAATATAGGCTTTGTCACCTTACTTTTAACCATGATCGCGGGATATTGTGATACCGTAACTTTTGTATCGGCGGATGCTGTTTTTTCAGCGCACGTTACGGGAAACTTTATTGTATTTGCCTATCAGTTGGTGAAAGGTTCCGATGTTCACGCATGGGTAAAGCTGCTTACTTTTCCCGTATTTATCCTGGCGGTCATCACAGGAGGGCGGATTGCTTATAGGGTGACGAATCACTATACCATTCTGTTTTGCGAAGGACTTTTGCTATTATTAAGTGGAATTACCGTAGCCATACTGAGCTATGCCGGTATTTTTACAGAATGGATGATGTATGCCGTTGCTATGGTCGCTGTTTTTGCGATGGGACTGCAGAATGCTTTCGGAAAATTATATGCTAAAGAAACGCACGGGCCCACTACGATGATGACCGGAAATGTCACCCAGGCATCTTTGGATGTTGGAAATTTAATGAAAAACGGTTTTAACGATGTGGATGCCCTGGCCAGTTTAAAAAAACAACTGGTTACTATTTTAGGTTTTTTGACCGGATGTTTTTTAGGGGCTTTTGCAGGGAAACAGTTCGGTCTTGTAACACTGGCTTTACCGGGGTTGGCAATGATCATCTGCTATCTTTATCACCGTAAAATTTAGTCTGTAAAGACTGGTAAATAATTGAAGAATGAATTATCTTTAAAAAATGAATTTTATCCTTTATTTTATTAATAGAAATCCACTAAAGATATTTTATTTTTCATTGGTTTTGCTGTTTTTAAGTATCTCATTAAGAGCTCAAACCAGGGAAAATCCTGTGCTGCTGAGAAAGCAGATCTCTTCTTCAAAAAATGATACGCAGAAAACAACTTTATTGCTGAGATTGAGCGATTTTTATATAACCAAACAGGGAGAAGTGAAAAAAGATCTCGACAGTGCGGCCATCCTTAACAGGGAAGCAAACCTGCTGAGTGTAAAAACCGGAGATAAGCTGAACAAAGGAAAATCAATGTTTCTGGAGGCAAAGATTGATAAAGAAAGAGGGAATAAAACAGTTGCCTTTTCAAAAATGAAACAGGCTGTCAATTATTTTGAAACCCATAAAATGACCGAACAGACAGGAGAAGGATATGAGGAGCTTTCTTTTATGTATGATAATGATCCCAAAAATATCGATATCAAAATAAAGCTTAAAGAGAAAGCTCTTATGCTTTATAAAAATTCAGGAGCAAAGCTGAAGCAGGGATCTGTTTTAAAAGATCTGGGTGAGCTGTATAACATAATGGAGAATCCGGATAAGTCGATACCATTGCTTAAAGAAGCTTTATCCGTTTATCAATCGGTTAAATTTAAAGAATTGCAGGGTGTTTATAATTTCCTTTCTCAGGCTGAAGTTCAGAAAGCAGATTACGAGGAGGCTTTACGTTACGGACTTTTAGCTGAAAAAACAGCCGAGAGCCTTGATGATAATTCTTTGCAGATGAGTTCCATATGCAACCATGTAGGAATGGTTTACTATTATCTGCGCCAAAATGACGATGCCCTAAAATATTGGAAAAAAGCATTAACCATTGCCAAAAAGAACAATGATAATTCATACGTACGCACAGTGGCTAACAATATTTCTACCATGTTGATCAGACAAAAGAAATTTGAGGAAGCGATTGCCATGATAAAAGAATATAAAGCCCGGTACCCGATTACAGACCAGGAATTTGAAATGACTGAAAATTATATTCTCTTCAGTACGTATACCATTCTTAAAAAATTCAGTAATGCTGAAATGTATTATAAGATACTGGTGGATTATTATGGTGAAAACGGAGAGAAGAATAACAAGCAGATTTCACTGTTGAGAAGCTTTGTTTTTTATCATTACCAGACCAGGAATTATAATGCAATGTATCGTGAGGCAAAGCTTTTTGATTCAATAGCCAAAAAAAACGGGAATGATATGCTGCGTTCTGAAAATCATTTGATTTGGTTTAAAGCAGATTCTGCCCGGGGAAAATATCTTGACGCAATTGAACATTACCAGCTGTATAAAAAGCTCTCAGATTCTGTTTTTAACGGCGAAAAAAGCAAGCAGATCAACAGCCTGAAAATCCAGTTTGAAACAGATCAGAAAGATAAAAACATCCAATTGCTTACCCAGAAAGGAAAAGTTCAGGAAATTCAGATTACCAATGATACTTTTGTAAAGTACATTTTTATAGGAAGCATTCTGGTGCTGATTATTTTTGCAGCCTTACTTTACAACCGGTCAAGACTGAAAAGTAATGCCAATAAAACGCTTGAGCTGAAACGTAAGCAGATCGATGAACAGAATGAGCAGCTGAAAAAACTGCTGTCCGAAAAAGAATGGCTGCTGAAGGAAATTCATCACAGGGTAAAGAACAACCTGCAGATCGTAATCAGCCTTTTAAATACACAGTCAGCGTACCTGGAGAATGAAGATGCTTTAATGGCCATTCAGAACAGCCAGCACAGGATGCACGCCATGTCTTTGATTCATCAGAAACTGTATCAGTCAGATAATCTGTCAATGATAGATATGTCGTGGTATATTTATGAATTGATCAGTTACATCAGAGAATGCTATTCATCAGAAAAGAAGGTCAGCTTTACGATGGATATTGACAAGGTTTTTCTGGACGTTTCGCAGGCTGTACCCATGGGACTCATTGTCAACGAAGCGATCAATAATACCGTTAAATATGCATTTCCTGAAAACCGGAAAGGAGAGGTTATCGTCACTTTTAAAAGTATCGGAAAAGACTATTTCGAATTGATTGTTTCCGATAATGGAGTAGGGCTTCCGGAAGACTTTAACATTGATGAAAGCGAATCTCTAGGCATGAATCTCATGAGAGGATTAACTGACCAGCTCGACGGAACTTTTCTCCTGGAAAATAAAAATGGTTTAAAGATCATCATCACATTTAGGAAAAAAACAGAAATTGATATTTCAAAATAAGACGTTGAAATTTAAATCAGAATGAAAGAAAAAATTTTAATTGTAGAAGACGAATTCATCGTGGCCAATGATCTTAAGATTATGCTGATAAAGGCAGGTTACCAGATCACCGGAATTGCCTCTTCGGTAGTTCAGGCCAGGAGATTAATTGCAGAAAATAAACCCAATTGGGTCCTTCTTGATATTATGCTCAAAGGCGATCTTACAGGAATAGATCTTGCCTGGGAATTGCGTGAAATCAACCTGCCATTTCTATATATTTCGGCCAACACCAATCAGTCAACGCTGGAAGCGGTAAAAGAAACCCAGCCTTATGGATTTATGGTTAAACCTTTCCGTGAGCGGGATCTGATCGTCATGCTTGATATTGCCAAATACCGTTTCGGCATTGAGGAAGGAGGAGGGTTTGTGAAAACCAGTGATCATGGTATCATTGAAGGAATTATCGGAAAAAGCAATTCCCTTCAGGACGTTATTGAAAAAATAAGAGTGGTTGCACCTACCCATACTTCCGTACTTGTGGTGGGAGAAAGCGGAACCGGAAAAGAAAAAGTAGCCCATTCTGTACACGAACTTTCAGAACGAAAAGATCAGCCTATTGTGGTGGTGAACTGTGCAGCATTGCCTCATTCTCTCATTAAATCTGAACTTTTCGGTCATGAAAAAGGAAGCTTTACAGGAGCCAATGCCATGAGAATCGGGAAGTTTGAACAGGCAGACGGAGGAACTATTTTCCTGGATGAAATCGGTGAATTACCCTTAGACTCACAGGTAAAACTTCTGCGTGTGCTTCAGGAAAAAGAAATCGAAAGATTGGGTGGGAATAAAACCATTAAGGTCAATGTCAGAATTGTTGCAGCAACCAACAGGTCTTTAGAAAAAGAAGTGGCGGAAGGAAGATTCAGGCTGGATTTATATTACCGGTTAAATGTTTTCCCCATCGAACTGCCGCCATTAAGAGAACGAAAAGAAGATATTGAATTGTTAGCTCATTTTTTCCTGACCAAATATGCATCAGCTTCAAGACGAAATATTACTTCGATAAGTGCACAAGCTTTAGATCAGCTTCATAACTACAACTGGCCGGGAAATATAAGGGAATTGGAACATCTTATAGAAAGAAGTGTTCTCCTGGCAAAAACAGCGGAAATTGAAAATTTTGACCTTCCCAATATCATAGAAAAGCCTTTTGATCAACCTCAGGGCCAATTAAAATCGATGGAGGAAATGGAAAGAGATCATATTCTGAATGCCCTGCAAAATTCCGGCGGGAAAGTTTCTGGAATAGGAGGAGCGGCTGAATTATTGAAAATGCAGCCTCAAACACTTTATTCCAAAATGAAGAAGCTGGGAATTGATAAAGGGTATAAATAAACCTGAATAAAGAAAAATAATTTACACATTTAATCTTGTTGAAGTCACTTATGGATAAGTGAAGCATTTTTCATGCAATTTTCAACCTAATTAAGTTTAAAAAATGGGCAACAATATAGAAAAAGAAACCGTCAGAATAGAAGGGTTCAGTGATGCTGTTTTTGCGATTGCCGTAACACTGCTGGTTTTGGATCTTCACTTACCGGAAGAACATGCAATAAAAAACGGAAATGATCTTTTCACCTTTATGAAGAGTCAATGGCCTGTATTTTTAGCCTTTATCCTTTCTTTTTTCAGCATTTTTATAATGTGGGTGAATCATCATAAGATTTTCAAACAGATCTACAGCCGTAATTCGGCTATTATGTTTGCCAACGGACTGATTCTCTTTTTAGTTTCTGCAGTTTCTTATCCTACCGCTTTGCTGGCCAGATATTTCAATGGGGAGGCATCTTCTATGGTTGTAGCTATATATACGGGAACTTTTGTTCTGATCAATTTTGCCTATAATTTGCTTTGGTTTGTAGCCAGCCGCAATAAGAAGCTTTTGCGTCCGGGAATTACGGATGCTGCGATTAAAAAAATCCGCAATAATTACCTTTATGGTTTTCCCATCTATCTCATTGCATTGATGTTCTCGTTTTGGATTCCTGCGGTTTCCTTAATAATGATTTTAGGCTTGTGGATCTTCTGGGCTTTATCTTCAGGGAAAATTGAAATGAGTATGAAGGAATCAGAATGATTAGCGGTTTCACAGTAATTTTAAGTTTAATTGCTCTTATTAAAATAATGCCCTTTCTGTATTCCTAATTTTTGCATTTTTGAAATCAATGTGGTAGCCGGTAATCCTAATAATAAAGCCGCTCCCTGTGGCCCAAAAATTCGTCCCTTACATTTTTCAACGGTCTTTAGGATATGCTCTTTTTCCACCTGGTGTAATGTTTTAATCTGAAAATCCTGATCAGCTGTTTTTTGTCCGAAAATCTCCGGTAAATCCATTTTTCTGATGGTACTGTCTTTTGCCGTAAGAATACTTCTTTCGATCATGTTTTCGAGCTCACGGATATTTCCCGGCCATGCATTTTCACTCATTGCATGGATTACTTTTTGAGAAAATCCATTGATTTTTTTGCCTGTTTTCAGATTGATTTTTTTCAGAAAATAATCGGCCAGTAGCGGGATATCTTCTTTTCTGTCCCGCAATGCAGGCAAATGAATGGGGAAAACATTAAGACGATAGAACAGATCACTCCTGAATCTCCCTTCAGCAACCTCTTTTTCCAGAATCCGGTTGGTGGCAGCAATAATCCTGACATTGACTTTAATGGTGTTATTCCCGCCGATTCTTTCAATTTCTTTCTCCTGTAAAACTCTCAGTAATCTTCCCTGAAGAGCTAAAGGGAGCTCCCCAATTTCATCCAGGAAAATAGTACTGTTATTCGCTTGTTCAAATTTTCCCTTACGCTGTTCCGTAGCACCCGTAAAACTGCCTTTCTCATGACCGAAAAGTTCACTTTCTATAAGATTGGCAGGAATGGATGCACAGTTAATCCTGATCATTGAGTGATGAGACGAAGAGGAGAGTTCATGGATAGCCTGTGCTATCAGCTCTTTTCCCGTTCCGGTCTCGCCATAGATGATCACACTGGATAATGAAGAGGCTACCTGGGAGATTTGCTCATAAATATGCTGCATGGCCTTGCTATTTCCAATAATTCCGTTAAACCCTTCTTGATTTCTTACCTCATCTTTTCTGACAGGCTTTATATCTTTTTGAGAATCAGGTGCTGAAATATGAAAAGTATCCAGCATTTCCGAGAACAGAATGTTTCTGATGGTAATTGACAGCTGTGTAGAGATGCCTCCCAATAGCCTTTCTAACCGGCCATTGAATTCAGTGAAATTTTTATACAAAAGGAAAATCACGTTTTTATGATCTCCTATGGATGGTAAGCAAAATCCCACTGCCATATGCATTCCCAGTTTTTTTGCAAGGGTAAAATATGGTACTGATGCTTTCCTTTCAGAGAAATCCTTAAGGTAAAAAGTAACAGGTTCCGGTGATTGCATGCATTGCTCAAAACAAATATCCAGTGAATCGGAAGAGCTATCATCATACGCTCCGGTAATTAAAGAACTGTAAAAAATCTGTTGCTTATGATCCTTTGCTGTAAGGACCATAATGCCATCACATAGAAATTCATTTTTAAAGGATTGATTTAATACAATGCTGAAATGTTTTTTATCTAAAACTTTGGCAAAGGCAGTATTAATAGATGAAATCACCAGATGATCCTTCTGCATTTCCTGAAGCCGGGCCCTCATGACATCAACATTTTGATCAGACTGTTTATTCATAAAGATCTATTGATTGAAAAGATAAAGATAGAGAAAACAGTACTATTTTGGAATAGTATAGATTAATTAATATAATTTTTTAAGCACAGGTTTTTATGAAAAGTTTATCCCTGTAAATCTTTTTAAAGTAAATCATCTGTACGTTTTTATAGATGTATAATGAAAACCCTTTTTAAACCCTCGTGAAGAAGTTTAGAAATTCCCTAGCTGTGTATAGAAAAATCCTATGATATGATAACTTTTTACCTTTTAGGTTGAATAATTGTAAAAAATACACGTCTTAAATATATGGGTTTAAACAGAAAATGGACGTTTTTCTTATAACTTTTTTAAAAAATATCAATAAAATTTAAAATTTTCTTATCATAAATTAGATAAAAATAAATATTAATTTTTTAAGTGTCAATTTAACATTTAAATAGCTATATATTAAGGTATTCTGAAATAATAATCATAAAATTAATGATAACCTTATCATATTTTTTACATCATTCTTATCATAAAAAAATGATATATAATCTATTGATATATAGCCTGTAATGTAGATTTTATTTTTTTTTCTCAATTGAATTTTTATATTTGTGATGTTACGCTAATGTTAATAAAAGATGAACCAGGATTTTATTCATACCTATGTTTCTGTTGATTGTGTGGTATTTGGATTTGACCATGACAACAGACTCAATATCTTACTTGTGCAACGTCATGTAGACGATGTACCAGTGGATAGGCAAAGAAAATTGCCGGGTAGCCTGATTTTCAGTAATGAAGATGTGGATGATGCAGCCCATAGGGTTCTTCATGAATTAACAGGAATAAAAAAAATGGTTCTCAAGCAGTTCAAATGCTTTGCTGATCCATTTCGCGCAAGCAATCAGATTGATATCAAGTGGATGGGGACCGAGTATATGCATAATATTGACAGGATTATTACGGTGGCCTACCTTTCTCTATGTAAAATCGATCATAAAATTAACAGCACCAAATATGAAACAGTCGACTGGTATCCTGTAGATCAGGTCCCGGCATTACCCTTTGATCATAATAAGATCATTAATGAATCTTTAACAGAAATAAGAAGATGGATTGAGACCGATTTTTCTATTATTTTTGAATTGCTGCCGAAAAAATTTACAATAAGACAGCTGTACCAGCTGTACAGCGCGTTAAGTGAAAAACAGATCGATATCAAGAATTTTCATAAAAAAATTTCATCATTTAATTATATCATTCCTTTAGAAGAGATAGAGCAAAACGTATCGCACCGGGCAGCAAGATACTATCGGTTCGATGCCAAGATCTATAAAAAAAACAACACTAAACTAATTAAATAAATCCCCCTTTTCAAATTATGTATTTGCTAGGATATGACATAGGCAGTTCTTCTGTTAAAGTTTGTCTCATTGAGGCATCCAGTGGAAAAATTATTGCATCAGACTTTTCTCCAAAAAAGGAAATGAAAATCATGGCAGTCAACCCAGGCTGGGCAGAACAGAACCCTGCAGAATGGTGGCTGAATTTAAAGCTGGCACATGAATCTGTAATGCATGAATCCGGAATCAATCCTGAAGATATCAAAGGAATTGGTATTACCTGGCAGATGCATGGACTGATCCTGGTCGATAAAGACCAAAATTTGCTTCGGCCTTCGATTATCTGGTGTGACAGCCGTGCTGTGCCTTATGGTGAAAAAGCTTTTCAGGAAATTGGAACTGAGAAATGCTTATCCCATCTTCTTAATTCTCCCGGAAATTTCACAGCATCAAAACTAGCCTGGGTAAAGGAAAATGAACCTGAAATTTTTGAAAAGATTGATAAAATAATGCTGCCGGGAGATTATATTGCCATGAGGCTTTCCGGTGAAATAGGAATGACGATTGAAGGACTTTCTGAAGGCATATTCTGGGACTTTAAAAACAACTGTATTTCTGAAGACGTGATTAATTATTATGGAATCCCTAAAAGCTTTTTCCCTGAAATCATTCCTACTTTCGGTATCCAGTCAACGGTTTCTGCACCGGCAGCTCAGGAATTAGGATTAAAAGAAGGAACCCCAATTTCATACAGGGCAGGAGACCAACCCAATAATGCGCTCTCTCTGAATGTTTTCAATCCCGGAGAAATTGCTTCAACAGCCGGCACTTCGGGAGTGGTATATGGGGTGCTGGATAAATTGGAATATGATACCCTGTCACGGGTAAATACATTTGCCCATGTCAACTACAGTCCTGAGCAAACCAGATTGGGAGTCTTGCTGTGTATTAACGGAACAGGAATTTTAAATTCCTGGCTAAAGCACAATTTTGCAACCTCATTGTCTTCCTATGGTGATATGAATGATCTGGCATCACTTTCCCCGATTGGATCAAAAGGATTAAGTATCATCCCTTTTGGAAACGGGGCAGAAAGAGTCTTGGAAAACAAAGATACCAGCTGTTCTATGCACGGGATTAATTTCAACATCCATACAAAAGGAGATATTCTGCGTGCAGCACAGGAAGGAATTGTCTTTTCATATGAATATGGAATGGATATTATGAGAAATATGGGAATGGACATCCAGGTGATCCGGGCAGGCAATGCCAATATGTTTTTAAGTTCAATTTTCCGACAGTCGCTTGCCAGTGTAAGCAATGCAGTGATTGAGCTTTACGACACAGACGGAGCGGTAGGGGCTGCCAGAGCTGCCGGAATGGGAATAGGTTTTTATGCAGATTCAACAGAGGCATTTTCATCCCTCGAAAAAATAGCAGTTATAGAACCTGAAACAGAAAAAAGAGAACAATATTTAGAAGCATACTCAAGGTGGAAACAGCATCTTAACGAAATCATTTAATCATCCTGCAACGAAGCTATTCATTGTACCTGCGGACCTATTAAATCAGCAGGCAGGGGATTCCTGTATTAAATTATAAAGAACAAACTAAAAATAAAATCAAATAATATGAACATTTTAACAGAAACAAAAGCATTTTTTCCAGGTATTGAAAACATCAGATTTGAAGGTAAAGAAAGTAGAAACCCTATGGCATTCCGTTATTATGATGCAGATAGAATCGTGAT
Source organism: Chryseobacterium sp. 22532 (assembly GCF_052044665.1). Lineage (NCBI taxonomy): Bacteria > Pseudomonadati > Bacteroidota > Flavobacteriia > Flavobacteriales > Weeksellaceae > Chryseobacterium > Chryseobacterium sp. 22532. Next base: position 138,895 of record NZ_JBQENJ010000004.1, read on the forward strand.
GGGAAAACCAATGAAAGAATGGATGCGTTTTGCAATGGCATGGTGGCATACTCTGTGTGCAGACGGAAGTGATCCGTTCGGCGGAGCAACGATCCACCATCCTTGGGATATTGGTAATGATGCGGTTTCCAGAGCTAAACATAAAATGGATGCAGGTTTTGAATTCATGTCTAAAATTGGATTCCAATATTACTGTTTTCATGATGTAGACTTAGTTGCTCCGGCAGATAACTGGAAAGACTATGAAAAAAACCTTCAGGCTGTTGTGGAATATGCCAAAGAAAAGCAAAAAGAATCTGGGATTAAGCTTCTGTGGGGAACAGCCAATGTTTTCACGCATGAAAGATACATGAACGGAGCTTCTACCAATCCAAATTTTGATGTGGTAGCCTGTGCAGGAACTCAGGTGAAAAATTCTATTGATGCAACGATTGCTCTCGGTGGCGAAAACTATGTGTTCTGGGGCGGTAGAGAAGGTTATATGAGTCTGCTGAATACTGAAATGAAAAGAGAAAAAGACCATCTGGCCCGCTTCCTTTCAATGTCCCGTGATTATGCCCGTAGTCAGGGCTTCAAGGGAACATTCCTTATTGAGCCAAAACCAATGGAGCCAACTAAACATCAGTACGATTACGATTCTGAAACAGTGATTGGCTTCCTGAGACATTACGGTTTAGACAAAGATTTTAAACTTAATATTGAAGTTAATCATGCTACCCTGGCGGGACATACCTTCGAGCATGAACTTCAGGTAGCAGTCGACGCAGGATTATTAGGAAGTATTGATGCCAATAGAGGAGATTACCAAAACGGATGGGATACAGACCAGTTCCCTGTGGATTATCGTGACCTGGCTCAGGCTTGGCTGGTACTTCTTCCTGCAGGAGGATTAGGAAATGGCGGAGTTAATTTTGATGCGAAAATCAGAAGAAATTCTACCGATCCTGAAGATTTATTTATCTCCCATATTTCTGGAATGGATGTTTTTGCCAAAGGATTATTAGTTGCTGCAGATATACTGGAAAACTCTGATTATAAAAAATTACGGACAGAGCGCTATGCTTCTTTTGATAGCGGTAACGGAAAAGCTTTCGAAGAAGGGAATCTTACACTGGAAGACCTTCAGCGAATTGCTCATGAGGTGGGTGAACCTCAGGCCAAAAGCGGAAAACAGGAATTGTTTGAAGCAATCGTGAACATGTATATCTAATAATTATAGAAGGCTTTCATTATAACACTAAGGATTTATTAATAGCCTTTCTATTAATGTAATATTAAAAATAATAATTATGAACAGATTTCATTTTGCTAAAACCAACAGGGCTGCGATATTTTTCGCCATGGCTCTGTTACCGTCAAGCTTAGCTTATTCTCAAAGTAAAAAAGATACTGTTGCCAAAGAAAATAAGATAGAAGAAGTTATTGTAATTGGATATGGGACACAGAAAAAAGAAGCGGTTACCGGGTCAGTATCGTCCCTGGGTGGTACTGCTCTCAAAGAAGTTCCTTCAGCCAATATAACCGATGCGATACAGGGACGTCTTCCGGGAGTTGATATTGGCAGAACCTCTACAAAACCCGGCGCTGTACAACAGATCCGTATCAGAGGAGAACGTTCATTAACAGGCTCTAATGACCCCTTGATTGTATTGGATGGAATTCCTTTTGTAGGTTCTTTAGGAGATATCAGCCCGTCGGATATTAAAAGCTTGGATATTCTTAAAGATGCTTCTGCCACAGCGATTTATGGATCACGTGGTGCAAACGGAGTCATTTTAATAACAACAAACAGAGGATCAAAAGGTCAGAAAGCAAGATTTACCTATAACGGATATACTGGATTTCAGACTATTTTCTCTAAATATCCGGTGATGGATGGGCCTAAGTTTGCCAAATTACGTGCAGATGCCAAAATGTTCACCAACGCGCAAGATGAATTCAATGATATAAATACAGACTGGCAGGATAAATATTACGGTGTGGGACTGATGATGAACCATGATGTAGGGGTTACAGGAGGAAGCGAAAAAGGGAATTACAACTTTGGTGTCGCGTATTTTCAGCAAAATGGAGTTGTCCCTTTGCAAAGTTATAAAAGACTTTCTATTAGGGGTTCCTTAGATCAGGAAGTAAGTAAGTTCATAAAAATAGGCTTCTCTACCAACTCAAACTTTTCTATCAACGACTTTAACGGCGTTAGCGGTGCCCCTATGTTAGGGTATTCGCCATTGGTTAGTCCCTATAAGGCTGACGGGAGTCCTAAAACTGTCATGTATAGTGCCATCGATCAGACGGCTCTCCAGACCAGAGGTATTCTCGAAAATCTAGGCGATGCCTATGCTGACCGTACAAATGCTTTTAGTTCATATAATAACCTTTATGGAGAATTAAAAATACCAGGAGTTGAAGGTCTTAAATACAGGCTTAATGTTGGTCTTACCTATAGAAATTCAAATAGCGGAACCTATACAGGAACCGGTATACTCAATGTAAATCCTGCTACTGAGTCTTCAGCTGGAATCGGAAACTCGTTGACGACGCAGTGGGTTTTGGAAAATATCTTGTCTTATGACCGAACTTTTGGTAAACACAAAATTAGTGCAACGGCATTATATTCTGCGGAACAGACCAAGTATAACAGCTCTTACATATCAGCGAGAGATGTTCCTATCGATGCCTTTCAATACTTTAATTTAGGCCATGCACAAGGTGAGGTAACCATTGATCCAAATAATCAGGGATATTATAAAAGAGGCCTTATGTCTTTTATGGGAAGAGCCTTATATCAATATGATAACCGTTATATGCTTACGGCTACTGTCCGTTCAGACGGAGCCTCAGTTTTAGCGAAAGGGCACCAGTGGCATACCTATCCTGCAATTTCTGTGGGTTGGAATATTGCCAATGAAAACTTTCTTAAAGATTCAAAATATATCAATGTGCTTAAGCTAAGAGCCGGTTTTGGACAGACTTCCAACCAGTCTGTCGGGCCTTATACCACTTTTGGGAGTTTAAGTACGGTGCCTTACAATTTTGGAAATGAATTTGTCATCGGGAATTATGTAAATACAGCTTCAAATGCAAATTTGGGCTGGGAGTTTTCAAAAACCTGGAATTATGGATTAGATTTTACTTTATTCAACAGAATCATCAGCGGTACCGTAGAATATTATGTTACGAAGACAGAACAGTTATTGTTAAGTAAAGGGTTGCCATCATCCAGCGGTTTGGGATCTGTGACCGAGAACGTGGGAGCATCAGAGAATAAAGGTTTCGAAATATCTCTTAATGGTACTATTTTCAATAATCCTGATGGATTTAGCTGGGAAGTTGGAGGTAATTTATATGCCAACAGAAATAAAATTACAGCATTAGCTTCCGGAACTGACAGAAACGAGGGGAATTTATGGTTTGTTGGTCATAATATCAACGCATTATATGATTACCAGTATATAGGTTTGTGGCAGCATGGAGATCCTTATCTGAGCGTATTGGAACCTGGAGGAAATGTGGGAATGATCAAAGTTTTATATACAGGTGGATACAATGCAGACGGAACTCCGACCAGAGCTATCGGGCCTGCTGACAGACAGATTATCGATACCAATCCGGATTTTATGGGAGGTTTCAATACAAGGTTAGCATATAAAAATATTGATCTTAGTGTGGTTGGAGCATTTCAGAAAGGGGGAGTGTTAATCAGTACACTATACGGCTCTTCAGGATATCTCAACAGATTATCGGGAAGAGGAAATAACGTGGATGTTGATTACTGGACTGAAGAAAATCCAGACGTGCGCTATCCGAAACCAGGTGGAATGATGAGCGGAGATAATCCGAAATACGGTTCAACTTTAGGTTTATTTGATGGCTCATACGTAAAAATAAGAACCATCACATTGGGGTACAATTTTAATAAAAATACCCTGGATGATTTAGGCGTAAGCAGTCTGAGACTATATGTAACAGTACAGAATCCATTTGTTTTCGGTTCTCCTTATTACAGAGAATCAGGGATGGATCCTGAACCGAATTCGAGAGGGAATGAAAATCAGGCTGTAAACTCATACAAAAGCAATCAGCTGGTAATTGGTACGAATAATCCTTCTACAAGAAACTATATGATGGGGCTAAATCTAACCTTTTAAAAGAAAAAATCATGATCAATTTAAATAAAAAATTTATCGCTGCTCTGTTTTTAGCATCATTAACATTCAGTACAGGATGTAATGAGATATTGGATGAACAGCCAAGAGGTATTTATACACCGGAAGATTTTACTACAGAAAGAGGAATTACACAAGGGGTTACGTCTTTGTATAGACAACTGAGAATGCTGTATGGAAACGGCTACTTCTTAAATTCTACCATGACGGGTACTGATGAGGCAACCTGGGGAAAAGATGCCGATGGCAACTTTAAAGCTATGGATATGTCCAATAACGGGAATATTGACAGTTCAACTTTCCCAACAAGTATGGTGTGGGGATCTGTCTTTCCTGCCATCAATTCTGCAAATGGAGTTATACAAAATGGTCCGTTAATTAATGTATCCGAATCACTGATTTCAGAAGCAAGATTTTTCAGGTCATTTTATTATTTCTTACTGGTTCAGACGTACGGTGGCGCACCACTTGATTTAGGTTCAGGAGAACTGGCCTTCAATATTTCGCCAACCACCACTTCAGTTAGAAATACGGTTTCAGAGGTTTACACAAAGGCCATTTTCCCTGATTTGATCAAAGCCATTGAAAATCTTCCTGCAAGCCCAAGAGTAACCGGCGGTGTTACCAAAAATGTTGCGAGATTATATCTTTCAAAAGCCTATTTAACGTATGCATGGTGGCTGCAAAATCCAAACAACATTCCAACCTATCCGGAAGCAACAAGAACAGATCCTGATGGTCACAATGCACAATGGTACTTCCAAAAAGCTTATGATATTGCATTAGATGGGATCAACAGTCCCGGACCGTATGCTTTACAGCCTACCTATTATAATTTAAATGTAGGATCAAATGACCGTAACAAGGAATGTATGCTGTATGCAGACCATACAGAGACAAGTGCTTATTATAATGAAGGGGTTATTCAGGCAAGTTACGGCGATGGCTGGTCTCCAAATAATTTTGCTGCCTGGATGATGACCTGGAATTACCCTAATATCAGGAGCAGTACTTCCAGTACATCCTGGTCTGCTGTCAGTTCTGTACAAAGAGCAGCTACACAAGATCTAGGGCGTCCCTGGACACGTATGGCTCCTACCATTGAAGTTATTAAAAATACGTTTGCTGATAAAACCAATGATTCCAGATATGACGGTACATTCGTTACGACCTACCGTGGTAACTGGGACAAAGCAGGGATGACTCAGACTACCCTGTATAATGCCAATAGTCTTCCCGTACATCCTGGTGACCCTATTTTAACGTTTCTCAATGATGATTCTGCAGTGCCGGCTTATAGTTCCAATGCAGGAAATAGTAATATTGGAGCAGGAACGCTTCCGGGAAGGGCAGACTGGGTAGTGGCACCAAATGGGATCAGCAGAGTGGTATATCCTGGTATATGGAAAATAGGAACTTACCGTACAGATAACGGTAACGGTTTAGGCTATCCAAATCCAAGTTTAACGCGTCCGTTTGTAGCCGCTAAATTTTCAGAATTTTACTTCCTGGCAGCTGAGGCAGCAGTTAAAGGAGCTTCCGGATCTATGAGTCCTAGAGATCTTATTAATGTAATCAGAGCCAGAGCAGGAAAATGGGTTTGGAGTGTTAGCGGAAATGTTGCAAAAGTACAGGATAACAGTGCTGCAATGATTGCTGCTACACCGAATACCATTACCATAGATTACATTCTGGCAGAAAGATCCCGTGAGTATTATGGCGAAGGATACAGATGGTATGATCTGGTACGTACACAGAAGTGGGAAGAATATGCAGCTACTTATAAAATTGCAGGAACTGCTTACGGAGATCATACCCCGCAGACTGTAACGCGTAATATTCAGAAATTTCATTATCTGAGACCAATCCCTCGGGGGCAATTGGATGCTATGGAAGTCTCTGCAGATATCAAGGACAAATATCAGAATCCTGGTTACAATTAATATTATATGCATTCATGTTAACAGAAGCAAAGTAGGTGTTCTATTACACCTGCTTTGCTTTAATGAAAAAAATAAAATTTATGGAAAAAACCTGGCGTTGGTTCGGTAAAAAAGACAAAATAAAATTAGATATGCTCCGTCAAATTGGGGTAGAAGGTATTGTTTCTGCACTTCACGATATTCCGAACGGAGAAGTTTGGCCGTCGGACGCGATTAATGATTATAAAAATTATATAGAAAGTTTCGGACTTCGCTGGTCTGTTGTAGAAAGTCTGGCCGTAAGTGAGGCCATAAAATACGGAGGCGAAAATAGAGATCAATTAATAGAAAATTATATCCAGAGTCTTGAAAATCTGGGAAAATCTGGAGTAACAACAGTTTGCTACAACTTTATGCCGGTTCTAGACTGGGCCCGTACAGATTTGTTTTATCAGTGGGAAGACGGCTCGTCATCATTATATTTTGATAAAGCTAAATTTGCTTATTTTGAAATTCATATTCTGCAAAGAAAAGGTGCAGAAAACGATTATAATTCAGAGATTCTTCAAAAAGTAGAACAATTAAAAAATACTTTAACGGAAGAAGATAACAATGATCTGATAGACTCGATCATTGTAAAAACACAGGGTTTTGTTAACGGAAACATCAAGGAAGAAGACCAGAATCCTGTAGCTATTTTCAAAAGTTTACTGGCATTATACGATGGGATTGATAAAAACCAGCTCCGTCAGAATATGAAATATTTCCTTGAAAAAATAATGCCCGTTTGCGAAAAATGGAATATCCAGATGTGTGTACATCCCGATGATCCGCCGTTTTCATTGTTAGGCTTACCGAGAATCGTAACCAATGAAGAAGATATCGACTGGCTCTTAAATGCTGTCGATAATCCTCACAACGGGCTCACATTCTGTACAGGTTCTTTAAGTGCGGGTCTTCAGAATGATGTTCCGAAACTTGCCCAAAAATATGCCCACCGCACAAAATTTGTCCATTTAAGAAGCACTAATGTTTTTGAAAACGGAGATTTCATCGAAGCCCATCACTTGGGTGGAAGAGGAAAATTGATCGAAGTAATCAAAATCTTTGAAAAAGAAAATCCCGGCTTGCCCATGCGTATAGATCATGGAAGATTACTGACAGAAGATATTGATAAAGGTTACAATCCAGGATATTCATTTCTCGGAAGAATGCTTGCGTTAGGGCAAATCGAAGGAGTAATGGCTACTGTACAGTCAGAATTGCAAAGAAATTAAATCTAAGGTTTGCAATAAATTATTATAAAAAGTAAAAATGAACGAAATATTCAGCATAAAAGATAAAGTAGCCGTAATTACAGGCGCCTCAGGGGTGTTGGGTGGAAGTCTGGCTAAAAGTTTCATAGAAGCCGGAGCCAAAGTTGTAGCATTGGGAAGAAACCAGGAAACTCTGGACGCTCGTGTTAAAGAACTGACAGAATCGGGTGGTGATGCATTTGCCGTAGAAGCCAATGTAATGAATGTGGAAAGTCTTGAAGCTGCTTCAAAGACAATCCTTGAAAAATACGGTAGAATTGATATTTTGCTCAATATTGCCGGAGGAAATATACCTTCTGCAACATTAGCTCCCGACCAATCTTTTTTCGACCTGAAAATGGAAGCCTGGAACGAAGTAACCGATTTGAATATCAACGGAACCGTTTATCCAAGCTATGTTTTCGGAAAAGTGATGGCAGATCAGGGAAATGGAAGTATTGTGAATATCTCCTCAATGGCGGCTTATTCAGCAATCACAAGAGTTGCTGGTTATTCAGCAGCAAAATCTGCAATTACCAATTTTACCCAATGGCTCGCTTCGGATGTAGCGTTGAAATTTGGCGATAAAATTCGTGTCAACGCAATTGCTCCCGGATTTTTTATAGGAGATCAAAACCGGGCGATTTTATTGAATCCGGATGGTTCTTTAACTGATCGAAGCAAAAAAGTCATCGCCAAAACGCCAATGGGACGCTTTGGAAATGCAGATGAACTCAACGGAGCTGTCCAGTTCCTTTGTTCAGATGCCGCAAGTTTTATCACGGGTGCATTATTGCCTATTGACGGTGGTTTCAGTGCATTCAGTGGTGTTTAAGATTAATATTATTTTTCTTCATACAGTAGTTACAAGGCCTTAGATGATTTTATAGATTTCAATTAAGGTCTTGTTTTTAAAGATTTTCACAAAATCAAATCACTTTTAAATTGAATAATGACTCATTCCCTTAAAAATAAAGAAGTTTTCGGAGAATCGTTTTTGCTGGAATCAGCAAAGGCAGAAAATCTCTATTTCGGCTTTGCGAAAGAAATGCCGATTATTGATTATCATAATCATCTTGAGCCTGACGTGATTTCAAATAATCAGAATTTCCGTTCCCCGACAGCAATTTGGCTGGATGGTGATCATTACAAATGGCGGGCAATGAGAAATTTCGGGATTGATGAGCAATTCATTTCCGGCAAAGCTTCAGACTTGGAAAAGTTCAGAAAATGGTCGGAAGTGGTACCGTACACCCTTCGAAATCCTTTATTTCACTGGACCCATCTGGAACTTAAAAATCCATTCGGAATCAAAGAATATCTTTCCCCGAACAATGCAGATTCTGTTTATCAACAGATGAATGAAAGTTTGCAGACTTCAGATTTTTTGCCACAATCCATCATTCAGAATTTCAAAGTGGAAGCACTTTGCACAACTGATGATCCTGCTGATGATTTGGCTTATCATAAAGCATTAAAGAATAGCCGTTTTAAAGCCCAGGTTTTACCTGCTTTCCGACCGGATTCTTACATCAATATCAACAATCCGGAACAATATCTTTCAGGAATAAAAAAACTTGAAAATGTTTGCGGAATTTCAATCGAATCAGTTTCCGATTTATTAAATGCGCTTCAATCCAGAATCAATTATTTTGCAGAAGTAGGAGCCAAGGTTGCCGATCACGGGTTTGAATATTTTCCCGATACCACAAAATGGAATATAGAATTAGAAAACGAATTTTCAGAATTTTTAAAAGGAAATAATCCAACATTCTCCAATCCGGAAGCGTTGTGTGGCTACTTACTAAAAGAGCTTTGCAAAATGTACGCTGAAAAAGGCTGGGTACAGCAGTTTCACGTGGGAGCAACCAGAAATAATAATTCTTTAATGCTTAGTGAGATTGGTATTAATGCTGGTTATGACGCAATTGGTGAACAATATTTTGCACAAAGATTGAGCATGCTTCTGGACGAACTGAATTCTGCCGGACAACTTACCAAAACCATTATTTATAACCTTAATCCCACCTTCAATGAAGTTTTAGCGACACTTGCAGGAAATTTTAATGAAGGTGGAATGAAGTCCAAAGTACAGTTTGGTGCAGCCTGGTGGTTTCTCGACCAATTAGATGGAATGAAAAAGCAGATGAACACACTTTCCAACATTGGTCTCATCAGCACTTTTGTCGGAATGCTGACCGATTCCCGAAGTCTCCTGTCATTCTCAAGACACGATTATTTCAGAAGGCTTTTGTGCAATATGTTCGGCAGCGAGATCGAAAGAGGATTGCTTCCCGATGACGAAGAATGGGTTGGGAAAATCATTCAGGACATCTGTTATCACAACACGAAAAATTATTTTAAAATTTAAGAGAATGCAAGATTCATTTTCCAATAAAATAGTATGTTTCGGGGAATTGCTTTTGCATTTCGCTCCAGATTCCGAAGGAAACTGGCTCAATGACCAATCTCTGAAGATTTTCGTGGGCGGTGCAGAATATAATGTAGCTGCAGCTCTTGCACAATGGAACAATCCTGTAAAACTTCTTTCAGCTTTGCCTGAAAATTTTCTGGGAAATCAATTGGAATCACAGCTCAAAAATAAAGAAATTGAGGTGCTTGCTGAGAAAAGTAACGGCAGAATCGGAACGTTTTACCTCTCTTCGGATGGCGATATGCAGAACGCTTCGGTGGTTTACGACCGTTTTCCTTCGGTTTTCACACAGTCGGATTTTAAAACATTTAGTTTCGATGAAATATTTTCAGAGGTAAAGTGGCTTCACATCAGCACCATTACGCCGGCATTGAGTGAAAATGCCTATCAGAAATGTATGGATTTAATGAAAGAGGCAGCGACAAGAAACATCACGGTTTCTCTTGATTTGAATTACCGTTCCGCCCTTTGGCAGAACAGAAATCCGTCTGCAAAAATTATTGCATTAATGCCTTTTGTCAATGTTCTGATGGGAAATATCTGGTCCATTCAACAATTTTTGGAAATTCCGATTGAATATGAATTAAATGGGAATTTTGAAGACAGAAATCTTCTGAAACAGGCTGAAAAATCAGCATTAGAAATTCAGAAAATACATCCAAATGTAAAGATGATTGCCAATACGTTCCGGTTTACGAAGGGTGAAGAGGTTAATTATTTTGCGACTTTATTTGCTGATGAAAAACTTTTGATTTCTGAACATTATCATTCAACAACAATTGAGGAAAGAGTAGGAAGCGGCGATTCCTTTATGGCTGCTTTGATTCACGGAACTTTAAAAGGAAATTCCTTACAGCAGATTTTAGAAGATGCTACAAAAGTCGCTTTCAAAAAACTTTTTGTAAAGGGCGATACCATTAATGACAGTATTAATATTGAAAAATTATGAGTGTAATGCTACAAAAAATAAAAGACCAGAAAGTAGTTCCGTTGTTTTACAATGAATCGTTTGAGGTTTCAAAAAATACCGTAAAAGCTTTGTACAAAGCAGGAATCCGTGTGATAGAATATACCAACCGAGGTATTCAGGCATTGGAGAATTTTACTAAATTAAAAGAGATCTCAGCCAACGAATTTCCAGAACTTTTACTGGGAATCGGAACCGTGAAAAATATAAAGGAAATGGATGATTATGCCGATGCAAAAGCAGATTTCATCATTACACCTGTTATTAACGAAGAACTGGTAAAACATTCTGTTACAAAAAATATCAATTTAATTCCAGGATGTTTTACTCCTTCCGATGTCAATATAGCCTTTCAGAGCGGACTTCGGTTAGTGAAGATTTTCCCGGCAGATGCTTTAGGCAAAAATTATATCAGATCCATTCAACCTGTTTTTCCGGGAATGAATTTTATGCCGACCGGAGGCATCAATGCTGACTTTGATGACATTACAGAATGGATGAAAGGTGGCGCTGTTGCTGTCGGTTTAGGAAGTTCACTCGTCAGAACAGATTTTACATCAGAACAGCTCACAGAAAAAGTTCAGAACCTATTGCAACAACTTAATCAAAACTAAATGCAGGCTCCTAAAAACCGTAACATAAGATGGTTGATGCTGTCTTTGGTCTTTCTCGCCACCACGATCAATTATCTTGACCGTCAGGTAATGGGTTTACTGAAACCTGTTCTTGAAAAAGAGTTCAGCTGGGACGAAAAAGATTACAGCTACATTGTAATGGCATTCACGACCACTTATGCCATCGGATATCTTGCGATGGGAAGATTTATAGACAGGGTAGGAACCAAAATAGGGTATGCCGTTTCGTTGATTGTCTGGAGTCTGGCTTCCATAGGACACGGTTTTGTGAAAAGCACCGTTGGATTTATCATTGCGAGAAGTACACTCGGAATCAGTGAGGCAGGAAATTTTCCGGCAGCGATAAAATCTGTTGCAGAATGGTTTCCGAAAAAAGAAAGAGCCTTGGCAACGGGGATTTTCAACTCCGGAGCAACGGTTGGAGCCATTTTAGCACCGCTTCTTGTGCCGTTCATTCTGGGACATTACGGATGGCGGGAAACCTTCGTCTGGATCGGGGCTTTAGGTTTGTTATGGATTGTCCTTTGGTGGAGATTCTACAGCATTCCAGAAAAAACAAAAAAGCTGAGCAAGGAAGAATTACAGTATATTAAAAGTGATCAGGACGGAAAAACTCAGGAACAGTCCAAAGTTCCGTTGTCTGAAATATTAAAATACAAAGTCACCTGGTCATTTGCCATCGGAAAAATTCTGACCGATCCAATCTGGTATTTCTTTATGTTCTGGCTGCCGGCTTATTTTTCAGACGTATTCAAGATGGATATGACAAAACCTTCTATTCCGTTGATTATCATTTACAGCGGAACCACGATTGGAAGCATCGGGGGTGGCTATCTTTCCTCATTTTTAATTAAAAAAGGCTGGGCCATCGGAAGAGCCAGAAGTTTGACAATGCTCTTGTTTGCGTTGATGGTCGTTCCGGTGATGTTCTCAAAATATGTAGACAATATGTGGCTGATTACCATCATCATTGCTTTCGCCACTGCAGCGCACCAAGGTTGGGGAGCCAATCTGATGACCACAGTTGGAGATAAATTACCTAACAACTATGTAAGTTCGGTTATCGGTTTTGGTGGAATGCTCGGTTCAGCAGCAGGAATTATTTTTCCGCTTTTCATCGGAATTGTCTTGGATACCTTCAAAAAAGCAGGAAACATCAACGGCGGATACAACATCATATTTTTTATTGCCGGTGTTTCTTACGTTGCGGCTTGGGGAATTATCTGGTTGATCAACAGAAGAAAACCAGTATAAAGATCAAAATTCATTTTGGAAAAAAACGTAACACATTAAAAACTAAATAATAAACTAAAAAATATACTATGAGACAGAGAACAATGAATCCGATATTTTTGAAAAAGAAAACAACGTTGATGGCTGCTGTTGCCTTATTATCTTTTGCCAACGTGTCAGCACAGATTTTCTCAGACTTTTCCTATCGTGGCAATGATAAAATTTACACAAACAACCCACTGAAAGAAAATGAATTTTATTCTCCGATTCTTCAGGGGTGTTATCCCGACCCGAGTATTACCAGAAAAGGAGACGATTATTATTTGGTCAATTCTTCATTTTCAATGTTTCCCGGTGTTCCTATTTTCACTTCAAAAGATTTGGTCAACTGGAAACAGTTAGGGCACGTTTTGGACAGACCTTCCCAATTGAAAGTGGAAAAATCAGGTGTTTCACAAGGAATTTATGCTCCGGATATCAAATATAATAAGCACAACGATACTTTTTATATGATCACCACTCAGATTGCCAGTGGAATCGGAAATATGGTTGTGAAAACCAAAGATCCTGCAAAAGGCTGGAGCGAAGTGCAAAAGCTGAATTTTGATGGTATCGATCCTTCGATTTTCTTTGATGATGATGGCAAAGCTTATATCGTCCACAATGATGCACCGCCGAAAGGAACTGAGCAGTACAACGGACACCGTGTGATCAAAATGTGGGATTACGATCTGGAAAAAGACCAGGTTGTAGCGGGTTCAGATAAAATTATTGTGAATGGAGGCGTCGATCTTTCCCAAAAACCGATCTGGATAGAAGGGCCGCATGTATATAAAAAGAATGGAAAATACTTTCTGATGTGCGCAGAAGGCGGAACAGGCGGTAATCACAGCGAAGTTATTTTTATGTCAGATTCTCCGAAAGGCCCATACATTCCTGCGAATAACAATCCGATTCTGACACAGCGGTATTTTCCGAAAGATAGAAAAGATAAAGTGGATTGGGCAGGTCACGCAGATTTGGTAGAAACTCCTGAGGGTCAATATTATGGTGTCTTTTTAGCTATTCGTCCCAATGTAAACAACAGAGTAAACAGTGGCCGCGAAACTTTCATCCTTCCTGTTGACTGGAGCGGAACGTATCCTGTTTTCCAAAACGGACTGGTACCAATGAAACCAAAATTAAAATTGCCGGAAGGTGTAGAAAATCAGACCGGACAAAATGGATTTTTCCCGAACGGAAATTTCACGTATAATGATAAACTGACCGAAAAAAAACTGGATTACAGATGGATTGCGATGCGAGGACCCCGTGAGAATTTTATCAATATTTCTAAAAACGGAGTAAAAATAAATCCTTTTGAAACGAATATCAAAGCTCTCGCTCCGGTTTCGGCATTATTTCACAGACTACAGCACGAAGATTTTGAAACTTCTGTAACGCTGGATTTCAAGCCGAAATCAGAAAAAGAATTAGCAGGAATTACCTGTTACCAAAGTGAACGATTTAACTATGTATTCGGAATCACAAAAAAAGACAAAGATTTTTACATTGTTTTGGAAAGAACAGAAAAAGGAGAATCAAAACTGGTGGCCAGCGAAAAGATTTCGCTTTCTAAAACGGTCAGATTACAAGTCGTTGGTGAAAAAGATGAACATCAATTTAATTATTCTTTGGATGGCAAAAACTTCAAAAACCTTGGAGGTCCGGTTTCCGGAGATATTCTTTCTACCGATGTTGTAGGCGGATTTACCGGAAGTTTGATTGGTTTGTACAGCACTTCGTCTAATGATATTGTACCTAATTAACATTAAAAATGATAAGCTCCGGATTAAGCCGATTTTAATAACACAATCATCTGCCAAATCCATAAAACCGGCGAGAGAAAAAATTTAAATAACCAAGCAAAATTATTAAAGTTTTGAAAACTAAAAAATCGTTTTATATAGTTTCTTTTTTGGGGTTTATCGGGCTGAATTATTGTTCAGCCCAGGTAAATCCTGCTCAAAAGCCGCAGACGACAGCATTTACCAATCCCATTATCTGGGCAGACGCTCCGGATTTATCAGTGACCAGAAACGGTGATGATTTTTATCTTATCAGTACCACCATGCACCTGATGCCGGGAGCTCCGGTCATGCATTCCAAAGATCTTGTACATTGGGAAATGGCAAGCTATGTTTTTAATACGCTGAATGATAATTCTAAATATGATTTACTTAACGGAACGGTTTACGGCCGCGGACAATGGGCATCTTCCATCTGCTATCACAAAGGGAAATATTACGTTTTGTTTTCTCCGAATGATGAGCCTTTCAAATCTTATTTCTATGTAACAGATAATCCTGAAAAAGGCAATTGGAAGCTCATTACAAGAACCAGACATTTTCACGATGCTTCTTTGTTTTTTGATGATGACAAGGTATATGTTTTTACTTCCAATAAAGTTTTTGAATTAAGTCCTGATTTTAAAGAAGTCATCGGAAATTCTGACGGAACTGTTGTTTTTCAGAAAGACTCTACGGAAACCGGACTTTTAGAAGGTAATCAGATTATTAAAAGAAACGGAAAATATTATATGATGATGATTTCCTGGCCTAAAGGTGAAAAGCGCCGTCAGGAAGTTTACAGAGCAGATAAAGTGACCGGACCTTATGAGAAAAAAATCATTCTGGAAGATAATTTTTTAGGATTTTCATATGCCGGACAAGGGGCTTTGATTGATGATAAGAACGGTAACTGGTATTCGCTTATTTTTCAGGACAGAGGTGGAGTTGGGCGTGTCCCGATTTTGATTCCTGTACAATGGGAAAACAACTGGCCGGTTTTGGGAAATAATGGAAAAATCCCTTTGAATGGTGAAGTTCCGCTTCCTCCGTTTAAGCCTAAAAATAACATCGTAGAAAGTGACGAATTTTCTGGTGAAAAATTGAAAATCCAGTGGCAGTGGAACCATAATCCTGTAAACGAAGCCTGGTCTTTATCCGAAAGGAAAGGATTTATAAGGTTGAAAACGAGTCGGGTAGTGGATAATGTTTACGCTGCTCCGAATACATTAACGCAAAGAATGACAGGCCCGAAATCCAGCGCTGTGGTTGCTTTAGATTTAAGAGGAATGAAAGATGGTGATGTTACAGGTTTCAGTGCATTTAACGGCGATTCCGGCTTGCTTTCAGTTATAAAAGAAGGCAATCAGAAATTTATAACATTTTCTACCAGTGATGTCAGTCTTGATAACAAAACAAAAGCCATTTTAGGAGTGAGAAAAGAAGAAAAGAAGCGTTTTTCTCTCACTTCAGACACAGTTTATCTTCGTATTGAAGCTGATTTTAACCTTGGAAAAGATCTGGCGGTTTTTTCTTACAGCACCGATCAAAAAAACTGGACGGTTATGGAAAAAGAATATAAAATGATTTTCGATTACAGAAGATTATTTATGGGTTCTAAATTCGCAGTTTTTAATTATGCCACAAAAAGTACAGGAGGTTTTGTAGATGTCGATTTTTTCAGAATAACGGATTCATTAAACATAAAATATATACGTTAGATAAGATCATATAAATGGTGAAATAATTACTAATCGTAATATTTTTTTATCCCAATTAATAAGTGTTAAAAATACAAATAAAAATGTATGAATAAATCAGTTGTATTAGCCTTAGGTTTTATCTTGTCAGGAATATTTATTTCTGCACAAACTTTTGATAAACAGGCACCGCAAGGTTTTGATATTGAAAAGAAAGAAATTTCCCACGGGAAAATTGATACCGTAACCTATGAATCAAAAACGGTAGGATCCCAAAGAAAAGTTTTGGTATATACACCTCCGGGTTTTAAAAAAAAGGCTCAATATCCGGTTTTGTATCTACTCCACGGCATTGGTGGAGATGAAAAAGAATGGTTCAGGAACGGAACACCCCAAATTATTCTTGACAATCTGTATGCACAGGGAAAGTTGACTCCAATGATCGTTGTTTTACCCAATGGGCGGGCGATGAAAGACGACAGGGCCACGGGTGATATTATGGCAAAAGATAAAGTGGAAGCTTTCGCGACTTTTGAAAAAGATTTGCTGAACGATCTTATTCCTTTCATTGAAAAAAAATATCCTGTAAAAAAGGACAGAGAAAACAGAGCAATAGCCGGACTGTCCATGGGTGGTGGACAATCCCTGAATTTTGGATTAGGAAATATAGACAAATTTGCTTGGGTAGGCGGTTTTTCTTCCGCTCCGAATACCAAAGAACCTCAACAGCTGCTTCCAGATCCTGCCAAAGCTAAAGAATTAAAATTGCTTTGGATTTCCTGTGGCGATCAGGACAGGCTGATGCCTTTTAGTAAAAGAACAAGTGATTATCTGACGCAAAATAATATTCCTCACATTTTTTATGTAGAACCGGGTGGTCACGATTTCAAAGTCTGGAAAAATGATTTATATATTTTTTCGCAGTTGTTGTTTAAGCCTGTTGACAAAAGCAAATTCTCTGAGTTTACCATTGTGCCCCAATCAGTAAAGAACTAATCTAAAATCAAAGTCATGAAGGAAAAGGTTTTAAAGTATGTTCTGAATATCGGATTAGTTTTAACAGGATTATCGCTCTCTGCCCAAAATCCCATCGTTCAGACTGCCTATACCGCGGACCCGGCTCCGATGGTGTTCAATGACCGTTTATATGTTTACACCAGTCACGATGAAGATGATTCTACATGGTTTACCATGAACAACTGGAAGGTATTTTCTACTAATGACATGGTCAACTGGACAGACCACGGTGTTATCCTTTCTTACAATGATTTTGATTGGGCAAAACGTGATGCATGGGCAGCACAGTGCATCGAAAGAAACGGAAAATTTTTTATGTATGTGCCGATGATTTCCAAAACCAATAACAAAGGCGCAATTGGAGTTGCTGTTGCCGACAGTCCCTTTGGTCCGTTTCATGATCCGTTGGGAAAGCCATTGGTTCAGAGCGAATGGGGTGATATCGATCCTACGGTTTTTATTGATGACAATGGTCAGGCCCATATGTACTGGGGGAATCCGAAGCTTAAATATGTAAAATTAAATGAAAATATGATTTCCTATTCCGGCGATATTGTTGAGGTTCCAATGACCGAAGAATCTTTTGGTAAAAGAGAAGGAAATCCCGAAAGACCTACCAAATACGAAGAAGGTCCGTGGCTGTACAAACGCAAAAATTTATATTATCTTTTCTGGCCGGGCGGTCCGCTTCCCGAATTTATCGGCTATTCGACAAGCAAAAGTCCACAAGGTCCTTGGAAATACGGTGGAATCATAATGCCTGCGGAAGGAAAATCCTTTACCAATCATCCCGGAGTTATTGATTTCAGAGGGAAAACGTATTTCTTCTACCACAACGGTGCATTGCCGGGCGGAAGTGGATTTACAAGATCGGTAAGCGTGCAGGAACTTAATTTTAATAAAGACGGCTCTATTTCGCCTTTTAAAATGACCAACGGTATTACGGATGCCATTGCAAACGTCAATCCTTACGCATTCAATCAGGCAGAAATGATTGCGTGGTCAGAGAACGTAAAATCTTATCAGAACAAAGCAGCAGGAGTTTTCATTAAAGCAAAGAAAAATGGCGCTTACACCAGTGTAAAGAATGTTGATTTTGGAAAAGATGGCGCATCATCTTTTTCTGCCCGTGTTGGAACTACACATAACAGCGGTGTCACAATGGATGTTCATTTAGACAGTTTAAACGGACCGGTTGCCGCCACCATAAAAGTTCCTCTTACCGGTGGAGATGATCGATTTGAAACGGTTACGACTAATCTATCCAACAAAATTACAGGCATTCACAATCTTTATTTCGTGTGTAATGGTAAAGCGGAAAAAGATATTATGTTTTTCGATTATTGGATGTTTTCAAAATAATTTAAAATGAAAAAAGCAACACTTATATTTTTGTCATTAATAATTTTCTGTCTTTTATCAGAAATTAAAGCACAAGTTGCTGAAATTTCCAGTCCGGATGGCAAATTGAAGCTGAATGTATTTTCAGAAGAAGGAAAAGCATTATACTCTGTAAGTTTTCAGGGAGAAACAATGCTCGACAAGTCTCCGTTGGGGTTGATTACCAATGAATGTGATTTTTCTAAGAATTTAAAATTCATCAACAGCAAAAAAGATGTTGTTTCTAAAAAATACAGCAACAAAAAAATAAAAAAATCTGAAGTTGAGTATAAAGCCAATACTTTGATGGTCAGCTTTATGAATGCAGATCAGTTCGATCTTGAAATTGAGTTTCAGGTTAGCGATAATAATATTGCTTTCCGTTATGAGATTCCGTCAATGAAGGATCGTTTCAGTGCGGTAGTAGAATCGGAAGTTACCGGATACCGGTTTCCAGCTCAAACGACAACTTTTCTCTCACCGATGATGAAGCCGATGACCGGTTTCGCCCGAACAGCGCCAAGCTACGAAAGCGGATACAAAGCGGATGCAGAATTAGGAACAAAAGCCGACTATGGTTATGTTTTCCCAGGACTTTTTCATATCGGAAATGACGGCTGGGTTTTACTTTCAGAGACTGGCGTGACCAGTTTGTACTGCGCTTCACATCTCAGCACCACCTCAGAAAAAAATCTTTATCAGGTAGCGTATCCAAATATGGCGGAAAACAACGGTTTCGGAAGTTCCGGAGCAGCGATTTCACTTCCGGGAAAAACACCGTGGAGGACCATTAGCATTGGAGATTCGTTGAAACCAATCGTTGAAACTACAATTCCTTTTGATGTGGTAGAACCGCTTTATGAGCCTTCGCAGGAATATCAGTTTGGGCGTTCTACCTGGAGCTGGATATTATGGCAGGATGCAAGTATGAACTATGATGATCAGGTGAAATTCATAGATCTTGCCTCTTCTTTACAATATGAATTTATTTTGATCGATGCACTTTGGGATAAAAATATAGGGAAAGAGCGGATGAAACAACTCGTTCAGTATGCGAAATCCAAAAATGTGGGTGTTATGCTTTGGTACAATTCCAACGGAGCTGCCAACGATGCACCGATGGGCCCAAGAAACAAAATGAGCAATGCCGTAGAAAGGAAAAAAGAAATGAAATGGCTAAAGGAAACTGGCGTAAAAGGTCTGAAAGTCGATTTCTTCGGCGGAGACAAACAGGAAACCATGCGTCTGTACGAAGATATTTTGTCTGATGCCAATGATTTCGGATTAACGATTATTTTCCATGGCGCCACTTTACCAAGAGGCTGGGAAGTGATGTACCCGAATTATGCGGGAAGTGAAGCCGTTTTAGCTTCGGAAATGCTCTATTTCTCAGAAGATGTTCGTAAGCAGGAAGCGTTCTTTGCAACCTTGCATCCGTTTATCAGGAATACGGTGGGAAGTATGGAATTTGGCGGCACTTTTCTCAATAAATTTTTAACCCAATCAAACAAGGATAAAAATAAAAGACATACAACAGACGGTTTCCAGCTGGCTACTGCCGTGTTATTTCAAAATCCCGTTCAGATGTTTGCAGTAATGCCGAATAACCTGGCTGATGCTCCAAAATTCCAGTTGGATTTTATGAAAGATATTCCGACACTTTGGGATGAGACGGTTTTTATCGACGGCTATCCCGGGAAATATTCTGTCATTGCAAGAAGGCATCAGGATAAATGGTATGTTGCCGGGGTGAATGCAGAAAAAATGGTTAAAAAACTTAAACTCAATCTCCCGATGTTGGCAGGCAAAAATGTCGAGTTTATTAATGATGATAAATCCGGAACCACATTTACAAAACAGATTTCTATCAATAAAAAAGGAGTATACGAAATTGAAATTCAGCCGAATGGCGGTTTTGTGTTGAAGAATTAATTCAGGAATAATTTGGGCAGCTTTATCCGCCCTCCGTTCCCGCTTTTTTGTTCCGCTTCGCTCCACAAAAAGAGCTCCACTCAGGTCGGGCTGCATGCGATTCGCTACAAAAGAACCCAGAGGGTTCAATATGAATAGCCATAGGTACAACCTGTGGAAAATAATAATCAAAATAAACCTTATAGGTTTTTAAAACCTATAAGGTTCAATCAGATAAAGATAAGATTATGAACAGATTACCTATACTATTTTTCTTTGTACTGTTGTTTGGTGCTTTTGGTAATGTACAGGCAACCGAACGGTTTATCACGACAGAAAAAACCAATGATGTTATTCTTCTGAAAGATAAATCAGTCAGAATTTCCCTGTATGCTGATGCTCAGATGGATGCAGGAATTATGAGAGCCGTAAAGAACCTCCAGACAGATTTTCAGAAAGTTACAGGCGAACAGCCCAACATTCTGAATCAGATTTCCGGAATGACTTCTCCTTTAATTATTATCGGAACTGTCGGAACAAAATCTGTGCTCGATGATTTAATTAAACAAAAAAAAATCGACGGGAAATCATTAATCGGGAAAACAGAAAAATATATTATCCAGAATATCAGCAATCCATTTCCCGGAGTTTCGGAAGCTATTGTAATTGCCGGAAGTGACAAAAGAGGAACCATCTACGGAATTTATGAAGTTTCGCAGCAGATTGGCGTTTCACCCTGGTATTACTGGGCGGATGTTCCGGTTGAAACGAAAGAAAATTTATATTTCAAAAAAGGAATATATACCGATGGAGAACCTGCTGTAGAGTACCGCGGGATTTTCCTGAATGATGAAGAACCATCTCTTGGCGGTTGGGCTAGAGCCACCTTTGGCGGCATCAATTCAAAATTTTACGAAAAGGTTTTTGAATTGATCCTTCGTCTGAAAGGCAACTACCTTTGGCCAGCTATGTGGGGAAAAGCATTTTATGACGACGATGCTTTGAGCGGGCCATTAGCCAACGAAATGGGTGTCGTAATGGGAACTTCTCATCACGAGCCGATGGCGCAGGCGCAGACCGATTGGCACCGGTATATCAAAAGAAATAACCTTCCGAATGTCTGGGATTATTCCAAAAATGCCAAAGTATTGCAGGAATTCTGGAAAGCAGGAACCGTAAGAAGTAAAAGCTGGGAAAAACTCATTACTGTTGGAATGCGTGGCGACGGCGATGAAGCAATGGGAGAGGGAACCAATATTTCTTTACTTGAAAAAATCGTAAAAGATCAACGCAAAATTATTGCTGAGGTTACAGGTAAGAAAGCGGATAAAACGCCTCAGGTTTGGGCTTTATATAAAGAAGTTCAGGATTATTACGATAAAGGCATGAGGGTTCCGGATGATGTTATTTTGCTGTTTTGCGATGATAACTGGGGCAATGTGAGAAAACTTCCGGATCTTTCAAAATCCTTGCATAAAGGCGGTTACGGAATGTATTATCATTTTGATTACGTAGGTGGGCCGAGAAATTCTAAATGGATCAATATCAGTCCCATACAGAGAGTATGGGAACAGATGAATCTTTCGTACGAACATAAAGTCGATAAAGTCTGGGTAGTCAATGTGGGCGATTTAAAGCCGATGGAATTTCCGATCAGTTTTTTCCTTGAAATGGCCTGGAATCCCAAACAGTTTAACGCTAAAAATCTTTTGGAATATACCGAAAAATGGGCTGCACAGCAATTTGGCGAGAAACATTCAAAGGAAATTGCCCGAATGATTAATCTCTATGCCAAATATAATCGAAGAGTTACTCCTGAAACGCTTGACAGCAAAACATTCAGCCTCGAAAATTATAATGAATTTGAAACAGTACTGAATGACTACAGATCATTAGCAGTCGATGCTTTACGTTTAAAAGACCAGATTCCGGCAGAATATCAGGATGCCTATTATCAGTTGGTTCTATACCCAATCGATGCGTGCAGCAATTTATATGAAATGTATTATGCAGTGGCTAAAAATAAAGAACTGGCTGCCAAAAATGATATTCAAGCCAATTATTATGCTGATAAAGTGAAGGAATGTTTTGAAAGAAATGCTTATCTCGACAATAAATATAACAATGAAATTGCCAAAGGAAAATGGACGCATATGATGGATCAGATGAAGATAGGGTACAAAGCCTGGTTCGACGGAAAAGTAAATGTAATGCCTGACGTAATCTATATCTCCGAAGCAGCAGCCACTCCGAAAGATAAAATATTTGCAGAAGAAGACGGCTATGTTTCCATTGAAGCGGAAAATTTTGCGAGAATGAATAATTCCGACAGGATTCATTGGGAAGTGATTCCTGATTTCGGGAAAACAAAATCCGGGATAACGACTTTTCCCCAGAATGCTTACCCGAAATCCGATGAAAATATCTATCTGGAATATGATATTAATTTTAAATCTAAAGGTGAAGTTGAAGTTCAGCTGCTTTTAGCTCCGACTTTAAATTTCAACCATAACAAAGGATTGCGTTATGAGATTTCCTTCGATGGAGGAAAACCTGAGACTGTCAATTTCAATGGACATTACCGTGGAGAATTGGGAAAATGGCAGTCGGAACACATCATTAAATCAGTGACAAAGCATCAGATTTCACAACCAGGCAAACATACGTTAAGATTCAGGATTCTGGAGCCGGGAATTGTTTTAGAGAAAATACTAATTGATACGGGAGGCCTTAAACCAAGTTATCTGGGAGCTCCTCAAAGTGATTATTCAGAAAAATAAATGAAGAGGGTAATTGTTGAAAATTGATGATGGTGAATTTTATGAAGAGATAATTTTCAGAGCTGAAATAACTACTTAGCGACCATCATAAATCTATTCATTAGACACATTTAACATCAGAATTAAAACTTATTACTATGAAAAAAATCTTCAAATTAATACTTGTAATGATTACGGGTATTGCAATTTCAGTACAGCTGAATGCACAAAATCTACAGGCAAAAGTAAAAATTGATAAGAATATTGCTTATCAGAAAATAACAGGCTTCGGCGGCTTTGTCTGCAGTCCACAGTTTGGATACAACCATATGACTACCACAGAGATCCAAAAACTTTGGGGTGCAGGCAGTGAAGGAGGGTATAATATCATGCGCCTTTATATTCCCGAGCAAAGCAGTAATTGGAGCACGGCTCTTGCAACGGCTCAGCTGGCAAAATCTATGGGACTTACCCTATTTGCCAGTCCATGGACAATGCCGGCAGCCTGGAAAACCAATAACCATGTCAATGCTGTGTATACCGATACAAACGGTGTTCAGCAAATCGGCTATCTGAAACCTGAAAATTATCAGGATTATGCTTTGTATCTCAACAGTTTTGTAACTTATATGCAAAATAATGGGGTAACATTAGATTACATATCTATACAAAATGAACCCGATGAAATGGCGCAGTATCAAGGCTGTATCTGGACGCCAACACAAATAGCCACCTTTGTTAAAAATTACGGCCACCTTATCAATTGCAAGGTAATAGCACCCGAAAGTGTTGGTTTTACAGATAATTTTGCCAATGCATTCTTAGATCCCGCGGTAATGGCGAATTTTGAGGTGTACGGAGGACATCAATACGGTTCGATGCAGTCTGTGTACAAGCAGTTTCAGAATTATAATAAAGAAATATGGCAGACAGAATATCTGATCAACTGGAATTCTTCAAGTAGTTCGGCTCCACGGGATTTCGCCTGGACTACGGATGGTTTCACTTTTGCAAGAAGTGTAAATAATGCATTGCTTGGAAATGTAAATGCGTGGATTCATTATGCCTCAAAAAGATTTTATGGGCTGATGGGGGATGGCTCATACGGAACCGTTGCCGGAGATATGACCAAAAGAGGATATATTTTATCCCAATATGCCAAAAATACTACGGGAAAAACCAGAATTGATGCCAAATGGGAAACCTCAAGCGGAACTTTGGAAGGTTCTTCTTATATTTCGCTGGACGGAAACCAGATCACCCTTGTTGTTATCAATTCTTCTTCCAGCACATATGATCTTAAAGTTGATCTGCCATTCTTTACAGCTTCAGGAGTACAGACAACTACTTCACAATCTGTGAATATAGCTTCATCACCTTTCTCTTTCAGTACAGCGAGTTTCCGCCCCACAGTTCAGGTGAGCCCTTCGAGTGTAATGACTTTTGTATTTAATAAAAGTGGCGACAGACCGGTATCATTCATGACGGGCGGTGATGTTCATTATAATAAAATTGAAACTCAGGTTCCAACCAATTCATCGTTTGGTACTAATTATCAACTGAGCGGAAAAACAGTTACCTTCTATAATTCTACACCGTTGATAAGCTCAAATACCGACGCCAACAGCGGATATTTAAATTTGGATGACCGTTACAACAAGTTAATTTTTAATGTACTAAATTATACAACAAGCAACTTGCCGACTTCATCCAATACGACATTGTATTATGTTGATAGCAACGGAACGGTAAGATCTCATAATTATGGCAGTGTAGCATTTCCTGCTCCGGGTTCCGGAAGTTTCAATCTGGTATTTGATATTTCCAGAACGGTTCTTCCGTATGGCTGCAAAGGGATTATCGGGCTTCGAAGCGGAAATTACAGCTCAATTCTCACCCTGACTTTGGGTGATGTTTATTTCAATGTTGGTAATGAAAGAGCTTCAAAATTTGCAGCGGCTTACTCTCTTACAGACAGCAGTCTTATGGATGCCCTCGAAAATGAATATTATACATCCATTGATTTCAGAGACGTTACAGGAAATACTTCTACAGACACCTGGAGCAATGCTTCTGCCAACCGGAACAGTATTTTTTATGTTAACGGAAGCGCCAGCAATAATAATATAAATGTAATTTCAGGCAATTCCTGTCAGAATCTGACTCTTTCGGATTTGGGCAAAGATTTTCAGGTGCCTTTTGGCTTTACAGCAAGTTCTGCTACGTACACAAGAACTTTTAATGGGTACGGGATCGTTCTTTTACCTTTCCAGTCAGCCATTCCTTCCGGAGTTACCGCATACATGATGCAGCCCGGTTCCGGAAATGTGGTTTGTTCACAGATTTCCAACGGGATAATTCCTGCAAATACTCCTGTATTGATCAATGCTACAGGAAGCAAGACATTCACAGGATCAGGTGCTGTATCTACACCAAAAGCAATTACGGTCAACCAGATAAACGGCGTTTATCAGTCTGTAAAAGTAGCTGCAGGAGGATATGTGCTGAAAACAGAAAGCGGAGTGACAGGTTTTTATAAGGTAACGGCGGGTAACGAGCCCTCAGTCAGTCCTTTCCAGGGATATCTTACTGAAAATAATACCTATACCAACAACGTTCTTCCGTTAAGTTTTGCTACACTTAAGACTGATGACGTAATCACAGCAAAAGAAGAGATTTTCCTCTATCCAAATCCTGCCAAAACAGAAATTTTCATTGACTGGAAATCGGATGATGCATTCTATTCTATCAATAATTCGAGGGGAAGCATAACTAATAAAGTAAAGCTAACCAAAGGAAGAAACAGAATTGATGTTTCAAGACTCCCGGCAGGGCTTTATTTTATTGAAATATCCGACTCAGGAAAAAGCATTAAAAGTAAATTTATAAAACAATAATCCCAAAGAGATTATATTAAAAATTCCTTTAAAAAGGTTACCGCCTTTTCAGGTAACCTTTTTACTTTAAATTAAGTGTGCTATATACATTTATTAAAATAGAATCTTATCTTTGTCTTTATCACATTGAAAAACAATATTCAATGGTAATAATCAAAATGTTTTAACAGAAGACTGCTTTAAAATTAACCATATGAACAAAATTTTATTAACCCTGTCAGTTGTAGTCTGTACCTTTAGTTATGCTCAGAATTTCAAATATCCATTTCAAAACCCTGGTCTTCCGGTTGAGCAAAGGATTGAAAATCTTTTAGGATTATTAACGGTTGACGAAAAGATTGGAATGATGATGGATAATTCCAGGGCTGTCCTAAGACTTGAAATTCCGGCTTACGGTTGGTGGAACGAGGCGCTTCACGGTGTTGCCAGAGCAGGAACGGCTACTGTTTTCCCACAGGCAATTGGTATGGCGGCAACATGGGATGTTTCAGAACATTTCAAAACTTTTGAAATGATTTCTGACGAAGCCAGGGCAAAATACAATAAATCTTTCGATGAAGCTCATAAAACCGGACGTTATGAAGGTCTTACTTTTTGGACTCCCAACATTAATATTTTCAGAGATCCTAGATGGGGAAGAGGCCAGGAAACGTATGGGGAAGATCCTTACTTAACTTCTGTTTTGGGAGTTGCTGCCGTAAAAGGCCTGCAGGGCAATGATCCGAAATATTTTAAAACCCACGCCTGTGCCAAGCATTTTGCCGTTCACAGCGGTCCGGAATGGAACCGGCATTCCTATAATGCTGAAATTTCCAAGAGAGATCTTTATGAAACCTATCTTCCGGCTTTTAAAGCACTGGTTTTGGAAGGAAATGTGAGAGAAGTGATGTGTGCCTATAATGCTTTTGACGGCCAGCCTTGTTGTGCCAACAATACGTTGCTTAATGAAATTCTTCGTGGTAAATGGAAATACGACGGAATGGTGGTTTCAGATTGTTGGGCTTTGGCCGATTTCTATCAGGAAAAATACCACGGAACACATCCTGACGAAAAAACAACCGCTGCAGATGCATTAAAACATTCAACAGATTTGGAATGTGGAGATACTTACAATAATCTTAACAAATCCCTGGCAAGCGGATTAATTACCGAAAAAGACCTCGACATTTCGATGCGTAGAATCCTCAAAGGGTGGTTTGAATTAGGGATGCTTGATCCCAAATCGTCTGTTCACTGGAACAATATTCCTTATTCTACGGTAGATTCTAAAGAACATAAAGGACAGGCATTGAAAATGGCTCAAAAATCTATTGTACTGATGAAAAATGAGAAAAATGTTCTGCCTTTAAATAAAAATATAAAAAAAATTGCCGTTGTAGGTCCTAATGCCGACGACGGAATTATGCAACTGGGAAATTACAACGGAACACCTTCTTCAACGGTGACGATTTTAGACGGAATTAAAACAAAATTTCCAAATGCTGAAATCATTTACGAAAAAGGAACCGAGGTGGCAGATCCATCATCCAGAACATCTCTCTATCAGAATTTTGTAAGTCAGAAAAACGGTGAGAAGGGAATGAAGGTTGAATTTTTTAATAATAATGAATTCAAAGAAAAACCGGTCAATACTTCGGTCAATACAACGAGGATTACCTACAGCAGTTTTGGGGGGACTCAACTTGCGCCGGGAGTGGCCAGAGAGAATACTTCAGCAAAAATATCAGGTGTTTTTAAAAGCAGTTATTCTGGTGAAGTGATATTTTCTGCCGCAACATCGGATATGTACACGCTTTTGATTGACGGTAAAGAGATCGCTACCAGAAAAGGGCCGGATGCAAGACATCCTTCTGAATTTCCGGTGAAAATGGAGAAAGGGAAGGAGTATCAGATAGAGTTTCGACACAGCCAGAAAGGAAAATATGTAAGCATTGATTTCGAAGTGTACCGAAAAGATCCGGTGAATTTTAATTCAGTAAAAGAAAAAGTAAAAGACGCTGAGGTAATTGTTTTTGTCGGCGGATTGTCCCCGAGCCTTGAAGGAGAAGAAATGATGGTTAATGCAGAAGGTTTTAAAGGTGGTGATAAAACTTCAATAGAGCTTCCGAAAGTTCAGCGTGAACTGTTAGCAGAATTAAGAAAAACAGGAAAACCTGTTGTGTTCGTACTGTGCACGGGAAGTGCGCTTGGTTTGGAGCAGGATGAAAAAAATTATGACGCTCTGCTGAATGCCTGGTACGGCGGTCAATCCAGCGGAACCGCTGTTGCCGATGTTTTAGCGGGAGATTACAACCCTTCCGGAAAATTACCAATTACTTTTTACAGGAATCTTGAGCAATTGGATAATGCACTTTCGACAACGAGTAAGCATCAGGGTTTTGAGAATTATGATATGAAAGGCAGAACCTATCGCTATATGACCGAAGATCCTTTATATGCATTTGGTCATGGTTTAAGCTATTCAAAATTTGCCTATGGCAATGCTAAATTGAGCAAAAACAGCATCAATTCTAATGAGAAAATCACGATAACAATTCCGGTTACCAATACTTCAGAAAGAGATGGCGAAGAAGTGGTGCAGGTGTATGTCAAAAGAAATAATGATCCTTTAGCGCCCGTAAAAACGCTGAGAGCTTTTGAAAAAAAATTGATTAAATCTAAAGAAACAAAAAACATCCAGCTAAACATCTCTGAAGAATCTTTTAAATTTTATGATGAAAAAGCTGATGATCTAGTTTCAAAATCAGGAGATTATACCATTTTCTACGGAGGAACTTCAAAAAACTCAGATTTAAAAAGTATTCAGTTGAAAGTCAAGTAAACTATTCTCAATGTAGGAAACCTTATAAATTTTTAAAACCTAAGGTTTATCAATAAATAGAAGAATAATACATTCAATTTAAAAGTTCACGATTATAGATGCCACACTGACTGTAATTGAAATGTTTATCTGGACAATCAAAAATAGTATCAATGAAAACAAAAAATAAAATTTTTACCATTCTTCTTTCAAGTTGCGTTGCATTTTCATCAGCGCAAAACTCAAAATTTACTTTAGATCTTGATGGAACTCCTACCAACATTAAAATCCAGCCGACAATGTATGGGATTTTCTTTGAAGATATCAATTTTGCAGCCGATGGCGGTATTTATGCCGAATTAATCAAAAACCGAAGCTTTGAATTCGATGAACCCTTGACGGGCTGGAAACAGCAAAATACACAAACCCTTTCTCATAATCTGGATTCCGGGTTTTTGACCATTTATTCTGATCATTCCAAAACCAATAAAAACTACGCAAGAATTACCGTTCACAACGATAAAAAGTACATATTGGAAAATGAAGGCTTCCGGGGAATCGGACTTCATAAAGATGCTAAATATGATTTCATCTTTGATTTAGAAAATGTATCTGGAAATATTTCTGCTATCAATGCAAGCTTGGTTGACGAAAAAGGAGTGGTAATTTCTACAGTTCCGATAATCATCAAAGGAAAAGGATGGCACAAATATTCGGCTGTTTTTTCTCCTTTAGGAACGGTAGAAAAAGCAAAACTGCAGATCACTTTTACAGGAAACGGCGTTATAAATATGGATATGATTTCCCTCTTCCCGCAAAATACCTGGAAAGGAAGAAAAGGTGGCTTAAGAAAAGATTTAGTTCAGAAATTATACGATTTACAGCCTGGATTTCTGCGTTTTCCGGGAGGTTGCATTGTGGAAGGCAGAACACTTGCTGAAAGGTATCAATGGAAAAAAACATTGGGAAATGTAGCAGACAGAGAATATCTCATCAACAAATGGAGTTCAGGTTTCCCGCATCGCCTGACTCCCGATTATTACCAATCGTTCGGATTAGGTTTTTATGAATATTTCCAGCTTTCCGAAGATTTGGGAGCCGAGCCTTTACCGATTCTTAGCTGTGGAATGGCCTGCCAGTTTAACACAGGTGAGCTGGTAAACCTTGAAGAATTAAACCCTTTTGTTCAGGATGCTTTGGATTTAATTGAATTTGCCAACGGTGATGTCAATACGAAATGGGGAAAAATACGTTCAGAAATGGGACATCCCAAGGCTTTTAATATGAAATATATTGGCGTCGGAAACGAACAGTGGGGTGAAGACTATATCGAACGGTACAAAATTTTTGAAAAAGCCATTCATTCAAAATACCCCGATATTACAATCATTTCCGGAAGCGGACCATTGCCTGATGGAGAATTTTTCGAATACGGCTGGAAAGAGCTTAAAAAGTTCAATGCACAGATTGTCGATGAGCATTATTACAATTCAGCAAAATGGTTTCAGGAAAATGCTGCGAGATACGATAAATATGATAGAAACGGGCCTAAAGTTTTTGCAGGTGAATATGCAGTTCAGTCGGTAAAAACAGTAAGTCCGGACAATAAAAATAACTGGGAATCGGCACTTTCGGAAGCCGCTTTTATGACAGGGCTGGAAAGAAATGCAGATGTGGTAACCATGACTTCTTATGCGCCACTTTTTGCACATGCCGATGGCTGGCAATGGACTCCGGATTTGATTTGGTTCAATAATCTGCAGTCATACGCAACTCCCAATTATTATGTTCAGAAGTTATTTTCGAATAATAAAGGGACTGATTTACTGAAGATTTACCACAATAAGACCCCGGTCAGTGGACAGGATAAACTCTATGCAACTGCAGTAAAAGACAGTAAAAATAATGAGGTGATCATTAAAATTGTCAATACAGACGGCAAGACAGCATTAATAGAAATTAATCCTAAAAATATAAAACTGGGACAAAAACTGACAAAAACGGTCTTAAAAGCTCCTACACTTTCTGCCGAGAATAATTTTAAAACAGAAAATATACAGCCTGTTGAAGATAATTCAGTCATAAAAAAAGGGATATTTTCAATGGAAATTCCTGCCTATTCGCTGGTTGTTTTAAAGATTAAATAAGCCTCAGATACGAACATAGAAATAAAAAATAAAATTAAGTGTATTTTATACATTTATTTAAAATAGAATCTTATATTTGTTTTATCTCAAGAACAGAAATGTAATGGATTTATTAAGGCTTAATTAAAAATGATTCTTTTTAGTCATCAAATTAAACCTAAGCTTAAACATTTAGCATTAGAAATCTCACCCAGAGCTTGTCGAAGGGGTCTATCAAAATATTGTTAAAAACTTAACTCATTATATAAATGAAGAAATATGTTATCGGACTGGATTATGGTACAGATTC
Source organism: Chryseobacterium sp. 22532 (assembly GCF_052044665.1). Taxonomy (NCBI): domain Bacteria; kingdom Pseudomonadati; phylum Bacteroidota; class Flavobacteriia; order Flavobacteriales; family Weeksellaceae; genus Chryseobacterium; species Chryseobacterium sp. 22532. The sequence continues at coordinate 170,273 of NZ_JBQENJ010000004.1, forward strand.
CGTTCGTGCTGTACTGATTGATACAGAAAACGGTGCAGAACTGTCTACATCAGTCAGCTACTATCAACGATGGAAGCAGGGAAAATTCTGTTTGCCGGAAAAAAATCAGTTTCGCCAACATCCTTTAGACCATATTGAAGGTTTGGAACAAACCATTTCTAATGTAGTAAAAGAAAGCGGAGTGGCACCGGAAACTGTTGTAAGCATCTGCATTGATACTACAGGTTCATCACCACTTCCTGTAAACAAAGAAGGAATAGCACTGGCTTTAATACCCGGATTTGAAGAAAATCCCAATGCAATGATGGTTTTATGGAAAGATCATACCTCTATTCATGAGGCTGAAGAAATTAATCATTTGGCAAGAAACTGGGGCGGCGAAGATTACACCAGATTCGAGGGCGGAATTTACTCTTCCGAATGGTTTTGGGCAAAAATTCTACATATCAACAGACAGGATGAGAAAGTGAAAAATTCCGCTTACAGCTGGATGGAACACTGTGATTACATCACTTTTCTACTTTCCGATCATCAGGATCTGGCAACATTCAAAAGAAGTCGTTGCGCAGCGGGTCATAAAGCAATGTGGCACGAGTCATGGAACGGACTTCCGTCTAAGGATTTCCTTGGGCAGCTGGATCCGTCTTTAGCTGAGCTTCGGGACAGATTATATGATAAAACCTATACTTCCGATGAGATTGCAGGCAGTTTAAACGAAGAATGGGCGGCTAAGCTGGGACTGACAACCAATACTGTGATTGCTGTAGGAACTTTCGATGCCCATTCAGGAGCCGTCGGTGCAAAAGTTGAAGAGAACACCCTCATTAGGATTATGGGCACGTCCACCTGTGATATTATGGTTGCACCCAACGAAATCATCCGGGATAAAACCGTAAAAGGTATTTGCGGACAGGTGAACGGTTCTGTTATTCCAGGACTGATTGGTCTGGAAGCCGGTCAGTCCGCATTCGGAGATCTTTTGGCATGGTATAAAGACATTCTCACTTGGCCAATTCATAATGTGCTTATGGATTCCGATAGTATCGATGAAGATCAAAAGCAGCGCTTAAAAGAAGAAATAGAAAATAATCTCATCCGCAATCTTACTTTGGAAGCTGAAAAAATTCCACTTTCCGAAACAATTCCTGTTGCCCTGGATTGGATCAACGGAAGAAGAACACCAGATGCGGATCAGCAGTTGAAATCAGCAATTTCCGGGCTCTCTTTGGGAACAAAAGCACCTCATATTTTCAAGGCTTTGGTTAATGCCATTTGTTTCGGATCCAAAAAAATTGTCGACCGTTTCGAAGAAGAAGGCGTTAAAATCAATAAAGTAATCGGAATTGGTGGCGTTGCCAGAAAATCCCCGTTTATTATGCAGACATTGGCAAATGTTCTGAATATGCCGATCGTCGTGGCGGCATCTGATCAGGCTCCGGCTTTGGGAGCAGCGATTTATGCGGCAGTTTCGGCAGGTATTTATCCGACTGTTCAGGAAGCAAGCCGTAAAATGGGCTCCGATTTCGAAGCTGAATATTTTCCTCAGGCAGATCAGGTTGAAAAGTATGCAGAATTAATGAACCAGTATCAGATTCTCGCCGACTTTACTGAAAACAATATGAAATCAAAAAAGAAGGTGATCGCTGGCAGTGTATAGTTGATAAAAATTTTCAACCCGGATTATGAGTGCACTGCGTGAAACGAGGAACTAGATTCATCGATTCAAATAAAAATAAATAAGGGGTAATTCAACAGGACAACCTTATCAAGGTTCAAAACCTTGACAAGGCTGACGGAAATCAATAGGAATGGGCTTTAGCCCGAAACAAAGACCTGTAATTTTTAAATTATTTAATCATTTAATAAAAATAAAATGAGCATCTATAAAGAACTTCAGAGAGAGTGTTACGAAGCCAATATGCAGTTGGATGCTTTGAAGCTAGTCGTTTATACCTTCGGAAATGTAAGTGCCGTTGACCGTGAAAAAGGAATTTTTGCGATCAAACCAAGCGGTGTTCCTTATGAGATTCTAAAGCCTGAAGACATTGTAATTTTAGATTACGATGCCAATGTGGTGGAAGGAAAATTAAGGCCGTCATCCGATACCAAAACCCATGCTTACCTCTACCAAAACTGGGAAAGCATTGGCGGAATTTCTCATACTCACGCGATCTATTCGGTAGCCTGGGCTCAGGCACAGCTGGATATTCCGATTTTCGGAACCACACATGCAGATCATTTAACGGCAGATATTCCCTGTGCACCGCCAATGCACGATGATTTGATCGAGGGAAATTACGAATACAATACCGGAATCCAGATTCTCGATTGTTTCAGAGAAAAAAAATTGTCTTACGAAGAAGTGGAAATGGTACTCGTTGGAAATCACGGACCTTTTACCTGGGGGAAAAATGCTGATAAAGCGGTTTATAACAGTAAAGTTCTGGAAACAGTTGCGGAAATGGCCTATCTCACCCGGCAGATCAATCCCAATGCAGTTCGGCTGAAAGATTCCCTCATCAAAAAACATTACGAACGAAAACACGGAAAAAATGCCTACTACGGACAGTAAATGACATTAGTCATGAAAATTTTTTTATTAACGGAAAGCAAACCTATAAGGTTTAATAAAACAAATTATTTAAACAGAACCCGAAGGGTTTAATATCAATAGCCGTAGGTAAAACCTATGGTAAAATATATAACAATTATTTATCAATTATCATTTATATTATATGTTAACACCTCTCAATACCAAAGAAATCTGGTTCATCACCGGAAGCCAGCATTTATACGGACCTGAAACATTAGCTCAGGTTTCTGAACACTCAGGAAAAATTGTTGAAGCGCTCAATAAATCTTCATCAATTCCTGTAAAAGTGGTTCTGAAGCCAACCGTAAAAACTACAGAAGAAATTTTTGAAACGCTTACGGCTGCCAATTTTGCAAAAGATTGTATTGGAATAGTGACCTGGATGCACACATTTTCACCTGCAAAAATGTGGATTCGCGGGCTCACAGCTTTACAAAAGCCAATGCTGCATCTACATACACAATTCAATCAGGATATTCCCTGGTCTACAATGGATATGGATTTTATGAACCTGAACCAGGCTGCTCACGGTGACCGTGAATTTGGGTTTATGGTAAGCCGTCTTCGTAAAAACAGGAAAGTAGTTGTAGGACACTGGGCAGAGGAAAGAGTTCAGAAACAAATCGGAGACTGGAGCCGTGTTGCAGCAGGCTGGAACGATTGGCAGGGAGCGAAATTTGCCCGTTTTGGAGACAATATGAGGTATGTAGCCGTTACAGATGGTGACAAAGTAGAAGCGGAAACAAAATTCGGATTTTCAGTAAATACCTGGGGAATCGGAGATTTAGTGAGCGTTGTCAATGCTATTGGTGAAGGTGAAGTAAAAACTTTAATTGAAGAATATGAAGCTTCTTACAAAATGGCAGATTCTCTGCTTTCGGGAGGAAGCAACAGAAAATCACTTGAAACTGCTGCGAGGATAGAATTAGGACTGGAAAAGTTCCTGAAAGACGGAAATTTCAAAGGTTTTTCAGATACTTTTGAAGACCTTCACGGATTGGAGCAGCTTCCTGGAATTGCTGTTCAAAGGTTAATGGAAAAAGGCTACGGTTTTGCCGGAGAAGGCGACTGGAAAACAACAGCATTAGTCCGTGCAATGAAAACAATGGGACAAGGTCTCGAAGGCGGAAACGCATTTATGGAAGACTATACTTATCATCTCAATCCTGTAAATCCTTCAGTTTTAGGTTCCCATATGCTGGAAGTTGACCCTGTTTTAGCGGTTGATAAACCATCCTGCGAAATTCATCCGTTGGGAATTGGAGGCAAATCAGATCCTGTCCGTCTGGTTTTCAATTCCAGAGGAAATATTGATTCTCTGAATGCTGCTCTTATGGATTTTGGAAATCATTTCAGACTGTTAATCAATAAAACAAAAGCATTGGAAATTACCGAAGAATTACCAAAACTTCCTGTAGCAAGAGTCCTTTGGAAACCACTTCCGGATTTGTATACAGCTGCAGAAGCATGGATTCTGGCTGGTGGAGCACATCATACGTGCTATAGTGAAAACATCAGTGCAGAGCAGTTGGAAGATTTTGCGGAGATTGCAGGAATTGAATCCCTGGTTATTGATGAAGATACAAAAATCCGTGATTTTAAGAACAGTCTTCGCTGGAATGAAATTTATTATCGTTAATCTTGCAATACTATTCAAACTATGAAAATAATAAACTATAATCTGATTATTGTTGCAGTTTTATGTATTCTCGGATGCAGCAAAAAAGAAAACATTAATCAGCCTCAAAAAGAAAATATGGAAAAGATACAGGTTTCAGATTATGGAGTGACTGCAAAAGGCGATTCCATTAAAAAATACACCTTAACCAATAAAAACGGGATGAAAGTGGAAGTCATCAATTTTGGAGGAATTATCACCTCATTGACAGCTCCTGATAAAGATGGTCACTATGAAGATGTCGTTTTAGGCTTTACAAAGCCTGAAGACTATTTCAATGGAAATCCGTATTATTTCGGAGCATTGATTGGACGTTTTGGAAATAGAATAGCCAACGCAAAATTCACTTTGGAAGGCAAAACCTATGATATTGATAAAAATGACGGACAAAACAGTCTTCACGGTGGAAAAGAGGGTTTTCACACCAAATTCTGGAACATTGAACCTGTTAAAGGTGCGAAATTTCCAACTATAAAGCTGGCTTACACGAGTGCAGACGGCGAAGGAGGCTATCCGGGAAAATTATCTGCCACGGTATTCTACACATTGACAGAGGACAATGCTTTGGAGATTTCTTACGAAGCAACGACGGATAAAGCAACATTTGTTAACCTTACTCAACATTCATATTTCAACCTTTCAGGGAATTTTACAAAAACGATTACTGATCACGAACTGCAAATTAATGCAGATAAATTTTTACCTGTCAGTGAAACGTTGATTCCAACAGGTGAACAGAAATCTGTAAAGGGAAGTCCGTTTGATTTCACGGTTTCAAAACCAATCGGAAAAGACATCAATGTTACAAATGATGATCAGCTGAAAAAAGGAAAAGGTTACGACCATAACTGGATTCTGAATGGAAACGGAATGAGGAGCATTGCAAAAGTCTATCATCCTGAGTCAGGAAGAGTGATGGAAGTTCTTACGGATGAACCGGGTGTTCAGTTCTATTCCGGAAATTTTCTTGATGGAAAGTTTGACACTAAAACAGGAGGGAAGAATGAATTCCGAACAGGCTTTTGTTTAGAAACCCAACATTTTCCGGATTCTCCAAATCAACCTTCTTTCCCTTCAACAGAACTTAAGCCGGGACAGAAATATCAGACTAAAACGATTTATAAATTCTCAGTTAAAAAATAAATTATGGGAAACTTAGCAACTATTGATATCATCATATTTCTGATTTATTTTGTGGTGGTAGCCGGTTACGGAATTTGGATCTACAACAGGAAAAAATCTGCAGCTACAGGCAGTAAAGATTATTTCCTGGCAGAAGGTTCACTTACCTGGTGGGCGATTGGTGCCAGCCTGATTGCGTCCAATATTTCGGCCGAACAGTTTATAGGAATGAGTGGTGAAGGATTCTTCGTAGGCATTGCTGTCGCAGCTTACGAGTGGATTGCAGCCATTGCATTGATTATTATTGCAGTCTGGTTCATTCCTATTTACCTTAAAAATAAGATTTATACGATGCCCCAATTCCTTGAAACCCGTTACAACAAATCGGTTTCACTGATTATGGCGGTTTTCTGGCTGTTTCTGTATGTGATTGTAAACCTGACCTCCATTCTTTATCTGGGAGCTTTGGCCATTGATACATTGCTGGGCGGAGATAATCTTCATATCATTATGATTGGGTTACTGCTCATGGCCTTGCTGATTGGTCTGGGAGGAATGAAAGTAATCGGGTACACCGACGTTATTCAGGTAGCGGTTTTAATTATCGGAGGTTTTGCCACGGTTTATATGGCTCTTCAGATTGTTGACCAGAGAATTAACGGAGCCGCTGTAGGAAATGCTTTCGCAGGTTTCCAGACATTAATTAAAGAAGCACCACAGCATTTTAAACTCATTCTTGATAAACCGACTACAACCACCACAACTCTGGCAATGCCGGAGAACGTGAATGTTCAGAAATATGTGGTTTTACCTGGATTGGCAATGTACTTTGCTGGTCAGTGGATTGTTAACCTGAATTATTGGGGATGTAACCAGTACATTACGCAGCGTGCTTTGGGAGCAGACCTAAAAACGGCAAGAACCGGAATTTTGTTCGCGGGATTTTTGAAATTATTTATGCCGATTATTGTGATGCTTCCGGGAATTGCAGCTTATGTTTTATATACGAAAGGACATTTGCCAGGTTTCAACGGTGTAAAAGATGGCGCCTATTCAGCCATTTTAGGCTTCTTGCCAACAGGGCTGAAAGGTCTTGCAGTTGCAGCGCTTACTGCTGCAATTGTAGCATCTTTGGCAGGAAAAGTAAACAGTATTTCGACCATTTTTACTTTGGATATCTATAAAAAATACCTGAAAGCAGATGCTACCGAAATCCAGATGGTAAGAACAGGACGCTGGGCAATCATTATCGCAATGTTCGTAGCTCTGGCATTTACATGGACAGATGTCCTGGGAATTGGAGGAGAAGGTGGTTTCACATTCATCCAGAAATATACCGGATTTATCAGTCCCGGAGTTTTTGCTATGTTCCTTTTGGGAATGTTCTGGAAAAGAACAACAGGAACGGCAGCTTTGGTAGGCGTTCTTCTTGGCTTTTTACTGGCTATTTTCTTCAACAGTTTTGCAGTAGATATTTTCGGGAAAGAAACCTGGCTATACACTGCTTTTACCTATGAAAAATTAGAAAACGGAGTCGTTCATACGATCACCGAAATTCCGTTTCTGATTAATATGGGTTGGTCATTCTTTATTACAGTTGCTGTTATGGTGATGATAAGTTTGGCAGGTCCGAAAGTAAATCCTAAAGCTTTCGCTATAGATGCAACCATGTTTAAAGTAGATTCCAGAACATTGGTTATGATTGTAGTAACAGTTCTTTTACTGACTGCACTTTATGTGAGATTCTGGTAATTAATAAATAATTTATAAATAGGATGTCATGATTGGCATCCTATTTTTGTTAAAGAGTCTGATGATTTTGTAATTTTAAATAAAGTTTTGAAAAAATATCTCCTTTTTATCGATACCGAAACAACAGGAATTCCGAAACGTTGGAATCTTCCTTATTCTGAAACAGACAACTGGCCATCAGCAGTTCAGGTTGCATGGATTTTGTACGATGAAGCCGGGAACAAAATTAAATGGGAGAATTTTTATATTTATGATGAAAATTTAAAAATCAGTGCACAGTCGGTTAAAGTACACGGGATTACCAAAACGTTTTTGAGTAAAAACGGACAGAACCGGAAATTGGTTTTAGAAAAACTTTCGCAAGATATACAGCAATATCAGCCGCTCATAACCGGACATTTCACAGAATTTGATATTCACACGCTAAGCTGTGATTATTACAGGGCAGGTTTGGAAAATCCTTTTCAAAAAAGTTATTTTTACTGTACAATGCTCAAAAGCAAAGGCTATGCTTTTAATCCTGAAACAGATTACTTCCGGCTACCACAGCTTTACGAGTTTCTTTTTAATGAAAAGATGGAACGCTCTCACGATGCTGTGACTGATGCAGAAATGACAGCAAAATGCTTCTTTGAGATTCGTTCCCGTGGTGAAATTTCGAAAGATGAACTTCAGAATATCCATCACAAAATTGAAAGTAAATTGAAATTTTTAGATAAAATCAATAAGTAAATGAAATAATTTATTAATCTGAATATATGCCACCTATTTAATCATTATGGAAGAAAAAATTATTTCGCTATTAAAAGTAACAAAACCTTTTGATCTTCTGCCTGAAACGGTTCTTGCTGAAATCTCTGAATCGTTTACAAAAACCGAGTTTTCTAAAGATACATTGGTGTATCGTCAGGAAGTGACTGAAATGAGAGGAGTAGACATTATTTCATCAGGAGAATACGAAACTTTCTTTTTTGATGCTGCAGAAAACAAAAGATGTCTGACCAGACATTATCCGCCTTACTGTTTCGGCGGAATTTCAGTTGTTCTGAACCGGGTTCGTGCACTAAAATCTGCGATAGCCAAAAAAGGAACTGTGGTTTACACCTTACCCAGAAAGGAGTTTTATGAATTATGCAATGCGTATGACAGCTTTTTTCATTATTTCACTTCAGATTTTGGTATAAAAATGTTGGATGAGGAGTTTTCGCACTTTGTAAAAACCCCGGCTACTTTTGAAGAAAGTTATTTTGCTGCCGATCAGCTGTATTCCAGAAAAATAGAAGGCATCGCTTACAAAAGTATTGTGTCATGTGAAGAAAGCACACCCGTTTTTGAAGCTGCTAAAATGATGGCAGCCAACAAAGTGAGCTGTATTTTTATCAGGAAGTCACAGAGTGACGAGATTATCGGTTATGCGACAGATATTACTTTACGGGATAACGTCATTGCCCGCTGCCTGGATTCAAGAACAGCCATTTTGGAGGTAATGGATAATCCAATTGTCAGTATTTCCAGTGATGCTTACCTGTATGAAGCGGTTCTGATGATGTTTAAAACCAAAACAAGATATCTTCTGGTAAAAAATAAAGAAGAATATGTAGGCTTCCTCAGCAGAAACCGTTTGCTGAGCGAGCAGGCGCAGAGCCCGTTGGTGTTTATCCAGTCTGTAAAGCAGGCAGAAAATACGGAAGAGCTCCGCAAAAAATGGAACCAGGTACCTGATATCATCAATCAGCTTTTGGGTAGGGGAGTTCATGGTGAAATTGCCAGTCAGGTTATTACCACCATTGCAGATACAATTACAGGAAAAGTGATAGAAAAGGTCATCAGACAGATAGGAAAGCCGCCTGCCAAATTTGCCTTTATTGTCACAGGAAGCGAAGGAAGAAAAGAGCAGACGCTGAATACCGACCAGGACAACGGAATTATCTATGAAGACAAAGCCAACGAAGACCGGGAAATGGTAAGGGAATATTTCCTGGATTTTGCCAGAAAAGTTTCCGACGACCTCAATATCATTGGTTTTGAATACTGCAAAGGTGGCTTCATGGCGAGCAATCCCAAGTGGACGCATTCTCTTTCTCACTGGAAAAGAAATTATACCCAATGGATTGAAAAATCTCTGCCTGAAAGTGCGATGAATTTTTCCACATTTTTTGATTTCCGTTTTATTTACGGTGATGACGCTATTGTCCGTGAGCTGAAAATTTTTATCAAAGAAAAACTGGCTTCGCCCAATCAGCTGTTTTTTGCCCATATTGCTAAAAATGCACTGCAGTATGAACCACCATTGACCTTTTTTAAAAGAATAAAGACCCAGACTATCGGAAAATCAGAAGTCTTCGACATTAAAACAGCGATGTCTCCAATTGTAGATCTGGTTCGGGTCTACGCGTTGGAAAATCAGCTCGAAATTGAAAATACTGGGGAAAGAATGAAAAAATTAAAGGAAATCGGAATTTTCACACAGCAGCAGTATAATGAGATGCATCAGTCATATTATTATCTGATGGCGCTCCGGCTTAAAAACCAGGCCAATCAAATCAATATAGATAAAAAGCGCCCTGATAATTATGTAGAAATTAGTAAACTTACTAAAATAGAAAGAGTAACACTGATCGAAATTTTCAAGACCATTGCCAATTTTCAACTGGGAATCAAAGTGAAATTTACCGGAAATTTCTAAGACTAAATTTTAAACATAAAGCCTTCCGAGATCTTCTTATTGTATTTCTCTTCGTCAAAAGTGTAGAGAAAAGATCCTTTTTTAGATGAGTTCATATCTTTTTCATTAGTTTTTACCAGAACATCCAAAGCATTGATTTTGCTGGTAAAATTCCGTTTGTCATATTTTTCATCAAAAATAGCTTCGTAAAGATTCTGAAGGTCTTTCATGGTGAATTTTTCAGGGAGAAGCTCAAAGCCAATCGGCCTTGTCGTTGCTCTTCTTCTCAGTCTCAAAACAGCATCTTTTACCATTGCGTTATGATCAAAAATAAGATTGGGACGGTCTTTCAGATCAAACCATTTCGCACTGTATTTTTCGTTGATCTGAATATTGTCTTGGATATTGATTAAAGCATAGTATGAAATCGACATAATTCTGGCAGTAGGCTCCCGGTCAATTTCTGTGTAAGCTTTCAGTTGTTCAAGGTAGATGTTTTCAAGTCCGGTCAGAGCATTCAGAATACGATTGGCAGCCTGATCGGAATTTTCTTTATCATCAACAAATCCTCCCATCAGTGACCATTCTCCCTTTTTGGGCTCGAAGTTTCTTTTTACCAGAAGAATTTTAAGGTTTTCTCCACCAAAACCAAAGATAATACAGTCTACTGCGACAAGATGTTTGGGATAAGTAAGATAATTTTCTTCCATCAAAATGATTTTAAACAAAGTTAATTCTTTTAATGCAGATTTAATATGAAAAATTAATAAATGTATATTAAACACTTTATCTTTTTCCTAATACTCATTTTGATGATTTGTAAGTTTCAAATAATATTTTGGGGAATTATTTTCATCATTTAAACGAATTATTTGTTGAAATAATGGTAAATCTTATATGAATGCAATGTTAAAAATATGTTAAAATTTTGATCCGGTATTTCACTCTGCTTTTTTTCAGGGTTATTATTAAAATACGATAAGCCCGGATATAATTTTTTTCCGGTTTTTATAAACACACGATATGTATTTTGATAATGACAGGATTACATTTATTTAATTGATATTCTATAGTTTGTCTATTCTTGTTTTTTATGATAAGGTAAAGGTTTGTAAAAGTTTTTTTACTTATTTCAAAATGCGTTTTCAAAAGGACATATTGCTAAACGGGGAAAACTGTTTGCTATCTGGATACTTTCTTTTATTTTAGAAATGTAGAAATAACATTTATTAATGAACAAAAAATCACTGATAGTACTTCTGGGCTTTACTACGGCTTTTGGACAAGTAAAGAAAAATGTTAGCTACTTTCCGCTCAACAAGGTTCATTTGTCCGAAAGTGTTTTCAGCCGGGCGATGCTTACGGATGAGAAATATATCCTGGCAATGGATGCAGGCCGGCTTCTGGCACCTTATCAGAAAGAAGCTGGACTTAAACCCGACAAAGAGAACTATCCCAATTGGGAAAATACAGGATTGGATGGTCATATTGGCGGTCATTATGTATCCGCTTTGGCATTAATGTATGCTTCTACAGGTGATTCAAAAATAAAGCAGCGTCTGGATTATATGATTGATGAGCTGGAGCGTTGTCAGAATCTTTCAGGAGACGGTTATCTTTCGGGAGTTCCGAACGGTAAAAAAATCTGGAAGGAAATTGCCGGGGGAAATATCCGGGCAGCAACTTTCGGTTTGAATGACCGTTGGGTTCCTTTATATAACATTCACAAGATATATTCGGGTTTACGTGATGCCTATTGGTATGCGGACAACCGGAAAGCAAAACAAATGCTCATCAGGCTCACGGATTGGATGGCTGAAGAAGTTTCCGGACTTTCCGATGCACAGATTCAGGACATGCTCCAAAGTGAACATGGTGGTCTGAATGAAGTTTTTGCTGATGTTTACGACATTACAAAAAATGAAAAATATCTAAAGCTTGCCCATCGTTTTTCTCATCTTGCGATTCTGAATCCACTGCTGAATGGCGAAGATAAACTCACCGGCATCCACGCCAATACACAGATTCCGAAAGTGATTGGATTTAAACGCATTGCCGATTTGGAAAACAATAAAGAGTGGAGCAATGCCGCCGATTTTTTCTGGAACAATGTTACGCAGAAAAGATCAGCTGTTATCGGAGGAAACAGTGTCAGCGAGCATTTCAATCCGATCAGTGATTTCAGCGGAATGATTAAAAGTATTGAAGGTCCCGAAACCTGCAATACCTATAATATGCTGAAACTCTCCAAAGAATTGTACGCAGCCAATCCAAAATCATCTTATGTAGATTATTACGAAAAGGCTCTGTACAATCATATTCTTTCCACACAAAATCCCGGAAAAGGCGGTTTTGTTTATTTTACACCGATGCGTCCCGGTCATTACAGGGTGTATTCCCAGCCGGAAACCAGCTTTTGGTGTTGCGTAGGTTCCGGAATGGAGAACCATGCCAAATATGGTGAAATGATCTATGCGTATTCTGATGAAGATCTGTATGTAAACCTGTTTATTCCTTCCGTTTTAAAATGGTCTGAAAAGAAAATAATTCTGAGACAGGAAAATAATTTCCCGGAATCACCATCTACGAAACTGATTTTTGATGTTGTATCAGCCTCAAATATCAATTTAAAATTAAGAGCGCCGGAATGGTCAGATGCCTCTCAAATCAACATTTCAGTAAATGGTAAACACATCAATGTGCCTGTAAATGTTGAAGGGTATTTTAGTATTAAAAGAAAATGGAAAAAAGGAGATGTGGTCGAGATGAAAATGCCGATGCATCTTTCCGCAGAGCAGCTTCCCGATCATTCAGATTATTTCGCGTTTAAATATGGTCCGGTCGTTTTAGCTGCCAGATACGGAAAAGAAAACCAGGATGGACTTTTCGCCGATGACAGCAGGGGTGGACATATCGCGCACGGTCCACAGATTCCTTTAAATGAAATTCCAACTATTTCAGGCCCTTCAGCTTCGGTTTTAAATCATTTGGAAACAGTTAGCGGAAAAGATTTGACCTTCAGATTGAGTGGTCTGTATCCCCAGAATAAATTCAGTAACGGACTGGAATTAGTTCCATTTTATAAGATTCACGAAGAGCGCTACATCATTTATTTTCCCCAGGCAGATCAGGATAAGATTGAAAAGATTCAGAAGCAGAAAGCTAAAGAAGAAGAGGAAATAAGAAAGCTTGACAGCATCACTTCAGATAAAGTTCAGCTGGGTGAGCAACAACCGGAATCAGATCATTTCATCAACAGCAAAGATTCCAATACCGGTTATATGGAGGACCGCCATTTCCGTGAGGCAAAAGGTTGGTTCAGCTATCAGATGAGAAACAAAGATAAAAAGGTAAAGTATCTTTATCTTCTTTATTTTGATGCCAATACCAACCGAACGTTGAATGCGGAAATTAACGGAATCAAGGTAATTTCTAAAAATTTCGACGGAAAACTAGGCAGCTCTCCACAATCATTATTAATTCCAATTCCCGAATCTGAAAGTCGTAAGGAAGTTCTGACAGTAAAATTGAATTCAGGTGAAAAATCCCTTACCCCGAAAATCATCGAAGTCAGATTGCTGAATCAAATGCCAAATAAAAACTAAACAAGTCTTGTCAAGTTTTTAAACCTTGAGAAAACTACAAAATATTCCAATCCATATGAACAATAGATTTAACAAAATTTTAAGCTTGCTGCTCTGTATATTCTGCATTTTCATTGAAGCTAAAATCAAGCTTCCCGCATTGGTTTCAGACGGAATGGTTCTGCAGAGAAACCAAAGGCTGAATGTTTGGGGAAAAGCCGATACCGGAGAAAAAGTAGAAATTAAATTCATCAATAAAAAATATAGCACAACCGCCGACCAGGTCGGAAACTGGAAAATTCAGCTTCCGGAGCAGAAAGCAGGCGGTCCTTATACAATGACCATCAATGAAATTACATTGAAGGATATTCTTATCGGCGATGTCTGGCTGGCTTCAGGACAATCGAATATGGAACTTCCGATGCGTAGACTGACACCGCTTTATGCAGATGAGATTAAAAATGCAAATAATCAGAACATCAGATTCTTCACTGTTCCACAAAAATATAATTTTAAAATGCCTCAGACTGAGCTTGATGGTGGCAGATGGGAAGCAACCAATCCACAGACAATTCTTAATTTTTCCGGAGTTGCCTATTTTTTTGCGAAAGAATTAAGTGAAAAAAACAAAGTTGCCGTTGGAATTATCCACACCAGTTTGGGTGGTTCACCAATCCAGGCCTGGATGGATGAAAATTCCCTGAAAAAATATCCTGAATATCTTGACGAAGCCAAAAAATGGCAGAATGATGATTTAATAAAATCTACAGAATCTGGCGAACAGGCATTGAGCAAAGCTTGGTACACAGAACTCGACCAAAGTGATATCGGATTTAATCAACATTGGGAAAACTTTGACCTAAACGATTCTGATTGGAAAACAATGAATATTCCAGGTTCTTGGGAAGATAAAGAAGGTTCTTTTGAAGGTTCGGTTTGGTTTAGAAAAGACATTAATTTAACTAAAAATCAGGCAGGAAAAGCCGCCTTTTTAAATTTAGGAAGAATAAAAGATGCTGATGCCACCTACACCAACGGAACAAAAGTCGGAAATGTAACCTATGAATATCCGCCTCGATGGTACAATATTCCGGCAGGTATTTTAAAAGAAGGCAAAAATGTCATTGCCGTAAGAATTACAAACGGAAGCGGAAAAGGGCAGTTCATTGCTGACAAGCCTTACTATCTTGATATTGATGGAAATAAAATTGATTTAAAAACCGAATGGAAATATAAAATCGGGGCTAAAATGGAAAAAATGGCTCCCGGACAGACCTTCATCCGTTGGAAACCGACAGGGTTATACAATGCAATGATTCACCCTTTAATCAATTATAATATCAAAGGGGCGATTTGGTATCAGGGCGAAAGCAATACCGGAAAACCGAAAGAATACGGAGACTTGCTGACCACAATGATTCTGGACTGGCGAAACAAATGGAACCAAAAAGATTTGCCGTTTTTCACCGTACAGCTGGCCAATTTTATGGAACCGAAAAACCAGCCTGTCGAAAGTAATTGGGCAGAGCTCAGAGACCAGCAACGTCAAGTTTCGCTGAAAGTTCCAAACACAGGACTTGCCGTAATTATTGATTTAGGAGAGTGGAACGACATTCATCCGCTTAATAAGAAAACAGTGGGAGACAGACTGGCTTTACAGGCATTAAAAGTGGCATACAAAAAAAATATCACGGCAGACGGACCGGTGTATCAGTCAATGAAAGTGGAAGGAAATAAAATTATGCTCTCTTTCAGACCCGGAACAGATGATTTTGAGCCTGTCTCAGAGCTGAAAGGTTTTGCTGTCAAAAGTAAAAACGGTAAATATGAGTGGGCAAAAGCCAAAGTGGAAGGTAATAAAATAATGGTTTGGAACGATGATGTAAAAGAACCTTTCGCTGCTCGCTACGACTGGGCAGATAATCCCGACGGAAATTTGAAAAACAAAACAGGACTTCCTGCTTCACCATTTACTACTGAATAATTACTAAACCAAACATATAATAAAGGCGGATTTTATTCTATGATCTGTCAGTCTATAAATCTTTTTATCTAATATCTAATTCATATGAACAATCCATCCCAGAAAATATCCGTTGTTGAGAAAATCGGCTACAGTTTAGGAGACTTAGCGGCCAATCTGGTTTTCCAGACGCTTGTAACGTATTTAGCTTATTTTTACACAGATATTTACGGATTAAAAGCGGAAGATGCATCCATTATTACCCTTACTGTAGGCTTATTGGCAGGCTTTGTATTCAACCCGGTGATTGGTGCTTTGGCAGACAGAACCCGGACAAAATGGGGGAAATTCCGTCCTTGGATTGTACTGTCCGCAATTCCACTGGGTGCAGCGGCACTTTTTGCATTTAGCACACCCGATTTTTCGTATAAAGGAAAAATGATTTATGCAGCAGTTACATATTCGCTTTTGCTATTGCTTTATGCAGCCAATAATTTACCTTACGCAGCTCTAAGTGGCGTAATTACAGGCGATATGAGCGAAAGAAACAGTATTTCTTCCTACCGTTTTGTTGCCGTCATGTTTGCACAGTTTTTTGTTCAGGTATTTATGCTGCCCATTATTTTATCTGCAGGACATGGTGATAAAGCAGCCGGAATCGAGGTTGTAATGACCTGGCTCGCCATTATAGGAACGGTCATGTTGCTGATAACGTTTTTTACAACCAAAGAAAGGGTGATTCCAAAACCGGAACAGGAATCGACTTTGGGCGCTGATTTAAAAGATTTAAAGAAAAATAAGCCATGGATTATCATGTTGATAGTTACCGCATTGATTTTCATTACACTCGCGATGAAAGGTGGCTCATATGTCTATTATTTTAACAACTATGTAGATGAAGCATCACTTCAGCAATTTATATCACCGATTACGAATTTCTTCAATTCCATTGGGATGAATTTCTTTGGAGAAGATCCACGGTCAGCAGGTTTCGGGCTCTTCAATGCAGGCGGGATTATCATGATGATTATAGGGATTGCTTTTTCCAAAAAATTTGCTGACAAATATGGTAAGAAAGATGCATTCATCGCCTCATTATTCATTTCAACGTTATTCGTACTGGCATTTATATTTTATCCGCCAAAATCGGTAGGGTTGATGTTCCTGTCACAGATTTTACACGGTTTCTTTTACGGAATCGGAACCCCTTTACTTTGGGCGATGATTGCAGATGTGGCAGATTATTCCGAGTGGAAAAATAACAGGCGCGCAACAGCCATTATTTTCTCTGCGATGATGGTCGGCTTAAAGGTCGGCTTGAGTATCGGAAGTTCTTTGGTTGCATTGATTATCGGAAAATACGGTTACATTTCGTCAGAAGGTGCGATAAGCGTGATACAGCCGGAAACTGTTTCCGCAGGAGCAAAAATGCTGGTCAGTGTATTTCCTTCCATTCCGTTCTTTTTAGCGTGCGGATTGCTGATGTTCTATGAAATCAACAAAAAAATGGAAATCAAAATCGAGCAGGATTTGAAAGAAAGAAGAAAATCAACAGATTAATCAATTATATTTTTTGGACAGCTGATCCGTCTTCCACTCCCGCTTTTTTGTTCCGCTTGCTCCACAAAAAGAGCTCCGTTCAAGCCGGGCTGCGAGCAATTCGTATTCAAAAATCTTGACAAGATTAATTGGAATCAATAGGAACGGGCTTTAGCCCGTTTAATACAAGACAAGGAAAAAGGCTTTAGCCAAAATTTATAATAAGTTTCGGCTAAAAGCCAAATGAAAATAAAAATTTTATGAAAAAAATAGTAGCATTATTAGGAATTTTAACTTTGACTGTCTCGTGCAAGACAGCAAATACGGCAACTTCAAATGATTCTCTGAAAAACGCATTCAAAAATAAATTCTACATCGGAACAGCAATGAGCCTTCCACAGATTCACGAAACAGAAGTAAAATCTGTTGAGATCATTAAAAATCAGTTCAGTTCCATTGTAGCGGAAAACTGTATGAAATCTATGTTCCTGCAACCACAGGAAGGCAAATTCTTTTTTGATGATGCTGACAAGTTTGTGGCTTTTGGAGAGAAAAATAAAATGTTTATCATCGGTCATACGTTGATCTGGCATTCTCAGCTGCCAAAATGGTTTTTCGTTGATAAAGACGGGAAAGACGTTTCTCAGGAAGTCCTTAAGCAGAGAATGAAAAATCACATCACCACGGTTGTAAGCAGATATAAAGGCCGCGTGAAAGGCTGGGATGTGGTTAACGAAGCCATTATGGAAGACGGTTCTTACCGGAAAAGTAAATTTTACGAAATATTAGGTGAAGAATTCATTCCGCTGGCCTTTCAGTACGCGCAGGAAGCTGATCCGAATGCGGAATTGTATTACAATGATTACAACGAATGGTATCCCGGAAAAGTGCAGACCGTCAGCAAAATGGTACAAACTCTAAAATCCAGAGGGATCCGCATTGATGGTGTTGGGATGCAGACTCACGTGGGTCTCGATACACCAACACTTGACGAATATGAAAAAGCAATTGTAGCTTATGCAGCAAACGGAGTGAAGGTTAATGTTACTGAAATGGAGATCAGCGCACTTCCGTCACCTTGGGGAACTTCTGCCAACGTTTCAGATACCGTGGAATATCAGGCAAAAATGAATCCTTATAAGGCAGGGCTTCCCGAAAATATAAAAGCAGAATGGGAAAACCGTTATCTGGATTTTTTCAGATTATTCCTGAAACATCAGGATAAAATCAGAAGAGTAACCTTGTGGGGCGTTACTGATGCCCAATCCTGGAAAAATGACTTCCCGGTAAAAGGAAGAACCGATTATCCATTACTGTTCGACCGGAACGATCAGACAAAACCTGTGGTGGAAAAAATCATTCAGTTAACAAAAGAAAAATAATGCAACTTCAAACCTTATAGGTTTTCAAAACCTATAAGGTTTAAAAAATAATCTGCAAATCACAAAAATGTTTCTCTCGCAGATTTAGCGAATTAAGTAGATTTTTATTTAAATAATCTGAAAATCTGCGAGAAAATAAAATCTATCAGTCTATTATCTTAACATATAAATTAAAATGAAAAAATCAAAATATCTATTCCCGAAAGATTATATGGCAGACCCTTCTGTGCACGTTTTTGAAGGCAAATTGTACATTTACCCGTCCCACGACTGGGAAAGCGGAATGGAAGAAAATGACAACGGAGATCATTTTGATATGAATGATTACCACGTTTTTTCTCTCGATGATGTAGAAAATGGCGAAATTACAGACCATGGTGTTGTCCTTTCTGTAAAAGATATTCCGTGGTCAGGAAGACAGTTGTGGGATTGCGATGTGGCGTTCAAAAACGGTAAATATTATATGTACTTTCCGTTAAAAGATAAAAATGACATCTTCAGAATTGGGGTTGCCGTAAGCGACAAACCTTACGGACCGTTTATTCCGGAGAAACACCCGATGATGGGAAGTTACAGCATCGACCCTTGTATTTTTGAAGAAGATGGAAAATATTATATGTATTTTGGTGGAATCTGGGGCGGGCAGCTGCAACGTTATAGAAACAACAAAGCCCTTGAATCCGCGGTTCTTCCCAATGAAAATGAACCGGCAATTCCTTCAAAAGTAGCTTTGTTGAGTGACAATATGCTGGAATTCGGGGAAGAACCAAAAGATGTTCTGATTCTTGATAAAGACGGTAATCCTTTGCTTCACGGTGACAGACACCGTTTCTTTGAAGCTTCCTGGATGCACAAATACAATGGCACCTATTATTTTTCATATTCTACCGGCGATACGCATTTGATATGTTATGCAACGGGAGACAATCCTTATGGACCATTTACTTTTCAGGGAGAAATTCTGACGCCTGTTGTTGGATGGACAACCCATCACAGTATAGTTGAATTTAAAGGAAAATGGTATCTGTTCTTCCACGATTCTGTTCCGAGTGAAGGAAAAACATGGCTCAGAAGTATGAAGGTAATCGAACTTGAATATGACAGCAATGGTAAAATTAAAACCATTGAAGGTTTAGAAGAATAATCTATAAAAAGTCCCGAAGAGACGATTTAATAAAGGATAGGATGAAATCCTATTATCAATAGGAACGGGCTTTAGCCCGTTTAAAGATGAAGAGATACAATTTGGCTTTAGCCAAAACTTATTTAAATAAAAATTAAAAGAAAATATAATGCGCTATTTCCGACTGTACATCCTATTATTTCTAATGATTCCATTAACGATTTTCGCAGAAGATGGAAGTCAGCTTTGGCTTCGGTTTCCGGCAAAAAATGGAGTGTCCTCAGACAAAATTATTTACAAAGGAAACAATCCGACTTTAAATATTGCCAAAAAAGAATTGATGAATCATTGGCAGGGACAGGCTGTGGAACTTCGTACAGATAAATCATTAAAAAATCTGAAAGGTGGTTATACAATAAAATCAGTTCAGAACAAATTGGTCATTTCTGCTGAAAAAGAAATCGGATTGTTGTATGGAGTGTATCATATTTTACGTTTGCAGCAAACAAAATCAATGGTAACTAATCTTAATATTACCGAAAAACCATCTTATGATGTCAGAATTCTCAACCATTGGGATAATCTGGACGGGACGATTGAACGTGGTTATGCAGGACATTCACTTTGGAAATGGGAAGATTTACCGGATACAATTTCCCCGAGATATGAAGAATATGCAAGAGCCAATGCCTCAATAGGAATTAATGCAACTGTTCTCAATAATGTGAATGCATCACCCAATATGCTCCGTAAAGACTATCTTGAAAAAGTAAAAATTCTCGCAGACATTTTCAGACCTTACGGGATCAAGGTATACCTCTCAGTTAATTTTTCGTCTCCAAAAGTTTTAGGCGGACTTCAGAACTCTGACCCTTTAAACAAAGATGTTCAGAAATGGTGGAAAGATAAAGCCTCAGAGATTTATAAATTAATTCCGGACTTTGGAGGTTTTTTGGTGAAAGCCAATTCCGAGGGGCAACCCGGACCTCAGGATTATGGAAGAACACATGCAGATGGAGCCAATATGATGGCAGACGTTCTGAAGCCTTACGGAGGAATCGTAATGTGGAGAGCTTTTGTGTATAGTCCCAGCAAAGAAGACCGCGCAAAACAAGCCTATCTGGAATTCGTTCCCCTTGACGGGAAATTTAAAGATAATGTTATCGTTCAGATTAAAAACGGACCTGTTGATTTTCAGCCCCGTGAAGCGTTTAACCCACTTTTTGGAGCGCTGAAGAAAACTTCTGAAATGGTTGAGTTTCAGATTACTCAGGAATATTTAGGGCAAGCCAATCATCTGGTTTATCTCGCTCCATTGTTTAAGGAAACACTGAACAGCGATACCTATTCTGACGGAAAAGGTTCTACGATTGCTAAAATTACGGACGGAACGCTAAGACCTGCGAAAATTACGGCTATTTCTGCGGTTTCCAATATCGGGGAAGATAAAAACTGGACGGGTCATCATTTTGCACAAGCCAATTGGTACGCTTTCGGACGTCTGGCATGGAACCACGATCTGACTTCTGAACAGATTGCTGAAGAATGGATTAAAATGACGTTTACCGATAATGACAAATTCCTCAGTCCTGTGAAAGAAATGATGCTGACATCAAGGGAAACGGCAGTGGATTATATGATGCCTCTTGGTTTGCACCATATCTTTGCAGGAATGCACCATTATGGACCTGAACCTTGGGGTGATTACAAAGGAACTAGAGCAGATTGGTCGCCAGTTTATTACCACAAAGCTGATGCAAATGGAGTAGGTTTTGACAGAACTAAAACCGGAAGTAATGCAGTTTCAGATTATTTTCCTCCTTTGAATGAAGTGTATGGAAATATCAAAACCTGCCCCGAAAACCTGATTCTCTGGTTTCATCATGTTCCGTGGAATTATCAGATGAAAGATGGCAAAACTTTGTGGGAAGAATTATCTTACAAATACGATACAGGCATTAAAAATGTACGCGAATATCAAAAAGTCTGGGACAAAATGCAGCCTTATGTTGATGAAGAACGATTCCAGAACGTTCAATCAAAATTAAAAATTCAGGCAAAAGATGCCGTTTGGTGGAAAGATGCGTGTCTGCTGTATTTTCAGACTTTTTCGAAAATGCCGATTCCCTATGACATCGAGCGACCGGTTCACGAACTGGAAGATTTAAAGAAAATTAAGCTCAATATGGGACATCATAATTAGAATGGCTAATTAAATTCCCAGTATTCAATTTATCATTAAACTAAATCTCATCTTGATTATAATGAGTAAAATTTGCTCATCTATTTAATTAAGTGTAATTTTAACACTTATAACCTTAACAATTTATTTTATGAAATTTTTTATAGACACGGCGAATCTTGCTATGATTGAAGAAGCTAATGCTTTGGGTATTCTGGATGGCGTTACGACCAATCCGTCTCTGATGGCAAAAGAAGGGATTTCCGGAAAAGAAAATATTCTTAACCATTACCTTAAAATCTGTGATATCGTTGATGGCGATATAAGTGCCGAAGTTATCGGAATTGCTTATGCCGAAATGATTCAGGAAGGAGAGGAGCTGGCAGCCCTGCACCCGCAGATCGTGGTAAAAGTTCCTGTTACTAAAGACGGAATTAAAGCGATCAAATATTTTTCACAAAAAGGAATCAGAACAAATTGTACTTTAATTTTTTCCGCCGGACAGGCACTTTTAGCTGCGAAAGCAGGAGCAACATATGTTTCACCATTTTTGGGCAGGCTGGATGATGTTTCTACGGACGGTTTGAATTTAATTGAAGAAATCAGAACTATTTATGATAATTTCGGATTCGAAACGCAGATTTTAGCGGCTTCCGTAAGACACAGTATGCACATCATCAATTGTGCAAAAATAGGTGCAGATGTTGTTACCTGTCCTTTGCCACCCATCTTGTCATTGCTAAAACATCCGTTAACAGACAGCGGTTTGGAACAGTTTATCAAAGATTCACAAAAAATGAAATAAATATATGCAGCACGATATTTTAAAACTCAAAAATATCGCATCCCAGGTAAGAAGAGATATTGTAAGAATGGTTCACGCCTGCCAATCCGGTCATCCCGGAGGTTCGCTCGGGTGTGCCGACTTTTTGGTTGCTCTTTATTTTGATGCGATGAAAAGAAAGGAAGGATTTGATATGAATGGAAAAGGTGAAGACGTATTTTATCTTTCCAACGGCCATATTTCTCCGGTTTTTTATAGTGTTTTGGCACATGCGGGTTATTTTGATAAGTCAGAATTAGCCACTTTCAGAAAACTGAATTCAAGACTGCAGGGACACCCCACCACACACGAACATCTTCCCGGGGTCCGCGTTGCATCAGGCTCTCTTGGGCAGGGCATGTCAGTGGCAATCGGTCACGCAGTTGGTAAAAAGCTGGACAAAGATGAAAATTTAGTGTTCACGCTCCACGGTGATGGCGAACTGCAGGAGGGGCAGAACTGGGAAGCCATTATGTACGCTTCTCACAATAAAGTAGATAATCTCATTGCGACAATAGATTACAACGGCCAGCAGATTGACGGACCCACTTCAAAAGTGCTTTCTCTAGGCAACCTTAAAGCCAAATTTGAAGCCTTTGACTGGAAAGTTCTTGAAGTGGAAAATGGAAATGATATGGACGAAATTCTTAGAGTTTTATATGAAGCGAAGTCGTTGACAGGACAAGGACAGCCTATTTGTATTCTGCTAAAAACCGGAATGGGCTATGGTGTAGATTATATGATGGGAAGCCACGCCTGGCACGGAAAAGCGCCTAATGATGAGCAATTGGCAAAAGCATTAGACCAGCTTGAAGAAACTTTGGGAGATTATTAAACAGATATCAAATGAAAAAATATACTTATACAGAAAAAAAAGATACCAGAAGCGGTTTTGGAGCCGGTCTTGCAGAATTGGCGGACAAGAATTCTGATGTCGTAGCTCTTTGTGCAGATCTTATCGGTTCCCTGAAAATGGAAAAATTTATTGAAAAGGCACCGGAGCGTTTTTTCCAGATCGGAATTGCAGAAGCCAATATGATTGGTATTGCAGCAGGTTTGGCCACAGAAGGCAAAATTCCATTTACGGGAACCTTTGCCAATTTTTCTACCGGAAGAGTGTACGACCAGATTCGTCAGTCGGTGGCTTATTCCGGCAAAAACGTGAAAATCTGTGCTTCGCATGCGGGCCTTACTTTAGGCGAAGACGGCGCAACACACCAGATTCTGGAAGATATTGGGCTGATGAAAATGCTTCCGGGAATGACTGTTATCAATACCTGCGACTACAACCAGACCAAAGCAGCGACCATTGCTATTGCAGATTACGAAGGTCCGGTTTATCTGCGTTTCGGAAGACCTGTAATTCCTGTTTTTACCGATGAAAATCAAACTTTTGAAATCGGGAAAGCCTGGATGATAAACGAAGGAAAAGATGTGACAGTCATTGCAACAGGACATTTGGTTTGGGAAGCGATAAAAGCCGGAGAAATCCTGGAAGAGCAGGGAATTGATGCTGAAATTATCAATATCCACACCATCAAACCTTTAGATGCTGAGGCCATTCTTAATTCGGTTAAAAAAACAGGATGTGTGGTTACTGCTGAAGAACATAACAGATTAGGAGGTCTGGGCGACAGCGTTGCACAACTTCTGATCACGGAACATCTTGCGCCACAGGAATATGTTGCCGTAAACGACAGTTTTGGTGAAAGCGGAACACCTGATCAACTGATGGAAAAATATGGGTTAACGGCCAATGATATTGTGGAAGCAGCAAAAAAAGTTATAAAAAGAAAGAATTGAATGCTTTTTAAATTATGCTCAATTCACCTAAAAGTATAAATTGCAGTTATTTATGAAGGAGAAATTAGTTAATGATACAACAGAAGCATTCCAGGCTTTCTTTCATTCAGATCCGGAAAATATTTTTCTGGCTCCGGGAAGAATTAATATTATTGGTGAACATGTTGATTACAGCGATGGTTTCGTACTTCCAGCAGCTATTGACAAATACATTTGCTTTGCTGTAAAAAAAGTTGAGGACTCGGAAACCTGTACCTTTTTTGCTAAAGACTTTGACGATTCTTTTAGTTTTAATATCAACCAAAAGCAAAATCCTGTTTCGCAGATCTGGGTCAATTATTTACTGGGCGTATTTAATGCTGTTCAGGAAAGTGGGAAAAAGACCGGTGGTTTACAAATTGCTTTTAGCAGTACCATTCCGATGGGTTCCGGCTTATCTTCATCAGCAGCGCTGGAATGTGGATTCGCCTTTATTCTGAACCAGATTTTTGATTTAAATTTAAGCAGGAAAGATCTGGCTCTTATAGGTCAGAAATCCGAACATACCTTTGTTGGAGTACAATGCGGAATTATGGACCAGTTTGCCTCTGTTTTCGGTAAAGAACATCAGGTGATCATGCTGGACTGCCATTCTCTGGAACACCAGTATTTCGAAGCTAATCTGGAAGGTTACAGCCTTGTACTTTTCGATAGCTGCGTAAAACATACCCATCTCACTTCCGGCTACAACAACAGGAGAAAAGATGTGGATCAAGGAAAAAGGATATTGTGGGAAACATTTCCTGAAATCGAGAAGTTCAGAGATTTCAGTTTTTCAATGCTGGATGCAGTCAGATCGGAAATAGGAGAGACCTCATACAAAAGATGTCGGTATCTTTTAAAGGAAATCAAAAGAGTCGAAAAGGCAGCCAAAGCTTTATCAGAAGGCGATGTAGAATATCTTGGTAAACTTCTTACCGAAACCCATTCCGGACTTTCTACTGAGTTTGAAGTGAGCTGCGGAGAGCTCGATTTTCTGGTAGAGAAAACGGTAAAAGAAAATGGCGTTTTAGGCGCAAGAATAATGGGCGGCGGCTTCGGTGGATGCAGCATCAATCTGATTAAAGATGAAAATGTAAATGAAGTAATCGAAAAAATCAGTGCAGCGTACAAAGCCGGTTTTGGCATTGAAATGAAAGTGTACCGTGTAAAAATATCGGATGGAATTAAAGAATATAAAAGAAATGAATTCGTCATTTAATCAGAAAAAGCATCCTCACCGAAGGTATAATCCGCTTTTGGATGAATGGATTCTGGTGTCTCCGCAACGGGCAAGCCGGCCTTGGCAGGGACAAACCGAAAAAATAGCCGAAGAAAAACTCCCGGTTCACGACCCTGATTGCTATTTATGTTCCGGAAATCTCCGTGTAAATGGAGAAAGAAACCCCGATTACAAAGGTGTTTATGTTTTTGAAAATGATTTTGGCTCTTTGATGAGAGATGATGTTGAATTCTGTGATGAAAATTCAGATTTCTTTGCATTGAAACCAGAGCGGGGAATTAACAAGGTGATTTGTTTTTCAGAAAATCACAGTCTTACTTTACCGGAAATGGAAGTCGGTGACATCAAAAAAGTAGTTGATGTGTGGCAACAGCAATATGAGGAATTGGGAGCTGAAGATTACATCAATCATGTTCAGATTTTTGAAAATAAAGGAAGTGTGATGGGATGTAGTAATCCGCATCCTCACGGACAAATATGGGCACAATCTTCTGTTCCTTCGACGGTTTTGAGAACGCAGGAAAATCTGAAACAATATTTTGAAAAAAATGGAAGTTCTCTTCTGGAAGATTATATCAAAAAAGAATTGGAAATTGAAAAAAGAGTTATTCTTGAAAATGAGGATTTTGTAGCTGTTGTTCCATTCTGGGCAGTATGGCCTTACGAAACAATGATTGTAAGCAAAAGAAAAGCTGAAAATATTCTGCAGTTTTCTGATTCAGAGAAGTATTCATTAGCGTCAATAATAAAGGGTTTAACAATTTTATACGACAATCTTTTTGAAATTTCTTTTCCATATTCAGCGGGAATTCATCAAGCACCAACGGATGGAAAACCTCATCCGGAATGGCATTTTCACATGCATTTTTACCCTCCTTTACTCCGAAATGCTGAAGTGAAAAAATTTATGGTAGGCTATGAAATGCTGGCAGAACCACAGCGTGATCTCACACCGGAACAAAGTGCGGAAATATTGCAGCATCTTTCAAAGGTACATTACAAAAATGTATAAATAAAAGAGCTTACCTTTGCATTGTAAATTTTAATTGAATTACCATCAAAAAATTCAAAAGGAATTTTTTGTAAAGAATACTATTATGACAGATATTAAACTGATTGTCACAGATATGGACGGTACTTTTCTCAATTCAGATTATGAAGTAAGTCCCAATTTTCCTTCCGTATTTAAAGAACTGAAAAAAAGGAATATCCTGTTTGTTCCTGCAAGCGGCAGGCAAATGCCGGGTATTACCCAATATTTTGAGGACATTAAAAATGAGATCGGTTTTATTGCAGAAAATGGAGGATATGTTATTTACAAAAATAAAGAGCTTTTTGCAGATAAATTAGACCATCAGTTTATTGTTGATATTACAGCAGCTGTCCGGGAAATTCCCGGTGCCAGAGCAGTTTTGTCTGCAAAAAAGAAAGCGTATTATGAAAGTGATGATCAGCAATTTATTGATTATTTTACAAAATATTATACTGAAAATCAAAAAGTAAATGATTTGAGAGAAGAAGTGGATGATGATGCGTTCAAGATCGCCGTTTATCATCCAGAGGGTTCTGAAAAGAATCTTTATCCTTTCCTGAAAAAATTCCGGGAAAATAATCTGGAAGTCGTTGTATCTGGAAAATACTGGCTTGATATTATGAATAAAGATATTAACAAGGGTAATGCACTGGAAAAGTTACAGAATCTTCTGAATATTACGCCGTCCCAAACCATGTCTTTCGGAGATTATATGAATGATATTACGATGCTGGAAAGGTCAAAATATTCTTATGCAATGGAAAATGCTCATCCTTCTGTAAAGGTGGCTGCCAGCTTTTCTACACTTTCAAATGATGATTTTGGCGTCTTAGAAACCATCAGCGAATATTTAAAAATCTAATCCTAAGAATTTAGAAAGATTTTCTTTTAGTTCAATTACTTGGATCAGGTTTTATTTAATAGAATACTTGAATTTAGCTAAATTGAAATTGTGAACGAAGTATTTGCTTTTTATGCTGTCATTTTAGAAAATGGTCATAATTTAATTAATAATCTCTCCTTTATTATTAGCTAATTTTTCCCGCCATTGCTGTAATTGCTCAGGTGTTAGTCTTTGCCAGTCTCTTATTTCACCAACTATTTTCAACGGTTCGCTGGTGCGGTAAGAACGTGTCGGATTGCCGGGAAACTTTTTGTTGGTGACATTGGGATCATCCTCAAAACGACCACTGGGCTCAACAATATATACATGTTCAGTACCATCGCCTTTGGCCAAAGCTGCAGCAAGACCCGCCCCGTTAACCAGTGCAGTAAAGTAAATATGATTCATGACTAGTTCCGACTGATAATTGGAAGTACGCCCGCCGGTCAATAGATCACCTACTTTTAGGTCCGCTTTTGTACCATGGTAAAAGGGACCTTTATCCGAAGGCTGGCTTACGGATGCTAACGCTAGTTCATGATATCTTTTTGCATTATTCATGTCGCCAACATTTTCATAGCATTCAGCAATGTTTGAGTAAAGAGCAATAAAAGCTCCTTTTACCGCTTCATTATCAGCTTTTAAGGCAAATTTCAGAGCAGTTTCATACCAACTTAATTTGTCAGCAACCTTTGCCTGACTTCGGGCAACATACCAGGCGGCAAGGAACTTTTCAAAGTCGTTTGTTGCCTTGTTCCAGGCCTGAAGAAATAATTTACCGGCTTCTTCCAGATTTGCAGTTTCTTCCATATGCATACCTTGCATACAGAGCTGTATAACGGGATTGTTGGGATTGAATTCCATTTTCGATGATTATTTTTTTAAAGAATGTAAAAATAGTGTTTTATGCGTATTACACTAGTATTCTTTGTAATGAACCGCTTTATCAATCTCAATAGGATTGTTATATTTTCTGATGATTTGCTGCATACTTTTTGTCTGAGTATTCAACTCGTCTACAGTATGGATCTCTTTTCCATTGATATTGATCTTCAGATTAGTATTTGCTTTGCTGAAATTATTTCTTTCAAAGGCAAAAGGATCATTGTAAAAATCTAGGGTCAGCTTCACTTTCTGCCTTTCATTGATGGGGATTGCCTTGTTTCCGAAGTTAGATTCTACAAAATTATCAGTTGGAAAAGTACCTGAAAGCTCCTGGCTTTTTATCAGATTATATATAAAATTCTTTTTTGAATCCGAAAGCTCAAAAATCAGTCCCGGAAGTCCACGGAATTTATAAGGACCTTCATTAAAGGGAATATCCTTACAGAACCAAGCCGTCCAATTCCTGCCTCCAAATCGGGTAAAAGCTTTCTGTAGGGTGTAATTTTCCACTTTTTTTGTCTCATCCGAAATAACCCAGCTTATTTTATCTGTTGTTTTAAATGA
This sequence comes from Chryseobacterium sp. 22532, assembly GCF_052044665.1. NCBI lineage: Bacteria > Pseudomonadati > Bacteroidota > Flavobacteriia > Flavobacteriales > Weeksellaceae > Chryseobacterium > Chryseobacterium sp. 22532. Next base: position 199,108 of record NZ_JBQENJ010000004.1, read on the forward strand.
ATAATATCCTTCTTTAATCGCAATGAAATTAGTATTGTCATATGTGTTGATCTTTCTTTTCACGATCTGTCCGGACATGTCGGTATGGCTGTTGTTGGTTCCGAACTTTTTATTTAAAGAATCGGTTACCAGTAAATTATGGCCATAAAATTTGACCTCCTTAGGGTTAATGTCAAGAAGCATATTCAGTTTTTCATATCCTGCTTCGGCCGAATCCATTTTGTACTGTAGTTCATAAACAAATCTATGCGTCTGTGAGTGAAGGAATATAATAAAGAACAATGCTGGCAGGGCAAAAATATTTTTCATAATTAATTATTTTAAGATAATAAAAAAATCTTACAGGTGATCTTGCCCTTCATATGGGTTAGTATTAAATGATTTCTTAATAAAAATACAAAATTATTAAGTGCTGGAAAAAAATAATGCTTAGAGAACTAATGCATTAGCTCATAAATTATTAAATGCTATCAGACGTTAATAAATCCGTACACAACATATAAAGAATATTTTGAAGCTCATTTCATGCGGCAATTTGAGGATAATCAATATAATTAGTCTACTTTAAAATGTCGGTCTGAGTTACTCACTTAAATTAATAACAGCTTTTTTGCTTTCTTGTTGCATGAAGTTCCAAAATATTCATGTGACAAAACTATAATCATCATTTTTCATTTATTTTACCAAATGACAAATACTGTGAAACTGACTTTAATTAACTTGCACTTATGAAACAACTATTTGACTTTATTTTAAGGTTTGGAAATCTTAATCAGCAACAGATTGATTTTATTTCAAGTAAAGCCCAGGAAATAAACCTTCCGAAAGATGAATACTTTTCAGAGGCAGGTAAAATTGCCCGTCAGGTTGGATTTATTGTAGACGGGATATTACGGGTTTGCTATTATAATAATGAAGGCGAAGAAATCACCAAATATTTTATTGAAGAAAATAATCTGGTGGTGGATCTGGAAAGCTTTGATAATGAAATTTGCTCAAGCACTTATGTACAGGCAATAACCGATACCAAAATAATCGTTTTTTCAAGAAAAGACTGGATGGAGCTTTTACAGACCATTGTTGGATGGGATGCAATTGTACATAAAATTATTTCAAGGGCGCTGATTCAGAAAGTAGAGAGAAGAAGTCCGTTGGTTTCCGAAGATGCAACAACCCGTTATCTTAAATTTTTGGAAATCTATCCTACTGTTGTCAACCGTGTCCCATTGTCATATATTGCCTCTTATCTGGGTGTTACACAGTCTTCACTGAGTAGAATAAGAAAAAATATCCGCTAAAGTTGCTTTTTGCCAAATGGCAAACGGTTTTATTTTTAATTGGCGGAATTTTACATCATCAATTAAAACAAAAGAATAATGAATTCAGCATTAATTACAGGAGCCAACAGAAGTATTGGCCTGGAAACAGCAAAGCAACTTTCAGAGAGAGGGTATTTCGTTTATTTGGGAAGCCGTGATCTTGCAAAAGGTGAAGAGACCGTAAAAGAATTGGCCGAAAAAGGATTTCAAAATATCAAAGTGGTTGAAATAGATGTTACCAAACCTCATTCAATTTCTGAAGCAAGGAATATCATCGCGAAAGAACAGGGAAAGCTTGATGTTCTGATTAACAACGCAGGGATCTTGGGCGTAAACCCTCAAACGGCAGCGGATACTTCCATTGAACATATTCAGGAGGTATTTGACACCAATTTCTTTGGGGTAATCAGCGTGACACAGGCATTTTTAGAACTGCTCAAAAAATCGGACACTCCCAGAATCAGCAATATAACTTCCGGACTTGGATCACTAACATTGCACAGCGATGCTACTTGGAAGTATTATGGTGTGAAAGGGGCGGCCTATGGTCCTTCAAAGTCAGCTTTAAATGCATACACCATTGTATTGGCTTATGAATTGAAAGATTCGCCTTTTAAAGTGAATGCCATTGATCCCGGCTATACTGCAACAGATTTTAACCACCACAGCGGGCCAGGATCTGTAGAAAGTGCAGCAGCATTTATTATTAAACACACACTGACGGATGAAAATGCACCTACAGGACAGTATTTTAGTCATGATATAGAAGATGGGACAGAAATAAGTCCATGGTAGTATTTACATCAAAATTTACAGGATAAGATGTGATTAAAGAGAAACTGAAAGGTTTCTCTTTTTTGTTATGGTTATGAAATTAAGACAACAAAAACGTGTAATTTTAGTGGAATTGCGTACATTTTGAAGGCTGACCATTTGCATTTATAGGCTGACACCGCAATTATCGACTAAAAAAGGTAATATTTGACATTTTTCAGGTACATAATGTAATCATTGAGAATAATGATGATCGTACCTTTACACGGTCAGTTAATTAGAAAAAATATGAGCAATACAATTTTTGATGAGTTAAAAAACGGAACGACCGTAACCCCTCAGCATCCACAGATAAAAGATTTAAGAGATAACTCTTATGCTACGATCAGTTGGTTACAAAAGCTTAATGCTTCTTCCAATCCTGAAGAAATAAGAAAAATGCTAAGCGAAATTACCAATACAGCCATTGATGAGACTGTAGCGATATTTCCGCCAATCTATATCAACTATGGCAAACATTTGGAGATTGGTAAAAATGTATTTATCAATTTTGATTGTACTTTTCTAACGTTAGGCGGTATTGTTATAGAAGACAATGTAATGATAGGACCTAAAGTAAGCATGCTATCCGAAGGCCATCCTTTACCTTCAGCTGAAAGACATTCCTTAGTGCCGGGGAAAATTCATATTAAACAAAATGCCTGGATTGGTGCCGGTGCCATCATTCTTCCGGGAATAACCATAGGGGAGAATTCGGTCGTTGCTGCCGGTGCTGTCGTAACTAAAAATGTACCTGCAGACACAGTTGTGGCCGGCACTCCTGCGAAAATTATCAAATCAGTATAAAGCAGACATACCTGCATATCGATACGATATGTTTTTTAAGATAAAACATGACATCACTTGCCTTACACTTTTATTTTCTACAATATGGATTGCAGTACTTAAAAAAATTATACACAAACCTTTATTAAAAATATCTGTAGAAAGATAAATACAATAGGGCAGGAGCTTTAATTATAGAGGCCTTCTCCTACAAAAAAACCTTAGGATCAACGATTCTAAGGCTTTTTTATTATTTCTGAAAAGTATAGTATTCAGAAAGTGGTTTACTTTTTAACTCAATATATCACACGGTGCTACACAAATAACCCACGGACATCTTTTTATTCCCGGAGGTGGGCAGCATGCTTGGGAGCAGCTTAATGCTCCGCCATTAATATTTTTCAGCTGCTCTCTTGAAATTTTCTTAAAATTTTTCATAATAAAGTAATTTGGGTTAAACTTAAGGCTGGTTTCCACCGCCACATCCATCGTATGGCATACATTGCCATTTTCCGCTGATTAAGCATAGCTGACCACCCGGGCAGTTAATACCCCCTGTAATTGACTTCATTTCCTGTCTTTCGATTTTCTTTAAATTTTTCATAAAAATAAGGTTTAGTTCTGTCCGAAATTAATAAATTTTCTTCAATTCGGTGTAATTATTTATAAAATGTTTATCTTCAATAAGCGTTTTGGTGTTAATACTTTTACCTTAAACTCTTTTAAGCCAGGTGAAAATATGAGGCTTATAAGATGTTTAGAAATAATTTTTTAATGTATCCACCCAAAATGACTTCATCAGATAAAATCTTGTCTTGTGGCAAGTTAGCTTTCGTGATGACTTATTAATTTTGGATAAAAGTTTTAATTAACCTAAATCCAAATAACATTATGAAAAATTTATTCAGAATCCTAAAGCCATTACTAGCGTTGGTGATTATTATGCTTACAGCATCACCGTTATACGGCCAGAAAGTAAAACCGTCTGCTAGTGGCTATGTACCTGTTAACGGCATCAAAGTATATTATGAAGTCTACGGGGAAGGTAAACCTGTTGTATTGTTGCATGGTGCTTTTATGACCATTGATATGAATTGGGGCCAATTGATTCCGGAGCTGTCGAAGAACCGGAAGGTAATTGCCATAGAATTGCAGGGACACGGACACACGCCGTTTTCAGACCGCAAATTATCACACGCTACATTAGCCGCTGATGTAAAAGGAGTCATGGATGAGCTGAAAATTGATAAAGCAGATGTAATAGGATATAGTTTTGGTGGTGCTGTAGCTTACCAGTTTGCTATACAAAGCCCTGAAAGATTAAACAAGATGGTGATTATTTCTGCAACCTATAAAAATACCGGTTGGATACCCGAAGTAAATAACGCCTTTAAAGGGATGAAACCTGATCTTTTTATAAACAGCCCTATGCAGGCGGCCTATGACGCTGTGGCACCAGATAAAACAAAATGGACAAAATTTTTGGAGCAGATGATTGCTACTGCCAAACAGCCTTTTGACTTAGGCGATTCCAATATTTCTAAAATTTCGGCACCCGTTTTAATCATTTCCGGTGACAATGACGGACTGGATAAAGTTGAGCTGGCAAAAACCTATACATTATTGGGAGGTGGCATTTCTGCCGACCTTGGCTCTATGCCAAAATCTCAGCTGGCAATCGTTCCCGGGCAGGGACATGTCAGCCTGATGATGCAAAATGCAACGATCCTGAGCTACCTGGACAGTTTTTTAAAGTAATACCATAACTGAAATAATAAATTTATCAAAATGAGAAAAATAACTGTTTTATCAATGATTACGCTGGATGGTGTTATGCAGGCACCTGGCGGTCCTGATGAAGATGTTTCCGGAGACTTTAAATATGGTGGCTGGACAGTATCTTATGGTGATGAGCTTTTTGGACGGATCATGCAGGAAGAGATGAAGCCCGCCGACTATCTTTTGGGGAGAAAAACATTTGATATTTTTTCATCCTACTGGCCGGACCATGCTGATTTTTGGCCGGCTGTTAATGAGGGGACAAAATATGTCCTGTCTCAAACCACTGAAAATTCAGATTGGAAAAATACAGCTTTCCTCAAAAGCCTGGCAGATATACAGACGCTAAAGCAATCGGAAGGGCCTGATCTTCAGGTTTGGGGCAGCAGTGAGCTTATTCACCTGTTGCTAAAGCATGATCTTGTAGATGAGCTTCGACTCAAAATTTATCCGTTGGTCCTGGGTAAAGGGAAAAGATTATTTGACAGTGATACGGTTCCGGCAGCCTTTGCCTTAACAGAAAGCCATGTGACATCAAAAGGAGTGATTATAGCCAATTACAAGCGTAATGGGGAGATTATAACAGGTGATATTGAACTGTAAAATTTTTGATCAAAGAATAACTTTACAACTCTTGGAAATTCTAAAATGAATACAAAATTTGAAGCAGGAATTAATATAGCTATAAAAATTCCGAAAAATAAATATGAAAAAACAGTTGCTTTTTACAGGGATATTCTAAAGCTGGATGTTGAAGAAAAGCCTATTAACAATCCTACCGTTTCCCGGACGCATGAAGTAAAATTCGGCAACAATATTATATGGCTGGATTGTGTGGACAACTATACCCATTCTGAAACTTGGTTACAGCTTACCGTTCCCAATATAGATGAAGCGACAAAATATTTGCAGTCAAATGGTGTGGAAACCTGTGACGAAATTGAGGAGCTTCCTGAAAATATGCACTGGATTACTGATCCGGCAGGGACGGTTTTTAATCTACAGGAAACTCCGGAATAATAAAAAAGCTGTAATCTGACTGATTGCAGCTTTTTTGTATCGTATTGAAATGTAATTTTTTATACTCTTAATTATTTGCAGAATAATGACGGTTTTTATAGACTGAAATCCACCATAGAATTGATTTCAATTACTTGATTGTGATCGTCATATTCGGAACCACAATGTCACCATTAGAGCCTGAATACCGCTGAGCAAATATTTCAACATAATCATTATTGAGAAGCTCAGTAGTTCCGTTTATTGGCAGTACAACAATATCATTGGTAGATGATCCTCGTCCGTACACTTTATATTGACTTAAAACAGTTCCGTTCTTGGCAATATATATGATATAAGTTCCTGCTGCGGGAACCTGGAAAGAAACTGATCCTGTTATTTGAAAAATTCTTTTCTTTTTGCCCAGATATCTTAATCTGTTGGGAACACCGTCTGTTGAAAACCTGAATAAATTGGATGAGGTGGAAACTGAAGATGCAGTACCGATCTTTACAATATTGCTGGGGTTTGCATTGTTGGTAAAACTGACACCAATGCCGGTTCCTACAGGATAGTCTACAGAAAAATCTCCAACAGCATTGGTGTCGGCTTCAGTAGGTATTCCGGCAGCTCTTACCGTCCAGCTATTGTTAAAATTATACCCGGGATAGGTTCCTGTAGCATATGGCCTGATATAACCTGTAGTATTGGTTCCCGTAAAAACGACAGATTCCATAACAGCATCACCGGTTATTGTAAGACCGGATGTTGATACATCAAATCCTGTGGCAGATCCATTTACCTGGCTGAATCCGCCTTGTTTTTCTATCAATGTAAAAGTACCCGTCAAACGCTCATAAGTCCCGGAATTATTGCCAAACCAACCTATATTACTGAGTAACAGCTGTGTTATATTGTTATAGGTGATACCGTTGCTGTTTCCTGTAAATTGAATGATGCTCAAAAATACCAGCCCAAAGCCAGAAACAGTTCCAACAGTATTGGAATTAGCAACAACACAGTCCCGGAATATAAGGTTTTGAGCAGGAGATCCGTTTAAATTGAAAACATTTCCGCCTGGTGCTGTAAGGGTTAAGCTTCTGATGCTCCCGCCCGTGGCTCCCTCAAAAATATTGCCCGAAGTTCTCCGGATAATGTCATTATTGCTGTCATGGCCGGTTATGTAAGAATTATTAATATCAATGGGCAAATCAAATGTTACCTGTCCATTGATCTCATACAGTGTATTAGCGTCCATAAGATATTTTCCACCGCCCCCGGCAGCAAGTTCTTCAGCTAAAACTGTATTCAGTACATCAGTAGATTTTATGCGTTTAAAGTTAATTCTCTCAGTCACACTGCTTGCCAACGGAGCCCATGATGATGTAGAATTTATGTAATAATAGAATAGCTTCAATGTAGTATCGTAAACCAGGAGTCCATCGGCGGGAGCTACTATCGCATTTCTTTCGGCTGTTGTCATTCTTGGAGCCAGCATTCCTCTGGTTGTGGAACTTACGTCCAGCATAGCACTTGCATTGGGAGTGGGAGTTCCAATTCCAATCTGACCTTTCCCTGCATAAAACAGAAATATGAAAAACAGCAGGAAAAAATTCTTGTAATAGTGGAGAGTAAATTTTTTTTTCATGGTGAATTAATTAAGTTATTAATAATAGGATTGGTCCCGGTATGGGCCGAAAATGTTTCAGTGATGGATTCGAGCTGTATACTTAGCTGATCAGTTAAATTTTAATAAATAATAGCAGTAAGAATTGATAAGTAAATTTAATAAATCCCAAATTATTGAATTATGATTATAATCATAAAAATATTAATTAAAATTCACCGAAATATGATGTTTTATGATCTTAATCATGATGCTGGTGAAGGATACACCTTAGATTTGTAAATGATTATGCATGTATACTATCTAAAACGCTACACTTTGCCTTTCATTCTTTGGGAGGTTTTTTAGTATTGCTGGAACAGACAGGATGCAAACTATGGTGCATCATATTCCTGATCTATTTTGAGCAATTATCAGTATAAATAAAGCTTTTAATGTTTAACAGAAAACCGAATTAAAATATGAATGGAGTTATTATACAATTCTTTCATTGGTATCATGAAGGAAATTTATGGAATGAATTTACGGAAAAGTGTGAGTATCTTAGGAATCTGGGATTTACAGCAGTGTGGTTTCCACCTGCAACAAAATGTGTGTTAGGGCAGGAGGGCAGAGGATATGATACCTATGATTTGTATGACCTGGGAGAATTTGATCAGAAAGGAGGTATTCCCACAAGATACGGAACCAAAGATGAATACCTGTCCGCTATTAAAAAAGCCCACGAAGCTGGCATATCCGTTTATGCCGATATTGTACTGAATCACAGAATGGGGGGAGACGAAGGTGAGACTGTTACCGTACAGCAGGTCAATGAGGAAAACCGGAATGAAACCATTGGTGAACCTTTCAGTGCAAAGGTATTTACGAAATTCCTTTTCCCGGGACGGAACGGAAAGTATTCGGATTTTATCTGGGATTATACTTGTTTTAGCGGAATAGACATTATTCAGAAAGATCATGAAGAAATAAAAGGAATTTTCAAAATCCATAATGAATACGGAACAGCATGGAACCAGGCGGTAAGCCACCAGTTCGGAAATTATGATTATCTGATGGGAGCTGATGTAGAATACCGTAATCCTTACGTCGTCGAAGAAATGAAAAACTGGATCAAATGGTATCTGGAAACCACCCATGTGGATGGATTGCGCCTGGATGCCCTGAAGCATATTTCCGTTGATTTCTTACAGGAATGGATCACCTATATAAAAACCGAATTGAATCCGGATTGTTATATTTTGGGCGAATTCTGGAAGTCGGAATCTGGAAAAATATCTGATTTTTCTGATAAGATTAATGATATGATCTCCTGTTTTGATGCACCTCTCCATTACAATTTTTTTGAAGCATCAAAGGAGAGGGAAAATTATGATCTCAGCCAGATTTTAAAAGGCAGTTTTCTGGAGAAAAAACCGGTCTTTTCCGTTTCATTTGTTGAAAATCATGATACGCAGAAGTTACAGGCTTTAGAATCAGCTGTACAGGATTGGTTCAAGCCTCTGGCTTACGCTGTTATTTTATTGTCAGAAGAGGCATATCCCTGTGTTTTTTATCCCGATCTTTTCGGAGCAGAATATACGGATTCGAAAGATGGTGAAGAAATAAAAATCATTATGCCAAAGGTGAAAGTTCTGCCTAAATTGCTTGAAGCGCGGCAGCAGTTTGCTTATGGCGAGCAGGTTAGCTATTTTGATCATCCCAACTGCATTGCGTGGGTCAGAAAAGGGAATACTGAATATCCCGGCTGCATTGTGATCCTATCTAACAGCGAAGACGGCTATAAAGATATTGAGCTTGGAAAAGAAAACGCAAATTCCGTATACAGGGATTTTACCGGGCAAAGAAAAGACCCAATTGAAACAGATGAAAATGGCAAAGCCAGATTTGTGGTCAATTCACAATCTGTAAGTGTGTGGGTGAAAGTTTAGATTCCAGCCTACTGACTTAATATTGGCTAAAGAGTCATTCTTAAATTGACGTCTTCCACATCGCCATCTTTTTTAATGGTAACGGATTTTCGGATGTTTGCCTCACTAAGAATCTTAAAGTAATGATGCCCCTCTATTTCTCTTGAGCTTTGAAGAGTATTATTGATATAGGTATTCTCATAACCCAAGGTATAAGTCTGCTGTTTATCCTGTATGTAGTTGAACCCTGTGATTAGTAAATATTGTCCGGGCATGAGATTATTGATCTCGAAGCTGCCTTTATCATCCTTTACCTGTATTACTTTAATGCAGGCTCTGGCCTCTTTGTGCAGTTCTACTATCTTACCTTCCTTTTCATACTTTTTGCTTACTTCCTGCCATTCTTTAAAATAGGCAGTTTGTGGCATTACAATAATAGACGTTCCTTTAGGTGCATATTGTCTTTTGTTGATGTTAAGAACTGCAATTCCTCTGATGCCCGATTGATTATCTTTAGCAAAAGCCTGCCCTTTAATTGTTGATTTGCCGCCTGTCATCAACTGTATGGTTTCACTTTTGTTAAATTGGGCTTTCTGCTCAACGGTGAATGACTGGGCACCAGCGATAGAAGAAAGCAGAAAAAAAGCTATGATATAGTAATGTTTTTTCATAACAATAATATTTTAGGTTTAAAACTGATAGGTTGTACATGACAAATATATCAAAAATACAAATACCGATATTAAATAGCTAAAAATCTGGATATTAATATTAAACAAAAAATTTATATTCTTTATTCAAAGCTTTTGGTCGGCTAATTTATCATTCAGGGTTGGAAGTTTTTCTACCGCAAGATTCAGTTTAAATTATAAACTGTATTTGTAGAAGATCGTAAGTTCAGTTTGATTATAAAAGACTTATTAAGTGCTGTTTATAAACGGATTGGCATCGCAGAAATATGAATTTTGGCAAATAAATTGTTGTATTTATTGATCATCACTTTAAAATTATTATTATGAAAAATTTTGTTTTAACACTTTTTGCAGCTGCTGCACTGATAGCCTGCAAAAAAACTGAAACCAAATCTGTAAATAAATCTACAGATGAGCAAATTGTATCTGCCCCTGCTGAGTCTGGAATGACGGTTACTGATTCTACCAAAGTTTCTGATACTAAGGTTACTACAAATTCTCTGAGTGATCAGGACAAGAAATTTGCAGATGCTGCAGCAAAAGGAGGCCTGATGGAAGTAATGATGGGTCAGCTTGCAGCCACTAATGCTACTAATGCAAAAGTAAAAGCATTAGGAGAAATGATGGTAAAAGATCACAGTAAAGCCAATGACGAGCTCAAAAAATGGGCTGGAACAGCAGGCTACACGCTGCCAACTGGCCTGGATGCTGACAAACAGAAGGAATATGATGATCTGAAAGCAAAAAAAGGTGCTGAATTTGATAAGAAATATACCGATCTGATGGTGAGTGATCATAAAAAAGACGTAGAAGAATTTAAAAAACAGGCCTCAGAAGGTAAGGAGGCATCATTAAAATCTTTTGCGAGCAAAACACTGCCCACTTTGGAGCATCATTTAATGGAATCTGAAAAAGCAAAGAATGCCGTAAAATAATATATAGTACGTATAGAATAAGCTCCTCTGTCATTAGAGGAGCTTTTATTTTTCAGAATGCTATCAAAATTCATTAGAATGGCTGAAGAATTATCTCTGGATAACAAAGCCTCTCAGCTCTGCCATTTTTCCGTCCTGGAATCTCCATACATCACAGTAATCATAGTCTGTCCATTGGTTGTCTTTGTTCAGCAGGCTTATTACACCTACTGCTGTTACATAATCTCCTTCACTTATCATATATTCTACATCAAACTTGGGAGGCTCTCTGTAGGCATCTGCCAGATACTTCCGTACCTCTTCCTTCCCGGAAAGAACCTGATCTCCTATAAATACCCACTTTGTATTTTCGCTGCAATACGAAAGAAAGGTTTCATGATCCCCCATTGATATGGCAGCATTGGCTTTCTCCAGAACAGTTTTATTATCCATAAGGCAGGTATTAAAAAGTATATAAATCAATAATGATTATCAGTATCCGGGATAATCATTTGGAAATAAAAGATTTAATTAAGCTGATAATTAACGATGACTAAGCTCAAAATGAAATGGACATAATCCTCCTGAGCTTCTTTTACATTCATCAGTTTGTTTTTATAGGCATAAGAATTCAGGACCTTTGTCAGTTTCTGGTAAGTTTCAAAATGGTCTCCTTTAATTTTGACTCTTCCATTGCCGTCTCTTGTTTTAATAATTTCATTATCCAGGGTTCTGACTTTAAATAAAGCATATGATAGTTTTGGCTGGAAATTCATTCGCCCTGTATATCTTTCAACTATATTAACCTTGAACGAGTCAAATACGATTGTGTTAAAAACAATTGTAGAGTAAGCATCCTGAGTATTAAGCTCAAGTGTATAGTTCATTTATTTTTATTTTTTACAAATTTACTCAGAAGCTTAAAACAATCAAAGTAAAATAGAAATTTAACTTTTTAATAACTACTAATCAATAGCTTTTTCGCTTACAGTTAAACATTTATGAAAAATAACTATGTCCGGTATTGGGCAGGACAAAAAAATAATGAAGATAGTCTCTAAGCCTGATTCTAAAGTCTCCAGATAAGTAGGTTCTTAATTCCAATGCCTGAGTAACAATTTATTGATAACATCCTTCAATCATAAATATAAACTAGAATCCCCCTTTTGTTTGGGAACAAATTGTTTTCTTTCTCATCATGTATGGCGTCATGTAATGATAGGAGGGGGATTGACTAGTTTATATAATATTGTGCAGTTTAATTAGCAATTTTGTAACCGTAAAATGAACTTACCACTACCTGGTAAGTCGTCCCGCTGGTTACAGCTGCTGCTGAAGCCATACTCACGGTTTCTCCGGCATTCAGATAGGTGATGCATGAAACATTGGTTCCTACCAATATGCCGGGGTTCGACTGGTAAGACTGGACCAATATATTATTGGGAGTGGTACTGAAGTTTTTTACAAGATATAATATAGCCCAGGCAAAATTGGGAGCACCTGCAAGCGCACCATTATCAAACTGGGTGGAGCCGTAGAACATATAATATCCGCTGGTAGCAGCTGTAAACCTTCCATTGGCTGTATTCATTACATTTCCTGTATTGATGACCGTTCCTTGAGGATAATTAATTTCTGCGTTGATAAAGGGTCCGCTGGCTGTAGCAGGAAGTGACTGTCTTGTTGTAGTGCTTATGGTGGAAAAAGCATAAGTGGACGCTGCTGCGGGCAGATTGCTGGAGCTTGAGAGTAAAATAAGCTCCCATGTTGTATCGGTAACTGTTCCTTTACTTATAAAAAAGGCATAGTAACCCGGAGGTACGCTGACAGAAGCTACTCCTGCACCACTTTGATTGTCAATGAGCTCTGCTCCGCTGGCGGCAATAGATAATGTTGCGGTACCGGTATTTTTGAAATGGTAGGTTCTTCCAATAAAATTGCCGGATCCGCTTACAGCGGCGGGTAGAGTTAAAGTACCATTGCTGTTGCCAGTGTAGGCTATATAGTAATCATTGGCGTCAACAGGACCGCTTGCTCCAGTAGTTTTATACGTTGCAGCAAATGAGCCATTAACGGTTAGCTTACTGCCCGGATCGCTGGTATTAATGCCTATATTTCCGGATTGAGAATACATCAGACTACTGTTTAAAAGGGCCATTAATGGCAGGAAAAACATTTTTTTCATATTAATAAGATTAAATGAATAAATAGCAGGTAAATAAATAATTATTAGTTTGATAAGGGAGAGTTGATTTTAAATGAACTGCTGCAGGAATGAGGGAATTTTGCAGCAGTTCAATTTTCAGCTTTATGTATTTAGAATCATGGTTATTGTGGTTTCCTTAATTTTGGAATTTTACAAAGTTTACATAGAAGCCAGGATTGCCAATATTAAATCCACTTGGTACTACAGCATTGGTTTTGGTAGCTATAATGGGATAAGTTCCCGGTGTTGCAAAATAAAGTACCCGGTTTTGGTCCCGGGGAGACATCATCTGAACATCTGCCACATTACAATATGTTCTCCAAATGTCTCCAATTCCATTAATATAGAATGAATAGTCGTTACAATTTGACTGTATAGTAATTCCTGCACGGAAAAAATACCATCCTTTTGCAGGAATCACAACTGAGGTTCCTGTGGCTTGAGTATTTACACCTGTTGTACTTGTAAAAGGATTGGTTAATGTGCCTGTATAGGTTGACCAGTTGTTGGCAAATGCAGTGGTAACCGTAGAAGACCAGGTGGCCAATCCATCAGCATCACTGGTCAGTACATACCCCAGCTGCTCTGTACCGTCTTTAATCTGTAGCGCACCGTTAGTAGTTCCATTATCTATAACGATTTTAGAATTGGCGGCTCCGGCAGGTACCGTATTGGTTCCGATCAAAACTTTTCCGGTTCCGTTGACACTCAGGTTATTTCCGGCAGTAGCAATATTAGTGGGTTGGGATAGAGTACCTCCTAATTTAACATCTGTGCCCGACATGGAGAGACCATTACTCGCTGTTATTGCACTATTGGCTATTGTAATTTCCCAAGTGTCTGCAGCTCCTGTAAGTCCTGTATTAATTAGCTGAACACTTTGATTCGCTGGTACTGTAATACTCGCACTTCCATTAATGGTTTCCGGGGCAGCAGAATTTACCGTTATGGTAAAGTTTGTATTATTCTTGACCGTATACATTCGTCCCTTAAAATTTCCCACTCCGCTGATGGCTGCCGGAAGATTGAATACCGCATTGGCGGTACCATTATAAGAGACATGAAAATCCGACGAATTTAAATTGTAAACGGCTGCAGTTACTGCAAGATAATGGGCAGCTATAGAACCATTGACATCCATTGTAGATCCCGGATTTGGAGTATTTATTCCTACATTTCCAGATTGTGCAAAAATGACAGATGAAGTCACCAGCCCCACTATTTGTCCTAATTTTGTAATTTTTTTTAGCATTATTTTCAGTTTTATTTCAGTTTTACAGATTAGCTTTTATCTTAATTTGCTATGTATTACATAATGAAATTATTTTATAATGGGTTAATTATATGTTACTTAATGTTTAAAAAATTATGAATTTGCATGTTTTTTGCTTAAAAATTTTAAACATCTTTATTCATAATGTAAAAATATAGAAATATTACTACAGAAAAGAGGGTGTTTCGTAGAATAAAATAAAGAAGCATGTAGAAAATTTTCTACATGCTGTGATTTATAAAAGGCTTATGAATCAGGAAATATAAGTTTGATATAATTTGATAAGGTCGGCTAGGTTCTTGGTTTTTAATTTATTGTGGATCCTTTTTTTATACGTGCTGATCGTTGGCATCTGTATCCCCATCTTATTGGAAATTTCTAAATTGCCGTTGCCCTCTACCATTAAAATAAAAATCTCGTACTCTCTCGTGGATAGATTTTTTATAGAATCTAATGGAGATTTCTGAAGCAATTGCCGTACAATAGATGGAGGATAATAAAAGCCTTCAGAAAATATTTTGTTTACGGCATCCGAGATTTCTTCAGATTTGCTGAGCTTGCTGATGTATCCGTTAGCACCTTCTTTGATATACTGTACGGCCACTTCTTCTTCATAAGCCGAAAATATCAGTATTTTTATTGCAGGATCCAACGCCTTAATTTCGGTGATCATTTTTTTATTTTTGCTTTCCGGCATATTGATATCCAGAATAACAAGATCGTATTTCCGTTCTGAAATTTTTCCAAGGGCTTGCGGATAATCTTCAGCCTGGTCTATAACGACCCCCGGAATCCGTGACTCTAAAATCATGCTTGTACCTACCAGAACAATGTCGTGATCATCAGCAATAAGAATATTCTTAATCATTTTTTTTATTCGTTAAAATCAGTTTGAATGAAGTTCCTTTTAATTTATTTTTTTTAAAGACAATTTTCCCTTCTATCATTTGCAGAAGCTGTAAAACAAGGTGAAGTCCCATCCCGTATTTTTGCAGCAATAATTTTTCATTTTCAATATTGTCCTGAAGCTTTGTATAATATTCTATCTTCTTTTCGTCCATCCCAATTCCGGTATCTCTTATCAACAGGGTAATGGTGTTTCCTTCCGCATGGCTCTCTATTGTGATGAAGCCGTCTTTTGTGAACTTTACAGAATTATCCAGTAGATTATGAACAATTGCAGACAAGATATTCTTACTGATCCAGACCCATAATGTCTTGTCTACATTATTGATGATGAGGGTGTTATTGTTCTCTGCGATGGCATTGAAAAGTATTTTCTTTTCCTCTATCAGCTTATGCAGAGAGTAAAGCTCTGTTTTATCAGACCGGTGATGCGTATAGATATCCGCATATTCTTTCAGGGTAATAGTAAAATTATATAACTGATCCGAAGATTTGTAAATAGAGTTAAGGATCTTTTCACGATGCTGTTCATTAAAGCCATTCCTGTTCAAAGCTTCCTTTGCGGTGAGTGCAATAAACTTTACCGGAGTTGTAATGTCATGGGTAATCGTTCCGATGAGTTTTTTTTGCTGTTCAATTTCTTTATGGAGTTTTATTTTTGTAATCTCTAGTTTTTCTACGGTATCAGAGAGGCTTTTTGTGCGTGAGTTTATAATTTCTTCCAGTTCATGGTTTTTCTTTTCCAGGAAATGTATTCTCCACTTGACCAAAAAGTACAGCAGCAGCAGGATTATGGACGAAAGAAATATTTTAAACCATACCGTCTGATAAAAATAAGGCGGAATGATAATATGTATTTTTTTATAAATGTATTCTCCCTTATCGGAAATGAGTGTTCTCACTACGAAAGAATGATTTCCGTAAGATAGGTTTGAAATGGAAAATTTTCCGTCTTTTCCTATAGGCTCCCAGTTGGCGTTGGGTATTCCGCTCAGCTTTGCTTCTATAATTAGATTGTCGGGGTTTGAATAATAGGGAACATCAATAAAAATATCAATACGATTGGATTCTGGTTTTAAATTGAGTATTTTATCGAAATATTGTTCTTTGTTATCGATAACGGCCCTTTCTATATAAACGTTTCCGGGATAATAGCTTTTTACTTTCAATGGATCGAAGAAAACCAGACCATCTAAAGAAGGAAGTACAAATTCTCCATTTTTTAGCCTGTTACCACATACATTACTACCGCCATTGAATTCGTTGGTTTTGAAACCTGAATCTTTTGAAAAACGGTAATAATTGACTTTTAATTTCCTATTCCGAACATACTGAAGCAACTGGCTTTCCGGAACTCTGTAAAGTCCGTTGTTGGTAGGAATCCAGAAAAATCCGCGTGAATCCTCTAAAATGGTATGTGAAGAAGAAATATTGTTGTTGGTATCATAAGGCATTTTGATCAGGCGGTTGTTTTTCAGCAGATAAAAGCCTTTCCCTAAAGTGGTGATCCAGAAATTACCGTCTTTTGACTGTATAATACTGCGGATTGACAGCTCGTTGCCGGGATTTAGCTGGAGTATTTTATTGGTTTTTAATGATACTTTGTACAGTTCTTTTGTAGTGCCTACCAATATATGTTCTTCATCAAACTTCAAGGCTTTGACAGGCTCATTATTAAAAAAAAACTTTTTTTTCAGTGAATTGAAAGACAGGTCCTCATAGATCAGAAGGAATCCGCTGTAGGCGGGAGTTCCACTTTTTTTAGGCTGCAGTTCTAGGGCATAATACCTCTGGGCATCGGAGAAGAAGTCTACTAAATCGAATTTTTTTTTAAAAGTACTTTTCGTATAATAAGATTTTTTCTGATAGGTTATCAGATCGCTTGCCTTACGCGCAATGATGTTTCTTTTCTCATCATAAGCCATGAAGAATGGAACGATACTGTTAAATTTTTTGTCTTCTACAAGTCCGTTACGGTCATAGATCTCTCCGAAAGTGGTAATAACTGAAGAATGACTGTAAGGTAAAGTATTATAAAAAACAGATTCAGGTTTTGAAGGGGGTCTCTGGATGGTAACAAAATCTGGAAAACTGATAATCTGCAGGCCGTTGGTACTGCTTCCCAGATAAAGCTTCTTGTAAACTGTATCATAATATATGCTGATGATATTTTTTGCAATATCATCAAGCTGTACAAGTTTTGTTACTTTTAATGTGTTTCCTTCATATTGGCACCTGTAAATGCTGTTTTTATTGATGATAAAAACCTGATTATTAATCAGGCTCCAGTACACCTTGCTATGGATGTCCGTCAGTAATGGCTCATGGTAATAATCAGCGATTTTTCCCTTTTCTATTTTTTGAATGTTTTTTGACTGATAATCAATAAAGAACACTGATTTATCAATTACAAAGATTCTTGCAATGTTCTTATAGAATGCCTTGATATTTAGATTCTCTTCTTTTTTAGAAGTGGCATCTATATATTGAAGAGAGTTCTGCTTTATAAAATAGGTACCTTCTTTAAGGGGAAAATACAGATTCATGCCTGGCGATGTAGTGTAAGTGTAATTGGAGCTATATAAAAAGTAATTCATGTGGTCTTTAAATATAAAATGCGAATTCTTTTTTATGGAGCGTATTACCTTAGGGGACTTTTGGTGTATAAGCACGGTTTTTGCGTAATCTGCTGTAGTATAGATGCTGTCTTTTTCGGGGGAGCCGTAAAAATACCTAAACCGTTGACTGTTTAGCGGAAGATTCCTGTAAACCAGGAATTTCATTCCATCGTACCTTACAATTCCGTTTTCAGTGGTCAGCCATATAAAACCATATCTGTCTTTAATAATATCTTTTACACTGTTCTGTGGAAGCCCGTTGTCTGTATTATATGACTGAATGTTATATTGTTGGCTGTAAATAATGAAAAAAAAGAAGAACAGAAAAGCGGAAGTATATTTTTGCACAAATCTTTTTATTTTAATGGTACGGCAAAGTTATTACTGAATTTGTAAAAACAATATCAATAAAAGGTTTTTTTTTAACATTTGGCAAAAAAAATAAAATAGAGTATTGTCTGTATTATTTTTCGGTTGACAGAAATTTAAGTTTTTTGGTTTCAGGTATTTAACAGTTTTCTATTCTTGTTAATTAGCTTTGGGAGGTGGTGGAGGCGGCGGATTCATCTTGTTGATTTCTTCTAGGGTCGGCGGAACAATATGTTCCAGGACAACCGTTTTCCTGAAAGGAAACTGTTTTTTTGAAAGCTTCTCATGATAATCAAAATAATAGATATCTTGATTATAATATGAGGCTTCGATAATCAGTAAGCCGTTTTCATCAAAATAATCTTCAGAAATTGTATGCTTTAAAATACCTTTATTGTCAGCGGTAGCCTTCTCAACTATAATACCGCCTTCTTTGGTATCTTTAATGAAGATCACGCTAACATTGGGCGCACGTTGATTGCTGTCAGTCACAAAACTGAGTTCCAAACTGTATTGCTTTTGTGCCGGAACATATAAAAAGCAAAATAAAAAAAACACAAATGACAGAATTTTCATAGCAGAAATTTATGTTAAGTTAGAATAATTATTCCGAATTATAATGTATATTGCCCATCTTGAGATTGATTTTCATTTCAGGGGTTGTAAAGCCTATTAAAATTATGTATAACATGGAAATTGACATTTTTTTTACCATGAAAAATTATGTACTTAGAAAAAACTAACGATTATTGTTTTCAATATGTGTGTCTGAACAGGAAAATATACTTACACTGAATGAAATCCTGGAGTTTTCTTAGATTTTTGTAATTTCAAATAAAATTAGTTCTCTGTATTTATCACCTGTTTACTGTTATGAGAAGACAAAAATTACTTTAACTTTGCCAAAGGAATGATATAGACATTAGCATGATTTTGGTAATGTGATGATGGCGTTAAAAACTAATACCTGCAGACTTAGATAATCAGAAAACTATTTTAGCTGATAAAAAGATATGAAATATAAATTCTTAGATTTTAAATTGAGAAAAGTTGTTCATTACTCATTAATCCTGTGCATATTGTTGATACAGGTTATTATAGCCATATTTTTTTACAACGAATTTGTCAATGAAAAAAAGCTTCAGTTTATTAAAAATCAACTGGACGAAAGTAAAGCATTGGGCGGTTTAACGGATAATTCGAGGAAAGATTTCATGGATGCACAGAATTACTTTCAAAAGTATGTGATCAGCCAGGATGACAAAGATCTGAAGCTATACTTTGAATCTCTTAAAAGATTAAATAGCAATTTCGAAAAAATAAATGATTATGGAGATACAAATCTGGGACTGAAAAATAAACTGGCAAAGCAAAAAAAAGATACTCTGAAAATTGTAAAGCTACAGACGATTATAGACTCTGTATATCAATATTCTTTGAAACCGCCTGTAACAATCATCCCGGATCAGCATTACGAGCTGGAAAGGTATAAAAACATGGACGACTTTGAAGATCTGAACATACAAACCCAAACCTATTCAGATACCATCAAAAAGAAAGGCCTCATGGGGCGTTTAAAAGACGCAATATCAGGTAAGGTAGATGTACAAAAGGAAAGTACCGTGATTACCATGACCAATAAAAAGCCGGCTAATCTTTCTAAAATAAAACTTAGGATGGATAGCCTGGCGAAATCTATGGATAAATATTATACCACCGAGGTTAAAAAAATTCAGCGTTCTACAGTTCAGAAGCAGCAATCCATGGCTGAAAGCCAGCGTGAAAATATAAAGTTCTACAGTAATTTCAGTAAATTATTGGTATACAGCAACGGACTGATCAATGTTTACGAAAAAGCTATTAAAGAATTTAAATCCGATTTAGAAAAAGAATATAACAAGCAGAGCTCCAGGAACAACAGAATCAGGACCTATCTCGTACTGGGATTAATGGTCTTAATGTTTATTGTATCCATTCTGATTATGTATTTTACAAGAATAGCATTCATATACGAAATGAAGCTTAATGCTGCGAATAAGGAGATTAAAAAGAGTCTTAATTTCAAAAACAGAATTCTTGGAATGCTGAGCCACGAGCTGATGTCGCCTCTGAAGATTATCAATATCTTTATTGATAAGATCAACAGGACCACAAAAGATGAGACCACCAAAGACTACCTTAAATCAATAAAGTTCACCAACAGCACCTTGCTTATACAATCCAACCAAATTCTTGAATACACAAAAAACCAGGAAGTTGAGAAAAGACTGGTGAAAACCGTCTTTAATCTTAAGGATGAGATAGGGTCTATTGTAACAGCCATTACGCCTTATATAGAAACAAGGAACAATAAATTTCTGGTAACAGACAGAATTCCTGCGGATTTAGTTGTAAATTCAGATAATATAAAAATTAACCAGATATTTATGAATATCCTGGGAAATGCCAACAAGTTTACAGAAAACGGACAGATCGATCTTTCTATGGCAACTGAGAAAGTAGATGAAAATACCATTTCTCTGATCACAACAGTAGGGGATACCGGTGTAGGAATTTCAGATTCCGATCTGGAGAAAATTTTTGAACCTTATTATCAGGGGATGATCTCTGATAAGATTGATAATTTCGGGGCCGGATTGGGATTGAATTTATGCAAAGAAATCATAGAGCTGTTTAATGGAGAAATATCAGTTTCAAGTAAGCTGCATAAAGGGACAAAGGTAACATTCAGAATAAATTTAAGCATTAATCATCATGGAAGCACCAACTGAAAATAAAGAGATTATATTTCTTTTAGCGGATGATCACAGTATCGTTCGCCAGGGAATTGCGATTCTCATCGATGAAATTGTTCCAAATTCTAAAGTTTATCAAACCTCATCATCACAGCAGATCGTAGAGCTGGTACAGTCAAAAGGAGTGGAAATAGCTATTATTGATGCTCATTTTCCGGACGGCAACAGTCTCCATGTTTTACCATTGATGAAAGCTGTGAATCCGGATATTAAAATTTTAGTCTTCACAGGTCTGGAAGAAGATCTGCATGTGCTGAAATTTATTAAAGCCGGAGCCAGCGGATATGTAAGCAAATTAAGTGAGGAAGAAGAAATAAGACAGGCAATTTCAGATATTGTACATAAGGGAGAATATTTCTCTCCGCTTTCCCGTAACCTGATGCTGCAGCTGGTTCAGAATCCGGATTTAATCAACCCGCTTAGCCGTTTAACCAAAAGAGAGCTGCAGATTGCAGAAATGTATGCAGAAGGATATGGCAACCTGGAAATTGCAAATGATCTGGATATAAAACAGAATACTGTGAGCACCATAAAGAAGAATATTTTTGATAAATTAAAAATAGAAAACCTTGTCGAATTGATCGATCTCATCAATACTCATCACAAAATATAGGATTTTCTAAGATCCGTTCCTCATTTCTTCCCCGTTAAAGCATTTTATCGATAAACATCTATGGCTTTATCGATATATATCGATGTCAACTATAAGAAATATTTCCTCCTAATGTTGTTACTTTGTCTCAGTAAAATTAACCAAAGATACTTTCTGATTTTAGTACAACGGTAAGTTTTATAACACACACATAAATGATGAGATAAATATAAGTGTATGCATGGCCTTGAAGAAACTTCTCGAAAGCTGATTATTAAAAACACAAATTAATATAGAGAAGCAGGCTTGGTCTTTGTAGGTCATTTTATACATAAAAAAGGGAGACAATAGTCTCCTTTTTTTATTGGGGTAATGCCAGGATAGTAAACTTTTATTTGAAAAACATCTATGGCTTTATCGATATATATCGACGCTAATTACAGAGAATATTATTCCTTAATGTTGTTACTTTGTCCTAATAAAATTTACCAAACGGAATATATTAACTGAAAAAGTTTTTTAATACAAACGGTAGACTTTATTAGAACACAAATGATGAAACAATATTAGGTATGAATGATCTTTAAGTAACTTCTTAAACTCGACTTAAAAAAACACAAAATTAATATAAAGAAGTTTATAGATCATTGATACAGAAAAAGGGGGGCAATTAGCCTCCTTTTTTATTGAGCGGTAATTCTGAGCACTTCATATACTTTTTGTTTTTTCAGAGTGGATTAAATAAAAAAACTTCGTCTGGTAAGGGGGTTTGGAAATAAATTACATAATTTCGCATCATGAGAATATTTCTTTCGGCACTACTGTGCTTTCCTCTTTTATTCTTCTCACAAACAACAGCTAAAGTAGTTGGGATTTCAGACGGAGATACAATTACGGTCTTACTGGACGGAAATGTACAGAAAAAACTTCGGCTGGCAGAGGTAGACTGCCCCGAAAACCGGCAGCCATTTGGAAAAAATGCGAAAAAGTTTACCTCAGATCAGGTTTTTGCAAAGCAGATCAGGTTTATAGAAACCAATAAAGACCGCTATGGACGTTCAGTAGCTAAAATATACTATGACAATGGAAAATATCTTTCCGCAGAAATTATAAAAGCCGGGTATGGATGGTGGTACTATTCCTATTCTAAAAATGCTGATCTGGGAAAAATGCAGGAAACGGCAAAAAATAAAAAACTAGGACTCTGGCAGGATAAAAAAGCAGTCTCTCCCTGGGATTTCCGTAAAGAACAGCGCGAAAATGCTAAAAAAAAACGGCTTCAAAAACAACTGCTGGAACATCAGGCACAAAAAGAAAAAGAACAGGGCTTCGGGAATAATAAGACGGTATAAAATAAGAAACCGCTGCAAAAAAGAGCAGCGGTTTCCTTATAATCAACATAATAATAAACTAAGACTCTGTCTTTAACAGTCCTAAATTAAAAGCTGCAGGTTCCTTTCCGAAAAGACACGAGAAAATATTCTGAAACTCATGAATATATTTGCATTTAATGGAGTTTCCATATATTTTCAAACCCTCAAGGATTTTCCTTGAACTTAAATCAATATCATATTTAATAAATGGTTCGGGTCTTTCATAACGGATTCTTTCATTTGAGCTGTAGGTTCTCAGGAACCCAAATTTTTCAAGCCATTCCTCTGTTATGCAAATGGGTTTAAGAGAATCTGCCGGAACTGAAATGCTGTGGATGTCATTTTCTATTTTTACAAAATAATCGTGACCTTTACCCTGAAATATTTCAGTGATGGTGTAAATCTGATTTTTGTACTCAACTAAGTTTTTAATTTTAAGATCTGCTGCATTCATAATATTTTGAGTTTAGAAAGGTGTGTTTGTGAATATTTAATTGCAAATATTATGCCCTGACTAATAGTAAATATCCTGTATTGTTAATGTTTTTATTAATTTTTAACATAAATAATTAATTATATGTTAAAATAATACGGAAATTAACTGAATTGGTAGAAAAATAGAATATTTTGTGTGGTACCTATGTGGTATCTATTGTTTCGTTAAAGAGTTTTAATATCTCTTAATCTTCTGTTCCAAGCAGATCTGAAATAAAATTTCACATTTATCTCAAAATAAACCATTATAAATAAAATGAATACTGGAGAATAAGAATATTGCCATTTTCAAAGCAGCAAAATCCGAGGCCGGATATTATACATTCAATTTCGGTTAAATTGGATGTTTTCCCGTATTCTAATGCATCATTTCATGTACTTTGATGAGCTCGGCGATATTCGAAACATTAAGTTTTTTAAAGATTCTTTTTTTGTAGGTGCTTACGGTAGACATCTGAATGTCCAGTTTATTCCCGATTTCAAGATTTCCGGATCCTTTGGCCAGAAGTTTAAAGATTTCATATTCCCTTGAAGACAGCTTTTCTGCAGGATTACTTTTTTTATTCTGGATAATAAGCCCGATCAGTTCACTGGGATAGTAATAACCCTTCTGAATGACTGATCTTACAGCTTCCCGGATTTCTTCTTCACAACCCTGTTTGCTGAGATAACCTTCAGCACCTTCACGAATATATTGTATCGCCACATCCTTACCATGTCCGGAAAAAACAAGGATTTTAAGATTTTCCTGGATATTTTTAAGCTCAGAAATCATTTTTTTATATTGTGTTCCCGGCATATCAATATCAAGAAGAAGGAGATCATAAAGGGTCTCAGATATCTGTTCTTTTACCTGGTCATAATTTTCTGCAAAATCTATTTTGAGCTTCGGATAGGCAGACTCTAAGACCAGAGCAGCTCCTGCTCTTACTACATAGTGATCATCAGCGATTAAAATTCTTTCATTCATATAAAATTTTTAATAGGAGTTGTTTCAACGAATACTTCCTTTGAAATACCTGCATTTGAATTTGATGTTAGCGGATATTTCAATTCCGTACCGGTGGTTATCGGGGTTAGTTTTTGATTATTTTGAAAGGTATGAAAGCGGAAGGTTGTGCTTGCGGTTGCTATAATAGCTGTAATTTTTTTTTGAACAGCTTCAGCAACAAGCCCTGTAAAATCATGATCATCCTTGACAATGGCTTTTGCATCATTCTGCAGAAATCCGTTGTCAGTAATAAACCTCGTGAAAATATGACGCTGTTTGTAAATGCTTGAAAACATAATTACAAAAAACAAAGTCCGGGCTTTCATAAATACATAAATGATCTATGCTTTCCGCTTGATTAGGGCGAAAATTTATTAATAATAGTCATTATACAAGCCGAAGTTTTTTAAGTGTTGGGAATACTGAATGCATTTCTTTTCATTAATTTTTTTGTGTTTGATGTCTTGCCGTTAAAACAAGTTGAATTTGGACTGTAAAATTAGTAATTTTATAAACATAAATTACCATAGCGAGATGTATTTGATATGAATTTTATCTAATAACCAGACACATTAAGCATAATTTTATATTTCTTTTATCTTCACGCAGTGAAATAGTATGATTTTTTTAATCATAATGCTGCTCAGAAAAAAAATTAAAACAAAAGCCTCCCCGAAAAAGGGAGGCGAATAAAAATTGACTGTATATTGAATAAAATTCAATCGCTATTTGTTGTTTTCAAGCCATTTCAGCCTGCGCTGGTCGGGAAGATGTTTTACCGTGAAGTTTTCAAAGGCTGCAGTAAAGCCGTTTCCATCCGGACAGGCAGCCATTAAGCCCACCATTACAGGGGTGTTGTCCTGTAAATATGCATTGCGCATCATTGTATAATTCTTGTCATCAAAAGAATAAAATATTTCTACAGCATCCAGTCTTCTTACGGCTTTTATCCAGACTGCAGAAGGAGTGGTGTTCAGTGTAATAACACTCCAGTCGCTTGTTCCATGCGTAACTACAGTACTGAGGTTGTATTTACCATCTACGAATTCAATACCCGCCTTTATGTAGTTCTCTTTATCAGTCCTTAGCATAAGCCCCGTCTGGTCAAATCTTGTCTTATAGTTTCCACTGATCTTTACCTTCGCTTCAAATTCTCCGCCATAGGTCGTATAATAAAAAGGAGCATCATCTACTGTAAATCCATAATGGGAAATCCTCCAATAATCACTTTGTGGCGTAACATTCATTAGCAGGCTGTTGTTTTTAATTTCCCATTTTTCAGGCTCATTAAACCAGTTCATCTTTTCCAAAGTCTGTGAAAGCGTTTTCTCGGCCATAAGAACGGCGCAAAAACTTAAAATCAATCTCTTCATCCTCTTAGCTGGGTGTAAATTATTATTTTAGCAAAAGTATAACTATACCCATATTTCATCAATACTGATAAATAACCATTTATGGAAATCGTAGAAAAACTGAACAGCCGGCTTTTAGACAGGTCATCTCAGAAATGCAGACTTGACATAGAAGAATATAAACAGAGAGCATCGATATATTCCCAGATGGAAGGTGCCATATCTGTTTTGAGCGACATGCAGGCAGATAAAAGTTATGTGTATAAATCTAAAGCTGCATGGGAATTAGGTTTAAGTATGGAGGAAAACCCGTCAGAGATCAATTCTATCTGGGAAGAAGAGATCATTAAAAAGATACATCCGGATGACAGGCTCAAAAAATATATCCATGAACTTCGGTTTTATGAAATGATGGATTCTATGGATACAGAGCTTCGGGCAGACTATTCTGTACTTTCTAAAATCAGGATGAAAGATAAAAATGATGAATACAGGTTTGTAAAGCACCGGATGTTCTATATTTATTCTCCGGATAACGGAAAGCTGAGATTTGCATTTTGTCTTTATCATATTGCGCTGGATCGGACGCAGCTTCAGGTTTCCGATTTTATGATCATTAATACAGCTAAAGGTGAAATTATTGTAAAAGATAAGCTTAACTATCAGAATATTCTCTCAAAAAGAGAGCTGGAAGTTTTAAAATATGTAGGCCAAGGCTATGCCAGTAAAGAAATAGCAGATTTTCTGTCTATAAGCATCAATACAGTAAGCAGGCACCGCCAGAATATCCTTGAAAAACTGAAAGTGAAAAATTCTGTACAGGCATTTAAAGACAGCTTTTATTAACGGTGGTTCTTTTATAGGGCAAACTCCGGAAAGTTCACCATGCCTTTTTTTATTCTTATGCTTAATTTTATAGATTAAATTTTTACTATAAACAAATGATGATAACAAATGAAAAGAAGTGAAGAGATCACCAGGCAATATTTTGATTTTCTTGAAAAGCATATTCAGGATGTAATTACCGGAGCTGTTCAGGAATTTATGGAACTCAATGAAATTGCCGGCCAGCTTGCTGTTTCACATCAGCATCTCACGGATACTATAAAAAAAGAAAAAGGACAGCATCCGTGCTATTTCTATGATGAGAAAATCATAAACGAAGCCAAGGAGATAATAGCAAACTCAGATCGGTCTATTGCAGAAATTGCAAGAATATTTACCTATGACCCGTCCAACTTCTCCAAGTTCTTTAAAAAGATGACAGGAATTACACCGGGAGCATTCAGAAAGAAGAGTAGATTACAGTGATTAAGATTCAGTATTTTTTCCGTGACGGGACAAAATAGCATAAAAATTCCTTTTTATAATTCCTGGATTTTAATGAATTTTAACATCCAAAAAACATATCTGAAAAATAAGATTTTAATAATGAGACAATTGTGAAATATTTGTCCTTTTTTTGTGATTTATTTGAAAATAGTGATTTATTGTTGTATTTTTTTTGTTAAATTTAGATTCATTAAAAAAAATAACTAACCCTTGAAATACTCAACAGCTATATGGATAATAAAGTGATTTGATTATCAGATCATAAAGTAAAACGTCTTATATGATGTATAATATTTAATATAATCGATAGATTTTACAAGCTTTAAATAATCATATATTTGTTTCTTCAAACAACTAAAACATACACTAAACACTAACAATTAACACTAACAACATTAAGGATGAGTATCGATTTTGAAACAGCAACTTTTAAAGATTTTGAGAATATTTCAGATTATGATATTGCTCAAAGAGCTAATTATTTTTATGAATTCCTTGACCATATGAAATCCAGAGGTCATATGAATTACAGACTGAAAAATACTTCAGGAAGCAATGCAACATTAAATATAGATATTGCAAACCAAAATAAAAATTATGTAAGTTTTGTCTCCAGCGATTATTTAGGATTTACACAGCATCCTAAAGTTAAAGAGGCAGCAATTGAAGGAATTGAAAAATATGGAACAGGTACAGGAGCATCACCTCTGATAGGTGGATATTTTGATTATCATAATGCGATAGAAAAAAAGATTGCTGATTTTTTTGGAAGAGATGAGGAGGAGGTCATTTTGTTTACAACTGGATACGCAGCTAATAGCGCTACTTTACAGATTTTAATGCAGAAGGAAGATATCGCTATTTTAGACATGGGAGTACATGCCAGTGTACATGAGGGATGTGCTTTTACCAATAAAAAAACATTTCCGCACAATAATTTGGAAGCTTTGGAACATGTTTTGAAGGTATGTGAGAATACGTACCGTACAAAGCTGGTTATCTTAGATGGAGTTTACTCTCAGGAAGGGGACACTTCACGGGCTAAAGAAATATATGATCTTGTGAAAAAGTATAATGCTTATCTCATGGTAGATGATGCACATGGGGTCGGAGTGATGGGAAAAACCGGAAGAGGAGCTCTTGAAGACGACGGTTTATTGGATAAGATAGATTTTATAACAGGAACATGCAGCAAGACTTTTGGCAACCTCGGAGGATATGTGATTGCTAACAAAAAAATAACATCATTTCTTAAGTTCCAGTCCAGACAGCATATTTTCTCAGTAACAGCACCACCTTCTTCCTTCGGAATTTTAAAAGCAATTGATTTGATTGATGAAGAACCTTTCTGGAAAGATAAACTATGGGATAATATCAATTATTTTAAAACAGGGCTTAATGATCTTGGCTTAGATACCGGTATTACCTGCTCAGCTATTATTCCTGTGAAAATTGGAGATCAGAATAAAATGTGGGATATTGGGAGAATACTGCTTGAAGAAGGAGTCTATACAAACCCTATTATGTATCCCGCCGTAGCCAGAAAAGATGCCCGTATCAGGATGACTGTAACAGCACGACACGAAAAAGAACATCTTGACAAAACACTGAATGTTTTTGATGATATAAATAAAAAATTGCATATTGCAAAAAAATAATAAATTATGCCCAGAAAAGTAGTCCAAGGCCCTATTAGGGACAAAGAAAAAACAAAACAAAAACTGCTGGCAGCAGTTGGTAAAATTTTGAGAGTAAAAGGTTACTCCGGTTTAAAAGTAAGTAAAATTGCAGCAGTAGCCGGGTTCGACAAGAAACTCATCTATGAGTACTTTGGAAGTACAGATAAACTTATTGATGAGTATATAAAATCCCAGGATTACTGGAGCAAGTTCAGCCCGGATATTGAGGAAGAAGTACAGGTTGGAAAAGGTAAAGAAGTCCTAATTCAGGGAATTCTCATGCAGTTTGAAAGTCTGAAGAAAAATAAAGAATTACAGAAAATTATTCTTTGGGAACTTTCCGAAAGCAAGCCGATACTTAAAAATATACTAAAGCAAAGAGAAGATGTAGCGGCCAATCTATTTGAAAATGTTACGGATCCTTATTTCGGGGAAAACGCTAAAAACGTAAGAGCTATGTTAGCTTTAATAGCGGCTGGAGTTTATTATCTGAACTTGTTCCCCGCATACAACGGAACAGAATTCTGCGGTATTGATATGAGAACTGATGAAGGAAGAGCCGAAGTGGAGAAAGTGATCGTTGAGATTATAGAACACTACTACAAAACGAAAAAAGCAAAAGAATAATGATTAAAAGTTTTCCAATTTTCCGAAAATAAATTTTTGTTGATAATTTGAAAACTTTTAATTTTCAGATTAAAACTATATTTCTTATTTTTGACCAATGGAAAATTTTATCGTATCTGCAAGAAAATACCGCCCCCAGCAGTTTGATACTGTAGTAGGGCAATCTCATATTACAGATACCTTAGAACATGCTATTGGAGAAAATCAGCTGGCTCAGGCCTTACTGTTCTGCGGTCCTAGGGGTGTGGGTAAAACCACATGTGCCAGAATCCTGGCCAGAAAGATCAATGAAAAGGATGGTTCAGTTTCAGAAGACGGCTTTGCTTATAACATCTATGAATTAGATGCGGCATCTAACAATTCCGTGGATGATATCAGGGAGCTGATAGACCAGGTCCGCTTTGCGCCTCAGGTAGGTAAATATAAAGTCTATATTATCGATGAGGTGCACATGCTGTCTTCTGCAGCGTTTAATGCTTTCCTTAAAACCCTTGAGGAACCGCCGGCACATGCTATTTTTATTTTGGCGACTACAGAGAAGCATAAAATAATCCCTACTATTTTATCACGTTGCCAGATTTATGACTTCAAGAGAATTACCATTGAAGATATCCAGGGACATTTAAGAAACATCGCTCAAAAGGAAAATATCCAGTATGAAGATGATGCCCTGTATCTTATTGCCCAAAAAGCCGATGGTGCCCTAAGAGATGCGCTTTCTATCTTTGACAGGCTTTCTACATTTTCCCAGAAGAACATTACATTGGCCAAAGCTGCCGAAGTGCTCAATATCCTTGATTATGATCAGTACCTCAATATAGTAGACCTGGCCAAGGAGAACAAAATTCCAGAAACGCTTTTCGCTTTCAATGAAATTGTAAAAAAAGGCTTTGATCCGCATATTTTTATTGCTGGATTGGGAAATCATTTCAGAGACCTTATGATGGCCCAGAACGCCAGAACAATAGAACTTATTGAAGTCGGTGAGAGGACCAAGGTGAAATTCGTAGAGCAAAGCCAGAAATGGAATGCCCAGCAGCTCATTGACGCCGTCGAGATCTGTAACCATGCGGATATTAATTATAAGAACTCCAAAAACCCAAGACTTACAGTAGAAATTGCACTGATGCAGCTGTCTTCCCTGACAGCCAATTTAGGTGATACTAAAAAAAAAAGTTCTTAATACTGGCTCCGTTTCTCAGTGAGAAGCAGGAAGTAAAAATACAGGAGAAGGCTCCCGAAAAGAAAGAACCCGTAGCAGAACAACCCGTTCAACGGCTTGAAACCGTTCAGGAAACCACTGTAAAAACAACAAAACCTTTATCAAGACAGGGAATCTCTTCAGGTTTCAGCATCAATTCTTTCCTCAATAAAGAAGAAAAAGTAGAGAAAGAAGAAGCAGTAGCCGTAAAAACAGAACATCTTCCCCAAAACCATTTCACAGATACGGACCTGCAGATGGAATGGAATCTGATGCTCAAACAGCTTCAGAAAAAAAACAGCTTTATCTTTAATGCTGTAAAAACATTCAAACTGATCAAGGCAGGAGAAAATACCATTAAAGTTCTGTACCCTTCAGATTCTGCCAAAGTTGAGTTTGACAAGATCGCCGGAGAATTTTTTAATCATTTTAAAACTAAGGTTCACAACCATGCTATTGAAATAGATTACCAGCGGGACTTTGACAACCTCAAAATTGAAGTGGTTACCAAAAGAAAAATATTCGAAAAGTTTATCGAAAAAAACCCGCTTTTAAAAGACCTTGATGATTTAATGAAATTTGACCTGACATAAATTATTGTATTTATCACAGTTTTTTTTTGTTAGATTGACTTTTTTTATATCTTTGTCAAAGATTTTTGTAAAAAATAAGTTTTTGACAAAAACAAATTAGATTTAAAAAACTAGACAACAGAAGTTTCAGACCCAAAGTGGAAAAATTATTCATCCCATATCTGTCTCATTTTGTACCCGCTGATTTCTTTAGCGGTTATTTTAGTTTTTCTGCTTTCTATTATAGAAATTTCAGAACGTATTATCGATTTTATTGGTACTGCTAACTGAATTTCTTTCCAAAAAATACAGGAGAATTAAAGTCCTTTTATTTTCCTGATTCCTTTAAAAAACTTTGAACGGCATTTTTTGAAAAGAATTATAAAAATCAATTTTATAATCAAAGGACTATTGCTGTTAATTCAAGAAAAATAAAAACAATAAATTTAAAAATATGAATTTAAAAGATGTAAAAAACGAGTGGATCAACGAGCTTTCGCAGCCATTAATGATCGCAGGGCCATGCAGTGCGGAAAGTGAAGCTCAGATGCTTGAAACTGCTAGAAGGATAAAAGAAACCAATGCTCAGGTACCTATTTTCCGTGCAGGGATCTGGAAGCCGCGTACCAAGCCGAACGGATTTGAAGGAGTAGGGGTTATCGGTCTGAACTGGCTGAAGAAAGTAAAGGAAGAATACGGATTCAAGACTGCTACAGAAGTAGCCAACGCCCACCACGTATTTGCAGCTTTAGAAGCAGATGTAGATGTCCTTTGGATTGGGGCGCGTTCTACAGTAAATCCTTTTACCGTTCAGGAAATTGCAATGGCTTTAAGGGGAACTGATAAGCCTGTATTCGTTAAAAACCCTGTAAACCCGGATCTTGCTTTATGGATCGGTGCGTTAGAGAGACTTTTAGGACAGGATATTAAAAATCTGGGGGTAATTCATAGAGGATTTTCAACGTACCAGAAAACAAAATACAGAAATAACCCGAACTGGCAGATTGCCCTTGACTTCAAAAGCCAGTTTCCTAATATTCCAATGCTGATAGATCCTTCCCACATCTGCGGAAACAGAACAGGTCTGGCTGATATTACACAGGAAGCATTCAACGTAGGATACCAGGGAGCAATTATTGAAACCCACTGCAATCCTGATGAAGCGTGGAGCGATGCTTCACAGCAGATCACTCCTGAGGTATTGGCAGAACTGATCGGAAACTTAAAAGTAAGAAATTCAGGTTTGGCAGGCTTCGACAATGAGATGGGAAGACACAGAACACTGATTTCTGATCTTGACTTCCAGCTGATCGAGCTTCTTTCCCAAAGAATGAAGATCTCCGAAAAGATCGGTAAGCTTAAAAAGGAAAATGATATTGCGATCTTCCAGCCTGAAAGATGGAAAGTGATCACAGAATATGCTACGCAGAAAGCCAGGGAAACTGGGATGTCTCAGGAATTTATTGAGAAAGTTTTCAAAGCAATCCACGAAGAATCTATTGAAGTACAAAATAGTATCATGATTGATAGATAATAGGATAATAATAGAAATTAGGGATTAGGAATTTAGAGCTGGAGAGACTTTCTTAAAGTTTTTACCCATATATTATATAAATAATGGAGCTTGAAATTTCATGATCAGAGGAGAATTATTAATATGTCTTCAACTATATCCTGAACCCTAATCCCTAATTCCTTATATTTGCATCCATATTATCTATGAAAGGAAAAATCATTAAATCTACAGGCAGCTGGTACCAGGTTATGGAATTCGAAACAGACAAAATTTTCGAGGCCAGAATCCGCGGCAAATTTAAATTGATCAAGACCAGACTTACCAATCCGCTTGCTGTAGGAGATTTTGTGGAATTTCAGTTAGAACAGGATGGCATCGCTTGGATCACTAAAATAGAGCCGCGTACCAATTACCTGATCAGAAAATCCGTTAACCTTTCAAAAGAGGCTCATATCATTGCTTCTAATATAGATCTGGCCTGTTTTATTTTTACCCTGAAGCACCCGGAAACTTCACTTGGATTCCTTGACCGCTTTTTGGCATGCTGTGAAGCTTACAATATTACTCCATTGATTCTTTTCAATAAAATCGACGTTCTGAACGAAGAGGAAATAGAGCTTGTGAAAGACATCGAATTTCTTTACCAGGAAATTGATTATGATACTTTGGAAATTTCATCCTACTCCAAACTCAATTTTGATCAGCTTCAGGAACTTCTTAAAGATAAAACTTCTGTTTTTTTCGGGCATTCAGGATGTGGGAAATCTACACTGGTTAATGCATTACAACCCGGTTTAAATTTAAAAACTTCTGAAATTTCAGACTCTCACCTCAAAGGAAAACATACTACAACTTTTGCCCAGATGCATTTTTGGGATTTTGGTGGTAACGTTATCGATACTCCCGGTGTACGTGAGTTTGCCATGATAGATATTGAGAAAGAAGAGGTGCAGCATTATTTTCCTGAGATCTTCAAAAAAAGGGAAGAATGTAAATTTCATAACTGTCTTCATATTAATGAGCCGAAATGTGCGGTTCTTGCTTCCCTTGAAACCGGAGAAATCCAATATTCCCGCTATGCCAACTATGTAAAGCTGATGGAAGAGGCTGAAGAAGCTTCCCAAAAATAGAACTTCCTCAGGTTTTTTATGTCTGTAACCCTGATTTTTAATAATATAAACTTTTGCGGTAATCCCGACCAGATACTTTAGCATAAAGCTTAAGCATTTATAATAAAATTTACATTTTTTACAGCTGTCAAAAAATGATTTTTTTCTTAGAATAATATTTCCTTAGAATAAAAATGCTTCCACTTTTACAATAACTCTACTTTTTGTCTTAATTATTTTTGCCAAATATGACTATTTTGAAGAATTTGAATTCTGTTCAAAAATCAGTCATGAAAAAATATCAAAAAATTAATTTTATTTCATTGATTGCAATTGAAGCAATAAGGTATTAATATGATTTTAATGTGGTTTTTAAATTATTAAATTCGCAATATAAGCTTGATTTTATTGCAAATAAAAAACCCAGCCGAGGCTGGGTAAAAACTAATAACCATGAAAACTCAAATTAAACATGAGAATCGTAATAGAATTAACAATTACTGTGCCAAAACTTTTACGCCATTTCTTAATAAAAGTTATTTTTATGTTAAAAAAAAATTAAAATAAAAATGAAAGATATTTTTTGTAATTTTGCGGCATTAAAAAAATATACATTTATGTCTAACATTACATTCACTATGATTAAGCCTGATGCAGTAGCAGACGGACATATCGGTGCTATATTAGGTAAGATCGCTGAAGGAGGTTTTAAGATCAAAGCATTAAAATTAACTCAACTTACAGTTGCTGATGCTAAAAAGTTCTATGAAGTACATGCTGAAAGACCATTTTATGGTGAGTTGGTAGAATTCATGAGTTCAGGTCCTATCGTAGCTGCAGTTTTAGAAAAAGACAATGCAGTAGAAGACTTCAGAACATTGATTGGTTCTACAAATCCTGCTGATGCAGCAGAAGGAACAATTAGAAAAATGTTTGCAAGAAGCATCGGTGAAAATGCAGTTCATGGTTCAGATTCTGACGAGAACGCTCTTATCGAAGCTCAATTCCATTTTTCAGGAAGAGAGATTTTCTAAGAAAACCCACCTCAAAAAATATAAAACCAGAGAATTTTCTCTGGTTTTTTTTATGCCAAAATGTCTGAAATGGCAGAGTGTAAATCGTTACAATAGCTTTTTTGAGATATAATAATAAGAAGGTCTAATTTTAGAGAAATGGATTAAATCCGAATACCATAGTAAAAGAGGAAAATTTTGATATAGATTCTGAAATAATCTCTAATAAATTGTTGTATTTTTAGCATTATCATAAACGGAATACTTATTGTAAACTCCTTGAAAAGAAATGTTATGAAAATTCCAGCATTAGTAATGGCCAGTTTATTAGCCGTAAGTGTATCAGGACAGGCTACGAAGCCGGTCAGGAAAGCGAAAAAACCGGTAAGTAAAATTAAAAAAACAGAATCTCCCAAGCAGATAAAAACAGCCGAAACTAAGTTTGTTCCGAAGAAAGATACTATTCTTAGAGGCGGTGGTTACTGTCCGGCCTGTGGAATGGGATAAGATATGAAAAAACCGTTGTTAGGATTATCTATGATGCCGGAAGCAGATTTTGTTTCCGCTATCCTTCCTATTCTACAAAATAATTCTGTAGATGTATTGGAATGGTCTTTCGATACATTTTATGATGCACAGGAACCGGAATGGCTTTCCGGACTCTTGGATTTTTATTCAGCAAATAACAGGCTTCTTGGTCACGGTGTTTATTATTCTCTTTTTGATGCCAAATGGACTGAAAGACAGGAAGGCTGGCTTAAAAAATTAAAAGAGGAGTTCAGACATAGAAAATACAATCATATTACCGAGCACTTCGGATTTATGAATACTGAAAATTTTCATCAGGGGGTTCCATTGCCCGTACCACTTCATCCTAAAACACTTCAAATAGGGAAGGACAGGCTCAAAAGGCTTCAGGATGCTGTAGAAATTCCTGTCGGAGTAGAAAATCTTGCCTTTTCGTTTTCCATAGATGATGTGAAAGAGCAGGGAGATTTTCTTGATAAACTTATAGAAGATATTGACGGCTTTCTTATTCTTGATCTTCATAATATCTACTGCCAGTCATGGAACTTTGAGATCAGTATGCAAGAAATTATCAGACTGTATCCTTTGGAAAAGGTGAAGGAAATTCATCTTTCAGGTGGAAGCTGGCAGGAAAGTGCTTACGGAAAAAAACCGGTAAGAAGGGATACTCATGATGAAAGCATTCCAGAAGAAATACTAAATATACTTCCTGAAGTTTTATCCCAATGTCACAATCTGGAATACATCATTATTGAAAGACTGGGGCATACGTTAAATACAGATTCAGAGAAAGATGCTTTTTTTGATGATTTTAACCGTGTAAAAAAGATCATCCAGGCTTCAGATTCTCTCCCAGGGAATAAAAGGGTTTGGCATAAAAAAAATGAAGAACCTTCAGTACCTCTTGAAGATCTGCTGTTGTATGATGAGCAGACTGAGCTAACTAAAATGCTGTTTGATGGAATCCAGATTCATTCTGTAAAGAAACATGATTTTCATTATTTTAAACCTGAAAACTGGGATGAAGAAATGATTACGACTGCACAGCAAATTATCAAAAAATGGAACCCTTACTAATGACTTTTTTCAATACATCACAAATCAAAATATATGAAAATGACAACGGTATTTTTACTAATTACGGCCGTGCTTACGGCTTTGATCGCCGGGCTCTTCTATGCCTATTCATGCTCTGTGGTTCTGGGATTGGGAAAACTTTCTGATACGGAATATTTAAGGGCCATGCAGAGCATCAACCGCGAAATCCTTAATCCTGTGTTTTTTATGAGCTTTATGGGAACTGCTGTACTATTTCCGTTAACTACTTTTCTGTACAGGGGAGAGCAGCCGGGGTTTCTTTTTCTTTTGCTAGCAACTGCCGCTTATCTGATAGGTGTTTTTGGAGTGACCATTGTTGGAAATGTCCCTTTGAATGATATGCTGGATCAATTTGATATCAGTAACTCAACAGCAGAAGCAGTTAAACAGATGCGGGAAAGTTTTGAGAACAGATGGAACCTTTTAAATAACATCAGAACTGCATTTTCGGTAATAAGTATTGTTCTGGTCATCTGCGCATGTATCTGGAACGGGGAATTACCCAAATAATTTGATCTATGCGTAGAAATACTTAATGGTGAAATTCAGTATTTATACGGATGTCTTATATATGATTTTATTTGCAAATTTACATCAGCAATAGCACAAGGAATATTAAGCATTTAAAGTTTTAAGACAAAAACTAATAACCACATAAGCTCAAATTCCGCAAGAAGAAAGGCAGTCTCCCAAGGGCTGCCTTTTATTTTTTTAGACTGTTACCAAAGGAGTATTTTATTGATTCTCTACTTAATGCAATAAAAGATCCAGACTCGTCTTAAAGAAGAAAGGCAGCCGATGAAGCTGCCTTTTATGTGAGATCAATCTGAAGAGATTAGATCTTCAGCAATTCGATTGTTCTTTCAGGACTTTCTGCAGAGAAAACAGCATTTCCTGCTACCAGGACGTCTGCTCCCGCTTCGAAAAGTTTTGAAGCGTTGTCTAGATTAACTCCGCCATCAATTTGGATAAGCGCTGTGGAATTATTGCTCAGGATAAGATCTTTAGTCTCCGCAATCTTTTTGTATGTATTTTCAATAAATTTCTGACCTCCAAATCCAGGGTTTACACTCATTAAAAGAACAAGATCTACATCAGCAATGATATCTTCAAGCATCAGTACGGGAGTGGAAGGATTTAAAACAACCCCTGCCTTTGCCCCTCTGCTCTGGATATAGTGAATCGTTCTGTGAAGATGTGTGCATGCCTCATAATGTACAGAAATAAGGTCTGCACCATGATTGATGAATTCATCCACATATTTTTCAGGCTCTACGATCATTAAATGGACATCCACAAATTTTTTGGCATGCTGCTGTACCGTTTTCATTACAGGAAAGCCAAATGAAATGTTGGGAACAAATCTTCCGTCCATCACGTCAATGTGGAACCAGTCTGCCTGGGAATTGTTCAGCATTTCAATGTCTCTTTGCAGGTTCCCGAAGTCTGCGGATAAAAGGGAAGGAGCAATAAGCTTCGTTTTCATTTTTACTTTTTATTAGATATTTAGAGCCAAGAACCAGGAGCCAAGATCGGAACTAAGCGGATATTAGCTATCCTTATTACTTGATTTTAAGCGTCTTGAATCTTGTGTCTTGCATCTTGATTCTCTTAATGATACTTCAATTTCATTTCCGGCTTAATCTTCAGAAGGGTTTCATAGATCAGCTGGATTACATTGCCTACATCTTCTTTAGACACCATTTCTACCGTGGTATGCATATAGCGCAAAGGTAAGGAAATTAATGCACTTGGTACTCCGCCGTTAGAATGCGCAAAAGCATCGGTATCTGTTCCTGTTGCTCTGCTTGCGGCAGCTCTTTGGAAAGGAATTTTTTTAGCTTTTGCTGTATCAATGATCAATTCTCTGATGGTATGATGAATGCTTGGAGCAAAGAAGACCACAGGTCCGTCACCACATTTCTGATCGCCTTCTTTTTTCTTTTCAATCATTGGAGTGGTGGTGTCGTGGGTAACATCTGTTACGATGGCGATATTAGGTTTAATGGTGTCAGCGATCATATCTGCCCCATAAAGTCCTACTTCTTCCTGTACAGAATTCGTGATATACAATCCGAATGGAATTGTTTTTTTGTTTTCTTTTAAAAGTCTTGCTACTTCCGCAATCATAAAGCCCCCGACTCTGTTATCCAGTGCTCTGCAGACAAAATACCTGTCGTTCATTTCAAAGAATTCATCCGGGTAAGTGATCATGCATCCTACATAAATTCCCATTTCCTCAACTTCTTTTTTGGAAATGGCTCCACAGTCGATAAAGATATTCTCAATTTTCGGGGTCGGTTCGTTCTGGTTGGTTCTTGTATGGATTGCAGGCCATCCAAACACGCCTTTTACTATTCCTTTTTCACCATGAATATGAACAACTTTTGAAGGAGCTATCGTTTGATCTGAACCTCCGTTTCTAATCACGTAGATCAATCCTTCATCTGTAATGTAATTCACATACCATGAGATCTCGTCAGCATGGGCTTCAATCACTACTTTAAATTCAGCATCGGGATTGATTATCCCATAGCAAGTTCCGTAATGATCTATTTCTATTTTATCTACATACGGTCTGATATAATCCATCCAGATTTCCTGACCTTTGTGCTCGTAACCTGTTGGTGAAGAGGTGTTTAAGTATTTTTCTAAAAATTTCAAAGATTTCTTTTCAAATTTCATAAAAGGGAATGATTTTTGCGGGTAATTTTTGTTATTAGAAGTGTAAAAATAATGAATTTTAGCAAGATTGTCTGTCTTTTTATCCTCTTTTTTGGAGTCAGTGTTTTTGGTCAGAAGGATTCTATCATTGCGAAACCCCTCAACCAATATCCTGCTGAATCTTTAAAAACGGATGAGTTCGGTAATAAGTACTATTATGACGAACGTCAAAAGGTAAAGATTTATGAAATTAACGGTGAGCCTGTGGTAGTGCTGGATGAGCTGGTCCTGGTTAATAAACCGCGGTTTAATAATCAGCTGGATAAAAATTACTATTATTTTCTTAATAAAAAGCTGAACAGGGTTTATCCGTTATTTGTCACTGCGCTTGAGCAATATAGAGGTATCCAGGCGGATATGACAGATATGGACAGCAAAGCCAAAAGGAAATTTATAAGAGAAAGGCAGAATATACTTGCGGATCAGTATGAAAAACAGCTGAGAGATCTTACAACAACAGAAGGCCAGGTTTTTGCCAAGCTGATGAACAGAGCAACGGGAAAAAATGTTTATGAGATTATTAAAGAGATGAGAGGCGGATGGATCGCTTTCTGGTGGAATGTAAAAGGGAAGGTGGCAGATATAGACCTGAAAGACCAATACAACCCGCACAAAAACAGAACGGATGAATTTATAGAATCCCTGCTTCAGTCCAACTGGAATTCCGGTTATTTACAGCCTTATCCCGGTGCCTCCGATTTTAAGGTAAGAAAATAAGAACCGGTTTAAGCTTATTAAAAAATAAATCTGAGCAGACTTTAAATATAAAATTCCTGTAAATTTTTACAGGAATTTTTCTTTTAATTTATCGAATACAATTTGATCTATTGGAAGCGGAAAAGGATTATCGGGTCTGTTGATATCGATCCATTCTATTTTCTCAATGCATGGATCAAGGATCAGAAAATCTTCCTCTGTTGTAATATTGACTATATAATATATGGTAAGCAGCTGCTCATTTTCTCTGAAACGTGAAACCAGAAAATCTTCCTGGGTATAAAAATGTTCCACAACTTCAATTTTTACATTCAGCTCTTCATCAAATTCGCGGTGAAGACATTCTATAAGCCCTTCGCCAAATTCCAGGCCTCCTCCCGGAAATTTCATTAATTGTTCACCGGCATACTCTTCAAACAGCGTCAGTACTTTTTTATCCTTTACTGCACAGGCATACACCCGAATGTTGATCTTATCAATCATATGTAATATTTTGTATAGCTAAAATAAGGAATTTAGTAGAAAGAGCCAATAAACCCATTTGCAAATTAGCTCTTATATAATCTGTTGTTTCCCTTTTCTAATTTTCTCTGTTTTCCTCACTTTCCATCTTTACCGCATTAATCATTTCTCTCTTTCCGGGAGGGCCCTGCTTTTTCTCTACTTTAAAATTCAGTTCCTGAAGAATCCTTCTTACACTTCCTTTAGAAGAATAGGTTGTTAACAATCCGTTAACGGACATTTTGTCGGAAACCATTTCAAAAAGCGGTTTTTCCCACAGATCAGGCTGTACTCTCGCACCAAAGCAATCGTAATAAACCAGGTTGATTTTAGGTAAGTCTATGTCTTTCAGGTCGAAAAAGTCACATTTGATCTTTTTCAGGGTAAAGCCTTTAATGATTTCAGATGGTTTTTCCCATTCTGCCTGATGAATTTTTTGATAAATATTTTTGAATTCCGGGTTATCAAAATGCTCAAAATAGGCAAGGTCATTCATTTCAGCTTCATTTATCGGGTATTTTTCAAGAGAAAAATAATTGATGACATGATTTTTGTCAGTTTTTAAATATTCATTAATTGTCACCAAAACATTCAAACCTGTTCCAAAACCGAGTTCTAAAATATTAATTTCGTAATCATTTAGTTGATTTAGTCCATTTTTAATAAACACATGTTCTGCTTCCTGAAGCGCCCCATGATGAGAATGGTAGTTTTCATTTAAATCATTGATAAACAATGTTTTACTACCGTCGTTTGTGGTCTTGATCTCTCTTTTCAAGCTATTTTTTTGTCAAATTTACTCTAAAATTTTTATATTTAGAAAATTATATTAAATTTGTAGAACATCGTAAAAATTTTAAAAAATGATAATTCAAAAAACTGAAAACTCCAGACTTTCGGACTTTGATCCGGACAATTTTTCATTTGGAAATACTTTTATCGACCATATGGTTATATGTGAGTATGAAAATGGAAAATGGGGTGATGTGAAATTGGTTCCTTATGGTCCAATACCATTTACGCCAGCCATGATGGGTGTAAACTACGGGCAAGCTTGTTTTGAAGGTATGAAAGCTTATAAAGACAAAGACGGGCAGGTTTTCCTTTTCAGGCCGGAAAAGAATTTTGAACGTATCAATAAATCAGCAAAACGTCTGGCAATGCCTGAAGTGACTGAAGAAATGTTTTTAGACGGATTGAAGGCATTAGTAGATATCGACAGAAATTGGATCCCGCAGGGAGAAGGGATGTCATTATATATCAGACCATTGATTTTTGCCACAGAGGAAGCTTTGAAAGCAAGAGTTGCTAATAAATATATGTTTGCAATCGTTGCGACACCAGCGAAAAGTTATTATTCAGAACCGGTTTCTGTGAAAATTTCAGATCATTATTCAAGAGCTGCCAACGGAGGAGTAGGTTCTGCTAAAGCAGCAGGAAATTATGCCGCTTCTTTCTATCCTACACAGCTTGCTATTGAAGAAGGGTATGAGCAGATCATCTGGACTGATGATTCTACTCATGAATATTTTGAAGAAAGTGGAACAATGAACGTATTCGTAAGAATTAACGATACGATCTATACACCGCCTACTTCCGAAAAAATCCTTGACGGGGTAACAAGAGACAGCTTCATCCAGCTTGCCAACAAAAGAGGAATCGAGGTAAAAATAGAGCCTGTAGCTGTGAAAACAGTTATAGAAGCTCAGAAGAACGGAACGCTGAAAGAAGTTTGGGGAGTGGGAACAGCTGTTGTAACTACTGTATTCCAAGCCTTAGGATACCAGGGCGTAAAGCTTGAACTTCCTAAATTGTCGGATGAGGAAAGCTTTGCAGCTCTTCTTAAAAAAGATCTTACAGACCTTCAGAACAACCTTAGCGAAGATCCTTTCGGATGGAGAGTTATGGTTGAAAAAGACGTTTTGGAAACTGTTTAATTTCAATATTATTTGATTCATGATACGACCGGCAGAAATTTATTTCTGCCGGTTTTTTTATTTTCTCGCCAATTATTGGTAATTTTTCACAAAATTTAGAATACTATGCAATTCCTAAAGTTCAAATTACCTCTTGGTCTGCTTTCTGTGATCAGTCTTTTAGCTGTTTCCTCCTGCAGTAAAGATGATGACGGAGAAATGTTGGTAAACGATGCGGCCACAATAACTGTAGAAAATATAATTGAAAGTAAAGCATTGACACAATTCGGAACTTTCCGGAATGCAGGGTCATCACCTGTCATTAATCCCGGGGAATCAGCCTCATTTACATTTTATGCAGGAAAAGGACAGACGGTAAGTTTTGCTGCCATGTATGGAAACAGTAACGATTTATTTTTTGCCCCGGCCAACCCGGGACTGAAACTGTATCAGGATAACGGAGATCCGGTAACAGGAAATGTTTCTTCACAGATCAAGCTTTGGGATAACGGGACACGTAAAAATGAACCTACGGGCCCTGGTGTTACTCATCCCGGTGTTGCAGAAGATACTCCGTTGAATGTTACAGAAATTGCATTGGCAACACCCGCTTCACAATTGCTGAAAGCGGAATTGACTCATGAGGGAGGAACCAAATTTACTTTGAAATTAACCAATACTTCAGGCGGTACAGCCAATGAAACGCCAATAAGTGCCGGAGTCTGGGCTGTTTCCCATATTTCAGGGACAACACTTTTGAAGGAAGATCCTATTTTTTCACCAGGAAAGCCATCAGCTAACGGATTGACAGACCTTGCTGAAACCGGAAAAACAACGCCTCTGGAACAATACCTTACAGGTATAACAGGTCCTAATTCTGCATTTTCACCGGTACTGGTCGTAGTATACAGCGGTAACGATAATCCTATCTTTAAAACCGGAGAGAATGACCGTGGAGAAGGTTTGAAGGAGCTTTCTCAGCAGGGTAATGCTGATGTTTTGGCAGCTTTCCTTAAAGGCAAGCCGGGAATAAAAGAAGTATTCGTCCTTAAAGATCCGGCTACAGGTGTTTTACGACCTAGAATAAACGGAAATAACGGCGGCAAGGCTTCACAGGTAATATCTGCACGTAAAGGAGACCGTATTGCACTGGCAACAATGTACGGACAATCCAATGACTGGTTTATTGCAGCCATGAATAACGGGGTAGACGGCTCAACGCGTGGCGATATCTCTTCGATCATTGGGCTTTTTGACAGTGGAACGCTGGTGAGCTCTTTTCCGGGAGCCCACATAGGGTCGGAGCCGGCTGAGGCTGAAAGCCAGCCGGTACAGCAGCTTGCCAACCCGAACCAGTTCAATACACTTCCGTCACTTCCACAGATGATTAAAGTGACGATTCAATAATACTTGAATATCAAATATAGGATCACCTCTTTTCGGGGTGATTTTTGTTTTAAATCCCCATCTGTTTAACCACAAAAGTCACAAAAGCTTTTTTAGTTATAAAAGTCTTGCCATCCCGGAAACAATAAGATTACATAAGCAGAAAATCAAAAATTTTCATAAGAATTTAAATGTACTTTTTGCAGTTGGATTTTAAACTTTAAATACACTTAAGTGTTTCAGATCTTTTGTGACTTTTGTGGTTGAAATTTTTAAATCCTTGAATTTTTAATTTTTAAATCCCCATAATTCCATCCCCCGGAAATACTTCACTATTTTCTCCAAAATTTTTTAAAACCTATTGAACAATATTTCCCCGAAATGCGTATTTTCGCAAAAGTTTATGAAAAAATTACTCTTCATATCAGCAGTAAGCCTGCTAAGCTGTAACCGGAATGCACCCACGGCGCATCCTCCCGTAGGTGGAGTATTGAGCCAGAAAGACCTGGATGTTTCCAAGGAGAGAATGAGAAATCTCAATACCATAGAGCGTGGCCAGATCCAGGATTGGATTAGTGGTCAGCCTGTAAAATATTATCCTACACAGCTTAATTACTGGGTAAGTGTTGAAGGTTTTGATCAGAGAGAAAGAAGAGCGGATAATACACCCATCTCTTATTCTTATGATCTCTATGATTTTGATGAAACCAAAATTTATGACAAACCTTTTGAAAGAAGAGATGCCAGATTCGGGCATTTTGATGAACTGAAAGCGGTAGAGAATGCTTTGCGTTTTATGCATGATGGAGAGGAAGTGACGCTTTTGGTACCTTCTTCACTGGCCTATGGAACCTTTGGAGACGAAAAGAATATAGACAACGATATACCATTAATCATAAAATTAAAAGCGCTATAAATAATGAAATTGTTTAACAAGAATATAATTCTGGCAGCGGCA
This sequence comes from Chryseobacterium sp. 22532, assembly GCF_052044665.1. NCBI lineage: Bacteria > Pseudomonadati > Bacteroidota > Flavobacteriia > Flavobacteriales > Weeksellaceae > Chryseobacterium > Chryseobacterium sp. 22532. The sequence continues at coordinate 243,794 of NZ_JBQENJ010000004.1, forward strand.
AGTATCTCGCTGATGAGTTGTACCCCAATCTATAAAAAAATGAACGTAGACAAAGAAACTTACGAAGGTCTTCATGACGGACTTTATGCAAATCTTCAGACTTCTAAAGGAAACCTGATCGTGCAGTTCGAAGACAAAAAAGCACCGGTAACTGTAGCCAATTTTATTGGTCTTGCAGAAGGAAAAATAGACAACAAAGCTAAGGCGAAAGGAGTTCCTTATTATGACGGGACTATTTTCCACAGAGTGATCAAAGATTTCATGATCCAGGGAGGTGATCCTCAGGGAACAGGAATGGGAGATCCTGGATATAAATTCGAAGACGAGAAAAACGATCTTAAGCATACAGGAAAAGGAATCCTTTCTATGGCGAATTCCGGACCTAACACAAACGGTTCTCAGTTCTTCATCACTGAAGTGGCTACACCTTGGTTAGATGGAAGACACACCATCTTCGGAAAAGTAGTTAAAGGTAACGATGTGATCGATGCCATTGCTAACGTAGAAAAAGGAGCTCAGGATAAGCCTAAAACAGATATCGTTTTAGAAAAAGTTTCTGTTTTCAGCAAAGGTGACGAATACAAAAACTACGATGCAGCAAAAACTTTCACAGAAGGAAAAGCTAAAATCGCAGAAAACAATAAAGCTTACATTGCTAAAGAAGAAGCTGACAGAAAGAAAAAAGAAGAGGAATTCAAAGCTAACCAGGAAAAAATGGTTGAAGACCTGAAAGCCGGAATGCAGAAAACTGAATCAGGATTATATTACAAGATCACTAAAACAGCTCCGGCTGGAAAGGCTCCTAAAGCTGGTGACAACGTATCTGTACACTATGCAGGTAAATTAATCGACGGTACAGAATTCGATTCTTCATTCAAAAGAAATGAGCCTATCGAAATTCCAATCGGAATGGGAAGAGTAATCAAAGGATGGGATGAAGGGATCCTGTTACTTAAAGAAGGCGAAACGGCTACCTTATTGATTCCGCCGGCAATGGCTTATGGAGAAAGAGGAGCAGGAGGTGTTATTCCGCCAAATGCCTGGTTAATCTTCGATGTTGAGCTTGTGAAAGTACAGTAATTGAAGTTTTAAAATATACTGAAGCCGTCCGTGAGGACGGCTTTTTTTATCCGCTGGAGATTTAAAATTATATAAAGATTCAGTTAAAGTAAAAGCTTATACTTTTAGTTTAATGTAATTTCTCTATTTTCGTGTAAAGTAATTCAATGAAAAAAATCTTCTACACCCTTCTTATTCTTTCCACAACCACTTTTTCCGCACAGGGAAAAAAATTCTTCAAAAGCGGTGAGGTACAGCTTCAGAATCCAGTAGAAAAGATCAACCTGAGATATGCCAATGATCTACCTTTTGTACAGGTCAGCATTAATGGGAAGCCTTACAATTTTCTGTTTGATACCGGAGCGCCAACGGTGATCTCTACAGCAGTATACACTGAGCTGGGATTGGAGAAAAAACATAAAAGTAACGTAAAGGATTCACAGAAAAACAAACAGGAACAGATCTTCACTATTCTGCCGGAAATGACCGTTGATAAAGCTGTTTTCAAAGATGTGGGAGTTGTCGTGATGGATTTCAGTGTTTCTGAGTTGAGCTGCTTCAAAATCGATGGGATTCTTGGAGCCAATCAGATGGCAAAACTTTTCTGGAAAATTAATTATTCGGAAAACTTACTTGAAGCTTCAAAAGATCTTGCGCAGTTTAACCCGGCAGATTATGATATTGTCATTCCTTTCAGCCCCAGAACACAAAAAACACCCGTTGTAGAAACTGATCTGCAGGGAAAAAAAATAGAGCTTACCTTCGATACCGGATTTTCCGGAAGGATGAAGATCACAGATGGTGCATATGAGGCTCAAAAGGCATTAAAGAGTATAGAAGTCTATGGAACAAACTCTATCGGCGCTTATGGGGCCGGAAAACCTGCACCGGGATATATTTTCCGGACCGCAGCTCTGTCATTAGGTAATAAAAGCTTCTTTAATGAAATAATTGCCACAGGGGGGACCAACCTGATCGGGAATGATTTCTTTAAAAATTTTGTATTCATCCTCGACTGGTCAGGAAATAAGATCTATATGAAACGGATCAAAAATGAGCCTGCTAAACTGGAGTCTTTCGGTTTCGGTTACCGTTTTATAGATTCAAAACCGACAGTGGCCTTTGTATTTCAGGAAGAAAATTTTCCATTGAAAGTTGGAGATGCTATTATCAGCATCAATAACATTAATCTGGATAACCTTAACAAAGAAAGTGCCTGTCATTATTTTCTTAATAGAGTAGAAAACGGGCAGAATTCAATTGATCTTAAAATCAGGAGAGACGGAAAAGAAATGCAGGTGAAGCTGGATAGAAAAGAGTTTTTGAAAGTAGGGGTTTAAATTTGAGTTTAGAGAGTTTTAGAGTTTTTAGAATTGAGAACAGGAAGTGTATAGATACTGTTTCAGTGTAAGAGCTTTTATTTTTTTTACTATTAATCCTATAGACTTTGAATAACAGCTGATTATAGGTTTTTATTTAAAGTAATTTTAATAAAGAAAAAGCCGTTCAATACATTGAACGGCTTTCTAGTAAAGTAGAAATTAAAGTTATGCGTGTCTCGATTTCTTCCTTGTATCGGAAGAATTCATTTTTCCGGCAAGGGAGCTGATAAATACAATTCCAAAGCCGAGGTATGCCGCAAACGCGGTAAGGTATACAATTAAGCTGTTAAAATCTGGTTTTGAGGCATATATAAAATACACCAGCACGGAAAAAACAGCAAAACTCAACAGGAGCATCAGGCTCCAGATATTCATTTTTGCAGCATCTTCATTTCTCTTAAAAATCATTTCAAAAAAGTCTCTCATCATTAATCACTTTTTAAGGGTTATACATCTGTTTTCCGTTCTTCAATAGAACGGTCCGGAATCATTTTCCGATATAAATTAAATGGCATACGGATCATAGTTAAACTTGGCTAAGGTTATGATCTTATGGCCGTTTGATTGTTTTACATCAGGGTATGCTTTAAGCTGCCCAGAAAGTTTTAATTAAAAAACAGTATTGAATTCCGGAAGGAATTCATGAGCTTTATGACACCGTACACAATCATCATCGTAAATGGAATTGATAAGGGACTATCTTTTCCGATGCATACGGTATCTAAAGAAAAGGCCATATTAAAATATGAAACCTTTATTCGACTCAATGGAAACTGAAGCTCCCACGGAAACCTTTTCTCATCGTCTGTGTTTTAAATAATTTTTTTTCAATGATTTAGCTTGCGAATTTCATGCCAAAGTGAATTTTCCTGCTTGTTTTTAGCATTAAGTAGGTTTAAGTTTGTAGATGATTAACAGAGAAATATAGAAATTGAAAGACAAAAAGAATTGAATTCAATTTTTTTTAAAGCAACAAAAATTACAAAAATTGTGGAGTACTTTAGAATTTTCAGGTTCAAAGCTTAACATAGAATTATCACAAAAGCTTAAAAAAATCAGAGATTTGATAAAAAGTATGTGTAATCTGAGAGACCTATGGGAGGTATGCAAAAATTGGGTCCCTATATAAGAAGTCAACAAGTTGATTAGGAAAGAAAATAAAACTTCCCCTTTGAATCAACTTGTTGACGTAATTTTGCGGTAAAAAGCAAGTTTAGAACAATACCTTACCAGTTCTTATCAATCATATAAATGATCTGTGTCATAGCTGCAGCACCCAACAGAAGCTCTCTTCTGTTCACCTTATCAAATGTATCTTCTTCCGTGTGATGGATGTCAAAATACCTTTGGGAATCCGGTGCCAGCTCTGCCGTAGGGACTCCCATATCATGAAGCGGATAGATATCAGTCCCTGAATATTTTCCTTCAAAATTATATACTCCGTATGGAATGAATAAACCAGCCCAGCTCTTGATCTGGTTTCTTTTCACATCATCCATTTCCAGGGCAATTCCCCTTGGAGCAAAGCCGCCCGCATCGGATTCTATGGCGAAAAGGTGCTTCTCGTTCTTTTCCTTGGCCGTTTTTCCATATTGAATGCCTCCTTTTACGCCATTTTCTTCATTGGCAAAGCAAACAACCCTGATCGTATGATTATTTTTAATCCCCAGTTTTTTGAATGTTCTTAAAACCTCAATACTTTGTACAATTCCTGCTCCGTCGTCATGAGCACCTTCACCCACATCCCATGAATCCAGATGTCCACCGACTACAATCACATTTTGATCTTTCTTGCCGGTGATTTCGCCAATGACAGAGTGGGAGAGCTTTTCCCCTTTCATCCCACAGTTGGAATTAAGCTTTGCAGTGACTTTCTGTGTCTTTAAAAGAGCTTCAAGTTCATCCGCAGTTGTTGCTCCAATGGCTACGGCAGGAATTTTTGAAACTTTATCTTCATAGCGCATGGCTCCGGTATGCGGAACATCGTCAAAAGCAGAAGAAAGAGATCTGATGATGGCAAATTTACCTCCTTTTTTAGCCGTTAAAGCAGCAGCCGTTACCCTGTATTTTGCAGCATCGCTGTAGCCTCTGAATGTTTCTACAAAAGACTGACTGAAAGGGTAGTTAAAGAATACAATCTTATCTTTTACTTGATCTGCCGGAAGTCTGTCATATTCTTCCATAGATTTTACGATGATGATCTCGCCGGAAACATCTTTTCCGCCGGTACCTTCAGAATTTCCGAGAGAAAGCATCTTCAGGTTCTTCCATTTGCCTTCAGAGGTTCTGATCTGCAGGGATTCTTTTCCGCGGGTCCAGACCGGAACCATTACTTCCTGAAGCCAAACTTTATCGGCGCCGGCATCACGGAGCTTCTGTTCTGCCCATTTTACAGATTTTTCATAAGCGGGAGAACCACTTAAGCGATGTCCAATATTTTTAGTCAAATCTTTAAGGTCTGTATAGCCTTTTCCGTTGTTCAGGATTTCTGTGGAGATTTTGCTGAACTGGACAGAATCTTCCTTTGACTGGCCAAAAGCAGCCATTCCCAGGAATAATAATGAAGTTCCAATTATCTTTTTCATAGTTTACCAATTTTTATCGATCATATAAATAAGTTGTGTCATTACCGCAGCACCGAGAAGTAATTCTCGGCGGTTTACTTTTTCAAAAGTATCTTCTTCTGTATGGTGAATGTCGAAATAACGTTGCGGATCTGGAACCAGTTCTGCGGTAGGAACACCCATCTCATGCAGTGGAGCGATATCTGATCCGGAATATTTGCCTTCAAAATTATATACTCCGTAAGGCAGGAACAGATTCACCCAGCTTTTGATCTGATTTCTGTTTTTATCATCCATTTCCAGGGAAATGCCTCTTGGTGAGAAGCCTCCCGCATCCGTTTCTATCGCAAAAAGATGTTTTTCATTGCTTTCTTTTGCTGCTTTTCCATATTGCTTTCCGCCTTTGGTTCCGTTTTCTTCATTGGCGAAACAAACAGCCCTGATGGTATGGTTATTTTTAATTCCAAGTTTTTTAAATGTTCTCAGAACTTCAATGTTTTGTACAATTCCGGCACCGTCATCATGTGCACCTTCACCCACATCCCATGAATCCAGATGTCCACCGACTACGATGACGCTCTGGTCTTTTTTCCCGGTAATCTCACCAATCACAGAATGGGAGAGTTTCTCCCCTTTCATTCCGCAGTTGGAATTGAGCTTGGCAATAATCTTTTTGTTTTTTAACAATGCTTCCAGTTCATCTGCGGTTGTATTTCCGATAGTTACTGCAGGTACTTTGGAGACGTTGTCGTCATACCGCATATTACCTGTATGAGGAACATCATCAAAAGCAGAAGATAAAGATCTGATCATGGCAAATTTTCCACCTTTCTGAGCTGTTAAATTGGCTGCAGACCTTCTGTATGCTCCGGCTTCCCGGTATGAAATGAAGGTTTGAACATGTGATTGATTAAAAGGGTAGTTAAAGAACACGATCTTATCCTTTACTTGATCTGCGGGAAGCCTGTTGTATTCCTCTAATGATCTTACCATAATGATCTCGCCGGAAACATCTTTTCCGCCCGTTCCTTCAGAGTTTCCGAGAGAAAGCATCTTCAGGTTCTTCCATTTGCCTTCAGAGGTTCTGATCTGCAGGGATTCATTTCCGCGGGTCCAGACCGGAACCATTACCTCCTGAAGCCAAACTTTATCGGCGCCGGCATCACGGAGCTTCTGTTCTGCCCATTTTACAGATTTTTCATACGCTTCGGTACCGCTTAAACGGTTTCCAATGTTTTTGGTAAGGTCTTTCAGTTCATTATAAGCTTTCCCATTATTCAGTATTTCTGTAGAAATTTTACTAAACTGTATTGAATCCTCTTTAGACTGCCCGAAAACGGCCATGCTTACCATTAAAAGTGAAAGAGTGACGGTTTTTTTCATTTTACCAGTTTTTATCGATGATAAAAATAAGTTGCGTCATTGCTGTAGCCCCTAACAGTAGCTCTCTTTTGTTCACCTTATCGAAAGTATCCTGTTCAGAGTGGTGGTAATCAAAATATCTTTGTGTATCTACAACCAGTTCAGCTAAAGGAATATCCAATTTTTTCAGCGGAGAAATATCCTGAATAGCTTCAGTTTGGTCAAAATCATAAATACCGTAAGGAAGGAAATAATTTTTCCATTCGAAGATCTGTCTTCGTCTTTGTGGAGACATATCTAAGGAAAATCCTCTTGGAGAATATCCTCCTGCATCTGTTCCTAAAGCAAAAACATGTTTTTCTCCTTTCTTTTTCACATAGGCTGCATACATTTCACGTCCTTGTCCCCCGTTTTCGCTGTTTGCATAAAAAACAACTCTTATCGTATGATTATTTTCGATCCCAAGAGCTTTGAATGTTCTTAAAACTTCAATGCATTGTGCAACACCGGTTCCGTCATCAATAGCCCCTTCACCGAAATCCCACGAATCTAATTGAGCTCCTAAAACAATCACTTTAGAATCTTTTTTACCCTGAATTTCAGCAATAATATTCGGATTGGTAGTATCGCCTTTTGATTGCGCCGTCATATTCAGTTTGGCGGCAACTTTCTGATTTTTTAATAATTTTTCTAATTCATCAGCGGATTTTACACCAATGGACACGGCAGGAATTCTTACTTTGTCATCAGGTTCGTAATACACCATTTTTGCGTGTGGTGTATCGTCCATAGCTGTTGTTAAAGATCTTATAATTAAAGCTTTTGCTCCTGTTTTAGCAATCACGGAAGCAGAAATTAATTTAGATTTTGCGGTAATTAAATAAGAATCATTTGTATTAATGATCTTCGGATCCATCGGAAGATTGACGAAAACGATTTTATCTTTCAATTGTCCAACCGACATAGCATTAAGCTCAGAAGTTGAATTAATTAAAACAATTTCGCCTGTAAGATCTTTCCCGCCAGTTCCTTCAGAATTCCCGAAAGACAGCATTCTGATATTTTTCCAATCTCCATTCGCTGTTTTTATTTGCAAAGATTCTCTTCCTCTTATCCAGACCGGAGCTTTGGCTTCCATTCTCCAGATCATCTCAATACCGATAGATTTGAGTTTTTTTTCTGCCCATTCCACCGCTTTCATATAACCGGGAGTAGCACTGAAACGGGGACCGATCCCTTTGGTAAGTTCCCCAAGATTTTCGTAAGCGGTACCATTGGTCATTACCTCGTCTGAGATTCTTTTGAATTCATCATGATAGTTGAACTTAGCCACGGTTGTTTTTTTTACCGGTTTTTTCTGTGGCTTTTTTTGAGAAAATAAAAATCCACTCAAAAAGAGTGGAAGTATAATGAAGATTTTTTTCATTTTTTATTTACCTTTCTTTTTCCGAAGATAAAAGTAGGGAAAAATTAGGAATTTATTAAGGTTTCATATCGTACATTAACAGTGCTGTAACCAATTTTGGTTCAATGAATGTACATTTTGGAGGCATACTGAGCTTAAGATCAGAAATTTTGATCATATCGTTGAAACTCACTGGATAGATTCCGAACCCTACTTTGCCCTCACCATTGTCTATTTTTTCTTTTAAATAGTTGATTCCCTGGATATTGGATGTTCCTTTGGCGTATGATATTTTCTCAGAACTGTCTGAATTTTCTATTTTAAGGATATTTTTGAAAATGTATTTATCTAAAAGATGGTGGTCAAGGTTGTCAAGGGACATTTCCGTTGAACGTAGGTCATGCTTTACGTGAAGTGAGTAGAATTTACCATCCAGGTACATCGAGATGTGGAATTTCTGTGAAGGGAAATAAGAAGTTTCACCTTTTTCATGAATCAGGAAATACTGGTCCAGCTCTTTTAAAAACTCTTCGCTGGAAAGCCCGTTAAGATCGGACAGAATTCTGTTGTAATCATGAATCTTGATCGACTGGTTGGAGACGATAAAACTATAGACAAAATTATAGGCTTCTGTACCGTTGTGTCTTTTATTTTTCTCCTTGTGATATTTAGCATTCAGAGCAGTAGATCCGATCCTGTGGTGACCATCTGCAATGTAAAACGAATCAATTTGATCGATTACCTCTTTGAATTGCTGAAGTTTCAGACGGTTATCTATTCTCCAGATTTTATGTCTGATCCCGATAGAATCCACATGGTTGAAAATAGGAACATTCTTCTCTTCATGATTCATCAGAAGCTCAATCTTGGAATTGGAAGGGTAGGTAAGAAGCACCGGTTCAGCCTGAAGACTTACTTTGTCCAGATAATGGGCCAGCTTTTCTTTTTTCTGTGGAATGGTACTTTCGTGTCTTTTGATCTTTCCGTTCCAGAAATCTTCAATACTTGCTAATCCCAGCAAGCCTCTGAAAACCTGTTTGTTGGGATAGATTTGCTCATAAAGGTAATATGATGAACTGTCCTGGATCAGTTTCTTTTCTTCCAGAAGTTCTTCAAATGTTGAACGGATCTTCCTTAAATTCCGGTCAATATCTTTGGATTTACTTACAACATAAGGTTTAATCATATTGATGTAAGTATTTTCAACTTGAGCTTTCTCTGCAATCTCCTCTTGGGTGAAATTGTCCAGCGGATGGGTAGGGAAAGTGCTCTCAAAGTCTTTATGAGGTCTTATTCCACGGAAAGGTTTAAAAACAGGCATATTTTATCTTATGGTTTCTTTTTGTAGCTTAATAATTTGTTCTGCAAGTTCTGCTCCGATTTTCTCCTGTGCATCTATGGTGTTTCCACCTACGTGAGGTGAAAGAGATAATGCAGGATTCATCAGTAAAGGGAGTTCCGGAGTCGGTTCGTTTTCGAATACATCCAGTGCGGCTCCCGCTACTTTTTCAGATTCAATGAAATCTATAAGGGTTACCTCATTGATTACACCGCCTCTTGCAGTATTTACTATGTAGACTCCATCTTTCATTTTTTCAAACTGAGGTGTGTCTATAATATATTCATTCGTTTTTGGAGTATTGATGCTGATGAAATCTGTATCTTTAAGGAAAGCATCCATATCATTGGTGGAAGTGATCTCAAAGTTCAGACTCTGTCCATCGAAAAAGTCCAGGGTAAGAACTCTTGTCTTAGGATTTTTTGTCAGCACCTTAATTTTCATTCCCAATGCTATCCCCATTTTTACAACTTCCTGCCCGATACTTCCAAAGCCGATTACTCCAAGTGTTTTTCCTGAAAGTTCATACGCTTTGCTGAATGACTTTTTCATAGCATCGAAATGGGTTTCCCCCTCCAATGGCATCAGCCGGTTCGATTCGTGAAGGAATCTTGCCAGTGCAAAAAAGTGTCCGAAAACAAGCTCAGCTACTGATTTTGAAGATGCTGTAGGCGTGTTGATCACTTTTATACCTTTGCTTTTAGCATAATCAACATCAATATTATCCATTCCGATACCGCCGCGTCCAATGATTTTCAGGCTTGGGCAAGCATCGATTATGTCCTGTCTTACTTTCGTCGCGCTCCTTACCAAAAGAATATCCACGTTATTTTCATTAATGAAATTGATCACGTGATTCTGTGCCACTCTGTTCGGCAGGACTTCAAATCCTGCCTCCGTAAGGGCCAGTTCTCCTGTTTTCGAGATTCCGTCGTTTGCTAAAACTTTCATGTGTTATTTAGATTTAAAGATTGAAAAATTTAATTATTTAAAAATTTTAAATCGGGGCGCAAATTAATAAATTTTAATTAACTGCTCTAAATTTTTCAATCTTTGAATTTTTAATGCTCAATTATTTAATAGATTTCATAACATCAACAAGAACCTGCACACTTTCAATAGGTAAAGCATTGTATAAACTTGCTCTGTAACCACCCAGGCTTCTGTGTCCATTCAGTCCGCTTATTCCTGCGGCTTTCCATGCAGCGTCGAATGCTTCTTTTTTGCTCTCATCTGTGATGTTGAAAGAAACATTCATTAAAGAACGGTCTTCTTTTACACAGAATGTTTCAAATAGAGGATTGCTGTCGATCTCATCATATAAAAGTTTTGCCTTTGCCTCATTTCTGGCTTCTGCTGCCGCAATTCCTCCGTTCTTTTCAAGATACTGTAAAGTAAGAAGGGAAGCATAGACAGGGAAAACCGGAGGGGTGTTGTACATGGATTCTTTTGAAATATGTTGGGAATAATCCAGAATAGAAAGCATGTTCTCTCTTCCTGTTTTCCCAAGAATTTCTTTTTTAATCACCACCAGGGTAACTCCTGCAGGTCCCATATTTTTCTGAGCTCCGGCATAGATAAGATCAAATTTTGAAAAATCAAGTTGTCTTGAGAAAATATCAGAACTCATATCACAAACCATCAAAGTATCTACCTCGGGGAAAGATTTCATCTGAGTTCCGTAGATTGTATTGTTCGAGGTGCAGTGGAAATAATCGTATTCTGAACCTACCGTATAATTTTTAGGAATGAAAGAATAGTTTTCTTCTTTGGAAGAGCCTACCACATCCACATTTCCTAATTTCTTAGCTTCTTTAATAGCTCCTGCCGCCCATGTTCCTGTATCCAGGTAAGCTGCTTTACCGCCTACTTTCAGCAGATTGTAGGGAACCATCGCAAACTGCAGGCTTGCACCGCCACCTAAATAAAGCACTTCATAATCATCACCAAGGTTCATCAGTCTTTTCACAATGGCACGTGCTTCGTCCATTACAGCAACAAAATCCTTGCTTCTGTGCGAAATTTCAAGGAGAGACAGTCCGATTCCGTTAAAATCTAAAATAGCTTCTGCTGATTTTTCAAATACCTCCTGAGGTAAGATGCATGGTCCTGCGCTGAAGTTGTGCTTTTTGCTCATATTTTTACTTTTTTGGTTGTGCAAGAATTTTATGGACTTGCGGTTTATTATTGATATTTTACTAGATTCCTTTAAGTTTATGGTTAAAAAAACCGCCTCATTATGCTGAGACGGAGCTTTTATTATTCACCGTGTAAGAATGCTTTTTTATTAAGCAGGGTTTCTTCAGATTCTACGTGGTCTTCGTCCGGAACACAACAGTCTACCGGGCAGACAGCTGCACACTGAGGTTCTTCATGGAAGCCTTTACATTCCGTACATTTATCTGTTACAATGAAATATACATCATCACTTACCGGTTCCTGCGGCGAATCTGCATCTACAGTAAGTCCTGACGGCATGGTCACAGTACCTGTAAGGGCAGTACCTTCAGAAGCTTTCCAATCTACGGCCCCTTCATATATTGCATTATTTGGGCATTCCGGTTCGCAGGCTCCGCAATTAATGCATTCATCAGTTATTTTAATAGCCATCGCTAATTTTTTTTAAATTTGCACAAAATTACAAAATATTCCCCAATTTAAAAGTAATTATGAATATCGAAAATAAAGTTTTAGGACTTATTAAGTTAAGTGTATATATAAAAGAGTTTTTAGCAAAGAATCCTGCGGATTATAATGATCATGATACGGATTTTGAGTTATTGCTGAGAAGATCCGAAATAGAGAATCCCTGGTTTACCCTTGAGAATCAGAAATTTGCTCTTACAGAATGGACTCATTTGCTTATTCAGGAAAATATAAACAATTGGCTTAGAAACTATTCCGTTTCCAAAACTTCAAAAAGAGTAGGATTGATCCTGGCCGGAAATATTCCATTGGTAGGACTGCATGATGTGATATCTGTTGTTTTAAGCGGACACATTCCTTTGATTAAGCTGTCTTCAAAAGATAAACAGATGGTCCCGTTCCTGCTGAAAAAATGGAATGAATTGTCAGATGGAGCTGTCCAGTTTGAATTTGTTGAAAGACTGGAGAATTTTGATGCTGTGATTGCAACAGGAAGCAATAATACGGCAAGGTACTTGGAATATTATTTCAAGGACCATTTAAGCATTATTAGAAAAAACAGAACCTCTGCGGCGGTTCTGAAAGGTGATGAGACTCCTGAAGAACTTCAGCTTCTGGCGGAAGATATTTTCAGGTATTTCGGTTTGGGATGCAGAAATGTAACCAGAATTTTTATTCCTGAAGACTTTCTTATCGACAGGCTATTTGAAAGTTTTATAGGCTTCCAGGATATCATTAATCATAATAAATATGCAAATAACTATGATTATAACAGGGCAGTTTATCTCCTGAACCAGGATAAATTCTGGGATAATAATTTTGTTATGCTGAAAGAGGATGATAAGCTTTTCAGCCCGCTTTCCGTGATCCATTTCAGCAGGTATTCATCTTTGGATGATGTTAAAAATTTCATTGCCGAAAATGAAGAGAATATCCAGTGTATTGTGGCAAAAGATGAGCTGGGATTGGATTCAATTCCTTTCGGAGAAGCGCAGCACCCTGCTTTGGATACGTATGCCGATAATGTAGATACGATGAAATTTTTGGAAGTGGTCTGATTTTCGTATCTTAACTCACTATTTTACCAATAACAAAAAAGATTATGAAAAAAATATTTTTAGGACTTACAGTTCTTGCCGCACAGCTGATGTTTGCTCAGAAAGTAACAGGCGTGAAGGTTGAAAAAGTTCAGAAAGAAATTCCTGTGCAGTTAAGCAAAGAGAAGATTAATCTGTATAATGACAACTTTCTTAAGTTTGTTGAAGCACTTAAATCTTCGGATCGTTCAGGCGTTGATGCACTTCTTTCCGATAAGGTAAAAGATATTGTTACGGACGATGTTCTTAAAAAAGTAAAAGAAGGCTTTGATGTGAATAAAAAGCTGGAAATTTTAAAAACGGGATACCACAGATTGATGGATGGTTCCAGTTTGCCAAGCATCAACTACAAATATGCAGGAGATTCTTCTTCAAAAGAGGTAATTATGGCTGTTTTTGAAGAGGATGGAAAGATTATTGGGGTAATGCCGGCAAAAAAAGATAAATAATTTAAAACAATAAAAATACTAACTATGATGACAGATGTTTTAGTTGCTCATTCCTCCGATGTGGAAAAAGCAGCTTTTTACAGAAAAACTTACCTGCATGTCGCTTTATCAATCCTGGCATTTATCGGGGTTGAAACTATTTTACTGAAAACGGTTCCTGTGGAGATCATTGCTATGATGTTCGGACAGAAATACACATGGCTACTGATTATCGGTGTTTTCTGGCTGGCTTCGATGCTGGCTTCTAAATGGTCACTTTCGCAGAGCAGAACAACACAGTATTTCGGATTAGGCTTCTATATTATTCTGGAAGCGGTGATTTTCATGCCTATGATCTATATCGCAGCAGGAATGCAGGGTGGAGGAAATATTATATTCCAGGCTGCCATGCTTACGATTGCCCTGTTTGCCGGACTTTCGGCAGTGGCATTTACTTCAAAAAAAGATTTTTCGTTCCTAAGAAATATTATTGTTATCGGAGGTTTTCTTTCGATAGGGCTTATTGTAGCCGGAGCGATTTTTGGGTTCAATCTGGGACTTTGGTTCTCAGTAGGAATGGTGCTTTTGGCTTCTGCAAGTATTCTTTATGAAACAAGTAAGCTTAAAGATGTTTATTCTACAGGGCAGTATGTAGGTGCTTCATTGCAGCTTTTTGCATCCATTATGCTTTTGTTCTGGTATATTCTGAGAATCTTAATGAGCAGAAGAAGCTAGTTAATTTAAAAATGAAAGGAGAAGAATTGTAAATTCGGATTCTATCTTATAAATAATCCTGGTGATATTTTCACCGGGATTATTTTTTGTATTTTTTTACACAAATGGCACAAATGTTTTCAAAAAAAATACTTTAATTTTAATTCAGCCATTTAACCAAAAAATCCCGGTGAAAATATCACTGGAATTTTAGTGGATTCTTTAATCTATATAAACAGAAGCAGCAGCGTCAGCAATGGCATATTACAGAAGCTTTGAAGCGTGTGTTTAAATTAAAAACTAAAGAATTGAGAAAATATAGTATCGAGGAAAGCCTCAGTAGTACTGTGTTTTTGTTGTAATTTTTTACTATTAATTAAAATCGATCGAATGAAAAAATTACTTGTCAATGGATCCTAAGACCTTCTGTGCAAAAGAATTTAAAGCGTCTTTTTCGCTCATTCCGTTCTGAACGCTGGCGTGCACTTCCAAAGCGCCGCAGATATTTGTGATCAGCTCTCCTGCTACATTCAGATCTTCTTCGCTGGTTCCTCTGAATTCGCAGAAGCTTTCTAAAACCTCTAATGTTTTTTCAAGATTTTCAGACGTCTGATTCTGATAAAACTGTCGGATTACGGGTAACTTCATTACTGTATTTCTTTAAAAAGATTAATTAAACTTTCAGCCTGGTTGCTCTGTACCTGGTTTACCAATTCACCGTTTTTAAAAACTGCAAAAGTAGGAAGGTTATCAACGGTTGCTAATTTTCTGCTTTCAGGAAGCTTTTCAGCATCTACATATAAGAAAGGAATTTCTTCGTTTTCTGATGCTAATTTTTTAAATTTAGGCTTCATGATTCTGCAGTTTCCGCACCATGTGGCACCGTACTGAACAACTACTTTTTCATTGTCGTTCACGATATTCTGTAAAGTATCTTCTGTTAATTCTGTGTACATAAGTTTATTTTTAGAAAAAATAAACAATGTAGCAATCTAATAATTTACCAATCTAACAATTAAAAAACGAATCTTAAAATTGTTATACTGTTAGATTGCTACATTGTTATATTAAATTTAGTTCTTAGCTAAGTATTCTGCTGTAGAAGTTCTGTCTGCTTTCATAGCA
Organism: Chryseobacterium sp. 22532; assembly: GCF_052044665.1. Classification (NCBI taxonomy): domain Bacteria; kingdom Pseudomonadati; phylum Bacteroidota; class Flavobacteriia; order Flavobacteriales; family Weeksellaceae; genus Chryseobacterium; species Chryseobacterium sp. 22532. Next base: position 258,915 of record NZ_JBQENJ010000004.1, read on the forward strand.
TCTTTTCCTTCTTCCCAGTTGGCAGGACATACTTCACCATGTTTTTGAACGTGCGTGTAAGCGTCGATAAGTCTTAAATATTCTTTCACGTTTCTACCAAGAGGCATATCGTTTACAGACTCATGGAAAATTTTTCCAGTTTCGTCGATTAGGTATGTTGCTCTGTATGTTACATTAGAACCTGTGAAAGTTTCCTCTCCATCTTCATTGTATTCGAAATCCTGATCTACAATTCCTAGGATGTTTGCCAATTGTCTGTGAGTATCAGCTAAAAGTGGGTAAGTTACTCCTTCAATACCTCCGTTATCTTTTGGAGTGTTCAACCATGCAAAGTGTACCTCATTAGTATCACAAGAAGCACCGATTACTTTAGTGTTTCTTTTTTCGAATTCACCTAAAGCATCCTGGAAAGCGTGAAGCTCTGTAGGACATACGAAAGTGAAATCTTTCGGATACCAGAATAAAATTACTTTTTGCTGGTTAGAAGTAGCTTCTTCAAGAATGTTGATTCTAAGATCATCACCCATTTCAGACATAGCATCGATTGTTACATTTGGGAATTTTTTTCCTACTAAAGACATAATTTTCTGTTTTTATATTAAATTTTCTTGTGCAAATATATAAATATTCCATCTATCAAACAAATCAATATCGATAAATAAAATCTATAATTGTTTTTAATGGAACTATAAGAAAAAAGCCCTGAAATCAGAGCTTTTTTGTTTACTTTATACTAATTTTTATTCAGTCTAATTTATGAATTAAATGGAGCTAAAGCATCTTTAATTCGTTTCATCGCTTCTCTAAGATCCTCTTCAGAAGCTGCATAAGAAAATCTGATACATTCCGGGCTTCCGAAGGAAACACCGCCTACACATCCAACATGGGCATTTTCCAATAAGAACATCGCGAAATCATCAGAGTCTTTGATTTCAGTGCCATTCAGTGTTTTTCCGATATAGTGGGAGATATCCGGGAAGAAGTAAAATGCAGCTTTTGGAAGTAATACTTTGAATCCTGGAATTTCTTTCATCAGGTCATACACCAGATCTCTTCTTTTCTGGAACGCATCAATCATGTATTTGTACTCGGAAGGATCTGTTTTTAGAGCAGTAATAGAAGCTCTCTGAGCCACTGTATTGGCTCCGCTGGTCATTTGTCCCTGAACCTTTTCGCAGGCTTTAGCCAGCCATTCCGGACAGGCAGAATACCCGATTCTCCATCCTGTCATGGCAAATGCTTTAGACATTCCGTTAATCACAGCAGTCTGCTCATATACTTCAGGGAATTGAGCGATGGATGTTGTTTTTGTTTCGTAATTGATGTACTCGTAGATCTCATCCGAAATAACCGTTACATGAGGATATTTGGCAATAACTTTCGCCATCGATTTTAACTCATCATAGGTATAATATCCACCGGAAGGGTTACATGGAGAACTGAAAAGAATAGCTTTTGTTTTATCTGTAATGGATTCTTCAAGTTGTTCGGCAGTGATCTTGAAATCTGTAACATAAGAAGTCGGCAGCATTACTGAAGTTCCCCCCATCATTTTTACCATTTCATCATAGCTTACCCAATAAGGTGCTGGAAGAAGAACTTCGTCACCATCATTGACCACGGAGGCCAATACATTTAAAATAGCTTGTTTAGCTCCGTTGGAAACACAGATCTGGCTTGGCTTATAATCAAGATTGTTGTCTCTTTTTAATTTGTGGGCAACCGCTTCACGAAGTTCAAGAAACCCGGGAACAGGAGAGTAATGGCTGTAGTTTTGGTTAATCGCGTCAAAAGCTGCCTGTTTGATATTGTCCGGAACATCGAAATCCGGTTCGCCAAGTGTCAGACTAATCACATCAATGCCGGCGGCCTTCATTTCTCTTGCTTTGTTTGACATTACGAAAGTCTGTGAGTAACCTAATCTCTTTACTCTATCTGAAAGTTTATCCATGTGGGTCTTTTTGAATTTTAACAAATATATAATAAAAACGTTTTGCCGGGAAATAAAAGTAGGGCAGGAAAAAAGATTTTTGTCAGGTTTTTTAAATTTTAATCATTAAAGTATAGTCTTTTATACTTTTCTGCCGAAATATTCAGTTCCTAAGAACATGGAAATGAAAAGCGGTGCCCAATATTATGTTTTTGTATATTTAGCTATCTAAATATTCAGTGGGTATGAAATATTCTCTCCTTTTATTGTTGGTTCCTTTTGTAAGTTTTTCCCAAACAAAAACAAAAGATGATGAAATAAAAAAATACGTTTCTGAAGTAAGCTCGGATTCTTTAAAATCCTATATCGGCAAGCTTGTAAGCTTTCATACCAGGCATACTTTAAGTTCTGTTGATGATAAAAATCAGGGAATAGGAGCGGCAAGGAACTGGGTACTTGGAAAATTTAAAGACTATGCAAAGAATTCCGGAGGAAGAATGGATGTTTACTTACAGCAGGAAAACATTCAGCCGGATGGAAAACGGATAGACAGGGTTACCAACTTGGGAAATCCTATAGCCTTTCTAAAAGGTACAGATCCTAATGATAAAAGAATTTTCCTGATTTCTGCACACCTGGATTCGCGGGTTACTGATGTAATGAACAGAATTTCATACGCGCCGGGTGCCAACGATGATGGGAGCGGAGTGAGTGCTGTTATAGAAGCTGCGCGAATTTTGAGCAGATCTTCTTTTCCGGCATCCGTTATTTTCGTTACTTTTTCCGGAGAAGAACAGTCTTTGCTTGGATCTAAGCTTTTGGCAGATAAAGCCAAAAAAGAGAACCTGCAGATAGAAGCAGTTCTGAACAATGACATGATCGGAAATTCTAAAGCAGGAGAAACAGGAGAGATCAATAACCATACATTAAGGGTTTTTAGCGAAGGGCTGCCTTATGCAGAACTCGATAAAAAAGCAATGGGTATAAGGAACCTGGGACTTGAAAACGACAGTGAATCCCGGCAACTGGCCCGGTATATTAAAGAAATTGCAGAACAATATGTAAAAGGACTAGAAGTGAAGCTGATTTACAGGAACGACAGGTTTTTACGTGGCGGAGATCATTCCAGCTTTGTCAGTCAGGGATTTCCTTCCGTAAGGCTCACTGAATATTATGAAAACTATGATCATCAACATCAGGATATAAGAGTTGAAAATAATAAGCAGTACGGAGATCTTCCTGAATTTATAGATTTTAACTATCTGAAAAGAAACGTTGCGGCAAATATTGCTGTTCTGGCAAGTCTTGCCAAAGCTGCTTCAAAACCTGAGCGGGTAGAAGTAATGGTTAAAGAGCTTACCAACTCCACCTCAGTAAGATGGGAAAAGCCAAAATCCGGAACACCAGCGGGGTATTATATTCTTGTAAGAGAAACGGATAGTCCCGTTTGGCAAAAAAAGATATTCACTAAAGAGCTTTCCATTAAAATCCCACTTTCAAAAGACAATTATATTTTTGCCGTTCAGACGATTAATCAGGCCGGAAATTTAAGTGTACCTGTTATTCCGGGGATTGCGAAATAATATCGACTAAAGAAGCTGAAATTTAAAATCTGATCCGGACAACTTCATTTGAATACAACAGAAATAAAACTTATTTTTGTAGATTATAATAATTCATATGGCAGCATCGTTACTATTAAAATACTTTCCTGATCTTACGGAGAAGCAGATCGAGCAGTTTTCCCAGTTGGAGAAACTGTATAATGAGTGGAATGAAAAAATCAATGTGATCTCAAGAAAAGATATGGAATCGCTGTATGAGAAGCATGTTCTTCACTCCTTAGGAATTGCAAAAATAATGGAATTTGCACCCGGAACAAAAGTGCTGGATATAGGAACAGGAGGAGGTTTTCCGGGGATTCCCCTGGCAATTTTATTTCCGGAAACGGAATTTACTTTAGTTGATTCTATCGGAAAAAAAATTACTGTGGTGAAAGCAGTGGCAGAAGGAATCGGGTTAACTAATTTAACGGCCATTCACGGAAGAGCGGAAAAAGTAAAAGAAAAGTTTCATTTTGTGGTAAGCCGTGCTGTAACTCAGATGCCGGAATTCCTCAGATGGCTGAAAGGAAAGTTTGAGAAAGAACAGTTTAATCCCAAACATAACGGGGTTTTATATTTAAAAGGCGGCGACCTTGCAGAAGAATTAGCCGGAATTAAATGTGAAATCTTCAATCTTAAAAACTATTTTGATGAAGAATTTTTTGATACTAAAAAAGTGATTTATGTATCAAAAGGCAATTTTAATTCTTAATTTTGATGAATTAGGGAATAATTTTTGCTGAATTTTTATTAATAATCAGTAAATTTAAGGTTATGAAAAAACTTTTAAATATTGGATTTTCTGTATTGTTTTCAGGAATGGTTTTTGTTTCCTGCGAAGACGATGATTACCAGACTGTACAATCTATAGGTAAGATCAAAATCGACAGTGTAAAGATCATGCAGGATACTATGGATGTCTATTCAATACAGAGTATTAAGACGTATTCTACCTATTCGTCCCAATGTGAGGGTTTTTATGGATATGATTATATTCATGACAGCAGCCTGGAAAGATCTGTTACCGCTTATAAATATACTACGGACGGTCCCTGTACACAGGAAACCCATGTGGGAGCCAACCAGATCAACTTCAGTCCGCGCCAGACAGGAACGTATACCTTTAAATTCTGGAATGGCGGTAACAGCTGGATCACCAAAAAAATTGTAGTAGAATAATAATGAAATGGATTTCACTTTGCTTTTTTCTTTTTGCCAATGCTCTTTTTGGGCAGAAAATTATCTGGCAGGAAGATCATAAGCTGGTCTGGGGTAACTTTAAAAGCCCCATAAATAGAAAAAATCATCCCGATGTAGCTGCCTATACACACTGCGGCTGGGAATATTCTGTAGTGAAATCCACCAATCCTAAATCTCCGGTTAAAATTGAGATCACTGCTATTTTTAATGAAGACAGATCCTGGAAAGATGTCAAAAAAATAAATGATTATATCCTGCTGCATGAGCAAATGCATTTTGATATTGCAGAATTGTTTGTCAGAAAATTCAGGAAAGAGATAGGAGAGAAGATCAAAACTTCCGGTGATTACAATAAAAGTTTTAATGCAGTTTACAGCAAAATATCAAACGATTACAAAAATTTCCAGATGTCTTACGACAGGGTTACGGAACATGGAATGAATAAAGAAAAGCAAGCAGAATACAATGCTCTCATTGCTGAAGAACTGGACCATTTAAAAAGCTATAAAGCCTCTTGAAATTTCTCAATAAAATCATCCACGAACTGCTGGCCCAAAACCAGGATCTTTCGGAGTTCAATATTGTTCTGCCCGGAAAACGTCCCATCGTATTCATCAGGCAGATCCTGGAAGAAAACAATTATTCAGGATTTCTTCCCAATTTCTTTACCATAGAAGAGCTGATCGACAGGATTGCAGGCAAACAGCCTGTTCAGGGAATCTCTCTTTGGCTTTTTGCCTTTGATGTCTACCGGAGTCTTGGTCTAATCCCGAAAGATGATTTTGCAGACTTTTTAAAGTGGTTTCCGACCCTTCAGAAGGACTGGGACGATATCCTGAAGTTCTCTGAAAGTGATGAAGCTGTTTTACAGTATATGTTTGATGAAGAAAGGATCAAAGAATGGGCTCAGGATCTGGGTGAAGATGATGATGTTCCACGTAAAAAATTCCTTAATTTCTGGCGGAATATGAACGTTTTTCTTCCAATTCTAAAGAAAAAACTACAGGAAAGAAACTGGGCGACTTCCGGGATGATTCATGAAACTGCGAAGGCCAAGATCTCAGCTTTTGCCGAAAATACTTCCGAACATTTTGTATTCTGTGGCTTCAATGCTTTCACACCGGTGGAAGAAAAGCTCGTAAGGAGCTTACTGCGTCGGAATAAAGCACAGTGCTTCTTTCAGGCGGATCATTATTATTTTGATGATGAGAGACAGGAAGCCGGAAAATTCCTCAGGAACCATAAAACATGGAAAGAATTTGATGACAACAGGGCTTTTCAGTGGATAGAAGATGATTTTAATCAGCCAAAAAATATAAAAGTTTATGAGGTTTCCGGAAATGTAACGCAAACTAAAGTTCTGCCTGAAATATTTAAGGAAATTGAAAATAAGACCTATTCCAACACCGCAGTGGTATTATTGGATGAAAATCTTCTTCCTGCAAGTCTGGATGTGATGTACGGTGTTGAAAACCTGAATATTACCATGGGTTTTCCTTTGAAGAATCTTTCTTTTTCCAATGCCGTAAAGCAGCTTTTCTATCTTCAGAAACAGCTGGAGAAAAATAAATCTTCCTATTACTACAGAGATATTTTCCCGATCCTTGAAGAGCTTCCGAAGTCTTCTGAAGATGAGTTGATTATCGGTAATTTCAGAACAAAAATAGAGGAGAGGAATATCGTTTATATATCAAAAAAGCTTTTAGAAGAGCTTCTGGGCGGGCTTTCTTATTATGGACTTCTTAGAAAAGCTGATCATACGGGTGTTTACCTGGATATGCTTATCGCTTTCTGTAAACGGATCAAATGGCTGGAAATAGATGATATCCAATATGAAAACGTTTCCCATTTTGAAAATGCGTTCAGAATTATTAAAAACCAGCTCAGTCCATATGATTTTGAAATCAAAATGGAAACACTGGAAATCCTGATCAACCAGCATGTCAATTCCGAAAGTATAGATTTCCAGGGGGAACCGCTCCGCGGACTTCAGATTATGGGTCTTCTGGAAACCCGTCTTCTGAATTTTGAAAATGTAATCATGCTTTCTGTGAATGAAGGGAAGCTGCCTTTAGGAAATTCACAGAATACTTATATTCCGTTTGATATAAGAAGGTATTTTGATATGCATACGTTCCTGGAAAATGACAGTATTTATGCCTATCACTTTTACAGGCTGATCCAGGATTCCCGAAATGTCCATCTTCTGTACAATGCACTCAGTTCCGGAGTGAATACTGGAGAGAAGAGCAGATTTATCACACAGATAGAAATGGAGAGCTCCCATAAGATAGAGCACCTTATTATTGAGAATTCTTCCGAACCTATTGCTTCGCAACCAATAGAAATTCTGAAGACGGAAATCGTGATGGAAAGGTTGCAGAAATGGAAGGAAAAAGTATCTGCATCACACCTGACCAGCTATCTTTATAATCCTATAGATTTTTATCTTTCCAAGATATTGAAGACCTCGGAAACGGATGAAATAGAAGAAGAACTGTCTGTTAAAAATTACGGAAATCTGGTTCATTATTCACTTCAAGAAGTATATGAATTACTTAAAGGTAAAGTATTAAAAGAAAAGGATTTACAAAATTCAATTAAAGAAATAGATCAATACATTAATATTGCTATTGAAAAGCTGAAGCATCAGCCTGAATTCTATGAAAAAGGCATGAATTTTATTCACAGGGCTATTGCTAAAAAAGTGATAGAGAATGTACTGAATCATGATCTTGAACTGGTGAGAAATGGTAATACCCTGGAGATTCTGGACATTGAAAAAAGATTCGAAAATGTAGATTTTTATCTTGATGGCAACGACAAAATTTCTTTCTTCGGATTTATCGACAGGATAGACCGCCTTAACGGGACCCTAAGAATTATTGATTATAAAACGGCAAAGATCAAAAACCTCACGGTAAAAATAGATGAAAATAACGTAGATGAATATTTCCATAACAGCGAAAGGAAACAGGCTCTACAGCTTTGCATTTATCATTATGTGGTACAAAATCTTCCGGAATTTTGGGGACTTCCTATAGAAACGGGAATCTGGAGCTTTGCAGAAGCTAAAAAAGGAGTCATTTCTCTGCAGTTTGATAAAGGGAATATTGATGATGCCATGCAGTCTGTAAAGAACCTTATTCTGGAAATATTGAACCCTGATCTCAGTTTTATTGAGAATATCAAGCCCTATTCCAATTAAAAATGCACTTCATTGCTGAAGTGCATCTCATTTGAAATGAAGATATACTAGTACTATTGTCTTATAATTTTACTTTTTTATTCACCGTTTTCCCGTCGTTTCCGGTGAACTGAACTATATAAATGCCTGGTTCCAAGCTTTTTGATTCAAATTCTGATTTATTGACTTCCTGCTGAATAATCAATGTTCCCGAAATATTATAGATGCTGATGTTTTTAATGCCATTGCCTGCTCTGGCGACGATCTGGCGGTTTTTCGTAAATATCTCAGTCTTGTCAGATAATGAGCTGTTTTCCAGTGCTTTTCTGAACTGAAGATTATAAAACTGAGTGACCACTTCAAAAGTGTTCTGATTATTAAGACCTTTTATGTCAATTCCATTGTTTTCTGCATACTCTTTCTGAGAAACTGTTCTTAAAAGATTTTTATTGCCATCAAAAATATTGACAGTGATCAGTTCTTCCTGTGGTATTTTCAGTTTTAAAATATTATTGTTTTCAGACTGTACAATTTCATTTTCAGGAACTTCTACGGGTGTGCTTTTAACGTATGGAATTAATTTCTGATTGTTATTTTCCTGTACTTTTAAAAGATAGACGCCATCTGTTAATGATGATAAACTGCCGTTTGTTCCTGATTTGCTTACTGCTTTTTCCTGATTGAAATCTGTAACTCCTACAAGCTGCATTTTTCCAAGATCCGGCTTTAATTGAGAAGAATAGAGTGTATGGGTCTCAGGCTGGCTGTTTCCCTGTTGTTTTGAAGTCAGTATGGCCCATTCATTCAGAAAACCTCCGCTTCTGAGTGTATTGAATTTGGCATTGGAGGCTAATGTAAAAGGAACAATTCCCCCTACATGGCCTAAAGGTCCCCAAAATAATGATTCCAGCTTATATTTGTTCAGATCCCACCATGCATAATATCCCCGCTGTACATCAATGGTTTTAGAAGTGTTTTCCGGTGGAATAGCCAGGTCTACTGAGGAATGTCCCAGGGTCATAGGGGTTTTGTTGTACCAGTCATACACATCCTTAGGTTTCATGCATCGTCTGAGGTTATTGTTGGGATTATTGGTAACATCATTAACAAAATTCTGAGTGAAAAGATTTCTCCAGATCACAGGTCCCCAAAGAAGGCCTCCGTTGTCCTGAACCACATGGTAATTGTATTTATCCAGATATTCCGGAGAAATGACCTCAGAAATGCTCGTATTGTAGGTTTTATAACCTGTATTATTGCAGGTATGCAATACATTGGCAAGGAAAGAAGTGAAAGGATAAAAATCCTTTTCCAGGACTCCTTTATTCAGGGTAACTCCTGAAAAATCATATGGTCCGTCTCCCATGTAAGCATACTTGAACTTCAGATTGGTAGGGTTGGAGGTATTCAGGCTTTTTAAAGTGGACATGGCGGCATGCGCACCTTGTGAATAGCCTGCCAGAAAGTATTCATCGTATCTTTTTATTCCTAACTGACCCAGCACTTTATTGGCTGCCTTTACAAAGTCTATCGTTGCGCCAGCTTCCGTAGCAGCGTCTACATATGGATGAACGCCGTCTCCGCTTCCCATTCCTACGTAATCAGGTGCCATCAGAATATAGCCGTTAAGTACATATGATAATTCAACTACGAACCCTGCGGTTAAGGCTCCTTTGAAGTTAGAAGGGACATTATCTCTGCTGTCGGTCGTTCCGTGATCAGAAACCACCGTGGAAAGTTTAAAATTAACGTTCGGATACATCAGAAGTCCTGTAGCCTTTACTAAGACATTCTTTTCATTTTTGGTATAATAAGTGATTTTATAGCCCTTAAGCCCCACATTGAATCCATTGAGATAGCTGACAAAATCCGGAGCGTTCTGCTCGCCTAGACTGTTGGCGATGAAATTGGTAACTCCCTGTGGAGTCAGATCCAATTTTTGTTCAAAACTCACAACATCTCCTGCCTGTTGGGCAAAAAAGAACGGAGCAGTGAAACTTAATAAAAGTGTAGATAATTTTCTCATATCAATATTTTTTGATGTTATTAAATTAATTGTTTTTAATAAAAAATGGATAATGTTAATACATCAATAATTATTCATTGAATATAAGTTCCCTGCAAAGTGAGTAAAACAAGGAGTCCGGCCATTCGGCCGGACTCCTCTTCAGTATATTTTTGAGCTTTTATTTAAAAAGCGTTGATTCCTGTAATATCTAAGCCAGTGATCAGTAAATGAACATCATGTGTACCTTCATACGTAATTACCGACTCAAGATTGGCTGCGTGTCTCATCATCGGGAATTCGCCCATGATTCCCATGCCGCCAAGGATTTGTCTGGATTCTCTGGCAATATCAATAGCCATTTTCACGTTGTTGCGCTTAGCCATTGAGATCTGTGCAGGACTTGCTTTGTGGTCATTTTTAAGATTTCCTAACTGAAGACATAATAACTGTGCCTTTGTGATCTCTGTTAAGAATTCAGCTAATTTCTTTTGTTGAAGCTGGAAAGAACCAATCGGCTTGCCAAATTGTTTTCTTTCTTTAGAATACTGAACAGCTGTACAGTAGCAGTCAATTGCTGCCCCGATTACACCCCATGAAATTCCGTATCTTGCGGAGTTTAAACAAGATAAAGGTCCTTTTAATCCGGTAGCCCCCGGAAGTAGGTTTTCTTTAGGAACTTTTACATTATTAAATACCAGCTCTCCGGTTTTTGAAGCTCTCAAGCTCCATTTATTATGAGTTTCAGGCGTAGTAAAGCCTTCCATTCCTCTTTCAACGATTAAGCCCTGTATTTTTCCTTCTTCGTTTTTTGCCCAGACTACTGCGATATCGCACAGAGGAGAATTCGTGATCCACATTTTGGCTCCGTTCAGAAGATAATGGTCACCCATATCTTTGAAATACGTTTCCATAGAACTTGGATCTGAACCGTGATTAGGCTCAGTTAATCCAAAAGAACCGATCATTTCCCCTGCAGCAAGATGCGGAAGGTATTTTTTCTTCTGTTCCTCGGAACCGAATTCGTTGATAGGGAACATCACCAGCGAGCTCTGTACCGAAGCAGCAGAACGCACCGCAGAATCTCCTCTTTCAAGCTCCTGCATAATAAGACCGTAAGAAATCTGATCTAACCCTGAACCGCCATATTCAACAGGAATGTATGGACCTAAAGCTCCAATCTTTCCCAATTCTTTCATTAAGCCCGGAATATCAGTATGATTTTGCGCGGCCTGGTCAATCTGCGGCATTACAAAACTTTCCACCCAATCTCTTACCGATTGACGGATCAGTTTATGTTCTTCAGTAAGTAAAGCATCAATTCCGTAGTAGTCTGGAATGCTTGTAAGAGGATAATATGACATGATTTTTTTGATTTGCTTAAAAGTAATACTTTTCGTTGGTTTGAAAAATTTTTTTACGAATCTTTGTTGCGTTTGATTTTCAGTAAGATAAATGGGAACATACAGGATTTCAGTTAAAATACAGTCTCCTAAGATTCCTCATCATTAGAGATAGGATACTGATTGGCAGCATTGTGTACCTTACTTTTGAACTTATACAGATATGGAGCCTTATTGGCAGATCCGTCATACAGTTTCTCCAGTCTGTCCAGAATATTCAAGCTTAATATTTTACGCTGGAAATTATTTCTCCTGAATTTCTGTCCCAGAATAGTTTCATACAGTGACTGAAGATCTTTCATCGTAAATTTTTCAGGAAGAAGATTACTGGCTGCCACTTCGGTATTGATATTCATACGAAGGTATTCAAGGCCCGTTTCTATAACTCTGTCATGATCGAAGGCCATCTTGGGAAGTTTATTAACCTCAAACCATTCACAGCTTTCGTTGAATGCATCCGGAAAAGTATTGGCGACGGAAAAATCAATAAGGCTACAGTAGCCCACCGTAATAAATCTCTGGAAGATCCAGTGATCTTTCGGAACTTCAATTCCTTTATTGTTAAGAAGGATTTGATGGACATTATTCTCCGTTCGGTCAATTCTCCCAAACGTGTGAAACTGTTTTAAAAAAAGGTCCTGGAGATGGGTTCTTTCATACAGTACTCTTGCAGCGGCTTCACGAAGGTCTTCATCATTGAAAACAAAACCGCCCGGAAGCGACCACAGATCCAGATCGTGGTACTTCAGAAGCAAAACCTTCAAAATATTATTGTGAAAACCAAATATTGTGCAGTCAACAGATACGTGTGCTACAAAATCTTTTGTATCAATAAGTTCCTGAAGGGTTTCTTTGTTTTTGGTGTCTTTGATTTTCATGGGAGTAAAAATAAAATTATTTTCTATAATTTCTTTCCTGCAAGCTTAAAATATATTAAACTCACTGTAAAAAGCACAGAAACAGCAAGTAATATATAAAGCGGATAGTAGTTTAACAGTTGTTTTCCGAACAGAACTGCCATAATAATTGAACTGACAGAGCTGCCAAGCGATGAAAAAATGACAATCAGGGATGTAAACAGGTTGATTTTTTCCCTGTCGATCTGTGCAATCATCTTTGAATTGATGACAGGGTAGAGCGGCGAAAGGAAAAGTCCAATCACCGGAAATAAAAATAGAATAATACCGGAATTCACAGAATCAAAATACTGTATTCCCACGATAATTACCAGCACAGCAATAATTAAAGAAATGCACAGAATATAATATTTTGACAGTGAAAATCTGTGAATGATATTAGCTGTTGCTGTTCTGCCTGCATAAGAAAAAAGAGCAAGAAAAGAAGTGGCCTGTAAAGCAAAAAATGAATTGACATTCAGGTGATTTTTATAAAAAGAAGGCAGCCATGAATTAAATCCCTGCTCAACAAAAACAATAAAAAAAACTACAGCAAGGAACATGATTGTTGCGGGTTTTACAAATACTGAAAGTTCAGCCATAAGACTTTTATTCTCCGTTTTTTTCGCTTCTGAGATGTTCAGCTTTGAAAAAAGAAATATCGTTACAGCACAGAGTACTGTTATAGAAAGGAAACCGAACTTCCAGTATTCGGAATAGCGGCTGGAAATGAGCCACCCGAAACCGGTATTTACTATAAAAATACCGACCATAAATGAGGCTTCCACGCTGTTCATCATTTTGGCAAGAGACTTTTCATCTGAAATATTGTTCCGGATAATTCCGAAAACACAGATCTTTCCTACGGCAAAACAGGTCCCGATAATAGCAAACCAGACTTTATAGAACCAAAAATCTTCTATAAATGGAAGGAAACATGAGCAGATTCCAACAATGACTAAAGCAGAAACCAATGCTTTTTTAGTACCCGTCTTGCTTATAAAATTCACTGCAAAAAGTGAAATAAATGCAATGGGAATATCTTTGAAAGATTCTAAAAAACCTAATTTTTCATAGGTGATCTTTGCCTCTGAAAGCTGAAGGATCACAATACCCATGCAGTTCAAGACCATTGAAAAAATAAGGAAGGTTAGTTTTAGAGGAAGAGAGATCTTGGAAAGCTTGGCTGTCATTTTGGGGACTTTTTTTATTGTTTTTTTACGATTTTTTTATGAATTATGAAGAAGATATAAGGCTTTCAACTCCCAAAAATAAACGAAAAATTAAAATAATTGTGAATAGAATGTTAATTTATTAAAAAAAAATATATTTTTATTGTCTCAATTTGAGAATTAAAAAACTAACTGTATATGAATCTAAGAGTATCAAGAAGTCTGGGAGTAGTTGCTGTGCTGTATTTTACAGCTAATTTCAGTGCACAGACCAGCGTACAAGACACTGTTCCGAAAGAGAATAAAATAGAGGAGGTTATTGTGATCGGTTACGGTACACAGAAAAAAAGTAATGTGACCGGAGCTATTGCAAGTATTAAAGCAAGCGACATAGAAAACATTCCGGCAGGTAAACCTGAGCAGGTATTACAGGGAAGAGCTGCGGGTGTTTCTGTAGTGACGAATTCCGGGCAGCCCGGAGCTGCTGCTACGGTACGGGTGCGTGGAATTACCAGTTTTGGTGCAGGTAGTAACAGCCCTTTATGGGTGGTGGATGGTATTGTAGTAGACAATATCGGATGGCTGAACCAATCTGATATAGAAAGTATGGAAGTCCTGAAAGATGGGGCATCATCTGCTATCTATGGGGTTTCTGCAGCAAAGGGAGTAATTCTGGTTACGACAAAAAAAGGAAAGAAAGGAAAACTGAGTCTTTCGTACAATGGGTTTTATGGTTTTTCAAATACTTCCAAAAAATTAGACCTTTTAGATGCTACTCAATATGCAAACATCATTAATGAAGGGTTTGTAAATGATGGGGGAACACCTAGATATGCCAATCCCGGATCACTTGGAAAGGGAACAAACTGGCAGGATGCTATCTTCGGAACCGGTGAAAAATCTTCTCACGAAATAAGTATTACAGGTGGTAATGAAAAGTCAACCTATTATACTTCGTTTGGATATTTTGATCAAACGGGTATTGTCATGAGCGATATCTCTTATTATAAAAGGATAAATGCCAGATTTAATTCAACACATAAAGTTACAGACTACCTGACCATAGGCCAAACCTTTGCGTATACACACGTAAAATCTCAGGGAATCAGTGCCAACGAAGAATTCGGTGGTCCATTAGCTTCAGCAGTTAATTTAGATCCTACCACTCCGGTAGTCGTTACAGACTGGTCTTTAGTAGATCCTAACGGTTATACCAACCCATATATTATCCGTGACGAAAATGGTAATCCATATGGAATTTCCCGTTATGTCAATCAGGAAATGACCAATCCACAAGCTTTCCGCCACATCCAACAGGGAAATTATAGCTGGTCGGATGACTTTGTCGGGAATGTTTTTGCTGAGCTTAAATTTCTTGATCACTTCACTTTCAAAACAAGTTTAAATGGTAAGAAGTCGTATTGGGGAAGCCGCACTTTTACGCCGAAATATTATTTGAGCCCTAATTTTAACAATACCAGCTTCAACAGTCTGAATAAGGTAGACGAAAATAAATTCGAATGGAGTATGGAAAATACTCTGACCTATCAGAATAAATTCGGCGATCATAATTTAAGTGTATTGTTGGGACAGGGAGTTTACCGATATAATATTGCTGGCGGGGCAAGTTTGACCTATAGTAATCTGCCTATTGATAACTGGCAGGATGCATCTTTCAACTTTAATATCCCTCAGGATGATATTACGGCTACAGGATGGGATGGAATACAGACCCGTAAAGCATCTTATTTTGGTAGAATTATTTACGATTATGCAGATAAATATCTATTTACTGGAACTATCCGTAGAGACGGTTCTTCAAAATTTGCCACGAATCAGCATTGGGGAACTTTCCCTTCCATGTCATTAGGATGGAATGTTCATAAAGAAAACTTCTGGCCTCAAAATAAAGTGATCAATAATTTGAAATTAAGAGGAGGGTACGGAGTTTTAGGAAATGATGAAATGGATAACTTCAGATTTGCAAGTTTCATGGTTTCCGGAAGCAACTATACCACTGCCGGAAATAATATTATCATAGGATATGCACCAAGTACACTGGAAAATCCGAACCTGAAGTGGGAAGAGACCAGCCAGCTGAATATTGCAGCGGATTTGAAACTTTTCAACAACTTCACTTTTACAGCAGACTGGTACAAAAAGAAAACATCTGATATCTTAAGACAGGTGAATATCCCTGGTTATGTAGGTGTTCCTAATTTGCCTTGGGCAAACGTTGGAGATATGGAAAACTCAGGATTAGAACTTGAGCTAGGTTACAAAAAGAACTGGGAAGATTTTAGCATTTCGGTTAACGGTAACTTTGCTACTATTAAAAACAAAGTTTTACGATTGGAAGATGATATAGATTATTTCAACCTTGCCTCTTTTCAGACCATGGGAGCGGTATCCAGAGTAGCAGTAGGGCAGCCTTACGGATCATTTTACGGATACACATATAGTGGTGTTTTCCAGAATCAGACACAGGTTGATTCCTACGTCAATGCAACTGGAAACAAGTTATTACCTAATGCGAAACCAGGAGATTTTATATGGCAGGACAATAATGGCGACGGTAAAATTGATGACAATGATAAAGTAAACTTAGGAAGCTCTATCCCGAAATATACTTTTGGACTGACCGTCAATTTAAATTATAAAAATTTCGATTTTATGATGTTTGCACAAGGACAAGCAGGGAATAAAATTTTCCAGGGTTTAAGAAGATTAGATATGCTTGATGCTAATTATCAGACAAGGGTTTTAGATCGATGGACAGGGGAAGGTTCCACCAATAGTAACCCTAGAGTTACAAGGGATGATCCTAACCATAACTATTCCTGGATGTCAAATTATTATCTTCAAAAAGGAGATTATGTCCGTTTAAAAATCATCCAGTTAGGTTATACACTTCCTCAGGATGTTACAAACCGTTTTGGGATGAGCAAAGTAAGACTGTACGTAACGGGAGAAAATGTCTTTACTTTTACGAAATATACGGGCTACGATCCGGAAATCGCAGGAAGAAACAATTCCGAACAAGATATAATAGGAGTTGACAGAGCTTACTATCCACAAGCCAGAACATTTTTGTTAGGTGCTAATATCCAATTTTAATAATGAACAAAATGAAAAATAAGAATTTTTTATATAAAGGGCTTGCCATTACGTTTCTTACAGGCCTGAGTTTTAGTAATATTGCCTGTAGTGATTCATATCTGGATGACGTAAAGAATTCAGGGTCTTTTAATACCGATCTGTATTTTCAGAATGAACAACAGTCTTTCAGTGCATTGGTTTCCGTATATGATATTTTAAGAAAATATTCCGGAGGATTCGAGAATACGGTCACTTTTTTTAATGCAGGATCTGATGACTTTTATTCCGGAGGTGGAAACTCCAATGATGGAGCAGGAATCCAGGGAATGAATAATTTTACAATTAATCCCAATACCATGCCTGCGAGTTACTGGAAAGATTTTTATCAAGGGATAGCACGTGCTAATCTCTTAATAGAAAAAGTTCCGGGAGCTACTATGGGTGAAGATATTAAAAAGAGATATATTGCAGAGGCCAAAGTACTCCGGTCCTTATATTATTTCGAATTGGTAAGAATGTTTGGAAATATTCCGTTAGTGCTCAAAACTATTCAGTTCGGTGATGATTACTGGAATATACCACAGGCGAAACCAAGTGATGTATATGCGCAGATAGAAAGTGACATCAATGCGGCCATTCCAGATTTAATGATGACATCTAGCGGCAATGACAAGGGTAGAATTACACAAGGAACAGCCAGGGCAATATTAGGTAAAATTTATCTTTACGATAAAAAAATGCCCGAAGCGGCAACACAGTTGGCAGCAGTGAATGGTACACCGGGAGGAACCAGCCAATATGGATATAAACTTGTGGCCAACTATGCCGATCTATTCAAAGTGGGACCGGAAACTGCAGATCCATATAAATTTTCAACAGAATCAATTCTGGAAGTTATGCATACCAACAAAGGAAACTCCGACTGGGGATTCTGGGGACAGGGAAAAGATGAAGGTAACTCTATCAACGTAATGGTAGGACCGCGTTCTTATTCTTTAAAAAATGTTCCGAATAATAATGCACCGGATATTTATTCCGGATGGGCTTTTAATACAGTAACGAATGACTTCGTTAATTTCATGCAGGGGGATCCCAGATTAAATGTAACCGTTTTCAATGCGAAACAATTGGTCGCTGATGGTAAAATTTCTTACAGCCCTGCCTTTGCAGATACAGGATATTTCTTAAACAAATATTTACCTACGAACGATTTGAAAAGCTCACTTCCAGGACCGGCTGAATTGAATTTCAGACAAAATTATGTAGCCATAAGACTGGCAGATACTTACCTGATGGAAGCAGAAGCCTTAGGCGGTGCCGGAGGTAGAGCACAGGCTCTGTTGGATGCCGTGAGAGCAAGAGTAGGTTTAGCATCAGTTCCTGTCTCTCTACAGGCTATTAAAGACGAAAGAAGAAGAGAGCTTGCCGGAGAAGGACACAGATGGTTCGATCTTGTCAGATGGGGAGATGCTCCTTCTAAGCTTGCCTCTAAAGGATTTAAAGCAAATAAAAATGAAATTCTTCCAATTCCGTTCAATGAATTGCCAAATACTGCTTTAAAACAAAACCCAGGCTACTAAAACATGAAGTTTCACAGTTTATATAGTTTCTTTTTTAAAGGTACTGCGCTGCTTTGCGGCGTGGTACTTTTTCCTGTATCATGTGCGTCAGTAAATAATGATAAAGAAAGTGTTCAATCTTGGCTGACGAAAGGAAATGGAAGTGTAAAATTACAGCAGCAGAGTCCGGTTAGGTTTACAGCAAATGTCAATAACTGGCAGAATATTGAAATTGATGATACCCAGAAATTTCAATATGTTGACGGTTTTGGCTATACCCTGACAGGAGGAAGTGTTGAGGTGATCAACAGGCTTTCATCTTCAAAACGGAAAGCGCTTCTGGATGAACTTTTTGGGAAAGATAAAAATTCAATTTCCATAAGCTATCTGCGGTTAAGTATTGGAGCTTCCGATCTCGATGGTGAAGTTTTCTCTTACGACGATCTTCCGGAAGGCCAGACAGATCCGACACTTTCAAAATTCAGCCTGGTAAAGGATAAAGATCTGATTGCGATGCTGAAAGAGATTTTGGCCATCAATCCCGGTATCAAAATTATTGCCGCTCCATGGTCGTCTCCGGTTTGGATGAAGGACAACGGAAAATCCAAAGGAGGAAGCTTAAAACCTGAATTTTATAAAGTCTATGCAGAATATTTTGTAAAATATATTCAGGGAATGCAAAAGGAAGGGATTACCATTGATGCCATTACGCCTCAGAACGAACCTCTCCATCCCGGAAACAACCCGAGCCTGTATATGCCGTCTGAGCAACAGAAAAACTTTATCAAAAGTCATTTGGGTCCTGTTTTTAAAGCCAACAACATCAAAACAAAAATTGTTGTTTACGATCATAACTGCAACAAACCGGAATATGCCCTTGATATTCTGAAAGATCCGGAGGCGTATCAATATATTGACGGCTCGGCTTTCCATTTGTATGAAGGAGACATTTCGGCGTTAAGCACGGTTCACAACGCATTTCCCGATAAAAATTTGTATTTTACCGAGCAGTGGACGGGATCGAAGGGAACTTTTAATGAAGACCTGAACTGGCATGTTAAAAATGTAATCATCGGTTCCATGAGAAACTGGAGCAAAATTGCTTTGGAATGGAATATAGCAAATGATCCGCAGTACAAACCGCATACAGACGGAGGATGTACAGAATGTAAAGGGGCAATAACAGTTTCGGACAGTGAAAACTTCACCAGAAATGTCTCCTACTACATTATTGCACACGCTTCCAAATTTGTACCTGCAGGTTCCCGGCGTATTGCCTCCTCACAGACAGAAACACTTTCTACGGCAGCCTTTAAAACCCCTGCCGGAAAAACTGTACTTATTATCCAGAACGGAAACAGTACAGATGAAAGTTTTAATATCAAATATAACGGAAAGACTGCTCCGGTTACCCTTTCAGGACACTCGGCAGCGACTTATGTTTTTTAATTTAATATCATGAAAAAAACTTATTTCTTACTTGCAATTACAGCATTAGGTATCAATATCCACGGGCAGAAAACGATTGATCAGAAAGTAGCGGAACTGCTGTCTAAAATGACACTCGAAGAAAAAGTAGGACAGATGGTTCAGTATAGCGGATTTGAATATGCCACAGGGCCTCAGCAATCCAATTCAGCAGCAGTACTGGAAGAAATAAAGAAAGGGAAAGTAGGCTCCATGCTCAATGTAGCGGGCGCTGATGAAACCAGGGCTTTTCAGAAACTCGCTCAGCAATCAAGGCTGAAAATACCTTTACTGTTCGGACAGGATGTTATCCATGGCTATCGGACGACTTTTCCTGTTAACCTGGGTCAGGCAGCAAGCTGGGACCTGGCAATGATTGAAAAGTCTGAGAGAATTGCAGCCACAGAAGCTTCTGCTTATGGGATCCACTGGACCTTTGCACCTATGGTAGATATAGCAAGAGATCCGAGATGGGGAAGGGTAATGGAAGGTTCCGGAGAAGATACTTACCTGGGAACGCAGATTGGTCTGGCAAGAATTAAAGGATTCCAGGGAAAGGGCTTAGGAAGCCTTGATGCGGTAATGGCCTGTGCCAAGCATTTTGCGGCCTATGGAGCAGCTGTCGGCGGAAGAGATTACAATTCTGTAGATATGAGCTTACGACAGCTCAATGAAACCTATCTGCCTCCGTTTAAAGCTGCAGCTGAGGCTGGAGTAGCCACATTCATGAATTCTTTTAACGATATCAACGGAATTCCTGCTACAGCCAATCAATATATTCAAAGAGAACTTTTAAAAGGAAAATGGAATTACAAAGGTTTTGTGGTGTCAGACTGGGGAAGCATCGGGGAAATGATTCCTCATGGTTATACCAAAGACGCTAACGAGGCCGCTGAAAAAGCTATATCAGGTGGAAGTGATATGGATATGGAAAGCCGCGTTTATATGGCAGAACTTCCAAAATTGGTTAAAGAAGGAAAAGTTGATATACAATTAGTAGATGATGCCGCAGGAAGAATTTTAACCAAGAAATTCGAAATGGGGCTTTTTGATGATCCTTACAGATTCAGCAATGAAAAAAGACAGACAGAACAGACCGACAATCAGGAACACCGGAAATTCGGCAGAGCATTCGGTTCAAAAAGTATTGTTCTTCTGAAAAATAAAGGAAATATTCTTCCACTTTCAAAAACAGTGAAAACAGTCGCACTGATCGGACCTTTCGGGAAAGAAACAGTTGCTAACCACGGATTTTGGTCCATTGCATTTAAAGACGATAACCAAAGAATCGTTTCTCAGTTTGACGGAATTAAAAATCAGCTCGATAAAAATTCTACCTTATTATATGCAAAAGGATGTAATGTAGACGATCAGGACAGATCTATGTTTGCGGAAGCAGTGGAAACTGCGAAAAAAGCTGATGTGGTAATCATGACGTTAGGAGAAGGCCATGCGATGAGCGGTGAAGCCAAAAGCAGAAGCAGTATCGGTTTTTCCGGCGTACAGGAAGATTTATTGAAAGAAATAGCTAAAACGGGAAAACCTGTTGTTTTAATGATTAACGCTGGAAGACCTTTGATCTTTAATTGGGCAGCAGATCATATTCCTGCCATCACCTATAACTGGTGGCTGGGAACCGAAGCAGGAAATTCTATTGCCGATGTTCTGTTCGGTGCAGTAAATCCCGGAGGAAAACTTCCAATGAGCTTCCCAAGAACCGAAGGACAAATTCCTATTTATTATAATCATTACAATACAGGAAGACCTGCGAAAAATAACACAGATAGAAATTATGTTTCAGCTTATATTGATCTGGATAATGATCCAAAATTTCCATTTGGTTACGGATTAAGCTATACGGATTTTAAATATTCTGACATGGTCTTAAGTTCAACCAGTCTTAAAGGAAACCAGACTTTAAATATCAGCGTAACGGTTTCCAATACAGGAAAATTTGACGGAGAAGAAGTCGTACAGCTTTACATCAGAGATCTTTTTGGGAAAGTAGTACGGCCTGTGAAAGAACTGAAAGGTTTCCAAAAAATATCCATTAAAAAAGGAGAAAGCAAAAAAGTAGACTTCAAACTGACTCCGGAAGACCTGAAATTTTTTGATAATGATCTGAATTATGATTGGGAAAGTGGAGAATTCGATATTATGGTTGGAACCAACTCTCAGGATGTTCAGACGAAAAGAATCACATGGAGTAAATAAAATATTCAATACAAGCGGGGGCTTTAGCCTGTTTAACATAATAAAATAGGAAACGACTTAGATTATAACCACATTCATGAAAATCAAATTTAGAAATATCATTCAACTCTGTGCGGCCGGAATATTAGTTCTTTCTGTGGCAAGCTGCGCCTCAAACAAAGCAGGCTCCGGCAGAAAACTGGTCTGGAGCGATGAATTTAATGGGAAAGGTCTTCCTGATTCATTAAAGTGGAATTATGATGTAGGTGGAGACGGATACGGAAACCAGGAAGCTCAGTTTTATACAAAGAAAAGAATTGAAAATGGCAGAATGGAAGGTGGAAATCTTGTTATTGAGGCCAGAAAAGAAAACTGGGATAAGAATAAGTATACTTCTGCAAGGCTTTTGACCAAGGGGAAATTCTCTTTCCAATACGGAACAGTAGAAGTAAAGGCAAAACTTCCCAAAGGCAGGGGAACATGGCCAGCCGTCTGGATGATGAGTGAGAATATGAAAAAATGGCCGGATGACGGCGAACTGGATATCATGGAACATGTAGGTTTCAATCAGGGGTATATCCATGCTTCGGTTCATACCAAAAAGTATAATCATATTCAGGGAACACAGAAAACGGATACTCTGATTGTAAAAGATGCCAGTGAAAAATTCCATGTATATAAAGTAGACTGGACGCCGGAAAAAATTGATGTCTATATTGATGATAAAAAGTTTTTCACGTATGAAAATAAAGAAAAAACTTATGAAGCATGGCCTTTCGATCAGCCTTATTTTATTATTTTAAATCTGGCAGTAGGCGGTTTCTGGGGCGGAAAAGAAGGAATAGATGACAGCATATTTCCGCAAAAATATTATATAGACTATGTAAGGGTTTATCAAAATAAATAATGAAGAGAGGGCAGTTACGTCCAAAAACAGAAAGAAAAAATTATGAAAAAACTAATTGTAAGCTGTTTGGCAGTAGGAGCGTTTCTGAATGCTAATGCACAGAACTATTGGAAAAAGAACGCAGGGAAAACAGCAAAGGTTATTCTTACCAATTCCAAGGCCAATGAGAAAATGGCAGATAAAGGAATGGTTAAGTTTGAGAAGTTTGGACAGCCCAAAGAAACCGATGCCTGTATTTTTGTAGATCCTGATTTTAAATATCAGAAGCTGATCGGAATTGGTGGGGCCATCACTGATGCGTCTGCAGAAACCTTTTATAAAATGCCGAAGGACAAGCAGAAAGAGATTATAGAGGCTTACTTTGGAAAAAACGGATTGGGATACACCGTAGTCCGTACCAATATGAACTCCTGCGATTTTTCCAGTGATTCTTATACTTATGTGGAAGATAATGATACGGCTTTGAAGACTTTCAATATTGCCCATGACGAAAAGTATAAGATCCCGATGATTAAAGAAGCTCAGAAAGCGATAGGGAAAGATTTCACATTTTACTTCTCCCCATGGAGTCCGCCAGCATGGATGAAATCTAATAAAAGTATGCTGAAAGGAGGGCGGTTGGAAAATGCATTTTATCAGACCTGGGCAGATTATTACATTAAATTCATCAAAGAATATGAAAAAAGAGGAATCAACATCTGGGGTCTGACTGTACAGAA
This sequence comes from Chryseobacterium sp. 22532, assembly GCF_052044665.1. Taxonomy (NCBI): domain Bacteria; kingdom Pseudomonadati; phylum Bacteroidota; class Flavobacteriia; order Flavobacteriales; family Weeksellaceae; genus Chryseobacterium; species Chryseobacterium sp. 22532. Next base: position 282,256 of record NZ_JBQENJ010000004.1, read on the forward strand.
TGAGCCTATGGCGACACAGACCTGGGAGTCCTGCATTTATTCAGCTGAAGAGGAAGGCGAATTTCTTAAGAATAACCTTGGGCCGACACTTTGGAAAAATGGTTACAAAGACAAAAAAGTAATGATCTGGGATCACAACCGGGATTTAATCTACCAGAGAGCCACTACTACTTTAAGCGATCCTGAAACCTCGAAATATGCCAGCGGAATTGGGTATCACTGGTATGAAACCTGGAATAATAAAACGCAGCTTTTCGATAATTTATCTGAAACGCAGAGAGCTTTCCCGGATAAGTTCCTGGCTTTTACCGAAGGTTGTAAAGAACAGTTCAATATGTCCGGAATTTATGATGTGAGTCTTGGTGAACTTTATGGAAGAAATATGCTTAATGATTTCAATAAAGGAACAGCTTTATGGACAGACTGGAATGTGTTGCTGGATGAAACCGGAGGCCCAAACCATGTCGGAAACTTCTGTTTTGCCCCTATCATTGCTGATACCAAAACAGGAGAGGTACATTATACTTATGAATATTATTATGTAGGCCATGTTTCAAAATTTATCAAGCCTAATGCCCAGAGAATCGGAAGTTCTTCAAACAGAGCGGCTCTTACATCTACCACTTTCATGAATGAAAACGGCCAGCTGGTTACTGTGATTATGAATGATTCCGGGAATGATATTGAAACAAATCTGTGGATCGAAGGAATGGCTGCGAAATTATCTGCGCCGGCCCATTCTATACAGACTGTTATACTGTAACTTCATATTAACATTTTTATAGAACCGGCGGCCTCGTAGAGGCCGCCGGTTTATGTTTACAGTATATTTTTAATGCTGTTATTCAACATCATATTTGCTGATTACTTTCTGAGTAACTCCTGAGCTGCTGAAACCACCATCATGGAATAAGTTCTGCATCGTCACTTTCTTAGTAAGATCAGAGAATAAAGTTACACAATAGTTGGCACAGTCAAGAGCTGTAGCATTTCCAAGCGGAGACATATCTTCAGCGTATCCAAGGAAGCCGCCGAAACCCTTCACACCGCTACCTGCTGTAGTAGGTGTAGGAGATTGGGAAACCGTGTTGACACGTACTTTTCTCTCACCCCAGTAATTTCCGAATGTTCTTGCAATACTTTCTAGGTAAGCCTTGTTATCAGACATATCATTATAGTCAGGGAAAGTTCTCTGAGCTGCAATATAAGTCAGTGCTAAAATACTTCCCCACTCATTCATGCAGTCTTTCTCCCAAGCCACACGCATTACCTTGTGGAAAGAAACCGCTGAAATATCCCAGCCTTTTTCCAACCAGTCATAATTCATTTCAGTGTAATGCTTTCCTTTTCTTACATTTACGGACATGCCTATAGAGTGAAGGATAAAATCTATTTTCCCGAATTTTGCTGTCGCAGCATCAAAAAGTTTTTCAAGATCTTCTATAGAAGTAGCATCTGCAGCAATCACCTCAGAACCTGTTTTTTCTGCTAAACCATTAAGTTCTCCCATTCTCAAAGCAATAGGGGCATTTGATAAGATAAATTCAGCACCTTCTTCATGACATCTTTCTGCAACTTTCCATGCGATTGATTGCTCATTAAGGGCTCCAAAAATAATTCCCTTTTTGCCTTTAAGTAAACCGTATGACATAATTTTTTAATGTTTATTTGAATACAAATGTAGCAATAATTTGTGTTTGTAACATCATAAAAATGGAGCCTTATTGATTTAAGACTCCATTTTCTTGAAATATTTATATGACTGAAATTTTAATTGGTTTTCTTATTCCATTCTGCTTTTGCATCTTCCGCAGCATCTTTAGTTTTTTCCCAAGCTTCGTTTGCTTTATCTTTTATGTCATCCCATGCATCTGCAGCATTATTCTTTACTCTTTCAAACCAGTCTTCCTGCTGTGCCTCTTCATCATTATTCCTCTTTTCATTGATGTAATCTTTTGCTTTGGCTGCCAGGTCATCGATTTTCCATTTAGCATTGTCTGCTGCATTCTTTAAAGAGTTTTCTGTGTTATTTACTGCATTTTCCGCTTTGTTGTATTCTGAATTGTTCATAATATATAATATTTTATTGTTGTGTATACGTAAATAAACAATAACTATTCCTAAAACCCAGAAATGCTGTTAAACTTTTCTTAATCTTTTGTTATACTTTTCAAATCAGTATTATCTTTAGTACAGTATAAAAAATTACTATTATGGAAAAAATACGATGTGGCTGGTGTGAGAAAGACGATCTGTACCGAAAATATCATGATGAGGAATGGGGAAGGCCCGTATACGATGATGAAACTATTTTTGAATTTCTGATCCTTGAAAGTTTTCAGGCGGGACTGAGCTGGTATACGATCCTTTCTAAAAGAGAGAATTTCAGAAAAGCTTTTGATGATTTCAATTATAAAAAAATTGCAGCTTATACGGAAGAGAAAATGGAGGAGCTTATGAACGATCCCGGCATTATAAGAAACCGGCTTAAGATAATGGCTACAGTAACCAATGCGCAGAAGTTTCTGGAAGTTCGGAAAGAGTTTGGAAGCTTTTCAGAATATATATGGGGTTTTGTAGGTGGAAAGCCGGTGGATAACTGTCCCAAAACTTTAGGTGATGTTCCGGCTGTAACAGATATTTCTGATATTTTATCTAAAGATCTGAAGAAAAGAGGTTTTAAATTTGTGGGATCTACAGTGGTTTATGCTCATATGCAGGCTACCGGAATGGTGAACGATCATATTGAAAGCTGCTTCGTAAGACAAAAATAAATTTTATTTTATTCATTTTTACGTGATTTTTTTATATATAATGTAATTTAATTTTTTATATGATAGAAGATATAATGCCTTTGGAACTGTGTTGTTATTAGGTTTTATGCTTTTTAATTCATGATAATGTTTCAATTATAAGTGATTAACGGTGGATTTAATCACTATTAAGTGTATATTTATTGATTTGATAAAAAATAGGGCCATTTTGTTTTAAATTCGTATATTTGCATCCTCAAAAAATAAACTATAGCAATAAGGCGATGCAAAGCAAATTCAAACTTCAGCTCTTTCTTCTTTTTTTACTGATTAATAATTTTATTATCGCACAGGTGGGGATTGGTTTACCTGAGCCTGATTCTTCTGCTATGCTGCACATCAGTTCAAAAAATAAAGGAGTGCTTTTTCCAAGTGTGTCTTTAGCATCCAATATAGATCAGCTAACTATTCGAAATCCGGCTGAAGGGCTCATTGTTTGGAATAATGGACAAGGAAGTTTAACGGAGACCGGGTTTTATTACTGGAATAAGGGCAAATGGAATATGCTTGCCACCATTTCAGGAACGAACGGAAACGGAGCAGGTGGAGGAAGTGTCGCTCCATTTTCAGCATGGAATAGCTCGGCAACAAACAGTGGTAATTCGGCTGGAGCTAATACCAATCTTTCTTTAGGGACCAATACTTCAGATGATCTTATTTTTAAAGTAAATTCTACCACAGTAGGACATTTGGGTGTAAATAACTCAATAAGTTTTGGTATGGCAGCTCATGCAGATCAGAATGGTATTGCTCTGGGTAATTCCAGCAGTGCTTACCAGGGAATTGCCATCGGAACAAATACATCTGTTACGGCCAATGAATCGGTAGCCTTGGGAGGCAATACTAAAATTTCCGGTTATCAGTCAACAGCAGTAGGATTCAATGCCAAAGTAACAATGAATGAAGCTACAGCAATAGGAAATAATGCGGAAGCATCAGGCTTTCAATCGATCGCAGCAGGGTATAATGCCAAAACAACAACAAATGATGCGACGGCTTTAGGTAAAAATTCAACAGCATCAGGCTTTCAGTCTACTGCAATAGGATATAATGCAAAAACAAGTTCTAACAGTGAAACGGCTGTAGGATATAATACAGTGACCAATAATCAGAATTCTACGGCAATAGGATCGGGAGCGAATGCTTTGGGGCAGTTTTCTTCAGCGATTGGATATGGAGCGGCGACTTCCCAAGCTAATGCAATTGTCATTGGAAATAATAATGCTAATGTTGGAATAGGTACAGGATTCCCTAACACATCTGCTAAATTGGATGTAAATGGTGGATACAAACTGGGGGAAAAGGGGAGTGTACAAAAAAACCAGATCAGTTTTGAATCCTGGCCATCGGTTTCTGTGAATAATCTGCCTCCCGGAAAATCTGTTACGCTCGAAATTCCTGTTCCTGTGAATATGCAGCCGGGTTCTGTAAGAGCAGCAATTGTAGTTTCTCCGGCGGGCGATTTTGCAGGCAATACTTCTTTTTCGGTATCCAATCCAAGAATGACTTCTACTACAAGTGTTACAATTAATCTCACAAATATCTCAGGCGGACCTGAAAGTTTGTATTCCGGGCATTTTTATGTGATGATTAATGAGTTTTAGGCCGGATAATGAAGATGGCTTTTGAATCATGAATAAAAAAAGGTTTCAATATGAAACCTTATATTTTGAGCTGTAAATTTCATCTACTATCATAAAATTTGAATTTTTAATGAAGAATAATTTGTTGTGAGGTTTTTACCGTCTTTTTGTCTAGGCCTTCAGCAATTGTTTGCTAAACTTAAAAAGGGGTTTCAATTTGAAACCCCTTTATATATTATTTTATTCTTTTGATAATCTTACTATTTCATCGTGCAGCTCCTGATCCCAAATAAATTCCATATTAAATTTGCCTTGTGCATTTAGATTAAAAATGGCTTTATTCCATTTATTATTATCTCCTTCTGTCGTAATATCATGTAATTCTCTGATCCAATTTCGAATATCTCTGGAAATATTCCTGACAGATATGTTTTTTGTTTCATTATTATCCGTGATATATTCTCCATTGTAGCTTACCACACCTGTTCCTACAACTTCGATATTTAATTTTGCTTCACTCCAACTTTCATCCTCAATAGCATTTACTATGCTTTGTCCAATGTTTAAATAAATTTCATCTACTGTCATAATATTTTAAATTTAGTTATTTGGGAAAGTTTTTATATATTCTTTACCATCTATTTTATAAAAAACTTCAATTTCAGAGGGTCTTTTACTTACGCCCTCATATATAGGATTTATATCAATTTCTACTTTTTTTCCATCTCTTAGAGCTTTTGCCCAATCTTGTTCCATTTGTTTCCATGCGCCTTGGTTTAGTGATCCTTTCATAGGCACATAATTAATTTGTTCCCCAGCTCCTTTAAATTGATGACCTACTAAATGTCCACCCTCATCAACTCCTTTTGTTCCATCTTTTAAAGTTACGGATTTTCCTTGTTGATATTCATTTCTACCAATTTTTCCTAGTTCTAAATTTCCAGAAACTCTATTTACCCTTCCAAGTTCATCCGTTTCATAAATTTTATCTCCAACTTTATATTTAGAATTTGGTTTTAACGTTCCGTTTAATGCTTTATTCCAATTTCCTTTAGAACCTGGCGCTAACTCTATTATATCATCTGCAACACCATCTGTAACCTTAGCAATATCACCACCTTCTTTTTTGGCTAGCTGTTCCATGGTTTCCGCAATTCCTCTTTTGGCTCCAGCTTCTACTACATCATCTGCTCCTTTTTTTACACCTTGCTCTACAGCTTCCTCTGCAACATTTTTAACGGTTTGTTCTACAACCGCTTCACCTCCCTCTTTTAGAACTGTTTTTCCTGCAGTTGCAGCTAATGAAGTTCCCCCAGAATATACCGCAGCTACTGCATCCGGAATAAATTCTCCAACAGTGGTTCCTATCTTTCTTGGGTTTTCAGCTACCCAGCTTGCAGCATCTTTGGTGCCTTCCCAGGCTGCGCTTCCTGCATCTGCCCAGTTTTGTCCGTCACTGGCCCAGTTCCAGGCTCCTTCAGCAGCATTGCTCCAGTTGTCTCCCTTGCTGGCCCAATCCCATGCATTTCCGACCCCTTCGGTAGCTGCGTTCCATCCGTCACTTACCATTCCGCCCAATGCTTCAGCAGTGCCTACGGGATCCTGGCCAACCTGATAAAGTGTTTCACCTAAGCCAACTACACCATTTACGGCTCCTTCTACCAGTCCTGTACCCAGATCACTGAACCAGTCTCCGACACCTGTTACGGGCTTCATCCAGTCCGGAAGCATCTGGTCCCGCATTTCCCGACCTTTTTTGTTTTGCTCGGCGATCCAGTCAAAGCCTTCCTTGATATAGTCGGAAGGCATTTTTCCTTCTCCGACGCCATATGATACGGCAGCTGCTCTATCAAAGAAGATGTTGATCTTTCCACCAAATATACAATTACAGAAAGAATCTTCCAATAGCATCCGGCTTCCATTTATCTTTACCCCATCTTTTGGCGCTTGCCATCCGGTAAGAATGGTTGGTAGACAAGAAGCTCCTGTTGCCCATTTCAAAGGGTTGGTACAAAGTCCCATAGGTTTGATATTGAAAAAAGGAAGAAAATCCAGTTCCGAAGCCATGGGAACACTGTATATGGTAGTGTTTTTATTGTTGCTTACCCGCAGGGTAGAGGGGCTTGTTCCTTTGTCGCAAGCTAAAAAGGCACCTTCAGGTACGTATTTTTTTGCCATAATGCGATGATTTAGATGTTAATTTTATCTGAGCTCAGGGTTACATTTTTCAATCTTCTGAAACTATTTTCCAGTTTATTAAGATTTTCCCGGGTCTCCAGAAAAATCTTACCCGGAACTTTCAACAGCTCCGAAACTTTACAGTTACTGACAGAGCATATATATTGTCCGTCTGCATATACATGCCATTCTCTGGCAGCCGGAGCCTCCAGGATCTTCTCATCATCGAAGAGAAGATAGTAGCGGTCATTCTGGAATACAATATCAAGCAGGGGAATGGTCATGGGCTGCAGCTTTTAAAATGTTTTTTTCTTCACGGTATAATGTGCCGGGAATCTGGGCCAGGCTCATACACATACTCTGTTCAGACCATGGCCACTCTTCCAGGAGATAGCGTTCTATATAATTAAGCTGAAGGAGAGTCGGCACACGGGGACGGTTCTTTAAAACACGGATCATGGCGGTTACTTTATCCTGTTCAAAATTATCTTCATCTATGCTTCCTTTCACATCAATCTGGTACCTGCCGTCTTCTAATTCTGAAATTGTTTCTTCTGTAGTAATAGGGACGCTCTTGGTAGCAATAAAGTTGGGAAGCTCACGGTATCCGTTGATGATCTCGTTTTTTTTGAACTCCTTGAAATGAATGCCGGGAAATAGCAATTGATAAGGCATTGCGAAACGGAGAGCTTCTGCCAGGCGCTCGCTATCTTCCAAAAGTTCTTCTACACCTTTGATGAAAATTTCACGGTATTGCTCACTTCGATGTTTCAGGATAATTTTAGGCTTTATTTCCAGCCATTTATTCTGTACCTCAGTTAAGTTGATGATCTTTCCAAGCTGTCCGTTTTCATTGAGGGTGCATACTATTTTTTCTCTCAGCTGATGCAGGTCTCCGACCCATTTGTACATACCGTCTTTATTGGATTGCTTATACAATGGCATTTCAACGGTAAAAACAGGTTTTTCATTTTCAATAGAAGTTAGGGTGACTTTTAGCTCAGCTTCAATATAGTTTTCATTTCTGAGTCCCTGAAATTGATATCTTTCTTCTCTGAGAAAGGTATAGTTACGATATTCGCCCTTGTTTTCTATATTAACCTGCATAATTATCCTTTATTGATTTCCACATCAGCCCCTTTGATATTGGTAGGTCCTGAAGATGAGGTATTAATTTTGGCGGCATTGGCATTGATGTCACTATCAATCTTAATTCCAGGATTGGCAGCAGCTTTTCCTAACTCTGTAGTCGTTTTTCCTATGACTTTCACATTGAGACCTTCTATGGTGATGTCTCCTCCCGTAGTCATGGTTATTGAGCTGCTTCCTGTTTTAATGGTAATGGTTGTGTCGCATTCCAGAGTGATTTTTCCGCTATTATCCATTTTAAGCATAGAATTGGCTCCTCCGCCTTCTTTTCCTCCGACGTTAATAGAACTTACACTTCCAACATTTACCGTATTATTATTCCCAACTGTTACTGTTTTATCATTATTGGCATTGGTCATTGCATTTCCGGCTCCATCAAATTTCATATTGGCTCCTCCCTGATCGGTAAGAAACACAGATCCTGCACCATCATCCAGTTCCAGTTTATTACCGCTTCGGCTGCTCAGGCTTTTAACATTATTGTTTTGTCCGCCTCCTCCGCCAACACCTCCATGAAACATTCCTCCCATTACAAAGGGACGGTCCGGATGCTGGTGTACAAAATTGACAACCACCTGATCTCCAACTTCAGGAATAGCCATAAAACCACGGTTTTTACTTACTTTATCGCTTCCGCCCGCATCAGGAGTCATAACGCGGATAAACTCAGTGGTATCCTGCCCGTTCTGCCAGTCGAACTGAACTTGAATCCTGCCTTGGTTAAGAGGGTCAGTATTTGAAATAACTTTGGCGAACTGAGGTTCTGCTTTAGGCATCTCAAATTCAGGCCGTGGCATGTATCCGGTATCTGCTGCTATTGCTTCAAAATTTCCGGTGTAATGACCTCTTGCATCTACCTCGTGGCTGATCCCTGTGATCATAAGCTTGGTAAAATAGGAGGTCTGGTTGGTTTCAGATTTCCGCATTTCTACATCTGCGGTACATCCAGGATATAAAAACGGGACAGAAGTACTTCCGGATGTGATAAACACGTCTACAGCTTTACTTCCTGCTGTACCTTTCTGTGAAGCATCAATATCCATAAAAGTAGATGCTTTGATGGGAGCTACCCTTAATGAAGGGGTTGTGAAAGTTGCTTTGGATATTTCATAGGCTCGTTTCGCAATATCTGACTGATGATTTATTTTTGAACTTCCTGTTGTGAGCTTTTCATTTTTGCTGCTGTTATAGCCGTAAAAAACAGGGTTTACATGCTGGGCTCTCATTTTGATCTTAATATCATGTACGCTGCTTCCGTATACCAATTGTACCGGCTTTTCCTGTGGAGGCAGTTTTCCGAAATGAAGAACCTCACCATCATAATAAAACTGTTCCCCGTAAGCTTCTGCTATTCTTGCGAGATAATTGTAGTGGGTTTCTTCATATTGAGAGCTGTAAGAAACATTTCCGTGCTGGGAATCTACTCTGAAATCAAATTTATTGGAACCAAGTCCTTCTTTAATCACCCAATCTGCAATGCTGTTCAGGCTGATCTCTTTGGCGCCACCGAAACTCTGAATGTGCGGGGCAGCATCCAGAAGTACAGTAGGGCTGTTTCCGGTAAGTACAATATTTCCCAAACTGCCTTTTTCCTGGCTGAACCCTACTTCGGTAATCACCCCTACAAAGTTTCTTTCAGGACTTTCTTCTACGTCTTTATATTTAAATACTACTGTGATCCTCTTGCCCAGAAAGTTTTGTGCCTGCTCCAGGTTATGATTTTCTGCCCCTCCCAAAGCATCATGAGCGAGCATAAGATTGAATTCATGATGTTTAACAGCACTTTGGGTGAGTGTAAAATGCTTGAAATGCTTAATTATTTTTCCTTCAATAATGATTTCAAGTTTAACCACACGATTGATCCCTAAAAGCTCACTTTTCGGAATTGATCCGGCATTGAATATTTTAGAAGTGGGTTGCTCGTTCCAAATTTTATTTTCAGAAACCAAAGCTGTATTAGGTTGTGTAGCTTTGTTCATGAAATTATCGGTATAGGAGAGTGCCTGCCCGGCTGTCTGTACCGTTTTTTTTATTTTTTCAGCTTTTTTTTCAGTTTTATTAACTGGGTTTAGATCTGCGGGTTTTATACTGTCCAGATCTTTTTTAGATTTTGGAATCTGGTTTTTTGATGATTTGCTGTCCTGGAACATAACATATTTTTTCTGGTTAATGTATGTAACAACAGTCTGGCATGCCGGACTGCATAATGGTTGTTCTTATTACTCACTACAGATCAAAATACTGTCTTGTTAATGTCAACAGAATAGTATCTTTTGTGAGGGAATTATCGTTCTGCTTTCACCTGATGCCGGGAATGGATCCCTGTATATTTTTAAGTTTTAAAATATAATTAATATTTAGTTTTAATGAATTTAATATTCTGAATTACAGTTTTGTAATGATGATATTAAAATCACATCCACGTGAAACAAATATAAGAAGCAAAGACATAATGAGGAAAAAAATGAAAGGCTATTTTTCTTTTTGTCGTAGTTTTACTACTAACAGTTGTTAGGCTCAAAATGAGACAAAAAAATAACTTATAGATGCATGGGCTGTACGGAAAGAAAAGCACAAATTAAATACAGCTGAAGAAAGGCTGATTTAGATTTTAAGAATATAATGCAATGAAAATTGCGGACAGCATAAATTGATTTAATTTTGCCAATGTTCTGCTTATTAAAAGGAAGAAGATTTAAATCCTTAATGCATATACTTGAAAATTTATGAAGAAAATAGGAATTATAGGTTGCGGCTGGCTGGGATCAAGGATTGCTGATTCAATGTCCGGACAGTATAAAATATATGCCACCACCACTACAAAAAACAAAGCTGATGAGCTGTCTTCTAAAGGATTTAATACTTCTGTCGCCAGCTTCCCGGATTTTCAGCTGGAAGAAAAGGTTACTCTGTGGACTGAGATTAAAGACATAGATGTTCTCATTATTACTATTCCGATTTCCGGTAAAAGCTGCTGTGCAAGTTCGTTATACAACAGGGTTCAGCATTTATTTTCATTTATCGGCGATTTTAAAGGCCAGATGTTTGTGATGAGTTCTACCGGTGTCTATCCGGATATTCCTGGTGAATATGCAGAAGAAAATCTTTCTTCAGATCATGTTCAGGGAGAGCGAATGATCAAAGGTAAATATCCACAGGTAAATATCTTGAGATTAGCAGGATTGATGGGAGATAACCGGCTTCTGAAAAATTATAATATCTCAAACCTGGAAGCACCGGTGAATCATATTCACTATGAAGATATCTGTAGAGTAATTAAAAAAATGATCGAAACAGGATCAGAAGGAAAACTGTACAATGTAACGGCTCCAGAACATCCGTCGAAAGCCCAGGTGATCAATGCTCAGCAAAATTTAAAATCCTCTGAAGAAACAGTGACAATAGGTGAGGGGAAAATAATCCTGTCTTCAAAGCTGATTTCAGAATTGGATTTTATATTTAAATATCCGGATCCGAGAGCATTTCACTTAAATACTTCTTTACTCTAGAAAACTTAGATGAAATAAAAAATCTGCTTGATCTGTTCAATCTGCGAGAGAAAAACCGCTTGCAGATTGAGCCAATTAAGCAGATCTTGCTATAATTTAAGCTAAACCTTATAGATTTTTAAAACCTATAAGGTTTGATTTTAAGGATAAAAACGTGAGTTATTTTACTTGATAATTCTTTCCAGTACCCAATCAATAAGGTTCTTTTCAGAAGCATGGTGGTCTGCAGAAAATTCTCCACGTCTTCTGTTGGCAATAACGTTATTCACTGTAATGGCTTTGTGGCCTAATAGTTTTGAAAGAGCATAGATCGCTGAAGTTTCCATTTCAAAATTAGTTACTCCAAGGTCATTCAATGTTTCCAGGAACTTATCATCAACTGCTTTTAAACGCAGCTGTCTTCCCTGAGGAGCGTAGAATCCTGGGAAAGTAGCCGTATTCCCGTGGTATTTGGCATCTTTATAATAGTCTCCCATTTCTTCTGCCCAGTCTGAGAAATAAAGCATAGGTTTGATCTTCTCATACGGGAATTTTTCCATGAAACTTTTGGAAAACTCATTCTCGAAGCTATAGTCTTGATAAAAATGCATCAGTCCGTCCAGACCTACAACATTTTGGGTTACGAGCATATTATCAACCTGTACGTCCGGATTTACACTTCCACAGGTTCCCATACGGAAAAGTTCAAGGGCTTTATGATCAGTTTTAAACTCCTTGTTTTTAAGGTCAATATTCACCAGGGCATCAAGCTCGTTCATCACGATATCAATATTCTCTGTTCCGATACCTGTAGACATTACGGTAATTCTTTCTCCGCGAAGTGTTCCGGTATGGGTATAGAACTCCCTTTTGTTTTTTTTGATTTCTACTTTGTCAAAATATTTTGAAACTTTTGCCACTCTGTCCGGATCTCCCACAAGGATGATCTTATCAGCAATATCTTCAGGTAAAAGATTTAAGTGGTATACACTTCCGTCGTCATTCAGCACCAGTTCTGAGGCAGCAAGTTTATTTAGCATAATTTATATTTTTTATTTTTTAATTAATGAATATAGCTTCTTTGTAAGGCGATCCGGCAAGATCATAGATCGTATCATATTCTTCTACGATTCTTTTCTGTCCCTGGAAAATCTCATAGACTGTAATAATGGTTTTTTCAAAGTTTTTCGGATCCTTTCTTTGGGTTGTAATTTCATAGAGCTTATCTCCTTTTTTTAGAACAGAGACCATTTCCTCCTTGGTTGAATTGTTAGAGTCCATCATTCCCGGAAAATCCATAACAATATCCTTGAGGTCAGTATAGTTCTTGTAAGGTTTTGTTACACCATTTGAATATACATAAACATTTGGAACTTGTTTGCCTTCTTCCAGGCGTACCAGATAATAATCATTGCCTTTTTTCTCTGCGTACACGGCCATTTCCTTCTTTTTTTGTGAAAATGCACAAATGGAAAGGAAACTCGCCGCAAAAGCAAATAATACTTTTGTTTTCATAATAATATCTTGTTTTTAATTTGCTGAAATGATGTTATAAATCCTCTCCCAATATCTTTCGTCATCTTTTTTGAAGCGGCCTATAGAAATCAGCCGTTCTTAAGTATAATGAATTTGATTTCGGGGTTTAAAATTAATAAAAATATTTCTATAAGAAACTGCCGTTTGTAGATTTTTACGCTTTTAAAATAGCCTTGCTGGATTTTAAATTTGTGTTAAAACTAGCCCTCCATAATAATTACGTGGTCAAAACATAAACATTTTTTAATCTGCCGTTAAAGTTGCGATAACATCGGAACGGTACTTTTGCCGCTAAAAATTAATGAGATTATATCCGCTGCTAGCTGTGATTGTGTTGATAGGTTTTGCTGTCATGTCTTTTAATCCGATTGATAAGGGAGAAGAAAATGAAAATACCTTTGTCAATAAAGGTTTGTCGGATTTTAAAAACAGGCTTGACCAGCTGAAATCAGACGTATACAAATTCTCAGAGGATCAAATCTCTCTTGAAGAGCTTAGAAATTCCTTAAGGAGGACAAGAAATTCGTTTAAAGAAATCGAATTTTATATCGCCTATCATTATCCGGAATTCACAAAAACTCATCTTAATGCCGCTCCGCTGTTTCATATAGAAGCTGCGGGAACTTCTGCCTATACACTGCCACCGGAAGGACTCCAGGTTCTGGATGAGCTGATCTTTTCCGATGAAGCAGGAGATGAAAAGGAGAAGATCAAAACGATCACGGATTTTCTGTACAATTCCTATTCAAGCTTTTATCTGAGTACCATAAAGAACGGTTTAAGTCGCGGAAACAATAAAACGCTGCCACTAAGGATAGAACTGATAAGAATTTATACATTGGGAATTACAGGCTTTGATACACCAGGTTCCCTGAATGTTTCAGAGGAAGCCGGCCATGCTTTTACCGGAATAAAAAAATACATTAATGACGATGTGTATTTTAAAAACTATAATGTTCAGAAAGCCAACAAGATCCTTAATGAAGGAATCAATTATGTCGCTGTGAATAAAGATTTTGAAAATTTTGACAGAATTGAGTTTTATAAAAAATACATTCAGCCTCTGTATGAAGAATTCGGAAAATGGGACGGAAGGGCAGATGATCTAAAAGAATTTTCCGGTTGGAACGTAAAGAGTAAAAACCTTTTCAGCAGTGATTTTCTGGATCCGTATTTCTACACATTGCTGCAGTCTACTGAAGATAGTAATGAGCTTCGCAGTTTAGGGAAATCTATTTTCTATGACCAGAATTTGAGTCAAAACGGTAAAATGAGCTGTGCGGTCTGCCATCTTCAGGAAAATGCTTTTACGGACCTTAAAGTAAAGTCCCAGAGCAATGTGGAAGGTAAAACAGTTCTGAGAAATTCTCCATCTTTATACAATGCTGTTTTTGCCAAAAGGTTTTTCTATGATCTGCGGGCATTTTACCTTGAGCAACAGGCAGAACATGTAATCTACAATGATGATGAGTTTAATACCAGCTATGAAGATATCATCAAAAAACTGAGAACAAAGCCTGAGTACAAAAGAGCTTTCCGTGCTGCTTTTCAAAATGGTAAAATAAATAAAGAAAATTTTTCCAAAGCTTTAAGCTCTTATGTTTCATCCCTGTATTCTTTTGACAGTGATTTCGATCGTTTTATGAGAAATGAAAAAGATGTTTCCGAAGATGTAAAAAAAGGATATAATCTGTTTATGGGAAAGGCCAACTGCGCAACATGTCATTTTGCACCACATTTTTCGGGTCTTGTGCCGCCGTTCTTTAATGAAAATGAATCAGAAGTTTTAGGGGTAACTACAAAACCCATCCATCAGCTTCCTATTCAGTTGGATCAGGATCTTGGAAGAGGCAACAGCCCTGTGAAAAAAGAGAAGTCATGGATCTATGATTACTCTTTCAAAACCGTTACGGTAAGAAATATTGCTCTTACCAAACCCTACTTCCATAACGGAGCTTTCAATACTCTGGAAGAAGTTATGGACTTCTATAACGAAGGTGGAGGAGAAGGCCTCGGTTTAAAGATGAAAAATCAAACGCTGCCACCGGATAAACTGGAACTTACAAAAACAGAGATCAAGCAGGTCATTGCTTTCCTGAATTCACTGACCGATATTAGTAAGGCTAGATGAGTTGGAGAGTTTGAGAGTGGGAGGGTTGAGGTTTAAATGAATTTGGATATAAGATTTATTATCTGCAACTACTTTTACTAAAGGATGAACTTTGAATAATATTACTATTGAGTTTTACACTTCCAACACTCCCACTCTCAAACTCAAATATTTAACAAATATTTAATTCCCTTAACATTGGGTTATAAATTAATTAATATTCTCCAGTCTATATTTAAACTCCTATTAACAGAGGTACCTCGCCAAAAAAATAGCTTTGCAGAGTCTAATAAATCAATTAAAATGAAGAGAAAATTACTTACAATTGCGGCGCTGGCTATGGTGGCTGGTTTTAGTGCACAGGCACAGACCTTTTTATTCAACAAGAACTCGTCCTGGAGCTATAAGGATAACAACCAGGCTCTGGCAGATTCGTGGAAAGATCAGACATTTGATGTTTCAACATGGACCGCAGGGAACGGACCTCTGGGTTATGGAGATCCTGTAACCACTACCATCAGTTCAGGTCTTACAACTGCTTATTTTGCTAAAGATTTCACCGTAGACTTGTTAACCCTTTCAAATAATATGGAATTAGGAGTAATGAGAGACGACGGAATCGTTGTTTATCTTAACGGAGTTGAGGTAGTGAGAGATAATATGCCAACAGGGGCTATTGCTTTCAATACACCTTCCAGTACAACAATTGACGGGGCTGCAGAAAGCGTTTATAATATCTTTTCTATTCCGAAAGCTCAATTTGTAAACGGAACCAACAGGATCTCTGTAGAACTTCACAACAGAACCGGGGCCAGCTCAGACCTTAGAATTGATGCTTATTTAAAGACAACAGCTACTGTTACGCCACCTCCTGCATGTACAGGAACGCACATCAGCTGTTTTACTTCTATTGTTCCTACGGCACAAACCAATAAACTGATCATTCCGGCTGAACATAAATACCAGCTTATCTTAAAAGAAGGTGACAGTTACACCGAAGGAGGTGGAATGGTAGGAGGTCAGAATGACTTTACTGCCTATGTTGCCAAGACAGGAAGCAGCACGAACGGATATCTTTCTGTAAACCATGAAACCAATCCTGGAGGGGTTACGATGGCTGAGGTTAACTACAATTCTTCCACAAAACTTTGGCAGCTGACAAGATCAAGAGCAGTAAGTTTCTCCGATCCAAGTTTGGTTCAGACGATCAGAAACTGTTCAGGTGGAGTTACTCCTTGGGGAACTGTTGTTACTGCCGAAGAATCTGTTACTTCCAATGACGTAAACAGTGATGGCTACAAAGATTACGGATGGTTAGTGGAAATTGATCCAGCCACAGCGCAGGTTATTTCCAAAAATACAGACGGATCCAAAGGAAAGCTTTGGCAGATGGGAATTATGAACCACGAAAATGTAGTGGTAAATAATGCAGGAACTACAGCCTATTACGGAGAAGACGGGGGAACGCACATGGTCTACAAATATGTAATGGATACTCCAAATGATCTTTCTTCTGGAAACCTTTATGTATTAAAGCTTGATCAGGGATTAAGTACTTCCGGAGATCCTGTGGGAACTACAGCTACATGGGTTCAGGTTCCAAATAAAATAAAAGCGGATCAGAATAATACAACTGCACTTGCCCAGTCTTTAGGAGGAACAAGATTTAACGGAGTGGAAGATGTAGACATCAGCCCTTTAGACGGAAAAATTTATTTTACAGCAAAAGGATTGGATAAAATATACCGTCTGCAGGATAACGGAGCAACTGCTTCCCAGGTAGAAACTTTTGCAGGAGGTGCTTCTACAGCATATTCTTTTAACACTCCTCAGGGAATGAAATCTGAAGCATGGGGCGATGGAAATGACAACCTTACTTTTGACGAACTTGGAAACCTTTGGGTTCTTCAGGATGGTGGAAAAAACTACATCTGGGTAATCGCTCCGGATCATACACAAGCTAATCCTAAAGTGAGACTTTTTGCTTCTATGCCTGCAGGATCAGAACCTACAGGACTGACATTCACACCGGATTATAAATTTGGTTTCTTCTCGATTCAGCATCCTGATTCTACAATTTCTACGGATATTGACGCTACAGGAAATACAATTGATTACAGAGGGAAATCAGCTACAGTTGTTATTGCTTTAAAACAAAACTTAGGAACAGCTGGTGCATTGGGGACTGTTGAAAGTCATAATGCTGAAAATACCGTTGAGGTAGCTCCGAATCCTACTTCAGGAATTGTTAAAATCAACTCACCAAAAGGATTGAAAGACATTTCTGTAACAGCATACAGCCTGGATGGAAAGATCGTTTATACGAAGAAATTCAGCGGAGTTAACAGATCATTGGATCTTGACTTCACACATCAGCTTGAAGGATCCCGCATTCTGGTTCTGAATATCGAAGCAGAAGGAGGTTTCCAGAAAACTGTGAAGCTAGTAAAAAAGTAAATTATTAATACTCATTTCGGGCGGCGGCAAAGCCGCCGCCCGAAATTTATCTCTATGAAAAAGCTTGTTCTATTGATTTCTGTTTTCTCTCTCTGTCTTGCAAAGGCACAGATAGATCCCGTGAAATATCCTACATTTACCAATATTGATGAAGCGCTGAACAGTGAAAAAACGGTTTACAGTATGAGTTTCAGAGAAAAGGGACTTTTCAACCTGCCTCCTCAAATTTCAAAGCTGGAATCCTTATTTTTCCTTAATATCATGGGAAATAAGCTTGAAAAAATGGATCAGGAAATCTTTGCATTAACGAAGCTGGAGATCTTAAATGTGAATGAAAACAGCATCAAATATATTCCAGACGAAATTGGAAACCTGAAAAAGCTGAACACATTCTCCATGAATCTCAACGGCCTGACAAGCATTAACCCCAACGTTGCAAAACTTCAGAATTTAAAAGCAGTACATTTTGATGCCAATAACCTGAATATTTTTCCCGAAGCCCTGATGGAAATACCGGCTTTGGAAGAAATTAACCTTCAGGGAAACCAGATCAGTATCATCGCGGACCGTTTATACAGAATAAAAAATCTAAAATTTCTGAATTTATCTGAAAACCAGATTAATGATTTGGGGAATCTTTCTTTCCCTAAATATTTAAAATATCTTGAATTGCAGCAGAATGCTATTGTAAAATTGCCGGAAAACCTGTTCAGGGCTCAGAATCTTGAATTTTTGAACGTAAGCAGCAATCATATCACAGAAATATCCCCTAAAATAAAAGGACTGAAAAATATTGTCAGTATGAATCTTGCCAATAATAATCTGAAAGATATTCCCGAAGAAATAGGGCAGTTGAAAAAACTGAAAACCCTTATCCTGACAGGAAATCCTATAGAAAAAACTAAGATTGAACGATTGAAAAGCCTGATGCCGGAAACCCAGATCTATTTCTAGATCTACCCGCCGACTCTTTTGGTTTTATATCCCATTTCTTTAAGGATATTCATTATTTTATCACGGTTATCGCCCTGAATAATGATCGTTCCATCTTTCTCTGAACCGCCTATTCCTAAGGTGGTTTTTATTTTTTTTGAGATTTTCTTTAAATCTTCCTCACTCCCTTCCCAGCCTTCAACAATCGTTACAGGCTTACCGTTTCTGCCTTTTTTCTCAAATTTACACACCAAAGGTTCCTGCTGCTTAAACTCTTCCTTAGGCATTTCAAAGTCCTTTTCCTCATGTTCAGGGAAAAGGTTCTTTAACTGATCTCTTAAATCCATATAGCAAAATTAAATAATAATTTAGAAAAGTGTGTCAGATCGTAAATAATTTAACACGAAAAAGGAAACCTAAGAAACTGGTAGTAATCAATACAGAGAAAAAGAAGGCTTGGTGACTGAAATACTCGAAGTCACCACAGGCGTTGGATTAGAGTACTGCAGCCAACAGCCGGAATAGAATAGTTAAAAACATTTTGAATAATATATCTGTGTCGTCAGCAAAATTTGCAGGAGATAAAGGAAAATATTCATAGTAGTACTGTTTTACGCCGATGTTTTTAAAATAAATCCTTCAAATTCGTCCATTCATCCGAAATTAGGTAAATTTGTGTAACAAAAAGTTATACGAAATGTCAAAAAAAGCAATATTAGCAATCCTTGACGGATGGGGACTGGGAACAAATCCAGAGGTGTCTGCCTTAGATAAAGCAAACACTCCATTTATAGACAGCTGTTATCAAAAATTTCCACATACAACACTTGAAGCCAGCGGACTGGCTGTAGGACTTCCTGCAGGACAGATGGGGAATTCTGAAGTAGGGCACATGAATTTGGGAGCAGGAAGAGTGGTCTATCAGAATCTTGTAAAACTGAATATGGCCGTTGAGAACGGAACACTGGGACAACAGCAGGTCATTCAGGATGCTTTCGACTACGCTAAAAGAGAAAATAAAAAGCTGCACTTCATTGGATTGGTTTCCAATGGGGGGGTACACTCACATATCAATCACCTAAAAGGCTTGCTGACTGCCGCACATGAATTTGGCCTGCACGAAAATGTCTTTGTACATGCCTTTACAGACGGAAGAGATTGTGATCCACATTCCGGGCTTGGGTTTATAGAAGAGCTTCAGAACCATATGGAGGTTACAGTAGGCAAGCTGGCAACGGTGATCGGAAGATATTATGCAATGGACCGTGATAAAAGATGGGAACGTGTAAAACTGGCATATGATGCGATGGTAGAAGGAGTAGGGCTACAGACGACAGATGCTTTGACCGCTATTAAGTCGTCTTATGATAATAATGTGACTGATGAATTCTTAAAGCCTATTATTCTGGTTAAAACAACAGAAACAGGAAACGTAGTTCCGGTAGCCAAAATTATAGATGGTGACGTGGTCATCTGTTTCAATTTCCGTACAGACAGAGGGCGTGAGATCACAGAAGTTCTTACCCAGAAAGATTTCCCTGATTTCTTTATGCGTAAACTCAACCTTCATTATATCACTTTAACCAATTATGATAAAACCTATCAGAATGTACAGGTTGTGTTTGATGAAGAAGTATTGAAGGAAACAATGGGTGAAATTCTTGAAAGAAACGGTAAAACACAGATCAGAATTGCCGAAACAGAAAAATACCCTCACGTAACGTTTTTCTTCTCCGGAGGCAGGGAAGAAGAATTCAACGGAGAAAGAAGACTGCTTTGTCCAAGTCCGAAAGATGTTCCCACTTATGATCTTAAGCCGGAAATGTCTGCTTATGACATCACCAATGCCATTGTGCCCGAATTGGAAAACGGAACAGCGGATTTTGTCTGTTTGAATTTTGCCAATACTGATATGGTAGGTCATACCGGAGTTTTTGAAGCAGCAGTAAAAGCCGCTGAAACAGTAGATAAATGTATTGAGAAAGTAGCAACTGCAGCTTATGAGCATGGCTATGCCGTATTTATCCTGGCTGACCACGGAAACTCAGACGTAATGATCAATCCGGACGGTACTCCCAACACACAGCATTCTACGAACCTTGTACCATTTATTGTGATGGATAAAGACCATACATGGAATTTAAAACCTGGGAAACTTGGAGATGTAGCACCGACTATCTTAAAAGTAATGGGAGTAGAGATTCCGGAAGTAATGACAGGAGATATCTTAGTTAGTTAAAAATTCAATAATATTGTCCGAAAAATGCCGTTATGGTATAGATGGCGGTATTTTTGTATGATTTATATCAGTCATTGTATGAGTTGCATAGGTTATTATGCGGCAAATAATAAATAAATCATATCTTTGTAAATTAAAATCCATATAGTAAGATGTATCAAAAGCTTGTCAGAAAAGAAGTAATGGGAATATTGGAAAAGGAAGTAGGTTCTTTTCTGGATAAATTTTTAACGCCAATTGAAAAAATCTGGCAGCCTTCCGATTATCTTCCGGATCCATCAAGTGCTGATTTTAAATATGACTTAGAAGAAATTCAGACTTTTGCCCGTGAAATGCCTTATGATTTGTTTGTAACTCTGATCGGCGACTGTATCACAGAAGAAGCATTGCCTTCTTATGAATCATGGTTAATGGGAGTAGACGGAATAGATCAGGAGCAGAAAGAAGTGGGCTGGGCCCACTGGATAAGAGCATGGACTGGTGAAGAAAACAGACATGGAGATCTTTTGGGCAAATACCTTTATTTGTGCGGAAGAGTGAATATGAGAGAACTGGAAGTGACCACTCAGTATTTAATTAATGACGGCTTCGATTTAGGGACAAGTATGGATCCATACAGAAACTTTGTTTATACAAGCTTTCAGGAAACGGCTACCAATATATCGCACAGAAGAGTGGGTACATTGGCAAAACAGTCAGGAAACGGAAAGTTAGCAAAAATGTGTGGTGTAATTGCTGCAGATGAAGCCAGACACGCAAAAGCATACAAACATTTCGTTGCTAAAATTTTAGAAATAGACCCATCAGAAATGATCCTTGCATTTGAAGATATGATGCGTAAAAAAATCGTAATGCCTGCTCATATGATGAGACAGTCCGGACAAAAAGCCGGAGAGCTTTGGGGGCATTTCTCAGATGCAGCACAAAGATGTATGGTATATACAGGTCAGGATTATATCAATATTATGAAAGACTTATTGGATGAATGGAAGATAGAGCATGTAAAAGGACTTACTGAACAAGCTGAAAAAGCTCAGGAATACCTGATGAAACTGCCTGCGAGACTTCAGAAAATTACGGACAGAATTTCAACTCCGGATTTACAGTTTCAGTTTAAGTGGGTAAAAGGCTAACTTTACAAACATTAAATTATAAAACTTAAGAGTGCCATCGTTTTCGGCACTCTTTTTATTTCTTATCTTTGCAAAGCTAAAAAAAGACAAAATGTTAAATAACAAGAAAATTGCTGTTGATTTCGACGGAACTATTGTTGATGATGCATACCCGGCAATTGGTAAAGCAAAAATCTTTGCTTTCGAAACATTAAAAAGACTTCAGGCAGAAGGGTACAGGTTAATTCTCTGGACATACAGACACGGAAAGACTTTGGATGAAGCTGTAGAATTTTGCAGAAATAATGGCGTAGAATTTTACGCAGTGAATTCCAGTTTTGAAGGAGAAGTTTTTGATCCTGAAAATCAGTCAAGAAAACTGGATGCAGACTGGTTCATCGATGACAGGAATTTAGGAGGATTTCCAGGTTGGGGAGAAATCTACAATATTATCCAGGAAAGAATAGAATTCCGTGTAGAAGGAAAAGAAGTTCTGGCCTATTCAAAACTTAAAAAAGAAAAGAAAAAAGGACTTTTCTGGTAACAATTTAAAATAGAAGTTAGAAGCTAGAGATTAGAAATTAGTTTTTTAATGCTGCTGCTTCGTTTAAAACTTTATCAGAAAACCGTAGATGTTGGGAAGGCTATCATTTAATCTTACTTTAAAATATACATTAAGTTGTAGTCTAACTTCTAACATCTAATATCTAACATCTATAAAAATGATTCAATTAAAAACAATAGAGGAGCTCCGCCTGATGAAGGAGAGTGCACACCTGGTTTCAAAAACACTGGGAATGCTTGCAAAAGAAATAAAACCTGGAATCAATACTTTATATCTTGATAAGCTGGCTCATGATTTCATTAAAGATCATGGGGCAGAACCTGCTTTTTTAGGATATGGCGGTTTCCCGAATTCTTTATGTATTTCTCCAAACGATCAGGTTGTTCACGGTTTTCCGAATAATGATATTATCAAAGAAGGAGATGTTCTTTCTGTAGACTGTGGGGTTATTCTCAACGGTTTTGTAGGAGATCATGCTTATACATTTGAGATTGGGGAAGTGAAACCTGAGGTTAAAAAACTATTGCAGGTAACCAAAGAATCCCTTTACAAAGGAATTGAGCAGTGCGTAAGAGGAAAAAGAATAGGGGATATTTCCCATGCCATTCAGGCACATTGTGAAAAAGAAGGATATGGGGTGGTGAAAGAACTTGTAGGACATGGTCTTGGAAGAAAAATGCATGAAGATCCTCAGGTTCCGAATTACGGAAGACAGGGAAGCGGAAAAGTCATCAAAGACGGTCTTGCCATTGCTATAGAACCGATGGTGAATCTGGGTACGGAAAAGGTGAAATTCCATAATGACGGCTGGACGGTCACTACTTTGGATAACCTGCCTTCTGCCCATTTTGAGCATGATGTAGCGGTAATTAACGGGAAACCTGTGCTGCTTTCTACATTCAAATATGTTTATGAGGCCCTGGGTATCGTAAGTGATGAAGAAAAGCCTTTCCAATTGGATTTTTAATGAAAAAAGTAACTAAACTTTTACTCAATAAAATACCTCGTCCAATGCTTATTAAAATGAGTATCTGGGCGAGGCCGCTTATTTATCAGTTTTTTAAAGGAGAGGAATTCTATGATCCTATCGACGGAAGATCCTATCGGAAATTCCTTCCTTACGGCTATGGAAAACAACGCGAAAATGCGCTTTCTCCCGGGACGCTGAGTTTGGAAAGACACCGTCAGATGTGGCTCTATCTTCAAAATGAGACCGATTTTTTCATTAAAAACGCCAAAGTTCTGCATATCGCTCCTGAACAGGAATTCCTCAGAAAATTCAAGATGATGAAAAATCTGAATTATATTTCTGCAGATCTTTTTTCCCCCATCGTAGATGTGAAAGCGGATATTCTGGATCTACCTTTTCCTGATGAAAGTTTTGATATTGTTTTCTGTAATCATGTCCTGGAACATATTGAAGACGATGCAAAGGCGATCAGTGAATTGTATAGAGTAATGAAGCCCGGAGGCTGGGGAATTTTTCAGGTTCCCATGAGAAATTCTATGGAAAAGACCTATGAAGATTTTTCAATAAAGGATCCGAAAGAACGTCAGAAACATTTCGGACAGTACGACCATGTCCGCTGGTACGGAATGGATTATTTCGACCGTTTGAGGAAGGCCGGTTTTGAAACTGAACCCAATTTCTATTCCCAGAATTTTTCAGAAGAAGAAATCAAAAAATACGGGCTGAGACAAAATGAGATCTTGCCTGTAGTTTTCAAAAAATGATTACAATAAACCCGTCCTCATGTTGAAGACGGGTTTATTTAAATATAGATAGAAGTTGTTTTTCGATCTTAGTGAGAAACAGATTTCAGTCCTACTACAGAACCAATTAAGGTTACGATAAAAAATACCCTCCAGAAGCTCACGGGATCTTTAAAAAAGAAAATTCCCATCAGCGCTGTTCCTACAGCTCCTATCCCTGTCCATACTGCATAAGCTGTCCCAATTGGAAGCGTTTGCGTAGCTTTGATCAGCAGTACCATACTGATCGTCATAGTCACCAGAAAACCGGCATACCAATAGTACATCTCAGATCCGGAAGTTTCTTTGGCTTTACCCAAACAAGATGCAAAAGCAACCTCAAACAATCCGGCGATGATTAAAATAATCCAATTCATTTTTTTAAATTTTCTCTCCTGCAAATTTCCGCATTTGAAAGGAGAAACAATTTTACATTTGTTAAAAAAAGATTTATTTGTCGGGAAGTCGGACGCTCGAAGAGGGAAGTTATTAAATTTAAAAGAACAACTGCAGTGCAAATTTATTTGTTTTTAAAGAAGCTGTTAAAAATGAATGACTAATAGTAACTTCCAGCCTCCCGCTTCCAGCTTCCAGCCTTCTTATTTTATTTCCGCCCGGATCCTGCTCAGACTTACCTGTGTAATGCCAAGATAAGAGGCAATATGTCCCAGTTGAACTCTTTTTAAAAGATCGGATTTATTCGTCATCAGATCTTTATAACGTTCCAGGGAGGTTTTAAACTGTCTTGAAATAATCAGTTCTTCTGTTTTCACAAGTTCCCTTTCTGCAAATTTCCTTCCCCAGTTAGCGATGTGGATATCTTCATTAAAAAGTTTTCTCAGGCTTTCCGTTTCCAGAATGTACAGATCACAGTCTTCCAGAAGCTCAATACTTTCATAGCCGGGTCTGTCTTCTACATAACTTTTCATGGAAACTATCGTTTCTCCTTCGCTTCCGAACCAGAATGTAATATCATTCTCAGCAGTAGAAGCATAAGCACGTACAATACCTTTCCTGATAAAATAGATATGCGGGATAATTTTATCTGCTTCCATAAGGCAGAAATATTTGGGGTGTGATACTTCTTGAATATGCTGTTTCAAAGCATTTTTAGAAGCTTCTGGCAAAACATAAATACGGTCAAGGATCTGATCTATATCCATGAATTTTAATTGTTTTTTGAAATTTTCTTCTCTATGTTCTTAACTTCTGTTAATGCGGAATGGGCAAAATCTTTCCATTTGTTTTGATGTTCAGCCGGTATCTGAACCCATCCGTTCATCTTTTTCCCTTCAGAAGGTTCAAAAATAGAAGTTCCATTTAAACCTAAAGCTTCTTCTAAGACTGATCCACTGAGTTTTATCGCAATACTTCCATTTTTTGATAATAAGAATGCTTTACCATTAGGAGCTTTCAGGCAAAGAGCGCCAAACATTTTTCCCTGCTGGGCCTCCGGAATTTCTGCCGCTAATTCTGCAAAATGTTTTTCTGCTTCAGCCATAGATGAATTTTGCTATAAATATATTACTTTTTCAAAGGCTGCACGTACTTTTCATGGAAACCAAACCCAATTAAATTTTGTTTTCACTAACTTTGCAGCCCGGTTCAATCTTGAGCCTAAAAAATATTATATGCACAAAGCAGGATTCGTAAATATAGTCGGAAAGCCCAATGCGGGAAAATCTACCTTATTAAACCAGTTAATGGGGGAAAAATTGGCTATCGTAACACAAAAGGCACAGACAACACGCCACAGGATTTTTGGAATTTATAATGAGGAGGATTTACAGATCGTATTTTCAGATACTCCCGGAGTTTTAGACGCCAAGTATGGTCTTCAGGAAAAAATGATGGATTTTGTAAAGGATTCTTTACAGGATGCCGATGTATTTCTGTTTATTGTAGATGTTACAGATAAGGCCGAACCTTCAGAATTCTTAATTGATAAACTTAATAAGATTCCGGTTCCGGTATTGCTTCTGCTGAACAAAGTAGACCAGACTACCCAGGAAGGACTTGAAAAACTGGTAGAAGAATGGCACAACAGGATTCCTAAAGCTGAGATTCTTCCTATCTCTGCCCTTAATGCCTTCAATACAGATATCATTCTTCCGAAATTAAGATCTCTGTTGCCGGAAAACCCTCCATATTATGACAAAGAGCAGTACACCGATAAGCCGGAAAGATTTTTTGTCAACGAGGCGATCCGTGAAAAAATCCTTTTAAACTATGAGAAAGAAATTCCTTATTCTGTAGAAGTAGTGACCGAGCAGTTTAAAGAAAAAGAAGGTATTATTTTCATCGATTCTATTATTTATGTGGAAAGAGATACCCAGAAGGGAATTATCATTGGGCATAAGGGAGAAGCTATCAAAAAAGTAGGAACTGAAGCCAGATTGGATCTGGAAAAATTCTTTTCCAAGAAAATTCACCTGAATCTTTTTGTAAAAGTGAAAAAGGACTGGCGTAAAAACGACAGGGATTTGAAAAATTTCGGATACAGATAAACTAAAAATGCCCGGAATTCCGTTCTATTAAAAGATTTTTATTAACTTTAATCTAAATTTTTAGTAAATGAACTATTTTAACTCAAATTCCAGCTCAGTACCTAAAGATATTATTTTATTAGTAGTAAGAGTATTTGTTGGTTTTGCCATGCTATCTCACGGGTTTCCGAAACTTCAGATGCTGCTTGAAGGCGGCAAAATTGAATTTTTCGACTTTATAGGGTTAGGCCCTACAGTGACCCTGGTTCTTGCGGTTATTGCTGAATTTGTTTGTTCAATACTTCTTATATTAGGTCTTTTTACAAGGATTTCTTTAGGATTTCTGATCTTTACAATGGTCATTGCTGCTTTTGTAGTTCATGGAGGAGATCCTTTTGAGAAAAAAGAAATGAGTCTGATCTATTTGTCTGTTTATCTGCTTCTCATGGTTTTTGGTGCAGGAAAAGTATCGGTAGATCATATGATAGAAAAAAGAAAAAGAGCTTCGGATTGGTAGCCCGGTTCAGATAAAAGATAAAAGAGCATTAGAAATAGTGCTCTTTTTTATTTTGATGTCAATGGAACTGTTTGTTACTTCCAGTAATATGTTTCTCATAAAGCAATTAGTTGTATCCTAAAAATCACTAATTTCGTGGAAAACGAATTTATATGAAGATAAAACTGACCATTTGCCTTCTGGCATTTCTCAATTTCTATGATGCACAGGAGAATATTACTTATCAAAAACCATCTGCTGAAATTCTAAAGCTTGCAGATTATGAAAGACCGCCAAGCGTCCTGATGAACAGCAAAAAAGACTGGGTGGTTTTCACTTACCGTCCGACCTATAAAACACTGGAAGACCTTAATCAGCAGGAAATGAAACTTGCCGGTTTAAGAATTAATCCGGTTACTAATATTTCAAGCAGTGTCACTTACTCCGATAATCTGAAGATCAGAAAGATTAATGATAAAAGCGAGGTTCAGGTGAAGAACCTACCTTCCAATGCTAAAATCACTTATATTTCATTTTCGCCGGACGAAAAAACACTGGCATTTACCAACACAACCAATAAGGGAGTTGAGCTTTGGGCCGTAGATATGGAAACTGCTACTGCCAAAAAAATTACCGGTGATAATCTTAATGCTAACTTAGGAACGCCCTATACATGGTACAATGATTCCAAAAGTCTTCTGATCAGGACTCTTCCCCAGAACAGACCAGCTCTGATAGATGCCAGCAAAGATCTTCCAACCGGACCCATCGTTTCTACAGCTGACGGTAAAGTGTCGCAAAACAGAACCTATCAGGATCTTTTAAAAAATCCTCAGGATGAAAAAAACTTTGAGGTTCTTACCGCTTCAGAAATTTATAGTGTAGACCTGAATGGAACCCTTAAAAAAGTAAAAGACCAGGATATGTATTCCGGTTTAAGCTTTTCTCCGGACGGAAATTATTTGATGGCTACGGTGATCAAAAAACCTTTTTCATACATTGTCCCTTTGAGCAGATTTCCAATGACAACTACGGTGTATGATATGAAAGGAAATGCAGTAAAAATAGTAAATGATGTTCCTTTGAACGAAATAATGCCAAAAGGATTTTCGTCTGTAAGAACAGGAAAAAGAAGCATGGGCTGGAGAAATGATGTACCGGCAACTTTAGTATTTGCTGAAGCATTGGATGGAGGTGACCAGTCTAAATCTGCAGAGTACAGGGATGAGATCTTTACATGGGAAGCACCTTTTACTGCTGCTCCAAAATCATTCTTTAAAACAAAACAGAGATATGAAGGTGTAAGCTGGACCAACGATCACTATGCCATAGTTTCTGAAGGCTGGTATGATACAAGAAATACAAAATCTTTCCTTGTGGATCTTAATAACGGCGAATCAAAAGTGATTGATGACAGAAATTACCAGGATGTTTACAGTGACCCTGGGAACTTTAGTACTACAAAAAATCAATACGGGAGATATGTTATTGATATGAAAGGAGGAAAAACCTATCTGATCGGAGACGGATTTACCAAAGACGGACAGCATCCTTTCATCGATGAAATGGATGTAAAGTCGTTAAAAAAGAAAAGATTATATACATCTAACGTTAAGAATGGTAAGGAAGAGATCATAGATATCCTAAATCCTTCAAAAGGTGAAATTCTGACAACCCAGCAGTCCCCAAGCCTGTACCCGAATTATTTTAAAAAGAATATTAAAACCAATAAAGCAGAAGCAGTAACTCAATTTGCGAATCCTTTTGAAAGTATTAAAGACGTTTATAAAGAGGTAATTACATACAAAAGA
Source organism: Chryseobacterium sp. 22532 (assembly GCF_052044665.1). Classification (NCBI taxonomy): domain Bacteria; kingdom Pseudomonadati; phylum Bacteroidota; class Flavobacteriia; order Flavobacteriales; family Weeksellaceae; genus Chryseobacterium; species Chryseobacterium sp. 22532. The sequence goes on from NZ_JBQENJ010000004.1 coordinate 310,964, forward strand.
AATGACGGTGTTACTTTAACGGGAACCCTATACTTGCCTGCCAATTACGACAGAAAAGCTAAAAAAGAAAAACTTCCTTTACTGATCTGGGCTTATCCTACTGAATACAAGGATAAAAATACAGCAGGGCAGAATACCCAGAACCCGAACGACTTTACGTTTCCATATTACGGATCTTTCGTGTACTGGACTACAAAACGCTATGCTGTACTGGATGATGCTGCTTTCCCGATTATTGGAGAAGGTAAGACGGAACCAAATGATACTTTCATTTCACAGTTGGTAGCAAATGGAAGAGCAGCTATAGATGCTGTAGACAAGTTAGGCTATATTGATAGAACTAAAGTTGCTGTTGGAGGTCATTCATATGGTGCATTTATGACGGCTAATCTTTTAACCCATTCTAAGGACTATGCCTGTGGTATTGCAAGAAGTGGAGCTTATAACAGAACGCTGACTCCGTTTGGGTTCCAGAGCGAGCAGAGAAATTACTGGGATGTTCCGGAAATTTATAACACAATGTCACCATTCATGAATGCTGATAAAATGAAAACACCAATGCTTTTAATTCATGGTGATGCCGACAATAACCCGGGAACCTTTACTTTGCAGACGGAAAGATATTTCCAGGCTCTGAAAAATTTGGGAGCTCCTGTAAAAATGGTCCTTCTTCCAAAAGAAGCACATGGTTATGTGGCTAAAGAAAATATTCTACACCTTTTATGGGAACAGGATCAGTTCCTTGAGAAGTGTCTGAAAAAATAAAATAGTTAAAAAAAAGCCCGTTCATTATTTAGAACGGGCTTTTTTTTTATAAATACTTCAGTACTTCATCAATACTTGTCAGTTCCAGATGATGTTCATGCTGCTCATGGCTCCAGGTCACATGATAAGGAATGTGTGCTGCAAAGCCTCCGATCTCCAGTACTGGAAGAACATCTGATTTTATAGAATTCCCGAGCATTAAAAATTGCTCTGGTTTACAGTCCAGATGTTTCAACAGCTTTTGATAGTCACTTTCCTTTTTGTCACTCATAATTTCTATATGGTGAAAATAGTCCTGCAGTCCGGAGTTTTTAAGCTTTCGTTCCTGATCCAACAGATCTCCTTTTGTGGCCACAACCAGCCTGTATTTTCCTTTTAATGCATCTAATGTTTGGGTAACACCTTCCAGTAATTCTATAGGTTTCTGCAGGAGTTCCTGACCAATTTCAATAGTTCTGTCAATCAGCTGCATCGATGCTGTACCGTCTGAAACTCTGCTCACGGTTTCTATCATACAAAGCATAAATCCTTTTACCCCGTAGCCATACAGATGAAGATTTTTTATTTCAGTTTTAAATAATTCCTGAGAGACAGAATGTTGTGGCAGATAATCTTCAAGAAGTACACAGAATTCTTCTTCTGCTTCCTGAAAATAAGGTTCATTGATCCACAGTGTATCATCTGCATCAAAAGCGATGGTTGTTATATGATTATTCATTTTACTTTTGTATTTTTCTCGTGACAAAATTCAATATAAAAATTCAAACAGAAAAGGACATTTGTCCCGGATAAAATATGTTACGGACCAATCAGCTATTTTTAAATTATCTGGAAGATCTATACAAAAAACAGGAACGAAAAGAAGATATTGTGATAAGATCTTTTTCCAAAGGTGATAGAATATTCACGCAAAATGAAGAACCCTCTAAAGTAATGCTGATCAAAGAGGGAATTACCAAATGTTTTTTCGTTGAAGAAAACGACAAGGAATATATTGTTGAATTTCTGGGAAAAGGTGAGATCATCGGGGAAATAGAACTGATCCGGAATATTTCCTGCCTCTGCAGTATTGAAGCAGTCACTGACGTCACTGTGTATGCTGTAGCTATACCGTATTTCAGGACTCTGATTAAAACTGACCTCTCACTGAATAATCTGCTGCTGGACGTATTTGCCGAACGCATTGTCAATACATCCAAAAGAGCCTCTTATCAGCAGTTGTACGCGGCTGAACATACTTTGTCCCAGCTTCTTGAACTGCAGAAACATGAAGAAATTGAGATTTCAAAAGAGGACATGGCTGCTTACCTGGGAATTACAGTAAGAAGTCTGAACCGGACTTTGAAGAATTTAGGGAAGTAAACAAGTTAAGGATAGAGGATGGGAGAGGGAGGTTATTGAGTGTAAAAAGACAACCAGTATGTTTTCATAGGAGAACAATTAGATTACTTTTTTACTGTAAAAATATCGAGCAATAGCCTTGTCAAGGTTCAAAACCTTGACAAGGCTATCTGGAAGACTAATAGTAACCATCTTTCATCCTTCCCATTAATTACAATTATTGATTGAATTTCTGCTCATAAAAACATTATCCTCCGTATTTTTGCACAGATAAAACCGGAATTTATAAAATGGGAGAACTGCAATTCAGAAATGCTGACCTGAAAGATTTAGAAAGAATTGTTGAGATATACAATTCTACCATTCCGTCAAGAATGGTGACTGCCGATACTGAAAACGTTACTGTAGAAAGCAGGAAAAAATGGTTTGATGAACATAATCCTGAAACAAGGCCGCTTTGGATCATTGAGAATAATAATCATGAAACGGTAGGATGGGTGAGCTTTTCTTCATTTTATGGAAGGCCTGCATACAATGGAACCGTTGAAATGAGTATTTACCTCGATGAATCCTGCAGAGGAAAAGGTTTTGGGAAAAAAGTAATGGAATACTGTATTGATAAGGCTCCAAGTTTAGGAATAAAAACACTTCTTGGATTTATCTTTTCACATAATGAAGCTAGCCTGAAACTTTTCAGGAATTTTGGATTTGAAGATTGGGGAATGTTTCCTGATGTGGCCATTTTGGATGGAATAGAAAGGAGCCTGACGATTTTAGGGAAAAAGGTGAGTTAAATATCTTTATGTACAGAGTAGGGTGAATCCCTTTTAACTTCTAAAGGAAAATACAGATGAAAAATACAAGCTTTAAAGAATTTGTGGAAGGGGGACAAAGCTTAGTTATATGGAGGATTATAATTTAAGTTTGTAGAGTTCTTATTCTTGGATAAAAAAAATTGCTGAAACGTTAAGTCAGGCCCCATACTAGCAGTACGCATGCAGCTCATTTTTGTATATTTCAGGCTATTGTTCTGTCAGGAAAATGTAGCCATTATCCATCCTGTATCTTTCCCCATCTGCTCTGCATGTGAATGGATAAAGTCGGGCCAGGGTAATGGCTACATAGCATATGATCTTTTGAATTATATTCTTCTGGTTAAGATTAAATTTGTAAAATATTAACTATCAGTCCTAGAAATATTTAATTTCTACTCTGTCCATTGTCTCACCTTTTCCATTGGGTGGCACAGCAAATCCACCAGGTTCATATCGTTCCGTTCCGCTTTTATAGTACCAATTATTTAACCCACTGATCATTTGTTTTATGTAATAAATAAATTCCTCTGTCTCCTTTTGATATGGACTGAAATCCGGTAGATGATTTGATAATGTTACAAATTCATTTACAAGCTCATCATGAATCCTCATTCCTTCTTTGCAGGCTTCATCAAAAGAAATTTTATTGTGATGCTGTAATAATTTGATGATATTGAAAATCTCTGATTCTATGGCGAGCTCTTTGCCAATAGTTGCAAAATCGTTCTGAAGAGCAACAATGATTGACTGTAGCATAATAATACGCTGTATAACAGTATGATTATAAATGTAATCAGGTAAAGCAAAACCAGTTGAAGGGCAAATCAAATCAACAAATGGAATCATTCCTATGGAATTTGCACGGATTAAATGAAAAAGAGGAATAGGAGGAATATCTTTACTGATTTTATATGGTGATTCTTCCATAATTCCATCAGTAACGAAACGGTATTTATAATTCTTAGCGATCCGCTCAAGCCAGAAGTCTGGCATCCCAAGCGCAATCCATTCCTTTCTATTTGTTTGCATTTGACGGAACATGCCTATTTCCCCCGGTTTTGGATCATCTCCCATCATCACCTCAAAAATACGGTCTCTGATTGTTGCAATTTCCTTTACGGGCAAAAGTTCAACATAATCATCAGTCACTGTCATATAAATAGCAAAACGCGTTGCATGGAGAATTCTGTCCTTTTCGGTAGCTGCAGGTACCATAAAGGGGCCTACATCAACTAATCGCATTTTTCTGTACCGGGTCATTGCCTCTTTTGATAAGAATTGATAATCCTGGTCATACCAACTGGTTTCTTCTTCATAGAAAGTTCCAGCGAAAGGGCTTGAGAGGGTTTCCCAAGGGTATACTGGCTTGGGCACATTAAATTGATTCATAATATATGGTTTTAGTTTAAAATGAAAAAAAATTGTATTTATACTCAATATGTGATTATCTTCTAAGTTGTTATGCTCCACAAATTTTTTCTGGTGTTCATTGTAGAAGTAAATCTTCAAGACAGGCTTCTTTCAGATGTTCATGCTGGATTACCCTAAGATATTGTAATGCATACTGTCTGGTTACCTCGTTTTGATTACCGATTGTACTTCATTGAAAAAAATAACCAGGTTGGGGATTTTTTAATGCTGGAAAAGGATATTGAAATTATTTGTAAAGCAGCTCAAGTGTGTTGAAATTTTCATGTTCATATTGTGATGTTTTTTGGTTTAGTTTTGAATACTAAAATAAGAATTTATTATCCGTAATAAAATTTTATTTTAAAATATTCAATATTTATCAAATATAATTTCGTAGGTGATGTGATTGTAGGTTAATTAATATTGATGATTTTTCCAATATTTTCTTATTCTTGGATAAAAAAACTGCGCGAAGTCGAAGACTTCGCGCAGTTTTTTTAGTTAATTATTATCTAATTAAGAATTCTGCTTAATTCTCTTCGCAGACATGTTTAAAAACCGCTTCACCAGGAAAACTGCAGAAACTGTGAGGCCCAGTCCTAGAGCGATCCACATTCCGAATGCCCCCATTTTTAAAGTGACACATAAGAAATACCCTAAAGGAATGGTAATCACCCAATAAGCGATAAAAGTATAGATCGATGGGATCTTTACATCCTGAAGTCCTCTGAGCATCCCCAAAGCCGTTACCTGAACGCCGTCCGAAAGCTGAAATAAAGCAGCAATGATCATCAATTTCGATGCTAGAGTAATCACTTCAACTTCCTCTTTTTTGGTAAAGAAAGTCGGTAAAATATTTCTTCCCAAAATGAAGATCATTCCGCAGATACACATGAAAATAAAGGCTATTTTCAGGTTGTTGATCCCGACCTTTCTTAATTCAACAAAGTTCTGCTCACCCAATTTTCTTCCGATCATGACCGTTGAAGCCACACTGAATCCTACACAAAGGTTGAAGGTAAATGAAGCCATACTTAGGGCGATCTGGTGAGAAGCAATATCGTGAGCCGAAATTAGACCACAAATAAATGCAGCACCTGCGAAAGCCGTAACTTCAAAGAACATCTGTAAAGCGGTAGGCAGCCCCAGTTTCACCATTTTATCAAACATATTTCTGGAGAAAACCTGTATTTTTAAAGAGAAGTCTTTGATATAACGTCTTGTTTTTTTCTCTTTAACCAATACCACATACAGGAATACCACCATAAATATTCTGGAGATTAATGTTGCTAAAGCGGAACCTTTTACCCCCATTTCAGGGAAGATCCAAAGTCCTTTGATGAAAACATAGTTCAGGGCAATATTGATGATATTGGCAATGATCGTAGCCTTGGTAACGCCTATGGTATAGGATAATCCTTCAGAAACTTCACGAAGCGTCTGAAAAGCCATAAACGGGATCATGCTGATAGCCATAATACCCAGGAAATCTACCGTATTCGGAATGATCTTCTCCGGCTGCCCGGAATGATAGAGTAGCGGCATCCCTAAAAGCAGAATAGCCATTAAAATAATCCCCACAGACATATTGATCACAAATCCGTGACTAAATACGGAATTAATAGTTCCGTGATCCTCCTTAGAGTGTGCTTCAGAAACCAGAGGAGGAATAGCAAATGAAAATCCTAGTGCCAGCACGAACACCGAGAAAAATACAGCATTCCCCAATGAAACGGAAGCCAGTGCATCAGCACCTAAAAGTTTCCCGACAATGATATTGTCGAACAGATTCACCGAGACCTGCCCAACCTGCGTAAGCATGACAGGAAGAGCCAGGGTAAGGCATTCTTTCGTATAGTTTTTGTTTAAAAAGTTCATAATAGTTTATGATTCATATAGTTTAATATTTAAAAGTAGGGCAAAAAAAAATTTGCAGTAAGGCTACTGCAAATTGTTATCATATATTTAATGTTCAATTAAATTATTTCCTTACAAAACTTGCAACATCCTCCTCGGAAACAGTATTTCCACCAAGAATAATTAATCTTTCCACAACATTTCTCAATTCCCTGATATTTCCAGTCCATGAAAGAACTTTAAGCGCCTCAATCGCCTTATCATCAAACTTTTTCACGGCAGTACCGTGCTCATCGGCAATTAATCCAGAGAAATGATCTACCAATAATTTGATATCCTCTTTTCTGTCATCCAACGGCGGAACATAAATTTCAATTACAGAAAGCCTGTGGTAAAGGTCTTCCCTGAATTTCCCTTCCTCAATTTCCTTCTGCATGTTCTTATTGGTTGCTGCAATTACCCTTACATCAACTTTTATTTCCTTATCACTTCCTACAGGAGAAACTTTGCTTTCCTGCAATGCCCTCAAAACCTTGGCCTGAGCAATAAGGCTCATATCTCCGATCTCATCCAAGAAGATAGTACCGCCAGTTGCCTGCTCGAATTTTCCCTGCTTGTCTTTAATAGCGCCTGTAAAAGAACCTTTCACATGTCCGAAAAGTTCAGATTCAATAAGCTCAGAAGGGATAGCGGCACAGTTTACTTCGATCATCGGGCCTCTTGCGCGCTCACTTTGATTGTGGATAGCATGGGCTACGAGTTCTTTTCCAGCACCATTTGGCCCTGTAATCAAAACCCGGGCATCAGAAGCAGCTACCTTTTCGATCATATCCTGAATCTTCTTCAAAGCAGGAGAATCGCCGATCATCTGGTATTTTTTGTTAACCTTTTTCTTTAAGGTCTTATTTTCAGTTTGAAGATTTTTATTTTCCTTTTTCAGACTTTCTTTGGCTAAAGCATTTTTTACACTTGTGATCAGTCTGTTGATGTCGATAGGCTTAGAAATAAAGTCGTATGCACCTTCCTTCAGACAGGAAACAGCAGAATCAATATCCGCGTGGCCAGAGATCATGATGAATGTGCTTTCAGGTTTTAAGATCATACTTTGCTTTAAAAGTTCTGTTCCTGAAAGTTTAGGCATCTTGATATCAGAGATCACCAATGCGAAATCTTCTTTTTCTATCTGTTTGTAGCCTTCAAGGCCATCTTCAGCGATAACAAATTCGTAATCGGTAAGTTCATCAGAAAGGATACTGTGTAATACTCCCGAGATTGCTTTTTCGTCTTCTACAATAAGGATTTTTTGCATAGTTGCAAATTTAGATTTTTTGATTCAATTATTAGCAAAAACTATACCTAAATATACTATTTTGAGTAATCTCTTCTGCCGAAAATGGCGGATCCAACCCTTACGGAATTGGCACCACATTCAATGGCAGCCGGGAAATCGTCACTCATTCCCATAGATAAAGTTTCGAGGGTTTTTAATTGATTTAATTCATCAAAAAGCCTTTTTAAAATTAAAAATTCTCTTTTCACCTGTTCTTTATCAGCTGTAAATGTGGCCATTCCCATCAGGCCGGTTATTTCAACATTGGGAAATTTTCCGTCAATATACTCTTGGAATAATGTTTTTGCTTCAGCAATCTTAAGTCCGAATTTAGTTTCCTCTGCTGCAATTTTAACCTGAAGCAGTACTTTAATGGTTCTGTTGTTTTTTCCGGCTTCCTTACTGATCTCTATAAGAAGCTTTTCAGAATCCACACTTTGGATGGTATCAATGAAAGAAGCAATATACTTTACTTTATTGGTCTGCAGATGTCCGATAAGGTGCCATTGGATATCTTTTGGAAGGAGAGGGTATTTCTCCATAAGCTCCTGAACCTTATTTTCGCCAAAGACTTTTTGCCCCAGGTTATAGACTTCCTGAATGGCTTCAACCGGATGCGTTTTTGAAACTGCTACAAGCTGAACTCCCGATGGAAGCTGATTTTGTATTGCTGTATAATTTTCTTTAATATCCATGAATGCAAATTTCTGAATTTTAAAAGCAAAAAACTAATGAATCTGTAAAATTGTTGTTTCTAGTTGCTAGTTGGTGGTTACCATCAATGTAATTGTTACATTGATAGAATATTACATTAATTAAGAATGTCATTGATCTGCGGATACTGAGAAATCTTTCTGAAGACAAATTTATTGCTTTTCTGAAGCTTTTCAATAAACATATCCAGTTCATTGATGGAATCTGCATCTCTGAGGTATTGGTCATGTGTAAGAAAAACCAGATGTCTTGATGTTTTTTCCAGATCATTAAGAAAGATGCTGTCCACCTTCTTAATCATGGCTTCATGGCTTCCCTTTAAAGTCATCTTTTGAGAAGGTCTCCATTCCAGATCCCAGCCAATTACTTTATAGCCTGCTTTTTTAAGGCCGTTTGCGGCATCGGTGGAGCTTTTAATATCAGTAACATTAATATTGCTCAGCCTCCAGATATTTCTTCCCGGAGTTCTTGCTATCTTATCGTAAAGCTTAAGGCTGTCTTTAGCAATATCAAAATCATGGACTACAGCCTCAGGATTCTTGTAAAAATCAGTATATTTATTATGGGCGTGGCTAAAGCTGTGATTGGCAAGCTCAATCAGCGGATTGCTTCTTAAAAGCTCCATATCATCCTTTTGTCTTTTGCTTCCGTAGGCATGTTTTCCTACCAGAAAAGCAGTTGCACATACATTCCTTTTGTTTAATATTTTAAGGAGATTTTCCGTTCCCTGGTTGGGGCCGTCATCAAAAGTAAGGTAGATAATTCTTTTATCAGATTCTACGCTCTCATCATCTATTTTGGGGACCGTTTGTACGGTGGGAGGTTCCAGTGAGACAGTTTTTTCAAACTCTTTCACATCAGTTTTGCTGTTACAGCCGTTGAATACAATTGAAGCTGCACTCACCAATGCAGTCATTCCCAGAAAAGCCATGTTTTTTGACTTTTCCCCAAAATTTTTTTTCATAAAGATAATGGAGATTTAAATCGTTAAAAATTGTTAAAAATATTGCTGAAATGTTAACAAATTATATGCCAGTATTTGATAAAACACTGCTTTTTAATTTTATTTTAATAACTTTATTTTAAACGATATTTTGTAGAACGAAATGCTTTTTCAATTCTATTTTCTTATTCTTGAAATTTAACATTTATAATTGTAAAAACAATAGCTTTTTTCTATTCTTGTTGAAATTAAAACATTCCTCCTTTATTGGGGAATTATTTTAAAGTAAACAGATGAATTTGTTTTTTGGCTAGAATAAGCACGAAAGATGACCGAAAGATTTTGTGTGCGAGGCTTATTCTAAAACTTTCTTCAGATATAGTGCATTTTTAATTGCAGCAGTGCCCCATGTATTATTGAAAAATACAAATGCTTTTTTTTCTGAATGGCTGATTTTTTCAGCAAGATCATCAAGAAAATCCAAGCTGTACTCCGATTTGTAGAGGACCGGTTTTCCGTGAAGCCTGTAGTACAAAACTTCAGGATGATTGTCAATAATTTCTTCCGGAAGATCGCCGGGAAAGTTGACGTCGGAAAAAACAATATTATTTTCTTTTAAAACACTGAAAATTTCCTCAGTCCACCAGGAATTGTGACGGAATTCTATAACATTTAAATAATTAAAATCAAGACTGGTCAGGATCAGATCGATGTTTTCCTGCGATTTTTTAAAAGAAGGCGGAAACTGATACAGAAATCCGGAAAGCTTTTCTTTTAAATGAGCCTGGATATGGGTGCAGAATTCAGAAATATCTTCTTTAGAATCTTTCAACCGCTTTTCATGGGAAATGGCTTTAGGAATTTTGATGAAGAACTTAAACTCTTCAGGAGTTTCATCGTGCCATTTTAAAAGGGTTTTTGCGGTTGGTTTTCTGTAAAAAGTGGAATTGATCTCCACTGTATTGAAAACCTGGGAATATAAGGTAAGAAAGTCTTTACTTTGAGCATTCTCAGGGTATAGCGACCCTTTCCAGTCGTTATTATAAAATCCCGAACATCCAATGTAAAGACTTCCTTTTTTCATAACTTTATTTTATATCTGCATCCAGATCTACAGAGTTCAGCCGTAGTGAGTTCAGGATAACAGAGAGTGAACTGACGCTCATGGCGGCGGCTGCAATCATAGGGGACAGCAGTATTCCAAAGAAAGGATACAATAATCCTGCCGCTACCGGAATTCCCAGCACATTATAAATAAATGCAAAAAACAGATTTTCTTTAATATTCCTAAGAAGTTTTTCGCTTAATAATTTAGCTTTTGCTACGCCTAAAATATCGCCTTTCAAAAGAGTGATTTCAGCACTTTCCATGGCAACATCGGTCCCTGTTCCCATGGCGATTCCTATATCAGACTGCGCCAGAGCAGGGGAGTCATTAATCCCGTCTCCGGTCATGGCTACAATTTTACCCTGCTGCTGAAGTTTTTTTACTTCATTCAGCTTGTCTTCCGGAAGGCAGCCTGCTTTATAATGTTTGATTCCCAATTCTCCAGCAACCGCTTTAGCCGTATGTTCATTATCTCCGGTCATCATGATCACGTCAATTCCTTCATTCATCAGACGCTGAACAGCTTTTTTGGAAGTTTCTTTAATTTTATCGGTAAAGCTGATAAAACCTAATACCGTTTTTTCCTGAGCAATATAAGAGATGGTATGTGCCTTTGACTGCACTTCTACAGCTTTTTGTTTTAATTCCTGGGGGATAGAGAGGCTGCTGGAGGTCAGAAGGCTTTCATTTCCTAAATAAACTGTTTTTCCATTGATATTCCCCTGAACTCCTTTTCCTGAAATATTTTCAAAATGCTCTACCTTTTCAGCCGTTAAATTTTCTTCTTTTGCTCTTTTGATCACGGCATTGGATAAGGGATGTTCTGAGTTTTGGTTTAGGGAAAAAGCAAGTTTCAGGATCTCATTTTTATTTTCGTTTCCTGTAGTTTCAATATGTTCTACAGACGGTTTTCCTTCTGTTAAAGTCCCTGTTTTGTCTGTAATCAGAACATTAACTTTATGCATCTGTTCCAGTGCCTCTGCATTTTTGATGAGTATTCCGCTTTTAGCTCCTTTCCCGATTCCAACCATCAGGGACATCGGAGTTGCCAGACCAAGCGCACAGGGACAGGCAACAATGAGAACTGCAACCGCATTGACAAAAGCAAATAGGCTTCTTTTCCCTTCCGGCCCGAAAAACTGCCATAAAACAAAGGTAAGAACAGCAATCAAAATCACAACAGGAACAAAAACTTTAGAAACCTTGTCGGTCAGTTTCTGTATCGGGGCTCTGCTTCGGCTGGCTTCATTCACCATTTTAATGATCTGCGAAAGAAGGGTTTCATCACCTACTTTTTCAGCTTTCATGATGAATACTTTGTTTCCATTGATGGTTCCCGAAGAAACTTTATCATCGATATTTTTCTCTACGGGTACAGGTTCTCCGGTGATCATGCTTTCATCGACCAAAGAGCTTCCTTCTGTGATCTTGCCGTCCACAGGGATTTTTTCACCCGGTTTTACCTTTAAAAGATCTCCGATTTTTACATGGGAAAGCAATACTCTTTTTTCTTCTCCGTTGATGATGAGATTGGCTTCGTCAGGAGAAAGGTTCATCAACTCCTTGATGGCATTTCCTGTTTTTTTATGAGCAGCGGCTTCCATCAGCTGTCCTAAAATTACCAAGGTTAGAATAACGCAGACCGCTTCAAAATACAATGGAATTTCATGATTATGACCTCTGATTTCATGAGGAATGATATCAGGAAAGAACAATGCAGCAATGCTAAAAATAAAGGCTGCTGCAACCCCTAAAGCAATCAGGCTGAACATATTTAAATTCCAGGTTTTAAACGAAACCCAGCCTCTTTTCAGCAGGAACCATCCTGAATAAAACATCACAGGAAGCGTCAAGGCAAGTTCTATGAATCCCTGTACTGTATGGGAAAAAGGAAAATTGATGAACATTCCACCCATGGAAAGAATAAAAACCGGAATAGTGAAGGCAAGAGAAATCATGAATTTCCTTTTCAGGATATTGTAGGTTTCATCCTCTTCATCTTCTCCGCTGTCTGGCATTCTTACCAGATCCATTCCGCATATCGGGCAGTCTCCAGGCTCGTCACGAATGATCTCCGGATGCATGGGACAGGTGTATTTTGCAGTTTTCTTTTCCGGATATTTTACCAGATCCATTCCACAGACAGGACAACCTACGTTAGAATCATAAGTTTTATCCCCTTCACAGTACATCGGACAGTAATACTTTCCAGCCATATCATCTGTCACTTTGGGAGCTTCATGATGATGGCTGTGATCGTGATGGTGGGAATGAGCATGCTGATGGCCTTGTGAGGCTGCATTTTTCGCAAGATCTTCTGTGATTTCTTCCAGATGCATATGGCAAACCGGACAGTCACCTTTTTCGTCATATACTTTATCCCCTTCACAGAACATTGGGCAATAGTATTTTCCCATGCCGTCTTTAAAATTGGCTGGTAGATTTGAAGAAGAGTAGGTGGGTTTATGATTTGGATCTTTAGCTTGTTTTTCCTCGATGGGCACCAGATACATATTACAAACCGGGCATCTTTCACCTTGTTTAAAGTATACTTTGTCACCCTCGCATTCCATTGGACAATAATAAACTGAAGACGGAGAAACCCTGTCCTGAGGTTTTACAAATGTAGTTTCGGGTTTCTTAGGGTCTTCCAGTCTGTATTTATCTCCTAAAGCGTTATTTAAAACCGATAGTTCAATTTCTTTATCGGAAGTGATGGTTGCTGTATTATTCTCCAGATTTACATCGGCGCTAACTCCCTCAATAGCGTTGAGCTTTTCAGAAATTTTTTTCTGACAGCCGGAGCACGTCATTCCGAGTATATTATATTGTCTGTTCATGATCCTTGAATTTATACTACAAATTTCCAAAATGAATTGGTAAGGCTGTTATAAATTTAAGGATAATAGTTATAGAATTTTGCCTGCGGTGTGGGTGGGTGAATCGGAGGGTTTGAGTGTCTTCGAGTGGGGGAGCTTAACACCGTAATTATTGAGTATTTTAAAACACCTTTACTCTAGAACTCTCTCACACTCAAACTCAGAAACTATCCAATGTTTTCCTTTGATGATCCTTCAGTTTCTTAAATTCGGTAGGCGTAAATCCGGTGATATTCCTGAATTGGGAAGAAAGGTGCTGAACACTTTTGTAGCCGAGCTTGCCAGCGATTTCAGTAAGGGTGAATTCATTATAAAGAAGCAGTTCTTTTACTTTTTCGATTTTGTGAAGAATAAAGAACTGTTCTAGGGTAATGTTTTCGTTCTGCGAAAAGGTTTTGGAAAGAGAACTGTAATCTTTTGGGATTTTTGAGCTTAAAAACTCAGAGAGAAGAAAGTTTTCATCAATATCCAGCTCACTGATCTTGATGATGATGATGTTTTTGATCTTATCGACAAGCTGGTGAGCGGAATCCTTGATTCTTTCAAAACCTGTATCCAGCAGACTCTTTTCTATAGCCTTCATTTTCTCAGCTGAAATGTGGGTTCCGGTTTCAACTTCTCCTAATGTAACAGAGCTTACTGCTATATCAGCATCGCTGAATATTTTTTCCACTGCAGAAATACAGCGGTTGCAGACCATATTCTTCACAAAAATTTTCATGGCTTGCTCAGTCTGTCTTTTACAAATTCAATCTGTGTTTTTCCGTGAGGAGCCGGGTTTCCTTCGTTGTCCAGGTTCACCATGACAATTTTATCAACGGTAATAATGGTCTGGTGGGTCATTTTGTTTCTTACATCACATTTTAAGGTGACGGATGAAGATCCGAAGTGCGTAGCTTCAATCCCGATTTCTATAATATCTCCCTGTTTTGCAGAGCTCACAAAATTAATTTCCGAAATAAATTTTGTAACCACTTTTGTATTTTCCAGCTGAATAATTGCGTAAAGCGCCGCCTCTTCATCGATCCACTGTAAAAGTCTCCCTCCGAAAAGAGAATGATTGGGATTCAGGTCTTCGGGTTTTACCCATTTTCTGGTATGATAGTTCATGTTTTAATAATTTACTTCACAAATTTAGTGTTAAAAACTGGTTTTATCAAAGAAACAGTATTTACTGATCTTAAGGAAATGATTCATTTTCTCAATCATATTTTCTTGGAACGCATCGCTTTTACTTTTTTCACGGTAGGATCATTTAAAAATTTTTGATATTCTTTACTCTCAACGGGGAATATTGCTACTTTACCTTCGTCATTGTGATGGGTTCCGAACCCATAACGTTTGGATAGGGGAGAGGATCTGAGGCAGGGCTGTCCTTTGGAGAAGAACTGTATCCTTGCCTGCTGTTTTTCGCTTTCCGGAATATCATTTTTCAGAGCATAACATTCGAATATGATATCATCCGAAGTGTAGCGGTAAGGATTTTTCATGATCTGCTCATACTGAAGCTCTGCCAGTGTCTTTATTTTCTTTTCAGGCGGTGTCTCGGCCTGGGAAACAGGACAATCATCGGCAACTTCAATAAAGGTGTTGGTATAATTTGTAGTATGTTTCATAAAGATGTTGTCAATAAAGGTTAACTATTAATGGCATTATTCCTGATTATAAATTCAGGTCACTCTTTGAATTCTAAAATATCACCGGGCTGGCAGTCCAGAGTTTTGCAGATGGCATCAAGCGTACTGAAGCGGATCGCTTTTGCTTTTCCGGTTTTTAGATTGGATAGATTGGATAACGTAAGATTTATTTTTTCTGAAAGCTCATTCAGTGACATTTTTCTCTTAGCCATCATCACATCAAGGTTTATTATAATAGGCATAAGGCTGTATTTATCTTTAAAAAGGATGTTTTTTGCACGTTTACAGAATCGTTTTTATTATGTTAACTAACTTTAACTTTTGGTAAATTTCAATATAATTTTATTATAAAACAATACTTATTTATTATTAATCAATAAAAAACAGCTTTTGACTCCTTGAAACGTGACAAATACTTTAAAAAAAACTTTGATTTAAAATTTTTAATTGTATCTTGCATACGTTTATATTTGGAATCAATATTTGTTCATTAATTTATGTTGTTTTTCTTTTATATACCAAATTTTTATTAATTTTTAATTTTTATTTAAAATGAACATTTTTGTTTCAAACATCAATTACGCAACTAAAGAGTATGAGTTGCACGATCTATTTGCAGAATTTGGTGATGTATCATCAGCTAAAATTGTTACAGACAGAGAAACTGGCCGTTCAAGAGGTTTCGGTTTTGTAGAAATGGGTGATGAAGAAGGAAAGCAAGCTATCGAGGCTCTTAACCAGAAAGAATTTAACGGAAAAGAGTTAAACGTATCAGAAGCTAAACCAAGAGAAGAAAAACCAAGAAGAAGCTTTGACAACAACAGAAGCGGCGGATACGGCGGTGGAAACAACCGTGGTAATGGCGGCGGCGGATACGGCGGTGGAAATAACCGTGGTAACGGCGGCGGAAACCGTTGGTAAAAAAATATAAGGCGGCTTTTTAGCCGCTTTTTTTATGGATTATTTATCCCTTCCTGATGTAATTGCAGGAAGGGATACTTATTTTTATCTGTTTTCTATTGAGAACCATATTAATTTAATCTGAATTATAGAACACTAAATAAATAAAGCGGCTAAAAAGCCACTTTATGAGTTTTATTTTTCTTTGATCAATAATGCTGCATTATTATAAAATATGGTCTTTTGTTTGTTGTAAGGAGAGCTGTCTCTTGAGATATTCTGAAAAACTATTTTGATGTGGTATTTCCCCAAATCGCTTTCCATAGAGATTTCTTTCATTTTTATGGTTCCCGAATGGCTGGCGTTGTTTTCGAATAGCTTATCTATCACCGGACTGAAATCTACCGTCTCTTCTGAATTGAGAATCACCTTTATCGTTTTTCCATTATTAACTCCGGTCTGGCTGTCTATCAAAAATGTATCTCCATTAATATCTTTCGATTGCTGATTATAGCTGTCAAAATTAATTAAATACTGATAACCCTGAATGTTGATTACTTTTGATTCCGAGTCTAAAACAAGCCTTTCATATTCTGATCCATCCGAAGTTTTATTGACATGTATAAAAGCATTTCTAAGAGTACTGCTGATCAGAGAAGAACGAACGTTCTCAAAGTCTCCTGCTAAAAGATCGTGCGTTTTGCCGGCAGTCAGATTCAGTAAAAAATCTTTTTGCTTTCTTTCAGTCAGGAACTCAAATTTATCAGCAATTTCATTAACGAGAGTGTCAGATACTTTCTTCTGAAAATCTATTTTGTTATTAACCAGAAGTTTATTTTTATCCAGAAGAGTGATCAATTGGTTTTTCTGGCTTCTTTTGGCTACACTGAATGCATTTAAATAAGGAAAGATCAACGAAAAAGCTCCAAACGCAAATAAGCTGATGGGAATAAATTTTATGCTTGCCTTTTTATTTAAAACAAAATAAGAAACTACACTCAGCAGCCATAGTGCCAATAGCAAGACGAAGTATCTGGGTTCTGTGTAGCCGTATTCCAGGATTCTTGTAAATATGGCCGTAAATAATAAAACAAGTAACGGAATGATGGTGTAGTAAAACAGTTTTGAAAATACTTTGACCCACGATTTTGCTTTTTCCTCTTTAAGCGGATAGACAAGCAATAAAGCAAGGATACCAATAATACTGTAAGCCAGGACCAGATAAGAAACCCAGCCTCTCGGAAGTTCCCAGTTGATAACTATTTTAAATGAGTAAACATACAGGATGACCAGATAAATGAAAAGCAGCGGAATCAGGACAAACTGGGTGAAAAACTTTAAGATCACCGGATAGATACTGTCTTTTTCCAGATAGCTTAGCCCGGTTTCATTGAAAAGGAGAAAGATAAAACTGCTCCCGAAAATGGCCAGGACATAGAACGTATCGGCATATAGGTTATCACTGAAATTAAAATCAAATAATTTGTCAACTGCCAGGATGGCCAGTTCTACACCTCCCGTAAGTACTCCTGTAAAAATAGCGGTCAGGAAAATATTAACAAAAAGATTTTTATTGTACTGCCAGAAATTAAGCTCCCTGTTCTTTTCGAGAAAGGCGCCAAAGGAAACCAGTAAGTGAGAAAGAAGAAGAGTAATAGCGATGATGAAGCCATGAACTTCGGTAAAATCCCTCTCTTTTGCAGGTAAAATGAAAAAAAATCCTATCAGGAAAGCCGTTCCCAATATTTCCAGTAAAAGTCTTTTTCCGATCCTTTGGGAAAGGATTTTCAAAGCAAACATAAGGGAAATACCGAGACAGCAGCAAATAGTAAATTTCGAATGAATGAATAACGATTCACGGTCATATTTGCTGTCCAGCATACGGATGGCTCCCACAGAAGAGAGCAGTCCCATTAATAA
This sequence comes from Chryseobacterium sp. 22532, assembly GCF_052044665.1. Taxonomy (NCBI): domain Bacteria; kingdom Pseudomonadati; phylum Bacteroidota; class Flavobacteriia; order Flavobacteriales; family Weeksellaceae; genus Chryseobacterium; species Chryseobacterium sp. 22532. The sequence continues at coordinate 328,582 of NZ_JBQENJ010000004.1, forward strand.
AACCATCGGATAGCGCGACAGAACATCCTGTGCCTTCCCTGTTATTTCCCGGATTTTCGTTTTCATGATTCGTGTATTTTTTGCTTAGTCTTTTTTCTTCTTTTTCTTCTTGTCTTTATCCTTATCTTTTGTTTTACTCTTTTTAACTTTTTTAGGATTTAAGATCTCATCTGCATATTTAAATTTCGGTTCCTCAATTCTTGTAGGAATAATCTCAATTTTTAGATCAAAATAATTCTTCAGATCATCCTGTGATATTAATTTTTCATTGAACAAAAACTCCAGCATTTCCTTTCCTGAATCATTGAAAAAATTATGAGCAAGCTCTTTCAGCAAGAATTTACGGTATTCTTCCATAGGGACAACTACGGTGTATTTGAAGATTCTTCCTTCCTTTTGAGTGGTGATATAACCTTTTTCCACCAATATTTTAAGGTAAGTAGAAACAGTGTTCTGGTGCGGCTTTGGTTCAGGATGCTGCTCCATGATGTCTTTAAGATAAAAAGATTCAAGCTTCCAAAACAGCTTCATAAAATTTTCCTCAGCACCGGTAAGATGATTTATTTTCATAGAAAGTTCTTAATGTTGAAATTGTATATTGCAATAAAGATAAATAAAAGATACCACAAATGCTATTCCGGCACCCATAAATACTTCCTTTATTGTATGTCTTTTTAAAATGATTCTTGTAATTCCCACTAAAGCAGCAATTCCCAGCCATACCAGTCCTGCTTTCCAGTCCAATGTGAAAAATAAGGCAGCAACAAATACATTAAATGCTGTATGCATCGAGCTTTTAATAAAGAAGTTACTGATCTGCATAGTAAAAACAAGGATCAGGACAAACAGCATGACGAGATCAATATACCCGTTTCTTACATAATTGAAAATAAGATAAGTGACCACGCAGGCCGCAATAAAAATATAGAGTGTTTTCCTTTGAATACGGTTCGAAACGTCCATATTCGTATATCTTCCGGTTTTTACATTCCAAACCAGCCAGATTACAACCGGTGCAATAATCATTAATAATATAGGAACAAAATAAAGAAGAGAATCTTCGAGTGAATATTCCTTTATACTCATATAAACGAAAAAAATAAATAAAGAAATTAGCGGATTGAAAAAATCTGAGATGATTTTTGAAATTTTATGTACTGTTGAAGGCTGTTTTTCTTCCATGTTCAAGTTTAAAATTCAAATATAACACTATAAGCAAAAAAACAATTAGTATGTATACGATAAAAACAAAGTTTTTTTTATAATTTTGCTCAAATATTCATCATAAAAAAGCAAGAGCTAGCACATGAAAGAATTTTCTAAAGAGGTATACCTGAAGTGGTATGAAGATATGACTATGTGGAGAAGGTTTGAAGACAAATGCCGTTCTCTTTATCTAAAACAAAAGATCAGAGGTTTTTTACATTTGTATAACGGTCAGGAGGCTATCCCTGCCGGCTTCACGCATGCAATGGACTTAACGAAAGACAGTATGATTACTGCTTACAGATGCCACATCCATCCAATGGCGATGGGAGTAGATCCGAAGAGAATCATGGCTGAGCTTTGCGGTAAAGCTACCGGAACGTCCGGAGGTATGGGCGGTTCTATGCACATTTTCAGCAAAGAGCACCGTTTTTATGGCGGACATGGTATTGTCGGCGGACAGATTCCTTTGGGAGCTGGAATTGCTTTTGCAGATAAATATTTTGACAGAAAAGCTGTAAATATCTGTTTCTTCGGAGACGGGGCTGCAAGACAGGGATCGCTTCACGAAACATTCAATATGGCGATGAACTGGAAGCTTCCTGTAGTATTTGTTGTAGAAAACAACCAATATGCGATGGGAACTTCTGTAAAAAGAACAGCCAACCATGAAGATATCTACAAATTAGGTTTAGGATACGAAATGCCTTGCCTTGCCGTAGATGCAATGGATCCTGAGAAAGTGGCTGAAGCAGCTTACGAAGCTATTGAAAGAGCAAGAAGAGGAGACGGACCTACTTTCATTGAAGCCAGAACTTACCGTTACAGAGGACACTCTATGTCTGATGCCGAGCCTTACAGAAGCAAAGAAGAAGTAGCGATTCACAAGAATGATGACCCTATGGAACTGGTAAAGCACAGAATTTTGGAAAACGGTTGGGCTACTGAAGCAGAATTAGAAACGATCGACAATAAATCAAGAGATTTTGTAGACGAATGTATCGAATTCATGGAAAATTCTCCATATCCGGATCCGGATAAGGTGTATGAATATGTTTATGCTCAGGAAAACTATCCATTCTTAGATAAATTAGAAAACTAAAATAATTTGCTGATCCAATGATAGATGATGCGAAAAGCATTGATTTCTATTATTAATCACCATATTAAAAAAATAATACAATAAATTATGGCAGAAGTAATTACGATGCCCCGCCTTTCTGATACTATGACGGAAGGTAAGGTGGCGAAATGGCATAAAAAAGTAGGAGATAAAGTAAAAGAAGGAGATATTTTAGCCGAAATTGAAACAGATAAAGCTGTTCAGGATTTCGAATCTGAAATAGAAGGAACTCTTTTATATATTGGGGTGGAAGAAGGCGCTGCTGCTGCTGTAGATTCTGTTTTAGCGATTATTGGGAATGAAGGTGAGGATATTTCAGGACTGACTGGCGGAGCTGCTGCTCCTGCTGCAGGTGCTTCTGAAGAGAAGAAATCTGAAGAAGAATCCAAAACAGAAAATAAGGCTACAAGTGTTGAGCAGACTACTGCGGAAGTTCCTGCAGGTGTAGAAATTATTACAATGCCAAGACTTTCCGATACGATGACGGAAGGTAAAGTGGCAAAATGGCATAAAAATGTAGGCGATACCGTAAAAGAAGGAGATCTTCTTGCTGAGATCGAAACAGATAAAGCGGTTCAGGATTTTGAATCTGAATTCAACGGGGTATTATTGAAGCAGGGCGTAGAAGAAGGTGGTGCTGCTCCGGTAGATTCAGTATTGGCGATCATCGGTCCGGAAGGAACAGATGTTTCTGCTGTAGGTGCTCCAAAAGCAGCGGCTCAGGCCTCTGAAAAACCGGCTGAACAGAAAACTGAAGCAAAAGCAGAAGAAAAAGAGGGTCCGGCAGCAAGTTCTTCATCTTCAGACAGGGTAGCAATTTCCCCGTTAGCTAAGAAAATGGCTCAGGATAAAGGTGTTGACATCAACAATGTTCACGGTTCAGGAGAAAACGGAAGAATTGTTAAAAAAGATATTGAAAACTATCAGCCTTCCCAGGCACAGGCTCAACCGGCGGCTTCTGCTCCTGCAGCGGCTCAGGTTGCACTAAGCTTTGTTCAGGGTGAAGATACGGAGACTCCAAACTCTCAGGTAAGAAATATTATTGCAAAACGTCTTGCTGAAAGTAAATTCTCAGCGCCTCACTATTATCTGATGGTGGAGATCAATATGGATAAAGCAATTGAGGCCAGAAAAGAAATCAATTCTTTACCGGATACGAAAATCTCTTTCAATGATATGATCATTAAGGCAACTGCTGTTGCTTTAAGAAAGCACCCTCAGGTGAATTCAAGCTGGGCAGGGGATAAGATCATCCACAGAGGAAATATCAATGTGGGGGTAGCAGTGGCTATTCCTGACGGATTAGTGGTTCCTGTACTTAAAAATACAGATCAGATGAACTACACTCAGATCTCTGCAGCAGTAAAAGATATGGCTTCAAGAGCTAAAAGTAAAGGCCTTAAAGCCAATGAAATGGAAGGTTCTACATTCTCAATCTCCAACCTGGGTATGTTCGGAATCGAGACCTTTACAAGTATCATCAACCAGCCGAATTCTGCTATCCTTTCAGTAGGAGCGATCATCGAAAAGCCGATCGTTAAAGACGGGCAGATCGTGGTAGGAAATATCATGAAGCTTTCATTAGCATGTGACCACAGAGTGGTAGACGGTGCTACGGGAGCCCAGTTCTTACAGACTTTAAAAACATATCTGGAAAGTCCTTTAACCCTGTTACTGTAACAGTTCAGATTGTACATATTAAAACCTCTCGCTTTGAGAGGTTTTTTTGTATTTAAATTTTAATTATACAGAATTGTTTTCCGAGGAGCGAAACTGCTTTTCCGGGAGGGTAGAAGACTATTTGGTGCCTTCTGCCTTATTTTTCCAGTATTCAACCTGTTCTTTTAGCTCTTTGATACGTTCTTCGTACTGCACTATAAGTTTTTCGGGAGTATTATAATTAATTGTCTGATTTTGAATTACACCGCTTGCATTATCATTAGACGATTCATTATTGTTATTAACCTGTAAATAGCCTTCTTCCGGTTTCAGAATCTCTTCCATTGTCGCATCCAGAGAAGTGCAGATATTTTCGATATGATTTACCCATTTTCTATCCTTTGGTACGTGGAGCGTGAAATATGCAGCTTTTCTGCCAGTTCTTCCTGGGAGATTCCTTTGTCCTCTCTGTACTATTCTCTTCCCGATGGTTGCATTCATTGCTAAATAATTTGATGAACAAATATAATTTTTTTTCGAACATAATGATGCATCAGAAATAGGGCATTGCTATTTTATTTTTTTCTCACATCTTTGGGAGTATAAATTTTTATTATATTTAACAACTTAAAAACACAAACAATCCATGAGAAAAAATTTAGTTCTCCGGCTATTTCTATTGATAGCCTTCAGCATTTCGCTGTACTCCTGCCGGACAGAAGAGGAGCTGAACCCCAAAAACGGTGAAGCCGGAAATTTGCGGTATGGCATATCCAAAGAAGTCTTTATGGGAAGTTTATTTGTCACAGGTCTGAAAAGCAACAGCTCCAAAAATGTAGCCTCTGCCCTCACAGCAGAAGAGCTGGTAGAAAGACTGGACTTGGAAAAAGCCCACTTGAATTCCAATAATGGGAAAGAAGTTTTTCATGTGCCTGTAAGAACATTTGGAAGCTACAAAAGGTCGCTCCTGTCTATATCTGGAAACGGAAACTCCATGGCTGTTCTATTGACCTATCCCAATCCGGAAGATCAAAGGCTTTTTTATATAACGGACCTCAACGGAAACCTTCTGAAGGAAGTGAAGATAGGAGACGATGGGAAAGAACTTCCAGCTTCTCCCACTTCAAAGAAATCCAGCATAGCGGGCAAAAGTGATGATTTATGTGAGGAAGTAGTGTATGAAACCTGTAGTTCAGGGCAGCACAGTTTTGAAACAGGAAATGCATATCAATGCGAGTTTTGGCATAACCTACAGGGAGGTACGCCTCCAAAATTATTTAAAATAAACGGCATATGTGGCGGAACAGGAAGTGGTGGCGGTGGAACACCGATAGGTGGGGATGGATCTTCAGGCGGACATCCGGCAGGCGGAAGCAGTACTTCCCCTGTAGGTGGTGGAGGCCCTCCCAAATATGATTTTACCTCAGCTGATTGTGTACAAAATCTGGACTGTGAAAACTGTAATATACCGGGTGATACTAACAATGACTGTAAGCTGAGTTATGATGAAGCAATAGCCTTTAATGATAATCCTTGTGAGAAAACAAAAAGTATTGTGAATAATGTCACATCTAAACCTGCAATAGATGGTATGAAAAATCAATCAGGGTTGCCTCCATCAGATCCTAATTACGGAGAAATTGGATATAAATTTCAGGCAGACGGAACTCCATCTGCAAAAATTATAGGAGGTGCCCACAGTGTGAATTTTGGTGATAAGACAGGGTATGCCGGAGGTTATCACAATCATACTCTTGCAGGAATACCTATGCTTTCTGTTCCGGATATAGATCAGCTTTTAGGCTTTGCAAGAGCACAAGGGAATTATGGAACTCCAAGTAATGCATTTTTAGGAATGGTTGCACCTAATGGCATGCATTATGTAATCTTGTTTAACGGAACTTATCTGGATGCGTTGACAAATTTTTCACAAGAGCAATTAGACGAATATACAGACAAATATCAAACTAGATATGGAATGCACAAGCCAGCTAGTGGTAATATGAGTAATGAAGCGATTGAAAATTTTTTTTTGAAAAGCCTTAAAGATATGGGATTAGATGGAAAAATAAATTTGCAAAGAATAGAAAATGATGGAACCATAAAAACAGTCACTAAAAATAATGATGGAACTACAACAGCTGTTCCTTGTCCCTAAAAACAATATTATGAATAAAATAATTATAAAATTGACATTTACGTTTGTATTTTTTTGCATTTTTTCTTGCAAAGCACAACAAACTTATCCTCTTAATACCGATTTTGAAGAAATACCACAAGGTTCTTATTTAAAAGATTTAAATAATGAATTAACATCCTATACAGGGGAATATAAAGCTAATTTTCAAGGAAACGAAATTTTATTATTTATTAGCAATGAAACAATGAAATTTTTTAAGTCATTAAACATTTATCAAGATGTACTATCAGTTAGATACATTGTTAAAAATTCAGCTGGAAATATCCTTCAAAATACACAAAATATGATTTTTGAACCTAATCAACTTCGACATACAATATATAGTCACGGAACATATCCTAGCAAAAATATTGTATGGTTTAATTACGGAGGTACAAATTGTAAGGTTGGTTGGGGAAGTATAGAACTAAAGAAAATAAATTCTACGCAAATTTCATGGGAATATAGGCCCAATGATATTATACTTGATGACAGCAGATGTCCTCCGGGAACAGATATAAATATTTATCTTCCTGAAACAAAGGACTTAATTTTTACTAAGCAATAAAATAAATTTTTCAAATAATAAGATATGAAAAATTTATATTCTCAAATATTTCTATTAATATTATTAGTGACCAGTATTTTTTATTCTGCTCAAAAAAGAATACTTCCATTAGATACAACTCCAAAAGACAGTATAAAAGCTGGTGATTATTTGAAAGATATTGATAATGATTATAAACCTTTTGTCGGAGATTGGAAGGCTGGTTTTGATAATATGACAATTCTTCTTAGAATACGAAAAGTTTCTAAGATGCTTTCAGAAGAAGGCTTTAGGGAAGATAAGAGAGAATATTTTGAAGATGTACTTATCATGCAGCATGTCATTTTAGATTCAGCAGGAAATGTTATTGAAGATTATTTTTCACCTAATCTTAAAGTATATAAAATTTTATCTCAAAGATATAGTAAAGTTAGAAAAACGGCATTTTTTTACTATTCAGGAGCAAACTGCGGGTCAGGAGCCGGCGGAGTAGATCTAAGTATGGTAGATTCAACACACTTTACATGGAGCTATACAGGAATCTGCGGAGTTTGGGGCGGCTGTCCGAAGAACACAGATCTTACAGTACATATACCTACGAAAAGAGGATTAATATTTACAAAAATGTAAAGCAACTCTTTATTGAAAATAAAATCAAGATAAGGCTAGGAGAAAATAATTAATTTTCACAAAACAATAAAATAAAAAACCGCTGAAAAGCGGTTTTTTATTTGCAGGTAAATCACTATTTTTGAATCATGATTAAAGCGAGTAATGTCCATAAATTTTATGGAAATTTAGAAGTACTGAAAGGAGTTGATATTCACATTAAAACAGGTGAAGTGGTTTCTATTGTAGGCGAATCCGGGGCAGGGAAGTCTACGTTGCTTCAGATCTTGGGAACGCTGGATCATCCCAGCAATTCCAATAAATACAACACCGAAATCAGCATTGCAGGAGAGTCTTTCATTAATATGAATGATAAGCAGCTTTCCAAATTCAGAAACCAGAATATCGGTTTTGTCTTTCAGTTCCATCAGCTTCTTCCGGAATTTACTGCTTTAGAAAATGTTTTGCTTCCGACAAAAATTGGAGGTGCCAATGAAAAGGAGGCCTTAGATAAAGCATATGCCTTATTTGAAGACCTTAAAATAGAACAGAGACTGCATCATAAGCCCAACCAATTATCGGGTGGAGAAGCACAAAGGGTAGCCGTAGCAAGAGCGCTGATCAATTCTCCCAAGATTATTTTTGCAGATGAGCCTACAGGAAACTTAGACTCAAAAAATGCGGATGATCTTCACAGGTTATTTTTTGATCTTAGAGATAAATACAACCAGACTTTTGTTATTGTAACCCACAACCCAAACCTTGCCGAGATCACAGACCGTAAACTAGTTATGAAAGATGGAATGATCATCGAATAAAAATCATCTTACCTCAATGAAAAAATTTATTTTCCTGTTCCTTTTTATGATTTCCTGCTCCAAAGCTGAGTCTCAGAAAAGTAATGCTTCCGGTAGTCTTCCGGCAGCAAAGGTCCTGGAAATTAAAAATTTTGTGAAAGAGAAGAGCTATAACCAGGATATTGCTGTTTTTATCAATTTTAGGATTCATTCTGGAAAGTACCGTTACTTTGTTTATGATCTGAAAAACAATAAAATATTGCAGAAAGCAATTGTTTCACATGGTTCAGGTTCGGTTATTAAGAATTCAGATGTTTTGAAATTCAGCAATATAGAAGGATCCTACCAGTCTTCACTGGGAAAGTATGAAATTCTGAACAGCTATAACGGAAAATTTGGAAAAGCTTACAGGCTAAACGGTCTGGATACTGATAACAGCAATGCGATGCAAAGGGCAATAGTCCTGCATTCTTTCGGATGCATTCCGGATCAGGAATCTCCGACACCTGCCTGCTTAAGCTTAGGATGTCCTATGCTCTCTGCCAATGCATTAGTACTGACTGCAAAATATCTCGACAAGTCAAAATATCCGGTGATATTGTATGCATTTTATTAAATTGATTCCTTATTTATAACTTTATAACACACAAATGACCATAAAATTTCTTGCCGAAGACGATAGGCCCAGAGAAAAATTTTTGCTGAAAGGAAAGAATTCCCTTTCCGATTCTGAACTTCTGGCGATCATTATGGGTAGCGGAAGTAAGGACGAGAGTGCATTGGAGTTAGCAAGAAAAATCCTTGCTTCAGTAAACAACAGCTGGCACCAGTTGAGCCTTCTTTCCAATAAAGAACTTATGAAATTCAAAGGAATTGGGCAGGTAAAAGCTGTTTCCATCATTGCTGCATTAGAAATAGGAAAGAGAAGAACCGTTCAGGAAATACCTGAGAAAGCTGTGATATCTAATAGTGATGATGCATATTTTATCCTTAAAAACCAGTTATCAGATTTAAGAACTGAAGAATTCTGGGCAATATTCCTGAATCAAAGCAATAAGGTAATTCATATCTCACAACTGACACAGGGTGGTATAAACCAGTCAATCGTAGATGTAAGAATTTTGTTTAAAACAGCCTTGGACCATTTTTCAACAGGAATTATTATCGCGCACAATCATCCGTCGGGAAGCCTGAAACCCAGTAAAGAGGATATCAACATTACCAAAAAAATAAATGAGGCAGGGAAGACATTAAGCATACAGCTTTTAGACCATATCATTGTGACGCAGGATGCCTACTTTAGTTTCTCAGATGAAGGATTATTATGATTAGAAGACTGAAATATAACGAGATTGATTTTAAAAAATATACTGACTGTCTGGAAAAGTCAGAACAGAAGAAATATTCAGCATCAAAAAGCTTTTTAGATGTGACGACGGATAAGCAATGGGATGTTTTGGTGCATAATGATTATAATGCTGTAATGCCTGTTCCTTTTATCCTCAAAAAAGGAATTAAAATTGTGCATAATCCGTTGATATGCCAACAGCTTGGCGTTTTTTCAGAAAAAGATGATAAGAAGCTCAACGAAAAGTTTTTGTATTTTCTCCAGAAAAATTACCTGATAAGAGCTTATCATTTTAATGAAACCAATAGTTTCGATTCAAAGCTAAAGACAAAGAAGAATTTTCTTTTATATCCTAATGAATATGCTAAAGTATTTGCTAAATATTCTCCCAAAAGAAAAAGAAAACTGAGATTGGATGATGAAGTGACGGAAAATTCAGAGCTTAAGGAAATACAGTACAAAGAAGCAGAAACTTTCATAAAAAACAATGTGATAGGGCTGGATAAAGAGCATGATACAGACACTCTACTGAAAACGCTTGAGACATTTCATGCATCAAAGCATTTAAAATTTCTGGCCTTTTATTATCATCACGAAATCACTAATATGATCGCCATTTATTCGGATTACGATACCATTGCTCTTTTAGGAACTTTTAATGATAAAAAATATATTAAAATGGCCGGGGCATCTACACTTATTGATCACGTAATCAAAGAGAATATTGAAAATTTTATTTTTGATTTTGAAGGAGGAAACCTTCCGAGTATTGAGGAGTTTTTCAGAGGCTTCCGACCGGAATTAAAACACTACGCAGTTATAGAAAATTCTAAAAAGACATTGATCAGGGATTTTGCCCGTTTTCTAATGAGAGGTAAACTTTCTTAAGATGAATATCATGTCTATTTTCGTTATTTAGAATGATTTTAATTAAATATTATTCCGTACCTTTATAAAGTATTTATCCTAATAATCCAGCCATGCTAAAGCAGATCCGTTATTATAAACTGCCCTATATTATTTATAATTTTTTTAATAAGAAGAAATTACAGCATAATATCCCCTTGTATAAAAAGTATGGCCTCAAAAAAAACTACTATTCCAGCATTTCCAGCACTGATTTTGCCCATCTTCCTGCTTCAAAAAGAGGAATAGACCAGAATAGACTTGTTGACACTACGTTTTTCAAAGAACTCAATGCTGAAAATAAACAAAGTGCCCTTCAGTATGATGAAAACGGATATATGATTGTAAGAAATTTCATTAGTCCAGATGATGCAGACAGGATCAATAATGAAATTGAAAAGCTGATGGAAAATGGCACCCTGAAATTTATTTACGGAGGAAAGCTGATGTTTGCCATTCATCATTCTGAAATCATTAAAAATATTGGAAATGATAAGAACCTGCTGGATTTTCTGTCTGTCCTTTTAGATGGCAAGGCAAAGCTTTTCCAGAGTATCAACTTCATTAATGGCAGCCAGCAGAAAACGCATTCTGACAGTATTCATATGACGACTTATCCTCTAGGCGGGCTTTTAGGAGTATGGATTGCATTAGAGGATGTGGATGAAACCAATGGTGCACTACATTATATTCCTAAAAGTCATAAACTTCCTTATTTTCTTAATTCTGATTATGAGAATGAAGGTAGTGCATTTAAAATCGGTAAAAAAAGCTACCGTGCCTATGAAGAGTTTTTGGAATCTAAAGTCAGAGAACTTGGTCTGAAAAAAGAAATATTTAAAGCAAAAAAAGGGGATATGCTAATATGGCATGCCAATATCCTTCACGGTGGAGAACCACATACAGACAAAAACAAAACCAGAAAAAGCCTTGTATATCACTTTTTTGATGAAAACAGTGTATGTTATCATGAAGTAACGCAAAGACCTGCACTATTTGAATTGTAATTACTATAAAAATACCTGAATAATAGCAGCTGAAAGAATAGTTTTTTTACTTTTGCATCCTTAACAGAATAAACTCAAACGCAGATGAAAAAAACTGGAAATATTCTTGTTTTTATTTTTTCGATCTATGTATGCCTGATGTCCTACTATTTGTATACCCATCAGTATTATAATGCAGATTTAGAAGCCTACATGGGCCTTATTTACAAAACCGAACATTCTGATCTTAAAATAGAAGATATTCATAAAAAAGTTTATACAGAATTAAAAAATATAAATCCTAAACTTTCTGAAATTTCCAAAGCTGAAGAAATTGCAATAGGGGGAAACACTTATTATTATACGCTGTCAAAAAATCCCAAGGCTTATGAAGAAGAACTTCAGCTGTTCTCTGTGAAACCATTTTATAATTTTGTGAACCTGATGTTTTATAAATTAGGTTTTAATGTTTTAACCTCAATAACTTTAACCTCAATATTTTCTTATGTTTTTATCATTACTTTAATATTTGGGTTCCTGATCAGGATTTTAAAGAATTACCCTTTAGCATTCATTATAACGGTTATTATTTCATTATTCAAACCTCTTTTGGAGGCAAGCCGGTATGCTTCGGCAGACAGTTTAGCCTGTTTAATGCTTCTGTTAAGTTTTTATACCTTTATAATTAAGAAAAATCATCTTGCAGCAACAGTTTTTGCGATGCTCTGTGTTTTAACAAGACCGGAATATTTTATTTTATATTCACTTCTTTATATTCTGATTTATTTTTATAAAAACACCCTTCAGATTAAAACAGCGCAAGTATTTTTATCTTACGGATATATCTTCCTTTCCTTTTTTCTGATCCAGTATTTCAATCAGATTTCATGGTCTGTTTTATTTATGAATCAGTTTACAAAAGTTCAGATTTATCCGATATCGAATCCTGATCCGTTCTATTTTCCGGATTATCTGAATTTTATAAAAAAAACAATGATGCTGGACTTTAACGGATCATATTTCCCGCTGCTTTTATTGTTTATCTTTATTATTCTGGCCAATAAATTTTCTTTGAACAGCAAAAAAAGCTGGGCTCAATGCTTGTTTTTCGGAGCTGTTTATGCAGCAGTTTTTGTAAGATATCTGGTTTTTCCAAGCCTGGCCAACAGAATGATGATAGGTTTTTATCTGATCATTGTTCTGTCTCTCATCTATATTCAGAATTCTAAGACTGATATATTTAAAAACTCTTTAGAAGCCGGAAAATAATTAGTAATTTTGCGGTCTAAAATTATGGCTAATTTTTCAGGATATCTACCGTATGCTTTTGCATTAATTATCGCAATTCCTTTTTTGGTTTTGCTGAGACAATTCGTACACTCGTACATTACCCTTAAAAATCAGGAGATCAAGCTTCTTTCCGTGAAATCAAACGCTGAAAACAAAGCACATTCCTATGAAAGAATGACCCTCTTTTTAGAAAGAATAAAACCGTCGAATATCATCCAGAAATTTGATAAAGGTCTGGCAGTACACGAGTTTATTTTCCTTACAGAAAAAACCATTAATGAGGAGTTTGAGTATAATTCTTCACAACAGCTGTATATTACAAAAGGCTCATGGAAGAATATTGTAGACTCAAAAAATGCTTTGATCGATTTACTTCATAAAACATATGATGGTCTGAATGGAAATGCAGATCTTGAAGAGTTCAAAACCATTTTCATTATGAACTATATGGAAGGCGATGACTATATTGCTGCTACCATAGAAGACCTTAGAAGAGAAATTTTAATTTTAACTTAAAAATAACAAATAAATAATGATTCCAAATTTTAAAGCACATCCATGGCATGGGGTTTCTGCAGGAGAAGATGCGCCAAATGTTGTAAACGTATTCGTGGAAATCGTTCCTTCAGATACTATTAAATATGAAGTAGATAAAGAAACAGGATTTTTGAAGGTTGACAGACCTCAGAAATTTTCCAATATTATTCCCGCTTTATACGGATTTGTTCCAAGAACATACTGCCATAATGAAGTTATGAAATTAGCTGTAGAAGCTGGCGCTGATGATGTGACGGAAGGTGATCATGATCCGCTTGATATCTGTGTGTTAAGCTCTCACAATATTCATTCAGGAGGATTATTAATGGAAGCTATTCCAATCGGTGGATTCAAAATGATCGATGGAGGAGAAGCAGATGACAAAATTGTTGCTGTAATGATTGGTGACCACGCTTTTGGACATTTCAGAGATATTTCTGAACTTCCGGAAGCTGAAGTGAAAAGATTAATGCACTACTTCTTAACGTATAAAAATTTACCGGATGAGCCTGCAAAATGTAGAATTCATGAGGTATATGGAGCTGAGCATGCTAAAAAAGTGATCAAAGCTTCTCAAAAAGATTACGCAGAAAAATTCGGAGGCTAAAAAATAGCATTCCCAACTCATAATAAAGGCAGATGAATTTCATCTGCCTTTATTTGTTTAATAAGCATCTTTTTTGATAGAGGATAAAAACTTAAATATATTAATGCTTTCCAGGAATAGCACCTTTTTATGCCGTTTCAAATTTTCAGAAAATATATTATAGAATCAGACTTAATAAAACCATAGAATTTTTGTTATATTTATAAAACTAATTACTATTTATTAATATTAAAATAATAAACTATGGATTTGTTCTATTTAATTCCGGTTTTCGGCGTTGTCGCCTTATTGTATACTTTCCTGCAGAGTAACTGGGTAAGTAAGCAGAATGCCGGGAATGAAAAAATGAAAATAATCAGCGGACATATTGCTGACGGTGCAATGGCTTTTCTAAAGGCCGAGTACAAGATTTTAACCTATTTCGTAGTGGTGGTTGCGATATTACTCGCTGTGATGGGATCCAGTAATTCCAATTCCCACTGGAGTATTGGGGTTGCTTTTGCCGTGGGAGCTGTATTTTCTGCACTGGCAGGATTTATCGGAATGAAAATCGCAACAAAAGCCAATGTAAGAACAGCAGAAGCCGCAAGAACATCACTTTCCAAAGCTCTGAAAGTTTCTTTTACCGGAGGTTCCGTTATGGGAATGGGAGTGGCCGGATTGGCAGTTCTGGGGTTAGGTGCTCTTTTTCTGATCATTAAACAGATTTTCGCTCCTGATGCAACAGTAGATTCCCATGAAATGGAAAGGACCATTGAAATTCTTACAGGATTTTCTCTTGGGGCAGAATCCATCGCTCTTTTTGCAAGAGTAGGTGGTGGTATCTATACAAAAGCTGCAGATGTTGGAGCTGACCTTGTCGGAAAAGTGGAAGCGGGAATTCCTGAGGATGATCCAAGGAATCCAGCCACTATTGCTGATAACGTAGGTGACAATGTAGGAGATGTAGCTGGGATGGGAGCCGACCTCTTCGGATCTTATGTTGCAACAGTATTAGCGACAATGGTTTTGGGTAGAGAAACAATGTCTGATGATGCCTTCGGTGGTTTTGCACCTATCCTTCTTCCAATGCTTATTGCCGGGACAGGAATCATTTTCTCTATGATAGGAACTCTATTTGTAAGAATCAATGATAATGAAGGCTCATCTACTTCCAGCGTACAGAATGCTCTGAATTTGGGTAACTGGGGAAGTATTGTCATTACAGCGATCTCTTCTTATTTTCTGGTCACTTACCTTCTTCCCGAGAAAATGACGCTCAGAGGACACGAGTTCACTAAGATGGGTGTTTTCGGTGCTATAATGGTAGGTCTGGTAGTAGGTACTTTAATGAGCATCATTACGGAATTTTATACAGCTATGGGCAAAAGGCCTGTTTCAAGTATTGTAAGACAATCTTCTACAGGTCATGCAACAAATATTATCGGTGGTTTGGCAGTAGGGATGGAATCAACATTACTTCCTATCCTTGTATTGGCAGGAGGAATTTACGGTTCTTATTTATGTGCAGGACTTTACGGTGTGGCAATTGCAGCAGCCGGAATGATGGCCACTACTGCCATGCAGCTCGCCATTGATGCTTTTGGACCGATTGCTGATAATGCCGGAGGAATTGCTGAAATGAGTGAACTTCCAAAAGAAGTCCGTGAAAGGACAGACATCCTGGATGCTGTAGGAAATACCACAGCAGCTACAGGAAAGGGATTTGCAATTGCTTCCGCTGCATTAACGGCGCTGGCTTTATTTGCTGCCTTTGTAGGAATTGCCGGAATCGATGGAATTGATATCTACAGAGCAGATGTTCTGGCAGGTTTATTTGTGGGAGGAATGATACCGTTTATATTCTCTTCACTTGCCATTACTGCAGTAGGACAAGCAGCGATGGCCATGGTAGAAGAAGTAAGAAGACAGTTTCGTGAAATTCCGGGGATTCTGGAAGGAAAAGCACAGCCCGAATATGAGAAGTGTGTAGCCATATCAACAGATGCATCCATCAGAAAAATGATGCTTCCAGGGGCTATTGCCATTATTTCACCTTTGCTGATCGGATTTATATTCGGACCTGAAGTTTTAGGAGGATTTTTAGCCGGAGCTACCGTGAGCGGTGTTCTGATGGGGATGTTCCAGAATAATGCAGGTGGTGCCTGGGATAATGCTAAAAAGTCATTTGAAAAAGGCGTTGATATCAACGGTCAGACCTATTATAAAGGTTCAGAACCTCATAAGGCATCCGTAACCGGAGATACTGTGGGAGATCCTTTTAAAGATACTTCAGGACCATCAATGAATATCCTGATCAAATTGATGTCCATTGTTTCATTAGTTATTGCACCAACATTGGCAGTACTGCATAAAGATAAAATTGAAGCCAACAGGAAAGCGAAACTGGAAAGCCTGACAAGAGCTTATAATGCGACTTCAACTGCAACCCATACAGATCTTCAAACCGTTCCCGCTTCTCCAAAAGAAATCAAAGGACATCTTAATGAAAACGGGGATTTTGTTTATGAGACAGGAAACATTCAGGAAATAAAATTGAAAGGCGGAAAAACAATCGCTTTAGGAGAAGGAAGCAGACTGTTCCAGCTATATAATTCGGTAAATCAAAAAGATCAGACTGTCATAGATCCTAATAACTGGTATACTCTGGAAAACCTTTATTTCGAAACTGGTTCCAGTGATCTGAAAGCCGGATCAGATGCTCAGCTTAATAACCTTGCTGAAATCTTAAATGCCTATCCTGACGTGAAAATTAAATTGGGAGGGTATACAGATAATACCGGCAATGAAGAAAGCAATCAGAAATTATCGAATCTGAGAGCTCAGACTGCAAAACTGAAGCTTTTGGAGCTGGGAATTTCATCAGACAGGGTAGAGGCAGAAGGCTATGGTTCACAGCACCCGGTTTGTGAAGCGAATGACACGGATGAGTGTAAAGCAAAAAACAGAAGAATTGATGTAAGAGTTCTCGCTCTTTAAAATCAAATAACAAATATTTAAAGCACCGTCTTAGGCGGTGCTTTTTCATTGATATGAAGATTTTTTAGTTAATAATCTTCTTTATGCATAAACTATGATTCTTTGTAATGACAGGTTTCAAATATTAAAGGTTTTTCTGCAGATGTTCCAAAGCCTGGATGATCAATTCATCTTTTTTGGCAAAACTGAACCGCACATAATCGGAGTTCTGCCGTGAATTATAGAAAGTAGAAAGTGGAAGACATGCTGTTCCTTTCTCTACCGTCAGCCATTTTGAAAATTCTACATCTGTCATAGTTTTAGAAACATTCCTGAAATTAACGATCTGAAAGACGCTTCCTTCAGCCTTTTTGATAGCTTCCAAAGGTGTAAATGCAATCATTTCATTAAAAATATCTCTTTTTCGCTGCATTATATTTTTGTTTTCACTGGAATCGAATACTTCCAGATATTTAGCAAGAGCATATTGGGCAGGAGCATTCGCACTATAGGAAATATATTGCTGATGACATCTGAATTTTGAGGTAAGATATTCTGAGGCAAGTAAATAACTCACCTTCCAACCGGAAGTATGAAACATTTTTCCAAAAGAGAAGATACAGAAGGTCCTGTTTCTCAGCTCAGGATGAAGAAAAGAACTGTAATGTTCAAGTCCGTCGTAGCAATAGGTATCGTAAATTTCTTCCGAAATAAGGTAAATTTCCTGATGTCTTATCAATTCATAAAGCTGGTTCCAGTCATTTTGCTTCCAGATTGTTCCCGTAGGATTTTGTGGCGAATTAACAATAACGGCTCTTGTTTTTCCGGAAATGCATTTTTGAAAATTTTCCCAGTTTATGGTAAAATCATTATCAAGGTCATAATAAACAGGAATACCGCCATTTTGAACAACTGAAGGTGCGTAAGTATAATAGGAAGGCTGAATAATGATAACTTCATCTCCTTGATTTAGAATAGATTTAAGGGCTGTATTTAAAGCAAAAGTTGCACAGGGAACAACAGTCACCTCATTTTCTTTAAGTCTGATGCTGTTTTTACGTGCTGTGTTATAAGTAATGATATTGTTAATGAGCATCGGATTTCCTGCAAGTGGCTCATACTGATGTTTATTACAATCTACAGCCTCCTTTAAAAATGATTTTAATCGCTCATCAATATCAAAGTCGGGAAGTCCTAAAGACAGGTCAAAGCTATTATGTTTTGTAGCCAGCTCAGACATTTCCGTGAAAAAGGAATAGTGTGTAAATCCGTAAATTTTTTCCATCTATATTGCATTTATATCAAATATAAGAAAAATAGGCATCCGTTGAAGGTTAAATAAAATTTGTTATTTTTAAGCAAATTATTATTGTATGAAAAAAATACTTATCCCGTTGTTAGGGCTGGCTGTTATGGTGAGCTGCGGAACGGCGAAAACTTCTGAAGGTGCTTCGGCCCAATCCACTCAATCCGTGTCTGTAGCAAAAGGGGATAAAGCCTTTCTTGCTGCATATAAGACCATTAAATCTGATGAACTAAAGAAAAACTTATATGTGATCGCTTCCGATGAAATGGCAGGAAGAGATACCGGAAGTCCTGGACAGAAAAAAGCGGGTGAGTATATGGTTGATTATTATAAAAGCTTAGGAATTACTTCTCCAAAGGCGTTAGGTTCCTATTATCAAAAGGTTCCTGCAGAATTTATGAAGAAAAGAGGAGGCGGAAACCTTCCGGATTCTGAAAATATCCTTGCTTTCATTGAAGGAAGTGAGAAACCTGACGAAATAATAGTGATTTCTGCACATTACGA
Source organism: Chryseobacterium sp. 22532 (assembly GCF_052044665.1). Classification (NCBI taxonomy): domain Bacteria; kingdom Pseudomonadati; phylum Bacteroidota; class Flavobacteriia; order Flavobacteriales; family Weeksellaceae; genus Chryseobacterium; species Chryseobacterium sp. 22532. Next base: position 347,144 of record NZ_JBQENJ010000004.1, read on the forward strand.
CCATGTCGGAACCAAAAACGGAGTTGTTTACAACGGAGCTGATGATGATGGAAGCGGAACTGTAGCCGTTATGCAGATCGCGAAAGCATTCCAGGAAGCTAAAAGGGCTGGAAACGGGCCAAAAAGATCAATTCTATTCCTTCATGTAACAGGAGAAGAGCATGGCCTGTTCGGATCTGAGTACTATACCAGCAATCCCGTATTCCCGCTTGCCAATACTGTTGTTGACCTCAATATTGATATGATTGGGCGTGATGATGCCGCAAACCGAGGAAAACAGTATGTATATGTGATAGGTTCTGAAATGCTGAGCTCCCAGCTCAAAGTCATTAATGAAGCTGCCAACAAAAAGACGAATAATCTGGAATTAAACTATAAATACGATGATCCTGCGGATCCGGAACAGCTATATTACCGTTCAGACCATTATAATTTCGCTAAAAACAATGTTCCGGTAGCCTTTTTCTTTGACGGTATTCATGAAGATTATCATAAACCAACCGATGATCCTGAGAAAATTGATTATCCATTGCTGGAAAAAAGAGCCCAGCTGGTTTTTGCCACTGCCTGGGAAATTGCCAACAGAGCAGAAAGAATTGTAGTAGATAAAAAATAAAATATTTTATTGAATCATCACAAAACACAAGATAAAAATTGCATTAATTAATAATGCTTAAAGTTTAATAAACCAATGGTTTGTGATTTTTTAATGTGTGTTTTTTAGTAAGGTACATTTTATCGGAGATTCCTAATCAAGCATCAGGCACATAAAATTGTGCCTTTACATTAACCAACTTCAATTTTATAAAAATAGCTAACCAACATAAGAATAACCAAATGAAAACAGCAATTCGCGAAGCTAGGACTGAAGACATTCCACAGATCCAGATCGTCCGGAACTCAGTAAAAGAGAATATGCTTTCTGATCCCGCCTTGGTAACTGACGCAGACTGTGAAGAATTTCTGTTTGAAAGAGGAAAAGGCTGGGTAGGTGAGATAGAATCCCGGATTATTGGTTTTTCTATTGTAGATCTGAAGGAAAATAATATCTGGGCACTTTTTATACATCCTGATTTTGAGAATCTCGGAATTGGAAGGAAGCTTCATGATGTTATGCTTGACTGGTATTTTGAACAAACCAAAGAAGATGTATGGCTGGGAACTGCACCGGGAACAAGAGCGGAAGCATTTTACAGGAAGTCCGGATGGCAGGAGAGAGGTATGCATGGAAAAGGAGAAATCAAATTTGAAATGACTTATAATAACTGGAAAAACAGAAAACAATGAGACAGCATGTAAAATCCATCAGGCCATTTATCGGGGCTGAAAATTTTGAAATAAGCAGGAACTTCTATAGAGATCTGGGATTTGAAGAAGTAATCTTGGAACCTAAATTATCCCTGTTTAAAAGGCAGGAAACCGGATTCTATCTTCAGGATTACTATGCTAAAGACTGGATAGACAATACCATGGTCTTTATGGAAGTAGAGAATACAGATGATTTCTGGAAGGAACTTCAGGCTTTGCGTCTTACTGACAAATATGAAAAAGTAAAGTTTACCCCCGTAAGAACAATGGACTGGGGAAAAGAATGCTTTGTACATGATCCGTCCGGGATTTTGTGGCATTTCGGTGAATTTTTTTTTAATGATAGAAGGAAAATATGATTTACGCTTTTGATACCTATTATTATGAGGACCATGCAAACACTGTGTGTATCGCATTTGAAGACTGGACCTCAGAAAATGAGTCTGGTATTTATACTGAAAAAACAGAAGTCCCTTCCGGATATGAAAGTGGTGCTTTCTACAAGCGGGAACTGCCCTGCATTTTGAGCCTATTAAAGGAAATATCCTTAAAAGAAGGAGACATTATTATCGTAGATGGTTATGTTACCCTTGATAATGATGGTAAAATAGGTCTTGGAGGATATCTCTATGAAGCCTTAGACCGAAAATATGCAATCATTGGAATTGCAAAGAACGAGTTTGCTTCTCCGGATTCCCAAAGAAGAAGTGTTTTAAGAGGAGAAAGCAAAACTCCGTTATTTCTTACCGCAAAAGGTGCAGATGTAGATGAACTACTGCCTAAAGTAGAGCAGATGTCCGGAGCTTACCGGATACCAGCACTGTTGAAAAAGCTGGATCAGCTTTCCAGAGCTTAATTTCGTATGAAAAATTATTTATATATCTTGATAGTATCATTTATATTTTTATTAATATATTTTCTGTTACAACGTGATTTTTTTTTCTGGCTCACACCCTTATTTTTTATTGCTTTATGTTATAATTTTTATCTTATTCTAAAATTCTCAAAAAACAAAGCTTTTTATTTTTTGGTTAATTTTATCTTACTTTTAGCAGATGTTTATTTTGCTGTGATAACTTTTTTACTGCGTATTGACTGGTAATTTTATCTGAGAATTATTAAATTATCTGCCTTATTTTTTTAATTATTCTTTTAAAAGTGATAAATATCATTCGATTCTTATTTTTATTGATTCTAAATAAATATAAATTTGTCTCAACAAAATAAAAGAATAAATGAAGAAATTATCTACTTTTTCTGCTGTGGTATTCTATATGATGATGAATGCACAATACTGTACTCCTGCATTTCAATATGGTACAGATAGCAATATGATCACCAATGTAAGTTTTGGAAATATCAATAATACCTCAACTTCACAATCAGGGAATGCGCAGCCTTATGAGGATTTTACCTCACTGTCTGTAGATCTTCAGGCCGGAAACAGTTATCAGATTTCTATAAAAGGGCCCTCCGGTACTTTTCCAAGTGACGTTGTGGTTTTTATTGATTTTAACAAGAACGGTAATTTTGATGATGCGGGAGAAAATTTTTATATAGGCAGACTGGCAGCAGCGAATCCTTTTAATGCCTTTACGATTAACGGTACCATTACAGTTCCCGCGAATGCAGCATCCGGTGCCACAAGAATGAGAGTACTGAAAAATACCAATACAGCTGCTTATTCTGATCCCAACGCACCGAATTCGATCACTACAGCTTGTGATACCAGCTTAAGAGCGGGACAAACCGAAGATTACACTGTAAATATTGCAGGAAATAATATGGTTTTCCCATGGCCCTACTGCGGAGCTGAAAATGTCACAACCCTGACTGTTAGTGAAATTACAAAGATAGAATTTACAGGAATTTCCAACGAAAGTCATATAGACGGAACTTCAGACGCAGTTGAGAACTTTACATCTACAGTTTTCAGTGTGAACAGAGGTAATTCTTATCCAATAACCGTCACTGGAGGAACTCAGGGACAGACAACCGTCTCAGTGTATGCCTATATCGATCTTAATCACAATAATGCTTTTGATCCGAACGAAGCGTTTAATTTAGGCTATCTGGATAATTCTGATCCTATTCCCGGCAGACAGTCTGGAGTAACGTCTGGAACGATCAGCATTCCTGCTGATGCAATGCTGGGATCAACCCGGTTCAGAATTGTTAAAGCTTATGAATCTAATTCATGGATGGGAACTTTGGAAAATCTCCCATGTCCAGCAGGGTGGTTCATTGGACAGGTTGAAGATTATACTTTAAATGTGCTGGCATCCAATCTGGCTACATCGGAGGTAACAAAAAAATCATCTGCAAAAATATACCCAAATCCTACATCAGGTTCCATAACGGTACAAACAGAAGGCGGACTTGAAAAATATGAAGTTTATAGCGTATCTGGACAGAAGCTTTTAGAAGGAATATCCGGTGTTGTTAATATGAATGGCTTTACTCCCGGGACTTATCTGATCAGGATCTACACTAAAGATAAAAAAAGCATCATCAAAAAGATCATTAAAAAATAAGAACACTTTATCTAATCATATCCATATCAATTTTTGTTTTTTTTAACCGGCAGATTCTATCTGTCGGTTTTCTTTTTAGTCAGGTATAACTGAATATTGTGTTGAAAGGTTTTACAATGATTTTGATTCCAGTATTTCTAATAAATCATGCTTCGACAGCTTCTGAATGCCTGTTCCGTCAGTCTGAAGCAGATTTTGGGCCAGCTCATTTTTCTTTTTCTGAAGACTTAAAATCTTCTCTTCCACAGTATTTGAACAGATCAGCCGGACTGCAATCACATTCTTAGTCTGACCGATTCTATAACTACGGTCGATCGCCTGGTTTTCCGCTGCAGGATTCCACCACGGATCTACGAGGTAAATATAATCTGCCTGAGTAAGGTTAAGGCCTACGCCGCCCGCTTTTAAACTGATCAGGAATACCCGGATCTCTTCATTCTCCTGGAAAGTATTAACGGTCTTGCCTCTGTTTTTGGTTTGTCCCGTAAGATATTCAAAAGGAATCTTTTTACGTTCAAGTTCAGCTTTAAGCAAGTCCAGCATCTCTACAAATTGTGAGAATACAAGGATTTTATGATCTTTCGACTTACTTTGGATCTGTTCCATCAGTATTTCTATTTTCACGGCATGATCGCCGGAATATCCTTCTTTTAATAGTACAGGAGAATTACAGATCTGTCTGAGCCTGGTAAGCCCGGTAAGAACATGCATGCTGTTTTTATTCAGATCATCGTCATCATTCGCGGCAATAAATTCACGGAGTTCCTTTTCATAAGCATCATAGATTTTACGCTGTTCAGTATCCATTTCGCAGTAGATCACCATTTCCGTCTTTTCAGGAAGCTCTTTGGCAACCTGCTTTTTTGTCCTGCGGAGAATAAAAGGTTTTATTTTCTGTTGAAGCTCCTGGGCACGCTTACCATATTCAAATTTATCAATGGGAACGGCATAAATGTCTTTAAAATACTGCTTGCTTCCCAAAAGTCCCGGACAGGCAAAAGAAAGCTGACTGTAAAGATCGAAAGTGTTGTTTTCAATAGGAGTCCCTGTAAGAACAAACCTGTTTCTTGAATTCAACAAGCGGGCTGCTTTATATCTTTCTGAATTAGGATTTTTAATTGTCTGTGATTCATCAAGGAAAACACAGTTAAAACGGAAGTCTTTCAGAAAACGGATATCCGAAAGTAACATTCCATAGCTGGTAAGTACTACCTCATATTCAGAAAAATGTTCTGCAGTTTTCAGTCTTTCGGCTCCATAATGAGTCATTACACTTATTGAAGGAGCGAACCTGTTAATCTCTTCCTGCCAGTTGAAGAGCAAGGAAGTAGGAACTACGACAAGATGGGTAACATGGCCTCGTTTTTTACGTTGAGAAAGAATAAACGCGATCACCTGAAGTGTTTTTCCAAGACCCATATCATCCGCAAGACATCCCCCGAAATTAAACCTGTCCAAAAAGCTCAGCCAGTTCAGTCCGTCATGCTGATAATCCCTCAAAACAGCTTTCAATTCTGAAGGAATATCGATTTGGGGAATATCTTTAACGGATGAGAACTGAAGTGAATAAGAAGAAAGCTCTTCCTGTACCTCGCTGCTCAAAATATCCTTTTCAAACAGTGAAGACACTTCCGTAAAATTGATCTTTGGAATTTTAAGTTCCTCAGCATCAATTTCCCCGATCCGGAAAAATTCATTCATCCTGTTGATCCATTCTTCCGGGAGAACCCCGAGCGTCCCGTCGTCCAGCTGTACAAATTTACTTCTGTTGCGTATAGCGCGATGAAGCTGTTTCAATGTGGCATCCTTCTGTCCGAAGCTTACCTTTAATTTAGCATTGAACCAATCCAGCCCACTGGTAATCTGAATATTGACTTTTGCTTTGTAAGAATTGAGTTTAGTATTTTTAAGCTCATTGAATCCAAGAATGACAACACCTTCACGTCTCCATACTTCAAAAGCACCAAGAAACCAGTCCTGATCCAGGAACTTATCTTTATGCAGATAAAAATAATCATAGCCGTCCATCTGTGCTTCGAAGTCGGGGTGCTGCTTCATAATGAGATAGGTAAAACGGGCTTCTTCTGCGTCATTTCTGTCAATTTTAAATACATTTCCATTCTGATCCGTTCCGAAAAGCTGTTTCCTGGAATAGACGGCAACTTCTGCCTGTCCATATTTCATGACCGGAGTCAAAGCAATGTAATTTCCCTGCTGGCGAAGATAAATGACCCATTCGTTACTGTGGCTTTCTTCTTCAAGCTGTACTGGTGTTGCAGGCTGTATGTAGCTATAATTGATATGAATACGTTCTTCCAGTGAAGAAAGAATATTTTTCATGAATCCTTCATATTTCGAGGAATGAACAAGCAGGATCTCATTATTGGTTTTAAAAAATTTAATTATCCTCAGCATATCCGGATCATCTACAAAACTGAAAGTATTCCGGCTGTAGACAAAATATTCATTCCTGATCATTATATTTTTAAAAGGAATGGATACATCATTGAATTCTAACGCTCCGGTTATCTCATAAAAAGGTTCCTTTTTGAATACGCTAAGCTGTATTTCTGCCTGCAAAACCTCAAGATGTACAGGGACAAGAGATTTTGATGAAACGGTCTCGGACAGCTCACGGTCATGATAATAAGTTTCCAGCCCAAGCGGATTCTGTACGATCAGTTTTAGAGCTTCCAGCTCTGCAGTATTGTAATCCTCATTATAATTATTCTGAAACGCTGAAACAGCAGTGTAGAATTTAATATGCTGTGGCTCTTCAGCTTTCCAGATAAGCTGCATGGCATCAACAGGATGGACAGGATTTTTGAGTTTTCCTGCCTGGGTAGTTTCAGCTTCCATGAGTGAAAAATTCAGGTGGCTGTAATAACGGTGCCTTCCGATGACCAGTATTTTTCTCTTCCCACTGTCCTGTAATGCTAATTGATTGATTACTGAAGAACGTTGAGGAAGAAGCTGCTGTTTAAAAATATCCTCATCTATAGGTAACATTTCTCTGATCTTAGGCTTTACTTCGATTTTGTCATTAACATATTCAAGCTCAAAATAGATATCAAGTTCCGGTTCATTTTCTAAGCCGTAACTTTTAGCTTTAGCAATAAACAGTTTCTTACGAAGAAAAGGATCAAAGAAAGTCCTGAATTTTTTCTCCTCTATGATACAGTGGATGATTTCTGCCTGATGCTCACAAAGTTTGTCTTTAGGGGTATGGCAGGTACATGTGCTTATTATAGAGCTGCCAATCTGGCTGACGGAAACCTCCGGGAAATCTTTTAACGGGGATCTTTTAGTAAAAACGCCTATATTGTTTTCGATGGCAGTAGGATAGATATTATGAAAATCTCTGATCTCCAGGAATGCGCTGCCTGAAGTATGTTTCAGGAGATCATAAACGGAAAGTATATTGATGCTTGTATTTTCAAGAATATAGGCTGCCATAAGCATGCGAATTTACAAAAAATGAAAACAACAATCTAAGGGATTGAGAATGAAGTGAAAATCTAATGATAGAAAGCGATCTGAGGGATGGTAATGTTTCATTTTATGCTCTGAATACCAATATAAATATTCAATTCTATTTTATCATACGATTAATAGATATTTTATCGTTAATATTGTACAATATTTAAATTCATGAAAAAACCAAAATGAATTTAAGAAGATTATAATTTTTTTTTAATGACAAGCAAGATTATAGGAGTCGGCAATTATATTCCGCCGGAAACAATTACAAATTTATTTTTTGACAAGCATCATTTTATTAATAAAAACGGGGAGTCATTAAAGGAAGCGAATGATATTATTGCCAGAAAGCTCAAGGAAATTACCGGCATAGAAGAAAGAAGATACGCATCTGAGGATCAGGTGACTTCAGATCTGGGGCTGATTGCAGCACAGAGAGCAATAGAAAATTCAAAAATAGATCCGGAGACCCTGGATTACATCATATTTGCCCATAATTTTGGTGATGTCCGCTTTGGCACCGTTCAGTCGGATAGTGTGCCAAGTCTGGCTTCAAGAGTAAAACATCTTCTAAAGATCAAAAATAATTTCTGTGTAGCCTATGATGTTCTGTTCGGATGTCCGGGCTGGATAGAAGGTGTGATACAGGCTAATGCCTTCATCAAATCGGGTATAGCAAAACGCTGCCTGGTTATTGGTGCAGAAACACTTTCCAGAGTCGTTGATATTCACGACAGGGACAGTATGATCTATGCGGATGGTGCAGGAGCAGTTATCATGGAAATAAGTGAAGATGGTAAAGGAATACAGTCCCATTTATCGGCTTCTTATACCCTGAACGAAAAAGATTACCTTTTCTTTGGTAAGTCATATAACAATGAAAGCTGTCCTGATACGAAATATATCAAAATGGAAGGCAGAAAAATTTATGAATTTGCTCTTGTAAATGTGGCGGATGCTATGAAGAAGTGTCTGGATGCAAGCGGATATTCTATAGATCAGCTAGATAAAATTATCATCCATCAGGCCAATGAGAAAATGGATGAGGCGATTGTAAAACGTTTTTATCAGCTTTATGATTTGACAATGCCTGAGAATATCATGCCGATGGTAATCGATAAATTAGGGAACAGCAGTGTGGCTACCATTCCAACGTTGCTTACGATGATCCTGAATGGAGAACTTCCTTCCCATGAAATAAAAGAAGGACATGTGGTTTTATTTGCTTCTGTAGGAGCAGGGATGAATATCAATTCATTTGTCTATAAATTTTAAGATAATCTGAAGAGAATTCACAGCTTATACTGCATTTCTCTTTTTAATAAACAAGGCCTGGATTTTAAATCCGGGCCTTTCTATTTTGAGATAATTCCTTCAAAAAACTATTTAAAATCCATTTTGGATACACGTTAGTCCAATTTGGCAACTCCAGCCTTTATTCGAATCCTGACCTTTGTCCTGTTAATTTAATACAGAACAAAATGAAAACAATTTTTATAACAGGCGCTTCAACAGGATTAGGAAAAGCGGCTGCCCAATTATTTCAAAGCAGAGGCTGGAACGTTATTGCTACTATGAGAAACCCGGAAGCAGCTTCTGAACTTGCCGCCTTGGACAATGTAACCCTGCTTCCTTTGGACGTTACCAATCTGGAACAGATAAAATCGACTGTAAATAAAGCCCTTGAGCTGGGGAATGTAGATGTGGTTTTCAATAATGCAGGATATGGGCTTATTGGTCCTTTGGAAGCCTTAAAAGATGAGCAGATTTTAAAACAGCTGGATACCAACCTTCTTGGGGTGATTCGTGTAACACAAGCTTTTATTCCATATTTCAGAGAGAAAAAGAGCGGAATGTTTATTTCTACCACCTCAATCGGAGGATTGATTGCATTTCCTTTGGGTTCAACCTATCATGCAACCAAATGGGCGCTGGAGGGTTGGAGCGAGAGTCTATCTTATGAACTGAATAAATTCGGCATTGATATCAAAACTGTATCTCCAGGAGGAATTAAGACCGATTTTGTAAGTCGTTCTTTAGATTCCGCAACGAGCCCGGCCTATGAAGAGATTACCAATTCCCTTTTTTCCAGTATGGAAGGAATGATGGAAGCGGCTTCCAAACCTGAACAGATTGCTGAAGTGGTATATGAAGCAGCTACAGATGGCAAGAAGCAGTTAAGATACGTAGCAGGAGAGGATGCAAAAGCATTATATGCCCAGCGTCTTGAACTGGGAGCTGAAGCTTTCAGAGAGCAGTTCGGCAAACAGTTTATTTAAGATATTTTTAAATATTGAGACGGCATAGATTTTATTTATGCTGTCTTTTAATTCAAATATTTAATACATTTATATCATGGAAAAGAAGGATAATACACCTATGAAAATTTCATCCATATCGGAGCTTCACGACCTGCTGAAACTTCCTAAACCGCTTCATCCGTTAGTAAGCCTGGTAGATAATACAAAAATGATTGTGAATAAGGAATTGCTGAACAGAAGCTTTTACCTGAATTTTTATAAGATTTCGTATAAGTTTTCTGAACATGGAAAGATGGGCTACGGACAGGGATATTATGATTTTAACGAAGGAGGCATGATGTTTACGGCGCCGGGACAGATTCTTTCTACCGATGCAGACGCAGAATACTGTGGATATACGCTGCTTGTACATCCGGATTTTATACGGACCTATCCTTTGGGCAAGAACATTAAAAAATTCGGGTTCTTTTCCTATGATACCAATGAGGCACTGCATCTATCTGATCAGGAAAAAACAATCATCACCGGATTACTGGATAATATCAGGAATGAGCTGAATACAGCGATTGACGAAGTCAGCCAGGACGTTATTGTGTCTTATATTGAGGTTCTGCTGAATTACAGCAACCGCTTTTATAAAAGACAGTTTATCACCAGAAAAGCAGTCAACAGTGATATTTTATCTAAAATGGAAGGTATACTGGAAGACTATTTCAATAAACAGGAAACATTAACCAAAGGACTTCCCACCGTGGAGTTCCTGGCCTCAGAAATGAACCTTTCGCCGCATTATCTGAGTGATATGCTCCGGAACCTTACGGGACAGAATGCCCAGCAGCACATTCATGAAAAACTGATCGAAAAGGCTAAAGAATATCTTATAGCTACGAATTTTTCAGTATCGGAAGTCGCTTATGCTTTAGGATTTGAGCATCCTCAATCGTTCAATAAGCTTTTTAAAAAGAAAATGGAAAAAACTCCTTTAAGTTACAGACAATCATTTAATTGAGGTATATTTCATAGGATGAGTAATATTGGGAGGAAAAGAATGGACTACCTATCATTAGCTAATTAAAAATGAATTTCGAATTGGAAATGAACAGTTATGAAGATATTTGTAAAATACTGAACATACATCCTGGCCTGAAACCAGATGTATCTGCCTATGATGAAGAGGATCAAAAGGCTGCTGTTTCCCTGTTCAGATTGTGGAACGCAAATAAGGCTGCGTGGAATGGCGAAATGATTGATTTCAATGACGATGATCAGGAGAAGTATGAAATTTTGTTTGATCTGGGTGATGAAGTTGATCCGGATTCAGGTTTGATGTACTTTACTTACCGTCCTGTCAGCAACAGGAGCCATGTCGGTGCCCGCCTCCTCTGGCCTGGCATTACCATAGCAAAACACGTCACTAAGGTGATGCAGCAGGATTTTATGAATATGATGAGAATACCTGAAAAAATAATAAAAACGGGTAATGAATCATTAAAAATAAGTACAATAAATTCCAAATCAGAAGTCAACAGCTACGAGGATATCTGTAAAATCCTTAATATAGATCCCGATCTGGAACCTGACGTATCTGCATATACTATAGAGGATAAAGAGGCTGCTATCTCTATGTTCAGATTATGGAAAGCAAATAAAGCCGTGTGGAATGGTGAAGTAATTGACTTCAATAACTATGACCGGAACGTATATCAACACAAATATGAAGTGATGTGTAATTTAAGTGATGAAGCTGGAGGGGGAGAAGGTTTCACATACTCAAGTTGCAGTAGTACCGGAGATTATTCGGCGGTCGGCGCCCGTCTCCTCTGGCCTGGCACAACTATCGCAAAACACATGACTAAGGTAATGCGGGAGGATTTTATAAATGTAATGAAAATACCTAAAAAATAATAAAGTTGACATGCAGCTACTTGCCTGGCTTTAAGGAATACATACAACTACGATAAATATAACAGGGCTGCCGGTATTTTATTGTTTATTTACACTTGTGGCCTCACCAGGAATCGAACCTGGATCTAAAGTTTAGGAAACTTCTATTCTATCCGTTGAACTATGAGGCCTTGGAAAAATAAAAATACTAATTAATTTAAATAAATAAAAACTTTCCAATAATTGCGGTTTGTTTTTCAATGATTTTATTCAGAATTCATTCAGGACAGGAACTGAACCTGTGCATAAAAAGAATCCGCTCTTTAGGAGCGGATCCAGTAGATAAATACATCTCATTTTTTTAATTAGACAACAATAAAAAAGCACAGCCGACAATGCTGTGCTTAAATTTTTATTTCAAATTTAATTGCAATTTCAAAGCTGAAAAAAGCAAAAAATGATTTCATTTCAGTTGTATTACATAGTAAATGTAGTACAATTTTTAATACGAAACATGAATTTAATGTTAAAATTCACAACTTATCCACAGTTTATTGTGGATAAGTTTGTAATCAACTGTTATTCAGAATGTTTACAATGGTGTTTTTTCAAGTGTTTTTCCCTTGTCACTTCTTTTTATCAATATACCAGTGATCCATATCGTTGATTATTATCTGAATTGATCATTTTTTTGATGCGCTCTGCATAATAACAGAATAAACAGAAGAGCAGATAGAATTTTATAATTCATATTGTTTAATCAGATTAAAAAAGGTAAAAAACCAGTGAATGAATAATAAATGATTTTGTTTTCTAAGATAAAAAATTAAGGCTAAATAGCGTTTGATTCTAAAGTTTTATCTTTTTAAAATAAATAGTTATATTTGACTCATTAAAATCTCTTTATAAATATCATTATTCAAGTGCATTTCTAAGTACTTGAGATCCTAAGGTTCAAATTTTATGAACCCTGTTATTCTATTATTTAATACCCAAAAAGAAATCTGACGATAACTGATGAGGCATTCTCATTCATTATTGGATCATATTTCACCAACAAAAGAGATCATTATGAAAACAAATACAATAGCCGTAATAGGTGGCACAGGAAAAACAGGACATTACCTTGTCCAGGAGCTTTTGAAAAGAAAACATCCCATGAAACTGTTACTTCGGACTCCTAAAAATTTTACTATTGAAAATCCTTTAATTGAAATCGTACAGGGAGATGCAAGAGATTCTGAAGCTGTGAACCGTCTTATTAAAGGTTGCAGTGCGGTAATCAGTAAAATAGGACAGCCTGCCGGAGAAGAACCGATATTCACGGATGCTACAAAAAATATTATACAGTCGATGAATTCTCACGGAATTAAAAGATATATTACTATCACCGGTTTGAACGTTAACACGCCTTTTGATCATAAAAATGATAAAGTAAAAATGGCAACTGAGTGGATGTATCAGAATTATCCAAAGACAACAAAAGACAAACAGGATGAATATGAAATTCTTGTGAAGAGTAATCTGGATTGGACATTGGTGAGACTTCCGTTAATAATTTCTACTTCCGAGCACTTCAGAACAGAAACGAATCTGACGGATTGTCCAGGAGAGAAAATCAGTGCAGCAGATCTGTCTGAGTTTTTGGTGTCCCAGATCGATGATGAAGCTTACATTAAACAAAGCCCGTTTTTGTATAATCTTTGAAGGGTTTAGAGTTCAACGTTTAAGGTTTAAAGCTTTGAAGATCTGATACAAAAAATCTATGATTTTTTAAAACTTAAGTGAACTTCTTATTCATAAAGCATTAAATCTTTAATCACTTAAGTGTCAAAAAGCTTTTGTGACTTTTGTGGTTTAAAAAAGTTTTCATGCGAAACTCAACTTACATTTTAAACAAATTAAATAAACCTCAATGGTTAAAAAAATAGAGAGCCATTTATTGGCTCTCTATTCATATTTAGCTTTCAAGTTTTTCCTTGATATATTTTGCGGTATGCGATTTTTTATCTTTCGCCAGGTCTTCCGGGGTTCCGGCAAAAACAACTTCACCGCCATATTTTCCTGCCTCCGGGCCAATATCTATAATATAATCTGCAGATTTGATAATATCCGGCTGATGTTCAATAACAATTACCGAATGACCAAGATCAATAAGTGCCTGTAGGGATTTCAGTAACTTCTGAATATCATGGAAGTGAAGTCCTGTAGAAGGTTCATCAAAAATAAACAGGGTTTTGTCTGTCGTAACCCCTTTGACAAGGAATGATGCCAGTTTTACACGCTGTGCTTCACCACCGGAAAGGGTAGAAGAGCTCTGCCCCAGCTGCAGATAGCCTAATCCGACTTCCTGAAGCGGTCTCAGTTTTGTGACGATCTTTTCTTCGTTATTGTCTTTAAAGAATTCCAAAGCTTCATCCACCGTCATATGAAGAATATCAGAAATGCTTTTCTCATCGAACTTCACTTCCAGGATTTCGTTTTTAAAACGGGTACCTTTACATACTTCACATTCAAGCTCAATATCTGCCATGAACTGCATGGATACGTTGATCACACCTTCTCCTTTGCATTCGTCACATCTTCCGCCGTCTACGTTGAAAGAGAAATGCTTGGGCTTGTAACCCATCATTTTTGAAACTTTCTGTTTGGCAAAAAGATCTCTGATGTCATCATACGCTTTCAAGTAAGTAACAGGATTGGATCGTGAAGATTTTCCAATCGGATTCTGATCGATCAGCTCAATGTTTTTAATCAGTTTCTTTGGGAATTCTACAGAATCATAATCTCCTTTTTTGCCACCCATCCCAAGTTGGATCTGGATGTCGTTGGTTAAAATTTCCTTCATCAGCGTAGATTTTCCGCTTCCGGAAACTCCTGAGATCACCGTAAGGCTTTCCAAAGGAACATCTACATCTATATTTTTCAGATTATTTTGTCTTGCTCCTTTGATGTGGATCCATTCCTTGGCTTTTCTGCGCTTTTTAGGAACCTCAATTTCCATCCTTCCGGTTAAATATTTTGAAGTAAGCGTATCCGCATTTTTAAGATCATTATAATCTCCGGCAAATACCAGTTCACCACCAAGATAGCCTGCTTCAGGGCCAATATCAATAATATAGTCAGCAGCTTTCATAACGTCTTCATCGTGTTCAACAACAATTACGGTATTTCCCAGGTCCCGAAGGTTTTTTAAAACTTCGATCAGGTTTTCGGTATCTCTTGAGTGAAGACCGATAGAAGGCTCATCCAGGATATAGATAGATCCTACAAGAGAACTTCCCAAACTTGTTGCAAGGTTAATTCTCTGACTTTCACCACCTGAAAGGGTATTGGAGGTTCTGTTTAACGTTAAATAACCTAAACCTACTTTTAATAAAAATTCGATACGGGTTTTGATTTCGTACAATAACCTTTTGGCTACATCCTGATCATGCTCGGAAAGTTTCAGCCCATCTATTAAAGGATACAATTCATCAAGAGGAAGCTCAATCATAGACTGGATATTGTGCCCGTTTACCTTTACCCAGCTCGTTTCTTCTCTTAATCTCAGGCCTTCGCAAGTAGGACAGAGTGTTTTTCCTCTGTATCGGGAAAGCATAACTCGGTACTGGATCTTGTACAGATTTTCTTCAAGCATTTTGAAGAAATTATTAATAGAAGGGAAACTGCTTTTACCGTCTCCTTTCCACAGAAAACTTTTTTGCTCTTTGGTGAGCTGATGATAAGGTTTGTGGATAGGGAAGTCTCCGGCTTTTTTAATAAATGCTTTTTTCCATTCACTCATGCTTTCACCTCTCCAGGCAACGACTGCATCCTCATAAACGGATAGTGTTTTATTAGGAATAACAAGATCTTCATCTATTCCGATCACTTTTCCGTAACCTTCACATGCCGGACATGCTCCGTAAGGGTTGTTGAAGCTGAAAAAATGAACATTCGGTTCAAGGAACTCCATACCATCCAGCTCAAATTTATTGGAAAACTCTTTTACCTTTCCGGTATCCGGGTTTTTTAGTGAACAATAGCCATGACCTTCGTAAAATGCCATTTGGATAGAATCTGCCAGCCTTTGAAGGAAACTTTCGTCTTCTTCATAAGAAAAACGGTCGATCACAAGATTAATGGTCATCCCTTTTTCAGGAGTAAAGCCGAAGCTTTCCAGGTCTTCAATACCTGCTACATTACCATTGATCTCAAGTCTTGTGAAACCTGCTAGCTTTAAAACATTCAGTGCTTCCTTAAAATTATCTGCGTCATATTCCAAGGGAGCTGTCAGTAAAAACGAAGTGTCTTTTTTTGAAGCCTTGATAAAATCGATTACATCAGAAACGGAATCCTTCTTTACTTCTTCGCCTGAAACCGGAGAAAAAGTTTTCCCGATTCTTGCAAAAAGAAGTTTCATATAATCATAGATCTCCGTAGAAGTTCCCACCGTAGAACGGGGATTGGAAGAAATCACTTTCTGCTGAATGGCAATGGAAGGGGCAAGCCCTTTAATATCATCCACTTTGGGTTTTTCCAGTTTACCCAAAAACTGACGTGCATAGGAACTTAAACTTTCCACATATCTTCTCTGTCCTTCTGCATAAATGGTATCGAATGCCAGGGAAGATTTTCCGCTTCCGGAAACCCCCGTGATTACGATTAATTTATTTTTCGGGATCAGAACGTCTATATGTTTCAGATTATTAAGATGGGCATTCTTAACGAAGATCTGTTTTTTTATATCTATTTCTACTGTTTTAGTCATGTTCATAAAATATATACTGACTGAGAATCATCTGTGCCAGTGTGACTGTTTTCTTGTGTAAATTCTGCTGCCTGATAAATTGTTCTGTATCCGTCCAAGATTGAGCATTGATTAAAAGTGCCTGTAAAAGTATGGAAAGATGATTATTTTCATCGCAAAATTAAGACTCACAAAATTACAAAATTTTAGTGAAAATAAGACGTTTAAATATTTGCTTCCAGATAATTATATTCAATTATCAACAAGCCAAAAAAAATAAAATATTTCCATTTTCAGTCAGAAAAAAAATTGATGGATAAGCTGTTAACATCCATAAGATTATGTTAACTATTTTATAATTATAAAATTGAAAAATAATTTATGATTTTCAATATGTTTTTGCATTTTGCTCTTGTTTTGTATTTTAAAATTAGTTAAAATTGTATTCATAAATATGTAATATAGAAATGAGAAAATTATTCAGAGATCTTGTTACACATTTAATGAGAAAAAGATGAAGTTATTCCCCTCAAAAGATGCAGTATATCCTACTGCATCTTTTTTATGATAACTATCATTTGTCTTTCTTGGGGAACTCCCTTACTTTTGGGTCCGTTATTAAAGAAACTGATTCAAAACAAAACGGGAACTATTATGATCAAGAAGATTGGAAGTATATTTTTATTAGGATCAATGCTCTGTGCTCATGCACAGGAAAAGACCACAGATATTGAAAGCATTGAATTTCAGGGAAAATTTATTTCTACACCTTATAAAAATGCCAATCAGAATATTACGGTTATTACGAAAGAAGATATTGCCAATTCTCCTGCAAAAAGTATTGACGAGGTTCTTCAACAGGTTCCGGGAATGGATATCAGAAGAAGAGGAGCCAATGGTGTACAGAGTGACATAGGTTTCAGGGGAAGTTCTTTTGAGCAGGTATTGCTGTTGCTGAATGGCATCAGAATGAATGATTCCCAGACCGGACACAATTCTATGAATGTACCGGTAGATATGGATGATGTGGAAAGAATTGAGATCATCAAAGGTCCGGCTGCCAGAAGATTCGGACAGAATGCCTATGCCGGCGTCATCAATATCATTACGAAAACAACTCCCGGAAAACGGGTGAAAATAAGTGCTGAAGGCGGAGATTACGAAACCTACGGCTTCGGCTTCAACGCACAGCTGGGAAATGAAAAGTTTTCTAACTCTCTTCAGGCTAATTCTGCCTCATCACAGGGCTATATGTACAATACGGATTACGAAATCCGAAATGTTTTCTATCAAAGCAAGCTCAATATTAAAAACGGTGATCTGAAGCTGCAAGCGGGCTTTTCTGAAAAGAAATTTGGGGCTAACGGTTTTTATGCTTCTAAAAGTGCTACCGAGCAATATGAGGAAACGCAGGCTTCTATAGTAAGTTTAGCCCATCAGCAGACGTTTAGTCATTTGAAACTAAGTTCGAATGTATACTGGAGAAGAGGGCAGGATATGTACTTGTATGACAGGAATAAGCCGGATGGTTACAGAAATATGCATATCGGGAATAATGTAGGCGGGGAAATAAACTCCAGCTACCAGTGGGGATTGGGCACTACGGGTGTCGGTGTTGAACTGAGAAAGGAGTTTCTGGCCAGTAACAATTTAGGAGAGAGAAACCGTTTTGTTTCGCAGGTTTTCTTTGAGCATCATTTTTCATTACTGGATAAAAAGCTGAACATCAGCCCCGGAATTTCATGGGCGAATTATTCCAAAGAGGGGAACTTTTTCTATCCTGGATTAGATGTTGGCTATAATTTCAATCAGAACAATAAAATCTATGGAAATATCGCAAAGGTTCACCGTGTTCCGACATTTACCGATCTTTATTATGTAAGCAAAACGGAACAGGGAAATCCTGATCTGCTTCCGGAAAATGCGGTTTCATCTGAAATTGGTTACCAGTACCAGAACAGTAGAATTTTGGCAAAAGTGAGCGGATTTATGAGAAATTCCAACAATTCTATCGATTGGGTTAAAAAAAGCATGACCGATCCGGTATGGTACGCTCAGAATGTAGGAAAAATAGATACAAAAGGAATTGAGGTAGAATTGAGCCACAGGGTTTTTGACTGGCTGAAGTATACAGCAGGATATACTTATCTGGATAGCAAAATGAAGAAGTCTAATGAGTTTGTATCCAGGTATATTCTTGATAATCTGAAGCATCAGGTTGTCGCGAAGCTTGAAACGAGATTCTTTCAATATTTTACGAATGAGTTGGTTTACAGGTATAATGAAAGAATGAATCTTGGAACTTATAACCTTCTTGATGAAAAGCTGAGTTTTGCGAAAAAAGATTTTTCCGTATATGTGCTGATCAATAATTTGACCAATACAAAATATACGGAAGCCTTCGGAGTAGAAATGCCTCAGAGATGGTTCCACTTAGGCTTCTCCTATACGATCAATATTAAGTAAATGTTAATTTGAAATGAATGAAAGTTAATATTAACAAATTGTTAAATAATTTATTTTTGCAAAAATTTTTTATGAAACTTTTTTTAAGTCTGAGTTTACTTTTGAGTATGACCTTTTTCAAAGCACAGGACCACGTTTCCAGCTTCAATGCAGTGACTCTCACCTACAAGTTTCATCCCAAATTTTTTCTTTATGCCGAAGGTCAGCTGAGAGGAAATGAAGATTACACCTACCCGGATTATTACGAAATCAAAGGGGGAGTGGGATACAATCTTACCAAAAATCACAAACCTTTTGTTGGCCTTGGAAGATACGTGAATTATAAAGAACACAGCCTGAGCAGAGAAGAGTTCAGAGTATGGCTACAGGACGTTATTGACCTCAAAAAAGGGATCGTCAAGTTTGAAAACCGTTTCCGTGCAGAGAAAAGCTGGTTCTATGAGCCGGCAACAGATAAAGCTTCCCAAAGAATGCGTTACAGATACCGTCTGAACATAAGTGTTCCCCTGAATGCAAAAACCGTTAAAAAAGGAACTGTTTTCGCGAATGCTTATGACGAGATCTTCCTGGTAAGTCC
Organism: Chryseobacterium sp. 22532; assembly: GCF_052044665.1. Classification (NCBI taxonomy): domain Bacteria; kingdom Pseudomonadati; phylum Bacteroidota; class Flavobacteriia; order Flavobacteriales; family Weeksellaceae; genus Chryseobacterium; species Chryseobacterium sp. 22532. The sequence continues at coordinate 366,386 of NZ_JBQENJ010000004.1, forward strand.
AATGAAGCCTACTTTCGCGAGAAACAGGGTATATGGTGGTTTTGGCTATCAGATTGATGATTATTTCGGAATCCTGACGGGTTATCTGTGGCAGCGCGAATTCGAAGCAAAAGGCAATAAAAACCTTCACTTTATCTATCTGGCCTTAAACATTAATATCGACGGTACGAACCATCCTACAAAAACCTATGATTTCCCGGGAGCGGATTAATATTTCTCTATCAGATAACGATACGCTTTCAGGTATTTGTTGAACCTTTTGATATCTTTAGGGCTAAGCTCCCTGTTTACTCTTCGGAGATCCATATTATCGCGGAGATCATTAAGCTTTACAGCGACAGCCAGAGGTGATCTTTCTGTTCTTTTAACGAATTCATCGTAATCCTCTTCGGGATCAAATTTGGTAAGGCAGCTTATAGCAAAAATAATGTATTCCGGAAAACCTTCGGTTCTTAGATAATCGAGGCTGAATTCTTCCGGATGATCTTCTACCACATCGTGCAACACCCCTACAATTTTTTCGTCTATGGTTTTACCATACTCCATGACACGCATCACATGAGCGATGTAGGGAGCGTGGTACTTGTCGGTTTGACCTTTATGTGCCTTATCAGCTATCTTTATGGCTCTGTTGAGCATTTCTTCTTTTGTCATTTCTAATAGAAAATAGAATACAAAAATAAAAAATGCCTTAAAAAATAAGACATTTTTATTGAGAATATTTTAAGGAATATCAAATAAGCTGATTTAGGGATAAAAAGTTAAAATTAAAAAGCTAGAAGATGGAAGTTGGAGGATGGAAGTTACTATTGGCCGGTATTAACAATTTCTTTTAAATTTATTGAAGTAGTTTTATAAAGATTACTAAAAATACCCTGTATTTCTATCTTTGGACTTCAATAACTTCCCTCTTCCAGCTTCTGACTTCCTTACATCATGATAAATTGAAATGTCTTATCCCGGACTCAGTTTAAAGCAGGGTTTCATCCTCTATTGAAGCACCTGGCGCGTTGTTTTTTACAGATTCTATACCGTTTTCCATTCCATTTTCAGATTCATACATCTGGCTGGTTCCTATGATTTGCCCATTTCCTGCTTTTAAATTGAAATAACAACGGCCATCTTTAGCCGTATTTCTTTCGAATTTTGAATCGTCCTGAGAATTGGTACGTACAGATTCTATTCCGTTTTCACAAGATGACTTTGAGCCATATCCCTGGCTTGTTAAAATTACTTGTCCGTTGCCGGCTTTCAGATTAAATTTGAAGTCACTGTCTTTTCTCTTCGAGATAATAAATTTTCCCATAGTAATTGGTTTTGTGGTTTGTTTATTTTTTTTAATTATTTGGAAGGCTGAGCCTTTTTTGTGTCTGCAATTTTTTCAGGAATGTCAGGGTTCAGTATTTTGTATTTTGAATAATCCTTTTTGGGTTCCTTTAAAGCCATATATGCTGCTGTATCTTTTGGGGTTACAGTAAGCATTTTATACTGTTCCTTCCGATCCATACCCATTTTTTCCTGAATTTCTTTAGGATCATTAAGCTTGAGAATCTTGGTGGTATCTGTTTTCAGCAGGATCAGCTTTCTTTCTTTTTTCTGAGCAGTTAGTATAATAGAAATAAGAAGGAAAGGAAATAATAAAATCTTCATGTTTTTAATTTAAAATAAAAATATAAAAAATATTGGAATTTAAGTTCACAAGCACCATAGATTTTACTTATTGGTTTACAATCCTGTCTGTTATGTCTTAATATAAGCTAAAAAAAAGCGCCTCAAAAAAATGAGACGCTTCAATCAAAATTTATGTTATAAAAGACTAATAAGCTCCTTTACCGATATAGTGTGCGGCAACTTTTTCAGTTAAAGCCACTATATTCGGATGATTGGTATATTTCGTGAACCTTCTCAGACCTGAAAGCATCATTCTCTGTTCATCACCTTCCGCGAAAGAAACAATTCCTTCTTTAGCCGCTGCGATGATCTTTTCAACAGCTTTGTAAAGGTTAAGCTGTGCCATTGCTGCTTCTACAGAATCAGCAGAGAAATGTTTCTCAGCTCTTAAAATAGCAGATTCTGCCATATAAAGTTGATTAAGGATTTCAGAAGCATTCAGTAATAAATGCTGTTGTTTTTCAATATCCATCATGTATTTCTGAAGAGCCGCTCCGGAAACCATAAGAAATACTTTCTTAAGGTTAGCGATAATCGCTTTTTCTTCAGCCATAAATGCTGAGTAATCTGGAACATCAAATGAAGGAATTCCCATCAGTTCTTTGCTGATCGCCATTGCAGGAGAAAGCAGATCCAATTCTCCTTTCATTGCTTTTTTAATCAACATTCCAACTGCTAAAAGACGGTTGATCTCGTTGGTACCCTCATAGATTCTTGCAATTCTTGAATCTCTCCAGGCTGCTTCCATCGGCATATCTTCAGAGAATCCCATTCCTCCGTACACCTGGATTCCTTCATCGGCAGTATGCTGTGTTAAATCTGAAACGAAAACTTTCAGAATAGAAGCTTCCACAGCAAATTCCTCAACTCCTTTTAATTCAGCCTGCTGATGGTTCATTCCACCAGCAACCAATTCGTTGATTTTATCTTCAACATCTTTTGCCGCTCTGTAAGAACCAGCTTCAGCAACGAAAATTCCAGTTGCCATTTCTGCCAGTTTCTTTCTGATCGCTCCAAAAGTGGAGATAGAAACTCCAAACTGTTTTCTTTCGTTAGAATATTGAAGAGAGTGGTTTAAGATTCTTCTCTGTCCGTCAAGGTTGGCAGCTGCCAGCTTAATTCTTCCGACATTCAAAGCATTCAGAGCGATTTTGAAACCGTTGTTTCTTTCACCTAAAAGATTTTCAACAGGAACTTTCATATCATTAAAGAAAACCTGTCTTGTAGAAGATGAACGAATTCCCAGTTTATGCTCTTCTTCACCGAAAGAAAGCCCTTCGGTTCCTTCTTTTTCTACGATGAAACCGGTGATGTTTTTGTCATCATCAATTTTAGCAAAGACAATAAAGATTTCTGCAAAACCTGCATTGGAAATCCACATTTTTTGCCCGTTGATGATATAATGTTTCCCGTCTTCGGAAAGTTTTGCTCTTGTTTTTCCTGAATTAGCATCAGAACCAGCATCAGGCTCAGTCAGACAGTATGCTCCGAATTTTGTACCTGTTGCCAGATCCGGAAGGTATTTTTTCTTTTGCTCTTCTGTACCATACAATAGGATAGGAAGGGTTCCGATGCCCGTGTGAGCTCCATAAGCTGTAGCTAATGAACCATTTGCTCCTGAGCAGTAATCACATGCCAGCATAGTATTCACGAATCCCATTCCAAGACCACCGTATTCCTCAGGAACAGCAACTCCTAGAAGTCCCATTTCGCCCAACTGACGCATTTTTTCCTCAGTTAAAGCATAATCTTTTTTCTCAAATCTTTCTTTTTGAGGAATTACTTCTCTGTCGATAAATTCTTTCGCAGAATCACGAAGCATTTTTTGTTCCTCTGAAAGTTCTTCAAGAGTGAAAATATCATTTGCAGGAATTTCCTTGATGAGGAATTCACCTCCCTTCAGTGTTTTATTAAGTGTATTACTCATTATTTTATGATTTTAAATTTTAGATTATAAATTTTAAATTATTGATTCTCTGTTATAAATTTTCGGATGAAGTTTTGATGATTTTGGTCAAAATATTAATAATACTTTCAATTTCTTTCAAATAAGAGTCTATTTCAATTTGAACTAAATTTGAAGATTGATAAAGTCTTAGCCAATACTTTGTTTCTCGTGCTTCTTTGTTGGCTATAGAAAGTTTTGAGATAAAATCTTTTTTAGATTGTGCAGCAATTGCTTCTTCCACATTTGCGCCAATTGAAGTTCCACAGCGAAGAATTTGTTTAGATAAAATGAATTCATTCTGAGATTTACATTGAGTATAAAATTTAATTATTCTTAAAGCAAAGTCAAAAGTTTTTATCTGAATCAAATTGTCTTCTTTGAAACTCATTTCATCTAAAATTTATAATTTAAAATCTATAATTAATTAAAGAAGTTCGAAAATACTTGCTGCTCCCTGTCCTGTACCCACGCACATAGAAACCATTCCGTACTTGTTGCCGCGTCTTCTCATTTCATCAAGAAGCTGAACGGTCAGTTTTGTTCCGGTACATCCAAGGGGGTGGCCAAGAGCGATAGCACCTCCGTTGACATTCAGGATATCAGGGTTTAGACCTAATTCCTTTTTGATCGCTACAGACTGTGATGCAAATGCTTCGTTCAATTCAATTAATTCAATATCTTTTAATTCAAGACCGGCTTGTTTTAAAGCTTTTGGAATCGCATAAATCGGTCCCATACCCATGATTCTAGGCTCAAGACCTGCTGCAGCATAAGCCACTAATCTTGCTTCCGGCTCAAGACCTAATTCTTTTACCATTTCTTCGCTCATAACCATTACGAAAGCAGCTCCGTCACTCATCTGGGATGAATTTCCGGCTGTTACACTTCCTCCGTTCGCGAATACAGGTCTTAATTTAGCCAAACCTTCCAGAGAAGTATCTTTTCTTGGTCCTTCGTCTACAGAGAAATCAAACTTTTTAGACTGCATTTTCTGGTTTTCATCCAGGAAATTATATTCTACAGGAATTGAAACGATCTGATTGGCAAATTTTCCTTCTGCATTAGCTTTCAAAGCTTTCATATGGGATTCAAATGCGAACTGATCTTGTTCTTCTCTTGTAATATTATATTGCTTAGCTACTTCTTCAGCAGTATAGCCCATTCCCCAGTAATAATCAGGGTTCGTTTTGGCAATATCCGTTTCCGGAACCGGCTTGTAACCTCCCATCGGGATGTAAGACATAGATTCTGTACCTCCTGCGATGATACAGTCTGCCATTCCTGCCTGGATCTTTGCCGAAGCAATAGCGATAGCTTCACTTCCTGATGCACAGTATCTGTTGACAGTAACTCCCGGAACCTTATCGGTATTTAATCCCATTAAAGAAATTAAACGGGCAACGTTTAAACCCTGTTCTGCTTCCGGCATTGCGTTTCCTACGATAAGGTCGTCAATTCTGTTTTTATCTAATTGTGGTAGCTCAGCCATTAATTTTTCAATAACTGTAGCGGCCATCACGTCGGGTCTTGTAAATCTTAAACTTCCTTTTGGAGCTTTTCCTACGGCAGTTCTGAAACCCTTTACTATATATGCTTGTTTCATAAATTGTATAATGTATTAATGTATAATGTACAATGTATTTTAAAGTGTTAACTTGAATAAACTTGTTTCAGTTTAATAATCATATTTTGTATATACTGTATTTCAGTAAGTGTTTTTTGAAATCTGTCTTCCGGAAGAAACTCACATTCTTTTGCAATTATAATTTGAGTTTCAAATTCAAATGAAGAACCCAATGCAATATTCAGAAAATGTGAAAATTGAGGCTTGGTATCTCTTCCCGCGCCTTCCGCTATGTTAGAAGGAATGGAATATAAACATCTTCTTGATTGGGAAGTAAGTCCAAATAATTCATCTTTTGGAAATTCCTTTGAAAAGAAATAATACGTTTTACAAAGTTGAATTGATTTTTTCCAAACTTCAAGCTGTCTGAAATCATGCATGTTAAAAATACTTTTTACGTTAATACTTTTTACATTTTACAGAAAAATTAGTTTCTCAACGGTTTTCCATTCTGCAGCATGTACTGAATTCTCTCCAGTGTTTTTCTTTCACCACAAAGCTGAAGGAATGTTTCTCTTTCAAGATTCAATAGATATTGTTCAGTTACGACAGTTGGTTCGGAAAGATTTCCTCCGACCATAACGTTGGCCAGTTTGTCAGCAATTTTTTTGTCGTGTGCAGAAATGAAATTTCCTGTTAACATTTGATCAGTTCCAACGTAGAACATTCCCAAAGCATCTTTACCCAAAACTTTTACTTTCTGTTCGATAGGCTGTGTATATCCTTGCTCTGCCAATAGTTTTGCAACCTTTTTAGCTTCAGCAATCTGTCTGTTTTTGCTTACGGATACAATATCTTTTCCTTTTTCAAGAATTCCCATATCATAGGCTTCATAAGCAGAAGTAGCTACTTTACCCATTGCGATATTCATGAATGCTTCACGAAGCCTGTTGTTTTTAACGTCATCGCTGTGGAATTCTCTGGAAGTTCTCAAGGTAAGTTCTTTAGTACCACCACCACCAGGAATTACTCCAACTCCGGTTTCTACCAATCCGATATAAGTTTCTGCTGCCGCAACCACTCTGTCTGCATGCATAGTCATTTCGCAACCGCCACCAAGCGTCATTCCGTGAGGGGCAACCACTACAGGAATAGAGGAGTAGCGTACTCTCATCATCGATTTCTGGAAATAGGCGATAGCCATATTCAGATCATCCCAGTCCTGTTCGATAGCCATCATCAGGATCATAGCAAGGTTGGCTCCTACAGAAAAGTTTGTTCCCTGGTTTCCAACAACCAATCCATCGTATTCTTTTTCTGCTAAATCAATAGCTCTGTTTAGTCCGTCAAGAACTTCGCCTCCAAGAGAGTTCATTTTTGAGCGGATCTCAAAGTTGATGATACCATCACCAAGATATTCGATAGCAGCTCCTGAGTTGCTCCAAAGTGTTTTGTTCTTTCTGATATTGTCTAAGATAATAAAGGCATCCTGCCCAGGAATTTTGTTGTATTCTCCTGAGTTTTTATCCACGAAGATGCTTTGACCTTCATCATTAACTTTATAGAAAGTTTCTACATTTTTAACCCAATCGGAAACTTCATAGCCTGCGTCTTTTGCTAATTCTATACCTTTCTGAACACCTACGGCATCCCAGATTTCAAACGGGCCGTTTTCCCAGCCGAAACCAGCTCTCATGGCATCATCAATCTTATAGATTTCATCAGAGATTTCCGGAACTTTATGAGAAACGTAAGCGAACAGGGCACCTAAAGATTTTCTATATAATTCGCCGGCCTTATCTTTTCCATCAATTAAAACTTTGAATCTGTCAATTGGCTTGTCTATATTTTTAGTTAATTCTAAAGTAGGGAAAGAAGATTTTCCCTGAAGCTCGTATTCTAATGTATCAAGGTTTAATCCGTGGATCTCAGATTTTCCTTCTGCATTTTTCACTTTTTTGTAGAATCCCTGTTCCGTTTTAGAACCCAGCCATTTATTATCCATCATTTTCTGGATATAATTAGGAAGGGCAAAAACATCATTGAAATTATTGGCTTCAGCACCGCTCTGACGAACGCCGTTAGCTACCATTACCAAGGTGTCAAGACCTACCACATCAGCTGTTCTGAATGTTGCAGATTTTGGACGTCCGATGACAGGACCTGTTAATTTATCAACTTCAGAAACCGTCAATCCTAATTTCTGTACATTGTGAAGAAGATCCATCATCGAGAAAACTCCGATCCTGTTGGCGATAAACGCTGGAGTATCTTTAGCTAAAACGGTAGTTTTTCCTAAGAATTTAGCTCCATAAGTCATGTAGAAATCTACAATTTCCGGATCTGTATCATTTGTTGGTATAATCTCTAAAAGAGGAAGGTACCTTACCGGGTTGAAGAAGTGTGTTCCCGCAAAATATTTTTTGAAATCATCGCTTCTTCCTTCCGTTAAGAAATGGATAGGAATTCCCGATGTATTAGAAGAAATTAATGTTCCCGGCTTTCTGAACTGTTCAATTTTTTCATAAACAGATTTCTTAATGTCAAGCTTTTCAACGACTACCTCAATGATCCAGTCTGTATTCTTGATGTTTTTAAGATCATCATCGAAGTTACCTACTTTAATTCTATCTGCAAATTTTGGAGAATAGAGAAGGGCAGGACTTGCTTTTTTCAGTTTTTCAAAGTTTTCAGAAGCAATTCTGTTTCTTACCACCTTGTCATCTTTGGTCAAACCTTTTTTTTGTTCAGCTTCCGTCAGTTCAAAAGGAACGATATCCAAAAGAGACACTTCCACACCAATGTTGGCGAAATGTGCCGCAATACCGCTGCCCATAATTCCTGAACCAAGAACCGTTACATGTTTGATTCTTCTTTTCATTATAATTTATTTTCTGTTATTTAATAATTCGTTTGCAATTTTCATGATTTCGGACATCACTTCCTTGAAGGTTTCAATTTTCTCAGGAGCAATCTTTTCCATCACTTTTTTGTTAAAATTGACGACCACTTCTTTGGACATATTCCTTGAATTCAGACCTTTATCCGTAAGTTTAATGATCACCTCCCTTTTATCGGCAGTCGTCTTTTCCTTATAGATATATCCGTTGTCTTCCAGAAGCTTAATGATTCTGGTCAAAGAGGTGGGTTCAATAGCCATTTTAGGACCTAAATTGGTACTTCTGGTGCCTTCCTTGGGGTCAATTTTAAGAAGAGTGAGGGCCTGTACAGCAGTAGAATCATGCTCTTGGGCAAGTTCTGTGTACATTTTTGAAACAGCCAACCAGGTCTGCTTTAAAACTAAATCTACGTTTTCTATTTTTTCTTTATTATTATCCATCATTCTATCCACTAATGGTGTTACCCAAATTTAGTAAATATTATGCATGCATAGTATTTATTAACGTTAAATTTTGTTAATTAACTGATAGTAAATGGATTAAATTGTATGATTAGCATAATACTATGCATGCATAGTATATGAAATACGTAACAGAAATGCTGTATTAGTGAATGTTTTTAATGAAATCAACTATTTCTTCAAAGGATTCGTATTGTTGATTGGAAGTGTCGGTGAGAATTCCCCAAAAACCGTTCTTATATTCAAAATGCAGGGCAGAAAGGTCTTTTTCGAAGTTTTTCTGCAGTAAAGAATAAAGCATTTCCTTGTGAACCTGCGGTGCATTAATAGAAGGCGGAACAAAATTCTCATTCACCTGAAACAATGAAACATTGGTAAGTTCATCATGCTGAAGCAGTACATCTTCTACAAGTCCGGAAAAAAGCTGATTATCCTTTACATACCATATTTTGTCTGCAAATTCCTTGGCCAGTCGCCAGTCGTGGGAAGAGAATAATATGATTTTATGCTGCTCCTTGGCCAGTCTGCGAAGGGTTTTTAAGATGATGAGCTTATTTTTTTCATCAAGATGGGTTGTCGGCTCATCAAGAATAACAACAGGAGAATTCTGAGCGATAGCCCGGCCTATAAATGCTTTCTGCAAATTACCATCCGAAAGGTTTTTAAGAAGAGTGTGTCTGTATTGAGCAAGATCCAATTCGTCTATGATATGGGAAATTTCCTCCCTGTCTTCTTTTTTAAGCTCGAAATAAAAAGGGTAATAGATGTATTTTCCTAATGAAATAAGGTCTTCAACAGTATGATGTTGCGGAACATTTGATTTTGAGAAAACAACAGCAATATTTTCCGCAGTTTCTTTAACGGAAAGGTCTTTTATATTTTTATGATTAATTAAAATTTCTCCGCCTAAAAGAGAGATCTGATTTAAAATGGATTTGATAAGCGTTGTTTTTCCTACACCGTTATTACCAATCAAAAGACACACATCACCCAGTTTCAAATCTGCATAAGCATTTGAAATTAAAGTTTTATCGTAGCCTATATTAGCTTGTTTGATTTGTAGGAACATTGGATATTGATTAATTGCCCAGATGCATTGTTTACAAAAATACTATTTTAAATCTGCTTGATTAAATTCACAATTTACCATTGACTTATTGACTTTTAAATTTTATTCTGTTTCAAAAGCATCAGCAAAATCACCGGTATCCCAAATACAGAGCTTATCACATTCATGGGAATCTGGGTTTTTTCTGCTGTAATAGAAAATACCAGCATGATCAGCATTCCGAGAAACATATTCAGGATCCATTGCTGCCATAATTTGGAAGGGTTATAGATCAGTCTGCAAAAATGCGGAACAATAATTCCGATAAATAAAATAGGTCCCAGAAATGCCGTAATAGAAGCTGAAAGCAGGGAAGAGGCTGCAATAATAAGGATCTTCAACTGATTAAGATTGACTCCTAAGCTCTGAGCATACGATGTTCCCAATGAATTTCCGATCAATGGCTTTATTGTTTTAAAACAGAAAAACACGCCTATAAAAACTAAAATTGATAATACATAAATTTGGTTTCTGGTTACCATATTATTAGCTCCGAAAGACCATAAAATATAGTTTTTCAGACTTTGATTTTCTGCATAGAACTGTAATAAAGAAACGACAGCGCCGGCAAATGCCGAAATAAGGAAACCGAATATAATGAGATAAGATTTATCCTGAAACTTATTCGACATGGATAGTAAAACCAGCATCAATACAAGGCTTCCTACAATGGCTGAAAGACTGAGGAAACTGTTCTGCAGAAATTCCGGGATTAGAAAATCGTGGGAGAAGAAAATATAAAAAGCTACGGATAAGCTGGCTACAGACGTAATTCCTAAAATATCCGGACCGGCCAGAGGATTTTGAAAATATTCCTGCATCAGAAAACCGGATGTTGGAATTGATATTCCCGCCAGAAGCATCACCAGTACCCGGTTGATACGAATCTCGGCGATCTGGCTTTGGGCAGAATCCTGAAAGAAATCCTGAAAGTTTAAATTTAAAAACCCTGTGTTCAGGTTGATCACTGCAGTAAGAATAATAGCAGCCGTCAGCAGTAAACACAGGATTTTGAATTTTTTTGACATGATCAGAAAGAATCTGGATGTTTTATTTTAAAAGAGCATCAACCTTGGAATTTAATACTTCTTCGGTCATCATTCCTAAATATTCGTCAACTTTATCTCCTTTTCTCAAATAAGTAAAGGGAATTGAGCCGCCGTCCCATTGTTTAAAATTATTTGTGAAAAAATTCGCGTCCAGCTTCTGACCATCCAAAAGAATGATATTTGCTGCAAGGTTATTTTCCTGTGCAAATTTTTTCACAGAAGTATTCCATTCAGACTTATCATCAAGGTTGATAAAAGTAAACTTTACCGGCTTATCTTTTAATTCCTCCATTTTGTTCTTAAAATGAGGGATTTCTCTCATACACGGTCCGCACCATGTTGCAAAAAAATTGGTAACGTATAAAGTGTCATTCTTCTGAGCTAAATATTTTCCCAGATTATCCGGAGAAAGTTCCTTAGATGTATAAGCTGTTGTTTCAGAAGCTGTATTGTCTGCAACGGAAACTGAATCTTTCACAGTGGTTTCAACGGTTTTCTGACCTTCTTTTTTGCAGCTGTAAAGAGCCGTAAGAATAAGCGTGGATAAAATTATCTTCTTCATAAATTATTTTTTGACTATTTTTGAATTGAAGTATGGAACAACAAATCTATAAAGGGAAACTGATACAGTTTCATCCGTTAAAAGTAGCGAAAAAGGAACAACTGACCAAAAATACTTTTTCTCTGGAATTCGAGATTCCAGGGAATTTGAAGGAGAATTTCAAGTTTGAAGCGGGACAATTTGTAAGCATAAAATTTATTGCTCACGGTGAGGAAGTCATCAACGATTATTCAATGACTTCAGCGCCTTATGAGAAAAAAATATGCCTTGGAATCAAGGTGAATTCTTCTGATGGAGCCACTTCGGAGTTGTTCAGAAATTATAATGTTGGAGATGAGCTGATGGTAGGAGAGCCTTCCGGTAGGTTTACACTGGTCTCCAAACCAAGCGAATTCCGGACCATTGTTGCTTTTGCAGCCGGAATAGGGATTACCCCGATCCTGAGTCATTTTAAGAATATCCTTCATAAGGAACCGCGCACCAGGCTTTTTTTATTTTTTGGAAATAAAAGCTCTGAAGAAGTTATTTACAGAGAGCAATTGGATAATCTTGCCAGAATGCACGGTGAAAGACTTCAGATTTTTTACTTTTTTTCAAAGGAAAAAACGGCGGACCAGTTTTTCTACGGAAGGCTGGACGAAAAGAAATTGAGTTTGATTATTAATCAAATTCTTCATCTGGATGATACGGATGAGGAATCTACAATCTGGGATGCGGTAGATGAAGTATTGATATGCGGAAAAGGAGAGATGATAAAATCGCTTGCGAATGCCTGCTATCACCACGGAATTCCGAAAAAGAATATTCATTTTGAACTTTTTGAAGAATATAATGATGACATTTATCCTGTAGAAAAAGAATTTCCGCTGATCGAAAATGTGGAAGTTAAGTTTAAAATGCTTGGAAAAGAATATGCAACCCATCTTCCTGATAACAGAGAGAAGATTCTTCAACAGCTTCTGATCCAGAATTTTCCGGTTCCTTATTCATGCAAATCCGGAATATGCGGAAGCTGCGAATGCTATCTTGAAGAAGGAGAGGTGGAGCTGCTTGAAAATGAATATCTGACTGAAAAAGAAGAAGCACAAGGCAAAATACTGGCATGCATGTCCATTGTAAAAAGTAAGAAAATAAAGCTTAACTTTGACCTTAGTTGAGAGTTATCAGGAACATATTTAACTTGGGGTTTGTATCAGCAGAAATAGGAATTCTGCTGATATGTCTTTGTAATGCATGGGTTTTCGGACTTACCAATGGGCGTACCTATACCAAGATTTCTAAAATTCCGCCACGGGAAGTTGCCCTGGTACTGGGAACTTCTCCAAAGATGAGATCTGGCCAATCTAATCCTTATTTTACGAAAAGAATGGATGCTGCAGCACTTCTTTATCATCATGGTAAGATTAAAAAGATTATTGTAAGCGGAGAAAAAAGTAAAGGCTATAACGAGCCTGCTGCTATGAAAAATTACTTGGTCAATCAAGAAGGAGTTCCGGGAGACATCATCATAGAAGATCCGAAAGGATTCAATACCTATAAAAGTATTCTGCGCTGTAAAGATGTTTACAAAAAGAAAGATGTGATCATTGTATCACAAGGCTTCCATAATCTCCGTGCCTTATTTTTTGCAAGGAATAACACTATGAATGCCTTGGGTTTTGATGCGCAGGATGTCAGCAAACCGGAAAGTTACTACAGGAATCAGTTCAGGGAAATACTCGCCAGAGTGATTGCTGTAGTCTACTTCATATTGGGAATTTCTCCGGATTAGAAAGGATACCCGAACGCGATATTCAATGTTGGTTTGAAAGGCTGGAAATTCTTGAATCTCCATCGGTCTCCTTCAGGTTTATTCGGATCATAAATCTTATAGGCAAGATCAAGTCTGAAAGTAATGTAGGCTACATTTACCCTTAAACCAAATCCACTGCCGATTCCCATTTGTCCTAAAAACTTATTGAATTTGAATTCATCACCATAACTGCTGTCTGTACCAGGCTTTCTAATACTCCAGGTGTTTCCTATATCAGTAAATATGGCACCTTCATACATTTCATTAAAAGGGATTCTGTATTCTATATTCGTGGTTAGCTTTACATTATTCGTCATATAGGTGCGGACTCTTTCGTCGACCTGTGAGTCGGATGGACCTAGTCCTCCAAATGCTACCCATGCTCTGATATCATTGGATCCACCATTGAAATAAGACTTAATAACAGGCATATCGGTAGAGTTTCCGTAAGGAACACCCACTCCTATGAACTGACGTAAAACCAACGTTTGATTGCCATTGAATTTGAAATATTTTCTAGTATCAATATCAAATTTAACAAACTGAGCATAGGGAATTCCGAAGATTGTTCTCTGCGGACTTACCACAACGCCCCCGTCATCTCTTTTCTGATTGAATAAGCTTAAAATATTACCTGCAAGCTCTATTTTTCCGTTAAAATAGAAGGCATTGGGATAATCTTTTTTACCAATCTCATTATAAACAAAATTATAGATCATGGAAGAAATAATCACATCCTGGGTCTGTCTGTCTTTATTCACAAGGGTTCCTTTGAAGGCTGTAAGAAGATCCTGCCCCTTCTGGTCAAGCGCTCCCTGATAGTTTGTATCTTGAACAATCTGCCTGGAAACATTGTCAAGGCTGAGTTCACCTGAAAGGAATTTTTGTTGGGTAATCGGGTCATAGGCAAAATAACTCGCAAGTATATCGTCTTTTATAATTTCATCATTACTGAAATAGTCATAATAAGCATCCTTATTCTTCGTAAGACTAATTTGCGTATTGAAAAGGGTAAGCCTGTGTGACACCTGGTCATTGACGTTTGCCTGGTAATTCAATCCCGTATTGAAGTTCACTCTTCCTAAGCCGATATTGTTTTGTACTGAAGCTCCCAACAGGATAGAAGAGGTTGGGGTATATCTTTTGGGAAGAAGCTTATAATAATTGAATGGAAGCAGAAGTCTTGGAAAATTAAGAGAAGCCTGCGCTGAAATTTCGTAAGCAAGATCTCTCTTATCAATATCTTTTGTACTTCTTATTGATCCGAATGTTCCTGAAATGCTTGTAGAAAGGTTTTCTGCACCTCTGAAAACATTCCTTGTGGTAAGGTCTACAGAAGGGGATATCCCAAGGTTCAGAATCTGAGAATAATTAATATCTGTTCCCACTTTAAGCTCATATTTAGGAAGCGGTTTCAAGAGATACAGAACATCAACAATGCTGTCATTCGGTGAAGTACCACCACCTCTTCTTAAAGAATCTCTTGCCTTCAGAATACTGAAGTTATTCATCGCGATGAAGTTTCTTTTTGTAAGATCCAAAGCTTTCTGGTCATACACTTTCTTACTGTCTACAATCACGGCTCTCCATAAAGAAGATGTTTTATAGCTTTCGTCCATTTTATGGAACCTTATCCTCCTTAAACTGTCCTTAATGGTATTTTTCGGAAAATCGCCGGCTTCGTTTACAATGGCCACGTCAATATTCCCGATGGTTGCCACTTTATAAGGATGGTCAGCAGAATCTTTATGGATCTCCAGGGTAAGGGGAACCTGTTTCCTGCTTTTCAGTGAATCTGCTACGAAGTAGATCTCTTCATTGGAACTATTAAATCTATAGTAACCGTTTTCCCGCATCAGCTCAGTAATTCTCGTTACTTCTTTTTCAAGAACGGTCTGGTCAAGTCTCTGTCCGGATCTTATCAGGCTCTTGTCTAGTTTCTGCCAGTAAAGGCCTTTCACAGTGGGATCTGTAATATTGTAATAATAATCTTTAATATAGGTGGGATCATTATGCTTGATGAAATAATTAACGGCTGCCTTCTTGGAAGCAGAATCCATAGAATGCTTGAAAGTGACATCAGCATCCCAAAATCCTCTGTAAACAAGCCTTTTCTCAATAGACTCAGCACTTTTTTCACTTCTCGTCTGATCGAGGATTACAGGCGGGGTTCCCCAGCTATGAAGCAAACGGTCTAAAAACAATGTTTTTCCCACACTGTTTTTCATATTATATTTAATGAAAAGAGAGTCTCTCAGCTTTTGATTTCTCATTTCACTGGGATAAGTCATATATTCGTTGAGTAAAGTATCATATTTAGGATTCGCCATATTGTAAAATCCTAAACCCAGCGGAATGAAAAGGAGTTGCTTTTTATTGGGCTTCTGCTGTACATAATCTTTCAGTTCCTCATCGAAAGATTCTTTCTTGTCTTCAAACTTAAAGTTGTTCCTGGTAAGCAGATATTCGCCGTCTGGAACTTTTTTAGTTGTACTGCACGCATAAAGGAGACCAACAAATGTTGCAAATGAGATAATTTTATAATATTTTTGAGGAGAATTCTTATAATGCTTACAGCTCATACAATAAAAATTTTACAGTCTTTAGATAAAAAGAAGTTCAGACAAAAATACAATTTGTTTTTGGTTGAAGGTAATAAAATCATTTGTGAACTTTCTGAATCTAATTTTAAAGTTAAAGAAATATTTTCTACCGATCCGCAAAAATTGGACCGGACAGATGTACCCGTTACCCAGATCACTGAAAATGAGCTGAAAAAAATCAGTTTCCTTAAAACACCTAAAGATTCTGTAGCAGTTTGTTATCTGCCCGAAGAAGAAAAAAAGGAGGATAAGGATGTTCAGTTGGTCCTGGACGGTATTCAGGATCCGGGCAATCTCGGAACCATTATCCGGCTGGCAGACTGGTTCGGAATAGAACAGATTATCTGCAGTGAAGATACTGTGGATGTTTACAACCCTAAAGTGATTCAGGCCACTATGGGCTCTTTCACCCGGGTAAATATTATGTATACTGATCTTGTGGAATATCTTTCGAAAACGGAGAATATCAATATCGGTACGGATATGGAAGGAGAAAATATCTATACTTTTGAAAAACCTGAAAAACTCAACCTTATTTTAGGTAATGAAGGAAACGGTATGAGGCCCGAGACGGAGAAACTCCTTAAAAAGTGCATTACCATTCCAAGATTTGGTAAATCCCAGTCTACAGAAAGCCTGAATGTTTCTATGGCGGCGGGAATAATTTTAGGGCAACTATTTTCTAAATAGAAATTAAGAAACTAGAAGTTAGATATTATAAATTAGCTGATGAAGTCTAAATATCACTATTAATTTAGAACAATTTAACAATGAGAAAATTTTCTTATTCATGAAAATTTCTAACCTCTAATATCTAACTTCTAGTTTCTCTATATCAACTGTTCCAGACTTGAAACACTCTTGTTTTTTTGGTATACTTCCAGCTTCTTTCTGACGTATTTAAGGGCAATAGGAGCCAAATAAATCATAGCCGCACCCAGAAGTTTTTTCTTCCAGTTAGGGCTTTTCATGTTGTTTTTGGCGTAATTTCCAACCAAAGCGGTAATTCCCAGTTTTATCAGGCTATCTGTCACATTACCACCTAATGCAGTACTTGCAATTCCTACAGCTGTTTGTTTATTGATGAACATATCTTTTACTTCGGAAGTTAGATGCCTGGCAATGACATCTTTTCTTAGAACAACCTTTTCATCACCGTCATCATCTACTTTTTCCTGCAGATACTGATCTGTAAGACCATTGGTGAATGCACTCAGGCTTTCTTTTGTGTTTTTAAAGGTAAGAAGGTTTTCCAGATCATTGATCTCGCTTTTAAGCAGTTTTTTCTTTCTTCTTAGTTCTTCAATGCTTTCGTAATTTCTGCCCATAGCTTAATGATTTAAAAATTTAATAACCTGGTCCGCCACCATATTGACAATCTTATTTTTAAAAGCAATGATAAATCCCATTACCACAACATAAAACCCGGCAACGATCAGGAAACCGTAAGAAGTATTATCCAGCGCCTTGCCGATAAGAAATGCCATTCCAAAATTAAAAAGGATAATAAAAAAAGTAAAAGCAACTAGCAGCACTACAAAGTAGGTAATGAGCCCTGCAGAAAGAGAGGATTTTTCAGTAGCTTCAATTTTCAGAAGATCTATTCTCTTTGATGCATATTCTTTAATAGTCTCTATCATTGTTTTTTTTTAAAGTTACAAAAAAAGGAACTTTCGTGCAAAAAGTTCCTTCCCATAATTTACTCAAAAAATAAACTACTTATTTTTTAAGATCGTTCAGTTCCGTTTCTACATCCTTTACTACGTCTGCAGTTTTGGAAACAATCTGATCTTTGTATTTATCATATCCGTCTTTTACCGTATGGGCTACACTGCTGGCTGTTTCTTTGAAAGTAGAAGAGATATTGCTGTATTGATCTTTTACTTTTTCAGAGACTTCGCCATATTTGTTTTTAGCCTGGTCTTTTAGGTCACCTGCTTTATCTTTGATTTTTTTTCTTGTTTCTTTACCTTCTTCAGGCGCATAAAGCATTCCTAAGATTACACCTGCTGCAGCACCTGCAAGAAGTCCTGCCAATATACCTGCTGTATTTTTTCCGTTTTTCGACATTTTAAGCTTTTTTAATAGTTAATAATATTAGTTTTCTATGTGAAAATGTACAATTTGTATACCAAAGGAGGCATTGTATTATTAAAAAATGTTAAATTTTATGGATATGTGAGAGAATAAGATCTATTGTTTCTTCTTTGGTAAGTTTCGTATTGTCAATAACAATAGCATCTTCAGCTTGCCTTAAAGGCGCTATTTCCCTTTCGCTGTCGATCTTGTCACGATCTGTAAGGTTTTGCTTTACCTGTTCTCTGTCTGCCTGTATTCCCATTCCTGCTAACTCAAAATATCTCCTGTTGGTTCTTTCGTCAATACTGGCAGTAAGAAAAAATTTATAGTCCGCATTTGGCAGAACTACTGTCCCTATGTCACGTCCGTCCATAATAATACCTCCTTTTTCTGCCAATGAACGCTGTGAGTGAAGAAGAAAGTCTCTTATTTCTTTCTGTTTTGCGACAATACTTACATTATCGGAAACTTCTGTGGTACGGATCTGTTTTGAAATATCAATATGATTCAGGTAAAGAATCAGTTCGTTGTCACTGTTTCTGAATTCAAGCTTGATCTGATCTAAGGAAGAGAATAATTTCTGAAGATCGATAGAGCCGTCATCATTCATGCAGTTCTGTATGGCAAACCATGTAATCCCCCTGTAAAGCGCACCGGTGTCCAGATGTATAAGATCCAGTTTATCGGCAATGATTTTGGAGATTGAACTTTTTCCGGTAGACGAGTACCCATCGATAGCTATTACAGGTTTTTTCATACCGCAAATTTCAAGAATTTTTTTAAAAAATCAAGGTTGTACAGAAAAAAATCTACATTGTTATGTCAATTTTCGTGTTGAAATTACTCTCCCGCGTGGCTGCTAAGGTCCATAGAGATGCCTATCTGGTTCACGTTGGATGAGTTATGATAACGGATATGGGCATAATCTATGCGGAATCTTCGTAATTTAATTCCAAATCCGCCCGAAAGCCCCGAAAAGTTTCTCTGATCTGCCACGGCAAGTTCGTTTCCTCTTTTCGCATTATACCCAAGCCTTATATTGAAGCTTTTTTCTGGGAAAAGTTCTGCTCCTATAGAAAAGTGGTCTGCCAGCTTTCTTCCGAAACCTACTTCCTGACCGTTCATGTTATATTCCGAAGAAATATCAAACTGTTGAAGATCATGTGCAGTAATGGTAACGGCAAGTGGAATAGCCTTAAGAATTCTGGTATATCCGAGATCTACCCTGAACGGAAGGTTTTCCCTGGTTCCGTTGAAGGATTTCAGCTGAAATCCAAAATTTCTCATCACAAGGGAAAGAACTTCTTTGTTTTTTTTATTATGATAGGTAACTCCTGCGGTTCCGGAGATCGCAGAAGAAGTATAGTTGTCAATTTTTGAAGTGATGAAATTAATGCCACCGCCAATGGTCCAGTCTTCTTCGAACTGATAAGCATAGCCTGCACCTATTGCTACGTCTGAAGCTTTGAACTCGCCGTTTTGTTCACCGCTTTCATCGGTTCTTGGAATGCTTCCGTAGGTCATGTATCGGGCATTGATGGTTGCCATATGTCCATTATCAAAATCTCTGGCGTAGGCAACAGTTCCATATTTTGAATCAGCAAGATAAGCTGCGGCATTCACTGAAAGCTGTTTGTCTGAATCTTTATTTAAAAGGGCCGGATTTGCAATAGCAAAGGAAACATCATAGTCTCTGATGGAAATTGCATCGCCACCTAAGGCAGCCTGTCTGGCAGATACAGGGATGTTTAAGAAAGGATAAACATTTGTTCCTGTTTGCGCATAAGAAACAATTCCTGACAGAAATAATGAAAAAATGACAATTTTCTTCAATTCAATTTATAATTAATGCAAAAATAATCCTTTTTCGTACTTATCAAAATATTTCTGCCATTATTTCTGCGTAAATATTTTTCTTTATTCAATATTTTTAATGATTATATTTGCAAAATTAAATTTCGGAGAAAATTACTCCGGTAAAGCTTATTAAAAATTAAAGATGAAATATAAAAGAATCCTTCTGAAATTGAGTGGTGAGGCCTTAATGGGGAACAGACAATATGGTATAGACAATGAAAGACTGCAGGAATATGCAGCAGAGATCAAAAAAGTAGTGAAAAAAGGCTGCGAAGTTGCGATCGTTATTGGAGGAGGAAACATTTTCCGAGGAGTAGCAGGCGCTGCAAAAGGAATGGATAGGGTACAGGGAGATTATATGGGAATGCTGGCAACGGTGATCAACGGGATGGCTCTTCAGGGAGCGCTGGAAGATGCAGGAATCAAAACCAGACTTCAGTCTGCGATTGAAATGGATAAAGTAGCTGAACCTTTCATCAAAAGAAGAGCAGTAAGACACCTTGAAAAGGGCAGAGTAGTGATCTTCGGGGCAGGAACAGGAAACCCTTATTTTACAACGGATACGGCAGCGACTTTGAGAGCTATCGAAATCGGGGCAGATGTGATTTTAAAAGGAACCAGAGTAGACGGAATCTATGATATGGACCCTGAAAAGAATGCGGATGCTGTAAAATACAATTCACTGTCCTTCGACGAGGTATATGCTAAAAATCTTAAAGTAATGGATATGACTGCCTTCACTTTAAGTCACGAAAATAAATTACCGATTATCGTATTTGATATGAATAAGGATGGGAATTTAGAGAAAATCGTGGATGGAGAAAATGTAGGAACTTTAGTTGATTTGTAGGTGGCAGATTAAAGTAATTGAAAAATTAAAAGATTTAATAATTTAAAATTTCTCATTACTGATCAATTATCACTTATCAGTCATCATTTATAAAAATGTGTAATTTATCAAATTTTAACTATATAATGGAAGAATTAGATCTTATATTAGAATCTGTAAAGCACGACATGGACGCCGCTGTAAAGCACTTGGATCATGCATTTCAAAGAATTAGAGCAGGACGTGCTTCTACGGCAATGGTTCAGGATGTAATGGTAGAATATTATGGGGCTCCGACTCCTATCAACCAGGTTGCGAATGTTTCTGTACCGGATGCCATGACGATTTCTATTCAGCCTTGGGACAGAACTGCTATTGGTGCTATTGAGAAAGCGATCATCAATTCAAACTTAGGTTTTGCACCTTCTAATAACGGGGAAAATATTATTCTTAATGTTCCGCCTTTAACAGAGGAGAGAAGAAGAGAACTTGCAAAGCAGGCTAAAGTAGAAGCTGAAAGTACTAAAGTAACAGTAAGAAATGCAAGACAGGATGGGTTGAAAGAACTTAAAAAACTTGAAGGTGTTTCTGAAGATGTTGTGAAAGGAGTAGAGGAAGAAATCCAGGGTTTTACTGACAAATATGTGAAGCTTTGCGATGAGCATCTTAAGACTAAGGAAGCTGAAATTATGAAAGTGTAATTTTAGATTTAAAATAAAAAAGAGGCTTCTTATGTGAAGCCTCTTTTTGTTTACAGACATTTTATTTCTCCTTTCTGATCTTTATGTTTCAATAGGGACTGATAGGTTTTTAACAGTTCATCGGTATTGCACTGAATTTCTTTTCCGGATATCTGATCAGAAATACTTTTTTCTTTGCTATCCGATCTTATGCTGTATTTCTTTTCAAGGCATTTCAGCGGCTTATTATGCTGAAGATAAATACGCGTTTCTGTAATATCATCTTTAGTGATCGGTTTTTCCGGAGTTCCGCCATCAAAATTCCACACGGTTTCTTCTCTGAATATGAAGAATGGTTCTCCGTTTTTAATAAAGTATCTTTCAGATGCTGAAAAATGACTGTGCTCAGTATAAAAATGCTCTATCACCTTAATTTCACCCTTGTCGGAAAAGAAAGTAACCTTTCCTGAGGGTTCTTCGTTACAATTGTATGTAAAACCATTGGACCTCAGTTTTTTTGTCTCCAGTTGTGCCAGAAGCATACTATATTCCTTTTTGATTTCAGCTATAGGATTATCTGTATTTTGTTGGGGTGAATCCTTTTTTACAATCATGCTGTCAGAGGAAACAGATGTCGTATGAGCTGCCTTATCTTTGTCATTTTTACACGAAACAGCAAGCAACAGTATGGCTGCGATAAGCATTGTTTTCATATGATAGTTATTTGGTGGTTTCTAAAATTACAAAAAATCTACAGCAACAAAAAAGAGACTTTCAATGGAAAGTCTCTGTACTTAGTTTTTATTTACAGTTTTCGTTGTAATCCGTGATCACTTCTTCCACAATTTGCGGGACATTGGACATCACATCGTCAATCTGGCTTTTGATCAGTTTTCCTAACCCGGATCGTTTCTTTTCATCATTTTTAAGCGAAGTATAAGAACCGCTTGTTAACTTGCCTTTTGCATAGCTGCAGTCTGCAATGATCATTTTGGCTTTGGCTAAAGTCAGTTCCTCGATCTTACCTCCTTTCTTAGAATAAATGTAAGAAGGGGAATTTCTCATTCTTTCTGTTTCCTTTTCTGCTACTGCGATCTGGCCGCCGGCAGAGAATGTAGTAGGGTAGCCGTATAATTTATAGACTTTGATTTTACCGTCTTTCACGACTTCTGCAAACTGATTACTTTTTGTAAGGTTGTTGAATGCTTTGATATTCCCGCTTAAACCTCCGGTGGCTGTATTGAAGCCTTCTTTGGTATTGGTATACTTGATCATTTCAAAATGCCTCTCATCGTTATTCTCATCAAAAGCAACATATTCTTTAATATCGTCCGGATCGAGGGTCTTGAACTTTTGTTTCTTCTTGGACTTATCGATATCCGACACTGCCACGAATTTTACTTTTTTCTGATTGCTCCACGGACTCATGGCATCTCCGTTCAGCCTTACAATTCCTTCAATTTTCTTTCCACCTTTATCAATGATATAACCGTATTTTTCATCGGTTCTTAATTCATAATCTGTGTTGTCTTCCTGTGCATAGGCATTGAATGACATCAATGTAAACAGGCTAAATAGTAATGTTTTCTTCATGTAATTATCGTTTTTAACAAATTTTTGTAAATATAGCTTTTTATACCTTATGACGAGTTGAAATAAATACCACAACTTCCAATAAAAAGACCCGGAAATTCCGGGCCTGAATATTTTAAAATGATTTAATTTTTAATCTTTCAATACAATTACTGATATCTCTGATGTTCTTTGTTTTTTGAGAATCTCTTTGTAATTGGTTTGAAGAGCGCTTTATATTTTTCGGCATCAAACAGCTGTGAGTCGGTAAGGGCTTTATACGTCATCCATACTCCGAACGGAAGAAGGATAAGGTTAGGAAGCCACGCTGCCAGATAAGGGCTCATTCCTCCTCCCCATGCAATATTTTCAATACCGAGATTCATTACATAAAAAATGATAAAAATAACGATTGCGATGATTACCGGAAGCCCCATTCCTCCTTTTCTGATGATGGATCCTAAGCTGGCCCCAATCAGGAAAAAGATGATACATGTTACAGAATAAGAAACAATTCTCTGCTGGTAAATAACGACCTTGCTGAAATATTTAACATTTGAACTGAATTCATTCTTTTTACCCATGGATGTAGATTTCAGATTATCCAGCCTGTTATAGGCATTAGAAATAATCTCCAGCTTTTTTTGTTCCTTTACGGTATCCAGCTTAATCTGTTGTTTGGCAACCGCTTTGGATTTTGTTTTATCCATATAGCTGATCACCGAATTAGTCTGGCTCAAAACATCGGCACCGATATTCGAAAAGAATTCAGCATTCTCTTTCTTGTTTTTAGCAACGGTTTCATTAAGCTGTCCATACGTCTGAAAACGGTAATCATCTGTGATCTGCTCCTTTTCAATAGCTTTATTAATAACTTCACTGATATCAAAATGTGAAACTAAGGTATCAAATTTAATAGCCTGATCCGGTTGTTTGAGCCTTACATTTTCACCTTTGCCTGCGAAATTATCTTCAAATATATAACCGTTATAAAGCTCCAGCTTCAGGAAGTTTTTATTAGCTGCAGGGACAAATTTCCCTTTTTCTGCGACAATAGACTGCTGGTTTTCATAGGTGCCGGCTTTTCTGTGAACAAAAACCCCTTCAATATTTTCCCCGTTTTCCCCATAGATCTTATCAAATTTCACCATATATCCCGGAAGCTGGTCAATGAATTGTCCCGGTGTAAAGTTTAAAGCAGGTTTGGTTTGTGCAATATTGAAAAGCATATTCTTTGCCTTCTTCTGGAAGTCCGGAATGATATTATTGGAGAAAAAGAAAAGCATGACTGCCAATACCGTTGCCACTCCCATAAGGGGTGCCATTACCCGTGTCAGGGAAATTCCTGCAGCCTTCATCGCAGCAAGTTCATACCGTTCTCCAAATTCCCCGAAGGACATAATGCTTGCCAAAAGGATAGTAAGCGGAAGTACCAGACTGATAACACTTACCCCAAGATAAAAAAGAAGTTTGAGGATCTGCCAGTAGCTTAATCCTTTTCCCATAAACTGCCCCAGCTGAACCCAGATAATGTTTACAATAAAAATGAAAAACAAAACACTGAATATAAAGAAAAAAGGACCAAAGAAGGTTTTTATGATATATCGGTCTAGTATTTTTAGCATGTGTCAAAATTAATCAAAAAGCCACAAAGTTTACTTGTGGCTCTTATAATTTTTATTACTTTTTATATTAACAGGTAAAGAGGTAATTGCTCTTGTCCCATTTTTGTCTTTTTAAAGCTCTGTAATGATGTAGTTTTTGAACTTGTTTTTGTCAAAAACAAACATATTAGGATCCAGTGTCTGGTTTTCTTTATATTCTTTGATGGCAATTACAGCTACATCTTTATTGTTGCCATGCTGCTCCAGTTTTACCATTTGCTTTTTAGCAGAATCTACAAAAAGATAGACATGTTGGATTCCGTTGGATTTTACAGGGGTCAACTTAATGAAATCTGCATTCACTCCGTTTACATTCTTTTTCCCATTATAGGTTACGTTATAATCATTTCTGTAGGTTGAAAGATAATTGATAGGGGAGAACATGCTGCTGCTTCCGTTAGGTTTTGCAATGGTTACCTCCATATCGTCTGCATTGATGTTGTAGATTTTGCTTCCATCGAAGATCTGTTCCGTATCCATGATCTTCAGCTTATATTTATCTCCTGCAGAATAGTAAATTCCCGGTTCTGTTTTGGTTACCTGTCCGTTCACACCAGTTCCGAAAGAAAATTTGAAGTAAGAGTTCTTTTTAGACTTGTAGTTGGCTGTGATATCGTCAAGAATTTTTTTAGCTTTCGCATCAATTTTCTGTGCATCGGCAAATCCTACAGCACCTATTACAAAACTTCCGACTATAACTTTTGAAATAATATTTTTCATTTTTTTATTTAATAAACTTTAAACATTCTAATGCTTCAAGGTTTAATTTATAAAGCATCTTTCCTTTAACTACGCAAATCTTCCAAAAACTGTTCCAAAGAATGAAGGTCGCTGATAATCACCTCTCTTGCTTTTGCTCCGTTAAATCCTCCTACAATACCGGTAGCCTCAAGCTGGTCCATAATTCTTCCTGCTCTGTTATACCCCAGTTTCAGCTGTCTCTGCAACATGGAAGTAGATCCTTGCTGTGTAGAAACAATGATTCTTGCCGCTTCTTCAAATAAAGCATCCTTCTCATTCGGATCAAAAGCGCCTACCGTACTGGTAGAATCTTCAGAAACAAATTCAGGAAGCAGGAATGCAGATGAATAGCCTTTCTGCTCGCCGATATATTCTGCAAGTCTTTCCACTTCCGGTGTATCTACGAATGCGCACTGAAGTCTTAAGATCTCATTTCCGTTGAAATAAAGCATATCACCTTTACCAATCAGCTGGTCTGCACCCGGAGAATCCAGAATAGTCCTTGAATCCACACTGGAAATTACTCTGAAGGCAGCCCTTGCCGGGAAGTTGGCCTTAATCATACCCGTAATTACATTGACAGAAGGTCTCTGCGTGGCAACAATCAGGTGAATTCCTACTGCTCTTGCAAGCTGCGCGAGTCTGGCGATCGGAAGCTCAACTTCTTTACCTGCTGTCATGATAAGGTCGGCAAACTCGTCCACTACCAAAACGATGTATGGTAAATAACGATGTCCATTCTCTGGATTTAATTTTCTTTCCGTAAATTTCTTATTGTATTCTTTTAAGTTTTTACAGAATGCATTTTTAAGAAGGTCATATCTTGTATCCATCTCTATACAAAGAGAATTCAGGGTATTGATCACTTTATTCGTGTCTGTGATGATCGCTTCCTCAGCATCCGGAAGCTTAGCCAGATAATGTCTTTCAATTTTTGAATATAATGAAAGTTCAACCTTCTTAGGATCCACCATAACGAATTTCAATTCGCTTGGATGTTTTTTATAGAGGAGAGAAGTAAGAATGGCATTAATCCCTACAGACTTACCCTGACCTGTAGCACCTGCCATCAGTAAGTGAGGCATTTTTGAAAGATCGGCCATGAATACCTCATTAGAAATCGTCTTTCCGAAAACCACAGGAAGATCCATATCGGTATTCTGGAATTTGTGGGAAGCAATAACCGAACGCATGGAAACCATCGTAGGATTTTTTCTCGGCACCTCGATTCCGATTGTTCCTTTTCCAGGCATTGGGGCAATGATCCTGATTCCTAAGGCGGAAAGGTTCAGGGCAATATCATCCTGAAGTTTTTTAATAGCTGACACTCTGATTCCGGCTTCCGGAACAATTTCATATAAAGTAACTGTTGGACCTATCGTTGCCTTGATCTCAGAGATGCCGACATTGAAGTTCTTTAAAAGTCCTACAATCTTATTTTTATTTTCTTCTAATTCTTCTTGATTGATTGAAATTTCTTCGCTTCCGTAATCTTTCAGCAATTCCACTGTAGGCATTTGGAAACCTGCCAGATCGAGTTTATGATCATACAGTCCGTGTTTTTCTACAAGTTCCTGTGATTTCCTGTCAGAATCATCCAATACATCTACTACCGGAGCGATCTCTACATTAAATTTAATATTGTCCTGAGCAGGAGTAGAAACTGGAGGAACCGGACTAATCGCCGGACTTACCGGTGTCATATCAAATGCCTGTTCCGGAGTTGAAGTAGGAACAGAAGGTTTGGCATTCAGATTTAAGCTGACAGGTTTCTCTTCCTCTTCAAAAGAAGTCTGGTTAGGCGTTACAATAGGTTCTAAATCTGTTACAGGCTGAACTTCCGGAAATCCTTTAGGAACGTTTACCGGTTCCTGCTCTTTAGTTTTTGCCTTATTCGAAACGTCTGTAACGGTAACATTCTGGCCGGCTTCTGCAGCTTCCTCTTCAAGTTCGGCATCTGCTTCAAAGTTTTCCTCTGAGCTTGGCATCATGGATTTAACTTTGCCGATCGTACTGTCATTGATCTTGTCCAGTTTGGCTTTAATAGAGCTTGGGCGAAGATTGAATTCTAAAATAAAATATAAAAGAATGCTTGAAACAAGTACTACCCAAAGTCCTACAGGTCCGATGATGGCATTCAGATAATCCATGATCTGGTAACCGTAAACGCCTCCTAAAACACCCTGGCCTTTAGTTACAGCTCCCATAAAAATAGGAAGCCAGCAGATAAAAAACAAAGAGTGTCCGATGGTTTTCCATGGTTTGAAGGTTCTTTTTTTAAGGATAAGCGTTCCCACAACCAAAAATAAGAAGGCAATAATGAAGGATGCGATCCCGATGCTTTCGAATATAAAAATATTTCCCAGCCAGTCGCCTACCTTCCCAAAGATATTTGAAGATTTTATCGTTTTGTCGGTCATAGTTCCTGCCTGACTCTGGTCTGCTTTCCAGTTCATCAAATAGGAGATGAACGAAAATGCCAGAACGACAGAGAAAAGTATAAAGGTAAGCCCGAAAAATATACGTGGCTTAGATAGTATTCTGCCTTTATCAGGCGATTCAGTCTGTTTTGTCTGTGTCTTTTTATCCATAATATCAATGTGGCAAATTTAATGTTTTTTCAACATTAATAGAATCTTTTTTTCTGCAAAAAAGATAGCGTAATTTAGGGTTATTTTTTAAAATTAAACATCAGTTTTAAGATATTTTTTTTCCTGAAATGTACTGCAGCAGGTACTTTTAAACTCCTTCAAAATGCACCAGCTATTGCTCCGCTAATTTTGTTCCATAAAGTGTAAAAGTGAAAAAAAAATCAAAAAATATGGTCAAAAAACATCCCGGCATTTTTGCCTGGCCTTAATTTCGTTATCACCAATCAACACAAAATAATAAAGAAGATGAAGGACACAGTCTTATAATTATTGACGTAATAAAATGATTATTTGCCTGTAGTAATCAGAACTGACCACAGATAAGTAAGTTAGATCCGGAATTTCATGATCTTAAAATCGAATTTTCCTTAATGAATTATATATTATTAAGAATGATTCAAAATAACCAAAATAGGCCTTTAAATGACAAAAAACAGCTTTTTTTAGCCTCTTTGTTGTTTATCATCCTTATTTTTGCATGTCAAGTAAAATAAATCATGAAGAAGCTCCAAGATATTCTTATCTCAACCAGAACAATGGCTGTGCTGTTACTGGTGTATGCATTTGCAATGGCGTATGCAACGTTCTTAGAAAACGACTACGGAACTCCTACAGCTAAAGCGCTAATTTATGAAGCAAAATGGTTTGAATTAATCATGTTTCTGCTCATTCTCAACTTTATAGGAAATATCGCAAGATACAGACTGTGGAGAAGAGAAAAATGGCCGGTTCTGGTATTTCACCTTGCCTTTATCCTTATATTTATAGGAGGTGCTATTACAAGATACATCAGTTTTGAAGGGACAATGCATATCAGAGAAGGTGAAACTTCCAATGAGATTGTAACTGACAAAAATTTCTTTAAAATCCAGATTGAAGAGAAAGGGGATGTTCTTAACTATCAGGATGTTCCTTATCTGATGTCTCCTTTGCATAAAGACTTTAAGGCAACCTATGATTTCCACGGAAAGGAAATAAAGGTGTTTACAAAAGACTATATCCAGAGAAAAAAAGACAGCTTAATTGCTGAGCCCAACGGCGCAGAATATCTTCACCTAGTGTCTACAGGAACTACCGGAAGACAGAATATTTACATCAAACCGGGAGAAACAAAATCTATCAACGGAACTTTAGTAACGTTCAACAGAGCGATAGACGGTGCGGTAGAATTTAAAAAAGAGGACGGAAAACTGTTCATTAAAACGCCTGTTGATGCAGCCTTTATGACTATGGCAACGCAGGCTACCGGAAGTACCAAGAAAGATGAATTCCAGCCTTTGGTATTGAGAAGTTTATATACGATCAACGAATTGAAACTGGTTGTTCCTGAAGGTCTTAAAAAAGGGAGGCTTATGGCTTTTGAAGGCGATAAAAAGAAAGATGCTATGGTACCGGATGTAATGAGAATAGAACTTCAAGGGCCAAAAACAAGACAAATGGTAGATCTTTCTGTAGAAAAAGGAAACCCGAATGCATACAAACAGGTAACAATGGATGGCCTGAATATTATGGTAGGTTTCGGACCTAAAGTATATACTACACCTTTTGCATTGAAATTGGATGATTTTGTGATGGAAACCTATCCGGGAAGTACATCTCCAAGTGCTTATGAAAGCCACGTAAAGATCATTGATGAAGGAAAAGAAACCCCTTATAAAATTTACATGAACCACGTTCTTAACCATAAAGGTTACCGTTTCTTCCAGTCAAGTTTTGATCCGGACAGAATGGGAACCGTACTTTCTGTAAACCACGATTTCTGGGGAACCATTATTTCTTACATCGGATACGGACTTCTGTTCTTAGGAATGTTTGTGATCTTCTTCTGGAAAGGAACTCACTTCTGGAAACTGAATAAAATGCTGACTGATGTTAATAAAAAGAAGACGGCAGCAGTGCTTTTAGTGCTATTAAGTTTAGGATTAAATGCACAGAAAATTGAAACCCATGGCACAACAGACGGGAGCAGAGAACATATTCATGTGGAAGGAGACAATCATTCTCACGCTCCGGCTCCGTCTGCCCAGCCGCTTGATGGAACTGCTCCAAAGCAGAACTCTCTGGCAACACCAATGGGCAAAATGAGATCTATTTCTCCGGACGAGATTATTGCCAGAAACAAAATCAGCAAAGAACATGCAGATAAATTCGGATATCTTCTGGTTCAGAATTTTGAAGGAAGAATTGTTCCTATCAACACGGAAGCACTGGATATTTTAAGAAAATTATATAAGAAAGACGAGTTCAAGGGAACAGATGGAAAGTCTCTTACGGCTAACCAATGGTTCCTGTCGATCAATACAGATACGCCAAGCTGGACTATGGTTCCTATGATTAAAGTAGGAACAAAAGGAGGTGACGAATTAAAAAATAAAACGAAGGCTGATGATGAAGGATATACTTCACTGATGAACCTTTTTCCGGCAGATGCTAACGGTAATCTTACCTATATCCTGGAACACGATTACAACACGGCATTCCGTAAGAAACCTTCTGAGCAGACCAATTATGATAAAGAAGTGATTTCTGTAAACGAAAGAGTACAGATCTTCAACGAGTTTTTCAGCGGCCAGTTTATGAGAATCGTTCCTGTGAAGAACGATGCCAACCATACATGGCATTCATGGCTGGATCAGAAATTTGAGCCGGATATGGAATCTCAACAAGTGATGGGTCCTTATTTTGCAGAAGCTCTTACCGCGCAAAAAACAGGAGACTGGAGTAAAGCCGATGCTGAGCTTGCAAAACTTTCAGACTACCAGCAGAAGTGGGGTAAAGCAGTAGTTCCTGCAAAATCTAAAGTGGATCTTGAGGTTTTCATGAATAAAGTGAACATCAACTTCAAATTATTGATCTTCTATACTATAATCGGAGGACTTCTTCTGATCTTAGGATTTGTAGAATTGTTCAAATCCAATAAGATTTTAAATAAAGTAATCAAAGTAATTATTGCTATAGGCATAGTAGGGTATTTATGCCATTTCTTAGGCCTTGTAGCAAGATGGTATATTTCAGGACACGCACCTTGGAGTAACGGATACGAGGCAATCATCTTTATCTCTTGGGTAGGTATTACAGCCGGGTTGATCCTTTACAGAAACGCGAACGCTCTTATTCCTGCAGCCGGATTTATGGTAGCAGTTATCATGATGGGATTTGCACACGGAGGTTCAGCACTTGACCCTCAGATTACGCCACTTGTTCCGGTATTGAAATCTTACTGGCTGATTGTTCACGTAGCGATTATTACCTCAAGTTACGGCTTCTTTGCCCTGTCAATGATTATTGCTGTAATCTCTTTAGTATTTTATATTATTTCAAATAAAGAAACATATAAGCTTCACCACGACACCACATTGAAAGAACTGGTAATCGTTTCTGAAATGTCGCTGACGATCGGTCTTTTTGCTTTGACTGTTGGAAACTTCTTAGGAGGTATCTGGGCCAATGAATCTTGGGGAAGATACTGGAGCTGGGACCCGAAAGAAACATGGGCTTTCATCTCCATTATGGTGTATGCTTTTGTCCTGCACATGAGATTGGTTCCCGGACTGAGAAGCAGATGGGCATTCCATGTAGCCACAATGTTTGCTTTCTGTTCTATGGTAATGACCTACTTCGGAGTTAATTATTACCTGAGCGGACTTCACTCATATGCAGCAGGAGATCCGGTTCCGGTTCCGGCATGGGTATACATTGGATTGGGAACTATGCTGGCTTTATCAGCTGCTTCTTATTTCAAGTTTAAAGTTTTAACGAAGAAATAGATTTCTTTCAATATAAAATCAAAATCCTGGAATTCATTTTCCGGGATTTTTTTTTCACGTTTTAGGATCTAAATAACCTGAAACTAATGACCTCATAATATTCAAACTCACATCCAGAAATCCGCACTAAAAAAAATTAGATTATAGCTCAAAATCTTAAAGTTTATTTATATCTTTATGATATCAAAACAATATCAAATTAAATTACAATCATGGAAAAAGTATTAAAGCCTATGTCAGGCTATCTGGCGTTAGTATTCTGTCTGGTTTTATTTGCCGGAGCAGTTTATTTTTTTATTTCCGGAGTTGAACAGAGTATTACATTCGTGATCATTGCAATGCTGTGCTTTCTGCTGTTCTGTTTTTTTCTGAAGGGACTGATGATCATTCAGCCGAACCATTCAAGAGTGTTGAATTTCTTTGGAAAGTATGTGGGAACAGTGAAAGACAACGGACTGTTTTTTATCAACCCTCTGTATTCTTCACAGAAAATGTCATTGCGTTCAGAAAACTTACAAGGGCAAACTCTGAAAGTAAACGATAAAATGGGTAACCCTATTGAAATCGCAGTGGTAATGGTCTGGAAAGTAGGAGATACCTACAAAGCAGCTTTTGACGTTGAGCGTTATTCAGACTTTGTAAGAATGCAGAGTGAAGCTGCGGTACGTCATTTGGCGATGAGTTTTCCGTACGACAATTTAGAAGATGACCATGCGCCGATTACTTTGAGAGAAGGAGGTGATAAGATCAATTCTATTTTGGAGCAGGAGCTTACGGATCGTCTTTCAAAAGCGGGAATTGTGATTCAGGAAGCGAGAATTTCTCACCTTGCTTATGCTTCGGAAATTGCAGGAGCAATGCTTCAGAGACAACAGGCAACAGCAATTGTTGCAGCAAGAACCAAGATTGTGGAAGGTGCTGTAGGAATGGTGGATTTGGCATTGAAAAAGCTTTCAGAAGAAAATATCGTAGAGCTTGATGATGAAAGAAAAGCAGCCATGGTCAGCAATTTAATGGTGGTGCTATGTGGTGAAAAAGCAGCCCAGCCCATCTTAAATGCAGGAACTCTTTATTAGTAAAATAAAGAGAGAAAAATGAAGAATAAATACTTAGATTTCATAAAAAACTTAGCCGGGTAAAACGCCTTGCGAACAGATAGAAAAGTTTATTTAAACGAAATCTTTGCGTCTTTTATGTTATTAAAAAAGTATTACTAAACAGGCAAAGAGAAAAGGATGAAATCGGAAAAAACTTCAAAATCCTCTGAAGCTAAAGGCAAAAAGTCATTCGTCATAAGAATCGATGAAGCGACCTATAAGCTGGTGGAAAAGTGGGCGAATGATGAATTCAGGAGTGTAAACGGGCAGATCGAGTATCTGCTGCATCAAAGCCTGGTCAATTCAGGAAGGAAAAAGAAAGACCAAGAAGGATAGGATAAAATAAGATGAAGATTATTAATCCAATAAAAGGACAATAACACTCCAATTAACCTTACTAAAAAGGAAAGCAGAGAAATTTCTCTGCTTTTTATTTTATACAACTCTGAAGCGTATCAGCTCCGAAGTAGAATATAACGAGCCAAATCAAGCCTTTGATCGTGAAAAAAGCAAATCCTGCCCAGCCTACACGTTTGAACCACTTCTTGAACTTCGAATTATTATTTTCCTGTGAATTTTCCATGTCTGAATATCAAAAAATTACATGACAAAGATAAGCATGTTTATAATTAGTCCAAATAAAAAGCATGTTAAAAATTAAAATTTTGAGGTTCGCATAATATTTCTATCTTTAGAGGAAACGAAAAGTAAACATTTTATGTCTAAAAAAGTAAAGGATTTCGGAATCGAAAAAACACTCAAAAACCTTGGTATTAAAGAAGAAAATAAGGGGACTTCAGTGGGCGGAAAATATTTTGCTTCGGGGAAAACGATAGAAAGTTTTTCTCCCGTAGATGGCAGGCTAATCGCTAAAATTAAGACTTCCGGAGAAAGTGATTATGACAAAGTAATTGAGACGGCTCAGAAGGCGTTTCAGGAATTTAGATCCATCCCTGCTCCTAAAAGAGGGGAGATCGTTAGACAGTTAGGTCAGAAATTAAGAACATATAAAGATGACCTTGGAAAACTTGTTTCTTATGAAATGGGTAAATCTCTTCAGGAAGGTCTTGGGGAAGTTCAGGAGATGATCGACATCTGTGATTTTGCAGTAGGGGTATCCAGACAGCTTCACGGCTATACCATGCATTCAGAAAGACCAGGTCACAGAATGTATGAGCAATATCATCCGCTTGGCGTTGTGGGAATCATCACTGCTTTTAATTTCCCGGTTGCAGTTTGGGCTTGGAACACAGCTCTAGCCTGGATCTGCGGAAATGTTACCATCTGGAAGCCGTCTGAAAAAACACCTTTATGTGCTATCGCTTGTCAGAACATTATGTCTGAAGTATTAAAGGAGAACAATCTTGCCGAAGGTATTTCAAGTGTACTGGTTGCTGATCATGAGATCGGGCAGAAGCTGGTTGATGATAAAAGGGTTTCCCTGGTTTCCTTCACAGGTTCTACAAGAGTGGGAAGAATGGTTTCTTCCAAAGTGGCAGAAAGATTCGGGAAATCTATCCTTGAATTGGGAGGAAACAACGCGATCATTATTTCCAAAGATGCAGATATCGACATGTCAATCATCGGAGCTGTTTTCGGAGCAGTAGGTACGGCAGGACAGAGATGCACATCAACAAGAAGACTGATCATCCATGAAAGTGTTTACAATGAAGTAAAAAACAGATTGGTAAAAGCTTATGGACAGTTGAAAATCGGAAATCCATTAGACGAAAATAACCATGTAGGGCCGCTTATTGATGTAGATGCAGTGAATCAGTATGAAGAAGCTATCAAGAAATGTAAGAAAGAGGGCGGAAAATTTGTAGTTGAAGGAGGTGTTTTAAGCGGAAAAGAATACGAATCAGGATGCTATGTGAAACCATGCATCGCAGAAGTGAAAAACTCTTACGAGATCGTTCAGCACGAAACTTTCGCGCCGATCCTGTATCTGATCAAATATAAAACATTGGAGGAAGCTATTGCTATCCAGAACGATGTTCCCCAGGGATTATCATCTGCTATCATGACTCAGAACCTGAGAGAAGCAGAATTATTCCTTTCTCATGCAGGTTCAGACTGCGGTATTGCCAATGTAAACATCGGAACTTCAGGTGCTGAAATTGGGGGTGCTTTTGGTGGTGAAAAAGAAACAGGAGGCGGAAGAGAGTCCGGTTCTGACGTTTGGAAATACTATATGAGAAGACAAACCAATACTATAAATTATACAGCTCAACTTCCTTTAGCACAAGGAATTAAATTTGATTTGTAAAAATTAGGTTTAAATCAATTCAACAAAAAAACTAAAAATTAATAACCTGAATGTTTAAGACTTTTAATCATTCAATTATTAAATCACACAACTATTTTAATTATGGAACAAACAATTGATATAAAAGCAAATAAAGTAAAGGAAACCGTAGGAAGACACGTTTTGGCAGACGGCTTTGATTTTGTGATGGATATAGAAAAATCTCACGGATCATGGCTGTATGACAAGCTTACAGACAAAGAATACCTGGATATGTTCTCTATGTTTGCATCAGCTTCAATAGGCTACAACCATCCTTATCTGGTAGAAAGATCAGAGTGGCTGGGGAAAATGGCTGTCAACAAACCTACTTTGGCAGACGTGTATTCAGAGGAATATGCCCACTTTCTGGAAGTTTTTGAAAGAGTAGTGATTCCTGAAGAACTACAGTATGCTTTCTTTATCGAAGGAGGAACATTAGGAGTAGAAAATGCAATGAAAGCATGCTTCGACTGGAAAACCCGTAAGAATTTTGAAAAAGGCCTTCAGACAGAAGCTGGAATCTGTATCCATTTCAGACAGGCATTCCACGGAAGAAGCGGTTATACTTTGAGCTTAACCAATACTTCCGATCCTAGAAAATATCAGTATTTCCCAATGTTTGACTGGCCAAGAATCTTAAACCCTAAGCTATCTTTTCCAATTACAGAAGAAAATTTAGAGGAAACCATCAAGAATGAAAGGCTGGCTCTTCTTCAGATCGAAGAAGCAATTCTTATGAACCCTGATAAAGTAGCTTGCATCATCATTGAGCCTATCCAGGCCGAAGGTGGTGACAATCATTTCAGAGATGAGTTCTTAATGGGGCTGAGAAAACTTTGCGATCAGAACGAAATCTTACTGATCTTTGATGAAGTTCAGACAGGTATTGCCATCACAGGAAAAATGTGGGCGTTTCAGCATTTTACAGCGAAACCGGATATTATTTCTTTCGGGAAAAAAGCCCAGGTTTGTGGTGTTTTGGCTAATAAAGAAAAATTTGATGAGATTCCAAATAACGTTTTCAGAGAAAGTTCAAGGATCAATTCTACGTTCGGAGGGAACTTTATTGACATGCTTCGTTTCCAATTGGTGATGGAAGTTATCGAAAAGGAAAACCTGGTTGAAAATGCAAGAGTAGTTGGAGATTATCTGTTGGAAAGATTAAAAGAGCTGGCTCAGAAATACCCAGATAAAATATCAAATGCAAGAGGAAGAGGTCTTATGTGTGCCATTGATCTTCCTTCTGCAGAACAGCGTAACCGTTTGATGAACGAGCTTTTCAAAGACGGACTGATCATTCTTCAGTGTGGAGATCACTCCCTTCGCTTCAGACCGCATCTGAATGTTACTCAGCAAGAAATTCAATTGGCTCTTGATAAAATAGAGAACAATATTAATAAAATTTAAATTCAAAGATTTGTAATTTTAAAAAATACATCGTATATTTAGATACTCAAACGATATAGAATATGGAAAGAAGTACGAGAGTATCGGTTTTTGAAAGTGACAAGCCTTCAGAAATCCAGCTAATAAAGTCTAAATTGGATGATGCACAAATTACAAACAGCGTCGAGAACAATTATCTTACATTTACGACAACGCCTACCGCAACGTCATTAAAAATTATGGTAAAGTTGGAAGACGAGAAGAATGCATTTGAAGTTATAGATGCTTATCTTCAACAAAGTGAAAATCAATAAAACAATTTCATAATTTTAAATTTTACTACTTCGAACCGAAAATTAATTTTAATTAGTTTTCGGTTTTTTGATTCAAATAATATTAATTATTAAAGATTTAAGTATTTAAAAATTTGAGATGTAGAGATTAGAAATATTGGATCATGACTCAATTAGACTACATTATTCAATAGAGGCGGGCTTTAGCCCGTCTTAAAAATTAAAAAATTACAATTGGCTTTAGCCAAAACTTAAAAACATATCCAAATCTTTTAAATACTTAAATCATTCAATTCAATAAACAACTAACAATGAATTCAGAGACCAAACTTAGAAAAGCAGAAATTAATGACAGGGATATAATTTGGGGAATTATCCAACAATCCATTGAAAGAAGAAAACAGGACGGGAGTACCCAATGGCAGAATGGATACCCTAATTTAGGAACCGTAGAAAGTGATATTGCAAAAGGCTTTGGGTATGTCCTTACCATTGATGGGGAAATTGCCGTTTATGTAGCATTGATTTTAAATGACGAACCTGCCTACAGTACTATTGAAGGAGCCTGGCTAAGCGATGGAGAATTTGTTGTTGTACATAGAGTGGCGGTTGATGGAAAATTTGCCGGCCAGGGTATGGTGAAAAAATTATTTGATCACATTGAAGATTTTACAAGATCTCATGGAATTCAAAGTATAAAAGTAGATACAAATTATGATAATAATGCCATGCTGAAGATCCTTGAAAGTAAGGGTTATTCCTATTGTGGTGAAGTATTGTTGGCCGGAGGAATGAGAAAAGCCTATGAAAAGATTATAATTTAAGCCAAAAGTTAAATCATGTTTCATTGAATTTTTAAAAGAATCTTCATTTATAAACTCTATCATGTTTGTTCGTTTAGTTCTGAACTAATTTCTACTTTTGTCAAAATTTTTATATTATGCACCAAAGTATAGAAATTGATGAAAAAATTTTTCAAGATGCTGTAAAATTTTACGGCACCGTTTTCAACCTACCGCCATTAGCTTCAAAGATTTATGCTTACCTGCTTTTCGATTATGAGAAAGTGGGAATTACCTTTGACGAATTTGTGGAAGTACTCTCCGCGAGTAAAAGTTCTGTTTCTACCAGTATATCACTACTGTTGAATGCACAGCTGATTATTGACCACAACAAAATGGATGAGCGAAAACGGTATTTTTTCATCAATGATGAGTATAAAAAAATCAGATTTGAAAAAATTGTTCAAAAAATGGAGGACGAACTCAAACTACTGGATGACTTAAACAACTTTAAAAAAAATCATGATAATGAATACAACGAACGGGTAGAAGCTTACAAAGCACTTTTATACAAAAACATAGAAAATATTCAGGAATCTCTTAATAAACTTTAAAATGAATAATAAGCTAGTTATACTTTCTATTGCAGCGCTTTCACTGACGGCCTGCAAAAAAGAAGCTCCAAAACAGGATGGCCCAAAACCTTATCCTGTAGTTTCTGTGGAGTCAAAAAATATAGTGGGCTATCAGACCTTTCCGGCCACCATACAGGGAAGGGTCAACAATGATGTCCGTGCAAAAATACAGGGATATATTACGCAGGTCCTGGTAGACGAAGGGCAGTATGTAACAAAAGGACAGCCGTTATTCCGTCTGGAAACCAATATCCTGACCGAAAACGCCGCTGCTTCCAAAGCCGGCATCGGTGCCGCAGAATCTACAATTGCCGCAGCACAGGCTTCTGTAAATGCAGCACAGGTAGAAGTCAATAAGCTGAAGCCTCTTGTTCAGAAAAATATCATCAGTAATGTACAGCTGCAGACGGCTCAGGCAAATCTGGCCCAGGCTCAGGCCCAGCTGCAACAGGCCAATGCTGCAAAAAGACAGGCAGTTGCCAATTATAAAGGAGTAGAAGCCAATATTGAATATTCTATCATCCGTGCCCCTATTTCCGGAGTGATCGGAAGGCTTCCACTGAAAGTGGGAAGTTTAGTGGGACCTACTGACCAGACTGCATTGACAACGATCTCCGATACTTCCGGGATTTTTGCCTATTTCTCAATGAATGAAAAAGAATATTTTGATTTCCTTGAAAAATCGCCGGGTGCATCTATGCCCGAAAAGATTAAAAATCTTCCGATGGTAGAACTACAGCTGGCAAACGGAAGCCTTTATCCCGAAAAAGGAAGAATTGAAGCAATTACCGGACAGATAGACCCTACAACCGGAACCATCCAGTTCAGAGTAGCCTTTACCAATGCCCAGAAATTATTAAGCAACGGTAACAGTGGAACCATCAGGTTCCCACAACATTATGATAATGTATTGGTGGTGCCGGAAAGTGCAACCTACGAGCAGCAAGGTATTGTTTATGTTTACAAAGTGGATAAAGACACGGCTAAAAATGTAGTAATCAATGTGATTGACAGGATAGATAATCTGGCTATTATAAAATCTGGTGTCAGCAAAGGAGAAATCATTGTTGCAGCTGGTATTGGAGGATTAAAACCGGGAACAGCCGTTAAGCCTAAAAAAGTGAAAATGGATAGCCTTGTTCAATCAATAAAACCGAAATTCTAAAATGATTAAAAATTTTATAAACCGACCGGTTTTATCCACCGTTATATCAATTATTATTGTTATACTCGGGGTGTTAGGGCTTATCTCGCTGCCGGTCACACAGTATCCTGACATTGCACCTCCCACAGTAAGCGTTTCAGCAAACTACACAGGAGCTAATGCGGAAACTGTAATGAAAAGTGTTGTAGTACCTCTGGAAGAACAGATCAACGGGGTAGAAGGGATGGATTATATCACTTCCAGTGCCGGAAATGATGGTTCTGCACAGATTCAGGTTTTCTTTAAACAGGGAATAGACCCGGATATTGCGGCCGTAAACGTACAGAACCGTGTGGCAAGAGCTACACCACTTTTACCTTCCGAGGTAACACGTTCTGGGGTCGTAACGCAGAAACAGCAGACCAGTGCACTGATGTATATGTCTTTCTATTCTGAAAACAAGGATCTGGATGATGTTTACCTTCAAAACTTCCTGAATATCAATATCATCCCTAATCTTAAAAGGATCAATGGTGTAGGGGATGCCAACGTTTTCGGCGGTAAAAACTACTCCATGAGAATCTGGCTGGATCCTGCAAAAATGGCTGCTTACAGTGTAACGCCTACAGATGTTACCAATGCCATCAACGAGCAGAGTAGAGAAGCAGCAGCGGGTTCTATAGGACAGAACAGCGGAAGCTCTTTTGAATATATCATTAAATATGTAGGTAAGTTCAATGATAAGGAGCAGTATGATAATATCATTATTAAATCTCTTGGAAACGGACAGAACCTAATGCTGAAAGATGTGGCTAAAGTAGAGCTGGCAGGCCAGTCTTATTCCGGTGTCGGAGAAAATGGGAACAATCCTTCCATCAGTATGGGACTTTTCCAGACTCCTGGATCTAATGCCCAGGAGATCATTAAAAATATCAAAACCTATCTGAAATCAGTTGAAGGAACCTTTCCGAAGGGAATTAAATACACCTATAACTTTGATACCAATGAATTCCTGGAAGCTTCTATTGAAAAAGTAGTACATACCCTGATCGAAGC
The DNA here is from genome assembly GCF_052044665.1 of Chryseobacterium sp. 22532. Lineage (NCBI taxonomy): Bacteria > Pseudomonadati > Bacteroidota > Flavobacteriia > Flavobacteriales > Weeksellaceae > Chryseobacterium > Chryseobacterium sp. 22532. The sequence continues at coordinate 406,567 of NZ_JBQENJ010000004.1, forward strand.
CTTTATTCTTGTATTTATCGTTGTATATATATTCCTTCAGGATTTCAGATCTACCCTGATCCCGGCTATTGCGGTTCCGGTATCTATTGTGGGAGCATTTTTCTTCCTGAATTTATTTGGATATTCACTAAACCTGTTAACCCTGTTCGCATTGGTACTCGCGATTGGTATTGTGGTGGATGACGCCATTGTCGTCGTCGAGGCCGTTCATGCCAAGATGGAACATGGTATTGCAGATGCCAAGAAAGCAACTGTAGAAGCTATGGATGAGATCACAGGGGCTATTATCTCTATTACTCTGGTAATGGCGGCGGTATTTATTCCGGTGACTTTCATTACAGGTCCTACAGGAGTATTCTACCAGCAGTTTGGGATTACTCTTATTATTGCGATCATTATTTCTGCAATCAACGCTTTGACCCTGAGCCCGGTTTTATGTTCATTGTTTTTAAAGCCTCACTCAGAACATCATAAAGAATACAGCAATCTTAATTTCCTTCAGAAATTCTTTTATAAATTCAATATTGCGTTCAAGACAACCACTGAACGTTACGGAAGAGGATTTGTATTTTTATTGAGACATAAATGGGTAACGCTGATTATTTTCGCGGTTACCGGAGGTATTTTATTCTGGGCGAGCAGCACCATGAAAAAAGGTTTTGTCCCTACAGAAGACAGAGGAATTATCTTTACAGACGTTCAGCTTCCTCCGGGAGCTTCTATGGAAAGAACGTACAATGCTCTGAAGACCCTTCAGGCCAAAGCTTTAAAAGTTCCGGGTGTACAGAATGTCACGATTTCCACCGGTAGAGGATTCTTATCCGGAAACGGAAGTAACAACGGCCTTGCCTTTGTAAAATTAAAGCCATTTGATGAAAGGAAAAAAGATGGTCAGACCTCTGATGATATCACTAAAAAACTATTTGGAATAGTAGGATCTGTTCCTGATGCCAAAGTTGTATTCTTCCAGCCGCCAAGTGTACCTGGTTTTGGTAACAGCGCCGGTTTTGAGATGGTCCTTTTGGATAAATCAGGCGGAGAATATGCAGATCTGGATAACAAAACAAATGAGTTCATCGGAAAGCTGATGGAAAGACCTGAGATAGAATTTGCCCAAACCTCATTCAATACAAAATATCCTCAGTATCAGATGGAAATCAATGTTCCTCTGACGAAACAGCTTGGCATTTCCGTAAGTGATATCCTGGCTACCATGCAGGGATATATCGGAGGTATTTATACTGCCGACTTTACAAAGTATGGAAAACAGTTCAGAGTAATGGTTCAGGCACTTCCTGAAAACAGAAAAAATATTGAAAACCTGAATGAGCTCTATGTAAAAACAGGATCAGGAGTAATGTCTCCTATTTCACAGTTCGTTACTCTGAAAAAAGCATACGGACCACAGTCTGTAAGCCGTTATAACCTGTTTACTTCAGTAAAGGTAACGGGAGCTAACTCTGCAGGATACAGTTCCGGAGATGCCATTACCGCTGTACAGCAGGTGGCCAGTGAAACGCTGAACCAGAATTATGCGGTAGAATTTACCGGATTGACCAGAGAAGAATTAAATTCCGGTTCGCAGACCCTTCTGATTTTCGGATTAAGCTTAGTCTTTGTTTACTTTATTCTTTCTGCTCAGTATGAAAGTTATATCCTTCCGCTAATCGTTGTAATTTCTCTTCCTCTTGGGGTAATGGGAGCTTATTTCGGGCAGAAGATTATGGGCTTGGAAAACAATATTTACTTCCAGATCGCCCTGATCATGCTCGTGGGATTATTAGCGAAAAACGCAATCCTTATCGTTGAATTTGCTGTCCAGAGAAGGCATCATGGCGAAACCATTGTTATGTCTGCCATTAATGCAGCTAAAGCCAGGGTGAGACCAATTTTGATGACTTCATTTGCTTTTATTTTCGGTTTATTACCATTGGTTCTGGCGAGTGGAATTGGTGCGGTAGGTAACAGATCTATTGCAACGGGTGCAGCAATTGGATTATTAATAGGTACAATTTTAGGGCTATTTGTAATTCCGGTTTTGTATGTGATTTTCCAAACTTTACAAGAAAGAGTGAAGCCGATTAAAAAAGAAGAAATCAATTTAGCAGAATAAAATTAATTAGAGAAGTTAGAGGTTAGATATTAGAAATTAGCTCTAAATCTAGCTTCTAAACCTCTAATACCTAACTTCTAATTTCAAATAATGAAGAGTTTATTAAACATCATAAAAGGAATAACTTTTTCAGCTGTCATACTGGGCGCCATTACATCGTGCATGGCCAGAAAAGAGTATGAGAGACCGAAAAGTGTTGTAGACGAAAAGCTTTTCCGTACGGATATGTTGCCTTCAGACAGTACAACAGTTGCCAATATTTCCTGGAAAGAAATATTTACCGATCCTATACTTCAAAAGCATATTTCGAAGGCTTTAGATAACAATCTGGATATTAGAATTGCCCTGCAAAGTATCAATTCTGCAGAAGCTTATTTAAAGCAAAGTAAAGCAGCCTATGAGCCTACTTTAACAGTAGGCCCCGGTTATGCATTTCAGACTCAGTCTCTAAATACACAAACCGGACAGTTGTTTGGGCAACGACGTTATATCAATCAGCTTGATATTACAGCAAGTTTAGGCTGGGAAGCGGATATCTGGGGCAAAATGAAAGCTCAGGAAAAAGCTCAATTGGCTACTTATTTGGGAACTGTTGCGGCTCATAAGGCCGTAAAAAGTGATTTGGTGGCATCTATTGCTTCCGCTTATTATCAATTACTGACTTTTGATGATCAAAAAAGAATCATTACGGAGACCATTAAAGTTCGTGAGAAAAATCTAGAGACTACTAAGGCTTTAAAAATTGCAGGAACAGTAACAGAGGTTGCCGTTCAGCAAAGTGAGGCGTTGGTTTTCAATGCAAAATCGTTATTAATTGATATGGATACGCAAATTCAGCTGTTGGAAAACACAATGAGTTTGCTGATGGGAGAGCCGTCTCATACCATTGAAAGATCAACATTGGAAAGTCAGAAAGTTCCCATTGATTTAAGACTGGGATATCCTGCCCAGCTATTGGCCAACCGCCCTGATGTAATGAGAGCGGAATACAATTTAATGAATGCTTTTGAACTGACCAATTCTGCAAAAGCTCAGTTTTATCCTACTTTAAAAATTACAGGAAGCGGAGGAATCCAGTCTCTTGATATTGATCATTTGTTCAGTGTCAATTCACTGTTTGCAAGTGTGGTAGGAGGTCTGGCTCAGCCGATCCTTAACCGAAGAGCCATCAAAACCAATTACGAAGTAAGTCTGGCCAATCAGGAAACGGCATATCTGAACTTTAGAAAAACAGTTCTTACAGCGGGAAAAGAAGTTTCAGATGCCATCCGTGTATTTTCTGTTCAGGATTCTTTTATAGACTTAAAACAGAAAGAGCTGAATGCTTACAAAAATTCTGTTGAATACTCTCAGGAACTTGTCAACTACGGTATGGCAAACTATCTTGAAGTGCTCAATGCAAGTGTTAACTCATTAAATGCAGAACTGAATATTTCCAACGCAGAATACAGCAAAATGAAAGCCGCTGTAGAGCTTTATCAGGCTCTTGGTGGTGGATGGAAATAATAATTTTCAGCTAAAAATAGTAAAAACGTATGTCCGAAATGGCATACGTTTTTTATTGGTAAGACTTTTATATTGTTAAAATTTTTATAAAAAAGAAATATTTGTTTGTATATATGTAGTAGACTACGTAGTTTTATATTTTAAAAATAACAATGATATGAAAGTACATATTCAACAACTGAATAATACGTATTCGGATCAGCTGATTGATCTCATTTTGACGATCCAGCAAAAAGAATTTAACGTGCCTATTACGATAGAAGATCAGCCAGATCTTAAGCAGATTGAAAGTTTTTATATGGAACCAGGAGGAAATTTCTGGGGAGCTTTTGTAGAAGGCGAGCTGGTAGGTTCTATAGCATTGGTTAAATATGATGAAAGGGAAGGAGCCGTAAGGAAGATGTTCGTAAAAAAAGAATTCAGAGGAAAAGAGCTGAATATTGCCCAGGAGCTTTTGGAAGTTTTGATTTCTTACTGTCGTGAAAACGGAATAGATGCCATATACCTGGGAACGGTTAATGTGTTAAAGGCTGCCATGAGATTTTATGAAAGAAATCATTTTTTACAGGTTGAAAAGGAAAATTTACCCAACCGCTTTCCATTGATGAGTGCAGACAATGTTTTTTATTCTTTACATATAAACCACACGGTATGAATATAATAAATGAATCAGGAATCCTGGCCATATCAACGAGATTGCAGCGTCTCAGTGAGCAGCTCAGAAAAGATGGTGCTTTGATCTATAAGTCATTCGGAATTGATTTTGAGCCCAAATGGTTTCCTGTAATCTTTACCTTACATCACAAAAAAATGCTGAGTGTGGTAGAGATTGCCAACGAAATAGGATACACACATCCTTCAACCATAAGCTTACTAAAAGAGCTGGAAAAGCAGAAGCTTATCCAATCGAAAAAAGATAAACAGGATGAGCGAAAAAGACTGATTGTACTGTCTCCAAAAGGTCTTGAACTCATCGAAAAAATGAAACCGGTTTGGGAGTTGGTGTCAAAAGTATTGGGAGAAATTGCAGATAATGAAAATCATCTTTTGTCAGCTATTAATGAGGCGGAAGAAAAAATTGCTATGCAGTCTTTTTACCAGCGTGCCATGCAGATGAAGAAAGAAATGGAATGATTGAAAAAAATGAAACCTGTAGTTTTTAATTACAGGTTTCAAAGCTTTTAAGCGTTTGTGATAAGTTTAAGTCTACGCTTTCTTGTGGAGAATACGGGGATCGAACCCGTCACCTTTAGACTGCCAGTCTAACGCTCTAGCCAGATGAGCTAATTCCCCTTTTCCTTAAAGCGGTACAAAAGTAAGTATTTAAACGATATTTCCAAATTTTTTCTCATTTATTTATCAGAATTTATAGTGATTTTTAATGCTTTAATATGCGATACAAAATTTTAAATAAGCTTAACAATCTGATTTGAAGGCAATTTTATCGTGAAATGAATCAATTATTTATTTTATCAAATTCTGTTTCAGATTCTTTCTTTAAATAGCTTATAAACAAGTATGGAGACAAAGAGGTTACTTTTTTAAATACCGTCGTAAATTTATTGGGTGAAGAAAACCCTGTTTCATCGGCTAAGGTAGCTGCTTTATATTTTCTATATTGGGGTTCGGAACTTTAATTCCATTTGAAGAAAGCCCGTATTTTATAATTTATTAATTTTACAAGAAGATGTTAACGCGAATAAATTAACAACAATCTTTTCAAACCCTACAATGATAAAGGAATTTTCATACAAAAAATTTGGCAACCTGGAATTCAGCAAAAACTCAATTCAAAATGATGCTCTCACAACAATAAATGAACATATCAAAGTCCTGTTTATTCCTCAAAACGCTATTATTCAAGTGGATTTTCAGGAAATAGAAATGAAAACCGACACCTTGTTGTTCATTAATCCCCACGTCATTTTGAAGCCCTGTGAAACCATCGGAGGTCAGCTAATGCATTTTAACAGAGATTTTTATTGTGTAGAAATTCATGATCAGGAAGTGGCATGCGATGGTATTTTGTACAATAATGTGTTTGAAATCCCTTTTATAAATTTAAACGAAGAACAGTCTACCGAGATTCAAAAGATCATCAGAGATATTCAGTCTGAGCTAAGAAATGAAGATTCCGGTACAGAAGAGATGTTAAGGACCCTTTTAAAATTAATTATTCTGAAATCTACTAGAATCTGGAAACAGCAGCATCAATTATCTGACAAAGAGCAGCAGGCTGATGTGCAGTTTTTAAGAAAATTCAGCAAATTGGTCGAGCAACATTATAAAACGCTTCATACTGTTGCGGATTATGCAGATTTGCTGTGCGTTACCCCAAAAAATCTGAGCAAAAAAATAGGATTAGTGAGCAAAGACACTCCCAATGAAATTATAAAAAACCGCATTATTCTTGAAAGCAAACGGCTTTTAGCACATACAGCAATGAACGTGAAAGAAATTGCCTATAGTCTGAATTATGAAGACGATGCTTACTTTGTCCGCTTTTTCACAAAACATGTTGGAATATCACCAACCAGTTTCAGAAAACAGTTTTAAAGAACCATCTTTTATATACCATCCCAATGAAGCACGATCCGTCAGATTGTGCTTTTTTCATATGTACCCCTAAACCCGGTTAGGCAAAAAGTGCAATTCAAAGCGAAAACCATCCATTGATATGACCTTACAATTCCCCCAACTTTGTACTATCAAAAAATAACAATTATAACAACAACTAAATATTTAAAAATCATGAAAAATTTAATTTTAGCAATCGTATTATTTACAACATTAATTTCAAGCCTAGTATTTTCACAAACTAAAAGAACCCCCGCCTCCTTTGGAAGGGAAGAATATATTGAAGTAGAAAAGAATGTGCGGCTTCATGTAACCGACCTTGGTGAGGGGGAGCCTATTGTTTTAATTCACGGATGGCCATTGAGCGATGCTATGTATGAATATCAATATGCCGATTTTATTCAAAAGGGTTACCGGGTGATAGGAATTACATTAAGAGGATTCGGATTATCCGATAAACCCGGAGGAAAGTATAACTATGATGTTTTTGCGGATGATATTAAGGTCGTTTTAGATAAACTGGACATTAAAAATGCAACAATCGGTGGATTTTCGATGGGAGGTGCAACGGTCATTCATTATGTAGCCAAATATAATGCGGCCCATGTTTCCAAAATGGCATTGTTTGGAGCAGCGGCACCTATATGGACAAAACGTGCGGATTTTAATTATGGTTTATGGACCAAAGAGGATGTTAATGGATTGATTAATCTCAACAATACAAACCGTCCAGAGCTATTCTCCACATTCGGTAAAATCTTTCCTGCAAATGACACCAGTGTGTCTCAAGGGCATGGAGCCTGGTTAGGAAATATTCAGGCTCAGGCATCACCTTACGCAATGATAGAAGGGCTAAAAACCTTAAGAGACAGTGACTTGCGTAATGACCTGAAAAAAATAACAATTCCAACACTGATTTTACACGGTAAGTTGGATAAAATCTGTTCCTATGATCTTGCTGAACAAATGAAAGCCTTACTTAAAAATGCCACTTTGGTGCCTTTCGAAAAAAGCGGTCATGCCCTTTTCATCGAGGAACTGGAAAAATTTAATAACGAATTATTCAACTTCATCAAAAAGTAAGTGAAAAACAAAAGAGGTTAGTTTTCTACAAGCTAACTTCTTTTTTATCTCATAAAATCAATTAACATGAGCAAATTTATATTTTTACTGTTTTCGCTGACATTGGTGTCATGCAGTATAAAAAAAGAAGTTATGGCGGTAAAACATACTGATTTACCAAACCCCATAGGCCCTTATAGCCATTCAACCCATTATGAGAATCTGATATTTATTTCAGGCCAGATCGGATTGGATCAGAAAACAAACAGTTTAAAAGCAGGAATTGAAGAGCAGACAGTTCAGATTTTTGAGAACTTAAAGATTATTCTCGAGGACAATCATTCCGATTTTGAACATATCACAAAGACAACCATTTTTATGACCAATATGAACCATTTTGAAATAGTCAATACAATATATAGCAAGTATTTTCATAATCATTTCCCCGCAAGGAGTACTATTGAAGTAGTGTCTTTGCCTCGAAATGCAAGTATTGAAATTGAATGTATAGCTGTTAAAAAATAAATATTTCAATAAATAAAAATGCTTAGAAAAATGGATAATTAGACTTTGTAATCCTAATTACCCATTATCTGATCCATAAAAGCTAATCCGGCTTATCTTGTTGTATAGCCGCCGTTTGCAAAAATAGTCTGGCCTGTAATCCACCAACCGTCAGTCACTAAAAATTCTACCAGCGGAGCGATGTCATTAATATTCGTCAATCCACCTAATGCTGATGCCGATTTGTGATAAGCTACTGCATCTTCACTTTCCTGTCCGTAGAAGAAAGGCGTATCCATTGGACCTGGAGCAACAGCTGTTACAGAAATTCCTCTGGCTCCGAATTCTTTAGAAGCTGCTCTTGTAAAATGTTCTACCGGAGCCTTGGCGCCTGCATAAGTGGAATATAAACCTGTATAAGCAGCCAGTAATGAAGTTACAATAGTACAGATTTTACCATTATCATTTAGCTTTTTACCGGCTTCCTGTAAAAAGAAATAGGCTGATTTGGAGTTGATTCCGAACATTTTATCATATTCTTCTTCAGTAGTTTCTGTAAACGGTTTTTTCAATACCATACCCACTGTATTGATAGCAATATCAATACCTCCGAATTTAGCAATAGCTTCATCAAAGAATTTAGTAACGTTTTCCACTTTGGTGAGATCACCCTGAAATAAAAATGCTTCTGCTCCTAAAGCCTGAGCTTCAGATAAAGTTTTTTCACTTTCTGCTCTAGAGCTTTCGCTGTTGTAATGTATGGCAAGTTTTGCTCCTTTAGCTGCAAAATCTTTGCTTAGTAATCCTCCCAGGTTTTTGCCTCCTCCGGCAATTAATACAACTTTGCCCTGTAAATTATTTTTCGACATAATATTGTTTTTAATTTTTGTACATACAAATATGACTATTTAGTTATGTCTAAACATGGTGAACTTTTCAGAAGTTGTTAGAAATTCCGAATTTATTTGACCTTGCTTGAAATTAAACCCTGCTATGACCGAAAATTCAATTCATTTGAACTTACAGTAATGCATAATTATAATTCTTGATTTAAGTAATACGAAGAGTATAAACTCATGTCAAAAAAACATATTTTTACATAATGCAATTAATCTTACATGAAGAATCTTTTTCAGCACCCCAATGGCTAAAAATTATAGTGTATATTTTGAGCCCTGCTTTAATATTGCTGGAAATTACTTTATTAGTGTTTAAAGATGCAGTCGGGGAGGTTATTTTTTTGGTTCCCTTGATATTTCTAATTGCTGTTTCTATGTTTTTTTATACCAGGCTAAAATTGGTTATTTCCGATAAAGGAATTTGTTTTACCGGTGGACTGAGGAAACATGTTATTTCCTGGAACGATATTATAAAAGTAGATATGGTTAGATTAGGAAAATACAAAACACCCAAAGTAATCATCCATTATTCTGACAGAAAACTGGAACTGGATAAAGGTTTCTATCTCAAAGTAAAGTTCAGCAAGATTTTATTGCTTTTAGAGACGAAAATTACTCCGGAATTATTTACGGAACAATATCAGGATATCCGCCGTAATATTAAATAATATATCGATTTAGTGATTATTGGCTGTCTTTGCAATGATCTAAATTTTAACTAGAAACTAGAATTATGCATTCTCAAAAAAAAATAGCCGCATAATAAAATACAGCTATTTTCTTTCTATAAAAAATGTTTACTAGTTACTTCTTGAGCGTGATATAGATAAGAGATAGACAAGATGGGCAAACATACTTCTTTTCACAGACTCTACTTTGATATCACCAGTTGTCTGATTGATGGTGGTTACCAGGTCCGCATTGCATTGCCCGGAGAAGGATCCGCTTCCCAAATAATTGGCCGCATTCGCAACAGGGTAGGAGATTCTGGGATAATCGGGGGCAACCTGTTCAGCGGCTGTTAGTCCGCCTACATAACCTTTATTATCAATAAAGCGCGCAGCCCAGGTTCCCAAAAACTGTCCATTACCCGTATTAATAGTTTGCCCTACCACGATTTGAGTATCTATTGCCTTCGTAAAACCAGCGCATGAGCTATAATGATTTACACTAACCGTGCAGGAAGAGGCATTATCAGTCGGTTGGAAACATTTTCCTTCATAAACGGTCAGCCTTTGTTCAGCAGGAGACATGGAGGTGTTTAATAATGCTTTCGGAGAGAAAATTTCTTCAGGTGAAACTAACGTTAAAACTCCTTGCGGATCTGCAGCAACTATTTTTCTTTCCGCATTGGCAAGCCCTCTCACCCGAACCAGCCCGTTGACATCCAGGGTATGGGTAGGTGATTCTATATTAATCCCTACCTGTGATTTCACACCGCCGGAAAAGGCTATTGCAACAAAAAATATTAATCCTGTTTTCATCTTATTATTTGAATTTTAATAGTTATTTAGATTTTTCACTAAAGTAAGAAATATTTATAATCTTGAAAACAAATTTCATATAAATTATTTTTGGCAGGAAAAAAATCATGAAAAGTTGAGTCGTGTAATAATTAATTAAAGTAATTGCTATTGAAACAATGAAATACTACACCTATTTTTAATATCTTACTGTGTAATTGCTTGTTTCCATTTAGTAAATAATTGTATTTTAGCCAAAATATGCAGCTTATTCATAAAAATATAAACAGCTGATTAAAATTCAGACAATCTGAATCAAAAAAATTAGTAGATTTGCACGGAACAAGCCAAAATACTTATTCAGTTTTTCTATTTCTAAAGTAGAAGATGAATAAATAACAATAAAATTTGATTAGCTTATAAACTATTAGAAACTATGAAGAAACTTTTTTTACTTCTTTTAACAGCCTTTTTATTTATCGGATGCAGCTCTGATGATGATACTATTTATGATTATATAGGAACATGGTCAGGAAAATATACCGGAAGCGATGATGGAACCTGGAATCTTGTGGTTGCCAGTGACGGAAAGGTAACCGGAACAATGCATTCTACAGTCAATGACGAAAATTATAACATTTCCGGAAATTTAACTGATACCGGAGATCTTACTGCTGTAGTCGGGCTTCCTTCCGATGGAGAATTCAAAGGAACTCTTTCAAGAGAAAAAAATGGAAACGGAAATTGGTCAAATGCTGTTCCTACACCGGCTAGATCCGGAACCTGGACAGGAAACAAACAATAAAAAGAAAGCCTGCAGATTAACCTGCAGGCTTTTTTATTTCAATAAATCCCATATGGGTAGTTTCTCCCTTACTTCTAAGCACTAAAAAACAGAGTAGGAGCCCGGCATCCTGAAAATGCCTCCTAAAACGGATTTCTGCATCCTGCTTTACCAAAAGTTGATCTTCAAAATATTCAGCAGAGTATATTTCCAGATCCGGATGTATGGTGATTATTACTATTTCATCTGCTGGCAGATTATCCGCTACATTCAGGACCATATCTTCCTTTTCTTCAAAAACAAAAAAATCACTGCTGAAATTCTTTTTATTTCCAAATTTAAATTCCTTGAGAAACGTCATTCCTCTTTCAGTAAGAAGACCGTTGTGCACGGTTCTTTTTCCTTTCTCTGAAACAGCATCATAATCCTTAATCGCGGTCATCAGTTTCGCAAACCTTTGGTAGAGCAGAGGCTCGCCGGTTTCCTTAATATAGTTTTCAATACAGCTTCGTATCGTTTTTCCTGCTTTCGAGCAATGCCCGAATTCAGAACTGTTCTGCCTTACTTTTTCATAAGTAGGACTTTTCTTGAAAGCCGTTTTATTGAATCCACTTTTCTTCCGTACCACATTTTTCCCGTTCAGGCTGTAAAAAACCAGATCGCCCACGCTTCCATTGATCTTTATTAAACTTTCGTACGTTGCCATATCACAAAATTGGACTCAAATATACTAATAAATATATGAAATTATAATTTTAACATATATTTATTATATAGTTGTAGTATAGTTATACTATAGTTAAAATATAAAAATGTATATTTGCCATATAATTAGTTACTTCATTTAAAATCAGATGACTATGATACCGGGATTATTTGAAAAAAACTTAAGAATAAAGCAGCTTTCCGTTCTTATGATTGCCTCTGTTATTGCAGTTTCCTGCGGATCTTCAAAGAAGGTATCTTCCAAAAAAAATACAGGAAATAAAACTGTTGTAAAAACTGAGAATCTCAGAAAACTAGATTCAAAGTTTAACGGAAGCATTTCCAGATCAGTCAGCGATATCCTGAAAGATGCTGAAAAATATATCGGAACGCCTTATAGATTTGGAGGAAATACATCTTCAGGTTTTGACTGTTCAGGATTCACCGTAAAAGTTTTTGAAGAAAATGATTTCTCCCTTCCGCGAAGATCATCAGACCAGGCTGATGCTGGTAAAAAGATTGACATCAAGGAAGTAAAGCCCGGAGATCTGCTTTTCTTTGCAACAGCCGGAGGAAGCAGGGTTTCCCATGTAGGTATTGTTCACGATATCGGGGCAGATGGAGAAGTGAAATTCATCCATGCTTCAACTTCAAAAGGGGTGATTATCTCTTCATTAAACGAAAAATACTGGAATAAAGCCTATCTCCACGCTCAGAGAGTACTATAACTAAGACTATTATTTGTGAATAACAGTATGCAGGGTCTGTGACTTAACTTGTATACTATGACAATCTTTTGTATTTTTGGCCTTCAGAACTGTGGGAAGCTGCAGGGATAATTTATACTAAAATCAAACAAGAAACATGTCGTTACAACAAACTATTGAAAACATTTGGGATAATAGAGATTTATTACAGAACGAAGACAGCAAGAAAGCGATAAGAGAAGTTATTTCTTTATTGGATTCAGGTGAGCTTCGTGTTGCTGAGCCTACAGAAAACGGATGGCAGGTGAATGAATGGCTGAAGAAAGCCGTAGTAATGTATTTCCCGATTCAGAAGATGGAAACTATTGAAGTAGGTCCATTTGAATTTCATGACAAAATTCCTTTGAAGAGAAATTATGCCGAAAAAGGAGTAAGAGTTGTACCGCATGCAATTGCCAGAGAAGGATCTTTCGTTGCTTCAGGAGTGATTTTGATGCCGTCTTACGTAAATATCGGAGCTTATGTAGATTCAGGAACTATGGTTGATACCTGGGCAACAGTAGGAAGCTGTGCACAGATCGGTAAAAATGTTCACCTGAGTGGTGGAGTTGGTATCGGTGGTGTATTGGAGCCTTTACAGGCAGCTCCTGTTATCATTGAAGATGATTGTTTCATCGGCTCAAGATGTATCGTTGTTGAAGGTGTTCACGTAGAAAAAGAAGCCGTATTGGGTGCTAATGTTGTACTGACTGCTTCTACAAAAATTATTGACGTTACAGGTGACCAGCCTGTTGAGATCAAAGGAAGAGTTCCTGCCCGTTCAGTAGTAATCCCGGGAAGCTACACAAAACAGTATCCTGCAGGAGAATACCAGGTTCCATGTGCATTGATTATCGGCCAGAGAAAAGAATCTACAGATAAAAAAACATCCCTTAATGATGCTTTAAGAGAGAATAATGTAGCCGTATAAGCTGTGTTTTCCCTAAATTTTAAAGTTTCATTTTAAAATTTATATAATAAACCCTGAATAGTCATTTAGGGTTTATTTTATTTATACCTTTAAACAGTTAAAAAAGCTTATTAAAAACTTTGATATGAAAATTGCCTTCGATGCAAAACGTTTTTTTCACAATACGTCCGGATTGGGCAATTATTCAAGGGACCTTGTCAGGATTCTTTCTCAATACTATCCTGAAAACGAATACCTGCTGCTGAACAAAAACAGTTCAGAGAGAGGTAAAGAAATCCTGGAAAAACCAAATGTCCGGTTTGTATCTACCTCAAAAGGAAATCTTTCCCGACAGCTTAAAATGGGAAAAGATGCCCAAAAACAGAGAGCAGATATATTTCATGGTCTTTCCGGTGAACTTCCGTTGAAATGGGGGAAAGAACCTATCAAAAAAATTGTAACGATCCATGACCTGATCTTTATGAGATATCCGCAGTATTATTCCTTTTTTGACCGGAAAATACACCTGTGGAAATTTAAAAAAGCTGCTTCTTCAGCAAATAAGATCATTGCTATTTCAGAACAGACCAAAAGAGATATTATCACCTATTTAAAAGTCTCTGAAAGCAAAATTGAAGTTATTTACCAGGGATGCCACAAAGCTTTTAAAGAACAGCAGTCTAATGAATTTACTCAGGAGGTAAAGGGAAAGTTCAGTCTTCCGGAACGCTATATTTTAAACGTTGGAACCATCGAAGACCGTAAAAACCTTCTCAATATTGTTAAAGGAATCAGCGGAACAGATATTCCGCTGGTTGTTGTTGGAAGAAAGACTAACTACTACAAAAAAGTAGAAGCCTTTATCAGGAAGAACAAAATGGAAAAACAGGTGATCTTTCTGGAAGGGGTTTCCATGGATGAATTGGCTGTAATTTACAAACTGGCAGACATCTTTGTGTACCCGAGCTTTTTTGAAGGCTTTGGAATTCCGGTAATAGAGGCCCTTTTTTCAAGGACAGTGACAATCACAAGCAATGCCAGCTGCTTGCCGGAAGCAGGAGGAAAAGACTCCGTTTACATCGATCCTGCCAATTATCTCGATATCGGTGCCAAAATAAAATTTCTCTGGGAAAATGAATCCGAAAGAAAACGCCGTGCAGAAAAGAGTTTCGAGTTTGTTCAGAAATTTAATGACGAGCCTATTGCCAAGCAATTGATGGATCTCTACAAAAAAAATCTGTAAAAAAACTTTGCAGTTTAAAAATAAATCCTACATTTGTACCACAATTCAATACAATGAAACCGAATTTTTTAACACTTCATCATTACTATCATCATCTCTGCTAAGACGGAATTGGTTGATAGAAACATGTGTTAAAATCAAAAAATAATTAAAACCGTCTGAGTAAACAGACGGTTTTTTTGTTTCCCGGATTCTTCCGGACGTATCCAACAGATCAGTTTTCATTTACTCAGATTTATCTTAAAATAATACAATGAGTAAATTAAAAATTGCGATTCAGAAAAGTGGCCGGCTCTACGAAGATTCTCTTCAGCTCCTCAAAGACTGCGGTATTTTTGTTAACAACGGGAAAGACCAGCTAAAAGTTTCCGTAGACAACTTTCCCATGGAGATCATGTATCTCAGAAATTCAGATATTCCACAATACCTTGAAGACGGGGTGGTAGATATTGCCATTGTCGGCGAAAATCTTTTAGCAGAAAAACAGAAAAATATCCAGATTGTCCAGAAGCTTGGATTCTCAAAATGCCGTGTTTCCTTAGCCGTTCCCAAAGATGTGGAAACCGATGATCTTTCCTACTTTCAGGGTAGAAAAATCGCTACCTCTTATCCCAATACCCTTAAAAATTTCCTTGAGGAAAAAGGAATTGCTTCCGATATCCACATTATTTCCGGCTCAGTGGAAATTGCCCCGAATATTGGTCTGGCAGACGGCATCTGTGATATTGTAAGTTCCGGAAGCACACTGTTTAAAAACGGATTAAGGGAAACCGTTACGATTCTGACATCAGAAGCAGTTTTAGCAAAAACCTCTTTGCTCGATACTCAAAAAGAAGCCATTCTGGATAAATTCCTGTTCAGAATTAAATCCGTATTAAAAGCCAAAAATTCGAAATATATCCTCATGAATGTTCCTGATGATAAAATCAGCGATATTGCTTCGGTTCTTCCCGTATTGAAAAGCCCTACCGTCATTCCTTTAGCTGAAAAGGGCTGGAGCAGCATCCATTCCGTAATTGACGAAGAAAGATTTTGGGACGTGATTGATGAACTGAAAGAAAACGGAGCCCAGGATATACTCATTATTCCAATCGATAAAATGGTTATTTAATTATGAAAATATACAGATATCCTGAAAGAAAAACATGGACGAATCTTGTACAACGACCTGTTTTTGAGCGTAAAGAAATATCCGGACTTATTGCAGAAATATTTGAATCTGTAGAAAAATATGGGGATCAGGCACTTATTCAATTCAATAAAAAATTTGACAAAGCAGTAACTCCACAAATAACAGTTTCAGAAACCGAATTGGCCAATGCAGAAAATGAAATCTCTGAAGATTTAAAGAAGGCTATTCAGCAGGCAAAAGAAAATATTTCAAAATTCCATGCTTCTCAAATTGTAGAAACACAAAAAATTGAAACGGTAAAAGGAGTAATCTGCTGGAGAGAAAACCGTGCAATTGAAAAAGTAGGCATCTATATTCCGGGAGGCACAGCACCTTTATTTTCAACAGTCCTCATGCTTGCAGTACCAGCCAATCTGGCAGGATGTAAAGAGATTATTCTCTGTACGCCACCGGATAGCAATGGGAATATTAATCCGGCTATTCTGTATGCAGCAAAGCTTTGCGGTATTACAAAAATCTTTAAAACCGGAGGAGCACAGGCCGTTGCAGCGATGGCTCTGGGAACAGAAAGCATCTCGAAAGTGTATAAAATTTTTGGACCCGGAAACCAATTTGTCGTTGCAGCGAAAGAATATGCACAGCGTTATGGTGTGGCGATTGATATGCCTGCAGGCCCCAGTGAAGTTCTTGTTATCGCAGATAATAAAGCCGTTCCCGGGTTCTGTGCAGCAGATCTGCTGTCGCAGGCAGAACACGGAAGTGATAGCCAGGTCGTGTTTATCACCACAGATTATAAGATTTTTACAGAAACCGTTGAAGCCGTTGAAAAGCAGATCAAAAAGCTTCCGAGAAATGAGATGGCCGGCCAGGCGTTGGATCACAGTCTTTTTATTCTGGTCAATTCTATTGATGAAGCTCTGGAATTCAGTAACCTGTACGCTCCGGAACATCTTATTCTTGCGTTGGAAGATTTTAATCAATATGTGCCAATGATTGAAAATGCAGGATCCGTTTTCCTCGGAAATTATTCCTGTGAAAGCGCCGGAGATTATGCCAGCGGAACCAATCATACACTGCCAACCAATGCTTATGCAAAGAATTACAGTGGGGTTTCTCTCGACAGCTTTGTCAAGAAAATCACCTTTCAGCATTTGTCTAAAGAAGGATTAAAGAAAATAGGAAAAACAATTGAAATAATGGCAGAAGCCGAAGGCCTTATTGCCCACAAAAATGCAGTATCTATCAGATTAAAATAATATAATGAAAGAATTTAACCTCAATACTTTAGTAAGAAAAAATATACTGAGCCTACAGCCTTACATCAGTTTCAGAGATCATAATGAATTCAATGCTCCTGTAATGCTGGATGCGAATGAATGTCCGTTCGGGGAATTCAACAGGTATCCGGATTCTACACAAAAAAAACTTAAGAAAAAGCTGGCGGAACTTAAAGACGTTTCATCCAATCAGATCGCACTAGGGAACGGAAGCGACGAACTGATCGATCTGATCATCAAAATTTTCTGCGAACCTAAAAAAGATGCTATTCTGATGATGAACCCTTCATTTGCTATGTATGCCTTTTACGCTGCAGTGAATGAAAATGAAGTTCTCAAGCTGGATCTGGATGAAAATTTTGAAATGGTAAAAGATGACTTTTTAAAGATTACAAAAGAACGTGAGATTAAAATTTTCTTCCTGTGCTCACCGAATAATCCGACGGGAAATAGCGTTGAGGATATCGAATTTTTCATCCAGAACTTTGATGGTATTGTTGTCATTGATGAAGCCTATATTGAGTTTTCAGGAAACAAATCTGGAATTGAACTGCTGAATAAATACTCCAACTTAATTGTTTTGCAGACATTTTCTAAAGCCTGGGGAACAGCCGGAGCGAGAGTAGGAGCTGCTTATGCATCCGAAGAGGTTATTCGCCTGATCAATACAGTGAAAGCTCCTTATAATGTGAATGCCCTAAGCCAGGAAGTTATTTTAAACCTTTTGGACGATAAAAATAAGCTTAAGGAAAATGTTGATAGTATACTCAAGGAAAGAACCTGGCTGGAAGAGCAGTTTAAAGCCATTGAATGTATCGTAAAAGTGTTTCCAACGGATGCCAATTTCTTCCTGATTAAAATGAAAAATGTTGAAGAAGTGTACAATGGAATGTTTGAAAAAGAAATTCTTACCAGTAAAAGAGCACCTGCGATCCCGGACTGTATCAGGATCAACATAGGAACCCGTGAAGAAAACGAAAAATTAATCAATGTTTTAAAAGCAATTGCATCATGAAAAAAGTACTCTTTATAGACCGTGACGGAACTCTTATTATAGAACCGCCCGAAGATTTTCAGGTAGATTCGCTGGAAAAGCTTGAATTTTATCCCGGAGTTTTTCAGAACCTTTCCAAAATTGTTAGGGAAATGGATTACGAATTGGTAATGGTAACCAATCAGGATGGTTTAGGAACAGAAAGTTTTCCCTATGAAGATTTTATCAAACCACAGGAAAAAATGCTGAAGACCTTTGAAAACGAAGGAATTATTTTCAGTGATATTCTGATCGACAAAAGTTTTGAGCATGAAAACCTTCCTACGAGAAAACCTGGCATTGGAATGCTTTCAAAATACATTTACGGAAGTTATGATCTTGAAAATTCTTACGTTATCGGAGATAGGATGACAGATGTTCAACTTGCTCAAAATTTGGGAACTAAAGCTATTTTTATCAATGAAAGCTTTAATGAAAATACGGCACTTACAACAACAGATTGGTCTGAGATCTATCGCTTTTTAAAGCAGGAATCAAGAAAGGCTAAAGTCTACAGAAAGACCAATGAAACTGAAATTGATATTGAAATAGATCTCAACGGGAAGGGAATTGCAGAAATTTCAACGGGACTTCATTTTTTTGATCATATGCTGGACCAAATCGCCAGACACGGAAATTTAGATCTTAAAATTAAAGTTAAAGGAGATCTTAATGTGGATGAGCATCACACCATTGAAGATACAGGAATTGCTTTAGGAGAGGCTTTTCTAAAAGCGCTGGGTAATAAAAAAGGGATTGAAAGATACGGGTTTCTGCTTCCGATGGACGATTGTCTTGCTCAGGCTGCCATTGATTTCGGAGGCCGGCCATGGATTGTTTGGGATGTTGATTTCAAAAGAGAAAAAATAGGGGATGTCCCGACAGAAATGTTTTTTCACTTTTTCAAATCATTTACAGATTCTTCAAAATCCAATCTGAACATCAAAGCGGAAGGCAGTAACGAGCACCACAAAATAGAAGCTGTTTTCAAAGCATTTGCAAAAGCCGTTAAAATGGCGGTGAACCAGTCGGACAGCAGTTTTAATTTACCATCAACTAAAGGAAGCTTATAATATGATTGCACTAATAAAATATAACGGGGGGAATGTAAGCTCGGTCCAGAATGCTTTGGCCAGGCTCGGTATTGGTTCCATCATTACAGATGATCCTGAACTCATCTTAAAAGCTGATAAAGTTATTTTTCCGGGTGTTGGGGAAGCTTCTTCAACAATGAAAGTCCTTAAGGAAAAAGGTCTTGATACGCTTCTTCCAAGTTTGAAACAGCCTGTTTTGGGAATCTGCCTGGGAATGCAGCTGATGTGTGGTGATAATGAAGAGGGTAACACAAAAGGAATAGGAATTTTTGATGTGGAAGTTAAACAGTTTCCGCCCGAAAATCTGGTTCCCCATATGGGCTGGAATACTATTTCCGGGCTGAAATCTCCACTTTTTTCAGGAATTGAAGATAACAGTGATCTTTACTTTGTTCACAGCTATTATTGTGGGCAATCAGCGTCTACCGCTGCGGTATGTGACTATATTCTGCCGTTCAGTGCTTCCTTGCAGAAAGATAATTTTTTTGCGGTACAGTTTCACCCGGAAAAATCTGGGGTAACGGGCAGCAGAATATTAAACAACTTTATAAAATTGTAAATGATGAAAATTATTCCAGCTATTGATATTATTGACGGAAAATGTGTCCGCCTATCAAAAGGAGATTATTCTACCAAAAAAATATACAGTGAAGATCCTGTAGAGACTGCCAAAGAATTCGAAAGCTTTGGAATCCAATTTCTTCACCTTGTTGACCTCGACGGAGCTAAATCCAAGCATATCGTGAACCAAAAAGTCCTGGAAAATATAGCCAGGGAAACCTCTCTTCATATTGATTTTGGAGGTGGATTAAAGACCGGGGATGACATAGAAATTGCTTTTAATTCAGGAGCAAAGCAGATAACCCTTGGTAGCATTGCCGTACAGGATCCGGAATTCTGTTTTGAAATGATTCAAAAATATGGCAATGACAAGATCATTTTAGGGGCTGACTGTGAGAACAGAAAGATCAAAACGTCCGGATGGCTGGAAGAAAGTACTTTAGATATCATAGGTTTTCTCCTTCAGTATCAGGAAAAAGGAATCAGCCAAACGATCTGTACCGATATTTCAAAAGATGGAATGCTGAAGGGGCCATCTATAGATCTGTACAAAGAAATATTGGGTAAAACCTCAGTAAAGCTTACGGCCAGCGGTGGAATTTCCTGTATGGAAGATGTGTACAGCATGAAGGAAATCGGATGTTCAGGAACAATTATCGGAAAGGCTATTTATGAGGGAAAAATAAGTTTATCACAACTTCAGAAATTTATTGAAAATGCTTAAAAAAAGAATCATTCCCTGTCTGGATATTAAAGACGGAACAACGGTAAAAGGAATTAATTTTGAAGGGCTCCGGAATGCCGGAGATCCTGTTGAGCTTGCGGTGAAATACGAAATGGAAGGAGCTGATGAGCTGGTTTTTCTGGATATTACGGCAACTCTGGAAGACAGAAAAACATTTGCAGATCTGGTAAAGAAAATTGCCCGGGAATTGAGCATCCCATTTACAGTAGGTGGCGGAATTTCTTCTGTGGACGACGTTAGGAAGCTTCTGGAAGCCGGAGCAGACAAAATCAGCATCAATTCTTCTGCCGTTAAAAACCCGCAGCTGATCTATGAGCTTGCCAAAGAATTCGGAAGCCAATGCGTGGTTGTAGCTGTTGATACCCGGTTTACAGACGGATCAGATCTTGTATACGTCAGAGGTGGAAAACAGGCTACCAGCTTAAATACTGTAAACTGGGCAAAGGAAGCAGCTTCTTTGGGAGCCGGAGAAATCTTGTTGACCTCGATGGATGGTGACGGAACAAAAAACGGATTTGATATCCGCATCACGAAGCTGGTTTCAGAGGCTGTTTCTATCCCTGTGATTGCTTCAGGAGGAGCTGGAAGCGCAGATGACTTCATTAAAGTATTTGATGAAACAAAAGCAACAGGAGCTCTGGCAGCCAGTATTTTCCATTTCAATGAAGTGCCCATTCAGGAATTAAAACAATACTTAAAAAATCAAAAAATACCCGTACGATGAAAATAGATTTTGATAAAAATAACGGACTTGTCCCGGTCATTATCCAGGACAGCAGAACACAGCAGGTACTCATGTTGGGTTACATGAATGAGGAAGCTTATAAAAAGACGGAAAGGGAAGGTATTGTCACCTTTTTCAGCCGTTCTAAAAACAGGCTTTGGACTAAGGGAGAAGAATCGGGCAATTTTCTGACCGTAAAAAACATAAGTATAGATTGTGATCAGGACACCATTTTGATTCAGGCAGTTCCTACAAATACAGTCTGCCATACCGGAAGCTTCAGCTGTTTCGGTGAAAAAGAAAGCAAAGGATTTTTATATGAATTAGAAGCAAAAATTGCTGAAAGAATAGATCATAAGACAGAAGGCTCCTATACCTATTCCCTTTATCAGAGAGGCATCAATAAAATGGCTCAGAAAGTAGGAGAGGAAGCTGTAGAACTGGTTATTGAAGCCAAAGACAGCAATGATGATCTTTTTAAGAACGAAGCGGCAGATCTGCTTTACCATTTCCTGATCCTGCTTAAGGCAAAAGGATTTGAGATGGAGGATATTGAAACAGTTCTTCTAAGCAGGGATAAATAGACAGGGAAAGTATACACTGTGGGAAGAATAAAACGAAGGCTTAGTCGAATCGACCAGAAATCGATTCCGCCTTTGCGACCCTTAAGAATATATGGGTTCGGTTTAAGAAATATTGATCGTATCTGTCTCCATACTAATCCAGGAATAGTTTATTAGAAAAGGAAATTAAAAAACTGACCTATAGTTTTGATTTTAAATTCAAATTAGATTAAATTAAAAAGCAGGAAAGATTTTTCCTGCTCACATCTCATATTTAATTTTTCAATTATCTTTCAATCAGAATTTTTCGTACAGCAGTCTGTCCATCAGCTTTAATAACGCCAATATAAGCTCCTGCGGCCAGTCCTGAAACATTGACTGTCTTTTCATTAGCAGCCTTAAGAAGTGATTTTCCTGAAAGATCTGTAATTTCGAAGCTGAAATCTTTTCTGCCGGTATCGGGAAGCTCAATATTGATGGTATCTTTAGAAGGATTGGGATAAATGGATAGAGTTGTTTCAAGAGAATGATTTGAAGCGGTTTCCTTTGCTCCCAGTACGATGGAACTTACCGAAGTGGCAACTGCAAAATGCTGTAGCGCTCCAACCGTTGCTTTTCCTATTTTGTAAATATAAACAGGGTCTGTATTGGCAAAAGTATCATCAATGGAATGCGGGTAAGTACTTCTTATTCTTTCAAAAAAGCCAGTGATCACTTCTCCTTTTCTTTCAAATGGGATGTAATCTGTATCCTCTGCAGGATCCACAGCAGTCAGAAGAGGAGAATATAGTGTCGTACAGTTTCTGAGCTGCTGCGTTACTGCTGCCGAAGCGGCATTATTGCTAGTTGGCCCAGCCTGATCCTGATCACAATATACCGTATTATTGTTGTTGCCCATAACACCGCCTACCTGGTCAAGATTGAATACCAGCTTGATGTCCAATACCCTTGTCCCGTTCTGATAAGCTACATTATTAGCGTAATGGGTGCTTCCTCTCAATCCCTGTTCCTCACCGGAAAAATGGATGAATTTAATTGAATATTCCGTAGGAACATCTTTTAAAATCCTTGCAGCTTCCAAAATAATAGAGGTTCCGCTTCCATTATCATTCACCCCAGGGCCGTAGATACTGTCAAAATGCCCGCAGATGATCACATACTTATTAGGGTAAACCGTTCCCGTTTTAGTAATGACCAGATTTTTAGAACTTGTACTCCCAAATGTGAAAGGATCTTCTACGATCTGGCTGGCAGAATATCCAAATGAAGTATACTTATTTTTCAGCCAGGTTAATGCATTGGCATTTTGGAGTGAACCCGTAGTTTTGATGCCCAGGTTTGAGAACTGCTGTAAATTCGTGGTAATATTGGTTTGTGAAACCAGATTGACCCTGTCCTGATAAGCCTGTATAAAAGTCTGGGCCTTACTGCTGAATACTGCCAGACAAACAGACAGCATCGTGATTGTTTTTTTCATTTTAATTAGTTTAAGATTGTGGTGATTGGTGTGAATCTGAACAATAAAATCCTGGATAAATGCCGGGACTTTAAGGTCTATTTACTTTTCAATAATGATCTTTCTGGTAACACTTGAACCTTCGGTTTTAACAGTGCATAAATAAATTCCGTTGTTTAAATGTGAAACATTCACCTGAGACCGGTTTTCTACTTTCAATAGAGAAAGTCCTTTTAGATCGGTAATTTCAACGGTGAAATCTTTTATTGCTGGATCAGGTAATTCTACTGTTAAAATATCCTTCGCCGGGTTTGGATAAATTTTTACAGATTCCAATGATTTTA
This sequence comes from Chryseobacterium sp. 22532, assembly GCF_052044665.1. Classification (NCBI taxonomy): domain Bacteria; kingdom Pseudomonadati; phylum Bacteroidota; class Flavobacteriia; order Flavobacteriales; family Weeksellaceae; genus Chryseobacterium; species Chryseobacterium sp. 22532. The sequence continues at coordinate 430,008 of NZ_JBQENJ010000004.1, forward strand.
CTGGCTTTTCTTTACCTGCAGAAACGGCTGTAACGGTTGAAGATGCTGTTGCAAAATGCTGCATGGCACCTACCGCAGCTTTGGCTACTTTAAATACATAAACAGGATCTACATTGGCAAAAGTATCGTTCACCGTATGTTCAGTATAACTTCTTGTATATTCGTAAAAACCGGTGATCACATATCCTTTTTGTTCAAAAGGCATATAATCTGAGGAATAGGCGTTGGAAATACTGGTCTGAAGAGGAGAGTATAGGGTAGTGCATGTTGCCAGTTGCTGCGTAACGGTGTTGGAAGCTGCATTGTTTCCAGACTGGCCTGCAGTATCTCTTTCGCAGATGATTTTACTGTTGAGATTGCCTAGTTTACCACCTACCTGATCAAGATTAAAAACTAATTTGATATCCAATTTTTTTACCCCGCTTTGGTACGCAACATTGTTGGCATAATGAGAACTTCCATATAAGCCCTGTTCCTCTCCTGAGAAATGAATAAACTTGATGGAATATTCCGTAGGAATATCTTTTAGAATTTTAGCTACCTCTAAAATAACCGAAGTTCCGCTTCCGTTATCATTGGTTCCAGGACCAGTAATCGTATCGTAATGTCCACAGATAATCACATACTTATTAGGATACAAAGTCCCAGTTTTGGTAATAACCAGGTTCTTGGAGCTTGTACTTCCAAAAGTGAATGGATCCTCTACAATCTGGCTGGCAGAATATCCGTAAGAGGTATATTTATTCTTGATCCAGGCCAGGGTATTGGCATTATTGAATGATCCCGTCGTTTTTATCCCTAAATTGGAAAATTCCTGAAGATTGTTTGTTATGCTGGTCTGCGAAACCAGATCGGCCCTGTTCTTATAAGCCTGAATGAGAGTTTGGGCACTGACGTTTCCGGCCGCTAATGCAGCCCATAAAAAGATGGTACGTTTTTTCATATTAAATATTTTGGGTTGGTGTGTGATTATTTTTCTATAATGATTTTTTTGGTGATGCTGTTTTTATCGGATTTTACAGTGACCATATACGCTCCGTTTGCCAGACCGGAAGTATTCATTTTCTTTTCGTTTTCTGCATTTAAAATTAAGCGGCCATTCATATCACTAATTTCTACCTTAAAGTGACCCAGGTCCTTTGGCAACTCAATATTTAGAACATCACGGGCCGGATTAGGATAAATCCTGATTGCTTCTAATGAATTTTTGGTATGTACATCATCTGTTGCTAGGGTAACGGTTGAAGCTACTGCAAAATGCTGCAATGCCCCTAAAGCCGCTTTTCCGACATTAAATACATAAACAGGATCCACATTGGCAAAAGTATCATTAACGGTATGTTCGTTATAGCTTCTGGTTGTTTCATAAAATCCTGTGATAATGTCCCCTTTATTTTCAAATGGCATATAATCCGAACTATAGGCATTTGACATGGTCGTCTGAAGCGGCGAATATAACGTGGTACAGGTAGCCAATTGTTGTGTCATCGCCAATGATGCTGCGTTATTTCCGGTTTGCCCGCTCTGATCGCTTTCACACTTAATATTATTATTTACATTCCCCAGTTTTCCTCCAACCTGATCGATATTGAATACAACTTTCAGATTAAGCTGGCGTACATTATTCTGGAAAACAACATTATTGACATAGTGTGTACTTCCCAAAAGATTCTGCTCTTCACCGGAAAAATGAATAAATTTCACAGAATATTCTGTAGGTACATCTTTTAAAATTCTGGCTGCTTCCAGCATAATAGAAGTTCCGCTGCCATTGTCACTTACTCCGGGGCCAACTATGGTATCATAATGACCACAGATGATCACATAAGTGTCTGGATAGACGGTTCCTGTTTTGGTGACAATTAAATTTTTTGAAGTGTTGCCGTTATAGGTGAAACTGTCTTCTGTGATCTGGCTTACATCATACCCGTAAGACTGGTATTTGGTTTTGAGCCAGTTCAGTGCATTTGTATTTTCTACGGTACCAGTCGCTTTTACACCAAGATCTCCAAAATTCTGTAGGTTTGCTGTAATATTGGCTTGGGATATCTTATCAACCCTTGTTTGATAAGCCTGTATAAAATTCTGGCCCTGAAGACTGTAAGCTGATAAAGAAAGGAGTAAAAGAGTCGTTATTTTTTTCACTTTTAACTAAAGATTTATAGATTTAATAATTCAGCAAATGTAGATAATAAAAATCAATTTATTTTATCCAAAATGAAAACTTTCTAATATGATTTTATTTTTTAATCTGCTTTCCGAAACACGAAATTCCTTTAATTTATATGGATATAAAAAATCCCGGACATAGCCCGGGATTTATATTGATAACAAAAAATTCTACATTATTTTACTTGATCTACAACTGCTTTGAAAGCTTCAGGATGATTCATTGCTAAATCAGCTAAAACTTTTCTGTTAAGCTCTACGTTGTTCTTTTTAAGAGCTCCCATAAACTGAGAGTAAGACATTCCATGCTCTCTGGCACCCGCATTAATACGAGTAATCCAAAGTGATCTGAAGTTTCTCTTTTTCTCTTTTCTTCCACGGTAAGCATATTGCATTGCTTTTTCTACCGCGTTTTTAGCTACAGTCCAAACGTTCTTTCTTCTACCGAAAAAACCTTTAGCTTGCTTAATAATTTTCTTTCTGCGAGCTCTTGAAGCTACTGCATTTACTGATCTTGGCATAATTTAAATTGTTTTTTTGAAAGGGGCGGCAGTTAAACTGCTCTTAGTGGCACCATTTCAGGGTTAAATTGTTGAATTTGTTTGAATTCTTATAAACCGAATATAGATTTATAAAAACTACTTAATGGCTAATTGACGTAGAACGCTTTTTGTATCCACAGCAGCAACGTAAGAAGTCTGCGTAAGATTTCTCTTCTGCTTAGTTTCTTTCTTAGTTAAGATGTGGCTTTTGAAAGCATTCTTTCTTTTAATCTTCCCAGTTCCGGTAAGTTTAAAACGCTTTTTAGCACCTGATTTCGTTTTTAATTTTGGCATTGTTCTGCTTTTTTATTGTTTTGTTATCAATATCTTGTCCTTGATTCCTGCAATACAGAGGAATTACAGTTTGCAAAGATACAAAAAAAATCAATCCAAACTTTCATTATCTGTGATTTTGTCAGATATAAATATAAAAAGCCGTTTCTCAATGAAACGGCTATAAATAAAGGTTTTTATTATAAGAAGTCTTCAACGATGATATCGTTTCTTTCTTCATTATTTCCACCTAAAATAACTTTAATTCTGAATCCTGAAGGAATTGCAGCTCCGGTTCTTGAATAAAGCTGAAGCTTAACGTGCGGATTGGCTACATAATAGTTAACTGCGGTATTGGAACTCCAAAGAGCATTTCCGTCTCTGTAAATCACCATATTTCCATCGTTTTGTACAATAAGCCTAGGAGTACCTGAGCTTCTGTAGGTATTGGAATGCCAGATTACATTAGTTAGACCTGGTCTTTCCCTGTACAGAACAAGATTATTGTCCGTCTGCATGATAAATTTGTAAGTGCTGCCGCCGTATTCCATAGTGATGGATTGTCCGGCTTCTAATATCTGCGGATGGTTGGTGCTCTCTTTTAAAAGGGTATAGCGTGTAAGATCCAAAATACGGGATTCATTGTTTTTACCTGCCATGTTGTGCTTTTCATTTTGCACATTCGTATTTACATTGTCAAGAGCATCATCCTGAGCGCAAGATGCAAGAAGCATCGTAAGACTTAATAAAGTCAGTAATTTAATTTTCATAGGTTATGATTTAACATTGCAAAAATAGTAATTATAATATTAAATCACAATTGTAAGATTAAATTAATGTAAACAAATCCTTTATTAATGGTATTTTTAAATTAAATTTAACACACTATTAAGTGTATTTTAAATATTAAACCGCCATTTTTTTCAAATGACGGCTTTAAAATATTATAATGTAAATTGATTATGATTGAAAAAATGATAATAAATCTTTATTGATCGTTTCTGCTTCTGTAGTAGGCATTCCATGTGGAAATCCGGGATAAGAAATTAATTTTCCGTTTTTAAGAAGGGTAGCGGCAATCTTGCCGGTAGTTTCAAATGGTACAATCTGGTCATCTTCACCATGTAATACCAAAACCGGTACCTCTACACTTTTAAGGTCTTCTGTGAAATCTGTTTCAGAGAAAGCTTTAATACAGTCATAATGAGCTTTGATAGATCCATTCATTCCTTGTCTCCACCAGTTCCTTTGGATACCTTCAGAAACTTTAGCTCCTTCTCTGTTATACCCGTAAAAAGGGAATGTAAGATCAATATAGAATTGCTGTCTGTGATGAGCAGTATTATTACGGATATCATCGAACACAGACATGGGTACACCATTCGGATTGTTTTCGTTTTTAACCATAATTGGCGTAACGGCACTTATTAAAACTGCTTTTGCCACTCTTCCTTTTCCATGCTGTGCCACATATCTGATCACTTCACCACCTCCGGTAGAATGTCCTACATGGATAACATCTTTAAGATCCAAAGCTTCTGCAATTTCTGCAACATCAGAAGCATAGGTGTCCATATTATGTCCTTCTGCAGTCTGTTCAGATCTTCCATGGCCTCTTCTGTCATGAGCAATAACTCTGTAGCCCTGTTCCAGGAAAAACAGCATCTGCGCATCCCAGTCATCACTGGATAATGGCCATCCGTGATGAAAAAATACAGGCTGTCCTTTTCCCCAGTCTTTGTAATAAATTTCAGTTCCGTCTTTTAATGTAAGTGTGCTCATTGTTTTTGTTTTTTATGATTAATAAATGAATAGTGTTTATATATCACAAATGTATATGGAAAATATTTGCAATATGTTGATCTAAGATAATATATTGATTAAAATATAAAGCAACATAATGCATTATTAACGCTAAATTAATAGAGCATCTAAGGAAAACAGTATCTTATGCGATTAAAGTATAACTGATAAAACGGAATAAACTAAAAAACCCCATTATCAGGGATATTTTTATCTAATACCTTTGATTATCTTTAACTCAACGATTATGGCCTGAGAAACACTATTTCGAAACAGGTTAGCGGGTATTTTCCTATATTTACGTTTTTTAATTGAATAAAACTTAATAGAGACAAGGGTTTGATGTACAGGCTGTTACTTATTTTTACTTTATGTATTTGTCCGTTTTTTGCTCAGGCACAGAATGTTTTAAGCAAATTAGAAAAGGAATATGACCATGCTTCAAAAAATACGACAGAGCAATTAAATCTGGCTCCCAAATTCGCTACTGCCTTATTTTTCCATAAATTTAAATCTAGATCTTACCAGATTTTAGAAACAAGCATTCCCATTGCAACCAAACAGGCCGATGGAAAATACGCTACCATTTTGTATGCTGTACAGGCTATGAATTATCGGCTTGATAATAAAGAAACTGAATCTTTAAAAAGCCTGGACATGGCAAGGATATATAGTTTAAAAACGAGCAGCAGCGAAGCTAAAGGCTACTTCCAGTATGCAAAGGGCTGGATTCTGATCCGTAATAATAAAACGCCCGATGCTGTTGCTGCTTACTTAAAAGCCATCGACTATTACGAAAACTCGCCCACAACTTCTACACTGTACGGAAGATTTGGCAACGCGGCTAAAGAGTTGTCCACTATTTATTCTAACCTTAATGAATACCAGCTGGAAGAAAAATACAGTAAACAGTTTTTGCTGTTGGCATCCAGGCAAAATGACCCTAATCTCATCTTCGATGCCTATATGCGGATGGGTTACGTATATGAACAGAAATACGCTCAAAATCCATCGGACACAGCGTTGAGAAATAAGGCAGAACAATATTATTTACAGTCTATTGCAACTTTCAAGAAAAATAAAGAGGCTATGCTCAACAGGAGCAGTCTTTCATATGCCGCCATCAATTTAGCGAATTTATATACTGAGTTTAATAGAGATAGGGCAATGCAATATGCGCAATTAGCCAATAGTGTGAGCCTGGAAACCGGTGATGCCATTCATATTGCTTCTTCATTTGGGATTTTGGCAGAACTGGCCCTGCAGAGTAAAAATTATGATTTAGCCAAGTCTTACTTTCTAAAAGCCTCTATGGAAATTGAGAAAAGCCCGGTCAGAGATCATAATATAGAATTATCTATTCTTGAATCTTTATCCCGAATTAGCGAAGAACAAGGCAATTACAAAGAAGCGCTGACATACTATAAAAGCTATGTAGATAAATACAAAAGTATTTACGATCAGGAAAAACTGGATATTACCAAAAGGCTGGAATCGCAGTTTGATAAAGAACGACAGGAACAGAAGTACATAAAGCTCCAGCTGGAAAGTGATAAAAAAGCACAAGAAATCAGGTTGATCAATATTCTTCGGGCACAACGTGAACAGGTTTACAACAATTTAAAACTGGTGGAAGAAAACCAGCGGGAACGACTGAAATTTTCAGAGCTTGAATCGGAGAAAAAAGAGCAGCAACTCCGGTTGGCAAAATTAGAAACCAAGCAAAAAAATAATGACATCAGCAACTATAAAAAGCTTTTGACATTCAAGGAAAAGATCAATACCTATTACATTATTTTTATCTTTATTTTCATCGTTTTGATCGTCTTATTGCTGTATGCCTACAAGCAACGTGCAAAATCGATGAAACAAAGAGACGAGCTGCATGCCTTAGCCATGGAAAAAGAGAAACAGAATTCAAAAATATCTACGCTTACTGCATTGTTGGAGGGACAGGAGCAGGAGCGAGGCCGTTTAGCCCGTGATCTTCATGACGGATTGGGCGGTCTGCTTTCTGGAACTAAACTTCAGCTGTCTTCTTTAGATCTCCATCAATCCGAAAATATAGAGGATGGAATTTCAAAATCAATTAACCAGATTGATGGTGCTGTGGAAGAGCTGAGACGTGTAGCACATAATTTAATGCCCGATTTATTAATGAAATACGGTTTAGAAGCAGCTATCCAGGAGTTTGCCACTCGCATGTCCAACAGCGCATTAGACATCCATACCGAATTTATTAATTACAGTAACTCCATACCAGAAGACAAGCAACTGATCTTATACAGGATCATTCAGGAATTGGTCAATAATGCCATAAAACATGCCGATACTTCTGAAATTATTATTCAGATAAGTGAAGAAGAAAATGTATTACATCTTACGGTGGAGGATAACGGTAAAGGTTTTGACCCTGCAAGCTTAGATGTAAGAAAAACGGCAGGTTTTCATAATATAGAATCAAGGGTCCAGTTTTTAAAAGGAACGATGAACATCACCTCCGAATTGAATATCGGGACCAGTATAGAACTTCAAATTCCTATTCATTAACATGATAAAAGTAGCCATAACAGACGATCATCCACTTCTATTGGAAGGATTAAAGAATATTTTAGGAAACAGCGATACGATAGATGTAGTAGATTGTTTCAAAAGCGTTTCAGAAATGAATGCAGGCCTGGTAAAACAGGCTGTCGATATTTTGTTGCTGGATATTAACCTGGTAGATACCAACAGTATCGAACTCATAAAACCTTTAAAGAAAAAGTACGGGAATCTCCGGATTATTATGCTTAGCGTTCATAATGAGCTGCCTGTGATTAACAGCACTCTGGCTGAAGGCGCTTTGGGATACATCCAGAAGAATGCTTCAGTTTCCGAAATTCTTGAAGGTATTAATGCTGTATATGCAGGTAACCGGTTTTTATGCTCGCAAACCAAGTCTGTTTTGGAGAAAAAATCCGCGGATGGGCTACATCAGATTCCAAAACTGACGAGAAGAGAAAAAGAAATTTTAGCCGAAGTAGCGAAAGGACTCACGACCAATCAAATGGCAGAAAAGCTTTTCATCAGCCCGCACACCGTAGAAAGTCACCGGAAAAACCTTATTGAAAAATTTCAGACTTCTAATCTTAGTTCAGCCATTAAACTGGCCATAGAATACGGTTTGATTATCGAATAGATAGGACTCTTGTGAACTGAAATCTGGAATTTTTATAAAACGCAAAGATAAGATTTGATTAATTATTAATAAGGGAGCTAAGAAAACGACAAAGTCGCTGATGAAGCTCTAAGGATACGCATATGCTTAGAAAGAAGCAGTGAAGTATTTGCTTAAATATAACATCAGATACTGAAATCCTTATCAAAAAAGGCCTGCTTACATCGTAAAGCAGACCTTTTTTATATAAATCAAATAATTAGGTGTGTAATAATTAATCTTTGAATTTCAATACAGCTTGAAATAGGTTTTTCTTTCCTGTTAAGTCATATTCATCATTATATATAGACTCATACATGAATACATAAGCATTTCCGTCAAAATCTTTTAAATTGATTGCCTGGTCCGCCATAATGTCATAAAACCTTGTAATGGTACGCGTAGCCGTCCATTGTTTTAAACTGCCTTTAGGGTTTTTATCGAACCTATGATCTTTGGCATCGGTATAATACCAATAGGATGGTGCCGTATCCATCAAAAACAGCTCTTTGTCTTTGTTATATAATTCCTCCGCCATTCCCGTATTCTGAAACCATGGAACCTCGGGGTTATAAAGACCTGCAGCAGCCGTATAGATATCCTTATCCGTAGTGGCTCCAATTAAAAAACCTTCCAGATTGACAGAAGTAATTTCGAATAGGAAAGCAGTTTTGTTCAGTTCGTAAACATCATTGACAGGTTCAATGACTTTGCCGTCTTGTTTAATAACTACTTTTAACGCTTGTGCAAAAAACAAACAACTTAGTAAACAAAAAAGGAGGGTTAAACTTACTTTTTTCATTATATCTCTTTAAATAACTGCAGCAAAGATATTGGACTTCAGCTCCATAAACACTGGCTGGTTTCAGGGGTTTTTTATCTTGTTTTTAAGGGGATGGTGTATTCAAAGCATCAACTAACAAAACGGCTTAAGATAGATATAAATGGCTGAAAGCAGGGATATGTTAAATGGTATATTTTAGAGAATTTTACAAAAGATAAATTAAGTATTGTAGACACATGAAAAATATAATAATCAACTTTTCACTTGTGATAGCTTTGCTGGCTTCTTGTTCACCTTCTACAGAAAAAAAATTAGACCAGTTAGCTTCTACAACGGTAAAAAAAGATACTGTTCAGACGTCCGGTTCGGTAAAGGATCGTATTTCAAAAGCTGATATGCCGACTGATTTTTCAGCGTTGGTTCCTATTGATGTATTAAACAGCAAAAGCACAAATACGTATGAAAAATATGGTATAGAATTTTCCGGCAATTGTTATTCATGCGATTTGGCAAGCTTATCCATCACTAAGGATAAAATGATATGGACCAATGTCTGCGATGAGAATGATACTTTTAAAATTGATGAGTTCTCATTCTCTATCGAAGGAAGCAAAACTATTTTAAAAACATCAGAAAGAACATATATTTTAACCCAAATAGATAAAGCACCTGTCTACGAGCTGACTATAGAAGGTCAAAAGCTGGAATTAAATAATAAAAGAATATCCAGATATTTTACAACCCACAAAGCTTTGTCTCTTTTCAAAGAGCATGATTGTGGAGATTTTGAAGGATAACACAATCTTATAAATTATTTTGAAAATAAGCAGTTGACTCACAACATATCAATCTTAAAAGTTGAGGGAGAATCTTTAGTTATTCAAAGAAATTTACATTAAAATGATCTACTTATATAAAAACACAATACTATATAATCATTTTATTCGTAAGTAAATTTAGCTTCCTCAACTTTAACGATTGATCCGGATCAACTATTTTTTTCTATATCTTTTAAAACTTTCCCTGAAAACTTTAATATAAAAAAACCTCAAAATATTTTGAGGTTTTTTATATAATAAGTAACAGACATTGAGTCTGTTAAAACTATTTAGCTGGTTTTTTAGGACTCATCATCATGATCATTCTTTTTCCTTCAAGTTTTGGAAGCTGATCTACTTTTCCAACATGCTCCAATTCCTGAGCAAGTTTTAGAAGCAAAATTTCTCCCTGGTCTTTAAAGATAATTGAACGTCCTTTAAAAAATACGTAGGTTTTTAATTTTGAACCTTCTTCAAGAAACTTTTCAGCATGCTTCTTCTTAAATTCATAATCGTGATCATCAGTCTGAGGTCCGAAACGGATCTCTTTTACAACCACTTTTACCTGCTTAGCTTTTAGTTCCTTCTGCTTTTTCTTTTGCTCGTATAAAAACTTTTTATAGTCTAATATCCTTGCAATGAAAGGCTCAGCCTTATCGGAGATTACTACCAGATCAAGTTCCTGCTCTGTGGCAAGTTGTCTTGCTTTGTCAATCGGATAAACTCCCGGCTCTACGTTATCGCCCACCAAACGAAGCTCTCTCACACGAATTTTATCGTTGATCAAGTGTAAGTCCTCCTGTACCGGACGTCTCTGTGGGCCCCTGTTGTTAAATCTTTGTGCTATTGTATTATAATTTTATTGGTTAATTACTAATTTTAATTGAAACATTTAAAATTAAAAAGATGAATTTTTTATTTCAATTCCTTATTCTTTAAATGTTCTTAGATTGCTGCCTCTTTTTTAAAGTAAGAAACAAAATCTTCCATATTCATGACTCCAAGATCACCTTCACCACGTCTTCTTACAGAAATTGTGCCGTCATTCTCCTCATTTTCACCTACAACCAACATGAACGGAATCTTTTTCAACTCTGCATCACGGATCTTTTTCCCTGTTTTCTCATTTCTGTCATCAATCAGACCGCTAATATCGTGATTTTCCAAAAATTGTGAAACTTTTTTTGCATAATCTACATATTTTTCACTGATCGGGAGAATAATGAACTGATCAGGGCTTAGCCATAACGGGAAATCACCTGCAGTATTCTCTAAAAGGATTGCGATAAAACGTTCCATAGAACCGAATGGTGCTCTGTGAATCATCACCGGTCTGTGCTTCTCATTATCGTTTCCGATGTAGTGAAGATCAAATCTTTCCGGTAAATTATAATCCACCTGAATGGTTCCCAGCTGCCATTTTCTTCCTAAGGCATCTTTTACCATGAAATCCAGCTTTGGACCGTAGAAGGCAGCTTCTCCGTATTCCACAATGGTTTTTAATCCTTTTTTCTCAGCTGCATTGATGATTGCGTTTTCGGCCTTTTCCCAATTTTCATCAGAACCGATATATTTTTCTCTGTTATCAGGATCTCTTAAAGACACCTGAGTTACAAAATCTTCAAAACCTAATGATTTGAACACATAAAGTGTTAAATCAATTACTTTTTCAAACTCTTCTGAAAGCTGATCCGGAGTACAGAAAAGGTGGGCATCATCCTGAGTAAATCCACGAACTCTTGTCAACCCGTGAAGCTCTCCACTTTGCTCATATCTGTAAACAGTCCCGAATTCTGCATATCTCTTCGGAAGATCCCTGTAGCTCCATTGCGAAGTTTTGTAGATCTCACAGTGGTGAGGGCAGTTCATAGGCTTCAGCATGAATTCTTCTCCTTCATTCGGAGTTTTAATCGGCTGGAAGCTGTCTGCACCATATTTATCCCAGTGTCCGGAAGTCACATACAATTCTTTTGACCCGATATGTGGTGACATGACGAACTCATAACCTCCTTTTTTCTGAGCATCAGAAAGGAAATTCTCTAATTTTCTTCTTAAAGCAGTCCCTTTTGGTAACCATAACGGAAGACCTGCACCCACTTTTTCAGAGAATGCAAAAATGCCCAGTTCCTTACCCAGTTTTCTGTGGTCTCTTCTCTTGGCTTCTTCCAGTTTTTCAAGATACTCAGTAAGCTCTTTCTGTTTAGGGAAAGAAATACCATAAACTCTTGTTAATTGAGGATTTTTTTCATTTCCTCTCCAGTAAGCTCCCGCTGCATTTAAAATCTTAACCGCTTTTACAATACTTGTATTGGGAATATGTCCTCCACGACATAGATCTGTGAAATCATCGTGTGTTACAAAAGTGATTTCTCCGTCATTAAGATTCGTAATAAGCTCAACTTTGTAAGGATTATCTGCATATGTTTTTAATGCTTCCTCTTTGGAAACAGGATATAAAGAGAATGTGGAACCTTTCTTGGCATTTTCCAAAACTTTCTTTTCAATCTTCTCGAAATCCTTTTCAGATAAGCTCTCGTCCCCGAAATCCACATCATAATAGAATCCGCTTTCAATGGCAGGTCCTATGGTTAGCTTAGCATTAGGATAAAATTCAAGGATAGCCTGCGCCAGAAGGTGGGCAGAAGAATGCCAGAACGCTTTCTTTCCAAGATCATCATTCCAGGTTAACAATTGTACCGTTGAATCCGTGGTTATAGGTGTGGTCGTTTCTACTTGTTTGCCGTTTACAACTGCGGAGATGGTATTTCTAGCCAATCCCTCGCTTATAGATTTTGCCACATCTAAAGGAGTAACTTCTCCTTCGAATTCTTTGACACTATTGTCTGGAAGTGTAATTTTTATCATTGTTTACTAAGAAATTTTAAGATGCAAAAATACGCATTTTTTAAATAATATGCTATTTTTAAAGTATATTTGAATTAAGAATTACTATTGAATCTTCAAATTTAGATCCGTTATTTTAAATGTATCTATCCCCAATCTGAATTTTTCATAAAGAAATACACTGACATTATCGTTATTTTGTAGTAACAATGCTGTGATAATGAGGTTTTTGTGCTGTAAATTCTATGATAATTCAAAGAAAAAGAAACGATAATATGTACGATGATATGAAAAACTTTAATATTGACCTGCACTGTGATTTATTATACTATTTATTAAAAGCGGGCTCCACAATTGATGACAGAGAGTTGGGATGCTCACTCCCGTATCTAAAAGAAGGGAATGTAAAACTCCAGGTTATGGCAATATATGCATCAACAGATGCAAACAGTACCGTTGAGGGTGTAAAACAGAGTGAAATATTTTCAGACCTTTTAAAGGATGAAAACTTCTTCCTGTTTGAAAACGGGAATTATAAAAATACTGAAAACAAAGATAGAGTAGGTATTATAGCTTCCATTGAAAATGCATCTGCTTTTTGCGGAGAAGATGATACTCTGGAAGCAGGGTTTAAAAATCTGGAAACCATCATCGAAAACACACAAAAAATTCTTTACCTGGGAATTACCCACCACACTGAAAACCGTTTTGGGGGAGGGAACAACTCTGAAGCCGGCTTGAAGGATGACGGAAAAGTCCTGATCGACTATATTGCAGACCGGAGAATTGCTATTGATCTTTCCCACACAAGTGATCAGCTGGCATATGATATTCTTAATTATGTAGACCAAAAAAATTATAACATTCCTATTTTAGCAAGCCACTCCAATTACAGGAATATTCAGAACAAAAAAAGAAATCTTCCGGATGAACTGGCGAAAGAAATTATTAAAAGGAAAGGGCTGATAGGGCTCAACCTTATCCGTGAATGGCTTGATGAAAAGAATCCGGAGAGATTATATGAACATATTCGACATGGGCTTGATCTGGGAGGAGAGGATGCCATTGCCTATGGTGCAGATTTTTTCTACGACAAAGGGCATCCGGATAAATCCCGCTATCCCTTTTTCTTTGAAGGCTATGATAATGCATCATTATTTAACACCACCAACAGCAGAATTGAAAAAGATTTTTCCACAGAGATAATGGAAAAGATCAGTCATAAAAATGCATTGGACTTTATAGAAAGATTTAAGTTTTAGTCTGGTGGCTTCGGCTCTTCATCCATCAGATACTGTTAAAAAAAACGAAAACCCTGTAGTTGGTTGAAATTATCGGAGCCATCTGCAGGATTTTTAACTCTTTCTCTTATATCTTACTTTCTGCTTGATAATCTCTATCACATCCACGTTTTTCACCTTAGATTTTACCCAGCCATGGATATCAATATAGAACAGTGATCTCCTGTAATATTCATTTTTAGAAAATCCATCAAGCACTTCATCAAAAGCATCAAAAGCTTTATGATGTTGATCTAATACCAGACTGTTAATGTTTTTAAAAAACTGAATGCTTTCAAAATGAAATGCTTCCGGTTTCTTCATTTTTCGGGCAAACTTAAGGGTAGAATTGATGAATTCATCATAATCTTCATCATTCCCGGATTCATATTTCGCCATTAGAATCAGGATTCTTGTGTGGAATAGAAGATCTTCCTGAACATTACCCTTACACTCAACAACCTTCATGGAATATTCGATGGATTTTTTAAACTTTTTGCTTCCGAAAAACATGGCTGCCATTTTCAGATAAAGGATCATAAAATGATGCTCGTCAATTTTTTCCCGAAGTCTTTCCATCTTCAGTTCAATCTCAGGGATAAGTTTTGTCCCTGTGAAAAATTCACCTTTTACAAAATGAATGTTCATTAAAGTATTGTAATGGGTAAGAAAGATCAGTGCCTGCAGATTTTCATTCTGAGCAAAATTCTGTGAATTGACCATCGTATTGAAATGCTCAAAATGCTCCTCCAGGATATCAATATTTCCATAAAGGAACAGAATTTTCAGCAGGTAAGTGTTTCCTTTAATATACCACACCGGATGGCTGATGATCATCTCTGGTTTCTTGTGGAAGAGATCTACCCACTGATAGGCATATTTCAGGGTATATTTATAATCCTGCAGCAACTGGTTTTTCCACACATGAGCTTTGAAATACCAAAGCTTTTCTGTGAAATTCAGGTGATCTAGTTTAATTTTCTTAATCTGATCATTGAACAGATTCAATACTTTTTCCCGGTCTGTATCATTTTTCACATAGCCATACGTAAGCATTTCACTGTATAATTTCAGCGACAGATTAGAAAGCTCTGTTGCATAATGATTCTGTTTGCTGATTTCTGTAGATTGCTTAATCAGTTCATCGGCACGCCCCTCAATGCTTCGGGTAATAAATTGTGATTCAATGACTTTTTCAAGATTGATGATTTCAGACGCAATGCTTTTTTCATCCAGTTCCAGGGCAGACTGTTTGGTCTTATCCAGTATTTTCAAAGCCTGTTTATAAAGTCCTTTTTGATATAAAATATTTGCAAAATCAAGCTGTTCACGAAGCTGTATCCTGTAGTTCTGATGACTGGGATTCATTCGTAGGCTTACGAGGATCTGCTTATAAAGATGGGCTTTCAGATTGGAAAGCTGCTGTTTGGTAGAAATTTTTTTCTCAATGATGATCTGCTCATCATATTCCTTCATCTTATCCAGTTCCGAAAAAAGGAGCAGAAATTTGGCATCAACATTAATTCCGAGGCGATTCACATACAGCCTGAACTGTCGTTTTTCAGAAGTGGTTAATGACTTAATCAGTACAAACAAAAAATCTTTCTGCAATTCTGCCATTGTAAATTTATAAAATGTAATAAATTGATTATTAAGTAAATGTAGTTATTTTTCCGGCTGTTGAATATTGTAATTTTCAGTCAAGGTGAAAATGTAAAAATATTGTAAGCAGTAGTTTTGATCAAAATTAAGTAAAAAACTTCATTATGAATTCCGAAAAAATCGAAATTTTTGATACAACGCTGAGGGATGGGGAGCAGGTTCCCGGATGTAAACTGAACACAAAACAAAAACTGATTATAGCAGAAAGGCTCGATAAGCTAGGAATTGATGTAATAGAAGCCGGTTTCCCGATTTCAAGCCCCGGAGATTTTGAATCTGTTTCTGAAATTTCAAAACTGGTAAAAAATGCCAAAGTCTGCGGACTGACAAGAGCTAATAAAAAAGATATTGATACGGCTGCTGAGGCATTAAAGTATGCAAAGAGGCCTCGTATTCATACAGGAATCGGAACTTCTGATTCTCATATTAAATATAAATTCAATTCAACACGTGAGGATATTCTGGAGCGGGCAGCAGAAGCCGTAAAATATGCCAAAAGCTATGTAGAAGATGTAGAATTTTATGCGGAAGATGCAGGAAGAACCGATAATGCCTACCTGGCAAGAGTCTGCGAAGAAGTAATTAAAGCCGGAGCCACCGTTTTGAATATCCCGGATACAACAGGTTATTGCCTTCCCGAAGAATATGGTCGGAAAATAAAATACCTGAAAGAAAATGTAAAAGGTATTGAAAAAGCAATTCTGTCGTGCCATTGCCATAATGATTTAGGTCTTGCTACAGCTAATTCCATTGCAGGGGCCATCAATGGAGCACGCCAGATCGAATGTACGATAAACGGTTTGGGAGAACGGGCTGGAAACACAGCATTGGAAGAAGTGGTCATGATTTTAAAACAACATAAGGACTTAAATTTTCATACAGATATCAATTCAACAATGCTTAATGAAATGAGTTTGATGGTTTCAGATCTGATGGGAATGCCAGTACAGCCTAATAAAGCTATCGTAGGAGCCAATGCTTTTGCACACAGTTCAGGCATTCATCAGGATGGAGTCATTAAAAACCGTGAAACCTATGAAATTATTGATCCAGCAGAAGTAGGCGTCAATGCTTCATCTATTATTCTTACAGCGAGAAGCGGACGTTCTGCATTAGCATACAGATTTAAGCATATCGGTTATGATATCACCAAAAATGAACTTGACTTTTTGTATCAGGAATTTTTAAAAATTGCGGACCGAAAGAAAGAAGTTAAAAATGACGATCTGTACATGATCATGGAAACATGCAGCCGGAAAATAGGATAATATTGATTTAAAATCAACGAGAATTGAATATGGACAACAATAAAAAGACACTTTTTGACAAAGTTTGGGATGCTCACGTAATAGAAACGATTCCCGACGGCCCTCAAATCATTTATATAGATAAACACCTTATCCATGAGGTAACCAGCCCTCAGGCTTTTGCAGAACTTGAAGCCAGAAATCTTGAAATTTTCAGACCAAAGCAGATCGTAGCTACGGCAGATCACAATGTTCCGACCCTTAATCAGGAACAGCCTATTCGGGATGAACTGTCCAGAAATCAGGTAGAACAGCTGACGGAAAACTGCAAAAAAAACAATATCGAATTATTCGGATTGGGACATCAGTATCAGGGAATCGTACACATCATTGCTCCCGAATTGGGAATTACCCAGCCGGGAATGAGTATTGTATGCGGCGATAGTCATACCTCTACACACGGCGCTTTTGGCGCTATAGCTTTCGGGATTGGAACCAGCCAGGTTGCTCAGGTCTTTGCCAGTCAGTGCTTGCTGCTCAATAAACCGAAGTCAATGAGGATGACAGTCAATGGAAAACTTAATGATAATGTTCAGGCAAAAGATGTCATCCTTTATATTATTTCCAAAATCGGAACTGATGGTGGAACAGGATATTTCTGTGAATATGCCGGAAATGTTTTTGAAGAAATGTCCATGGAAGGAAGAATGACTGTCTGCAATATGAGTATTGAGATGGGAGCACGAGGAGGAATGATCGCACCGGATCAAACCACTTTCGATTATGTAAAAGGAAAAACATTTGCGCCTAAAGGAGAAGAATGGAAAGATAAACTGGCCTATTGGAAAACTTTAAAAACGGATGAAGGCGCTGTTTTTGATAAAGAGCTGACATTCGATGCTTCGGATATTTTCCCAATGATTACTTACGGAACCAACCCGGGAATGGGAATTTCAGTACACGAAGTCATTCCGGTTCCTCAGACTGAATCTGAAGAAAAAGCCTTAAAATACATGGGATTAAAGGCTGGCCAGGAAATTTCCGGCATTAAAGTACATTATGTATTTATCGGAAGCTGTACCAATGCACGGATAGAAGATTTCCGCTCTGCAGCACAGTATATCAAAGGAAAAAGTAAGTCCGAAAATGTAAAGGCCTTAATTGTTCCGGGTTCTCAACAGGTTGTAAAGCAGATCCATGAAGAAGGATTGGATAAGATTTTCAATGATGCTGGATTCCAGATCCGTCAACCTGGATGTTCTGCCTGTCTGGCAATGAATGATGATAAAATTCCTGAGGGAGAATACTGTGTCTCAACCTCAAACAGGAATTTTGAAGGCAGACAGGGACAAGGCGCGAGAACAATTCTTGCCAGTCCGCTTACTGCAGCAAAAGCAGCGATAGAAGGTAAAATTTCTGCTTTTGAAAATTTAAACTAAATCCATTAAAAAGTACATGCAAAAATTAGTTGTTTTAAAATCCCGTGCAGTACCGCTGCCGGCAGAAAATATAGATACAGACCAAATTATTCCGGCAAGATTTCTTAAAAGCATTGACAGAAAAGGTTTTGGAGAGAACCTGTTCAGAGACTGGAGATTCAATATTCATACAGGAGAACCGAATCCGGATTTTGTTTTAAACAATCCTAAATTCAGTGGTGAAATTCTTGTTGCGGGAAATAATTTCGGCTGTGGAAGCAGCCGTGAACACGCGGCCTGGTCTTTGACAGATTATGGCTTCAAAGTAATCATATCAAGCTATTTTGCTGATATCTTTAAAGGAAATGCCCTGAACAACGGACTTCTCCCTGTGAAAGTTTCTGAAGAATTTTTAAAAGAAATTCTGGAAGGAATCCAGGAAAATCCTGATAATGAAATTGCCATTGATGTGGAATTACAATCGGTAAGCTTTAAGGATACAACCGAAACTTTTGAGCTTGATTCCTATAAAAAAATATGCCTGCTGAACGGCTATGATGATATTGATTTTTTAATCAGCAAAAAGCAGGCTATAGAACAATTTGAACTAAAAACACAAAAGTATGAGCAACAGTTATTTTAAAATAGTAGTTCTTCCCGGCGACGGGATTGGGCCGGAAGTGGTCAGTGAAAGTATTAAAGTATTGGATGCTGTGGCTGAAGTCTTTAAATGCCGGTTCCAGTTTTCCTATGGATTAATGGGTGCTGAAGCCATTTTTAAAACTGGTGATCCACTTCCAGAAGAAACATTAAAGATTTGCAAAGATTCGGATGCTGTTCTGTTTGGAGCGATTGGAGATCCGGTTTTTGATAACAATCCTGAAGCAAAGGTACGACCTGAGCAGGGACTATTGAAGCTCCGTAAAGAACTGGGATTGTATGCTAACATCAGACCTCTGAAAACTTATCCTTCACTGATTGATAAGAGTCCTTTGAAAAGAGAGATTATCGAGGGAACGGATATCCAGATCTTCAGGGAGCTTGTGAGTGGTATTTATTTCGGTGAAAAATTTACAGATCCGGATGGTAAATATGCTTATGATGTCTGTAAATACAGCACGGAAGAGATTGTTCCTATTGCCCATATGGCTTTTAAGGAAGCTGAAAAAAGGAAAAAGAAGCTTACGCTGATCGACAAGGCTAATGTTCTGGATACTTCGAGACTTTGGAGAAAGACCTGCCAGAAAATTGCCACTCAATATCCTGATGTACAGCTGGATTATATATTTGTTGATAATGCGGCTATGCAACTTGTTCTGAACCCCAAACAGTTTGATGTTATCCTGACCGAAAATATGTTCGGAGATATTATTTCTGACGAAGCCAGTGTTATTGGCGGGTCCATCGGGCTTTTGCCATCAGCATCAATAGGTGAAGAGAATGCTTTGTTTGAGCCAATCCATGGCTCTTATCCACAGGCTAAAGGAAAAGGTATTGCTAATCCTGTGGCCTCAATCCTAAGCGCAGCTATGATGCTTGATTATCTTGAACTTCCGGAAGCGGCAGATAAATTAAGAAGGGCAGTAGAGCATGCTATTGAAAACAGGTATGTTACGGTAGACCTTAATGCTGAGCAACATTATTCTACAAGTGAAGTAGGTAGTTTCATTGCAGATTATATTAAGTATTCTGAGAAATCTTATTACAATTTTGAAAATATCAAGATCGGAAAATCTACCATCGTATGATCATTTAAGTCCATATAATAATAGATTAGTAAGAAAGGTTCTGTTCATTTGAGCGGAATCTTTCGTTTTCATCTGCTTAAGATTTACAAGAACATGCTTTTTAAACCACAAAAGTCACAAAAGCTTAGTTGAACACTTTAATTATTTTAAGGTTAATACATTACGCATATGAAGTATACTTAAGTTATATTAAAATCTTTGATTTTAGGTTTATGTGTACTTAATATTTTCAGGATATAAAACTTTGAAACTAAAGTGTTCTAAAGTGTTAAAAAAACAAAAAAACTTTTGTGACTTTTATGGTTTAAAATTTCCAATAAAAAAGATTCCACTCACTTGAGTGGAATCTTTTCGTTTATTTTTTAGTGTTATCCGTTTTTCCCGATTTATTTTTGGAAGATTTCTGAACATCTTCTTTATCAATATCAGGCGGATTGCTTTTTTCGGAGGAAGCAGGAATATTTTGAAAATCCTGATTCTGCTTTTTCGTTTCTGCTGAATTGGCAGATTCCTTTTTTTTGTTGTCTTCTGAATTCATAGCTTTACATTTTTTAGAGTCCTAAAACACCGAGCTTGCCGGTTTCATCTTCTATGGTATAATCCAAAGCTTTTGCCAAAACGAAAATATTATTAAGATTTTCCATTAATTGTTTGCGGCCTTCCGTTCTCAGCTGATTCTCATTAATAGATTTAACCGCAGTTTCTTTAGCCTTCTGGGTCACATTTTTAATGTCTTTTTCAGAGATCCTGTTGAAAAAAGAATCGTCCAGCGATTGGATCTCAACGCTTGGAGTAATTCTTATTTCCGCATCGGGAAGCTCAGTGATAACCAGTTTTTTGTTGATAGAATCTACTTCTATCTTCATTTTATTAAGATCATAAGAAACCTGTGCATTGGTTTTGGTGTAGGTAATAATGCTGTTGTTTGAAACTTCTTTACCAAACACCTCATAGCCCATCTTGGTTTTCTGCATGCTGGACACATTCTGTTCCATGACGACCATTTTGTTCATTTTAGAAATCTGGTTGGTCAGAATATAATAATCCGATTTCTCCGTCTTTTCACCAAGATTAAAACATGATTTAAGCCCGAAAAACAGGATCAGCATAGCGAGAATTCCCGCTGCAAATGATAGGATTACTTTGTAATTTCTCAACACTATTTGTTAAAAATTTCTTTGATTACCGAACTGTCATCTTTTTTCAGAATGTTTACCAGATCTCTTTCAATATATCCGCTGGTAGGCATTTCTATGATTCTTCCGATCTCTTTGCCATATTTTTCTACAATAATAGTAGGGACTTTCTGGATATTATAGCGTACCTCGTCTCCGGTAGGAGATTCTTTCTTGCGGTTAACAGCAATGATCGTCAGTTTGTTATCAGGATATTTCAATTCCTCAAGTATTTTCATCAGTCTTGGGAAATCTCTGTGGCTGTCTTCACACCAGGTCCCCATAAAAACAACAAGAGAATACGAAGTGAGTTTGGCTTTTCTAAGTTCACCGATTGCCTTTTGGTCAATGGCATATTCGTCATGCTCTTTCACATACCAGTCTGCATACGGAGCCTTTAAGAACTGCTCTTTGAACTGATTTCCCAAAAGCATTTTGCCATCGTTCTGAGTTTCTACTTCACGGTTCATCACTACTTTCTGGGCACTGAACTGCTGGGAAGCCAAAACAAGACATGAAACGGCAACAATATTGGTAATAAATTTTTTCATATTATTTTTCGATAATTGTTTTTAAATCTGCAGGGGAGTAGTACTTATTCTTAAGAACTTTATGGTCTGCTTTTCTGTAGACGTTAAATTTCTCTCCTGATTTTTCATAAAAAGATTCTACTTCTTTTTCTTTATAAAATGCTACAGTTTCCTCTGCCTGTTCTGCATTATCGCATGCTTTAGACATATTGGAACGCTGTACTTCGTTGAATAGCTCTACAAATTTATTGCCAAGTCCGAATTCCAGTACAGCTCCGCTTAAAACATATTGAAGATCACACAGGGCATCAGCAATTTCTACGATGTCATTATCAGCAATAGCCTGTTTTAATTCATTTAATTCTTCCTGAAGAAGCTCAACTCTAAGGTTGCATCTTTCCTGAGACGGGATTTGTGGTGTATCTAAAATAGGGGCTTTAAAAGTGGTGTGGAATTCTGCAACTTGGTTCAGACTGTCAATTTTATCCATGAATTTTATTATTTACAGCAAAGATAGAAAACGATTTTGGAAAATGTATAATACCCATTAGATATCTGTTCTGATAAAAGGTTAAATAATCGTTGACTACAAACGTGTTTTCACTAACAATCCACAGTTTAAACTGTGGATTATATTTTTAATTTTGAAATGTATTAATGAAAATTTTTGAACCTTTAATTCTAAACCATTAAGGATGATTAAGCTTTTAAGGATATTAAGATGAGCTTCGCCGTTTTAAGGATTTACTTGAAAAATTCTCTTGATTTTTCTTAACTTTTCTTAATGGTTTAAGAATATAAACAGCTATTCCAGTTCTTCATATTTCCAGATACCGGAAATGTTTAAAAGTGTTAATCCCGGCTGCCATTCCCCGTAACTGAATACGCAGATATATTTTGATTGACAAAATCTGCAGTCTGTTCCAAAATATAGGGTAGGTAAATCACTTACCGTTAACTCTCCAAGATATAATATTCTACGGGAAGTTTCAGTAACGATTTTGTTTTCTAATAATTCATTTCTGGATAAAACTTTATCTTCATTGTAAATCTCAAAAATCGGGAATCCGGATTTATAAGGAAATATTTCAATTGAATTTTCCTGACCACAATCACAACATGTAAATTTTGTTTCAGCAGCCGGAACTGTTTCATCATTGCTGAAATGATTTTTTTCAATAGCCGCCTGCCTGATAAGTTTTATTTTTTTTGATATTGAATACATCTGAGTTTATTTATTGCTGAATCACTGTGCCGATCTGATTGTTATATTTTCCGCTCGGACTTTTCTTGATGGTAATCTTTACATATCCTTCCTGTGCCAGCTTATTCCATGTTTTTTGATAGCCTGTTGTAACATCAATCGGGATTTTCCACATCGTCTGTTTTCCTCCGCCAATCTGGTTAAACCAAGGAATGACATCAGCCGTTTGAGACTTGAAAGGTAGTAAATTATTCAGGACATCTATTTCATAGTAGAAATCATATTTATTTTCAGGCTGATTTAAAGCTCTTTGTGAGAAAGTATATACATATCCATTGATGATCGGGCTTGTAAAGCTTCCTCCTAAAGTAGGAACGCCTGTTCCGTCATAGCTGCCAATAGCGCCACTATACCTGTCGAATTTTTGCCCTGCCTGAAACGGGACATCATCAACGATATTGTACCCGCCGTTTGCAGGAGGCCAACCACCATTAAGATTATTAGCGTTGAATAATGCTTCTAACTCACTCCATTTCCCCAGTTTATACAAATCAAATGCCTGATTTCTGATGGCCTGGCTTACAGTTCCGGTCGGATCGTAGGTTAAAGCGAATTCATCTGCGTTTTTATAGAACACATGGGTAACGACTCCCGTAGGGTGATCAGTTTCTTCATTGTCCGAACTACAGGCAACTGAAAATAATACAGTTGTCAATAAAAAGATGTACTTAAATAAATGTTTCATGGTAAAAGTTTTTATAGTTATTTTTTTAAAGCTGTTCTTTAATTTAAAATATTGGTTTTATGAAATAAGCTTACTTCAACAATTTATCATTGCAGGATCATTTTGAGAAATAAAAATTAGGATGAGAGGCTTATATGTTATGAATTGAAAGACCAATATAAGAATGTATCTAGCCTGATCGAGTAACGGTACAAAGAAATTTGAATGATAAATTTAAATTAAAATTTTTAAATTTTAATGAATTTTATTTAAATAAATAATTATAAGTAAATTTTAAACACTTATGCGTTGTTTTTGAAGTTTAATTTGCATTGTAAATTTCCGTGGGAATTTTTAAAATCATCTGGCATAAAAAAAGACTGCCCGAAGGCAGTCTTCCAAAGTATTTACTTAATGGTTATTAATTTTTAATGAATCTCTTGGCAGCTTCTCCAACCTGGATCATATAAGCGCCTTTGATAAGTCCGCTTACATTTACACTACCTCTTTCCAATTTTCCTGAATTGATTAGTTTTCCACCCATATCGAAGATTTTATAATCTTCTGACGTCGTGTTTGAAATATGTAATATATCTCTTGCAGGGTTTGGATATAACTTGATATCAGTGATCAGATCTTTGGTATCAGTAAGCTCTCCTCTTCCTGAAGAAACGATATTCAGGGTATAATCTTCAACCTGACCATAAGTATAAGCTTCACATGAAGAAGTAGGTATAGAACTATACTTCATCATGACTCTCATTCTTGTAGCACCAACAGTTGCAGTTGCAGGGATAGTAATACTTCCTGTTACAGGAGTAGTGGTAGAACCCGCTTTAGACCAAGCTAATTCTCCGCTGTCCGTAAAGTCACCATCACCGTTGTAATCAATATATACAGCATAAGCTTCGCTGTAAACAGTTGAAGTCCATGTTGGAGTTATTGAGATAGTGTAAGCGCTTCCTCTTGTTACATTGGTGGAAACTGAAGTGAAGTTTTCATATCCCGCAGTTCCTGTTGAAGTATTGTTAATAGTTCCGAATTTCACATTTCCAATTCTTTCATCTGCTGTATTGCTTGCAGAAGAAGAGCAGTAAGTTACCGTACCTCCGGAAAGTGTTGTAACGCTTACTGTATTACTTGAAGGCGATACATTTCCTGCTGCATCTTTAGATTTAACACTAAAGCTGTATGTTGTGGCAGGTGTTAAACTTGTTACCGTATAGGTTGTAGATGCTGTGGAACCGATCAATGAAGCACCTTGATAAACATCGTAACCTGTAACCGCCACATTATCCGTAGCGCCGCTCCAGGAAAGATTAGTCGTAGTAGATGTAGTTCCGGAAGCTGCAAGGGTAGGAGCCGTAGGAGCTACCGTATCTGTGCCTCCTGAACCTGCATTTACAGTGATATTTGCATTGTTTACATCAAAGAAAATATGGTTGGATCCTTTTACCATAATTCTTCCTGTTGTCGTAGACAAATTTGGAATAGTTACAGCCTGCGTTCCATCATTTGGAGTTCCGGCAAGAAGGGTAGTCCATGTATTTCCGCTGTCTGTTGACCAAAGGATATCTACATTCGCCGCATTTACATTATTGGCTGTTGTTCCCGCCACATTCCATGTTACGGTTTGTGAGCTTCCTCCTGAATAGGTAGTAGCTGAATTTTGTGATGAAACACTGAAAGGTCCTGCTGTTGCATTTACAGTAATCAGGGCATCATCAGAATTATTTCCTGAACCTCCGGCTCTGTTATCACGAACGGTAAATCTGAAATTTAAAGATCTTGCTACATTGGACAGTGCTTCCACTGTAATTTCTGAACCTGCAGTAGTAGTGCCTCCTGTTAAGATGGATGCCATTCTTGGGAAATATCTTGTTGGAGAAGTGGTAGGGGTCCATGATCTGAAAGTAGGACCTGATGCTTTGGTAGCACTTGCTGCAGAGCTTGCTCCGGTTTGGGATGATGATGCATTATCCATCTGTTCCCAAATGTAAGTTAATGAATCTCCGTTAGCATCAGTTCCTGTTCCCGTAAGCATAAACGGTGTTCCTTTCGGAATGGTATAATCAAGGCCGGCATTCGCTGTAGGAATGGCATTTCCTGTAGAAGTGCTTACCGGACATGTTTTAGCTTTAATATTATTGGTAATCTGCTGAATGCTTATCGCATGGAAAAATGCATCGGAATGAGGTTGGATATCCTGAGCAGTAATCCCTGCATAGCCCATAATGGTTGATCCTGAGCCCGGTTCCATATTAGCACCGGTTCCTTCATTATTCATAGAGAAGGTATGGTTTCCTCCAAATTGATGTCCCATTTCATGGGCAACATAGTCGATATCAAAATTATCTCCTGAAGGAATAGCGTCTGCCGGTGAAGTATATCCGCTTCCTTTTGAACCGTTTGTGCAAACACATCCAATACACCCAGCGTTTCCGCCACCTCCGGAAGCTCCGAATAAATGCCCGATGTCATAATTGGCTTCCCCGATCACTGAAGTCAGTGTGCTTTGAAGCTGTGAATTCCAGTTGCTCATTCCTGAAGCTGCAGAATAGGGGTCTGTAGAAGCATTGGTGTAAATGACAGCGTCATTGTTGGCGATCAGAACCATTCTTGCTGCAAAATCTTTTTCAAAAACACCGTTTACACGGGTCATTGTATTGTTAATAGCAGCAAGAGCATTTGCTTTAGTACCTCCAAAATACGTTGTATATTCTCCTGTAGTTGAAAGAGCTAACCTGAATGTTCTCAGCTTGGCATCATCTGCATTCGGTCTGGCAGTTTGGGTATTATTGGATACTCCTTTTTGAGCTACGTCGATAACTGTACATTCAAATTTATTGAGATCGTCTTTTTTGTCCGATTTTCTGTATACAACATAAGACGAAAGATCTTTGGCGTAGGGTTCAATAAAAACTGCAGATTTGTCACCATAAATCTCCATAGAAGAAAGACCAAGTGAGGAAATACTGAAATAAACTGTTGAATTGGAATCCGTCAGGCCTTCACCTACATAAGATTTAATATCCGGATATTTCGCAGCTAACTGAGGGTCAAAATTTGAATTTTCTCTTACTTTAAAATTCTCCATCTTTCCTTCAGAATTAGGAAAAGAAATGATAATTTCTGATTTTTCTCCCGGGGCAAGCCTTTTTGGAGCTCTGTTGAGAGCGTTTTTTAATCCTTCAAAATCTAGACTATAGATTTTCGGATTGTTAATTGAGGTTTTGTTTTCAAAAATTTCTGAAGGTGCTTTTTTTGAACCTTCACTCCAGAGACGATCAGTCTGCGCGAAAGAAATGCCCGTAATAAGAAGCATTCCAATCATGGATAGTTGTTTTTTCATAAATTATTCATTTAGATTGTGGAATATCAAAGCTAATAAAAAATAATTTACGAAAAACAAAAATATTTAAGAAAAATTTAGAGTATACATCTAATTTATTATGCAATACATTGAAAATATATTATCTCAAAAAAAGAAAATAGCATACGCAAAATACGTATGCTATTTACTTATCTTAATATAAGTCTAAATTTACATCTGGTCGTCAGCAGTCGGTCCGTATAAACCAGGAACGGTATTTCCTGTTGCTCTCAGATAAACAATCAGCTCACCTCTGTGATGATATAAGTGATTGTATAAAAAAGAACGGATCACCTGAATTTTTGGCATAGGAGGAAAAAGTGCATTTCCACCCATTTCCATTTTCCATTCGTTAAAATAGTTGCCTTCATCTGAATTTTCTAAAACTTTCTGAGCTTTGGCAACGTTTTCTTCAAATTTTGCTAAAATATTCTCGGCTTTAGAAATATCACCTTTGTCATATTGATAAGTTCCCATATCAAAAACATCAAGATTAAAGGTAGAATCATACCAGTTATACACTTCTGCAATATGAGAAGCTAATTGTCCGGTAGTCCAGTTTTTTTCAGATGGCTTCCAGTTTAAAGCACTATCAGGAATTGCTTTTAAAAGATTTCTTGTGCTTTCTGCTTCATGCAGAAATTCACCTAGGAGGGCTTGTTTGATCATTTGTGAGTGTATTTAAATTATTTTGTAATGTCTCTTCCTATTACCAGTCTCTGGATCTCTGATGTACCTTCACCGATAGTACATAATTTAGAATCTCTGTAGAATTTCTCAGCAGGGAAGTCTTTTGTATATCCATAACCTCCGAAAATCTGAACAGCATTGTTGGAAATTCTTACACAAGCTTCAGAAGCATACAGTTTTGCCATTGCTCCCTCTTTGGTCATCTTCTGCTTAGCATTTTTCAATGTTGAAGCTCTCTGAATCAAAAGTTCAGCAGCATCAATTTCAGTAGCCATATCTGCCAGCATAAAGTTGATAGCCTGGAATTCAGCGATTGCTTTTCCGAACTGATGTCTTTCTTTAGCATATTTTAAAGCCGCTTTATAAGCTCCTCTTGCAGTTCCTAAACTTAATGCTGCAATAGAAATTCTACCCCCGTCCAGAATTTTCATAGCCTGTTTGAATCCTTCTCCTACTTCTCCCAAACGATGTGAATCCGGTACACGCACATTATCAAAAATAAGTTCAGCGGTCTCAGAAGCACGCATTCCCAGTTTGTTTTCTTTCTTTCCTGAAGTAAAACCAGGCATTCCTTTTTCCAGAACGAAAGCAGTAGAGTTATTTTTAGCACCTATTTCACCTGTTCTTGTCATTACTACGGCAATATCTCCTGAAATAGCATGAGTAATAAAGTTTTTCGCTCCGTTGATGATCCACTCATCACCGTCTTTTACAGCAGTAGTAGACATACCTCCTGAATCAGAACCTGTATTGTGCTCTGTTAATCCCCATGCTCCGATCACTTTTCCTGAAGCAAGCTGCGGAAGCCAATTATTTCTCTGCTCTTCATTTCCAAATTCATAGATGTGATTGGTGCAAAGTGAATTGTGTGCTGCCACAGAAAGACCAATTGATGGGTCTACCTGAGAGATTTCATCCAGAATAGTAACATATTCATGATAGCCTAAACCGGAACCTCCGTACTGCTCAGGAACTACAATTCCCATAAATCCCATTTCTCCCAACTGGTGAAATAAGTCTTTTGGAAACGTTTGGCTCTCGTCCCATTCCATAATATTCGGTCTGATATTTTTCTCAGCAAATTCTCTTGCTGTTTCTGCTATCATTTTAATGTTGTCAATAGTCTCTGTGTTCATATAGATAAAATAGTTAGTTCCCAAAGATAATTAAATTGACGGAAAGCCAAAAATAATTATTTAGCTCATAGGGCTATATACGCAATATTTTAATAATCAATTTTTTATATTTTGATAATTAATGATTTTTTAATAAAAAATTCAGAACTTCAAGTGTTTTAATTTACTATTTTAGTCACCCAATTTTTAAGGATGAAAAAACTTTTACTACCTGTCATTTTAATTTCATCATTTGCTGTTGCCCAGGCTCCTGCCGGTTATTATGACGGAACAGTAGGGCTTACAGGCTATGCACTGAAATCTAAGCTGCACGATATTATTTCTGAAAAAAATGTCAACTGGCATTATGGTGATTTACCCAATCTATATAATCAGACAGATCTGGATAAATATTATGATCATGGACCAGCCAATACTACTATTTTATTGGATATTTATTCAGAGATCCCTTCCGGCCCTGATTCTTATGAATATACATCAGCCAGCTTAATAAGTACTTCAGGTGCTGAAGGATTGGGATACAACAGAGAACATGTAGTTCCGCAAAGTACTTTTAACAGTGATTATCCTATGTATTCTGATTTACATTTTGTGATCCCTACGGATGCAAGAATCAATCAGCTTAGAAATAATTACCCTTATGGTGTCGGAAATTCCACGGTTCATTATACATTTACAAACTCATCCAAAATTGCCAATAGTGCTATTCCCGGTTATATTTATACGAATAGAGTGTATGAGCCTGTGGATGAATTTAAAGGAGATGTTGCTAGGATGCTGCTCTATTTTGCTGTAAGATATGAAGGTAAACTGCCTTCATTTAATTACTCAACCAATATTAATCCTGCGATAGACCGATCTCCCCTGGATGGAACTGCAGAACGGGCTTTTGATCCTGCCTATATTTCGATGCTTCTTCAATGGCACCTTCAGGATCCTGTATCTCAAAGGGAAACAGACCGAAATAATGCCATTTATACCATTCAGAAAAACAGAAATCCTTTTATTGATAACCCTCAATGGGTAAATTCTATTTGGGCGCAGACCCCTGATGCTTTGTCGCCACAGGCTCCTTTAAATTTAAATTCCATTCAATCCGGAGCTTATTTTACTCATTTAACATGGTCACCAAGTACAAGCTCAGATGTTATCGGATATAATATTTATCAGAATGGCATTTTATTAACCACCACAAAATCTACATCAATAGTTATTGATCATCTGACACCTTCTACCTCTTACTCATTTACGGTAAAAGCATATGATCAGGGCTACTTGCAGTCTCCTGACAGTAATGCAGTTACTGTATCCACATCAGCTGCAGATACAAATTCAAAGGATCTTTTTATCGTTAAATATATTGAAGGGACGGGTAACAACAAAGCTTTGGAAATTGTAAATAAGACGGGCCATGAAGTAGATTTAAACAATTACAGCATAAAAGTACAATATTACAATAGTGTAAATGATTCTTATTATTTTGGTAACAGTTTTGAACTTGAAGGAAAAATACCTAATAACGAAAATTTCGTCATTCTAAACCCTAAATCTGCATTATCATGTTACACCAATAATGATGCACGCTTTCTTACAGCAGGTGACGCTTTGACTTTTGCAGGAACCCAATATGTAGAGCTGGCCTATAAGTCAGCAACAGTTGATGCTATAGGAAGCAAGTTTGTAAGTAATTCATACGGAGATGTTTCTCTTTACAGAAAAGCTACGGTAAGCCAGCCAACAACTACTTTCACTGTCGGTGAGTGGGATTCCTATCCCGCAAATTATTGTCAGAATCTGGGGGGAACCTTATCTGCAACCGATCTGATTACTTCCAACAAAGAGTTTAAAATATATCCGAATCCTGTTCATGATGATCTTTTTGTAAGCGGAGAAACTCAGGATATAAAAACAGCTCAGGTATTGGATCTTTCGGGGAAAGTAATTTATACAGAAAATGATCCGTTCAGAAATAAGAAAAATATTTCCATACAGAATCTTTCAACAGGATTATATCTCTTAAAACTTGATGATAAAACGTATCAGTTTATCAAAAAATAAGTAAATGTCATTGCGAGCGGAGCGAAGCAATCTCATAAAATATACTGATGAAGTTATTATTTAAAGCATCATTGATATAAGCAGATTCACTAATAATCAATATCTATAAGTGTTTCTGCTTATATTTTTTATTTATAAGTAATTATGCTTATATTTGCATAATGATAGCGGTCATAACCGGTGATATTATAAATTCACAGCATGCAGACACAGAAGTTTGGATCACCAGACTCAAGAATCTCCTGGAAAACTGGGGAAGCTCACCACTTGCATGGGAAATCTACAGAGGAGATGAATTTCAGTTCAAGTGCAGTATTGATGAAGTATTTTGGCGTTTTCTAGCCATTAAGTCCCTCATAAGAAGTCAGGAAAATTTAGATGTAAGAATTGCAATAGGCATCGGTGAAGAGAATTTTTCCTCTGAAAAAATCACCGAATCCAACGGAACGGCCTATGTACATTCCGGAAGACTGCTCAACGACCTTAAAAGTGACGGGCACACCGTTTCTATAAAAACCTCAAACGAAGCTGTAGACAGGGATCTGAATATCCTTCTGAAATGGTCTTCAAAAGATTTCGACAGCTGGACGGTAGCCACGGCAGAGATCATTCACGAAATGATCATGAACCAGGATATCACACAGGAAGATCTCGCCAGAAAATTTGCTATTTCACAGTCCTCGGTAAGCCAGAGACTGAAACGCGCCAACTACGACCTTATCGTAGAAACTAATCAATATTTTAGAAAGAAAATCTCAGAACTGTAAGCATGATTTTTACTAAACTCATATTGGCACATCTACTCGGAGATTTTATTCTTCAGCCAAATTCCTGGGTTGCAGATAAGGAACGCCGTAAGCTGAAAAGCCCATATTTGTATCTTCATGTTCTGATCCATACCGTTTTAAGCTTTGTTTTTCTCTGGAATACAGATCTGTGGTGGGTTTCATTGCTTGTCGGGATTACCCATTTTATTATTGATGCCTCAAAACTGATCTTCCAGACTGTAAAGAACAAGAAAAGATGGTTCTTCATAGATCAGCTGCTGCATATTCTTGTCATTGCTGGGATCTCATTTTATTTCAAAGAATTCAGTTTTGATTTTCTGCAGAATCAGCAATTTTTGAAAATATTGATGGCTGTATTGTTCCTTACAACACCGGCTTCAATTTTTATTAAGATAGCATTGTCTTCCTGGACTCCGGCCCCGGAAACACAAAGCAGTATACAAACCGAATCTCTGTCGAGTGCAGGAAAATATATAGGAATTTTGGAACGTCTCTTGGTTTTCACCTTTATTATGGTGAATCATTGGGAAGGTGTGGGTTTTATGGTTGCTGCCAAATCGGTTTTCAGATTCAGTGATCTGGCACAAGCTAAGCAGAGAAAACTGACGGAATATGTGCTTATTGGCACATTGCTGAGTTTTGGACTGGCTGTTTTAACAGGAATTTTAATTAAGTAATATAAAATAAATCTAACTAATACGAATTTAGAAATGGAAAAGAAAGAAATGTTGTACGAAGGTAAGGCAAAACAAGTATTTGCTACCGATAATCCTGATCAAGTAGTAGTACGTTTTAAAGACGATGCTACAGCATTTAATGCTCAAAAAAGAGGATCTGTTGATTTGAAAGGTGAAATGAACAACGCCATCACAACTTTGATTTTTGAATATTTAAATGAAAAAGGGATTAAGACTCATTTCATTAAACAATTGAACGAGAGAGAGCAATTGGTAAGAAAAGTATCAATCATTCCTTTGGAAATGGTGGTAAGAAACTACTCTGCAGGAAGCATGGCTCAAAGATTAGGAGTGGAAGAAGGAATTAAATCTCCGGTTACCATTTTCGATATCTGCTACAAAAAAGACGAATTGGGAGATCCGCTTATCAACGATCACCACGCCGTTTTCTTAGGTGCTGCAACCTATGAAGAGCTTGATGAGATGTATGAGCTTACTTCTGATATCAACGAAATCCTGATTGATCTTTTCGACAAAATGAATATTATCCTGGTCGATTTCAAAATTGAATTAGGAAAAACTTCTGACGGTGAAATTATCCTGGCAGACGAAATATCTCCTGACACTTGCAGACTTTGGGACAAAGACACCATGAAAAAGCTGGATAAAGACAGATTCAGAAGAGATTTAGGAGAAGTTACCGAGGCTTATGTAGAAATCTACAACAGATTGAAAACTTTACTGAATAAGTAAAGTTTAGAGGTTAGAAGTTAGATATTAGAGGTTAGTATGAAATCGCACAGGATAGAAGATCTTAAAGTTTGGAGTAAATCAATGGCTTTGGTAAAAGAAGTTTATTTGGTGACTACAGAATTACCAAACGAAGAAAGATTTGGCTTATTGTCTCAAATTAGAAGATGTGCTGTTTCAATACCTTCTAATATTGCAGAAGGAGCAGGAAGGAATAATAAGAATGAATTTTATCAATTTCTCGGAATTGCGTTTGGTTCAACATATGAATTGCAAACTCAGTTGCAGTTATTAATAGATTTAAATTTTATTTCTGAAACTAAAATTCTTCCCTTAAAAGAACTTTTAGCTGAGATACAGAAAATGATTTATTCATTAAAGACAAGTTTAAAATTATAATTGAAGTTAACTTAGACTAATTTCTAACATCTAATATCTAACTTCTAATTTAGAAAAAATAGAAATGAAAAGTTTAGACATTCATAAAAGTGAATATTTAAAACAATTTGAGACTCAAACCTACGGAAGAAATCTTTTCAGAACGCAGGAAGAAGAAAGATTGGACGCTCCGAATGAGGAGTGCGGAATCTTCGGAATGTATTCTGATAATGATCTTGATACGTTTTCTCTTTCGCAGTTCGGGCTTTTTGCTTTACAGCACAGAGGTCAGGAGGCGTGTGGTATTTCTGTTTTAAAAGACGGAAAAATTACCAATATGAAAGATGAAGGTTTGGTTTTGGATGTTTATAAAGAGATCCAGGATCCTGAAGCTTTTATGGGAAATTCTGCAATCGGACACACTCGTTATACGACTGCAGGTGACAAAAAGAAGTATAATTTCCAGCCATTTTTCGCGAAAAACGAATATGACCAGATTATTCTTTCTATAGCGCATAACGGTAACCTTACCAATGCGAGAGAATTAAAAAATGAATTGGAAGCTGAAGGCGTAGTTTTCAGAGCTACTTCCGATTCTGAGGTTATTTTAAGATTAATTCAAAAAAATCTTGATTTAGGACTTCGCGGAGCCATTAAGGCGACCATGGAGAAAATTGAAGGCGCGTATTCCGTAGTGGGAATGACAAGAAATAAATTCTTTGCTTTCAGGGATTTCAACGGAATCCGTCCGTTGGTTTTAGGAGCTGTTGACGAAAAAACTTACGTTGTTGCTTCCGAATCTGTTGCATTGGATGCCGTAGGTGCCCAGTATGTACGTGATATTTTACCTGGTGAAATCATTTATACGAATGAAAACGAACCGGGTAAGCTTAATTCTTACATGGTCAATGAAGCGAGAGGCAAGCAAAGGATCTGTTCTTTTGAATACATCTATTTCGCAAGACCTGACTCTACTTTAGAAAATATCAATGTATACGAGATCAGGGAGAAATCCGGTGAAAAGATCTGGGAACAGGCCCCTGTAGAAGCTGATGTAGTAATTGGAGTTCCCGATTCAGGAGTTCCGGCTGCTATTGGTTTCTCCAAGGCCTCAGGAATACCTTTCCGTCCGGTTCTGATTAAAAACAGATACATTGGAAGAAGTTTCATTGTTCCGACACAGGAAATGAGAGAAAGGGTAGTGAACCTTAAGCTTAATCCTATCATTTCTGAGATCAAAGGCAAGAGAGTTGTGATCATAGATGATTCTATTGTAAGAGGTACCACTTCCAAAAGATTAGTAAAAATTCTGAAAGATGCAGGAGTAAAAGAGATCCATTTCAGAAGTGTTTCTCCACCTATTATTGCTCCATGCTACTTAGGAATAGATACCCCTTCGAAAGATGATCTGATTTCGGCCAACATGACTACCGAAGAGCTTAGAGATTACCTGGGGGTAGACTCTCTGGAATTTTTAAGTACAGACAGCCTGAAAGAGATTTTAGGATCTTCCAACCACTGTTTCGGATGTTTTACAGAAGAATATCCGGTAGGAAAAGGAGAGGAGGTAGAATTGTTTAATTAATATTCTATCCATTTGAAATAAATGAAAGAGCCAGATTTTTATATCTGGCTCTTTTTGTTTTTATAAATGTATCAAAAGTTTAATATTCCTGTATCATACAATATAAAAGCAAGTTTTAATTTTATGCTATTAAAACTTCATATGAAAAACGTATTCTTAACAGGTATTTTTCTGGTATTTGCCCATTTGTATTCCTCTCAGTCTTTCGATAAGCAGGCACACCGCGGAGGAAAGTCCTTATATCCCGAAAATACAGTTCCGGCTATGAAGAATGCTCTGAAAATGAACATCACAACGCTGGAAATGGATCTTGCTATTACAAAGGACAAAAAAGTAATCCTTTCCCATGACGCTTTTCTTTCTCCCGAATTAGTAACAAAGCCCGATGGAACTTATATTCCCAAAGACTCAGGTTTTTACTATAAAATTTATGATATGCCTTATGCTAAAATTCAAACATTTGACGTAGGCTTAAAGAAACTTGATAACTATCCTGATCAAAAGAAAATAAAGGCCCAAAAGCCTCTCTTTTCAGAAGTAATAGATGCATGTGAGGCTTACTCCCGTAAATTGAAAAGACCTTTACCTTTTTATAATATAGAAACCAAAACACGTCCTTTTTCTGACCATATATTTCATCCTGAACCAAAAGAATTTGTAGATCTGATGATGAGCATTATTCTAAAAAAAGGAATTCAGGACCGGGTAATCATTCAGTCGTTTGACCCCAGAACACTGGAAATCATTCATAAGGAATACCCTAAGATCATGACTGCTTTGCTGGTGGAAAAAGTTGATGATAAAAAGTTGGCACAACAGCAGGCTCATTTCAAAAATATTCCTGCAGAGAAATTCAGGCAGTATCCTGATCATCTGAATGGTGTATCAGGAGATATGAAATTTCTGAGTTTTACCCCAACCATTTACAGTCCTGATCACACACTTGTTACTTCAGAGCTTGTACAGGAATGCCATGCGTTGGGTATGAAAGTTATACCATGGACTGTCAATACCAAAGAAAGGCTAAAAGAATTAAAAGACATGGGAGTAGATGGAGTGATCAGCGATGATCCACGAATATTCTAATAATTTGAGTTATGCGGGTACGGGTTTGAGAGTCAGTGAGTTTTGGGTGCCGTTGACAATTGGTATAAGACTCATTATTCTAAAATCACTTTCTACGTCAGTAAAAACGAAAGTCCGGACTTAAAATTTTTAAGTCCGGACTTTACTATAGGTTAAATAATTGATTGTCCTCTATTAGAATTTATAATTCAAGCCCAACTGAAACGCTCTGTGGTTCAATGGCTCAGTACCCTCTGGCTTTTGGTTTCTCATATCCGTAAGACTGTTGATATATCTTGCGTTGATCCCAATATTTTGAGTAATATCATATCCAAGACCTAAACCGAGACCTAAGTTAAACTTGTTAACATTATCTTTATTAATGTCTTCAGAGTTAGATACAGACTGAGTGGTTGTAACTCCTCCTGTAGTTGTAGAAATAGTACTGTTTCCGGAATTTTTCCCGTTAATGAAATAGCTGAATTCAGGACCTGCTTCTACATAAAATTTCTCTGTAGGTCTCATCTGTACCATTAAAGGAACTGAAATATAGTTCATGGTAGTTTTGTAATCGCTTTTCGTTTTAATATTAGTATCACCAACAGTTACATCAGTGGAAGAGATTACACTTTTCGCTCCTAACTGGTTGTATAAAACTTCCGGCTGTAAGCTGAATTTCTGAGAAAGTGGAATATTAACTAAAACCCCCGCATGAAATCCGATTTTCTGGTTGTTAAGGCTTAGTTTCTGCTCACTGAAATAAGATGAGTTTCCACCTGCTTTAATACCGAATCTGATAGGTTGTGTTTCTTTTTTGATTGGCTCTGTGCTTACTGTTTTTGTTTCTTGAGCAAACGTCATCATGCCAGCAGCAACTGCCAACCCTAGAAATAACTTCTTCATAATTTTATTTTTTAATTTTACTATTTTACTTTTCACCTGATTTTTCAATCAGACTTGATTTATTTTGCAAAATGCTTGCCAAACTCCAAAAACCCTTATTTAAAGGGCTTTTATGAAGGTTTTTCACATTGCCTTGTCTATGCTTTTAACTGTTTTTTAAGAAAAATTATATTATGAAAATTTGTTTTTGAAAGATGATTGTAAGTGAAATTGACTTTATGTTGATGATTTGACACAAAGTTAAAATTGGAAATATGAAATGTTGTTTCCCTGATAGGATACAAAAATGCCGGACCAAAAAGATCCGACATTAACTTGAAAATAATATATCTCTATTTGAATTTATAAGCTAAACCAACCTGTAATGCGTTGTTTCTAACGGCATCGTATGAATTGTACTTGTAGATATCTGTAACTCCGGCCGTGAATCTGGCTGTAACTGCAAGATTTTGAGTGAAATAATAACCGGCTCCGATACCTATTCCAAAATTGAATTTATTGAATAAGTCCATAACAATTTTATCAGAATAACTCTGTGTACTGCTTGCTCCGTCCTGATTACTGGTTTGAGTGAGGTCACCTTTGGATCTCCCACCCAGAAGGAATCCGAATTCAGGACCTGCTTCTACATATAGTTCAGGCAACAGATTGTACTGAAGCATTAATGGTACTGAAAGATAGCTTAAAGAAAGGGTTTCTTTATTGTTCATTCTGGCGTCAGGAATATCAAAGTTGATGGTGCTTTCTGTTTTTGAGCCCAATCCGTTATATAATATTTCCGGCTGAACACTGAATTTGCCTGAAACCGGAATATTGACGAAAGCTCCTGCATTAAATCCAATCTTTGACTTTCGCTCATAATTTGACCAATAATAAGTATCCTCATTTCCATCAGTGTGAGAAGAAATGTTCATTCCTCCTTTTACTCCAAAAGTAATGGGAGATTTAGATATAATCTCTGTTTTTTCCTGTGCAAATACCAATGAGCCTGCCGTAACGGCTAATCCTAAAAATAACTTTCTCATATTATTATTTGAATTTATAAGCCACACCCACCTGGAATGCATTATTTCTAACAGTATCTGCACTGTTTTCTTTAAAGATATCTGTAATACCCGCAGTAAATCTGGCTGTTACCCCAAAATTCTGTGTAAAATAATATCCTGCTCCAATTCCGATCCCGAAATTGAATTTATTATATAAATCTTTAACAATTTTTTCTGAAAATGTTGTTGTCTGCGTAGTCGTAGTATTTCCGGAAGTTTTGGTAGTGGTAATATCACCTTTATCTTTTCCTCCTAACAGAAATCCGAATTCCGGACCTGCTTCTACATAAAGCTGAGGAAGGATATTGTACTGTACCATTACAGGTACGGCAAGATAGCTCAGTGTCTTTTTATAATCTACTTCTCTGGTGTATCTGTCAGAATTGGAGTAATACACTTCTCTTTCTTCAGTTTTTGAACCTAGCTGATTGAAAAGAAGCTCCGGCTGAATGCTGAATTTCTCTGCTACCGGAATATTGGCAAATACTCCAGCGTTAAAACCAGGCTTCAGTTTCTGGTCATTATCATACTGATCCACTTTGCTTAGTGTTGAAGCGTTGAATCCTGCTTTAACCCCAAAAGTAACGGGTGTAGAAGATTTTGTTTTTTCTTGAGCATTAACCGAAAGGCTTGCTGCAATTGCTAATCCTAAAATTAGTTTTTTCATGGTTATAAAGTTTTAACTTATTTCTCCGTACTTCAGCAAAATTCCCGCCAAAGAGAATAAAATGACAAAAATCATGTTAAACGCGAAAAAGTCAGGCTTAAATAAATAAACCTGACCTTTTCTATTGAAATCAATTTATATATGAAGAAACTTTGCTGTAGACACTTATAAAATATAAATGCTTTCAGCTTATCTACAAATGGCAAAATTCTTGCCAAAAAAGATGAAGATATTGTGTGCATAAAAAAACCGAATTAAATAAATTAATCCGGCTTTCTATTGAATATAAAATTTGTTTCTGAATGTTAAGCTTACTATTTGAATTTATAAGCTAATCCTACTTGGAATACATTGTTTTTTACTGCATCAGATCCGTTAGGTCTGTCTTTAGCAACGTCTGTAAGACCAGCAACATATCTTGCTGTAAGTCCGAAGTTCGGAGTGAAGTAATACCCTGCACCGATACCAATACCAAAGTTGAAAGTTTTCAAATCATCTTTGTAGTTATCGGAAGTAGAAGAGTTTCCGTTATTTTCGTTTTTAATTTTGTTTTTTGCACTTACCAAGAATCCGAATTCCGGACCTGCTTCTACATAAAGATTAGGGATCAGGTTGTACTGGAACATTACCGGTACAGCGATATAATCTAATTTAGTTGAAGAAGAATACTTAGTCCCTAATAGAGTGTAATCTGCTTTTGCACCATATTGAGAATACAATACCTCCGGCTGAACACTGAATGATTCTGCTACTGGAATATTAGCAAATACACCTGCATTGAAACCGATTTTAGATTTTTGATCATCCAAACCTTCGTCTTTAGAAAGAGAAGATACGTTCATTCCACCTTTTACACCAAATGTTACCGGGTTAGAAGAAGATGACGGAGTCTGCTGAGCAAACGCTAATGAACTTGCAGTTACTGCCAATCCTAAAATTAACTTTTTCATAACTTTAATTTTTTTAATATTTTACTATTCTAATTTTAAATTTTACTACTGTCAAAAACTTACTACTGAGTTTGACGCAGATTATCTTTCAAATTGCTTGCCAAAAACAGATAACATGATAAAAGTCAGTAAAAAAAGCAGCCTAAATTACAAGCTGCTTTTATTTAAAATATTGATTATTAATAATTTACATTAAAAAACAAACGTTTGTTTAGAGATAATCTAAATTATTAATTCCATTAAAATAGTAAAGAAGAATGATTCTTTTGTATAAATAATTTAAGCGTTATTCAATTTTCTGTAAAAATCCAGAGACTTCAAAATGTTTTCCTCACTGCATTGGTGGTCATAGGTACACGAACCGATTCCTGAAAGTAATGAAAAATTAATTTTGCGGTCTGTATTCTTTTTATCGTTCAGCAAAAGAGCAGTAATACTTTCATCCGTAAAATCATTGATGTCAAGATAAGGGTAGTATCTCTGAATGTTTTCCACAATATCCGCGGCATCCTGTTGGGTAATAAGATCTTCAAGATAAGCCAGATGGGCTTCACAGATCATTCCCATGGCAACAGCTTCACCGTGAAGAATAGGGTTTCCTTGACTAAGGCAAAGACTTTCTACGGAATGCCCGATTGTATGTCCGAAATTTAAGGTCTTCCTAATGTTTCTTTCATGAAAATCTTTTTCCACGACGTCCTGCTTGATATCCATTGAAGTCTGAATATGGGGAACTACAGCTTCTACATCAAGTTTGTGGATCTGAATAAGACTTTCCCAATGCGCTTTGTCAGCAATAAGGCCATGCTTCAGCATTTCTGCAAAACCACTCCGCAATTCTTTAAACGGAAGTGTTTCCAGAAACTTAGGATAAATGAAAATCTGTTCCGGAAAGGCAAAAGTTCCTACCATATTTTTATAATGCATAAGGTCTATCCCTGTTTTTCCTCCGATAGAGGCATCACACATTGATAAAAGGGTAGTAGGAATATTAATGAACTGGACTCCTCTTTTATAGGTAGAGGCTACAAAACCACCCATATCCGTAATTACACCGCCACCAAGGTTAATGACAAGCGCTTTTCTGTCTGCCTGCATTTCGGTAAGAATCTCCCATAGCTGGTTGGCGGTCTGGATGTTTTTCATTTCTTCACCAGCCTCAATCTCAAGAATTTCGAAGTTTAGGTCTGTTTCCATATTGCCTAATAGAACCGGAAGACAATATTCATGGGTATTTTCATCAACTAAAATAAAGATCTTACTGAAAGATTTTTCGTGAAGGAAACTATTTAATTGAGAAAAATCATCGTTTAATATTGTTATCATTATTGGAGTTTCTTTAAAATTAAAATAAAACTATTCTGCAAAGTTATGATTCTTAATTTTTAACTCGTAACTAAATTACTATCTTTGCAGAAATTTTTAGAATGAGCAGAGATAACAATAATTCAGAAAGACCAAAAAGACCAAGAACTTCAACAAGAAACAATTCTGATGATTCTCGTGCTTCTAGATCTGGAAATTCTTCAGGATCAAAACCTTTTAAGAAGCCTTTTCCAAAAGCTGGTGAAAGAAATACTGACTATAAAGGAAGCAATTCGAAGTTTGAGCCGAAACCTTTTAAGAAAAGCGGAGATAACCCTACGAACAGAGATGAGGACTCCGGGGCAAAAACTGAGAGCAGAGCTTATATTACCAATTCAAGTGAAGGACGTGAGAGAAAAACTTTTGGTAAGTCAGCACCCAAAAAAGGCGGAAAAAGTTTTGATACCAGAGACAAGTATGAAAGAGGCAGCCTGAAATACGGAAGAAGACCATCCGCTGGAGATGACAAAAATGATGATAAGGCAAGATCTTTTGTACAGAAAAGAAGGTTAAACAAAATTGAGAAAGATGTTCATAAGGACACCATCCGTCTGAACAAGTATATTGCCAATTCCGGAATCTGCAGCAGAAGAGAGGCTGATGAACTGATTACGCAAGGACTTGTGGAAGTAAACGGACAGGTGGTAACTGAAATGGGATATCAGGTTCAGAAGACTGATAAAGTAGTTTTCGACGGCCAGGGTATTACCCCGGAAAAACCGGTATATGTGCTTCTAAACAAGCCAAAGGGATACATATCTACAACTAAGGACGACAAAGCCAGAAAAACAGTAATGGATCTGGTTGCTAATGCATCGCCATACCGTTTGTTTCCTGTAGGAAGACTGGATCGTTCTACAACCGGAGTTATTCTTTTGACAAATGACGGGCACATGACGAAAAAGCTGACACATCCTTCTTTTGATGCCAAAAAGATCTACCACGTAACCCTGGATAAGAAACTGACCCATGAAGATATGAAACTGATTGTGGAAGGGATCCGCCTTGATGAAGGGGTAGCCGTTGTAGATCAGATTTCTTTTATTGAAGGAAAACCTAAAAATGAGATAGGAATCGAAATTCATATTGGCTGGAACCGTGTGATCAGAAGAATTTTCCAAAGACTTGGATATGAAGTGGAAGCTTTGGACAGAGTGATGTTTGCAGGCCTTACGAAAAAGAACATCAAACGTGGCCATTGGAGAATCCTTACAGATCTGGAAGTTAATAATCTTAAAATGCTTTAATAAGTTTGAGTTATAAATTATGACTGACGAATCTGCTGATTCTGCATCATAATTGAATATTCGGCTTAAATCATTTAAGGAAATTATACGTATTAAAAAGGCGCAGAAATTTTATTTCTGCGCCTTTTTCTTATCGGTATATTTATAATTGAAAACAGTTTATGGCTTTCAAAATTATATGTAAATCCTATCCGAGAACTGTAACTCCTTTTTGGATCATCTCATAAATAGCATCTCTGCCATTATCAGGCTTTACATTAACGGCTTTCGTTCCATTGAAATGAAGGCATGTGATATATCCGTTTGCAAGCGCATCTGTACACGTAAATTTCACACAATAATCCATTGCAAGGCCAACAATTTCAAGCAACTGAATTTCATGATACTTTAAAAAATCATCCAGCCCTGTTTTCATAAAGTGATTGTTGTCCTGAAATCCACTGTAGCTGTCAATTTCTGAATTTTTTCCTTTTTGGATAATGTGGGTTACTTTATCTCTGTTCAGATCTTTGTGGAATTCTGCCCCGAAAGTACCCTGGATACAATGATCCGGCCACATGAACTGTGGCACGCCGTTCAGGATAATGCTTTCGCCAACTTTTCTGTTGTTGTTGCTGGCAAAGCTTTTATGATCGGCAGGATGCCAGTCCTGTGTAAGGACGATCTGGTCATATTCATTTTCTTCCATCAGAAGATTAATATAGGGGATGACCTCATTGGCTTCAGGAACTGCTAATGCGCCGCCTTCACAGAAATCATTCTGTACATCTACGATTATTAACGCTTTTTTCATATTTAGATTTCTCGAATTTTGGATAAAATTACTCAAAAAACTCTCCAAAACTGAATTATCGGACAAATCGGCAATATAATTTTTAAAAAACAGATAGGAGCAAGGTCTGAGAAAACTAAAATTAACCTGAGTGCGGGATAAGGCATTTCTGTTTTTAACATGGTAAGGAAGCCTGAAGCTGGAAGAGGGAAGTTATTGAGGTCGTAAAAAATAACTATACCTCGGTTTTTTATTAATTTTTTTAAGAATAATAATTCAATTTTAACTATAGTCCAATAGTAACTTCAAGCACCCCTCTTCCTGCTTCCAGCACTTCAATCTTAATTTCTTATCCCGAACTCAGGTTAAAATTATTAGACTTTTGCTTGTAGGAGATACAATTTCGGGCTATCTGTCAAATATCAATAGCTTATCTTTGCACCAAATAAGTATTTTATGCCATTTGAGTCGTTAGGATTATCACACAATATTATTCGTTCTGTCAACAAATTAGGTTACCTGAAGCCATTTCCGATTCAGGAGAAGGCTGTTCCTGTAATTCTGCAGGGAAAAGATCTGATGGGAATTGCACAGACGGGTTCCGGAAAAACGGCTTGTTTTGTGATGCCTATTTTAGAAAAATTACAGAATTCAGAAGTTAAAAAAGACCGTAATGTTCAGGTTTTAATATTGGTTCCTACACGCGAGCTCGCCATTCAGATTGATGAAGTTTTCAGGGCTTTTACCGAAAATCTGAAACGTGAGGTACGTACTATGGCTGTTTATGGTGGTGTTTCCATCAATCCGCAGATGAAAGGAATGTTTGGAGTGGAAGTTCTTATTGCAACGCCCGGCCGTTTATTGGATTTACTTGATCATAACGCATTAAGTATTTCAGGAATCCAGCATTTAGTGATTGATGAGGCAGATAAAATGTTTCAGCTAGGCTTTGGTGAAGAAATGGATAAGCTTTTCGCACTGATGCCTGTAGTGAAACAAACGACCCTGTTTTCAGCAACTTTAAATGATAAGGTTTCTGAAATGAAGGAACGGTTATCCATTAATCCTGTAATTATTGAAATTAAAAAAGAAGAAGTAGAAATTGATAATATCGAGCAGTTGGCCTATCATGTTTCTCCGGAAAATAAAGGTCCTTTTTTACGCTATCTAATTAAAGAGAAGAAGGTTGAAAAAGCGCTGATATTTGTTTCCTCTACAAGATCTGCAGATAATTTAGTGGAAAAGCTTAAAAAGAATAAAATTAAAGCCTTAGCCATTCACAGTCAGAAATCACAGGGTGCCCGTAGAAATAATTTAGAAGAATTTAAAGTAAATGGAGCTCAGATTTTAGTTGCTACAGACCTTATTGGCCGTGGTATCCATATCGAATCTTTACCTTGTGTGATCAATTATGAATTGCCGCGATCGCCTTTAGATTACATTCACCGGATTGGCAGAACGGGACGTGCAGGCGAAAAAGGAACTGCCATTAATATTCTGACGGATGACGAACTGCAGCATTTCAGGGTGATCCAAAAAAAGATGGGCAGGAAAGTGACTTTACAGAGAACGGAGGGAATTGATCTGCATGGTTATTAGCAGATGAATTTAATTATATAGCTTCAATTTAGAATTGAGGCTTTTTTATTTTCTCACTCAGTATAATTTTTTGAAATTTTATTTTTTATTGTCTTTCTGCTTTTCTTGTAGTAATTTTATCACAACAGAAAACTTGATTAAACATACTACCAAGAAAATTAAAAATGAACGATTTAGAGCAAAAGAAATTTCCCATCGGCCAGTTTCAGCAGTCTGAAAATATCTGTGACACGAAGCTGGATGAGCATATTAAAGTCATCAAGAATTTCCCGGCAAAACTGAAAGATCTGATTGAGAATTTCACGGATGAGCAATTAGATACCCCTTACAGAGAAGGAGGATGGACGG
The DNA here is from genome assembly GCF_052044665.1 of Chryseobacterium sp. 22532. Taxonomy (NCBI): domain Bacteria; kingdom Pseudomonadati; phylum Bacteroidota; class Flavobacteriia; order Flavobacteriales; family Weeksellaceae; genus Chryseobacterium; species Chryseobacterium sp. 22532. Next base: position 474,825 of record NZ_JBQENJ010000004.1, read on the forward strand.
TCCGCCAGCTTGTTAACCATATTGCAGACAGCCATATCAATAGTTTTATACGTTTTAAGCTGGCCCTTACAGAAGATAATCCTGTGATCAAACCTTATGATGAAGCCAAATGGGCAGAACTTCAGGATAGTGCCAATATGCCTGTAAAGCCTGCGATGAGAATGATTAAAGGAACGCATCAGAGATGGACGGTTCTGCTTAATACTCTTACCAATAAACAATTCGAAAGAACTTTCCGACATCCTGAACAGAATAAAGATTATGACTTAAGACATTATCTTGCTTTCTATGTATGGCACTGTAATCATCATTTTGCCCACATTGAAAATCTGAAGAGAGAAAAAGGGTGGTAAAGAAAAGTCTGCATAATCCTGTTTATTTTGAAGAAATTGTCTACAGAATTTCTCTTCTTACTAAAAATACTCCACAAAGATGGGGGAAAATGAACGTTTCCCAAATGCTGAGACACTGTGATTTTGTTCTTCAGATAGCTCTGAGAAAAGTTGAACTTCCGGAACTTAATTTCTTTCTTGCTGCAATAGGAATAGTAACCAAAATAGAAATGCAGATCTTTAATAACGGAATTCCCCGAAACATGCCTACTTTTCAAAAACTAATCGTTAATTTTGAATGTGATTTTGATGAATCAAAAACCAATCTGCTGAATACACTGAAGGACTTCCGGACAACATCTGAAAATAAAGATCTTCCGGACTACCACAGATTATTCGGGAAAATGACTGAAAAAGACTGGGGATTTTTAGAATACAAACATCTTGATCATCATTTAAAACAATTTAATGTATGAGTTTTTTTGATAAAATATTCGGAGGAAAAGAAAACAACCCTGAGCATCAATCCTTCTGGAAAAAAATAGAATCTGAGGAAGACCTGGCCAAAGCCATTGAAGCATCCCATCACCATAAAATTGCTATTTTCAAACATTCAACACGCTGCTTCATCAGCAAAACAGTATTGAAAAACTTTGAAAAAGAAATAGATAGTTTGGATAATAAGCTGGATTTATATTTCTTAGATTTGCTGGAATACAGATCCATTTCCAATAAAATTTCCGAAGACTTTGGAATCAGGCATGAGAGTCCTCAGCTGATCATAATTGAAGATGGAAAAGTCATTAACAGTGCATCGCATGAAGATATATCCGCAAGCCAGATTTCATAATGAAGAATATTAACACATATTTAGCCAAAGTATTAAATGTTCCTTTAGAAAAAGTGAACATGTGCAGCTTACACTATGAAGTGAAGAAAATACCTAAGAATCAGTTTCTTTTACAGTATGGTGAAATCTGCAGGCATATATTCTTTGTAGAAAAAGGGTTGTTGAAAATGTATTCCATTGACAAGAACGGAAAAGAGCACATTATACAGTTTGCCCCTGAGAGTTGGCTGATTTCTGACCGAAGCAGCCTTTATTTCAACGAAAAATCAATTTACTATATAGAAGCGGTGGAAGATACAGAGGTTCTGTTTCTGCACCCCGATTTTTTCAATAATCTCGTAGAGCAATTTCCTAACAGTATCGAAAGAAGTGATTTTCTTTTACAGAAGCACATCAGAAGCCTCCAGAACAGGATCAATTCTTTATTGGGCGAAACAGCAGAAGAAAGATACATGAAATTCATTAAAATGTACCCTGACCTTCTTTTGAGAGTTCCCCAATGGATGATCGCATCTTACCTTGGAATCACGCCTGAAAGCCTGAGCAGGGTAAGAAAAGAGCTGGCACGGAAAAATTTTGTTCCTGACAGATAAATCAAATCCTTTTTGCGAGCGTTCCAACCTGCTGAAGACATAGCCTGGTTTCTTCTGTCCACGGAAGACCGATACACAGACGCATGCAGTTTTCAAACTGATCCTGCAGGGTAAACATCCTGCCCGGAGCAATACTGATGTTCTGTTTAATGGCCAGATCATAGAGTTCAGTGGTACGGATATTTTTATCAAACTCCACCCACAGGGAAAGACCGCCTTGCGGGCGGCTTGTTTTTGTGCCTTCAGGGAAATAGTCTGCGATAGTCTGCACATAATTCTGATAATTGTTCTGAAGAGCTTTACGCATTTGATGGAGGTGCTTTTCATACCTTCCGGACTTGAGGAAATTGGCTACCGCTTCATTAACAATAGAAATAGATGACGTAGAATGGAGCAGCTTGAGCTTCATTATTTTATCCTTATATCTTCCGGGTGCAATCCATCCTACGCGATACCCCGGAGCCAGCGTCTTTGAAATTGAGCTGCAGTACAGCACATTTCCGTCTCTGTCAAACGACTTACAGCATTTCGGACGGCTCGCTCCAAAATAAAGATCACCGTATACATCGTCTTCTATCAGAGGAATCCCATTTTCAGAAAGAATTCTCACAATCTCTTTTTTATTTTCATCCGGCATACAGCTTCCCAGCGGTGAATTGAAATTGGGAATTAATAAACACAGATCTATCTGTGGAATCACTTTTCTCAGGGCTTCTATTTCAATACCTGTTGTCGGGTGGGTAGGAAGTTCTAGTACATTTAAACCCAATCCGTGTGCCAGCTGTAAAATACCCGGATAACAAGGGCTTTCAATGGCTATTGTATCGCCAGGTTTGCCTAAGGCCATCAGGCAGAAAGATAAGGCATTCATCCCACCGTTTGTGGTAACCAAATCATTTTCGCTGAGATTTCCGCCCCATTGAAGTGAACGCACTGCAATCATTCTCCGCAACTTTAAATTTCCCTGAAGTTCCTCATATTCCGTTCCGCCATCTTTTAATTCACGGGTTGCATTAATGATCTCCTTCTTTAATTTGGCCTGTGGCAGAAGGTCTCCCGAAGGAATTCCGATAGAAAAAAATTTCAGCCCTTTTTTACCCATATTTTCGTAAACCTTGCTGATCAGTTCATCTGGTTCGTCATTATTGGCAATCAGAGAAGGCCGGCTTACTTCGGGAAGAGGAAGCTTCACAGACATTAGTCTGCTTACAAAATAACCTGATTGAGGCTTGGACTCAATTAAAGACTGTGACTCAAGCTCAAGGAAAACACGTTTTGCCGTATTCATGCTTACCTGATGTTCCTGGCACATCATTCTTACTGAAGGTAACCTGTCTCCGGCCTTCAGGACGCCATTTCTGATCTGGGAAGCAATTCCCTCAGCAATTTCTGTATAGATAAATTCTTTGCTCATTTTTCACAACTGTACTCATACAAATATACAAAACTGAGACTGTGTTTATTTATTTCAGTGCTTTAATTTTGAATTATCAAAAAAATATAGAAAATGATGACAGATAAAATTTCTAAAGATGAAAATATAAGCGGGTTGATTAACGGCTTTATAGGTGTGTTGCTATTCAGTGGATCTATGCCTGCTACCAAATTGGCCGTAATGGAAATGAGCCCGATTTTTGTTACCATAGCCCGTGCTGCTATTGCAGGAATTCTGGCGCTTTCCGTTCTGATGATTTATAAAGAAAAACGGCCTGAAAAGAATCAGATATTTCCCCTTTTGCTGGTTTCTATCGGTTGTGTAGTTGGCTTTCCACTTCTTTCCGCATTGGCACTTCAATACCTTACTTCGGCACATTCCATTGTATTCTTAGGAATGCTTCCTTTGGCAACTGCTGTATTCGGAGTTTTTCGTGGAGGGGAAAGACCACATCCTATATTTTGGTTTTTTTCTGTTATCGGAAGCCTTTTGGTAATAGGATATGCTGTTTCGCAGGGAATATCCGCCTCACCTGTTGGCGACATCCTAATGCTTCTTGCGGTTATCCTTTGCGGTATGGGATATGCCGAGGGGGCAAAACTTTCAAAAACATTAGGAGGATGGCAGGTAATTTCCTGGGCTTTGGTATTAGCTTTGCCGGTAATGATTCCTCTATTTTTCATTTATTTTCCAGATCATATCGAGACCGTAAGTTTCCAGGGATGGTTTGGGATGGCTTACATTTCCCTTTTCAGTATGTTCATTGGATTTATATTCTGGTACAAAGGTCTGGCGCAGGGTGGTATTGCTACGGTAGGACAGCTACAGCTTTTGCAGCCTTTTTTCGGATTGGCACTCGCAGCTTATTTTCTTCATGAGCAGGTGAGCATAGGTATGGTGGGAGTAACCATTGGGGTTATTTTATGTGTTGCAGGAACCAAAAAGTTTGCGAAATAATCAAAATAAAGCATTATGATCCAAGTCATAAAAGGACATTTAGTAATGAATTATCTTTGGAACACATTACAAAATATATCTATTATGAAATTTACCATCGCATTAATGCTATTAGGCTTGACTGTATTGAGCTGCAAAAAGGAAACAAAAGTAGACACTTCTACCACAACAACAGACAGTGTAATTATTGATAGGGCACCAGCAGACACTGCTGTTGTTACCACTCCTGTGCCTTCCGATACTTTGCATACTGCAAATCCTGCAGCTACCAAAAAAACAGATACAGCTAAGGTTATCAAAAAATAATTTTTATCATTCATAGATTTTAAAGCCCGTTTTATTTAAAGCGGGTTTTAATGTCTTTTCCAGCAGCTGTCGGGATTATAGCTTATATTGAAAACTTATATTTATTAATATGATGATTTAATCTCTAAGAATTCAATAATATATTTTGTTTTTGCTAATTTATTTAACTTATTTTAACAGTTTACAAATTAATAAGGTTCAATATTTGTATTTGGTTTGATTGAATCTGATTTCATAAATTTTTTACTAAAACCATTAGGATAGCAGATAGAGAGCAGAAAATAAATTTTCAAATATTTTAATCTGAAAAATTTATTTTAAACGTGGTTTCAATAATAAATTTCACTATTTTTTATTGAAAATAAAATAAAAAAACTATGAAGACAATAAGCTGCATGAATATAGCTGAAGAAGTGCTATACTCATATGGAGGAGAAACCAAACAATACAAAAAAGGTGAGATTATATACAGAGAGGGAGACCATTCTCTTTATTACTTACAGATTACAGAGGGAAAAGTGAAGCTGAACAATTATGATGAAGAAGGAAAAGAATTCATACACAACATTCTCGGAAAAAATCAGAGCTTTGGGGATTCAATGCTCTTTTTGGATAAGTTTTATCCTATGAATGCCATTTGTATCAGTCCTTTGGAAATTATAAGAGTTCCGAAAGACCAGTTTCTCCAATTAATAAAGACAGACCCAAAGCTTTCTTTGGAAATGAATGCATGTCTTTCCCATAGGCTTTATTTTAAAGCAATTATGATGCAGAATATGGCCTCTCTGAATCCTACTTCAAGGCTCACTGGGCTTCTTAATTATCTTAAAAGCTATCATGATGACAGCTGTGGAAGCTGCTTTCATGTACAGCTTACAAGACAGCAGATCGCCAATCTGGTAGGTTTACGCGTAGAAACAGTGATCAGAGCTTTAAAAAAAATGGAAAAAGAGGGAAGCATTACCATAGAAAACAGGAAAATTATTTATTAATGCAGGGCTTAATATGACTGAGGTCATAAAAAAGTGAATTATTCAGGCGTACATTTGAAATATAAGTTTCAATACAATTCTTAAACCAGGTAAGGGCAGTTTAAAGCTTCAGGCTTTTCAGATGATTAAAAATTCCGGTCATTGCTCTACAGCATGAAGCAGCAGATTGCCATATGCCATTCATATTGATTTTATAAAACTCAGTGACAATACTGAAAATAGCAGCAGTTCAGAGAAATTGATGTTGAAACTTCTCCCGAAAGTATATAACCACAATTACTCAAATATGGATTGTCATAAAATAGTAAAAACATTAAAGCATAAGGATTTCATTAAAGTTTCTAACAGAGGAAATTGGTTTGAAGATGGTGCAGCTATCTATGCCAAAGAAATAAAGAATAATATTTTTTTATTATTTGTGATCCTGAAAGACATAGAGATTGAGAATATACAGGCTCTGATTGCACATTTCGACTGTTTCGGCAGTATAGGGCTGAAAGAACCGGAGCAGATCATGTTCTATCTTTCAATCAAAGACAAGGAGGACCTTCATTATTTTGAGAAATATTTAAAAATTTCCGATAACTAATAACCGCTACGAATATGATATTTGAAAACGACACTTTAATACATTCCGGATTATATGATAAAAACAATATGATAGAGAATGAATCTCTTTTCCCAAGTGCTATCAATTCTTACGGAGTTACCGCTTTTCTGATCAAATCATTAGAAAAGATAAAAAATAATGCAAAATGTGACATTCTGAAAAATGTAATTGACACTTATATTAAAGAATATATTCTGAATATCAGCGAGTATCATGGTAAAACTACGTTACCTCCGGAAAACCTGAATACAGAAATAAATATTGAAAATTCACACTTTACGCTCTATGCCAAAACAGCATACTATAAAGTATTAAAAGAAGAAGAATACCTCAATAAACTGCTAAGCACTTTGGAAAAAGACAGGGCAGAAAAAGAATGATCCATAAAAGATTTTTAGTTTGATTTTAACCTTCACACCACATTAAAAGATAAATTGATATGAAAAAGGATATCCAAAACAACAAGAAGTTAGACCAGTTGGAAGCACACAGCACTTCTAATGAAAACGAAAAACTAACAACCAACCAGGGGCTGAAAATCAACAATAATCAGGATTCGTTAAAATCCGGAGACAGAGGTCCTACCTTGCTGGAAGACTTCATTCTTAGAGAAAAAATAACCCATTTCGATCACGAAAGAATCCCGGAAAGAATTGTTCATGCAAGAGGCTCCGGAGCACATGGTGTTTTTAAACTCAAAAAAAGCCTTAGCGCCTATACTAAAGCGAAATTTTTATCAGAGGTAGGGAAAGAAACTCCTGTTTTTGTAAGATTTTCAACTGTAGCCGGAAGTAAGGGAAGTACCGATCTGGCGAGAGATGTAAGAGGTTTTGCCATCAAATTTTATACAGAAGAAGGAAATTATGACCTTGTCGCGAATAATATGCCAGTCTTTTTCATTCAGGATGCCATTAAATTTCCTGACTTGGTTCATGCTGTAAAACCAGAACCGGATAATGAGATTCCGCAGGCTGCTTCTGCACATGATACATTTTGGGACTTTATTTCGCTGATGCCGGAAAGCATGCACATGATTATGTGGCTCATGAGCGACAGAGCCATCCCGAGAAGTTTGAGAATGATGGAAGGCTTTGGAGTTCATTCCTTCAAGTTTATTAATGACGAAGGAAAAGCTCATTTCGTTAAATTCCATTTTAAACCTAAACTGGGAATACACTCTGTAGCCTGGGACGAAGCTCAGAGAATCTCCGGAGTAGATCCTGATTTCCATAAAAGAGATTTATGGGAAGCCATTGAAAACGGAGCTTATCCGGAATGGGATTTTGGTGTGCAGCTGATCCCGGAAGAGAACGAACATCAATTTGATTTTGATCTTCTGGATCCTACAAAACTGGTTCCCGAAGAAGAAGTTCCCGTAGAGATCGTCGGAACTTTAACCCTCAATAAAAATCCTGACAATTTCTTTGCAGAAACAGAGCAGGTAGCATTCCATCCAGGACATTTAGTTCCCGGAATAGATTTCAGTAATGACCCTTTGCTTCAGGGAAGATTATTTTCATACACCGATACCCAGTTATCGAGATTAGGATCGCCTAATTTTCATGAAATACCGATCAATAGATCTATCAATACAGTTCATAACAACCAGCGTGACGGGCATATGAGACAGCAGATTGCCAAAGGAAAAGTAAGTTATGAACCCAATTCCATCGGAGGCGGATGTCCTTTCCAGGCCATGATGTCAGAAGGCGGATTTACTTCCCATCAGGAAAGAGTTTCGGGTGAAAAGGTCAGAAGAAGAAGTCAGAGTTTTGTAGACCATTACTCACAGGCAAAATTATTCTATAACAGCCAGTCGGCTCCTGAACAGACCCATCTTCAGAACGCCCTTGTTTTTGAACTCTCGAAGGTAACAATACCCGAGATCAGGGAAAGAATGGTAGGACAGCTGAATTTTATTGATCATGATCTTGCCAAAAAAGTAGCCGAAAAATTAGGTGTGAAAGTTAAAAAATTAGAACAGCCTAACCACAGTATTCCTGCTGATGCTAATATCGCAGACCTTCAGAGTGAAGAAAGAGAGCCAAAGACGAAAATATCCCAGGCATTAAGCATGAAGGATACCGTTAAGGACACTATCAAAAGCAGAAAGATCGGGTTTATTATTGCCGATGGTACAGATGGAGCCGCTCTTACTGATCTGAAAACTAAACTTGAAAGTAAAGGGGCAAAAGTAGAAATTATTGCACCGAGTTTGGCTCCCGTTAGAACCGATAACGGACCAGTAATTCCAAAGCACTCTCTTACCAGTACGGCCAGTGTCTGCTTTGATGCTTTGTACATCGGTGCTGGAGAAAAGTCGGCAGCAGAATTGATGGCTCCCGAAAACAAGCATCTTAGTCTTCGCTTCATCAATGAAGCTTATAAGCATTGCAAGGCCATTTATTTCGGGGCAGGCACAGAAGAACTGTATAAGAGCAGCAATATAGCCATGAAAAAACATGAAGATCGTGCTGTGATTATTTCAAAAGACGGCGGAACTGATAAGCAGTTTATGACAGCAATAGCCGGACACAGAGTCTGGGACCTTGAAATGGAAAGAAATATGTAGACGAAAATACAACACACCTTCACACCACTAAATATTTAAAATTATGGAATTTCAAAAAAGCCTTTTAGAATATATAAGCCAGTCCCTCATGACTGCGGATGAAACAATTTCAATTGCAGAAAGCGTTACATCAGGATGTCTGCAGCTGGCTTTTTCACAGATGCCGAATGCCTCCCTGTTTTATAAAGGAGGCATGACAGCCTATACGCTCCCTCAGAAAGTAAAACTGCTGAATGTAGACAGGCAGGAAGCTGAAGAATGCGACTGTGTATCAGAAAATATTGCACGAACTATGGCTCTTAATGTAGCCAAGATATTTGAATCCGACTGGTCAATTGCAACCACAGGATACTGTACGCCCATCAGAAACTCATCTTATAAGATATTTGCTTACTTTGCTTTTTCTTATAAAGGGGAGATCATTCTTACCAAAAAGCTGGAGCTGCATCCTAAAACCCAGGCTCTGAATGCACAGTTATATTATACAGAATTTATTTTAGGATGCTTTAAAAGTGAAATTAACCAACTTCTAATTTTAAAGTAATTTCAGATGGGGGAATTAAAAGATAAATCCGTTCTTATTACAGGTGCAGACAGTGGAATAGGTAAGGCAACAGCGTTACTTTTTGCAAAGGAAGGGGCCAATATTGCCATTATTTATTATAAAGATGATAATGATGCCCAAAAAACAAAAGAACAGATTGAACAGCTGGGCAGAAAATGCATCATTTTTAGTGGGGATATCAATGATTACGATTTTTGTGAAGATACCACAAAGAAAGTAGTTTCCGAATTTGGAGGCATTGATATCCTCATCAATAATGCAGGCGTACAGTTTCCGGCAGAAAACATAGAAGATCTTGAAGAAAAAAATATCAGGAAAACTTTTGATTCCAATATTATAGGAATGATCCTGCTGACAAAAGTTGTGTTTCCTTACCTGAAAGAAGGTAGCAGTGTCATTAATACGACTTCTGCAGCGGCTTATCAGGGGCATCCCGAGCTTCTGGACTATGCCGCAACCAAAGGTGCTATTGTATCTTTTACACGTTCTCTGGCACTTCAGGCCAAACCAAACGGAATCCGCATTAATGCAGTTGCACCAGGCCCGGTTGCAACACCACTTACTAAAAAAACCTTTGGAGAGGAAAAAGAAGACCCTAACAAACCTCCTTTCGAAAGAAATGCTACTCCGGAAGAAGTTGCAGCCAGCTTTTTATTCCTTGCAGGTAATGGTGCCGCCCAGATCACGGGACAGGTTATTCACCCGAACGGCGGTCTGATTGTCAACGGATAAAATTCTGCAGCAATATCCAGCTTTGGGATTATAATTTTGATCTTAAATCTTTAACCTGCTGATTATGTCTAAAAAAAGTTTCTTTTACCGTAACAGTTTAAGTATTGTTTTGCTTTCATTAATGCTTTTGAGCCTTGTAGGACAGTTTTTCATGGGATGGAAAACACTGAATAAGGACCTCGCAGAAGAAGGCAGCTCAATGCTCAGCCTGGGAGCCTATGTCCGAAGTGGACATTTTATACAGGCTACCTTCGAAAACTGGGAAAGTGAATTTCTTCAGATGATGCTGTATGTTGTACTTACGGTCTCGCTAAGGCAGAAAGGTTCCAGTGAATCGAAATCCCTGGAAGAAAAAGAAGATGTAGACAGGGAACCAAAAGTCCATGCCAATGCTCCGTGGCCGGTAAAAAAAGGCGGAATATGGCTGAGTATTTATAAGCATTCCTTATCCTTAGCTTTTGCTATTTTATTTATTCTCAGCTTAGCAATGCATTTCTATGGAAGTATGAAGGAATTCAATGAAGAACAGGTCATAAAAAAAGAACCCACCGTTACTGCAGTACAGTATATATCAGGGTCCAGGTTCTGGTTTGAGTCTTTTCAGAACTGGCAGAGTGAATTTCTGGCTGTTGCCTCTTTAGTCATTCTTTCTATATGGCTCCGTGAAAAAGGATCACCGGAATCCAAACCGGTAGATATGGCTCATGATGAAACTCCTTAACTTAGTTTTTTTACTTTGGGTTTGGCTTTCATGATAGAATAATAAGAAGATGTAAAGGCAGACAGGCTTTGGTAACCCACTTTATAAGCAATCTGGCTTAAAGTATACTGCCCCGTATCAATCAGTTCTATGCTTTTTAATATTCTGACGAGCTGCAAGTATTTCTGAAGGGTAATTCCTGTTTCATTCTTAAAAATCCTCTGTAAACTCCTTACAGACATCTGTGCTTTTTCTGTCAGTTCATCAGTGTTCAGGCTGTATTTAAAATTTGAATTAATAGAGGTACAGACCGGAATAAGACGGACATCCGACGGAACCGGGATCTCAAGATAGCTGTTTTCTCTGCAGAAATTGGGAAGACTTTTTAGAATGGCTTTAAAAAACAAATCCTGTTCCTCATCTTCTTCAATCAGCTGATTCCATTTTGAGGCATATAAAAGCATTTCCTTCAAAACAGTAGGAACAGCAAAGACGCAAACATTTTGATAGAAATCATCATCAAAAACCGTTTTAAACAGAAAAACCATTAAATTGACCGTTTTTGCTTCTGAAGTTATCCTGTGTGCTTTTCCTGAAGGAATCCAGATCACATGATGCTGAGGCACAAGATAGATCTTCTGGTCTATATGGAAATACTGATACCCTTCTTCCACAAACGTAAGCTGGGAGCGCTGGTGAGCATGCTCATGATCATCATGTTTCCAGCCTTTTTCACACCAGACATAAGCTTCTTTTTCAATGGTGTCTACAAATCGGCTGTCGGTCTGTTCTGTTAAACCGCATTTTACGATGTCGTTCTGCATAGAATTTTTGGCAAATTTAATAAAAACGACAATACTAATTTTGTATTGTAATTATTATTCCATCAAAAAATGAAAAAACTAAGTACGGTTTTTGTATTAATTCTATTATTAAAAATCACCACAGTCATGGCACAAGACAGTAAAGCTAAAATATTGGTTCTTATTCACTCGGACAACGGCGGAACCTATGAACTGGCCAAAGAAATAGCATCCGGTATTGAAAGCAGTAAAAATGCATTTGCAGTTATCAAGCAGGTTAAAGAATCTTCCAATCCTAAACTGAAGAACATTCCTGTAGCGTCAGTAGATGAACTGCCTTCCTATGATGGAATTGCTTTCGGATCTCCGGTTTATTTTGGGAATATCAGTACTGGAATGAGTGAGTTTTTATCCAAAACTGTTCAATTATGGACCAGTCATGCACTGGAAGGGATGCCTGCAACAGTTTTTATGTCTGCCGGAAGCGGGGCAGGAAAAGAACTTGCACTGAATGCCTTCTGGAACAGCCTTGCGGTTCATGGAATGGTTTTGGTTTCCAACGGAATCAGAGGAACAGATAATATCAACAAAGCTATTCCACAGGGAAATACCGTGTTAGGTGTAACAAGCATGGCATCACTGAAAGATGTTGAAAGACCTACAAAAGATGAGCGTGGACTGGCAGAGCTGCAGGGAAGGAATTTTGCCAAAACAGCTTTAGCCCTTAAAGGAACATTCTCTAAAAAACTGGCAGCAGTAACAATTCCAGAAAAATCCCAGGATATCAATGATGTTTTGAAGCAGAAAAATATCATTCTTCCGCAGGTTCCGCAGCCTGCCGGTAATTACAAGCCGTTTGTACGCGCTGGCAATCTTGTATTCATCAATCAGGTTGCTTTGAAAGAAGGTAAAATCTTAAATCCCGGCAAATTGGGCGTTGACGTTACCGAACAACAGGTAAAAGAGGCTGCAAAAGCTACCATGCTCAATGTTATAGCTGTTTTGAAAGAAGCCGTAGGCGGCGATCTCAATAAGGTGAAACAATGTGTACAGCTGACAGGAATTTTCAATACAAAAGATGATTATACAAAACATGCGGACCTGATGAATGTAGCTTCGGATCTTACCGTAGAGATTTTTGGAGAAAAAGGAAAACATGCCAGAGCCACTTTGGGAGCTTCCTCTATTCCCGTGAATTCTTCTGTGGAGATACAGGCTGTTTTTGAGGTAGAATAAATTGCTTTTATCATTAAAAAAACTCTGGCAGCCGGAATTTTGGGCTGCCAGAGTTTTTAGCATTGGATATTAATATGCCTTAGTACAGTAAAATACTGAAACCAAGGCCGTTTTTGTTCTTTTAAATAACGGCATTGCCTTCTACACCGTCAGAATTATTTGTTTTAATTCCGGTAATAGCAGCGGTTACAAAACTGAACAGACTGACAAGTTTCCCGGCTTTTGTATCCCAGTAATAAGTTTCTTTAGGCTCTACGCGGATAATGGTAACGTTCGGATCATCTTTTCCGTCAAACCATGCCTTGGCCATTGGCGACCATTTGTCTTCAATGGTGGCTTTGTCTTTATAGACAGAGGCTTCACCATAAACAGAAAGGTATTGGGAATCGCTGTTGTTCATAAAGAACAGCTGCACCCTCCGGTCTTCCTTTATTTCAAAATTTTTATTGCTTGAAGCACTGCTGATAAACCATAAATTTCCACTATCATCCGTTTCCTGTAGGGTCATGGGACGGGAATTCACCGGTATGGTTTCAAGTTCTGTACAGAACATGCATATTCTTGCCTTTTCCGACAGTTTTTTGATCTTTTTAATAGCTTCCAGGTGGGTTAAATTCTGTGTTGACATAATATTATAATTTTAGTGATTGGTATTGAATTAAATTGATTTCCTCAGGAGCTGGAATCAATAATATTTATTTCATTAAATATTCAAATACCTGACCAAACACCACTTTTTTGTGGTAGTAACAGTTAAAAAAATTCTTTAAAAACATAAATAAAAGATGTTTTATTCTATGTAGCTTTGCATCATGCAGATCAAGCCATCCAAGCATTTATCATCATATATCCGGCATTATATCTTTTTAGAAAATGCAGGAAATGAGTGTAAACAGCTAAGGTTATTTACAGATGGCAGTACCGGGCTGATTTTATCCGGCAGCCGGAATTTTTATGCAGCTGGTTCAAATGATCAGGTTCCTTCTTCATTTTTTTACGGACAACCTGCAGGATATAAAGATTTTACAGCAGCAGGTTCATTTTCCATGATTGCAGTCGTTTTTCAGCCATATTTTTTTAATGTTCTTCTTAATCTTTCTGCAAAAGAGGTGAAAAACCAAATCATTTCAGCTGAAAATGTTTTAAAAAATGAATTGTTGTCTTTTCAGGAAGACCTTCTGTCCGGAACAGATCCCAGGTTTATCATTATTAAGCTTAATCATTTCTTTAGCAGATTCATGTCCGGAAAAATGAATTCCGATGATGAGCTGATCAGGGTTGTACAACAGTTTATGCTTAAAAACAAAGGTTCGGTATCTTCAAAAGAGCTGGAGCTGTTCACAGGGTATTCTGAGCGGCATCTTGAAAGGAAATTCGAAAATTATATGGGCATTACCCCGAAGAAATACGGAAATATCATCCGGCTTCATCATTTCATCAATCTTTTGAAGGAAAATGCAGGAAGTGAAAGTACGGCCAGTCTTTCTTATGATTCAGGCTACAGCGACCAGTCCCATCTGATTAAAGACTTTAAAAGCAATACAGGACTTACTCCCAATCAATATTTAAAAACAGAAAAGCTGGCAGTCAATTTTATCCAGTTACGCTGAAATGTCGGTTTTTTACAATCTTCAGGTGATCCTGAATGATAGCTTTGCAGAAAAAAAGATGGACAATCTCAAAATTTCTACTGCACAATTTGAAAATAAAAACGGTGACAAAGCATATAATCTTTCAGTAATAGAAAAGCTATCGGCTGAAGCAGCGGCTAAGGGCTCACAGGTCATTGCCTTTCACGAATGTTCGGTTACCGGATACACTTTTGCCAGAAACCTTTCCGAAGAACAGCTTCTGGATATTGCAGAATTTATACCTGCAGGCGAAAGCATAACAAAATTACAGCAAATCGCTGCAGAGCATAACATCACAATATTGGCAGGGCTCTTCGAAAAAGATGAAAATGGCCACATCTTCAAAGCCTATGTTTGTGTTGATGAAACCGGACTGAAAGCCAAATACAGAAAACTTCACCCGTTTATTAATCCTCATCTCACACCCGGAAATGAATATTGTGTTTTTGACATTCACGGGTGGAAATGTGGCATTCTTATCTGCTACGACAATAATATCATTGAAAATGTAAGAGCTACAAAACTTTTGGGGGCAGATCTTATTTTCATGCCGCATGTTACCATGTGTACACCTTCTACCAGACCGGGAGCAGGCTTCGTAGATCCGGAATTATGGAAGAACAGGGAATCTGATCCTACCTCGCTCCGCCTTGAATTTGATGGAATGAAAGGAAGAGACTGGCTAATGAAATGGCTTCCTGCAAGAGCTTATGATAACGGAATTTATGTGGTTTTCTCAAACCCTATCGGGATGGATGATGATCAGCTTAAAAATGGCTGTTCTATGATCATTGATCCTTTTGGGGATATTATTGCGGAATGCCGTTCGTTCGATGACAGTTCTGAAACCGCTACCATTTTTCCTGAAAAGCTGCATCAGGCCGGCGGAAGCAGATATATCAAGGCAAGAAGACCTGAACTGTACAGGGATATCATTGGGATGCCCCATCATCCGGAGCAGAAAGTGGTGTGGATGAAGGATAATGCTATTTAATCTGACTTAAGGGGCTGGAAGTTGGAAGATGGAAGATATTTTGTCAAAGGCACTCCTCGAAATTACCTCAGGATAGTCTATTCAATAAAAAATTTAATGAAATAGAATCATAACTGTTTTTAATCTCAATAACTTCCATCTTCCAGCTCCCAACTCCTTACTTTATCAATCCCTGAAGATCACTCCAGGCACCGCCGTTATGCACATGCCTAAAACCTCTTTCCTTTAAGATCTTTTCAGCCTTTATACTCCGTAAGCCATGAGAACAGACTGTGATATAAGTTTTATCCCGGTTAAGTTCAGTATACCTTTCTCTGATGGTTCCCAAAGAAATATTAACAGAACCTTCAATATGACCCGTTTTAAATTCTTTCTCTGTCCTCACGTCCAGAATAATGGCTCCTTTTTGGATTAATGTATCAAGGCCTTTATCTAACGTCTGGTATCTGTACACCCTGTAAACGATATAGACCGTAAGAATAATTCCGCAAAAAATCAGCCCATTTTTCATAATTTGCTTAGTATTTTATAGTCAATATAAAAGGTTCCGAAAGGAATAAAGCACGCCAGAATTACTTTCCAGGTAGTCTCCCGGAATTTCCACTGCTGTTCTACACCAACGCTTAACGTATTAAACAGAAAAAGCAGGAACAGGCTTCCGTGAACTGGTCCCATTAGTTTCACAAAAGAAGGGTTTCCTAGCCAGTATTTCACAGGTACAGCAATGAATACGAGGATCAGCAGGGATATTCCTTCCAGAATGGCCAGAACTCTCAGGCGTCCGGTTTTTGTTTTTAATAAATGTATCATAATTATCTGAAATAAGGTCTGTTGGCAATAGGGGAGAACGGCCACGGAATGGCAATAAATATAACTACCAGTGCAATTGTGAACCAGATGAGCATGGTTTTAAATTTTTCTCTGTCCGTAGGTTTCCGTTTGGCTAAAGCGGAACCGACGGTGATCAGAACAATAGCCGTAATCATAAGCAGGATGTGAATCATCCCGAAGAAAAGCAGGTCTAATGATGCTTTGGCCTCACTGAAATTTTTCCAAAAGTATTTTACAATTGGACTTTTCGTATAGAGAATGATCCCGAAAATCAGTTGAACATGAGCAATTGTAGCTGTCCAGTGCCTGACCAGATCTTCTTTTTTTGTAAATGTTTTATGATAAAAATATCCCTTAAAGGAAATCCATATGGCATAAATAAGACTTAATAAAACCACCCAACGGAAGAGGGAATGCAGAAATGTAAGCGTCTGGTACATTTTGAATTTTTTATAACATTCCAAAGGTATATAAAAACATACTAATTAGTATGTTTTTTGATAAAAAATTATTGAAAGGATTTAAAATAAGTCTTAAGTCCTTTTAAATAAATAAGATACACTGATTTTGAATTTTCCAGTTTTCCTAAATTTCTTACTCCCCAATAGCCGGACATTACAAAAACAGCAATTTCTTTTGCATCGGTATCTGCTTTTACGGACCCATTTTTCTTACCTGTTTCAATACATTCTATGATTGCATTTTCCCAATGAGCAGAAAGTGTGTTCAATGCTTTTGTAAATTCTATATTCCATGGGGCCATTTCCTGTGTGAAATTAGATGCCGGGCAGCCGTATTCAACCTTTAAGAAATCGTTTTCCATTAAAATTCCGTACATCAGTTTGTAAATGCTTTCCAAAGGATGGTCACTGTTTTTCAGGGGTTCAATGAAAGTGCTTTTGAAATTACTGATCAGAAGTTCGTTAATAATAGCCAATCCCATTTCATCTTTTGTTTTAAAATGGTAATAGAACGCCCCTTTTGTTACCTGGGTCGTTGCAATGATCTCATCAACGCTTGTGGTCTGATACCCTTTTACATAGATCAGTTCAAAGGCTTTCTGAAGAATATTCAATCGGGTGGCTTCTGATTTTTTCATTGGGATAAGCTGTCTTTACTGCAAAGGAACGGAAATTTTAAAAACCAAATATATTATTATTCTGATAATAAACTAGAATTTAAATAATTTTTATAATACAATTATTCATCGGAAATTTGCATAGTCAATTCAACAAAATTACAACGCAATGAATAATCAGAAAGAAATACAGATGAATATCAATTCTGCTGTGAAGAGCAAAGGACTTCCGGCAGCATTATGGGCATTAACCATAAGTGCATTTGGAATAGGTACTACAGAATTTGTAATTGTAGGGCTTCTTCCTACAGTGGCTGGAGATCTGGGAATCAGCATTCCATCAGCCGGGCTTCTGGTAAGCCTGTATGCCATCGGGGTAGCTATAGGAGCTCCGATACTGACAGCACTGACAGGGAAAATACCGCGCAAAATACTTTTAATCTCAATCATGATCCTTTTTGTTATCGGAAACGGACTGGCATCTATCGCCCCGGGATTTATTACTCTGGTCATGGCCAGAATCTTAACCGGGTTTGCACATGGCGTTTACTTTTCCATTGGCTCTACTATTGCAGCATCGCTGGTTCCGGAAGAAAAAAGGGCAACGGCTATTTCAATTATGTTTGCAGGACTTACCCTGGCTATTGTAACGGGAGTTCCCCTGGGGACTTTTATAGGGCAGCATTTCGGCTGGAGGGCTACTTTTATCGGTGTTTCTCTCCTTGGAATCATAGGGTTGCTGGCCAGTATGCTTTTGGTTCCCAAAAACCTTAAAAGTGATCAGACGGCTTCTTTAAAAAGCCTTCCCAAAGTATTGGGAAACAGACGTATGATTTTCGCATTTTTAATGACAGCAATGGGGTATGGAGGAACATTTGTTGTTTTCACGTATTTATCACCCATTCTACAGCAGATCACAGGATTCCAGGAGTCTACGGTTACTTTTATCCTGCTTATTTATGGAATTGCCATTGCTCTGGGAAATCTTTTAGGCGGAAAAACAGCGAATAAAAATCCTTTACAAGCACTTCTGTGGATGTTTGCAGCTCAGGGACTGGTATTATTTGCCTTTTATTTCACAGCTGGTGATCAGGTTTTAAGCATTATTACCTTATTTCTTCTGGGAGGCTTGTCTTTTGCCAGTGTGCCGGGGCTTCAGCTTCTGGTGGTACAGATTGCAGAAAAAGAACTTCCGGGAACCGAAGATGTAGCATCAGGGATCAATATTGCCGCGTTCAATATAGGAATAGCGATAGGGTCATATACCGGAGGAATTGTTGTAACATCTTCATTAGGCCTGGCAAGTACACCATGGATCGGAGCTTTATTCCTGTTGGCTACTGTACTGATTACCCTATACAGCATCCGTTTAAATAAAAATTAAAAATAGTTTTCACCTTTGGTATATTTTCAAAGACTGTCTTTTAACGGGGGCAGTCCTTTTATTTTAAAATTGAAGGCTGATACGGCTTATATTTCATGAATCTCAGAATCTGTAAAAACATAGAATTTTCCGCCTTTAGGAATATTTTTAGTATCCAGACCGGTAAATTCACTGAACGCAGGAAGCAACAGCTGATCTTTTGTCTGCACGAAACACGGCAGCCTGATGTTTTTTACCGCTGAATTCAGGACAACACCGGGATGAATATGCCCTGTGATCTGGAATTCAGAAAGGGTTTTATCAAAATCATGCACGAAAGTAAAGCCATCAATGGTAAGAGATTCGGATTTAAAATTCAAGCATAATTTTTTTTCCAATTCCAATGACAAGCGATCATGATTGCCTTTAATAAGACAGAACTGAAGATCCGGATACTGATTTCTCCAGCTGCAGAACTCATCTACATCAGAATTATCCCCTGCATGAAGCAGATCTCCAACCACAATAAATTTTTCCGGCTGAAAATATTCAATAAGAACAGAGAGCCTTTCCAAATCACTTTTCATGATATGATTGGCCAGAGCAATTCCGTTTTTCCGGAAATGAGCGGTTTTTCCAATATGAAGATCGGATAAAATTAAGGCTTTCTCTTTTTTCCAAAAGGCTGCACGCTGGTTGGTTAAAGTGAAAACTTCGCTGTTAAGAGTGATATTTTTAGTGGCAATATTCAATTTTTGTATAGTTTTTATTTTAACTACCCCGTCTTTTTGCTTTGCAAAAATCCACCCCTTCAGAGAAGGGGAATGGGGATCGAGAAAGGTTGGACGGAATACTTCCAGTCTGAAAGCGGGAACTGAAATTCTCAACCTCTTTTCCTTGCCTGTTCCACCATCCTTTTGATTCTCGAATCCAGGCTTTCACTTGAAAGGGTCTGTCTGAGGCTGTCTACTTTAATAGGGAAGCTCAGGGGTGTAAAGGTATGGGAATATTTTAAAATGATTTTTGATTTTTCTATTCTTTTAAATGCTTCCACCAGACGCGGTTCCTGAAGCTGCATATTGAAAACTTCGGTATAGGCCTGTCTGACAAGGAAATGATTGGGATCATAATCTTCCAGCACTTTAAAAATCAGGCCTGCAGAGCTTTGAAGGGATTTGTTGGAGCGCTGCTTTCCTGCATAGTTCTGGATGACCATTCCTGAAATTACTGCAATATCCCGGAATTTTCTTCTTGCCATTTCTGCAGAATTGATACTGGCTATCACATCATTCATCAGATTTTCCCTGGTCAATATTTTATCCAGATTGTCTTCATTTAAAGGAATTTCCTTATCACTGAACAGTTCAAAACCATAATCATTCATAGCCATGGAAAAGGAAATAGGAGCCAGCTTTGAGACACGATAGGCAATCAGCGCAGCCATTACTTCATGTACGAGGCGTCCTTCAAACGGATACATGAAAAGATGATAGCCTTCACGGTTTTTGATCAGCTCTACGAGAAATTCATCATCTTTAGGAATATGGGAGTTTTTTTCCTGGCTGGCTAATAACGGATGTAAAAATTTAAGCTCTTTTTCTGAAGCTTTCGGGTTTAAAGCATGGGAAAGTTTTTCTCTTAAAAAATGCCCTAAATTCGAACTTAACGGAAGCCTTCCGCCCAGATAGCTTGGAGCCATTGCTTTTCCTTTTGCAGCCCGCACATATACGGTCATATCCTTGATCATGGCTACTTCAAGCGTTCGTCCGGCCAGAATGAATTTTTCTTCTTTTTTTAATTTTGAAATAAAATATTCTTCCACCATTCCGATATAGCCTCCGGAGATAAATTTTACCTTCAGCATGGCATCACTCACGATAACACCCATGTTCATACGGTGAAGCATGGCGATTTTCCTGGAGGTTACTTTATAAAGACCGTCTTCCATGATGACGATCTTATGGAACTCTTCATAGCTTTTTAAAACACTTCCGCCAATGGTAAGGAAATCAAGAATGCTTTTCCATTCTTCATCGGTCATTTCCTGAAAAGCGAATACTTTTTTAATCCTTTCGAATGTTTCTTCAGGGTAAAATCCGTCTCCCACAGCTAAGGTCATCAGAAACTGTACAAGCACATCAAAGCACAAAACCTGGGGTTCCCGGGGTTCTATCACTTTCTGTTTTACTGCTTCCTTGAGTGCTGCTACCTCGATTAGCTCAAGAGAATGAGTGGGGACGCAGTAGATTTTAGAGGTTTCAAAAGGGGAGTGCCCGCTTCGTCCTGCGCGCTGAAGAAATCTGGCAACTCCTTTTGCCGAACCGATCTGAATAACGGTGTCTACAGGCTTAAAATCGATTCCGAGATCCAACGAGGAAGTCGATACTACGGCTTTAAGTTTTCCGGCACTTAAATTTTCTTCGATCCAGATCCGGAGATGGGCATCGATAGAACTGTGATGGATGGCAATCTGGCCTGCAAAATCAGGATAAGCATCCAGCAAAAGCTGATACCACATTTCACTCTGGCTCCGTGTATTGGTAAAAACAATGGTAGATTTTGAATCCAGAATAATGGGAACAATTTTATCGGCTAATTTAGCACCCAAATGTCCTGCCCATGGAAGAATGTCAAGCTCATCAGGAATAACCGGAAGAATATCTATTTTTTTATGTTCTCTGGCCGTTATTTTTGTTTTTTTAATATCGTAAGGAATTAAGACATCCATTGCTTCTTCCAGGTTTCCAATGGTTGCTGTGATTCCCCATATTTTTATTTTCGGGACGTATTTTCTCAATTGTGAAATAGCCAGCTCAACCATAACCCCACGTTTTGAGCCCAGCAATTCATGCCATTCATCGACTGCAACACATTTCAGATTCTGAAAGAAACGGTCATGATTTTTCTGTCCTAAGAGCAGGTGCAGACTTTCGGGAGTAACGACCAAAATTTCCGGCATATTACGAACCTGCTGCTGTCTGACTTTCGGGTCTGTGTCCCCGTTTCGTACGCCAACGGTCCAGTCGAGACCAATTTCATCCATGGCTTCCTGCATCGCTTTGGCAATATCTTTGGACAGGGAGCGCAGGGGAGTGATCCAGATCATTTTCAGTCCTTTCTTATAGTTTTCAGGATGATTCATGAAATCTGAAATCAAAGCCAGGAAAACAGAAAATGTTTTTCCAAATCCGGTTGGTGCAACGACCATTCCACTGTATCCGTTCCCGAATTTCTGCCATGTATCTACCTGGAATTTAAAAGGGGAAATACCTTTATCAGCCATCCATTGCTGAATGACCCTGAACCCGTCTGTATTTTCAAATGCTTTCAATTATTGGATCAGTTTTTTTATTTCTTCCAGTTCATCTATTTCCTCCACGGTTTTATCTTTCCGCCACCTTACAATTCTTGGAAACCTTAAGGCAACACCGCTTTTATGCCTGCTGCTGAATCCTATACCTTCAAAGGCGATTTCAAAGACCAGCTCAGCTTTTACTGTACGGACAGGCCCGAATTTTTCTATGGCATTCTTATTAACAAACTTACTGACTTCCATGATTTCTTTATCGGTAAGTCCGGAGTAGGCTTTTGCAATGGTGACAAGAGCATCGCCGTTTTTTACTGCAAATGTATAGTCTGTGTAATAGGCACTCCGTCTTCCGCTGCCTTTTTGGGCGTAAATTAAAACAGCATCAATCGTCAGCGGACTTACTTTCCACTTCCACCAGTCACCTTTCTTCCTGCCGGCATGATAAGGGGAGTTTCTTTGTTTCAGCATTAAACCTTCGCTGTTGATGTCTCTTGATGCTTCCCTTATTGTATTGAGATCGTCCCATTTTTCAAAGTTAATGACCTGGGAAAGCTTAATATTTTGAGGGGTTTCGTTCAGCAGTAATTCTTCGAGCATTGCCCGTCTGGCTGCCATTGATTTTTCACGGAGGTCGGTTCCCTCAAGCTCCAGTAAGTCATAAACAAAAACTTCAATAGGAATATCTGCCAGCATTTTTTTGGTTAAAGTTTTCCTGTTTAATCTTTTTTGTAATTCATTAAAATTTAAAACATTAGAATCCTTCACCGCAAGTATTTCTCCATCTAAAACAAAATTACCTTTCATGGCCTGTACGGTATCTTTTATTTCCGGAAACTGGTCTGTGACGAGCTCTTCACCCCTTGACCATATAAAGACTTCATCATTTCTCCTGATAATCTGTCCACGGATTCCGTCCCATTTGTATTCTGTCTGCCAGTCTTCAGGATCTCCCAGTTCTTCAAGCTCTTTTTCCAGCGGATAAGCCAGGCAGAAAGGATAGGGTTTTGAATTATCAGGATTAACATTTTCTGCCGAAATCAGTTCCTGAAATGTAACTTCACCGGGTACCCATTTACCCATCAGGCTGTGCATAAGAGTGCTGGATTCCTGGGAAGAAAATCTGGTCAGCGCATTGATGAGTGTTTTATCCGAAACACCGATCCTGAAACTTCCGCCCAGTAATTTATTAAAAATTAAGCGTTCTGTATAATCCAGCCCGTTCCATGATTTTAATACAAATTCTTTTTTTTCAGCGTCTGATTTATCTTTTAAATGAACAATATCCAGCATCCATTGGGATAAGGTACGGTCGATTTTTTCGGCTGGTGGGGGAAGGATGAGAGAAAGTGTTTCTCCCAGGTCTCCCACTGAAGAATAGCTTTCCTGAAACAGCCAGAACGGCAGCTGTGTGATCTCCAGGGCCCATTCTTTCATATAATTGGTATTGACATTTCTCTTAGGCCTTTTTCCTGTAAAGAGAGCAATAAACCATACTTTATCTTCATCCGGAGCCCGTTCCAGATAATCGATGATGGCGTCTATTTTCGCATTGGTCTTATTGGTAGTTTCCAAGGCGTTGATCAAATCTGCAAAATGTTTCATGGCCCGGGGTTTTCAATGATTTCTTTTTCAGATTCTTCTTCATCTTCTCCAAACTGGGTTTGTACAACATCTGACTTGATATTAATTTCATTTAAATATTTCGAAAAAACTTCGGTCTGTCCGTGAGTGACATGTACAATTTCAGCTTCCGTAGCTTTCACGGCCTGCAAAAGCCCTTTCCAGTCAGCATGATCGCTCATGGCAAATCCTGCATCGGCACTTCGCCATCTTCTGGCACCACGGACCTGCATCCAGCCGGAACAGATTGCTGTGGCTGCATCCGGTATTTTTTTAATAATATTGCTGTCAAGCAATGCTGGGGGAACAATAACAATTTCATGCTGAACTTCTTTAGCATTCTCTCTGAAATCAGCGACTGTGTAATCCGGAAGATTAATTCCGACAGATTCAAAGGCTTCATTGAGTTTTCCAATGGAATAGTGAACATAAATTTTTCCCAAACCCTCCACCGCTTTCATAATACGCTGTGCTTTTCCTAAAGAATACCCTATAAATACTGATGTTTTTGCATTTTCCTGGTTTTTGAGGACCCAGGTCTGAAGTTTTTTATTGAGATCAGGGACCTCCAGCCAGTTGTAAATGGGCAATCCAAAAGTACTTTCAGTTACAAATTCATTGCATTTCACCAGCTCAAACGGGGTACTCAAACCGTCTTCCTGTACTTTATAATCGCCGGAAATAACGGTAACATATCCTTTATATTCCAATCTGATCTGGGCTGAGCCAATGATATGTCCAGCAGGATGCAGCGAAACTTTTACTCCATTCAGGGTTATGGTTTCACCGTATTCAACGCCCTGGCACTCGATATCAGGGCCGATTCTCTGGTAAAGAATTGGTTTTGTATAATGATGGCAAAGGTATTTCTTCATTCCCCAGCGGGCATGGTCGGCATGTCCGTGTGTGATGACCGCCAGGTCTACAGGTCTCCAGGGATCAATATAAAATTTACCCTGAGGACAGTAAATGCCTTTTTTTGTAAATGTTATTAGCTTCAATGGAAAATATTTTGATTTTCTATAAAACGTTCTGTATTTATAGAAGTTTGGTTATGTTTTAGCCTTCAAAAATCTAACCAATCCTGCATTTTGTATGAAAATATTAAAGAGTTTGAAATTAAAACTTTAAAATCAATTTTATTTTGTATTTTTATCTACCTACTAATAGATAGATAAATGAACACGAAAGATAAGATTATTGAAATAGGAAATAAACTGCTCACTGAAAGAGGCTATAATGCCTTTAGCTATGCTGATATAGCAAAAAGCATTAATATAAAAACATCTTCTATACACTACCATTTCCCATCCAAAGCAGAGCTTTGCCTGGCCATTATTGAGCTGCACCGGCAACGGATCCTGAGTCTGAAAGATTCCCAGAATACATTCTCAGCAACGGAAAAACTGCAAAAACTTTTTAATTATTACCTTTTTCTAATTGATAAGCAGCAGATCTGCCTGACCGGTACTTTAGCCTCTGATTATAATTCACTGGATGAAAAAATCACAGAGAAACTAAAAGACTTCAACGAGACCATTCTTTCCCATACAACAGCAATTCTGGAATCAGGAATTGAAAAAAAAGAATTCCGTATGATTAAGAACTGCCGGTTAAAGGCTTTGGAACTTTTATCTCTGTTAGTTGGGCTGGCACAGGTAGGAAGATTATATGCGAAAGAAGATATTCAACTTTTAATGGATGAAATTATTAATAATCTAAAACTTTAAAAATGAGTTTTTACCAAAATGTAAGCAAATACGGAGCAAAGATTATCGGACTGCCGAAGCTCTTTAAATGGGCCTTCAATGTATCTCCTATGTACCGCAGAAGCACTGCCAGAATACAGTCTGTATCCGAAGATTTATCAAAGATCTGCATAAAACTTCCTATCAGTTATAAGAACAAAAATTATATGGGAACCATTTTTGGAGGCAGCATGTTTTCTTCAGTAGATCCCATCCCAATGGTACAGCTGATATATCTTACCAACCATCAATACGTTATTTGGGATAAATCTGCAGAAATCTATTTCAAGCGCCCTGCCAATAATGACCTTTATGCGGAGTTTATTTACACAAAAGAGGAATTGGATGAAATAAAAGAACGGATAAAAAATGAAAATGAAATTGTCATTGTAAAAACAACACAACTTACAGATAAAAATAAAGAAACCCTTTACTGTGAAATAAAGAAAACAATCTACATTGCTGATAAAAATTTTTATAAACAGAAACGGGAATTAAAAAAGCAGAAACCTGAATAACATATCCGCCTTCAAATACCATTCATAAATTACACAAACATTAAGGCAAAAGTGTTCTGTATTCCTTACGGTCATTGACAAAAGTTAATGATCATCTCTCCACAAGCTTAAACTCTCTTGTTCCCCATGCATTTTTAAGTGATTTAAATACTGTTCAGTTTGAAATGATCAGTATAAATCTGTTTTTTATATAGAGCTTTCCAGCAATAAAACATTGAACTTTTCAGCAATAAATATCTTACTGAAATCTATGAACTTTGTCCTGTAACAAAAAAGAAAACAAAATGAGCAAAACAATTTTAATTACAGGCGCAGCAAGCGGTTTCGGAAAAATAGCCGCATTTGATCTGGCTAAAAAAGGCCACAAGGTTATTGCAACAGCACAGGTGTATCCACAGATGAGTGATTTAATCAGGGAAGCAGCCGAACAGGGAATCGAACTTACGGTTGATAAACTGGATGTAACGAATTCACAGGACATCAATTATATCCTTAAAAAATATGATATTGATATTCTGATCAGCAATGCCGGTATTATGGAAGGAGGCCCTATTGCCGAGCAGCCACTGGAGCTTATCCGTTCTATGTTCGATGTGAATGTTTTTGGCGGATTGCAACTAGCACAAGGCTTTGTTAAAAAATTCATTGAACAAAAGAAGCCAGGCAAGATTGTATTCACAACTTCAATGGGAGGATTATGGACGGTTCCATATGTAGCAGCTTATTGTGCTTCAAAGCATGCTATGGAAGCTATTGCTGAGGGATTAAAAACCGAACTGGCTCCGTTCAATATCAAGATCGCAACCTGTAACCCGGGCGTTTTTGGAACAGGGTTTAATGACAGGGGAGTAGACTCTATTTTCCGATGGTATAATCCTGAAGTGAACTTTACTCCTGAATCTGCTTTTGACGGGGCGGCCGATTCTCTTGCCCACCAGCTGGATCCGCAGTCTATGGCAGAGGTGATTGTGAATGTAGCGCTGGATGACAATTCTAATTTCAGGAATGTACACCCTAAAGAAACGGAAGATTTTGTAAAACAATTACAGGCCGATGCATGGACTGCAAAAAGTTAAACAATGAGTATAACGTATAACCAGGCTGCAAAAGCGCTTCAGGCAGCCACAGAAAAAGCAAAATCCAACAATATTCCTGTAAGTATTGCCGTTGTGGATGCAGGAGGACATCTTGTGACCATGGCAAGACTGGACAGTGTTTACGGTGTTATAGATTTTGCAGTTAAGAAAGCGAAAACTGCAGTAATGTTCGGTGTCGACAGTGATGTAATGGGAACAATCATTGCGGGAGCAGACATTCATGGATACGGCATGCTGAATTCCAATGACGGGCTTCTTACCATTGCTGGCGGAGTAGTCATCAAAGATGCTGAGGGAAAAATCATAGGTGCAATAGCGTCTTCCGGGGGAACTCCTGAACAGGATAAAGAGATTGCAGAGGCAGGTGCTGCTGTTATGGCTTAAATTTCAGATATTTGTAGTATGGAGAAAACTTCGGAAATCATATTCGATAAACTGGTATATTCCTGTGCTTTTGAAATGTACAGGGGGCACGAGGAATTTATTCCCGATCATTTTCTGGGCTATCAGCTGTCCGGTGAAACCCATGCTTTTCATGACAAAGGCAAAACTGTTATAAAGGAGAATACAGTAGTGCTCGTCAGAAAAAATCAACTGATCCGAACGGTAAAACATCCTTCAAAGAATAAAAAGTACCAGTTTCTGTCCATAACTCTCGACCAGGAAACGCTCCGTCAGTATGCAGCAGAATATAAAATGATCCCATCCGAAAGATTTCCAGATAATGAAAGGCTTTTTTTTGAGTCTGATGAATTTTTCAGCGGATATTTTACTTCACTGCTTCCGTATATTGACAAAACAAAAACAGCCACTTCCAGACTGGCGGTTTTAAAGGTTAAAGAGGCAATTGAGCTGATTCTGCAGGCCAATCCTGATTTTAAAAACCTGCTTTTTGATTTTTCAGAACCGCATAAGATCGATCTTAAGGAGTTTATGAATAAGAATTTCAAATTCAATGTGCCGGTGGAAACATTTGCAAGGCTTACAGGCCGCAGTCTTTCGGGGTTTAAGCGTGATTTCAATAAAGCTTTCAACATGACGCCTAAACAATGGCTTAAAGAAAAAAGACTGGAAGAAGCGTATTACCAGATCCGGCATAGGAATAAAAAGCCATCTGATATTTATCTCGAACTGGGATTTGAAAATCTGTCCCATTTCTATTATTCTTTTAAACAAAAGTTTGGTTTAACGACCAGCAAGGTTTAATAAAAACACATATCTATAAAAAAGGAGCAGCTTACCGTTGCTCCTTTTATTTGTTAACATGCTTAAAATTATAACCTATAATTGCAAGTGTCCGGAAAAGCAAAGTTTTAATATATTTGGGGTGGCTATCTTAGATGATAAATCCGGATTATAACTTATGGAATAAAATTCGTTTAACCCTGAAATTCATTTTATAGGTTGTTTACGAATATTAAATTTAGAAATGAAAAATTCAAACCTGGCAATTTCAGCAACACTTCTAGCGATTATCTGTGTACAGGGAGGTGCTTCCATTGCTAAACAGCTCTTTCCTCTGATAGGCCCTATTGGGACTGTTAGTTTGAGGATCGGGCTTTCTGCTGTGTTGCTCATTTTGATTAACCGTCCGAAATTTTTGCAGTTCACCGCACAAAAATGGAAGTACTGTGCAATGTATGGGATTGGTCTGGCAGCGATGAATCTCGTTTTCTACATGGCTATTCAAAGGATCCCGTTGGGGCTGGCGGTTACGGTAGAATTTGCAGGGCCTTTATTTTTGGCCATTGCTTTATCCCGGAAATTGCTGGACGTAGTATGGGCATTGCTGGCCTGTATTGGGATATTACTCATTGTTCCGTGGCAGAGCGATCATGTTGATCTGGTTGGAATTGGATTGGCTTTTCTTGCAGGAATGTTTTGGGCGGTATACATCGTCATGGGTGGAAAAGTGGCTAAAATTATGGATGGAAAAGATGCGGTTACCACCGGAATGGTATTCGCAAGTCTGGTTATCATCCCTTTTACCATATGGGACGGAGCTGTATTCAATCTTACGCCTTCTATTTTTGTAAAAGGTTTAGGAGTGGCTATTTTGTCTAGTGCGTTGCCATTTTCACTGGAAATAATGGCATTGAAAAGACTTCCCGCAAAGACCTTCAGTATTCTGATGAGCCTGGAACCTGCATTTGCAGCTCTTTCGGGTTGGGTATTTCTGGTAGAAGAACTGAGTTTTTTACAATGGATTTCAATCAGTTGCGTCATTGTAGCCAGTATAGGAACAACTGTTTTCAGTAAAGCGACGGCTCAGAATGAAATTGTTCAAAGCAAAGAATAAGCTTCTGCATAAAAAAGGTGTATCATTGTATCATTTTTCAGGCTGATTCTTCAAATAATTAATAATTCCGATCACATCATCCTTACCGAAACCATCATCATGGGCAGACTGGTAGGTTTTGCTCAGAACCTCAGATAGAGGAAAATCAGCACCGGCATTCTGAGCTAATAAAATATCTTTCAGCATGAGATCGAGAGCAAAAGCAGGCTCATATTGGTTTTTGATCAGCATAGGTGTTTTTACTTTGGTAGCGCCACTTCCGCTGGCACTTTCGTTGATGATTTCCAGCATGGCCGTTCGGTCAATTCCCAATTGATCTGCAAACAGAACGGTTTCCGCCAATCCCTGGTAAATAGCAGACAGGAAATAATTGATGGAAAGTTTTCCTGCAATTCCTTTTCCGTTTTCACCTAAATGCTTAACTGCTTTTCCAAGTTTTTCAAGATATGGCATGGCCCGTGAAAGATCTTTTTCTTCACCACCTGCCATAATGATCAGCGTTCCTTCTGCTGCAGGAACAGTACTTCCGGCTACCGGCGCATCGATGAAAGCTGCTTCTTTTATTTTAACAGCTCCGCTGAGCTCTGCCGTGGCCTGTGGAGAGATCGTGCTCATGTCTATAAAAAGTTTTCCAGTAATGTCCGATTTCAGGATATCTTCGTAAACTGCTTTGGCAGCATGGTCATCGGTAAGCATTGTAAATACGATGGTGCTGTTCTCCACCAGATCTGAAATCTGAGTGTAAACGGTTGATTTTTCTTTAAAATCTTTAGTTTTTTCAGATGATCTGTTGTAAACTGAAAGCGGGAATCCTGCTTTTTCAATATTTTTTGCCATAGGATGGCCCATATTTCCTAGCCCTATGAATCCTATTTTCTCTTTCTCCATGCTTGATTTTTTTACGGCGATTAAACAATGGCATTTAAAGCCAAAATATAAAATTATTTACACTGGAAAAATGAATTTCATCATGTAAACCTGCTCTATTTGCATCAAAAAACCGACCAAAGCAAGGCTGTATTTTTACAATATTTTTTGTTGATTAACTTTTAAAACCCGGAAAACTTACGGAAATTTGCAGCAAATAAAAATCAATGAAGATTATAGACGTCGAAAAATGGAACAGGAAAGAGCATTTTGAATTTTTCTCAAAAATGGACAGCCCATACTTTGGATTTACCACAGAAGTAGACTGTACAAAAGCTTATGCCTATGCAAAGGAAAACGGCCATTCTTTTTTCGCGACCTATCTTCACAGGTCAATGGTAGCCGTAAATGCCGTAGATGAGCTGAAATTACGGATTGTAGACAATCAGGTGGTTTTATATGATGCCATTCATGCAGGAACTACAATAGGAAGGGCAGACGGGACTTTTGGTTTTGCATTTATCCCTTTTTCAAACGACTTTAATACGTTCAATGGTATTATGCAGGAGGAAATAGAGGATGTACAGCGTACATCAGGGATCAGGATGAATAATGGTGAACTTGGTAAGGATCTCATCAGGCATTCAACCATTCCATGGAATTCTTTCAGCGCCCTGCTTCATCCTACCAGTTATAACAATTCTGAATCCGTTCCGAAAATTACATTCGGTAAATTCAGCATCCGT
This sequence comes from Chryseobacterium sp. 22532, assembly GCF_052044665.1. Lineage (NCBI taxonomy): Bacteria > Pseudomonadati > Bacteroidota > Flavobacteriia > Flavobacteriales > Weeksellaceae > Chryseobacterium > Chryseobacterium sp. 22532. Next base: position 505,610 of record NZ_JBQENJ010000004.1, read on the forward strand.
GACGGAAGAAAGTTTCTTCCGGTTTCTGTGGAAGCTCACCACGGGCTGGCGGATGGAATTCATATCGCGAGATATCTGGAAGAGTTTCAGAAGCAGCTTGATGAGTTTTAAATCCTGTAAAATTCTATTTATTAAAGTAAGAATCAGTACATAATTTTTCTATTCTCTATTTTCAAAATCTTATCTTTTTCCATACTTTTTATGGCTCTTATTACTGTTTCTACGCGCAGACCGGTAAGGGAGGCAAGTTGTTGTCTCGTCAGAGGAATTTGGAAAGAATAGGGTGTTTTGTCCTCATCATAGCTTTTGAAATAATCCATTAGCTGTTTCAGCTTCAGCATAGGATTCTGGAAAGAAAGATTATAAAGCATCATATATTTGTAATACATTCTTTCTGCCATACATTGATAGACATTCAGGGAAACTTCCTGGTTTTCCTTTATTAAATTCAAAAAATTCGATTTTGGAAGTTTGAAAATTTGGGAATCCTTTATAGCGATTGCATTCATTGGATAAGGACGGTCTATAAACAGAAGAGACTCTCCAAAACTGTATCCGTCGTAAAATATATTCTGAATAAATTCTTTTCCGTTCTCCGTATAATTATTGAGCTTAACCTGCCCTTGCTTAATCTGGTAATAAAACATAGGAAATTCTCCTTCGCGGAAAATGATATCACTCGATTTATATGCTTTAGTTTCTGCTCCAAATGAAATTAATAAATCTTCTACAATCATGGTATAATAAGCTAATTAAAATTTTAAACAAATGTTTAACCATTCATGTCTTTCATTATGCAATAAACAGAAAAGCTGAAAATTTCAATAATGTAAAGAACGGCAATTTTAATGAGTTTCTTCAATATGTCCTACCACATACATACCACAATATTTTGATGGCCTCATATTAAAATCTTTTAATATTCACCGGTAATAGAGAATACAATCCTTAAGAACATTGATTAAGATCATAAAAAACAAAATTTACATCTGCTACATTTGTTGAAATATAAAAGTATAGTTTAACCTAAATTTTGAGCTGGAAATATAATAAATACACTAATTATAAGCGGGGCGTGGTATGTATGTGGTATTTTAATTCTGTAGAATTTTAATCATTTTCTCTTTCTTTGTTGCTTTTAAAATAGTTAAAGAATGAGCGTCAGATAGAGGTTTGCAAGAAAAAATACCGATCCGGAAAGTGTATTTAGAATTATAAATTATAGACTGTAATCTTAAACTTCCATAACACCATAAACAACTGTTACAATAACAGGAAAAGAAGAATAGGTACTGGTGCTGTACATACTAAAGCACCGGAAATAAGTAGAGATGAGAAAATATTATGAAAAACGAAAAACCGCAATCTAATTTAGAAGATTTGAATCAAAAGATTTTTATGCAGGACGAAATTATCACTTTAGCTAAAGAAAATTCACCACGTCTGTTGAATAAATTCAGGTTAGTTTACCCTGATTTTTTTGACAAAATAGCTAAAATACACCCCAATCTCAAAAACTCTGAATTGATTTTTTGCATTTATCTAAAACTTAACTTCACTACTAAGGAAATTGCAACTTATACTTTTGTGACTCCAAAAGCCATTCAGAACAGAAAAAACCGGATCCGGAAAAAACTTAATATTCCTTCCGAAATGGATATTTACAAGTGGTTTAATGATCTTTAAAAACAATTTTTTGCATTAGATTATATTTGGATTACTGCTTTGGCCAGATCGTGGTAAAGCAGTATTTTCCATTGCTCATCAGCAGCTTCTTTCTGCCATTTCAGTCTTAATTCCATTGCTTTTCTACCATCAGAATCACTTTTATAAGCAAGATGGTATTTAAGGTAAGACTCCTGGGGAAGATCATCCGCTCCGTAAAAAACAGTTTCACCGTTCTCTCTGATCCAGAATACCTGCATAAAAGGGGTATGGCCACCCACCACTTCAAAAGAAATCCCGCTAGCGATCTCTCCCTGATCTTCACTCATCCATACAATATTGGGAAGGCTGATCAGTTTTTCCAATGTATCAAAATCAAAAGAAGGATTCCCTTTATTTTCCATTGCAAAAGCCAGTTCTCTTTTTTGAATATAAATTTCTGCGTTGGGAAATGCCGGCTGAAAATCATTGCCGTTCCGTATGATACTCCCATCAATATGGTCTTTATGAAGGTGTGAAAGAAGAAGTTTTGTGATCTGTTCCGGTTTTATATACTCTTTTTCCAATAGCTCGGAAATGACAGTTTTTCCTTCAGCGTTTTTCCAACCTATGCCAGCATCAAGAAGGATATAATCATTGGCTGTAATAATAAGAAACGGCTGCACAGACATTTTAATTCCTTTCACTGTATCAAAATTTTCATCTGTCAATAGTGTAAAGTCCTTTGTTTTGCTGGCCGAGAAGTTGCCTTCTTTGAGCGGAATAATTTTCATTCTGCAAATTTCCCAAATATTTCTAAAACCTGAAAACCTTTTTTTCAATAGAGCTCATCGGAAAAAACAATCATCTTACCAGCTGTTCAACCCGTTGTTCAGAGCTCTGATATAATTTTCTTCATCAAAAGAGTAGAGGTCAGGAGCTTTATGGGCGCCACCGCGTCTCTGTTCTTCAAGCTTTTTCAGGATTCCCAAAGACTTCATTTTCGTATAGAAATTCCCACGGTTAAGTTCTTTTCCCAACACAGCTTCATATAATTTCTGAAGTTCAGGAAGCGTAAATTTTTCCGGAAGAAGGTTTCGCCCGATAGGTATTGCTGCAATTTTCTGCCTCAATATGAGAAGAGCTTTTTCAATGATCTCACGGTGATCCATCGCAAGTTCAATTTCCTGCAGTTTGCTGAGGAAGATCCATTCGCAGGTCTCACTGTATTGATCGGGAATGATGTTAAGCATTGACGGGTTATAAAGTGCATAATATCCTACAGAAATAAACCGTTGTTTTTGAAAAAGAGTTTCATCAAAATCCTCAAAATAAGATTCACTTCTGTTTTTTCTTCCGAACACTCCGAATTCTTCAAGATAAACATCTGCAACACCGGTTCTTTCTTTGAGGATTCTTTTAACAGCTTCATCCAGATCTTCATCTTTTTTAACATAGCCGCCCGGCAGCAGCCATTTTTGCCTGTAATTGGTCTTTAGAAGCAGAACTTTAAGTTCATTATGCTCAAATCCGAAAATAACGGGATCGGCTGAAATATGAGGCAGGAAAATTTCTTTTGCCTCGGCAGATTGCTGTAAAAGCTGTTGTTTAAAATCCATGGAACTAATCTGAGATTGTGTCTTATTACAAATTTGCTGAAAAAAAACTAAAAATCCTTTACATAGAGACTTTAAAAAAATCACTTTAATAATCTTAAAAAAAGAAAAGCAACTACAAAATATTTATAGATACTTTACGTTAGAGATAAGACACAAAATACATGGCTGACTTTCTGTAAAGCTATTAACTGACGAAAAACAATTCCCGCTTTTACTGCTGACAAATTATTTTAAGATTAAATGCCATAGTTGATTGAAAGAGGCCGTTCCAAATAAACGGCCTCTTTTTTATAAATTCATTATCTTTGCTGATCTTAAGCTGAACTTTTTATTTGGCTGTTTCAACCCTTAAACGTTAGCAGTTCATAATTCTAATCATATCATGCAGGCAAATTTATCCTCTGGCATCTCCCGTACTGTAATCTGGCTTATGGCTGTTATTTCAGGTCTTGTGGTAGCCAATAACTATTATAACCAGCCATTATTGGCACTGATTTCGGACGATCTTCATGTTTCTGAAAGTGCAGCAGGAAGAATTTCTGTGCTTACCCAGGTAGGCTATGCGCTGGGGCTTTTACTTCTGGTGCCTTTGGGAGATAAATTTTTCCGTAAAAAATTAATCTTATTTGATTTGGTTCTTGTATTCGGATCGTTGCTTTGGATGACCTTTGCCACCGAATTATGGATGCTGTACGCAGCAAGCCTGCTGATAGGAGCGACTTCCGTCATTCCACAGCTGTTTGTGCCTATTGCAGCAGAATTATCTTCGGATAAAGAAAAATCTTCCAATATTGGACTTGTAATGTCCGGGTTGCTTCTTGGAATCCTTTTGTCACGCTTTATTGGCGGTATCGTAGGCGAAGTCTGGGGTTGGAGAGCTATGTTCGGAATTGCAGCGGGATTAATGATCGTAGTGTGGATCGCCGTATACAAAATGCTTCCGGAAATGCAGCCAAATTTCAAAGGAACGTACAAGGAACTAATGCAGTCCGTGGTTCATCTGGCAAAAACACAGCCTATCTTACGTCTCGCTTCATTCCGGGGAGCGATGGCTTTCGGGTCTATGTGTGCTTTATTTACAACGTTGGTCTTTCATATGGAAAAGCCGCCTTTCAATGCGGGCTCTTCCGTAGTAGGGAGCTTCGGGCTCGCCGGAGCTGTAGGAGCACTGGCCGCCGCAAAAGTGGGTAAACTTCAGAAATACCTGGATATCAACAGAATCATATTGTACTCACTTTTTATAGTAGTGGGAAGCTGGGCATTTACCTATTTTGCAGGGGAAACTTATTGGGGCCTGATCGTTGGCGTTATCCTGGTAGACCTGGGCGTACAGTCCAGCCATATTATGAACCAGACCAATTACTTTTTAATCAAATCCAATGCGGTTAACAGATTGAATACTGTTTATATGGTTTCTTATTTCATCGGCGGATCCCTCGGAACGTGGCTGGCTTCTATAGCCTGGCAATATGCACAGTGGGAGGGAGTATGCTTTGTAGGAGCATCTTTTGGACTGCTGGCCATTTTAGCTCATCTTGTATTCAGTAATAAAGTAAACGCACCCCAGCCTTAATTTTCAGCCTCTGCCTTACCCATATTTTCCTGAACCAAGTCCCTGTGTTTGGTTCCCCATTTTTCCAGATCTTCCCAGATCGGGATCAGTTCTCTGGCAATATCCGTGAGCTCATAATCTACTCTTGGCGGAACTTCAGCATGTACTGTTCTTTTTACCAACCCTTCTTTTTCCAGTTCCCGGAGTTGAAGTGTGAGCATTCTTTCGGTAATTCCACAGATCCGGTCGCGCACTTCACTAAAACGCAGTTTTCCGTCTTTTAACCTGTTTAAAATCAAAAGCTTCCACCTGCCTCCGATCTTGCAGACAGCATAAGACAAATCACACTCCTGTATGTACTTTTTATTGATGTTATTCGTTGAATTTTCCTTTATTTTTCCCATAGCTTACAAATTTGTTAGTACCGTACAATTAGCTGTATACAGTGCAAATGTAAGGTTTGAAAATTAATTTTGCATTCAGAAACTGAAAATAAACAGCAGTTCCGGAACAAGAGCGCTCAACGTTCCAAAAATAGTATTCACATAAAAAATAAGAACAATGCAGTTAACAGAACCTATCAATCAGATTTTAAATCACTTAGAAAAAATACATTCATTCAATGCCAAGAATCCATTAGAGGATACCCGAAAATACCTTGAAACCATGTCCCTTCAGCTTAGCAGAAAAAAAGAACCTGTTGCCATGATAGAAGAGCTGAATATTCCTTTGGCAAACCATCAGATTCCGGTCCGGATCTACCGCCCAAAAGGGAAGGATATCCAAAATTCATCAGCAATCATTTATATTCATGGAGGATGGTTTATTGCCGGCAGTTTTGAAACCCACGATGCTGTAGTTCGGAAACTGGCCAATAAAACCGGATCAGTGGTGATCTTTGTGGATTACCGCCTAGCTCCCGAACATGCTTTTCCTGCAGGCTTAAACGATTGCATCGATTCTGTAAAATGGGTCGCAGACCATGCGGAATCTTTGGGAATTGATGCCAACCAGATCGGTATTATCGGGGACAGTGCCGGAGGCGCACTTGCAACAGGTGTTTCTACCCAGATAGGAGAGCTGTTGAAATTTCAGGTACTGATTTATCCTGCTGCAGATCATCAGCTCAATACAAAATCATGGGAGACGTATGAAACAGGCCCTGTTCTTAATAAAGAAGGAGGTATCCAAGCCTGGAAATGGTACCATCCTGAAGGAGCAGACCATCCAAATCCTTTGGCAATACCAATTTTGATCAAAGATTTTAAAAATACACCACCTACATTAGTTCTTATTGCAGAACATGATGCTTTGAGAGATGAAGGAGAAGAGCTGTCACAGCATATGAAAGACGCAGGAATTCCTGTTCGTATCAGCTTTTATAAAGATATGGTTCATGGTTTCATGCATATGGGAGAGATCCTGAATGAGGTCCAAAAGGCTACTGATGAAATAGCAGAGTTTGTGCATCAACATCTTAAAACTGCAGGAAAATAAGCATGAAAAAATATGCATATATCGGCTGCCTTGGATTCATTGCAGTTATTACCACTGAATTTGGGGTCATTGGAATTCTTCCGCAAATCGCGGAACATTATCAAATAGGTGTAGATAAAGCAGGGTGGCTGCTCAGTGCTTTTGCTTTGATCGTTGCTTTAACGGGGCCTTTCATGACTTTACTAATGTCCGGGTTTGATCGCAGGAAAGTGATGCTTGCCGCAATTTTTATCTTTTTGTTTGCTGCTTTAGTTTCCTCACTGTCGCCACCGTTCTGGCTTCTGATGCTGGTGAGGGTGCTTCCGGCTTTTCTGCAGCCTGTCTATATTGCCACAGCATTGTCTGTCGCTGTGTCCGGTGCTGATGAAAAGCAGGCTAACAAACTGATGGGGATTATTTTTATAGGGGTTGCCCTGGCTATGGTGACAACAGTTCCTTTTGCAACATGGCTGGCCAGTGTATGGATATGGGAATCTTCTTTCATTATCCAGAGTGCGGTCAGTATGATAGCTTTGGCTGTTATCTATTTTTTACTTCCTCCAATGCCTGTCAAAGAGAAAAAATCTTACAAAAGTCAGCTTAAAATTTTGACACAGCCAACATTTCTCATCAGTACTGCTATGAATTTTTTCATGATAACAGCCTGGTTTTCTACCTACAGCTATTTTGCAGATTATCTGAATAAAGTTAAAGGAATGGATGGACCTATGATCAGTTATATGCTTTTTCTGTTTGGAATCATTGGTGTTTTTTCCAATTGGATAGCAGGGAAAATGTTAAGCTGGGATGTATCAAAAACAACGGCTCTGTTTCTTTCCGGTACGGTCATCATGCCATTTTTACTGTATTTTTCCGGAGACAGTCTGCTCGCCAATATTATCAGTATAGCAATCTGGGGTTTCCTGTATTCTCCAAGTTTTCAAAATGCTTCAACCTATATGATTTCTTCTGTACCGGGTTCTCTTGAATTTGCCAACAGCTTAGCTACTTCTTTTGGAAATCTGGGGGTAACACTGGGGACTACCTTGGGAGGCTGGATGATCGTGACTAAAGGGGCCGCTTACAATCCATGGATCGGTTTTGTATTTGGTATGCTGGCTTTTTTAATGATTATATGGAGAAGTATTCTGGAAAAAAGAACTGAAAAGAAAAAAACAATTATTCCCTGTCAATAATGTAACAAATTTTGATGGGGCAATAATTAAAAAGTAGTAAAAGTTAACTACAAGTACACTTTAATGTAATCAATTTTGTTACAATTAAGAAATGTATTAATTTTGTAGTCTGATAATTCTATCAGAATTAAAATAAATAAAGAATGAAAATAGAAATATGGTCAGATATTATGTGTCCGTTCTGCTATATCGGAAAACATAATTTTGAACAGGCTCTTGAAAAGCTGCCATTCAAAGACGAAGTAGAAGTAGAGTGGAAGAGCTTTCAGCTAGATCCAACCCTAGATGCTGCTCATCCTCAGAATACAATTGAATATTTTAAAGAAAAAAAAGGTTTTCCGGCAGACCAGGCATCTCAAATGATTGGTCAGGTCGCCCAGATGGGAAAGGGATCAGGAATCGATTTTAATTTTGAAAAAGCTTTGATCATCAATACTTTTACTGCTCATAAATTACTTCATCTTGCCAAAAAGTATGATAAATCGAATGAGATGGAAGAAGCTCTTTTTAAAGCTCACTTTATTGACGGAAAAAATGTAGGAGATATTGAAGAACTTATTTTTCTTGCTAAGAATTTAAATATTGATGAAGATGAGGCAAGACGGGCTTTAACATCAGATCAGTTTGATTATGAAATCAGTCAGGATATTCAAGAGGCCAAAAACAATGGTATTTCCAGTGTTCCTTTCTTTGTCCTGAATGGAAAGTATGCCGTATCCGGGGCACAGCCTGCAGAAGTTTTTGCTGATGCCCTTCAGCAGACGTACAAAGAAACAGTAAGTCCGTTTAAAGACCTTTCCAAAGAAGGAGGTGCATCGTGTGATGCTGATGGATGCAGTGTGTAATACTGTAAGGAAGCCTGAAGCTGGAAGAGAGAAGTTATTGAGTTCCAACTACAGAATGACAATGTACTTTATTAAATTTTTAAGATTAATTTCTTAATTTTTATTGGCTAAAATTACTTTCAACCTTCCTCTTTCAGCTTCCTGACTATGTTAATTTCCTAACCACAAATAACACTAATAGATTCACGAATGTTACTATTGAATGTCAGCAACATTCGTGGAATTTGTGAAAAGATTAGTGACATTAGTGTTTCAATGAATAATAATTTAGCATATTCAATATAAAAAACACCTCAAACCGGGGTGTTTTTTTTATTCCATACAGATTAATAAAAAAAGAAGAAAGAATTCCTGTTTTAGGTGTTCAATCCTTATTTTTGTTTAAATATTTATGTTCAATGATAAAAATCAATACCGAAGCTCATTATCCTGTTTCAGAGACCCTGTTTGTCTTTGCTTTGGATTCGGAGGCCGGACAGGCTTTTGAAGGAAAAAATAAACTGGTAACAGGAATAGGAAAAGTAAACGCTGCTATTGAGCTTACCCGGGAAATTCATTTCCGAAAACCTAAACTGATCATTAATTTGGGTTCCGCAGGAAGTAAAAGTTTTGGAAAGGGTGAAGTAGTATGCTGTACCAAATTTATTCAAAGAGATATGGATGTAAGAGGTCTCGGTTTCAGTCTTTATGAAACGCCTTTATCCGGCATTCCTCCAGTTTTGGAATATGGTCTTCAAATGAACGGGCTGGAAGAAGGAATTTGCGGCAGCGGCGACAGTTTTGAGATGAATCATTCCGAAACAGACTATAATATTGTAGATATGGAAGCGTATCCGCTTGCCCTGATCGCAAAAAAAGAAAATATTCCTTTTCTGTGTCTGAAATATATTTCTGATGATGCAGGAAGTGATGCCGCAGACGACTGGGCAGTTCAGGTACACCTGGCTTCTGAAGCGTTTAAAAAAATATTATTTTCATAGCATAAGTCCTGAGGAAACTTTCGAACATTATTTTGTGTCTGTTATTAAAATCCAGTCTGCGATTATATGAAAGTTACTTTTTATCAACCGGTAAATCCTATACTTAAAAAATATATTGAAGGATATTATTTTGTAGAAAAAGATGATAGCGATAAACCGGTCAGGTATCTTACTTTTCCGGACAACTATTTCATTGTATCAGCCTGTCAGAATGTGACTATTGCCCAGGATAAAGGATGGGTGGAAATCCGGAGGTCTTTATCCGAAAATTTAGTGATTGACTTTGTTGCCAGATGTTCTGTTCCTACTGAAATTTTTTATCAGCAGTCTATTAATGAAATTACGGTTTATTTTAAGCCGTTGGGAATGTATCAGTTTTTTGAGGCAGATAACAGTGATATTATGCAGGAACATATCCATTTTTCGGATTTTAAAGAAATCTCGAATACAGTTTTTAATGAGCCCCACAGAAAAAAACAAATTGAAATGCTGGAAAAATATTGGCTTTCAAAATTTCAATATAAAGATTTAACGTTAGCTTACTCCATATTGACTGATTTTGAAACTGAACTCAGCATTGAGGAGATTGCAGCAAAAAATGGTATAACCAGACAATATCTGAATAAAATTTCTAAGCGGTATCTGGGTAAGCCGGCGACTGAATTCAGAAAAATACAAAGATTTCGTAAAGTTCTGATATCCAATAAAAAAGTAAGGAACCTCACAGAGCTTTCCTATGAAAATCTTTTTTACGACCAGTCCCATCTTATTAAAGATTTTAAAGAATTCACTAAAATTAGTCCCAAAAAGTTTTTTGAAAATGTAGATATTGAACAAAATAATATCTGGCTGTTTATCTAAGTTTCCATTTTTACAATTTAAAGTATGATCATTGAAATACTTTTACTGAAATATTAAATCATATTTCAATGAAAAAAATACTGTCCGGCATTTTCCTTTCCCTTTCTCTGGTTTCTTATGCACAGAAAGATGACACCAGTGTAGTGCTCTCTGATATTACAGAAAAAGTGAAGAGTCACTATATTGATAAGAAAGCCTACCAAAAAGTAGATTCTTTATTTCAAAATGAATCTGAAAAAGGAACTTTTAAGAATTTGAGTAAAAAAGACTTTGCTGCCTTTCTGACTCAAAAGTTGAGAACAACTATAAAAGACAAACATTTTTTTGTTAAATACCTCGAAAACTACAGTCCACAAAAAGCTGTTGATGAGAAAGAAAGAGAAAAAGAAAACAATTTTCATAACAGCCTTGAAAATTTTGGATTTGAAAACGTTCAACGCCTGGAAGGTAATATCGGTTATATCAACTTCAAAGGCTTTGCATCGCGGGAATCCAGTGAAAAAATATTGGCTGCTGCCATGAATTTTATTGCCAATACCAATTCCCTGATCATTGACCTGCGAGAGAATGGCGGCGGAGACAATGACATGCTTCTGTTATTCTGCAGTTATTTTTTTGATAAAAAAACGGATCTTTATACTACATACTTCAGAAATAAAGAGGAAACAGTGATAAACAGTACCCAATCTAAAGTTGCCGGACAGAAATATCTTCATAAAAAAGTCTACATTTTAACCAGTAAAAAAAGTTTTTCAGCAGCAGAAGGCCTTGCCTACTTTTTACAGGAACATAAGCTGGCCGAAGTAATCGGGGAAAAAACAGGGGGTGCTGCCAATCCGGTAGATCATTTCATCATCCAAAATCAATATTTACTATTGGTCCCGGCTGGGCAAATAAAATCCGTCATAAGCCATAAAAACTGGGAACCTGTCGGCGTGATTCCTGATCAGGAAGTAAAAGCTGAAGACGCTTTAAAGGCTGCTCATCTTAAAATTTTAAAAAATATTTTAAATACAGAAACAAAAACAGAATTAAGCATACCTGAAATAAAAAATCTTATTAATAAATTAGAGCAATAAATGTATAATATGCCATCAATAATCATTCATAAAGCAGGAATACAAGACCTTGAAACCATTCAAAATATAGGCAGACAGACTTTTTCAGAAACCTTTGCAGAAAATAATACTGAGGAAGCAATGAAAACATATCTCGAAGAAAGTTTCAGTACGGAAAAAGTAAAGTCGGAATTAAATAATCCTGATTCCTATTTCTTTATAGCCTGGGAAGAGGATAATCCTGTTGGGTACCTTAAATTAAACTCTGGTGCTGCGCAAACTGAGCTACAAGACGATACTTCTTTGGAAATAGAGCGTATTTATGTCAAAAAAAGCCATCATGGACAGAAAGTAGGCCAATTGCTTTATGACCAGGCTCTGGAAACTGCTCAAAACCTGAACAAAAGTTATCTATGGTTAGGAGTTTGGGAGAAAAACCTGAGAGCCCTTCAATTTTACAGGAAAAATGGTTTTGAGGAATTCGGAAGCCACACATTCAGGCTGGGTGATGAAGACCAGACTGATTTAATGATGAAGAAAATTTTAGATTAAATTATTATCAGCTTTGAAAGACCTTTTAGAACAGATTAATAGTTATTATCCGCTGTCAGAAGAAACGGTGAAAGCCCTGATGAATATCTGTAAGGAGGAAACATATCACAAAAATGACCTTCTCCAGGAAGCTGGCTCTGCCGCCAGATACTATTATTTTATAAAATCAGGATTGGTAGGATATTATACTGTAGACGAGCAGGGAGATTCTGTGTATAAGATTTTCTTTGAAGAAAAAAGTTTTGTAGCTTCTACGGCAGCTATTATCAAAGATAAGCCCAGCGACTTTAATATCATTGCTTTAGAAGACTGTTCAGTGATAAAATATCCGGCAAAAGCTTTCAGAGAACTCATCAATCAATACCACGACCTGGCATTATTTCACATCCATTATCTGGAAAAAAACTGGGTAGTAAAAAAAGAGCCGCTGGAGATCTCTTTAAAGCATGAAACAGCCAAACAGCGTTATTTACAGCTTCTGGAGAACAAACCGCTTCATGATAGACTGAAACAGCATCATATTGCTTCTTATCTGGGGATTACACCCACTCAGCTGAGCCGCATAAAAAAAGAAATAAACTGACAAAAGCTTCAACATATGTTGAGGCTTTTTTATTTTCTGAGCCCCATCTTTGTCCTATAAATAAGAACAATTGAACGTCTAAATAAGAACAAGAGAAAGAGAAAAAAAAGATGATGAGTCCGCTTCATAGAATCAATGCTAATTGATTCTCTCTTAGCTCACTTAAATAATCATCATAGTAGTAAATCTTTGCGTCAAAAAAAGTGAAAGCAATAAAATTTCATTTTAAAATAAGACCGCTTCAATTGATTTCAGATGTACCAGTTCATCAATTAAATTCTATCCTATGAAAAATTTAGTAAGCATCGTCTGTGTATTGACGGTATCTGCACAGCTTTCCGCACAGAAAGTCACTCATCAAGAGGTTTTCAGTGCCAAAATGAATAAGACCGTTAAAACGATTATCATCACACCGGATGTGCAGCAGGGAGCAACCTATCCATCGGTTTATATTCTTCACGGTTACAGTGGGAATCCTGAACGGACAATCAAACAGGACATTCCGGATCTGGTTCAGAAAGCACAGGAATATAAGACGATTTATGTACTGCCGGATGGAAATTATAATTCGTGGTATGTAGACAGTCCGTTGGTTAAAGATTCCCAGTACCAGACTTTTATTGGGCAGGAACTTGTAGATTTTGTCAATAAAAACTATCCGGTGAAAAATGATAAAAAAACCCGTGGTATCCTGGGTTGGAGCATGGGAGGTTATGGTGCTGTGAATATTGGGACTGCATACAATCATACATTTGGCATTGTGGGAAGTTCTTGTGGTGCTTTGGACTTCAATTCATTCGGGGAAGGGTATACTCATTATCAGGTAGATAAAGTATTAGGATCTGCAATATCATTAAATCCTAAATTTCTTACAGACAATAAAGTGAAGACTATGGCTACAGCAGAACAGCAGTACATTTTCGATTGTGGTACGGAAGACACACAAATGATTGAAATGAACAGAAAATTTCATAAAAAACTCACAGACCTTAAGATTCAACATCTTTATATAGAGTCCTTAGGAATCCATGATCCTAAATACTGGAGCAGATCTTTATCTGAGCAGTTGACTTTATTTGATCGATTTTTTAAGCTATAAAATTAGCTTTATATAAATTGATGTATCTGGTTTTGTTATAATTGTCTATGCTAATTTATTTGAAGTTGAAATCAACATCTCCTAACCATGTCAAGGTTTTAAACCTTGACATGGTTAACAGGGCTCAAATCTTTAAACTTTTAAAAGCGAAGCTCACCTTAATCATCTTAAAAACTTAAATGCCCTTAATGGTTTAAATATTTATTCAGGTTTAAAAAAGTATTCAGCTAAAAAAATCCTTTTAAGCACAAAGCTTAAAAGGATCCATCATAATTATTATCAAATAAATATCTAATAGAACATTTTAAATGTTTTCGAAATTTTTACCCAAATGTTCTTCAATTACAAAGAACGGATCTTCTGTAAGCGTATGCGCTCTCATTTCCATCAGGCTCACTTTACTCATCATCCGGAGCATAATTCTTCTCTGACATTCGTGCTCTACACCATCAACATTTCTTACCCCGGCTCTGAAGGCAGATCTCCCGTGGGCACATAAATGGTTATTCACCAATATCACATCTCCGGCCTGTGGCGTAAACCCTGAATAGATCAGATCTCTTGCCTCTTCCCAGAATTCTGTCAGATGATGATGGGCCTCATCACTTTGTTTAATGCTTGGATTAAACAGCTGTTCTGCTGCATCGAACCGCATGAAAGGCAGCTCGTGATTACCATACAGAACAGCTTCTAATGCTTCTTCTTCCTCTGCAGCTGTTTCCAGATTGGCATCTTTTGGAATTTTATACATCCGTTCAAAAAGAGGCCTGAATTTTTCTCCGATAGATTCATGCGAACGGATAGAATATAGGGTAGAAGGTACCTGCTCTTCATTACGGATATACATAAAGCTTAAAAAGTCTGCCTGATGTTTCAGGAAAGCATCTTCGGTATGTACATAAAGATCTGTTGCAGATCCCGATCCGGTCTGCGTTTCTCTCATTTTTTCATCCGGAATGATCGCATGCATTAATCCGCCACCTTTACGCTGCGAATAATATTGTACGGGCTTCGACGGAAGTGCTCCATGGATCAAAGCACAGGCAAAACCATAGATATTGAATTTAGAATAATCCGCAGACTGCCAGTTCGGGGGAGTATTTCCTATACTTTCTTGATCAATGTCCATTAATCCTCTAAACACAAGCGCTCCGTACTGATCTTTTGAAAAGTCGCTGGCGAAATCAGCCGCTATATGCAGAATTCTTTCCGGTAAAAAATAAGAGGCCAGCTGATGAACATGGGTAATGAAATCTCTGTTTTCATAGCTGTCATATTTTCTCTGAAGATGCACCGCTGCATCTTGTATCATTCTTCTTTCCTGAGAGGTGATCTCAATGACTCTCGGAAGCAGTTTTACCGCAGTAATACTGTCGTTATCTAAAATTTCTAGCGAATTCATTAAAAAAATATTTGGTGTGTGAATATAATTTCTATATTTGTTTTTAATTATTCTAAATAACAATAACCGGTTCAAATTTATGAATAATTTATCAACCACCAAATAAAAAGTAAAAAAAATGTAAAAAATAAAAACTTGACTATCAAGCATATACATCTATATGCTATACACTTTTACACAACTTATTGATTTTAAAAATCACCTTACAAATACGTATATGAATAACAATCAAATGCCCGCCGGAGAGATCCTGGGCGCCTACTTACCTCACATTTCGGGGAATTTTGGAAATATTTTTCATTCTGATAATTACGATCATTATCGTTCCGCTGTCGAAGAAACTTTAGACCTTGTAGGAACTTTTCTTCACAGAACCGACAAACCATTCAGCGGAATAGAAGCCAAAGAAATGAAAGGCATGGTACAGCAGATAGACCTTAATCAAAAACTGTCTTCGTATCAGGAGCTACTTGAAGAGGTAGATACTATATATGTAAAGCACGCGACTGCTTTTCATCTCCCACAATATGTGGCACACCTTAATTGTCCCGTCGTAATTCCCGCTTTGGCAGGAGAAATCCTTGTCAGTGCCATCAATTCTTCACAGGATACTTACGACCAGAGTGCCGGAGGAACCTTCATGGAAAGAAAGCTGATCGACTGGACCGCAGAGCAGTTAGGATACAATGCAGAAACCAGCGACGGCGTTTTCACGGCAGGCGGATCACAAAGTAACTTAATGGGACTTGTGATGATGCGTGACTGCTTTTCCCAGAAGAGATACAACCATAATATTAAACTGGATGGTCTTCCACAGGAGGCCGGACATTTCAGAATTTTTGTTTCCGATAAATCTCATTTCAGCAACTTAAAGAACGCCTCTATCATGGGATTAGGCGAAAAATGTATTGTTAAAGTGCCTACAGATGAAAGATTCTGTATGGACATCGGTTTACTGAAGAAATACATTAAGAGAGAAGAGCAGATGGGAAATATTCCTATCGGAATTGTAGCAACGGCCGGAACCACAGACTTCGGAAACGTAGATCCTCTGGAAGATATCGCCAATATTGCTGAGCAGTACAACATCTGGATGCACGTAGACGCGGCTTACGGATGTGCTTTATTATTAAGCGAAAAGTACCGTCATCTTCTGAACGGCATCGAAAGAGCGGATTCTGTGACAATCGATTATCATAAATCTTTCTTCCAGCCCATCAGCAGCAGTGCATTCATCGTTAAAAACAAAAGGGAATTAAGAATCCTGAAACACCATGCAGACTATCTGAATCCTGTGGAAATGGATGAAGAGGAAATTCCTGCACAAATCAACAAATCCATCATCCAGAGTACCCGTAGATTCGATGCGCTGAAACTGTGGTTTACCTTAAGAATGATGGGCAAAGAACAGCTTGCAGAATATACAGACACGGTGATAGACCTTACCAAAGATGTAGCATCAATGATCACTGAAAATCCTCATTTCGAACTGCTTTCCGATACGGATTTAAGCGTTCTGGTTTTCCGTTATGTAAGACCTGATATTGAAGACCTGAATGCTTTGAACCAGCATATCAAAATGAAACTTTTCTACAGCGGGGAAATTCTGGTGGCAAGTACCAAAGTAGATGGAAATTTCTACCTGAAGTTTACTTTCCTGAACCCGATTACGACAACAGAAGATGTTCACCAAATTTTAAATACAATACAATCGCATGGAGAAGACTTTGATACAGCAAACTAAGCTTATGGAAAAAGCACAGGAAATCACGATCAGAATCCTGCTGAACGGAATGCTTCGTGAGCTTGGAAACGGAAAGTTCTATCAGGGAGTTCCGAAATACGATATCCTTACGGCTCAGGCACTGGAAAACAGTACCTATCCGCTTCATATAAGATTTGAATTAAAGAAAAGCGACATCTTTTTATTCGCTCCGGTTTCTTACCGTTCTGAAAGTGCTTTCCACAACTATGGATTGCCTTTATGGGTGGTTGATCATAAAAATCAGAAGGTTTTTGAACCGGATGTTGATCAGCTTACCGAACTGGTATACTGCGAACTTTCTGAGCAGTTCAGTGAAAAAGGTCTTGAATTATTTACGAAAAGAATTCACAGCAGCTTAAGAAATCTGGAAATGATCATGGAGGAAGGTTTACAGGATCAAGATGCTCTAACGTATTCTTTCCTGGAATCTGAACAACAGCTTCCTGTAGGACATAATCTTCACCCTTTTACAAAAGCGAGAATGGGATTCTCCAGAGAAGAGCAGCTTCTGTATGGTCCGGAATTCAATAAAGGCATTCAGCTGGAGTATTTCCTGGTGCACAAAAGCTGTGTTCAGGAGCAGTCGGTTTTGGAGCAGCCTTACAGCGAATTTCTGAAGAGTATCGTTTCATTACCGGAAGATCTTGAAGCAAAATACCTTAACGAAGGTGAAAAACTTTCTGATTTTTATACGGTTCCGTGTCATCCTTGGGAAGCTACTTATCTTTTATCTATCGAAGAAGGGGCGGAAATGATCAAAGACCGTACTCTGATCCATATCGGAGCTTTTGGGGAAGAATTTTATTCAACCTCTTCCATCAGAAGTATGTACAGTCCTCATATTCCGTGGATGCCTAAGTTTTCTTTAAATGTTCTTTTAACAGGATCGATAAGGATCAATACGGAGAAAGATCTAAAAAGAGGCTATGCATCGGCTTTATGGAGAAAACATGCAGGCGCAGCATTTGAAAAGGATTTTAGCCAGTTTAAACTGCTTTTGGAGCCTGTAACATTAGGCGTTTATCATCGTGATAAAAATATTGAAAGCCTTAATCTTCTAATCCGCGAAAATCCTTTCCAGCCGGAAGATAAAATCCTTCTTTTAGCAAGATTATGTCAGGACGAACCTGCAGACGGACAGAATTTTATTCAAAAGTTCTTTACAGATGTTTCTGAGAAACTGGGAACAAGTCCGGAAGAATCGGTGACCATTTGGTTTGCAAAATATATTCATCTGCTGATTGCTCCTTTAAACCATTTATACAGCCAATACGGCATGGCTCCTGAAGCACACCAACAGAATCTTTTAATCCAACTGGATGATCAGTTGCTTCCGACGACTCTTTTTGTAAGAGATGCACAGGGATATTTATTAAGAGAAAGCGCAAGAGAACAGTATGCGGAGCTTTCCAAAACGTATCCTGAAATTGAAGATCTTTTTATCAGGGATGAACGACTTTTAGACATTATCTCTTACCATGTTCTGGTGAGCAATCTTTCAGCACTTATCGCTTCCTTAGGAAAGACAGGATGGGTGAAAGAGAGAACTCTGATCAATATCCTGCATAACGAATTTGAACAGGTTCATCAGGAAATGCCTTCTGATTTTACCCGCTATGCACTTGAAAACCGTCATTGGGGAACTAAGACCAATTTTAAGGCGGTAGCTAATGAAATCGATGGAATCACCAGTGCAGCAGCCATTTCTTACGCCAAAGTTCCGAATCTTCTTCATTATCATTATTTCTCAGATCAGCTGATCCATCCGAAAGGAAAAGAAGCTTTCTTCAAGCGTTATTTCCAGAAAGATGATGTCACGGTTACGATGAGACCTGTTGATCTTGATCTTGACCTTGAAATGCTTCATGAGTGGTTTAACCGTGAACATGCGATCAAAATCTGGCAGATGAACTGGCCGATTGACGAGCTGGAAACCTATTACCGTTTAATGCTGCCGGGTGATGAAGCACACAGCTACATCGTGATGAGCAATGGCGAACCTACATGTAATATCGAAGTATATTGGCCATGCAGAGATATTGTAGGCGATTACTACGATGTACTGCCTACCGATTACGGAACCCACCAATTTATCGCACCTACAGATCCGAAGAAGAAATACGTTTCTCCTTCCACACAGTCTATGGTAGATTATGTATTTGCCCAGCCTGAGGTTGGAAAAATGGTAGGCGAAGGCTCGGTAGATTCTCTGGCTTCTATGATGAACAAGGCACATGTCGGGTTCAAAGTAGATAAAGTCATTGAAATGCCTCATAAAAAAGCCAACCTTAATTTCTGCTACAGAGAATGGTACTGGGAAAAATTCCCGCAAAACAAAGATGTAGAATTCACCGTAAAAATCACTGAACATGAATAGCAACACGATATATAACGTGATCGGAATAGGTATTGGTCCTTTTAATTTAGGGCTTGCCGCTTTATCCAATCCGATTTCTGAATTAAAAACACTTTTCCTTGACCAGAGAGACGGTTTCGACTGGCATCCGGGATTGATGATCGACCACGTAACACTACAGACGCCTTTTCTATGCGACTGTGTATCCATGGCAGATCCTACGAATCCTTTAAGCCTTCTGAACTATCTGAAAGAAACAAACAGACTGTATAAATTCTTTATCAGGGAAGATTTTTTCATTCCGCGTAAAGAATACAACCGTTACTGCCAATGGGTGGTGAGCCAGCTTCCACAGTGCCGTTTTTCAACACAGGTGGTTGATATTGTGTATGAAGACGGGCTGTATTTAATCACAACCATTCATACCAAAACCAAGGAGACAGAGGTTTTCAGAACAGAAAGACTGATCCTGGGAACAGGCACACAGCCTCACATTCCTTCGTTTATTCCGAAAGAGGATTCCCGTATTCTTCATACAAGCTCTTATCTGTACCGCAAAGAGGAACTTTTAGCTCAGGGTAAAAAAATTGCCGTGATCGGTTCAGGACAGAGCGCTGCTGAGGTTTTTTATGATTTATTGCAAAGCCGTGATGAAAATACCCAATTGGGCTGGTATTCACGTCCAGATCGCTTCTTTCCGATGGAGTATTCAAAGCTGACGCTGGAACTGACTTCTCCTGATTATGTGGATTATTTCTACAGCAGGGATGAAGCGGCAAGAAAATCAATATTAAGCAAGCAACAGGCTCAGTTTAAAGGAATCAATTACGACCTCATCAACCAGATCTATGATTTCATTTACGACCTGAATATTGATAATGCTGATCCAAAACTCACCATCATTCCAAACAGCCAGTTGGATAGAGTAGATAACAGCAATCCGGAGCATTTGACTCTTGAGTTCACACAATTAGAACAAGAGGTTCCTTACGAACAGGAAGCTGACTATCTGGTAGTAGGAACAGGATACCGTTATCATGAACCGGCTTTCTTAAAAAATATTCAGTCCAGAATTAAAAGAGATTCCACAGGATTATTTGCGGTTAACAGGAATTATTCCATAGATCATAACGGCGGGGAAATCTATGTGCTTCACGCAGAAGTACACACCCATAGCTACATTTCTACGGATCTTGGAATGGCGGCGTACCGTAATTCCTATATCATCAATGACATTTTGGGAAGAGAACATTATAAAATCGAAAAGAAAATTGCTTTCCAGGATTTTGATGTAGAGAAACACGCTGCTGCATCAACTGTCAAAATATAACAGAACAATGAACACCAACTTAAAAAATAATACAATCAGCCAGGAAATCTGGTTCCAGGCCAATAGAGACCTTATGGCCAAGACGATTGCAGAATTAATGCATGAAGAACGGCTGAAACCTGTTGCCGTTTCACAGGATGAAGAAGGATTTACGGTCTTCAAACTGGAAACAGGGATCGAAACTATAGAATACATTTTCCGCGGACAGGAAAGGATGATGGATTACTGGCACATTGATACGCAAAGTATCGTGAAAATAGAGAATGGCGTACCCACCTCAGCGCTGAATATTCCCCAGTTCTTCCTTGAAATGCAGACCGTATTCGATCTGGATGCCAATACGCTGGCGAGATATACCGAAGAATTGCTGCATACGTTATACTGTGACGCATTAATTTTATCGAGAGGCGTTATGTCTTCAAAAGAGCTCGCTTCCAGTAATTACCAAACGGTAGAACATCAGATGACAGGCCATCCTTGGGTGATCGTCAATAAAAGCAGATTAGGATTTTCTCCTACCGATCTTGAAACATTTGCTCCGGAAGCAGGAGAGAATTTAAAAGTGTTGTGGCTGGCTGCTCATAAGGACAGATCAGCGTTCCAGTCGCTGGAGCACATAGATCAGGAAAAATTTTACCGTTCTGAAATTGGAGACGAATTGTATCAGGTGTTTCAACAAAAACTGATTGATTCCGGAAAGTCTCCTGAGGATTATAATTTAATTCCCGTGCATCCATGGCAGTGGGAACATAAACTAAAGATTCATTTTGCGGGTGATATCGCATCCGGTATTTTAATTCTGTTAGGAGAAGGAAATGATATCTACAGTCCGCAACAGAGCATCAGAACTTTATTCAATACAGATCATCCTGAAAAAAGATACCTGAAAACTGCTGTTTCTATTTTAAGCACAGGAAATATCAGAGGGCTGTCGCCTAAGCAGATGAAAATTGCCCCATCCATTACAGACTGGGTAAAAGGATTGATCAAAGGCGATACTTATCTTGAAACAAAAGGAACCATATTCTTAGGAGAAGAAGCTTCTATTGCTTATCTGCATCCTCAATACAGTGCCATTGCCAGTGTTCCTTATCAGTATAACGAATTTCTTGGAGCTTTATGGCGCGAAAGTGCTTCCAACTATTTACAGGAAGACGAAGAAATGTTTACTATGGCTTCCCTGCTTTTTGTAGATCAGAATGGAGTTCCATTGGTACAGGCTTTTGCAGAGCAGGCAGGAATCAGTATTCAGCAGTGGATTACAGATTATCTGGATGCTTATCTTACGCCGTTACTTCACATTTATTACACCCATTCTCTTTGTGTAACACCTCACGGAGAAAACATCATGGTGGTATTAAAAAACGGAGTGCCACAGAGAATTGTGATCAAAGATTTTGTAGATGATATTGTCCTGACCACAGAAGCAAGGGAGAAACTTCCTGATCATCTGGCAGACGGACTCATCCAGTCTTCCAACAAGGAAAATGTTCCGCTGTCTATTCTTTTGGGTGTTTTTGATGCGTTCTTCAGGTATTTATCCAATGTTCTGCATACCCATTCCAATTTTCAGGAAGAGACCTTCTGGACGCTTGTTCACGATTGTATAGAGAACTACAAAAACCATAATCCTCATCCGAATGAGCGTTATGAAAAATATGATCTGTATGTTCCTACATTCAAAAGGTTCTACATCAACAGTCTGCGTTTGAAAAACAATGGCTACAGTGAAAATAAAGCATTTGCTATTCCAAAGAAAGACGGTGCACTGCCGAATCCTTTGTATCAGATTGCGAATAAAAACTCTGTAGCGACGGTATGAGAAAGTTTCTGCATCTTGTAAAAGAAGGCTCTGTATTTGCGTACGGAGCTTTAGCGGGAAAAAAAGTAGAACTTACCTCGGGGAGTATCAACCGTTCTATCTTCAGTCTTGCCATTCCTATGGTGATGGAGCTCGTGATGGAATCTGTTTTTGTCAGTATCAATCTTTTAATTATTGCAAGATTAGGAGACAAGGTCCTTGGGCTGGTGGGAATTGCAGATAACTACATCAATTTTGCCAATGCAATTGCCATTGGTTTGGGTATCGCTGCTGCAACACTTACGGCCAGGAGAGCCGGAGAAAAAGACCAGGAAGGTATGAGCCGGACTGCACACTACATCATATTGCTGGCTGCTGCTTTTGCATTACTGATTGGCGGTCTGTCATTCCTTTTTGCGGGTGAAATCATCAGTTTCCTTGGATTCAATACAGGGATGGTAGATAACGGACTTCCTTTTTCCAAGCTGGTGTTTCTGAGTATCGGTCTGGTGATTCTGCGTCTGTCTATCAATGGTCTTTTCAGAGGAGCGGGTGATGCCGATCTGGCGATGAAGTCCCTGTGGCTTTGTCATATCTCCAGTATGGTTTTTGCCGTAATTCTTGTTTTCGGACTTGGTTTTATTCCCGCTTACGGATTAATGGGACTGGCTTATGCTACTATATTATCCCGGTTACTGGCGGTTTTATATCAGTTCTTTATTCTTCTTACACGCAAAACCAGTGTGAATATTCTGGTCAGGTTTCATTTTGACCTGCCTTTAATTAAGAAAATTCTGAAAATTACTTTTGGCGGACTGGTTCAGTATATTATTCCTGCTTCCAGCTGGCTGATCATGGTTAAGATCATCGCCACCTTCGGCACTACTGCTCTTGCAGGATACATTATTGCGCAGAGAATTGCTTCTGTGGCGACGATGCCTGCCTGGGGAATAGGAAATGCTGCGGGTGTTCTTACAGGACAGAATCTAGGGGCCGGAAACCCGGACCGCGCTGAGAAAACGGTATGGAGAGCCGGAGGAATCAATATGACCTATTTGATAGCCGTCGCTATATTCTGGCAGTTCGCTGCGGAATATGTGGTGACCTTCTTCACCAAGGAAGCTGAGGTAGCCAGATACGCTGTACAGTATATCCATGTGGTGTCTATGGCTTATCTCTTATTAGGTTTTACAATGGTGATCAGCCGTGCGCTTAACGCGGCTGGCAATATTATGCAGGTGACCCTGCTGTACATGATCATGTTCTATGTGATTCAGCTTCCTTTAGCTTACCTGCTTGGGGTAAGACTTCAGTGGGAGCTGAAGGGAATATTTACAGCTATTGTTTCTTCGGAAATAATACTGGCTGTCTTGTTCCTCATGATATTCAAAAATGGTAAATGGAAAACTATAAAAATTTAAAATGCACACAACAGACGAATTTTATGAAATTATCGCATCAGCAATCGCTGTGAAAAAAGAATTGGTAGACGAAAACCTGACGTATCAGGAAATTCCTGAGTGGGACTCCATGTCGCATCTGCTTATTGTAGAAGCTTTGGAGCAGTTCTACCGTGTCAAGTTTGACTTCAACGACATCCTTGAAATGGGAACTGTCGGAAAGATCCGCGAAAAAATGAAAAAATACGATGTACTCGTAGAAAACTAAGTATATGAAAATTTTAGAAAATGTAATTGCCAACAAGAACTTGTTGTTTACAGATGCTTCCACCGGTGCTTCCACGCCGGTTAGAACACTGTACCGTTCTTTAGGCCTCAATCCTGTAGAGAAAGGATTGATCTTTTTGTACAATGACAATCAGGTGCCCAGTATTGAAGTACTCCTCAATTTCTATGGAACCACGCATGCCATTGCTGTTTTGGGACAGAAACTGCATCCGGAATTTAAAGACCGTCTGGAAGCTGAATACCGTCCGAAATATATCTTTGACCCCTCCAGAGATGAGGTTCAGGGATATGAACTGAAGAAATTCTCGGAAACGGTGAAGATCTTTGCTAAAAAAGATTACAAACCTGAAGTGGTTATTCATCCCGAGATCAAGATCCTGCTGAGTACTTCCGGAACCACCGGAGTTCCAAAATTGGTGAAGCTTTCCGATGAAAACCTTTATCAGAACGCTGTGAGCATCCTTCAATATATGCCTATCCTGGAATCTGATGTAGTTCCGCTCAACGTACCGATTAATTTTGTGTACGGTTTTTCTATTTTTACCACCAACTGTATGCGGGCGGGAAGAATAGTCTGTACGGACAAAGACATTATGCAGAAAGCCTTCTGGGATGAAATGGAAGAGTACGGTTACAGTACGCTGGGAGGCGTTCCTTATCTGTACGAAAACCTGAATAGAATCGGATTCTTCAGAAAAGACAGCACCAGCCTGAGATACATGACCCATACGGGAGGGGTGATCAACGCTGAGTTGAGGAAAACCATCTTCAATTACTGCCTTGAATTTGAAAAGCAGTTCTTTGCTCAGTACGGACAAACCGAAGCAGGCGGAAGAATGGCTTATCTTACTACAGACGGACTTCTTGAAGAGGAAACATCTATTGGCACTCCTGTACACGGAGGAAGCTTCCAGATTGATGAAGAAACAGATGAACTCCTATTTTTACATTCAAGCATCAGCGGAGGTTATGCCAACAAGCTTGAAGACCTTTCTATCTACGAACAGCCTAAACTTCTTCATACAGGAGATACAGGCAGAAGAGGGAAGAACGGACTGTACTACATCACAGGAAGAATCAAACGCATCATGAAGCTTTTCGGGATCCGTCTCAACCTGGATGAGGTAGAATTTATCCTTAAGAATGAACTGGAAGGGAATACAGTGGTCTGTCTGAACGGCAATGATAAAAAAATCATTGTTCTGTATGACAACAAAGAAATAGATCCTCAGATCATTAAGGAAATTATTAAGAATAAACTGCGCATCAATCCGCAGTACGTACGCACCGAACACATAGAATCATTTCCATTATCACAAAACGGCAAAATCAATTATCCTCTGTTACAAAACTTACAGCATGAAAATATTTAAAACCCCTATAATACTTTTATTTCTTGTCGGTCTTCCATTATTTGTTTCTGCCCAGCAGAATGAACGTGTCAACGGAAAGATTATGTTGTCTGAAAAAGTGCCCGTGAAGAATGCGCTTTTAAGATTAGTCAATACGCCGTATCAGGCTAAGACCAACAGTTTAGGAGAATACTATTTTGATAATGTGCCACCGGGAGAGTATACGCTTCAGGTGGTTTTAAATGATATTGAATTGATGCGTGAGCAGATCCGTATTGAAAAAGATGTCTTTGAAATTCCGGTGATTTATCCTGAGACAGAAAATAATGTGATTGAAGGAATTACAGTATATGCCTTCAGTAGAAATAAATTTCTGGACAGAGACAGTACTTCGATCTCTAAAATGCCTTTGAAAAACATTGAAAACCCTCAAATGTATACCAGCATCAACCAGCAGATTCTGAAAGAGCAGTTGGTGTATGATATGTCCGACGCTTTAAAAAACGTTCCGGGTATTGTAAAAATGCAGGGAAGTGCGGGTAGAGCGGGAGACGGAAGTTTCTACTACAATTTAAGAGGTTTTCCTACGAGAGTTTCTATGGTAGATGGTGTTCCTGCGACCACCAATTCAGAAATTGATCCGGCGGATATTGAGCGTATCGACGTGATCAAAGGGCCTTCCGGAACTTTATACGGAGGCGCAGTCAATTCTTTTGGAGGATTGATTAATGTCGTAACGAAAAAGCCTAAAGATTATTTCGGCGGAGAAGCTTCTTATCTTTTGGGAAGTTATAATCTGAACCGTGTGACAGCTGATGTATACGGTCCAATCACAGATTCAAGGAAGACTTTATTCCGTGTGAATGCAGCGTATCAGTATCAGAACGGATTCAGAGATTCAGAGTTCAGAAAATCCATGTTTGTGGCGCCTACATTCAGCTACCAGGTGAATGACCGGTTAAAGTTTAACCTGGGAGCCCAGATTTACACCTATGAAGGAACGAATACACCGATTGTCTTTTTACCGAGAACCCGGCCATTCATCGCAACCACTCCGGATGAGCTTGGATATGACTGGAAAAAGTCTTATTCCAATAACGATATGAGTTTAAAAGCGCCTTCCATCAATGTAAAAGCTGAGGTGAATTACAAAATTTCAGATCAGTGGAGTTCCCAGACTTTGATCTCAAGAAATTACAGGAAAACGGAAGGATTGTATCAGTATCAGTTCATGAGAGGAGCTACAGATAACCTTCTGGAGCGTAATGTACAGTGGCAGAATGGCGAAGGAGCATCTACCAGCGTTCAGCAGAACTTTAACGGGGAATTTAAAATAGGAAAAATCAAAAATAAAGTTCTTGTAGGATTAGATTATTTAAACCAGTCTTTGAACAATAACCTTTCTCCCATTGTTGTATTTGATTATATTGATCCTAAAAATCCTACAGCACCGATAGCGCCGCCGGTAACAGGATTATATGGAAATATCACCAGAGATTTAGCGTTACAAAAAATTCAGACTTCTACAGCACCTTTAGTAAGAAATACAACATCAAGCAATATTTATGGAGCTTATATTTCCGATGCGGTATACATTACAGATCGTTTGGTTACTTTGCTAAGTTTACGTTTTGACCATTATGAAAGCAATGGACAGCTGGATTTGATCAAAAATGTAAATACGGGGACATTTAATCAGAATGCGTTGTCTCCAAAATTTGGTTTATCCTATCAGATCTTTAAAGACCGTCTATCTGCGTATGCTAACTATATGAATGGTTTCAGTAATTTAGCTCCGGTTGCGCAACCGCTTGCAGACTATAGTGGAGATTTCAAACCGCAGAGATCCAATCAGTGGGAAGTGGGATTCAAAGGAAATCTTTGGAGAAACAGAGTGAATTTCACGGTAGGATATTATGATATTCTGGTTGACAATATGTTACGGGCAGATGTTGTGAATCGCGACGGAACAAACTATAATGTGACCATTCAGGACGGAGAACAGAGAAGTAAAGGGATCGAAATTGAAACCATCCTTAATCCAATTCAGGGGCTGAACATTATGGCAGGATATTCTTATAACGACAGTAAGTTTGTAAAAGCTGCTGCCAATGTAGATGGCCGCCGTCCGTCGTCTTCAGGTCCGGCTAATGTATTCAATTCATGGGTAAGCTACATATTGCCAATCAAAGGACTTTCAGGTCTCGGATTAGGTTTTGGAGTAAACCGCGTGGGTGAGCAGGTTACTGTAGACAATGCAACTACCGGACAGTTTACATTCCCGGCTTATACTTTAGTGAACGCTTCCGTATCTCTTGAAAAAGAAAGATACAGATTAGGATTTAAAATGAATAATTTAGGAAATGCACAGTATTTCGCAGGGCAGGGTGTTATAGTAGCCCAAATGCCCCGTAACTTTGTAGCGGAGGTTACTCTTAAGTTTTAATATGAATTCTATACTAAGAAAGACAGCATATCAATTACATCTATGGCTCGGACTAACGTCTGGGCTTATAGTTGTGATAATGGCAGTTACCGGATGTATTCTCGCTTTTGAAAAAGAGCTGAAACATGCCCTACACCCGGAAAAATATTTCGTCAAAACCATAAAAAAAGAAAAGCTGCAGTTTTCCGATCTTAAACTAAAAGCTGAACAGGCACTTCCGGACAGTCTTAAGGTAAACAGGGTAGAAATATCCTCAGATCCATCCAGAAGCTATGCGTTCCGCTCCCTGAAAATGAATAAGGAAGCTTTGACTTATTGGGGTTCATATATTTATTATTACAGGGTTTATATAGATCCTTACACCGGAAAAGTTCTTGAGGTGGAAAATGCCAAAAATGATTTTTTTGAAATTGTGATGGACCTTCACCGCAGACTTTTATTGGGTGAAAAAATTGGGAAGACCATTACCGGATATTCTACGCTGATATTGGCAATCATGCTTTTTTCAGGACTGGTAATCTGGTTTCCCCGTAAAATGAATAAGAAGGCTTTGAAAGGAATGTTTTTCATTAAAACGTCTGCTAAATGGAAAAGAATCAATTATGATACGCACAATGTCCTGGGATTTTATGCCGTTATTCCTTTATGTCTTATTTCCTATGCAGCATTGATATGGAATTTTGAAGACGTTGATCAATGGGTCAAAAAAACACTGAATGGAAAGGCGAAAACCGAACAGAAAGCTAAAAGTACCATTCCTACCGAAGAATATTCAGACAAGAAAAATATTTTAAATATTGTTGGAAACAGGGTAGAACAGAGCCTGGCGGATAAGAAATCTGCACTCATCAGCTTTCCGAAAACAGAAGAAGGGACTTATTATGCTGAAGTAACGTATGGGAATAAACAATACCAGAATGAGCAGTTCAATTTTGATCAATACTCAGGAAAAATCCTGAAGCATCAATCCTACAAAGACAAAAACATCGGCAATGGAACCGCATTAAGAGAAAGAAATTATGACCTTCATACAGGAAGCATCTTTGGAGTGACTGGCAGGATTTTATATCTATTTGCAGGAATGATCGCGGCTTCACTTCCCATCACAGGATTCATTATCTATTTGAACAGAAAAAAGAAGAAATCCAAGAAAAAGAAAGTGAAGATATTGACTCCCTCCAATTAAAAAAACAACAAAAATTAGATAAGTGTAACCCGGGTGTTACACTTTTTTTATTTCAAAATCCCCTTATTTCACAGCCGCATACAACGCAAACATCTGTGCAAATCCGTGTCATCTGTGGTTAATTTTACACTGTTATTTAAAATCAATTTCCTCCAAACATTAATATGGTCGCTGATTCTCGTCCTAAACTTTTTTAAACATTAAGATAAATGAAGAGAGTAAGGTGAGTTAAGAAAAAATCATTGATTTTTTTAAGTTGTACGCCTTGAAGCGAAACTAAAACTTAATATTCTTAAAAGCTTAATAATCCTTAATGGTTTAAAATATTATCTCTCGCAGACTAAAAAGATCAGGCGGATCTTCCTGTTATGATAAAGAAAATCAGAGATTTTCACAAAAACTTAAGTGTACTTTTTTGCGATAAGCTTTTAAACTTTAAATAAACTTAAGTGTTTCAAGAAGCTTTTGTGATCTTTGTGGTTGATATTTTTTGTTTACATACGGCTTAGTAGAACGCAAACATCTGTGAAAATTCGTGTCATCCGTGGTTAATTCAAAAAAAACAAATCATTTTTACAATAATTTCCTCGCATGATCAGAAAGGATGTCAATACTCTTCTCCATTTCCTCAAAGTTAAGATTTCCAAACCCCAGTCTCATTGCCGTAATATCTTTCGTCTGATAAAGCAGTGTTTTAGGAATAAACAAATTATTCTGCGCACAATTCCGGCTTAGCTGCATCAGGTTGACAGGAATATTCCATTCCAGCCAGAAAGCAAGACCTCCCGAAGGCTTTTGAAACTGTATCAATTCATCTAAATTTTCCTTAAGAAGCTCTGCAAAGTGATTCCGTCTTTCCTGATAAACCTTTAAAGACTTTTTAAGATACCGGTGTATTTCTCCTTCTTCAATCATTTCGCCCAAAGCTCTTTCCATTAAGATATCACCCTGACGGTCTATGATTCCGAGATATTTCCTCATTTCAGCCATCAGATTTTCCGGAGCAACAATAAACCCAGTCCTGAATCCCGGAGCCAATGATTTTCCGAATGATCCGATATAAATAACCATTCCCTTAGTATCTGCACTTGCCAGCGGAAGAATGGGGCTTTTGTCATAATGAAATTCATAATCGTAATCATCTTCAAGAATAATAAAACCATACTCATGGGCAAGCTCAAGGAGTTCAAGCCTTCTCTGTGCACTTAAAGCGACAGTAGTAGGATAGTGGTGGTGCGGCGTAAGATAAAGCATCCGGATTTTCTGCTTTTTACAGGCTTCCCGAACGTGTTCAACGATAATTCCTTCTTCATCTATCGGGAGTGATACAATATTCACACCTGCTTTCTGGAAAATCATATTCACGGAAAAATAGCTCAAAGCACCTACCAATACAGTATCTCCTGCAGAAAGAAGAATTTCGGAAACGATATAGATACTCATTTCCGTGCTTCGGGTAATGAGAAGATTGTTCTTTGAAATAGGCAGTCCGCGGGAAAGATTAAGATAATGCGACAGATGTTCCTTAAAAAATTCACTTCCGTCATGATTGTAGTGGCCCAGCATTTTCTGATTGGATTTCCGTTTAAGAATAGAGCTGTAAAACCTCGAATGCTGCCCGATCTGAGTCAGTCTGATATCCGGAACGCCGTCGTTGAAAACATATTCGCAATCCGAATGTTCAAAAGGATTATCTAAAATATTCGAAGTTTTAAATGCAAAACCTGTGGTTTCAGGATAATTCTGAAGGTTGTTTTTTTCAAAATCCTTAACCTTTACCGGTTTTTCCTGATTTTCCCCGATAATGAACGTTCCCTTGTTCGGAAGACTTTCAACCCAGCCCTGTGCTGACAATTCATCATAAACAGCAACGGCGGTATTCCTGTGGATTTCCAACACTTTACTGAAGGCTCTGGTTCCGGGCAACTTGGTGCCGTATGGCAGAAAACCTCTCTGAATAGCATTAATAAGCTGATTTGTAATCTGCATATAGATTGAAGTCTCCGAATTTCTGTCAATTTCTATAAAACTTTGATAAGGAATCTTAACCGGACTATCCATAATATTAAAACTGGCACCTTTTAATGGTCCGGCAATATACTAATTTTGGTTCAAAATAAAAATCTATGGAATTTCAACAACTGCTTGAAAGAATTGTACAGGATGACGGAACTCATGCCAAATGGCTGAACACGCTTTCGTTCATGGAAAATGCCGGTGCCAGAAAGATCTCTAAGTGTGAGCATCCGGTTTCTGTCACGCTCATTCAGCTGAAACATGCTGCCGAAGAGCACCGTCATGCTTATTATCTAAAAAAACAGATCAGCAAAATAGATCCCGAATTATGTAAAACCTATGAAGCAGACGAACTTCTGGCCCCAGTTGCCACCCGACAGTATCTTCATTCTCTGGATGTAAAGGCTTGCAGGTATCTTCAGACCGTATTTGCCCTGAATAAGGAAGAGTTGAAATATGCAGCTTATCTTTTTGTGACTTATGCCATTGAAGTTCGTGCAGATGAGCTCTATCCGGTTTACCAGGATATTCTGACCAAGGAATCTTCGAGGATTATGGTGAAATCTATTATTCTGGAAGAAGAAGGGCATCTTGAGGAAATGATCAATCAATTAAATGAATTCTCCGCAGATTGGAAACAACATGCAGAAAATATCCTGACGATAGAAAAAGAACTGCATGATGAGTGGATTAATGCTATAGCTGAAGAAGTTTCTCAATTAGACTATGCTTAAAAAATTTCAGGACGCCCTCGATAAAAGAAAGGAAGCAGGAATATTAAGAACGTTAAAGCCAAAACTTAATGGGATTGATTTTTATTCCAATGATTATCTTGGCTTAGCGGGAAATGAAGAACTTCAATTACAGTTGCTTCGGAATGTTCAGGAAAATCCCAAGCTTCTTTCAGGAAGTTCCGGTTCAAGACTGATCAGCGGAAACAGCAATATTGTTGATGAAACAGAAAAATACATTGCTGAACAGCATCAATACCCAGCAGCTCTTCTTTTTTCTTCCGGTTACAATGCAAATCTGGCCTTATTTTCTACGCTGCCGGACCGTCATAACACGATTATTGTAGATGAGCAGATTCACCGTTCAGTTCATGATGCCTGCAGAATGTCTCATGCTAAAAAACTAAAATTCCGGCATAATGACCTGGCAGATTTGGAAAACATACTGAAAAAACAGCTCGGAACCTGTTATATTGCCATAGAAAGTCTTTATTCGATGGATGGGGATCTTGCACCCCTTCAGGAAATTGCAGCATTAGCCAAAAAATATAATGCAGCACTGATTGTAGATGAAGCCCATGCTTTTGGTGTTTTCGGATATGGCCTGATTGAGAAGAATCAGTTACAGAATGATGTTTTTGCCGCCGTAATGACTTATGGAAAAGCTTTAGGAGCACATGGTGCCGCTATTTTGTGTGATGAAACCATAAAATCCTATTTAGTGAATTTTGCATCTCCTTTTATCTATACCACTGCTGCTCAGGATTTTTTATGGATGGCTATTCAAACAGGCTATGAATTCTTAAAGCAAAAACCAGAACTGTCAGAAAGACTTCAAAAGAATATTGAAACTTTCAGGAATCAAAATATTAAAACCCCATCTTCAGAATTGAGCCCGATACAGGCCGTATTGATGCCGGATAATCAACAATCGAGAAGTTTACAGAAAACACTATCTGATAATAATTTCTTAACCTACGCCGTCTACAGTCCCACTGTAAAAGCAGGAACCGAAAGACTCAGAATATGCCTCCACAGCTTTAATACAGAAGAAGAAGTTGTAGAACTCACGAGAATTATTAAAGAATTTATTTAAGACGAATCAATAAACACCAAACCCCGAATCTTTCAACCTGTAACATCAAATGAATCAAATATTTATCACCGGAATCGGCACCGAAGTAGGAAAAACAGTATGCTCCGCTGTTTTAACACAATATTTTAAAGCAGATTACTGGAAACCTGTGCAATCCGGGGATCTCGACTATACGGACAGCCATAAAATAGAATCATGGACAGAGAATACTGTCTGCCATCCGGAAACTTACCGTCTTCAGCTGGCTGCATCACCACATCAGTCTGCCAGGGAAGAAAATATAGAAATCAGTTTAGATCAGTTTCAGCTTCCCAAAACAGATAACAAACTAATCATAGAAGGAGCCGGAGGGCTTATGGTCCCGCTTTCGGATGAGATTTTTATGATAGACCTTATTGAAAAACTTAATCTTCCTGTAGCGTTAGTCGTCAGAAATTATTTAGGATGCATTAACCACAGCTTACTTTCCATCATGGCCTTAAAACAAAGAAAACTTAAGCTGAAATACTTGATTTTCAATGGAAATTTCCCTCCAGATACCGAAAGAGTGATCTGTAACTTTATGAAAAGAGAAACCAGAACTATCTACATTCCTGAAATCGACCAGCCAACTAAAGTCAGCATTAAAGCTGCCGCAGAACAATTAACAAAAACAAATTTATGATAATGGATAAAAAAACAACCATCAGAAACAACTGGACAAAAGAAGAAATAGAAGAAATTTATCACCAGCCTTTGCTGGAGCTGATCTATAAAGCATCAACAGTACACCGTGAATGGCATGATCCCTCAGAAGTACAGATCTCTACCTTATTATCCATTAAAACGGGAGGATGTCCCGAAGACTGCTCCTATTGTGGTCAGGCTGCCCGTTACCATACCAATATCAAAGTGCAGGCATTGCTTCCGACAGAAACCGTGATTGCCCACGCTCAAAAAGCAAAAGACAGTGGCTCTTCCCGTTTCTGTATGGCTGCAGCATGGCGTGAAGTTCGTAACAACAGAGATTTCGACAGGGTAATCGATATGGTAAAAGGCGTAAATGAGCTTGGACTGGAAGTGTGCTGTACGTTAGGAATGCTTACCGAAGAGCAGGCCATTCGTCTTCAGGAAGCAGGTTTATATGCTTACAATCACAATCTCGATACTTCTGAACAGTATTACGAAGAAATTATCTCAACCAGAACCTTTGATAACAGAATCAATACCATCAATAATGTAAGAAAAGCAGGAATAACGGTATGTTCAGGAGGAATTATAGGACTTGGAGAAACGCACAGAGACAGAATTTCAATGCTTTTAACCTTAGCCACCATGTCAAAACATCCGGAATCAGTTCCCATCAACGCCTTAGCAAGAGTAGCAGGAACGCCGCTTGAAGACAACGAAAAAGTAGATACCTGGGAAATGGTCAGAATGATCGCTACCGCCAGGATTGTCATGCCTTCCTCCATGGTGAGATTAAGCGCCGGACGTATTGAAATGAATGAAACAGAGCAAGCGTGGTGCTTTATGGCCGGAGCCAATTCCATCTTCACAGGAGAAAGAGAAACTTTATTGGTAACCCCTAATCCGGGAGTTTCCGAAGACATGCAGATGCTGGAAAAACTGGGCTTGAAGCCGATGAAGATGAAGGAGAATAGTTGTTGTTAATGAGTTTCGGGATGAAGGGGTACCAGTTACAGGTTATAAAGCTACAATTGGCTTATGGAACGATCATCTCCACTAACTTCTAACCTCTAATTTCTAACTTTTAATTAAAAAAAATGAATACATCAATACAATCTCTACAGTCAAGAGATAAAGCCGTCAACTGGCATCCCTACACGCAGATGAAAACAGCAGGAGATGCAGTGCCTATAGTACAAGGAAAAGGCGTCTATTTATATGATGAGGAAGGAAAAAAATATATTGATGCGGTTTCATCGTGGTGGGTGACTTTGCACGGTCATGCTCATCCTTATATTGCAGAACGTGTTTTTCAGCAGCTGAATACTCTGGAACAGGTTATTTTTGCAGGCTTTACACATGAACCGGCTGTTCAGTTATCAGAAAATTTATTAAAATTGCTGCCTGAGAATCAGAACAAAGTTTTTTATTCGGATAATGGTTCAACGGCAGTGGAAGCAGCGCTGAAGATGTGTATTCAGTATGCTTATAATTCAGGGAAAGAAAAAACGAAGATTCTGGCTTTTAAAAATGCTTATCACGGCGATACATTCGGGGCGATGTCTGTGAGCGGGAGAAGTGTCTGGACAAAGCCTTTCGGAAGTATGCTCTTTGAGGTGATCTTTATCGATATACCTAACGCAGAAAATCTGGAAAGTTTAAAGATTCAGATTAAAGATCTGGCAGAAGAAACAGCCTGTTTTATCTATGAACCATTGGTACAGGGCGCAGCAGGAATGCTGATGTATGAGGCCAAACATCTGGATGAACTGATGAAATTCTGCAGAAGCAAAAAAATTCTGATGATCCAGGACGAAGTATTCACAGGTTTCGGGAGAACCGGAAAACTGTTTGCGGCCAATCACCTGACGGAAGTGCCGGATATTATGTGTTTCTCAAAAGGCCTCACCGGAGGAACAATGCCTATGGGAATTACCACCTGTTCGCAGGAAATTTTTAATGCCTTTTTATCTGATGACAAATACAAAACGTTGTTTCACGGACATTCTTTTACGGCTAATCCTTTAGCGTGTACTGCGGCTCTGGCCAGCATAGAGCTTTTATTGCAGGAAGAAACATTAGCAGCCATTGATCGTATCAACAACCAACATTCCGATTTTTCTAAAATTCTTTCAAAGCATTCACATGTTGAAAATGTACGTCAGACCGGAACCATTCTGGCTTTTGAGTATAAAACAGATCAACATACTTCTTATTTTAACCAGATTGGAAAGGTTCTCTATGATGAATTTCTCAAGCGCGGGATCATTATGCGTCCGCTGGGGAATGTTATGTATCTGGTTCCACCGTATTGCATCACATCAGAAGAACTTGATTTTATTTACCGGAATATTTTGGAGGTATTGAATACTTTTAAGAATCAAGATCATTACCCCATGCATGCAGCTGATCAAGAATAGGACCTAATTTCCGGGCTTTATCAGTCACCTTATAATAGACTTCAGGAGGAAAATTATAGACTTCAATCCGTTGAATGATATGATTTTCCTCCATCTGTTTCAGCTGTTCAGAAAGCACTTTCTTTGAAACCCTCGGCATTTTACGCCACAATTCTATAAACCGTACCTGATCTTCCTCAAAAAGATTCAGAAGGATCAGCGGTTTCCATTTTCCGGAAAGAATATCAAGGCTTCGTCTAAGCCCGCAGTTTTTAAATTCTTCAAAATTCATCGGTAACTTTTATATATATGGTTAACCTTTTGGTAACCGTCTATTATTTACCCTTGGTTTAACCATAGTTTTGCAGGACAAAATTAAACAAAATGAAACTGGAATTATGGCGCAATGCCACATTACTGCTCCAAATAGGAGGAAAAAATATTTTAATTGATCCCATGCTTGGGGCAAAAGGTTCTTTGGGAAAGCTTCCAATGACAGATAGCGAACTGCTGAATCCCTTGGTTGACCTTCCGTTCAGTGAAGAGGAATTAAAAGATAAACTGTCAAAAATTGATGCGGTAGCTGTAACTCATCTTCATCCTGATCACTGGGACGAAAAAGCTATTGAATTTTTAGATAAAAATATTCCTGTAATCTGCCCTGAGATCATTGCAGAAAAGATAGCCGAGTCAGGTTTTAAGAACATAATTTCTATTAAAGACAGTATCATCTGGGAAAATATCAATATTTCAATTACAGAAGGGCAGCATGGAACCGGAGAAATAGGGGAGAAAATGGGTAAAGTAAACGGATTTGTCTTTAAAACTGAGGATCAAACTCTCTATGTCGTTGGTGACAGTATCTGGTATGAAGGGATTGCAGCAGAGATCGATAAGCATCTGCCTCAGCATATTGTTGTAGCCGGAGGTGCAGCCACTTTTGCAGTGGGAGATCCTATTATTATGACCAGTGAAGACATCATCAAACTTTGTGAATATGCACCCAATGCCTCCATCTTGGTCACGCATCTTGAAGCAGTCAGCCACTGTAAGGAAAGCCGTGAATACATTCAGAAGAAGATCAATGAAAACGATCTGGAGAACAGATGCTTAGTTCTGCAGGACGGGATGGAATATTCTTTATAATTAATTTAAAAGAGTTTAAAATCTATTAATCTTTAAGAAGAATGGGTTGGGGGATGGCTCATTTTTTGGATACCTTCTCTAAATTAATTTCTATGCTATCTCTATTTCTCTTAGAACTCAACTGGAAAGAATTATTTCTGGGACACGAAGAATGGTCTTTTCTTCTGGAAATCATATTACGGACTATGATCATGTTCCTGGCCATTATTATTGGCCTGAGGATTTTAGGAAAAAGAGGGGTAAAGCAGCTTTCTATTTTTGAGCTGGTCGTTATTATCGGTTTAGGTTCTGCGGCTGGTGATCCTATGTTCAATAAAGATGTTGGTATTATTTCTTCCATTCTCGTTTTTATAGTCATCATTCTTTTATATAGTATTGTCACTTTTTTTATAGGAAGAAGCAAAAAATTTGAGAAACTGGTGGAAGGAAGTTCCATCTGCCTGATCAAAGACGGTGAATTTGCTATTGAAAACTTTAAAAAAGAAAACTTGGGAAGCGATGAATTTTTTGCAGAGCTCAGGTTGAAGGGTGTTTCACAGCTTGGGCAGATTGAAACAGCTATTGAAGAAATTTCCGGTGAGATCAGTGTATTTTACTATGAAGATAAAGATGTAAAATACGGCCTTCCCATTATGCCGGATTCATTAAAAAATCCATTAAAAATAATTCATAAAGAAAGTCAATATTCATGTACCTTCTGTGGACATACCGAATTTAAAACAGAAGGAAATACAGCGCACTGTCCTAAATGTAAAAAAGATGACTGGATAGAAGCCAGCAACAAAAGAAGAATAACTTAAATCAGACAAACATTAATAAAAGACTGTATCGGAAAGATACAGTCCTTTATTTTTAATCTTCCACACATTTATTCCTGGCCGCCTTCATTCCGAAATAAAACATCAGGATAACAGCGAAACTCAAAAAATAAAAAGAGCTTTTCCAGGATGCATCCCAGTCATGAAGTTTTCCAAAAACCGGAGGCCCGAATGCAGCAATCAGGTACCCCACAGACTGTGCCATTCCGGATATTTTTACCGCATTGGCGCTATTTTTCGTTCTTGTTGAAAAAAACAGAATAGACAGGCTGAAAGACAAACCATTAGAAATACCGATAATGACAGCATTAGCATAGATCCATTGCGACTGCAGCCACACGAACATCATCGTACTTCCGAACATTAAACTGCAGATAAGTATGATCAGGATCCGCTGATCCTTCATTTTCCCGGCAATAATCGGAGCACAGAAAGTAATCGGGATCATGGTAATCTGGATAAAAAACAGGACCCATCCCGCATTTTCACCTTCCATTTTACAATCAGTAAGAAATGAAGGCAGCCAGGCCATCATACAGTAATAAAATAAAGACTGCAGCCCCATAAATACACTGATATTCCATGCCTGTGCAGATTTAAACATATTAAAATCAGAAACACTTAAAGCTGCTTTTGCCTGTCCCGGATTCTTTTTATTGAATATCAGCTCCAGGATAAGGACAAAAAGTCCCAGTCCGGCAATGATCAGCCAGATTCCCAGGGAGCCACGCCATCCGAATCCCGTCCATTCTCCGATTCTTACACTGAAGCCTGAGGCTAATGCAGCTGTAAGATTCATGGAAACTGCAAAAATTCCGGTCATCAAACCGATCTGTTTAGGAAAATTATTCTTGATATAACCCGGAGTAACTACATTTCCGATACAGATTCCCAAACCTATAAACACAGATCCTGTGAAAAGAGTCCATAGAGATCCCGTAATCCTTAGGAACAGTCCGAAACTTAAAATAATCAGGGAATACATCAGAAACCGGCTGATACTGAATTTATGTGAAAATCTGCTCACTAAAACGGAACATGTTGCAAACATAAACAGTGGAATAGAAGTAAGTAGGCTCACCTGGAAACTATCCAGATTCAAGGCATGCCGTATATCACCCAATACCGGGGAAACAGAGATAATAGGAGATCTCAGATTACTGGATACCAGGATCACAACCAGTATATTGACCACCATCAGAATATAAGAAGCATTCTTTCTTGATTCGCTCTTCATCATATAATTAATATTTGATGCAAAATTAATTCAGCAGTTTTATTTAATTTTGCCAAAGTTTTAACGTAAAACGACATGAATATTCACGACACTATAGATATTGATCAGCTGAAGAAACCATATTTTGTCTGGTTTGAAGAAGGCTGGCGGCATGATGACATTCTTCATTCTCACCAAAAAGGCCAGCTCGTGTATGTAGAAAGCGGATTCCAGTATATTACGGTCGACGGGAAGATCTACCTTCTTCCTCAAAACCATGCAGCCTGGATTCCTCCGGG
This sequence comes from Chryseobacterium sp. 22532, assembly GCF_052044665.1. NCBI lineage: Bacteria > Pseudomonadati > Bacteroidota > Flavobacteriia > Flavobacteriales > Weeksellaceae > Chryseobacterium > Chryseobacterium sp. 22532. Next base: position 544,791 of record NZ_JBQENJ010000004.1, read on the forward strand.
TGCCATTCATAAAACCAATTCACACTCTGAAAAAATTAAACTGATGATCATGTTCGCCGATGTAGAAAAAAGCAGTGCTTTTCATCATAAGATTAATGTTTTTTCCGTTCCTCCTGTTCTGAAAGAAATGATAAAGTATGCAGAAAAATGGTCAAAAAGCATTTCAAAAGATCCGGATGAAGCACTTTTCTTACAAGCGCTTTTTAATGAGCTTCCTCATTTTGTGGAACATTCCTTACAACTTTATATCAGACTTCCTGAAGATAAAAGGTTATCTAAATCTATTGAATATCTTCACAGTCATTACCAGGAGGACGTAAGAATGGAAGATCTGAGTGAAATTTCAATGCTTTCCTTACGCACAATAGAACGCATTTTTAAAAAAGAGACCGGAATAACACTGGCCAAATACCAGCAGATACTAAGAATTATTAAAAGCCTGGAACTGCTGAGCTCCGGCGACCATACCATTTCCGAAACAGCATACAAAGTAGGGTATAAGAGTGTTCAGGCCTTTACAAGAAGTTTCCAGTCTGTAATGCAGTCCAGACCTACGGATTTTATAAAAACTACTCAATAATTCAGCTGTAAAATTATTATCAGAGCAAAAAAAATCTCCAGGTTGCCCCAGAGATTCATATTAATCTAAATAAGTTCTAGAACTTAAATGTGCATCCGCAAACGCTCATTTTGCCTTCAACGACTGTTGTCCACTGTCCGTTCCAGGTTCCTCCGTAAGAAGCACAGATTGAAGGGCATATTTCTTTAGCATCTTCGTTGCTCCAGATTGGTCCTGCTAAAACGTCCATAGTATATTCTGTGCTTCCTGATGGTTGCGTATCATATTCAACTTCGATAACGCTCATCTGACCTTCGACAATAGTGCTCCATTGTCCAGTGAATTTTCCTAAATGTGCCGCAGCAATACGACCTCCGATTTTTTGTGCTTCATCATTGCTCCAAAGCGGACCTGCAATGATATTGATTTTGAATGTTGACATGGTGTAATGTTTTTAAGTTGTTTAACATTACAAAGTTGTCACTTTAATGAGATATATGATAGCGTAGAAAATACCAAATTTACCATTCCGTATTTACACTTAGTTGCAAAAAATCATAGGCTAAAATGAAAAAGGTCCCCTAAAGGAGGAGACCTTAAAAAAACACAAATGATGAAAAAAAATTATTTCGATTTACAAATATAAGTAAAAAATATATTATGCAAAACATTATATAAGCATAAATATTAAAAAAACATTCATTCTAATTAAAAATAAGGACTCGTTCAATAATGCTTTTCTTACCATTAACCGTGAAATTTAGCAATCATATATTATCATAAAACAAAAAATAAATTAAAAAGATTCCAATAATATAAATGGTACAATTGAATAATTTCATCCAATGATTCAGGAGCAATTAAAAAAGGTCAATAAAATATTTTGCCATTCTGTATTCTTACTGTTTTTTCTTTCTCCATTTTCTTTACGACCCTTATAACAGTTAAATCCATTTATCCCGATCCATTTAAGTTTTAACATCAGCCTCTCCATCGAGAGGCTTTTATCATGGGGTTATGATCGTGCTCATAAAGAAACACTTTCATATTTTATAAATTAGTATAAAATCCAGTACAATGAAGCCTAAGCAGATCAACAGAGTTCCACAACAGCAATCCGGTGGATTTCACGATACAGAAAGCCAGAAGCAGTTTGAACCGACACTTTTACCGATCAAGTTTGATATTTTGAAACAAAGATTTTTTTCAGTGAGCCGTTGGAAAAGCTATTGCGGTGAAGGCTTTGCAGCCTTTAAACTTTATGATTCAAAAGGAAATATTGCTGAAAGACCACCTCAGAAAGGAGATTTTATGAGAATTGATATTCCCGGACCGGGAGAAACTAAAGCCAAAGGGTATGACTGGGTAGAAGTTACTGATATCTGCTTTCAGGAAGATAACTATTCGGAAAGCATTTTAATAACGTGCAGACCCTCCATAAATCCTCAGGACAGAAAAAACAGTCATATTGCCCATTTTTACAGCTCCATAGCAACCTCAACTTTTATGATCGCGAGAACGCCTACTCATCTAAAAGCTGCAGTCTACGGACGGAATGAAACGCCGAATTTTAACGCCGGATATATTGATGTTATCAGAAATCTTATGGTTGCCGTAGGAGGAATGATGGGAATTTCTAAGGTCCAGTGGAAAAAGCTGACAGATGGTTTTCTGGATTTTGAATAAATTCCTGTAGGTTGTTTTTTGACTTAAGTCAAAGTTTTTTTTTGTCCGTAACAGGACATTTGCACCGAATATTTTAAACAAAATTATGAGTGCAACATTAGAAAAAGGACAGACTATTAATTTCTATACAGCCACAATGCCTATTATCCTATCGGTATTTGCCATATATCTTACGATAGGAATTTCTTTAGGTGTGCTTCCGAAATTTGTCCAGAACAATTTAGGATTTAACAGTATCATCATAGGAATGGTAATCGGGTTACAATCACTGGCAACACTTTTAACCCGTGCTTACTCCGGAAAAATTACAGATACAAAAGGAGCAAAGAAAAGCAAAATGCTGGGAGTTTTGCTATCCGTTATTGCAGGTGTAGCCTATATTCTTGCGGTCACTTTCCAGGCATCACCACAAACAGCGCTAGTATTTCTCCTGCTTGCCAGAATGATTCACGGTGTTGGTGAAAGTTTTCTGGTTACAGGAGCATTAACCTGGGGAATTGGCCTTGTCGGGCATCAGAATTCAGGAAAAGTAATGACCTGGAACGGTATTGCCATGTATGCCGGAATTGCTGTTGGTGCTCCGTTGAGTATCTGGATGAGTAAAGATTTTGGAGTGCTTCCGGCATTTATCCTGATCATGCTACTGCCGTTTGTCAGCTGGATTTCCACAGCGAAACTGCCTTCCATTCCTGTGGATAAAGGGCATATAAGAACTCCTTTTTACAAAGTTATAGGAACGGTATCCGGACAGGGATTAAGCCTTGCATTTTCCTCTATGGCATTCGGATGTATTGCTTCTTTTGTGGGACTGTTTTTTACGGAGAAAAACTGGGGTGATGCGTCACTGGCGTTTATAACTTTCGGGGCCTGTTATGTATTGACAAGAATTTTCTTTGCTTCATTTCCTGACAAATACGGAGGCTTCAGAATTGCTTTTATTTCCCTGATAATCGAAGCTGCAGGGCAGATCATCATCTGGACCTCAGCATCAAAAGCAATGGCTATTCTTGGCTGTGGGCTTACAGGAGTAGGGTTTTCCCTGATTTTTCCGGCATTGGGTGTGCTGGCCATTCAAAAAGTAAAACCACAAATGAGAGGAACAGCTTTAGGCGCCTATGTGGCTTTTGTGGATCTTTCACTGGGACTGGCGGGCCCGGCTGCAGGTCTTGCTGCGGGATGGTTCAATTATCAGGCGGTGTATCTGTTTGGAGGATTGAGTTGCATCATTTCTATGATCATTTTATTATTCAACAAAAAATAAACTTGAAGCAATGACAAATAATCCAGCTATATCAAGAAAAATACGTTCGGTATTTACCGTTGAAAATAAACAATATCTTAGTCCTCATTTTATCAGAGTAATCTTTAAAATTGAAGAAAATCAGGTTGAATTATTAAGAAACGTACAATCCGGATCCAACAATAAATTATTTATTCCAACAGGTATGACAGATCAAAGTCAGAAACCTTTATTCCTGACCAGAACCTATACCAACCGCAAGATCGATCTGGACAGCCGCGAACTGACGATTGATTTTGCTGTTCATGGTGAAACCGGCCCTGCCTCTCTATGGGCGCTTAATGCAAAACCGGGGGATACATTGGAAATAGGAATGAAGGAAAGCACCCGGCCACTGGTTCCTGATGCAGACTTTTATTTACTCGTTGGTGATGCTACGGCACTTCCTGTGATCTGCGCTGTTGCAGAACTGCTGCCTTCCTATGTAACCGCAAAAATACTGCTCGAAGTTCCCGGAAAGGAAGACGAAATCATGCTGTGTTCAAGAGCAGAACTCTCCGTAGAATGGCTTTATAATCCTCATCCCGAAAAAGGAAGCCGTATTGCAGATCTTGTCAAAAAAATTGAATTTCCCGCTGGAATACTGAAAAAGTATATATATGTCACGGCAGAATACAGTACTGTAAAAGAACTCCGGAGCTATTTTAAAACAGAACTCAACTGGGATTCCCACGGCATGCATGCAGTTTCTTACTGGAAAGCAGGCCAATCGGAAGATGAAACCTCCAAAGACAGGTCGGTACAGGGAGATTGAGCTTTTATTGCTACATTTGCTCAGGACTGATTTCAGATTTATGGAAGAACTATTAGCTTCATACATTAAAAGCAAAATATCGGTAACAGAAGAGGAGCTGAACATCATTCTTTCCCATTTCAGACCGATGAAACTGAAAAAGAATGAGCTGCTGCTCGCCAACGGGCAGTCCAGCCAGCGGACTTTCTTTGTGGTTAAAGGCTGTCTCCGGATTTTCTTTATCAATGAAGAAGGCCAGGATTCTACCCGGTATTTTGCTTTTGAAAATCAGTTTGCTACTGCACTGGTCAGTTTTATCACATCAGAACCTTCTGATGAATTTATACAGGCTGTGGAAGATTCGGAGGTGTATTATATAACGCACGGCAGCTTTTATCATCTGCTGGATGAGATTCCGCAGTGGGAGAAATTCTACAGAAAATATCTTGAAATGGCTTATGTAAACAATACCAGGAGATTGATGTCTTTTCTGGTGCAGGACGCCCTTGAAAAGTACCGCCAGCTGCTGGATGAAAACCCTATTATCGTACGGAGGCTTTCCAATAAAATGGTGGCTTCCTATCTTAATATTTCGCAGGAAACATTAAGCCGGTTAAAATCAAAACTTTAAGTTTCTTTTTTGACCCAAATCAATGTTTCAGAATCTGACAGTCTGCAAATTTGCAGTCAATCATCAGAACTATGAACAACAGCGAGCACCAACCTTCAGATATTTTTACAGGCATTATTCTTTCAAAAAATAAAATTGCATACGACACCTTTCACATCAAGGTTCAGAGCCGGGATTTTTCAACGATTCAATATGCCGCAGGATATACCGCCGAAATTTTCCTTTGCGATCCTTATTATAGTCCACGCAGCAGGAGTCGGGAATATGCCTTCTGGAATTATGAACCGGTTTACCATACTGCGGATTTTGTTATCACAGCAGAAGACAGCAGTGTGAAAGATTGGATGTGTACAGCTCAGGAAGGAGACAGTGTATTTTTTCGCAGATTTTTAAATGAAACGGTGACAGATCATTCCGGAAATCAGTATTTTCTGATAGGAGATCATACAGGTTTATCTTTTCTTTATGAGATCAACAGAGCTCTTGCCGTCAGCAAAAAAGTTGAAAGTTTTATATACAGTAAACACCCGGGCAGACTTTTTCCGGATCTTGATCACAGCTTTCCTTTAAATTTTTCTATTATCAATCCTTTACATCCCGAAAATATTCTAGAATACATCAGGAAACACTTTCGGGGAAATATAAAAAACAGCAGAGTGTATTTGGCAGGAGGTATGAAAATAAATTCTTTGATATCTGAATTTCTTCAGAAGGAATATTCTTTTGAGCCCAAGAATATCTATTTGAAAAACTTCAGGAGTTGAGTTATCACATTTGAGTACTCCAGAAGGGGAGAAGCTTTGAAACAATGATATTTAACATATTTCCGATATTATAAGTATTATTTAATGCATAGCTAATATTAAAATGATAAATTTAGGTCAATTAAAGTTTTTGGACTGAAGCGTTCATTTCAATATGGATCCAGCATTCCGGGATTTTAATTCATTTTCAGCGAAAGAATTTTTATCAGAATAAAATGACACATAAACCATTACACAACTTCCATATTCCGGTAATGGGCCTGGCTTATACCATAGACAGTCCAATCCGTGTTGCCCAATATGGAATTTCTTCCGTGATTTCCATTATTGATGATGAGATCCTGGAAAAAATGAAAAACTTTTATAGTAAGAAATTCAGTCTTGATTATTTAGGAATTTCAACAAAAACTGAGGATTACAGGGCTAAAAGAATTACAGCTTACCTGGATATGGTAGATGATATCGTGAATGAAAAATTTGAATCTTTCAAACAGGAAATCACTAGAAATAAGGAAGCATTAAAGAACTTTATAGCCATTCTGCCCAATACTTCAGATCTGAAAAGCAGACTTCAAAATCTTGTGAACCAAAAAGACAGTTTAGGCTCAAATATTAAGAACTTTATTGAAAACAACCTGAAACCGGGAAGTATCGATGTCAATATCATGACAAAAGTTGATAAAGACAACTATAAAAAAGATCAGCAACTTCCTGTGATCTTTAACGATGCCCATGCTTCACTGCGTGGTTTTGCCCAAAGTAAACTATCTTCTTCAATGGTACTTTCCGCAGGAATGAATCCTCGTTTGTACAGCTATATTGAAGAATTTGATGATTTCTTTCCCGATGAGAAGGGTATTTTAAAAAAGAAAATCATTCTGAAAGTAAGCGATTTCCGTTCAGCAATGATCCAGGGCAATTTTTTAGCTAAAAAAGGACTGTGGATTTCAGAATACAGAGTTGAATCAGGACTGAACTGCGGAGGCCATGCATTTGCTACGGAAGGGATGCTGCTGGGGCCTATCATGGAAGAATTTAAACAGAAAAAGAACGACCTTATCCAGTCTGCTCATGCCTTAATGATCACCGCTTTGGAGCAAAAAGGAAAACATACCGTTTCCGAACCTCTTGAAATGAAAATTACAGTTCAGGGTGGAGTGGGAACCTCGGAAGAACATGAATTTCTGCTTGAAAACTATAATGTAGACAGTGTCGGATGGGGATCACCATTTCTATTGGTTCCTGAAGCTACTTCTGTAGATACGGAAACCAGAAATCTACTTTTAAAATCTGGAGAAAAGGACTTCTATCTGAGTAATATCTCACCTTTGGGAGTACCTTTCAATACGGTTAGAGGAACATCTAATGAGCTATTAAAAGAACAAAAGGAATCTGCCGGAAAATACGGAAGTTCTTGCCCGAAAAAACTACTGGCTTTAAGCAAAGAATTTTCACCGCAGGGAACCTGTACTGCCTCTAAGAAGTACCAGGATATTAAACTGAAAGAACTTCAGGCCGATCCTGAGCTTACTGCTGAAGAATTTAGCAAAAGGAAGACTGAGATTACAGATAAAGCCTGTCTCTGTGTAGGATTGGTAAATGCCGCTTATATAGAACAGAATCTTGAAATAAAGGGCGAAAAACAGGGGGTAGTTATATGTCCGGGACCTAATCTGGCTTTTTTTGACAGGGAAGTTTCCCTTTCGGAGATGGTAAAACACATCTACGGGAACGCTAATATCCTTCCGGATAACCAGCGCCCGAATATGTTCATCAATGAACTGAAAATGTATGTTGATTATCTTAAAAAAGAAATCAGTAATTCTTCAGCACAGATCACAAATTCCCAAACCAAAAAGTGGAATACATTCAAAAAGAATGTTCTGGAAGGCATTGAATATTATCATCATATGTTTCATACATCCACTTTTTTTAAAAGCGGATTGAATACCATAGAACTGCAGCTGCAGGAACATAAATTGATACTTACAGCCATTGAGATTCCTCAGGCTGAAAAGTAACAGTATTTTTTTAAATTGATAGATAAACAGCTTTCATTGTGAAGGCTGTTTTTTTATGTTCATTCTAATAAAATAATCAGTTATCTTCTCCTCTTAAATGTGAAAAAGTGAGGCAGAATAAGCTTTTCTATTTATAATAACTATAAGCCATATGCTTATTTTGAATCTGAAATCCTCCATGATAATCCTTACCTTAGTACATGAAATTTTAATTCAATCTGTTTTTATGGAAAAAAGAAAAATAAAAAATACAGACCTGTCAGTAGCCCCAGTTAATTTTGGAGGAAATGTTTTTGGATGGACGCTGGACGAGAAGCAGTCCTTTGATATATTGGATCAGTTTACGGATGCTGGGTTCAATTTTATTGATACAGCAGATACCTATTCCTGGTGGGTCAACGGAAAAGGAGGCCAGTCTGAGGAAATCATAGGAAAATGGATGAAAAGTCGTTCCAACCGTCAGGATGTAGTTCTGGCTACCAAGGTGGGATCTGAGACCAAAGAACACGGTTTTGACATCAGCAAAAAACATATTTTGAAATCTGTGGATGAATCCCTTCAAAGGCTTCAGACCGACCATATTGATCTTTATTATACTCATTTTGATGATCATACCACTCCCGTAGAAGAAACCCTTTCTGCCTACGACGAGATCATAAAAGCCGGGAAAGTACGCTATATTGCTGCTTCCAATCTTTCCCCGGAGCGCCTGAAGGCATCATTTGAGGCTTCAGAAAAAAATAACCTTCCCAAATATGTAGCCCTACAGCCTCATTACAATTTAATGGAAAGAGAAGGTTTTGAAAAAAATTATGCTCCGCTGGTAGAAGAATTTGGATTGAGTGTATTTCCATACTGGTCCTTAGCTGCCGGTTTTCTTACCGGGAAATACCGCAATGAAACAGATTTAGGCAAAAGCCAGAGAGGAGAAGGCGTAAGAAAATACCTGAACCCAAAAGGTCTTGAAGTATTAAAAGCCCTGGACCACGTAAGCGAAAAGCATAAAACAACACAGGGGACAGTTGCCCTGGCATGGCTTCTGGCCAATCCTTTAATCACTGCACCTATTGTAAGTGCGACAAGTGCCTCCCAGCTTGATACTTTATTCAGTGCCCCAAAACTTATTCTAGACCAGGAAGATATTGAATTGCTTAATCAGGCAAGTCATTAATTAATTTCATCTGAAATTAAAAATATCCGTTCGGTTTGCTGAACGGATATTTTTTATGTTTTAAATGATGAAGTTTGATTCTGAACTTTATGTTTAAAAAATTAATCAGAATATTCTTTCAAAAGCTGTCTGTAACTCATCAAGATAGATGATTTTGAAATAAACCCTATAAAATCATTGTTTTCACTGGTTACCGGAAGGTTCCATACGCCGGTATCATCAAAAATCTGAAGAATTTCCAACGGTTTATTGTCCCGGTGAATGACTGCAGGCGGAGCTTTCATAATTTGCGCAACCGTCATGGAGCTGTCAGCTTCTTTATTAAAAAGATAGGGACGGATATCATCCAAAGTAAGGATGCCTTTCAGTTTTCCTGCCTCATCTGTTGCTGCAAAAATATTTTTAGTTCCATTTTTCACCTGCTCAAACAATATTGTAATGGAAGCGTTTTCATGGATTGTTTCTGAATATTTGTCTATAAAATCTTCGGTTCTCAAAGCAAAAAGCAGGTTTTTATCATGCTTGTTGGTAAATATTTTCCCCTGATCAGCCAAAGATTCCAGTTCCGGGGAGATCGGGGAGAACCATTTTGCAATAAGATAAGAGATAATGGATACAATCATCAGCGGAATAAAAAGATCATATCCAAAACTGGATTCAGCGATCAGAAATATAGCCGTAAGAGGAGCATAGAGTACACCGCTCATTGCTCCTGCCATTCCTACCAGAACAAGATTCGTTACCGGAACATCCGTAAACCCGATATGCTGGCAGACTACTGCAAATAAATACCCCACTGTTCCTCCGGCAAAAAGAGACGGGGCAAAATTACCACCGTTACCACCGCTAAATATTGTAAAAGACGTAGCAAAAGCTTTTAACAGACATACCAGAACCAAAAATATAATAATGGTCCAGTCTCCGATCTCAAAATACCGGAAAAAGCTGTTTCTGATAATAGAATGAGTACTTCCGTTGGTAAAAGCCTTCACTGTCTCATATCCTTCTCCGAACAATGGCGGAAAAAGAACACATAACAATGACAGCACCAAACCTCCGAACATAGCCTTACGCATCCTTGAAAGCTTAAGCCCTTTGATGAAATGTTCTACTTTTTGAGAAATCACGACAAAATAACGGGCATACAGTCCCGTCACAATTCCCAGTATAAGATAGTATGGAACATTTTTATAGTTAAAGGGTTCTCTGGTATAAAACCTGAAAAGCACATCTTCCTGAAGCAGAATCCTTGATAAAAGGCTTCCGCAGACAGCAGCCACTACCAAAGGAATGAAATCTGTAAAAACCACACCTGTCAAAAGAATTTCAAAAGCAAACATGATTCCCGCAATCGGAGCATTGAAAGCTGAAGCAATACCTGCGGTGGCTCCTGCAGCCAACAGGAGAGTCCTTTCCTTATAGCTGAGCCGGTAGGTCTGTGCATAATTGGAACCAATGGCGGCCCCTGTAACTGCAATAGGACTTTCTAATCCCGCAGAACCTCCTAAACCAACTGTCACGGCGCTCTGAATGATCTGTGAATACATTTTTACAGAAGCTACAATACTTGAGTTCTGAGCGATTTCATACAAAATTGCACCGATTCCTTTTCTGTCCTGGCCTTTAAACAGAGTAAGAACAATAGCTGTAGTAAGAACAATTCCTAAAAAAGGAAAAACAATATAGAATAAGATCTGATATTCAAAATGTACCTTATGCGTAATAAAATTATGGATGGTATGTACAAGCGTTTTCAGGACCACTCCGGCAAGACCAGCAGTACAACCCACGAGTATTCCGGAAAGTACCAGAAACTGGTTCCTGCTGAGCCTGTTATTAAGCCAGTGAAGAATCAGTTCATAGCTTCTGGCTTTTTCCAGTCCGTATTCCTGGAAGTCTCTTTTAAATTTTAGAAAGCTTAAATACTTTTTTTTATTGTGAATTTTCACTTGGAAACCAATTTTAAAACCGTAATGGTTTCGTAAATTTATGAAATATCTTTATAAATGTCTGGTCATGGATTACTAAAAAAGCATTAAAGCTTATCGCAGCATAATGAAATTCAATAGGTTATATCTTTATAAATATTTCTCATAATTTTAATTCCATCCTGCAATTGAAAGATCCATCCGGAAATCTCAGGTATTTTTAATCATATTCATTTAAAGGCACTGTAAAAATTTTAAGAAACCGATTCCAGATTGTCTTTTTTCAGATTATTGATGAAATAGGAGGGACTTACTCCGGTTTCTTTCTTGAAAATTACTGCAAAAACTTCTCTCGACGAAAATCCACAGGCTTCGGCCAGATAGCTGATCTTATATTCCCGATAAATGTGATTTTCATACAGTTTATTGGTAATATAGTTGATCCTGAGACCATTGATGTAGTTATTATAGCTGTTTCCTTTATACTGTTTGATGATTTCCGATAGGTATCTGGTATTGGTATTCAGGTCATTGGCCAGGGAAGTAAGGCTCAGATCTTTTTTAATGAATTTTTGTGATTTTTCAAATTTTTCCAGCTTGGTCAGGATCATTTTTAGTGTTTCGTCTGTGATATTAATGCTTTTCTCAGAAGAAATTTCCAGCTGTACATTTTGTGCCGGAGGATCATTGGTCTTTTTAAGGTTATTAATGACTGTCTCATAACTTTCATGAAGTTTTCTCTGGTTTCTTTTCCAGAAAAATAGACCACCCGCCACAAGAAGTATAATAAAAGTAAAGACAATCATCAGCATTTTCTGAATATTCCCGGTATGAACTTCTCCCTGCTGATCCATCATCTTTTTTACGGGAGTATTGATAGTTTTCTTTTCTTCGTTAACAAGACTGTCATTCAGTTTCGTGTAGAGATTCATATACTTTTTTGAAGCTTCCTTTTCTCCAAGCTCTACATAAGATTTGAAGTTAACTTCATAAATATCTCTGCGGATATAGGGTATACTCATTACTTTTTCCAGCTGTTCGGCCTTTTCTGCGTAGTGTACAGCCTGGTCATATTTTTTTTGGTCATAATACAGCCATGCATATTCATTCAGAATAGTAACTTCCAGGTTTTTAGATACTCCATAATGTTCATTTTGAGCTATCTTTAATGCTTTGTCAAAATAACCCTCCGCATCATGGATCCGTTTGGACGCGACGCTTGTCATACCCAAGTTCATATAAGACAGCGCAAGAAGGTGGTATTTTTTTGATATAAAATCCTTGCTTTCTCCAATATGAACTGCACTCTCCAGGCATTTTTTCTGATAATGTATCACAGAATCCAATGGGGCATTCACATGGGCCAAATATGAACTTATACCTGTATATATCAAAGATTTCAAATAATTCTTTTTGTCTTCAGACTCTATTTTTTCAGATATTTTTAATGCATTTCTAAAATCTCTGATACTTTCATTGTTAAAGCCTAATTCTGTGTAAGATGAAGCTCTTAACCTGTAAATATTGGCCAGTTTTGCATCATCGTTCGCATCTATAGCGAGCTTTTCACCTTCTGTACTCAGATCGATTACTTTTTTATGATTTCCTGCGTCATAATATCTGGCCATAAGGATAGAAGTGCTTTCCAGAAGCCCTTTTTTATAGCCTGTCTTTTTAGAGGCACGGTAAATCTCATTCGAAAGTTCTATTGATTTTGCAGGATTGCTCTTAGACAGTTCTTCAGCCCGGATAATTTTAGAATCAATTTGTGAATTTGTGAGAAATCCGGAATCGAGCTGAGCATGAAAAAGCCCGAAAATAAAACAGGACAGAAATAAAACGGTATTTTTCATCATGTGTTTTTTGAAGGAACAAATAAAGTACAATATTAATAATTATAACTCAATAATAGTGTTAGTTTTTCAGAATTTATATTATTAATTAAATTTATCAATCAATTGAACTTGAAGGATTTAAATTCAAATCTGCAAACTAAACAACACTGCTTAATCTCATTTAGAAAATTGCCTCAAAATATCTGCTTTTTTTCAGAAATCATTTCAATCCATACTTTTACATACATGACCAAAAGCTTAATATTGTGTTTTTTAAAGATGGAAAAATTCATCTTAACTTTAAAGCAATACAAATAATAAAAGAAATTATTTACCGCTACAGCCCGGATATCCTTACTGAAACAGGTCATTTGGTTTAAAAATATTAAGATATGGCTAATACTATAAATTCATAGTGAAGTATTCAGAATTTACAACGTTATCTATTTTTATATTCCATGATAAACCTTTAATGTTGCGTTAGAATCTCACATGATGTTTGTAAAACAAAACAGAATCAGGCTTAAAATTCTAAAACACAAGTATGAAAAGCAATAACCTTGTCAAAATTTCTAATTTCCTCAGTTAGGAGTTTTGTCCTATTGCTTTTCCTTTATTTATCCCTCTTTCATCAAAAATAAAAATTACTTCTAATTCATCTAAAAAAAACACAAACAATAAAAAATATGGATCTAAAACATCTGAACATTGGATCAATGATAAAAGAAAAGGTGGCCCAAAGCGATATAGAAATGTCTCGCATATGTAAATTCCTGAACTGCCAGGAAGAAGATATCCTGAAAATGTATAATTCTTCTGCTTTTGACACGGAAGTCCTTCTGCGCTGGTCCAAACTCCTGCAATATGATTTTTTCAGGCTCTATTCACAACACCTGATCTTATATTCTCCACAGTCTTCTATGAATTATATTCAAAAGAAAAAAACAGATCATCTACTCCCGGCTTTTCGTAAGAGCCTTTACACCAAAGAGATTGTAGAATTTGTCCTGCACAAGATCAGAAAAGGGGAAATGACAAAATCCAGTGTAATTTCTGAGTATAAAATCCCCAAAAGCACACTCTACAAATGGCTTCATAAATATGATATGATGAATAAATAAAGACATAATGAAAAATATTCCGGATTACAAAAGAATCTATACAGACCTTATCAATGAAAAATATCCTGATAAAAAGGAAGCATGTAGAACCATACTCTCTAAAAAAACTTTGTCCATATTGGATGTTATCGCTTGCAGCAACATTCTTACGGATAAGGAAGATAAAAATACCCTTATTTTTAATCAGAAACATCGTTTTTATGATAAACAATCGATTCTTGAAATACTAAATTACCAGGAAAAGTATGGATACAATAACGCACAACTGGCCCGGCATTTTAAATTAAGCAGAAATACGATTGCTAATTGGAAAAAGAAACTTATTTAGCAGAATACGGTATGTAAAGTGTATTTTAAAAAATAATCACTTATATATCAAACATTTACAATCTAAAATCAATGTGTTTATTTCAGTAAATATTACACCATACATTTTATATTCTGAAAGAATTTGCCAATTTTTGTATTAAGCCTCATTCATTAACTAAGAAAACCTAAATTTGCATGTTGGTATCAAATTTGTTAATAAGCAGTTTTATATCAGAAGTTCCACTAAATCCTGACATCTTAAAAACACAATTCAAATGAAAAAAAAATTGCTATCCCTAGCTTTTATTGCATCATCTCTCTTGAATGCACAGATAGGAATTAGTACCAGTAATCCATTGGGAATTTTGCATGTTGACGGTGCAAAAGACAATACAGCATCAGCCACTCCCGCACAAATCAGTAATGACCTTATTATTACTAATACCGGTTTTATAGGAGCAGGCGTTTCAAATCCAGTAGTAAAACTTGATATGCGTTCAGCAGGACTTCAGAATGCTGTTGGACTGGGCTCAACAACTATGACAGCGAGCGCAGCAGGAGCAGGGGCCGTGCGATATGAACCTACTCAGGCAAAATTTCAAGTATCTGACGGGAATGTATGGGAAGCAGCAATTATCCTGCCCACTAAAGCTGTGGTGGTTGCCAGGTTGACAAGTCCGTTCTCGGTTCCTTTCAATACTGATGTAAATATTACAGGATGGGACGAGATAAGAGATCTTTCCAACAGTTTTGATCCTGTTACAGGGATTTTTACGGCTCCAAGAACCGGAGTTTATACGTTTTTGATGACGTATAATTTTGTTTCCGGATCAATAGTCAATTCTTCTGAAGTCACCAGCCAGTTTTACAGCCCAACTACTGCAGCTATCCTTGCGCGTTCTTACAAGACCTTTGCCCGCAGCAATGAAGATGCTCAGGTAGGAGGTTCCGCCACCATTACAGTAAGCCTGACTGCCAACCAGACTGTGCGGCCACAGCTTAATCAAAACATCACAGGATCCGGGCCAAGAGCTTTAAGAGCAAATGCAGACTGGACCCACCCGGATGCAGGTTTTAACAATATGACCATTATTGAAAATTAAAAAATACACAAAATGAAAATTAAAAATTTATATCAATTACTGGTTTTTTTTCTGTCATTCTCTATACAGGCACAGACAGGTTTCTTCACCAAAGATCCAATGCAGACTTTTCATTTAGACGGTGCAAAAGATAACAGCAGTGTACCGCCTTCTGCACCTCAGATATTAAATGATGTAGTAGTAACCTCCAATGGTAACCTGGGGGTGGGACTGTTAAATCCCAAAACAAAAGTAGATGTCCGCTCTGCCGATCAAAAAGGGATTATAGGATTGGGAACAAGCTCACAGACTGCCGCAGCAGCAGGTGGTGGTGCCATCCGTTACAGCACCGGAAATATTATCCAGTATTCTGACGGCGTATCGTGGCATAATCTTCCAATGACCTTACCGCCTAAAGCAGTGGTGCTGGCTAATAAAAGCAGTGCGCTTACCCTCACAAATAATACCACCACTCTTGTAAACGGATGGACCGTAGTTACAGATTCACAGTCTAATTTCAATGGTACTACTTTTACTGCACCCAGAAACGGATTTTACATCGTTTCGTTCAATATTACCTTAGCTGATGGGAATATTGCCCAAAACTCAAGAATTGAAACTATTATTGAAAGTAATACAGCCACTAATAATATCCAGACATACAGAAGTGTAAACTCATACCCGGCATGGGACGTTAATACAGTGAATAATATTGTAGGAGGTAACTGTACGGCTATTTTCAATTTGGTAGCAGGTGATACCATCCAGTTTAAAGTATTTCACAATTTCGGAAGCAATAAAAGTATAAATACAGCCAATACCGGTACCAATAACAGTATCAGCGTTTACGAACTATAAACAAACAAAGATGAAATTAAATAAAAAAAATATATTATTTCTGGGGTTGGGACTTCTCCCAAACTTATTTTTAGCTCAGATAGGTATTGGTATTAATAATCCGAATCCTGCCAATTCCATTGAAATTAACACAACTGAAAAAGTCATTATTGATAAAACAGGAAAAATAGGGGTTGGGGTAGCTACTCCAAAAATGGCTATTGACCTAAGAAATGGAGCCAACGGTTCTATGGCTATAGGAATGACCAATCAAACCGCAGCCGAGGCCGGGGCAGGAGCTATGCGTTACAATCCAAGTCCAGCCATCGGGGTCCAGGGTTATATAGAATATTCTGACGGAACAGTATGGGTTCCTATTCTGCCATACGGAAAGCCAAGAATTGTGGTGATGGCCGAGAAAACCAATAATAATTCCACTGTTTTTGAAACCGGTTTGTGGCCTATAGGAAACTATACAGACGGAATCCCCGGAAGATCTTCTGCTTATCTTACTTCATGGGCAGAAAAACTGGATTCGGACTCCGGACAGCCAAGAACTAATTTTGATCCTGCTACAGGGGAATTTATTGCTCCGAGATCGGGCGTATATTATGCTACTTTTACTTTTGCCCTAGCACCCAACCAGGTAAATACCAGTTCTGGACAAAACCAGACGGAAGCGATTTGGGAAGTAAGAAACTCTTCCAATACGGTTATACAGAGGATAAAAACCAATAACGGTTATCCTCAGGACACAGGAGTTGCTCCGAATGCTGTGATCGTGGGATCTGCCTGTACTGCGAGCCTGTATCTGAATGCAGGAGATAAGCTAAGACCTTTTGTATGGATCAATGTATCGTGGGACCCAGACAAACGTCCTCTTCTTAATACAGGAGGCTATAATGTTTTAACAATTGTTGAGCAGTAATTTCATTTTTCTGCCTAAACAATAACTATATCAGAAAAGCGAAAAATCACCTCTCGTTCGGGGTGATTTTATATATCCTTTAGTTTTCTCTGCACGATGTTTGTATTTTATTTATCACCAACACTTAAATACAATCATATGAAAACAGAAGTTTTAACAGAAAAGCACAGGTTAGGAATAGGCGGGGTGGCGATAGGAACGGCCTTCGAAAATATAAGTGATGAAGAGTCTTATAAAATACTTCAGACCGCCTGGGATCTGGGAATCCGCTATTATGATACATCTCCCTGGTATGGCCTTACAAAAAGTGAAAGAAGATTCGGACACTTTCTGAAAGATAAAGACAGGAGCGATTTTATATTTTCAACTAAAGTAGGGAGACTGTTTCATGAAGTCCCTGAATCAGAAGTTCCACCTACGATGTGGAAAAAACCGCTGAATTATGATTTTAAACATGATTATACAGCAGACGGAGTCAAAAGATCTATAGAAAACAGCCTGCAGAGAACAGGACTGGATTATATTGATATTATTTATGTTCATGACCTGTCTGAAGATCAGGTAGGGGACCGGTATCCTTATTTTCTGGAACAGGCAAAGAAAGGAGCGTTTAAAGTTCTTTCCGAGCTGCGGGACCAGGGAGTGATCAAGGCATGGGGAATGGGAGTCAACAAAATTGAACCTATTTTAGACTGTATTGATTCTGCTGATCCTGATATTTGTCTTTCTGCAACACAATATTCGATCCTTGAACATGAAGATGCCGTCGACAGGCTGCTTCCGGCAGTTAAAAAAAGCCGGTGTAAAACTGGTCTCGGGTGCTGGGTATAATTCCGGATATATTGCAGGAAGAGAAAGGTACAATTATAAGGATGTCATTCCAAAAGGAATGGCCGAAAAACGTGCCGCAATAACTGCTATTGCTCAAAAATACAATACAGATATTGTACATGCTGCGCTTCATTTTGTTTTGGCTTCAGATGAATTTGCTTCTATTATTCCCGGAGCCGGCAGGCCGGAACAGGTGAAAGATAATGTGGAAGGTTTTAAGGCCACTATTCCGTCTGAATTCTGGAACGAATTGAAGTCTAACGGACTGATCTATGAAAAGGCGCAGGTTCCTAAATCTTAAAAAGCAATTTAAATAATAGCTTATTCTTATTCAATGAAATATACAAAAAACCTCTCATTATGGGAGGTTTTTGTATTTGTCTATACCACTTTTGCCTTACGGACAATCTTAGCCAACAGGGAGGGGAAAAATCTTTTGAGATAGGTTCCCATTACTTCCCGACCGCCAATAGATGCCTGATTTTTCTTTTTTTCAATAGCCGCAAGCATTTTTCTTGCAAACACATCTGCGGGCATTCCTTTATTTGTAGCATCATCCATTGTTCCCTGCAGAGAGCCGTTACCCGTTAATGCATTTATAGAAATATTGGTCTGTACAAAGCCGGGACAGATGATGGTCACTGTAATTTTTTTCGTATATAATTCAGCACGCAGCGAATCAAAAAAACCGTGAAGTGCATGTTTTGCTGCCGCATAGCTGCTTCGCATCGGAG
The DNA here is from genome assembly GCF_052044665.1 of Chryseobacterium sp. 22532. Classification (NCBI taxonomy): domain Bacteria; kingdom Pseudomonadati; phylum Bacteroidota; class Flavobacteriia; order Flavobacteriales; family Weeksellaceae; genus Chryseobacterium; species Chryseobacterium sp. 22532. The sequence goes on from NZ_JBQENJ010000004.1 coordinate 563,261, forward strand.
CTCCGAAAATACCCATAAGACTGGAAACAACAGCAATATGTCCGCCGCCGTTCCTGACCATATAGGGAAGCACAGATTTTGTAAGGGCTACGGTTCCTATATAATCAATATCCATTAAACGTTTATCAACTTCTATGTCAGTTTCTATAGCCAGAGAACGCTGAGACAGTCCTGCATTATTGATCAGAATATCAATCTTTCCGAATTTTTCTACAGCTTCTTCCACAACATCCGGCATTTTTTTATAGTCTTCAAGGTCCAAAGGCAGAACAAAAAAACGATTTGCTTCAAGTCCGGCCCTTTGAGCCACAGCATTTAACTGATCTTTATTTCTTGATGAAAGGATAATTTTCGCATTGCTTTTCACTGCCAGCTCTTTTACCAGAGCTTCTCCTATTCCTGACGAAGCTCCTGTTACCCAAACCACTTTATGATCAAAATAAGTATTCACTTTTGTTTTTTTTATTTTAATATTTTACTCTCTTATTCTTACAATTCACCATTCAGGTTCAAAGAAGAATTCACGATCTGACCTTTAAAGTCCGGCAATATATTTTCCGGCTTTCATGCCTGAAAAAATACACCCTCCAAGAAATGTTCCTTCCAGTGCACGGTAGCCATGCATTCCGCCTCCGCCAAACCCCGCAGCTTCTCCTGCTGCATAAAGCCCGTCGATCACCGTATCATCATCTCTTAAAACCTGTCCGTCAAGATTCGTTTTAATACCTCCCAGGGTTTTCCGAGTAAGAATATTGAGACGGACAGCGATCAGAGGACCATTCTTAGGATCTAATATTTTATGCGGAGCGGCAACCCGACCGAGTCTGTCACCTAAATAATTTCTTGTATTCCTGATATAATTGACCTGTGTATCTTTTGAATATTTATTGTCCAGCTCCCTGTCTCTGGCTTCGATCTGTGCTTTCATCTTCTCATAATCCAAAAGGGAAGTGCCAGACAGTTCATTCATCTTTTCCACAAGGGTTTTCAGATCATCCGAAACAATAAAGTCTTTTCCATGTTCTTTAAAAGCCTCCACAGGTCCCGGAGCTTTTTTTCCAAAAATTCTTCTCAGAAAAAGAGCATAATCTTTATTGGTAATATCGGGGTTCTGCTCTGATCCGGAAAGAGCAAATTCTTTTTTAATGATTTTCTGGGTCAGGATAAACCAGGAGTAAGAAAACCCTGTTTCCTGTATATGTTTCAGGGTTCCAAGCGTATCAAATCCTGGCAGAAAAGGAGCGGGAAAACGGTTTCCCCTGGCATCAAACCATAAAGAAGACGGTCCCGGCAGTATTCTGATGCCATGTTTCGGCCATATCGGGTTCCAGTTCTGTATTCCTTCTGTATAATGCCACATTCTGTCCGGGTTAATGATGTGTGCACCGGACTTTTCTGCAACACCAATCATTTTTCCATCCACATACGCAGGCACACCACAAACCATATTTTCGGGAGCTTTTCCCAATCTTTCCGGCCAGTTCTTCCGCACAAGTTCATGGTTGGCTCCTATGCCTCCTGATGCAATGATCACATGAGAGGTATGGTATTCAAACTGGGAAATTACGTTTCTGTTGGTGGCAACACCTCTTTCTTTATGATCATTTTCAAGGATATCACCTTTCACGCCTTTGGTTTTACCATTTTCTATGATCAGTTCCGTGACTCTATGTCTGAATTTCATCTGTAAAAGGCCTTTTCCTTCTGCTTCATACGCCTTATCTACAAAAGGCTTCACAACTCCTGTCCCGGTTCCCCAACTGACATGGAAGCGCGGTACGGAATTTCCGTGGCCGGTTGCTGATCCGTCTCCACGTTCGGCCCAGCCTACCATGAACATAAACCTGACCCCCAGCTTAGAAACATAAGCATATTTTTCATAGGCTGCGAATTTCAAATAGGCTTCTGCCCATTTTCTGGGCCAGTAATCTTCCGGACGATCAAATCCAGCTGTTCCTTTCCAGTCCTGCAGAGCCAGTTCATAAGAATCTTTAATTCCCATTTTCCGCTGCTGTGGTGAATTGATAAAAAACAAACCACCGAACGACCAAAATGCCTGTCCGCCAATATTCTGTTCAGTTTCCTGATCCAGGAGAAGTACTTTTTTTCCGGCATCGGTAATTTCCATAGCAGCAGTGAGTCCTGCTAACCCTGTTCCCACAATGATAACATCAGGCTGGAATTTTTCCTCCATTGTATTGAATTACTTTTGTTTATACTTTCATTATATCCTATAATAAATATATAAAATATTCAGACGTATACCTGAAGATTTATCATCAGATATTTTCGGCAGTATCAAAAAAACAGGTCAGAAATGATTTCTGACCTGTTTTAATCTGTTATTCAAAAAAGCTTTAATTATTATCAAAGTGGCCTTTTGCCGGAAATGATATTATAAAGAATTACAATAATAGCAATTACCAAAAGAACATGCACTAAGTAACCAGTACTTATTCCCGGTACGATATTTAACATTCCCAGAAGCCAGATAACGATACAAATGACGGCTACTAACCATAATAAATTTCTCATGACTCAAATTTTTTAATGTTATTGTTTTTATTAAATACATATTCCATGCCTTTATGAAGAAAACCAGCAATAATATCTAAAATGTGGTATCTATACTGTATTTACAACTGAAACAAATTAAGATATATTATAATAGTCGAAAATCATTAAAATCTGAGGTATCTACTTTGTATGAAATGATTTCTTTTGACCCAGGGCATAGCAGTTATCTTCTATTCTGCTGATCAGAATATAAAAGAAAAGAGCATAAATCATTTGTATTCCCATGGCTTCCCAGTTTTCAACGGTACTGCTTCCAAAAAGAAGCATAATGATAAGCCCGGCTCCGGCAAAGTTTGCCCAACGGGTCTTAAAGCCAAGAATAAGCAAAGCACCAATAATAAATTCCAGAAAGGGCAGAGTAGTACTGAACAGGTATACGGATGGCTGTGGAAGCCAGCTTTTTTCAAACCCTTTGGTCATTCCCTCAGCAAAAACGGAAAGTTTGGGGATTCTTGCAAGACCATGTCCCAGAAGATTCACTCCCATAGATATACGTAAAAGGAAATAGGCTATATTTTTATTCATAATATTTATTTTTAGTTATTAAATTTTTCTTCGCTGTTATCTACAGGCGTTGCGGGATCATTCACTATCATTTTCGCAATATCATCCTTACGCATAAAAACAACTCCCTGTTTTTCTTTGGTATATCTGATAAATTCTTCCATAGCATGAACCATTGCCGGAGTTCCGCCAATCCTGTCATGGAAGCTGATGCTCATCATTCTTCTCTTAGAAGCTCCTTCTTCATACAGGCGGTCAAACTCGAACTTCAGCTGGGTCAGAAACTGATCCGGGCTCCAGTGTTTACCTTCAATATTCACAATATCATTATTTCTGAGTGTATAAGGCATCACAACAAAGTTTTTACCGTTTACTTGGGTAATGAAAGGCTCATCGTGACTTAGGTCGTCTATATGATAAAGGAAACCAAGCTCCTGCAGGATTTTTAAAGTGTTAGGACTCCTTCTGAGCCAGTTACAGTTGTAGCCCACTGCTTTTTGTCCTGTAATTTTTTCCACTGCATCTACGCCATCTTTTACAAACTGCATTTCATCTGTATAGTTTTTGTTCCACTGGCTGTCCCAGGCAAAACCGTGTGCAGCTATTTCATGACCTCCGTTGGCAATAGCTCTGGCAATTTCAGGATATTTTTCAGCAGCAGTACCTACAACATGAGAGGTCACTTTTATATCATATTTTTTCCACAGATCCAGCATACGGTAAATTCCTTCGTTGGCTCCATACCGATACCAGCTTTCTGCTGCGAGATCCGGATGGCCTTTGGGAAGGGGAGTTCCGCTGAAAGGGCTTTCTGCACCTTCAGGCTGTCCTCCTGTTTCAAACTGCATAGATACTGAGATAACCAGCTGAGCACCATTGGGCCAGTATTTTTTAGAGGATGTTCCGGTTTCTGCGGACTGTTTAGCTGTGCTTTTCATATTTCTGTCAAAACAGGAAACTAAAAATATTGCAGATGCGATCAGGAAGACTGATTGTTTTAAATGCTTCATTTTAAAGAGTTTTTGTTCTACAAAATTGAAGAATAAACGGTTGACTTATATTGTAAAAATTTATGCTAAATTTGTAAAAATCCATTCAACATGAAGCGTATTGTCAATTTCAGTTCTTTTAATGTTTTCAGTATTGAAAAGGAGGTCTGGGACATTGAATACCATAATCATAATTTCTACGAGCTGATTGTTATCGAAAGCGGAACAGGAACACACTACCTGAATGGGATTACATTTACCTATAAAAAAGGAGATGCTTTTCTGCTCAGACCAAGCGATGCACACGAATTTTCTATAAAAAACAAAACCAGTTTCATTTATATAAAATTTACAGAACATCATATCTGGGAAAGTCTGCAGACTGATAAAAAAGCTGAGCTTCATAAAGTAGTCCGGCTGATGCTGGAAGACAGCACATTCGTATATGAGTCGGCGATTACAAATACAACAGACAGGAAACACCTACTACAACTTGCCAAAATCCTTCTTTATGAATTCGGCAACAAAAGTATGTACAGCAAAGAAACAGCGGCAGATATTTTCTCGGCAATAATCACCATTCTGATCAGAAATACGATGAACAGCGGTGGTATGGAGCGAATATCAAAAGGGATCAATCAGGCGGAAAGAATTCTCTATTATATCAATGTTAATGCAATGGATGCCAACAAAATGAAGCTTGAAAATCTGGCAAAGGAATTTATGCTTTCCCGGAATTACATCAGCATTTACATTAAAAAGCAGACCGGATTCTCCATACAACAGCACGTGATGCATCAGAAAATAAAGGCCGCTGAAAAGCTTCTGAAGCAGAGTAATTATAACATCAATGAAATTGCGGACCGGCTTGGATTTAATGATGCCAGCCATTTTAATAAGATTTTCCGGGGATATAAAAATATGTCACCATCAGCATTCAGGAAAAATAACTAACCGCCTGATTGATTATTACTTTAAAAAAGTCTTATCTTAAAGCTATGAAAACAAGTGCCGGCATTTTATTGTATAAAAGACAGAAAAATAAGCTGTATTATTTTCTGGTTCATCCAGGCGGACCTTTTTGGAAAAATAAAGATTTAGGCGCATGGTCTGTCCCAAAAGGGGAAGTGCAGCCAGATGAGGATCCTCTGGAAAGGGCTTTACTTGAGTTTAAGGAGGAGACAGGCCAAACAGTACAAGGAAAATTTACCGCTTTATCACCTGTTAAACAGAAAGGCGGCAAAACTGTTTATGCATGGGCATTGGAGAGTGATATTGAAACAACAGGACTTCACAGCAATACATTACAGATGGAATGGCCACCAAGATCTTCTAAAATGATCGAAATTCCTGAGGTAGACCAATGGGAATGGTTTGAATCAGAAGAAGCTCAGAAAAAAATCAATCCGGCGCAGGCTGCCTTTATAACCGAACTGGAAAAGATACTGAACGACGGAAAATAAGTTTTATTTTTTGATCCCTATAGCCTCCAAAGCATTAACCGTCAGATAAATGTCATTAAAAACCGTCAGTGATTCAATATCTGCAAAGGCAGATGACATGAGATCGCTCTTATTAAAAGAAAGCTCAACTGCCTCATCATAGGAAGCTACGATTCTTACGACAGAATATCCATTGTAAGCAATGGTAAAGCCTTCAAACAGACAGTTCTTTTCAGCTTTCTGATATTCGGTATATTCCTCAAATCCGGCTGCATCATTTCTTTTTACGGTATTATGATCAAGAGATTTCCAGGAGGTATAGTTTTTCGGTTCTTTCAATACATTTCCGTTTAGATCTACAGGAACAAACATTCCAAGCGTAAGAGGTCGTCTTAGAAAATTAGCATAGTTTTTCATCAGACGCAATGTCTGAAGATCGGCATATCCTTCGTTAGAGTAGTACTCAATAACAAAATCTGTCATCGGAATCAGCTTGTGGGAAGCTTCAGTCGGCATAATTGGTGTTTTCTTTTATGAAAATAAAAATAGTACTTTTATTTACTTTACCAAACATTAATCTGTTCCAGATACAGGAAAAACTGATGCTGGGATTTTATAAACGTCTAGAAAGCAAACAAACGATCAAGCGGTGGTGCACAAGATTCTATACTTTGGAACATTTCGGACATATTCCGCTTACTATAAAATTATATTCCTGTGCTATAAAATCTGGTGGAAGGCTGATATCAGGAATCACATTTTCAATACAAGTCACCGAATGACATTCCTTGCAATTGAAATGAATATGATTGTGAAAATGCTTTTCTGTACTACATTTTCCACTGCATTTCGCGAAATTCACAACACCGTCAACGTTAACAATCTTATGAATAAGACCTTCATTTTCAAGTCTTTCAAGCACTCTGTAAATCGTCACTCTATTGCATAGATCGCCCAACTTTTTCTGAATATCCGGTTGTGAAAGAGCTATGTCAGAATGATTAATGACATTTAAAATTTCAGTTTTAGCCTGTGTATTTCTGGTTTGCTTCATTTTTAATGCAATAAAGTTGCGTTATTTGAGATTTTATCTATACTTTTGCAACAAAGTTACAATAAGAAATTTAAATCCCCATCTTTATGAAATCAAAAATTCTTGATGCAGTAGGAATTTCTGCAGCGGTCCTGTGCCTTATCCATTGTGTTGTTTTTCCTCTGTTAATGATCATTCCGTTGGGAATATCCCATAATCCTTATATTGATCTTGCCTTCCTTATCATTGGCGCTGTTGTAATCTATAGAGTGACTAAAAATATAACCAATAGCTGGCTTAAATTACTTTTTTGGAGTTCTATTATCCTTATCTCAATTTCTGTTTTGGCAGATTTAATCTTTGAAATCCATATTCCTTTGATTTACGTAGGAGCAGCAGGATTAATTACAGGCCATATCATCAATTTTAGAAATCACAAGCATTAAGATTCTGATTACTTAAAATTCCGAAGCGGAATGATTCAGAATATTAATGATGAAAATTCATAATTAATTAACGCAACTTAGTTTCATTAGTTAGCATTACCCTCTAAATTGCAATACCAAATTTATCCAGATGAACAGACGCAAATTTTTAAAAGGTTCAGCATTGCTGTCAGGCCTATTCACCTTAAATCCGGTTGATTTTTTTGCCAACAGTGCAAAGGAAATTCAGGGTCCGGGGAAAAAAGCAAAAAATATTATTTTCATGATCAGTGATGGGATGAGCTCGGGAACTTTAGCAATGGCTAATCTGTATTCTCAGAATATTCTGGGAAAAAACGGAAACTGGATGAATCTTTATCTTGAAAATAAAGTTTCCAGAGCTTTGATGGACACTGCTTCTGCCAGCTCTATTGTTACAGATTCTGCTGCGGCCAGTTCGTCTTTTGGCGGTGGATTCCGTGTGAAAAACGGTGTCCTTAATATTGGAGGAAATAGAGAAAAATATGTTCCAATCTGGCAAAAATTTAAAAAGGCTGGAAAAAAGACAGGCTGTGTCACGACAGTAACCATTACCCATGCGACACCGGCAGGTTTCTGCGTTAATTCAGACAGTAGAAATGCAGAAAATGAAATCGCGGAAATGTATGCTGAAATAGGTTTTGATGTAATGATGGGTGGTGGAGATGAATTTTTTAATCCTTTAAAAAGAAAAGATAAGAAAGATATCTATGCCCTTTATAAGCAGAAAGGTTATCAGGTTCTTAAAAATAGGGCAGACCTGAAAACTTCAGAAAAAGGAAAGAAAACTTTAGGGATTTTCAATTCCGGCGCTTTGCCATATTCCATCGACAGGGCGAATATTCCTGAGCTGCAGCAGATGCCTTCTCTTGCTGAACTAGCTCAAACTGCTATTCATCAGATGAAAGATCATCAGGAAGGTTTCGTCTTACAGATCGAAGGCGGAAAAGTTGACTGGGCAGCACATGCTAATGATATTTCTGCTTTAATTCATGATCAGATTGCTTTTGATGAAGCTATAAAAACCGTAATGGATTTTGCAGAGAAAGATCAAAATACATTGGTGATCATCACAACAGATCATGGAAATGCTAATCCGGGAACAATTTACGGACCGGATGCCACCAAAAATTTCAACAGCATCTCCGATTATCGATACACTAATGAATATATTCTGAATGCTATTCACCCGGATTTTAATCTTCAGCAAATGAAAGACTGGATCTATGAGACCAACAAAATACGTCTTGCTGATGATGAGGCCAAACATTTACTCGGTTTTTATTCGGGGCTTGAAAAGCAGGAAGCTGGGCTTTACAATTATAAAAAATTACCTTTTAAAGCTTATTCAGAAATTCAGAGAAAGCATAATTCTGTCGGATGGATCAGTATGGACCATTCCGGAGATTATGTAGAAGTTGCGGTTTATGGCCCGGGGAAAGAACTTCTGCCACCTTTTATTAAAAATACAGATCTGCATTACCTAATGTTAAAAGCTGCACAGATATAAATATCACGAACAGACATTTTTATTGATACTAACATTTTTAACAACAGTTCTCAGGATCTTGGTTTGCTTACATATTTGTTGCCCCTGACATAAAAACGCCATGGCAGCAGTGCATCTTCCTGAGCGTAGGCAACTCCAATCCTAGGTCCTGAAACGATCTCGTCCGGAGAATATTTAATTCCGTGGTCTTCGATCCATATTTCATTTTCGGTTAAATCCTTTTTGTTAAAAGAGCGGTCAATACCCAAAGCCTTAGCTGCTGAACCAGGTCCTGATGAAATAGCAGTTTTATAAGCCGGCATATTCCGCCTGATTTCCATGATTCCTTTACCTATTAATGGTTCCACAGCCCTTACCAATATTGCATGGGGTTCGTCTTCAACGGAGCTTACAACATTAAAGAGATGATGGATTCCATAACATAAATAAACATAGGAAACACCACCTTGGGTATATAATGTTTCGGTACGTCCGGTGCGTCGGCCACCGTAAGCATGGGAAGCTTTATCTATGACACCAAAATAGGCCTCGGTTTCTACAATGATCCCCGCAGTGATGTCCCCATTTATTTCTGTGAAAAGTACTTTTCCCAAAAGATCCTTAGCCAGGAAAATAACATCCTGATTTAAATAATAAGAAAGTGGCAGCTTCAAATCTGTTTATTTACTTGCAGTTTTAAGATGAAGCAAAGTTAAACAACTGATATTAATTTTTGTTATAGCGATAGACTTAAAAACAGAATGGATATAAAAAATTATCATCTAAATTTATTAATTTCAAAGATGAATGATTTAACTTAGAAGATTATTGATTAAAATAATTTAAACTTATGGACAATTACCATTTTTCAGAAAAACCGGACCCAGACACCGCTGCGTTTGGAGAAAGATTGGCCAATCTTGTCGCCGATAAATTGCAGACCGGTTCGGTTTTAGGTTACAGTCATAGGGATTATTGCGGAATGGGTATGAAAGTAAATGAAGATCAAAAGTTTATATACGGAGAAATATATGATAGTGATTTCAATGTCCCAAGAATCTTTGAAACCCGGGATTTATTTGTGGAATGGCTTTCCTCTCAATCTACAGCATCACTGGCACGTTTAGATAAAGAAGAATTCTATAAAGAAAACCAAGTGATCACAAGAAAACGTCTGCTGGATTTTATAAGCTGATTAAGTGGTGAATTTCTGTCATGAAAGAATTAAAAATAATAGCCTGAATCAATAAATATAAAAAAGAGACCTCTTGAAGGTCTCTTTAAATATATTGAATTGAGTTTTTATATTGCCTTAGTATTAATGGCAGTATCTGCTATTTTAGTGAGCAGCTCATCACATTTTTTTTCTTCGTTAAGAGTCGCTAATAGGTTTTTTAAGCATACTTTTTCTTTAAGAACTTTGGCATAGGCAGCTAGTGACCCATAAGTCGCAATTTCATAATGTTCCACTTTCTGTGCAGCGGCAATTATCCCTGCATCTCTTACAGCTCCAGCCTCAGTTTCTTCCATGATGCTTTTACCTTCATCTAATAATCCCTGCATGGCATCACATTTTTTAGCCTGGGCTTTTTTGCCGAGAGCAGCAAAACATTCTTCCAGTCTTTTTACATGAATTTCTGTCTCGTTAAGATGCTGTTCAATAGCCGTTTTCAGTTTTTTGTCTGTGGCATTTTTATGCATCTTAGGCAGAGCTTTTACGAGAGCTTTTTCTGCCCAGTAAATGTCTTTCAGTGAATCTTCAAACAAATCTTTCAGCTGTTTGGCTGCATCTTTTTTAGCAGGCGTTTTTCCTGTTTTTTTTGCTGCAGTTTTCGAGGCTGTTTTTCTTGTTGTTTTTTTAGTTTCCATAATAATATATTTTAGTGATTAATTATTCGATGGTACAATATCTACAATTATGGGACCAGCCTGCATTTTCGGGTATGTATGTGGCAGATCATAAAAGTTTACGAATACGGAATTTTTTAATAATCCAATAGGGAAGAGGCTCTTAATTTTCCGTTTCCTTTTTGAAGCTCATCACTTCGTACTCATCATTCGAACAGTATTTTTTACAGCTGCTGTCATTAAAATGATCAGGATTTTTCGAAAAATCTTCTATATATTTTGCGCTTTCTCCGGTATCGGCAGGTGCAATAATGATATGAAAATTCTCGAGTACAGATTGATCGGCTTTTTTTAAAGCTTCTTTTTTATATTCTAAGGCTTCACTGTATTTCATAAACTTGTTTTTATTTTTCAAAAATAAGTCTGCCGTCGAATGGCTCGCTCCATTTTATAAAGATACGGTCATTCAGCCTGGTAATCATAGCCTGAACTGTTTCATATTCTCCATTTTCATTTTTCCTTTCAACGATAAGGTTCGATCCTTGACCAATTTCCTGAATGGTAAATTCTAACTGATACTGATTTTCATTATTCAATATGAATTCTGCTTTTGTAAAATTTTTATTTAACATGGGATAATGTTTTATTTTTATTGTAATGAATAAATTATGCCAATATAATTCCGAATTTTATTTTTAATATACAACATTCCATTTGATGGAATAATTATTGCCTTCTAAAACAGGTAAATAGTTTCTAAATCATCTCAAACTATGAAAATAGCAACATATAATGTAAACGGAATCAATGGCCGTTTACCGGTCTTGCTGCAATGGCTGAAAGAAGCCAGTCCGGATATTGTCTGTCTTCAGGAACTAAAAGCACCCCAGGAACGTTTTCCTTTAAAAGAGATTAATGCAGCAGGATATGAGGCCATATGGAACGGACAGAAAAGCTGGAATGGAGTAGCCATACTTGCCAAAGATCTGGAGATCACAGAAGTTCAGAGAGTCCTGCCCGGAAATTCTGAAGACGTGCAAAGCCGTTATATTGAAGCTATTATTGACCAGATGGTGATATGCTGCCTATACCTTCCCAACGGAAATCCTTATCCGGGCCCAAAATTTGATTATAAACTAGACTGGCTCAAACGTTTTAAAAAACGAACTAATGAGCTCATCAAAATGGAACTGCCTGCAATACTTATCGGTGATTTTAATATTATTCCTGAACCCCGGGACGTTTATAAACCTGAACGCTGGGAAAATGATGCATTATTCAGGACAGAAGTCAGAAAGGCCTACAAAGATCTGCTAAATAAAGGCTGGCTTGATTCCATCCGTACGCTATATCCGGATGATACTGTTTACACTTTCTGGGATTATCTGTATAAGGCATACGACCGTAATGCAGGTATAAGGCTGGATCATATTCTTTTAAGTCCATATCTTCATTCAGACTTAAGATCCGGCGGTGTCGACAGTCATGTCCGTGGCTGGACGAAAAGCAGCGATCATGCGCCTGTATGGATTCAATTGGAAAAATAAATATTATTGCCTACATTTCATGAACCAGGCGGAAGGTTAGGTTGATCCGTGGCTTCATGGGTTTTGCAGATTTGGCAATACGGTGCTCCCAGTTAACCTGCAGATCTCCTTTCATAATCAGCAGAGATCCGTGCTGAAGCGGCAAGCTGTATTTATTCCGATGGTCATCTGCTTTGCGGAAATCAAAATTCCTTATCTGACCAAGACTTACGGAAGCAATGACTGGCCGGTTCCCCAGCTCGCTTTCTTTGTCACGATGCCAGGCTACTGAATCGTTTCCGTCACGGTATAAATTCAGCAGTACAGAATTAAACTTGTAACCGGATGATTTTTCTATCTGTTGTTTTAAGGATAATAATTCAGGGAGCCATGGATTGACGTTAAAAGAGTTGCCACCCAACTGATAGGTCCTGCTTTCATCTCCATACCATGCTGTCAGCCTCGGGGTCAGAACCATTTTATCATACATTTTCTGGGTTCTCTGCTTCCACGGAGCTGCACGAAGCAGAAGCTCCTCAAGTTCTGAGGCTTCATCTTCCGGTAAGAAGTGTTCGGTGTACTCGAGCAATTCTTTCGGGAACCGGAAATATTCATCTGAATTAAATAAGCTTAACTGATCCATTTCACTGTTTATATCAGCTTTATTTAGGTTTCCGGCGTCCGGAAACTTTTTGGTCCAGCTGTTTGATATCCTGCTTCAGTTCCCGGAACATTTCTTTAAAATTATAATTATCATAGTCACCGGGCTCGAAGTCTTCAGGAAAAATCCCTGATGCGTACTGCCAGATTTCTACAATTTCTTCAAAAGGGATATCATAAGGTTCATAAAATGAATTATCGGCACTTACACAGATAGTATTTCCTTTTTTTTCCTTGAAACGTTTATAGGTAATTCCATCATTTAGAGTGATAAAAACATAAGTTTTTCCCGGTTTCAGCTCATCAATTCCCTCTACATATTTCCCTACGATATAAGATCCGTTCCTAAAAGGTGGCATTGAATCTCCATCTGCAGGAAAAGCTCTGTATTTGCCATTAGTTAGGAAGGGTAGGGCAATTCTCTGCAGGCTTTCAATATAACCTACGTCACTGTAACCTTCAAGGTATCCCATTGATGCTTTCTGCGGAATAATTTCAATGGTATCATTACCCAAATCATCTACAGCCACCGGAAGGACAATTCTGTTATCCGGAAGTTTTAGCATATCTTCAACCGGATATTTACTGATATCTACAGAGACCAGAAGATCAATGCTGACGTGAAAATATTTAGATATTTTTATCAGAAGCCCGATAGGCGGTTCAGAAACTCCGTTTTCATATTTGGAATACCGTACACGGGAAATGGCCAGTTCATTGGCCACAGATTGTTGGGAGAGCTCTCTTTTATCCCTCAAAAAGCGAATATTGTTTGAAAAAATCGACATTGATACAAAATATATCAACAAAAGTACAAATTCCGATTAAAAAAGCACTTGTTTTTGCAGTACAAAACTTATAAATCCCATGGAATCAACTTGTTTTTTTTCTTGTTCGTATTTATTAGTTATTTTTCCTTAAGATCAGTGTTGATCTGCTTTTCCGCATTTTTCGCTTTTTGTTCCTGAGCCTGTTTTTCTTTGCGTTGCTGACGTCTTGTCTTTTTCTCGGCACGTCTTTCTTCACGGATCACTTTATTGGATTTTTTATTGTACAGGGCATCAATAATTCCCTGTCCAGTTTTACTGAAGATCTTAATTTTCGGCTGGGCATGGGTTCCCGTCACAACGACAGGAAAACCAATCCATCCGCCCGGTGGCAGCCCAACTCTTATTCTGAGATCCAGTAGTCCATTGAAGCTTGTTGTTCCGCTTATGGAAGGCCTCAGCACGGAAACTTTAAATGTAAATTTATCCACGTGGATCAGGTTGTTTTTGATATGGGATTCAATATTTACTCCTTTCATATCAGGATTATCAAAAGCCTGTGCACCTATGTTATCACCAACAGCAGAGAGCATTTTTAAATTTTTCACTTCTACATCACGGAGATTAACAATTCCACCGCCTTCCAGTGACGGATAAATAGGTTTCATATTTTTATCAAAATCTCCTTTCAATTTATAGTCAAGCGACACGATTCCTTTAACATTCCTGGCAGCTGTGGCCATTTCACGCACCATCTCAATTTCTTTATAAGCACGCTGAACATCAAAGTCCTGAACTTTAAGGGAGATATCGTAATTAGCCGTCAGGGGAGACTCATCCTGGTAACGGGCATCAATGTTCATACGGCTTCCGATGATGTCGAATGATGTGTTTTTAAGATAAACCTGGCCTGTATTGACAGAAGCATTTCCTTTAAGATGATGAAATGCCAATCCTTTGAATTCAACTTTTCTAGCATTGGCTTCCAGGGAAACATCAAGATTTTTCGGAATAATGACAACACCGCTGCTTCCCGGATTTTCTACTTTGGCATATTCTACTTCTATAGACTTATCGGTATTATCCCCGTTTTTAAGCGCCATAAACTCATCAATCAGGATATAATTGGAGTTTAAGCCAAATTTTCCGTGAAGGGTTCCTTTTCTTTCAATAAAATAGTTGATGGTATTCAAAAGATAACCATTTAAGGCAAAATCGGATTTTCCATAAGTGGCCAGGAATTTTCTGAACCACATTTTTTCATTCTCAAACCGGAAGTTTCCTTCTCTGATAAAAAATGATTTTGGAAGATATTCTGTAGTTGCTTTAATATTCTTTAAAATCAGAGTTCCTTTGTTGTCCAGCTTGCTGTACTGACCTTTTGTAGCATAGCTTTGGCGGCCATTAAGCGAAAGATCTGCCATAATGAGACCGCTGACATCAAATCCTTCTTTGGCAAAAACTTTATAGATTCTTCCGACATTCAGGACTCCTTTTGCCCGCACTTTATACAGCAGGTCTTCAAAATCCCGCAGATCAGCATTGACGAAAACTGGATTGCCTTCAAAATCAAAGCTGAAAGGATCCAGCTTGACACCAAGGCTTCTGAAAGTACCGTCTGTATTGACAATATTGGCTACCAAATTGATATTCTGAATAGGGTTGGGGTAGTATTTTGTTTTCACCAGACCATTTTTGAGATGAAGATAACCGTCGGTTTTCGGGAATAACTTTTTGTCCATACTAAAAATACCATTGGCCTTGATATTGGTATCCATAAGTCCACGGATGTCAATATCTTTCAAACCTAAAGCCTGATCAAGTGTCTGAAGATCTACAGCACCTTTTATATCAGCATCTACCTGCATTTCATTCAGGCCTTTGGTTTTCACGAAAGCACGGAAATTATTGTTCGGACCGAGATCAAAGTTTAGTTTTTTTAGGTCGACAACAAGCTGATTGGTATCTAATGACGGGAGATCTATATTCAGATCCATATTCAGGTGGTTCATAGGAACGGGTGCTTTTCCGTTGGAGACAAAACCGTTTTTAACCAAAAGACGTACTTTGAGTCTTGGCTTGATGTTTTTAGGCTCACTGAACCTTCCTTTTATATGGAAATACAGATCACTGTTCCCTTCAATTTGGGTACCTTTTGCCCAGTCGAGATATTGTGGCGGCAATACGGAAATCATTTCCCGGATTGTAGTTTTTTCCGAAGCGGCATTGATATCCATATTGTAGCCATCCCTGAGAATACTAATAAAACCAATGAATTTTAAAGGAAGATCATTAATCCTTAATTCATTTTTCTTCAGAACAAAAGTTAAGGCATTGGTATTAATTCTTGTAATCAGATCGGCATGTAAGGTTTTTTGTTTGGCATAATAGATCCTGTTCAGGCTAAAATCCACTTTATCAATATCAAGATTAGTCTCAAGATCGAAAATATCTTCACTTAAGCCGCCTTTTCCGGTGTAGTTAAGACCTTTGGCATCAACCAGAACTCTTGCGGAATGATCATTATATTTGATATTCCAGTTTCTGAATTTAATCAGATCCAGCTTTATGGATGCTCCTGTTTCTGTAGTATCTTTGGACTTTTCGGAAGTTTTGGAAATGTATACGTTGTAGTTGGCCTCTCCTTTACTGTTCACAAAAACATGGGCATTGGCATCGGTTACATATATTTCATCAATTTTTACTTCACGGTTGAAAATCAGATTTTTAAGATTAATTCCTACTGCAACTTCTTTCGCCGTCAGTAAGGTGTCATTTTGAAAAGGTTTTGAACCCTGTAAAACAAGATTATCCACTGAAACCGTAAGGGAAGGGAAGTGCCGGAAAAAAGTAAGATGAGTCTTTTTATAGTCGAGCTTTCCCGCAAGATGTTTATTGGCAAATATTTTTACCTGATGAGAAATTGTTCCCGGAAACAGTATGGGAATAATAAACATCAAAAACAAAATGACAGTTATTGAAATTCCTGTCCATTTTAGAATTTTCAAAATTATTTTTTTAAACCTTTCCATAGATCCATAATTTTGATATGTTATCATTATGAACTGATAACAATAATTAGTTATCGCAATCTAAAATCAAGCCATTTGTTAAAATTATCATCATAAAAACAAAAAAGGTAAAGTCCGTTTTTACAAATAAAAAACCTGGCTTAATCAGCCAGGGTATCTTTGAGATTGTGAAATTTTTTTGAGATTTTCAGTTCAGTTTTAATTGAGGTGATTTAAATTTTTGGCAATACTTTTTATATCACTTACTTTTATGAACGTTTCAAAAGGCTTATCATACCGATCTTTAATGCATCCTATGATTTTACTATCCACATTATCATCAAATTTCCTTGCAAAAAGATGGTTCCCTGTTTGCAAAAAATCTAAATCTGTTTCAGTGAAAGTTTTTGGCCTCAATTTAATATCACCATCAGGAATCCAGATAATTGCTCTTTTATCATCATCTACCAAAATACCGTCAAAAGAGGTATTCATCAACACGGTCTGGAAGAAAGACTCATCTGCAATTAAGGTATTCAGATAATAGTCTTCAAACCTTTTCACTTCCGAGCTGTTGCAGATAAATTCACAGCAGTTTCGGGTGAGGATCATCCATTGTCCGCCAATATAGGGAATGACACCTTTCATAAAATCTCTTTTATAGGTTTCCTCTGAAATTTTATCTTCTGATTCTTCGAAGTAATTTTCAATCCGGTTCATCGTTTCTGGCCTGCTTTTCTTCTGATCCGCAATTTTTATATAGCTCTTCCCATTGTTTTTTGACAGAAATTCTTTAATAATTTTCTGTGATTTCAAAGGATAATCCTGGCCGCTTAAGTTAATAAAGTAGTCCCACTTCATCTCCATGTCCAACAGATATTTCATTCCGTCCAGCTCTGCCTGAACCATGCTGTAGCCACCCCAAACAACATTCTTACTTTTAAGAATGTGTACATTCGGGTATTTCTGTAAAAAGACACTGACTTCTTCGCCAATCTCCTGATTGGCTTTCTTGTCGATATGAATAAGATAAAAGTTGGAAGGATCGTAAAGAGCTTTAAAAAGTCGCTTGAATTGGCCTGGTAAACGATGTACTAAGATTAAGTACGCAATATTGATGGATTTCATCGGAATATTACCGATACTATGTCCATTACTCTCTTCAGGGCAAACATTACTCATTTTATATTATTTAAAAATTATGAATGTTTACAACTTATTTTATAAAGTATTAATAGACATTTCCGTAAATATACAAAAATTAAATGGATTTTTTTATATAATAAGCAATACAATATAGTGATTTATATTTAAAATTTAATTGGCACGGTTTTTATATTATAACTCAAAAAATATGATGAAAATAATTAAAAGAATTGGAGCAGCTGTATTAGTTGGATTATTTGTAGCTTCTTGTGCTCCCAGATTAAAGCCTAATGGAAATCATGGCCTTCCACCGGGACAGGTTAAAAAAGTAACCGGCGCTAAATCAGCAAAGAATTATGCACCAGGTCATTATAAAAAGTAAAAATTCAAAACCTCTCAATTCAATCGGGTGGTTTTTTAATAATTTCATTTCTGTTCATTTTTTGATGTTCATATTTGTCGAAAAAAATTCTGTAAAAATATCAGGTTTAAAAAGTATTGGAGTATTTTATAAATTCAAATATTTGAAATCTCAAAAACAATAAAAATTACTTCCGAGAATGGTTTGCCCGTTATTCAAAAAAACGGCTAAGTTTAGCCGTTTTTTAATCAGTTACTTTCAAACGTTGTATTTGTCCGTCAACAATTTCGAAATGAAATTTTAATATAATTGGACTCCCAGGAAATGTACCTGAACACTCTGCAGATAAGACACTTGAACTGCCATTTTCTTCATAACTGACAGGCGTCATAACCGATTTATAACGCTCGTTGGAATCTGCGATCCAATGCTCTATTTCTTTTCTTCCATTGTGTGTTTTTCCTTCATCAAAAACAACAGCTGTATCAGAAAAACAATTTGCGTAGGCAACGCTATTAAAATCGTTCTGAGCTTTTACTAATTCTGTGATTACTTTTGGTAAATTCATATTTTCTTTTTTTTAAGATTATTAAATTGTTGGTACTGTGCCACCATCGATTACGAATTCAGTTCCTGATAAATAGCCGGCTCTTGGTGATACAAGAAAACTAACTAATTCAGCTACTTCTTTTGGTTCGGCAGGTCTACCGAAAGGTATTCCACCTAATGCATCTATTACACTTTGTTGCGCTTCTTCTACAGTACTGTTTGCGTTTCTTGCAATTTCGCCCAGCCAGGCTTCAGATGCTGTCGTATTGATCCAGCCTGGCGAAACAGTCAGAACTCGAACACCTTTAGGGGTAACTTCGTTTGATAAACTTTTACTATAGTTTCTCAAAGCTGCTTTTGCAGCTGCATAAGGCAAAGTTGAATCGTACAAAGGGAGTTTACCCTGGATGGAAGCGATGTGAATGATAACACCACTTTTCCTATCGATCATTTGTGGTAAAAAACCTCTGTCCAGTCGAACAGGAGCAAGCAAATTAGCTTGTAGGGTTAATTCCCAGTCATCATCTGTTAGTGCAGCAAAACCGCCTGCAGGCGTAGATGATCCCCCAAGGTTATTTACAAGAATATCCAGCCTTCCATAAGTAGACAATACTTCGCTGATTACTTTTTGTGTTCCTTCTGCCTTGCTCAGATCGGAGGCAATAAAATGCAGATTGCTGTTTTCTTTTTCAGGTGCATTTCTAGCAGAAATGATAACTGTTGCGCCAGCTTGTAGCAACCTTTCTGCAATTGCTTTTCCTGCTCCTTTTGTACCTCCTGTTACCAATGCAATCTTGCCTGATAACTCATTGTTGAAATTAAATTGTTCCATTTTTAAGAATTGTTTATAGGACAAAATTGGGGTATAAAAACAGTTTGCACAAGTACGGAATTACGATTCATATAGGGATAAATTATTCCCCTATTGCACTAATCGGAACATACGTTTAATTTTGCAATATGTATGAGAGAAAAATAATACCGAACTTAAATTGCGGTCTTGATCTGATCGGTGAAGTACTTTATGGTAAATGGAAAATACGTTTGCTTTGGTTCATTGATCAGGGACATAAAAGACCAAGTGAATTGCAGCGTAAGATACCGGATGCAACACGACGGGTTTTAAACATTCAGTTAAAGGAATTGGAAGACCACGAATTGGTTACAAAGAAAATTTATCCGGTCGTACCTCCAAAAGTAGAGTATAGTTTAACTGAGTTTGGTAAAAGTTTGATTCCTGTAATAGGTATTTTAGGTCAATGGGCGGATCAACATGAGGATCGGCTAAGAACGTTGATTATAAAAAGAATTCAAGGAGCTGCTGATATAGAAAATTTCAGCTAAATTAATCTCAAAAAACGTTAAAGAAGATAATTATAGAGATTGTCTGTCTGGGTTAAAATACAAAAATCTGATAAAAAGGACAGACCTTCAGATCGTGTTCTTACAAAATGGGCATCACATACAATTTAACATAATATAAATTATAGGACAAATAATAAATAACAGGACAGGAGTATAAACCTCTTCAGATTCTTCTATTTTCAAAACTTTTCTGTCAGACATTCTTTAACGGATTCTGAGAACTCTTCTTTATTCAAAAACTTTTCTTTTTCAATCTAACCCAATAAACTTATTGTCTCTGATGTACATTGTTAGATTTTTATTCTCTATAAACCGTTTAAATTATTTCTGATCTTGAAAAAATAATTACGGCAAGCTCGTGGTCATAACAAGTTCTCCATAATTTTTTCTGTCATAAAGATGCTTATGCTCTGTCAGCTCAACAAAGATTTTTCAACGCTTACCGTCTTGTCTTTGTATTTGCTCCTGAATCATTGAATTTTCTTTATAAACATTCCGCTCACTGTATTTACTGGTTGACTTACTGGCATCAATATATTATGTTAAATTGGATCATAAATACAAAATCTTGTCCCATGGCAATTTCAGTTACTCCAAAAAGCAATACCTTTATTCTAACCAAAAAATAAAATAATATGAAACCTAAAATGATCTGGGCCAATCTTGGAGTGAGCAACCTTGAGCGTACCCAAAAATTCTATACAGAACTCGGATTCAGGCCTAATAATCCTAATTCTTCCAATGAGCTGGTCAGCTTTTTTTTCGGGGAAAATGAGTTGATCATTCATTTTTTCTTAAAAGAAATACTGGAAGCCAATCTAAAAAATGTAAAATTTGGTGACTCTCAGAGCCCCAATGAAATTATATTCACTCTTTCTGCAGAAAGCATAGAACAGACAAATCTGTGGACCCAGGAAGTCGTGAAAGCCGGCGGTACTATCATTTCGGAACCTGAAAGCTTCGGAGACCATTATTATGGTTTTGTCTTCGCAGATCCTGACGGGCATAAATTTAATGTATTTCATATGTAGAATAAATTAAGTTAATATTTCTCACAGATCAGGCAGATGTTGCAGATTTTTATACATTCAATCTGTTTTAATCGTTAAGATCTACAGGAAATATGAAACAATTATTTATCGTTAAACCCTTTTATTTCAATATTAATTACAATTTTCACAAAAAAAACTTGCGTAGTCAAATAACTTCATTTAAATTTGTAGTCAAATAACTACACAATGAATTTAAGAAGAGATGTATTCCAGGCGATAGCCGACCCTACCAGAAGATCTATCCTAATGTTGGTGGCCGCGCAATCTATGACCGCCGGCGCTATCGCTTCCAATTTTGACACTGCAAGACCTACCGTTTCCAAACATCTTCAGATCCTTACCGAATGCGAATTGCTGAGATCTGAACAGAACGGCCGTGAAATTATCTATCACCTAAATCCCAATAAAATGAAAGAAATAGCCGATTTTATAGAACCTTTCCGCCAGATGTGGGACGACAGATTCAATAAGCTGGAAAGTGTAATGAAAGCCTATCAGAAAAAAATAAGTAATGAGTAATGGGCAATGAATAATATTTCCGCTCCTACCCAAAACTCTCCCACTCTAATACTCTAAAACACTCAAAATCATGGAATTAAAAACAAAAATTCACGCCGAAGACGGCAAGCAGGAAATATTCATCATCAGGGAATTTGATCTCCCGGTTGAGCTTCTTTTCAAAGCCTACACCGAACCGGAAATTTTTGAACAATGGATGGGCACCAAAGTCCTTAAAATGGAAAACAAACCGCATGGAGGCTATCAGTTTCAGACTTCCAACCCTCAGGGCGATGTGGTTTTTAGCGCCAACGGAACCATCCATGAGTTTGTTCCCGGCTGCAAGATCACAAGGACTTTCCAGATGGAAAATACGCCCTTCCCTGTTCAGATCGAATTTTTAGAATTTGAAAAACTAGCAGACAGTACCAGCAAAATTACCATTCATACCATTTACAAATCTGTTGATTTCAGAGACCAGATGCTGAAACTGCCTTTTGCACAGGGGCTTAATATGGCTCATAACCGACTTCAGGAATATTTTAGAAGCTAGATACTAGATTTCAGTTACTAAAAAGGTTAAAAATTGATATACTCTCCAACTCTAATACTCACAAACTCCAAACTATCACCACTATGAATCCAAAAGTTGATTTTTTCTTTGACAAGGCCGGACAATGGCAAAAAGAATTTGAAAAATTAAGAACAATTATTCTCGATACAGGATTGGAAGAAGATTTGAAATGGGGCTGTCCCTGCTACACCTACCAAGGCAGAAATATTGTTCTGATCCATGGGTTTAAGGAATACTGTGCCCTACTCTTTTTCAAAGGTTCCTTACTGAGTGACACTCAGAATATCCTGATTCAGCAGACAGAAAATGTACAGGCGGCACGACAGATCCGCTTTACTGACCTTAAAGAAATCACTGATTTGGAAAAAGTAATCAGAACGTATGTGTATGAAGCTGTAGAAATAGAAAAATCCGGTATAAAAGTTCCTATGAAGAAAACCAGGGAGTTTGAAATGCCTGAAGAATTTCAAAATAAACTGGATAAAAGTCCGGAACTCAAAGAAGCTTTTGAAGCCCTTACTCCCGGACGGCAGAGAGCTTACCTGCTCCATTTCTCTTCTGCCAAACAATCTGCAACAAGAGAAGCCAGGATTGAAAAATATATTCCACACATCCTTACAGGAAAAGGCATAAACGATTAACTTCAAAAAAACTATTTATGGAAACACAGAACAAATCTCAAAAAAGAAACAGGATTATCTACTGGATCTTCACGATCTGGATGGCATTGGGGATGGTATCCACAGCCATTGTTCAGCTTATGAAAAATAAGGATGAACTTGCAAACTTCACGAATCTAGGCTACCCTGCCTATCTGATGACCATTATCGGGGTCTGGAAACTCCTGGGCGTTGTTGCTGTACTGATCCCAAAACGTCCGCTGCTTAAAGAGTGGGCTTATGCAGGATTTTTCTTTGTAATGTCCGGAGCACTTATTTCCCATATCATTGTGGGGGATACTTTTGGAAGAACTTTTCCGGCTCTGTTATTGCTGATTTTAGTTATTATTTCATGGTATTTCAGGCCTTCAGACAGAAAAACAGCTGTAATAAATCCTTCTGAGCATGTATAAAATGATCGATAAGAACTAGACAGTTAAAATCAAACATTAAATAAAAAAACTGATATGAGCAAAAAGAAACTGACAGCCGAACAGAGCACAGGGCTTTTAAAGGTATTGAAAACCCGTTTTGAGAAAAATATGAACCGTCATAAAGACCTGAGCTGGGAAAAGATTCAGGAAAAACTGGAAGCAGCCCCGGAAAAACTCTGGTCATTGAACGAAATGGAAGAAACGGAAGGAGAACCCGACGTGGTAGCCTACGACAAAAAAACAGACGAATATATCTTTTTCGACTGTTCTCCGGAAAGCCCGAAACGCAGAAGTTTCTGCTACGATTACCAGGCCTGGGAGGCCCGTAAAGCCAACAAACCTGACAGTAATGCTATTGACAAGGCTTCCGAAATGGGCATCGAATTATTAACAGAAGCACAATATCGCCAGCTTCAGGAACTCGGAAATTTTGATCTGAAAACTTCCAGCTGGATAAAAACTCCGGCAAATATCCGGGAATTGGGAGGAGCCATTTTCGGTGACCGCCGTTACAATACGGTTTTTATATACCATAATGGCGCAGATTCCTATTATGCGGCAAGAGGATTTAGGGGGCTATTAAAGGTTTAAAATATGATAATAAATACTGAGAGGGGGTAATCTGTTCCAATTTATAAAAACAATAAATTCATAATTTACTCTACTCTCTTCTGAATAATCATTCGCTTTCAGATATTTCAAACCGTATTTTTTCTCCATTTTCTAATGGTATTTCTGCTGATATTAAAATGGCTGGCTACCTCGCTGTTACTCAAATTGTTATCCTTTTGATAATCAAGAATCTTTTGTACCGTTTCATTATCATACGAACGGTGTCTCTGATTGAGGGAAATTTTTTTCGCATTATTCCCGAAAATAATAATATTAATTCTAATAATGTCGATGCTGGATAGCTGTTCTTTAGATAATATTGTTTTACATTTTTCCTTTTTTTCGGGGTGCTTTAATTCTATAAGGTCTGAGTATATTCTTTTATAATCCGGCCTTATTCTTTCATGTACTTTTCTATCCATCTATATAACGTAGTTTTAGGAATTTTGTACTCATTTACAATTTGATATTTACTTTTTTTCCCGGTTTTAATGAGCTCTAGAATAAATTCAATAATTTCTTTGGTATAAATATTTTTCCGAAATTCAGGCAGTGATGATTTCTCTTTACCAGAGTCTTCCCCCTTGATTGTTGAGGGCGAAGAGTATAGCATTAAATGATGAGAATAGATTCTAAAGAAATCGTATTCCAATAATTTGCACCATTTTAAAACTAAATCTGTTGAAAGATTCTCCTGTACCAGCATTTCCTCCATCTCATCTTCAGTACATTTAAAAAAGTTGCAGATACGGGGGATCTCTATATCATGTTCTGCAACGCGCTGTTTGATGAGAGCTCCGATATGTATTTCTTTGAAATTCATTGCTTTTCTTTAGTACGAATAGACTAAATTGTTTAGCATTTTAGTCATCATTTGTGTTTATTTATAAATCTGTGTTTTGCTTATATATTTATGACATCTTATATGGCAAATCAGCAATTCCTGTATGAGAACTATAGGTCTCTAAACACGAGCCGGAGAATTATTTCCCATAACTAAAACTGTTTAGGATATATAAGATTACAAAGATATCTTTTCTTCTATGGAAAAAATAGAGCAGCAAACGCGATCACTCATAAGTAACTGATAAACAAAACATAAACAGATGATAAAATTCGGAATTTCATTAATTTTACTAAAAAAGTGATGTAATCAATGTTGTAATAGTTTTTAATCCTTTCTATGAGCATAGCATGGTCTTGATTATGTCTGATCTCAAAATGTTTTCTGGGAAATACAGATTTTATATCAATTTTTTTGTAAATTAGACCATGCAGGATAAGAATGTCAGAATAGTTTGATGGCTATAGAAGTTCTTCCTTCGAAAGTCCGTTTGGCTATGAAAAGTTCCTCGGTTAGTAAAATTTGTTTTAAGAGATTTTTCCATTTCGAGTTAAACAAAAAATATTAAAATTCGGAATTCGAGTATCATTATCAATGCTGATTATTTTTATATAATGATTTTATTATTAGATTTGTTACTAAAGAACACCAATGATGAAGCTTGTAAATTAATACAGTTATAACAACTCAATCATATTAAATTAAACAAAAACATTATGAAAGACAAAAATCCAAAAAAGAAACCTTTTTTTGCATCATTCTTAGAAAAGCAAGTTAAAGATCCTAAAAAAGTGAAAGGAAGTGGGCCAAACTATACCACAAAATATCCATCAGACAACGATGAAGCTGTAAATTAAGACAGTTATAATAACAAATCATCTCCAAGGAAACTTACCACTAAGTTTCCTTTTTTAATAAAATCCGGCCAATGATTCTCTGCATTACCCACTCGAATGATTT